>CAVYAX010000017.1:0-140493 GCA_963766525.1 uncultured Actinomycetes bacterium
AGTACATCGACTGGCGCTGACTCCCGATCGCGAGGACGGGTAGCTCTCAGTGCCTTAACGCTGGGCCACGCTGGTGAAGTGTTCGAGGGCGTCGATAGTCGTGCCGGCTCCGTGAACTGGAACGCCGCGTCCCATCCTCGCCACTCGAATGTGCCTGACATCGTGTTGAGGCTGACGCTCGCGAGATTGACTCGCGGCCGGCATCGATCGCCCGGCGGACGAAGTCGAGACCTCGGCACGATGGTATTGACATATCGATGGGGAACGTGTCGGCATCTCGACCGTGTTCGACGAGAAGCCGTCGGAGCGCCGCCACTTGTTCGTGCGCCTGCTCGATGGTCACCGACGAGAGGATGAAGCCGTCGGCGAGATCGGCTGCCCGTTGCAATGCTCGATGGGAGTTCCCTCCGCACCAGACCTGGATCCGTCGGCGCGGCAGCGGCTCAAGTCCGGCTCGGTCGATGCGGTGATGAGCGGTGTCTACGCTAACGACCGGATGGTCCCACAGGCGGCGTAGCAACTCGATCTGCTCGGTAAGCCGCTTTCCACGATCCGCGAAGTCGCGAGCCCAGGGCCTCGAACTCGATTGGGTTCCAACCGGCCCCGACCCACAATCGAAGTCGTCCTTCGGACAAAACGTCGATCTCCACGGCTTGCTTGGCCACGAGGGCTGTTTGGCGTTGGGGAAGCACCAGCACACCCGTCATCAGCTCGATGCGCGAGGTCAGCGCAGCCAAGTATCCGAACAGCACCAGTGGTTCGTGAAAGGGACGGTCTCGTCGTACGGACCCCAGAGCGGCGGTGTCCGATTGCGGTGGACGGCACCCAGCACGTGGTCATACGCGAGGAATGTCATTAGTATCTCTTATAACTATACGCATCCAGGGCGGACAGGCAAAAACGCCCTCGCCTTTTGAGTAAGCTTGCGATAGCAATTCTGTCATGCCGTACTCCGAATGTATAGCTTCAACCCCAAAACCATTGCATAAAATGCTATGCAACTCTTCGCGTATCATTTCTTTACGCCGACCCTTCATACCTCCGGTTTCCATAACTATCAGTTCGGGGAAATTTATTTGATATTGCTCCACAAAATCAAGCAAGGCAAAAGTTACACCTATTAATAGCGTGGGTTTGCCGTTAGCTTTTTGCTTAACAAGCTGCTGGTAAAGTTCTTCATGATTATATAAATAAAAGCCACTGTCTGCATTTTCTGATTGTTTTATCAGATCTGCAGCCATATAAATTAGCGATGACCCTTCTCTTTCCAAATAGGATGGAAGCAGCGCCAATACGGTATAGCTCGTAATATCGCCGTAAAACAATTCAAACGCTTTTCTGAAGCTCTGTTCGTACCAGCTTACATCAGTCACAAAATGCTGGCTGGTAACCATACCTGTTGTGCCCGAACTGGAGAAAATTATTTCCGCTTGTGTTGTGTCGCTTTTTACGGCGTGGCTTTTAAAAAAACTGATGGGTAAAAATGGTATTTCGTCAACGGTGGATATTTGCTCCGGGTTGATTTTTAAACCTTTAATAAAGTCGCGATAAATTTTACAGTACCCCGCCTGATATTTAAATATCTGTAAGGCCATTGCTTCAAACTGCTCTGCGTTGCTAATAGAAAACACTTCTTGTTTACCCGGCTTTGTCATTAAGACAAAGATAAAGCAAATGCATGTCAAAGGCTCTCTTTTTATCTTTAATGGACATCAAAAATTGCGTATTCTTAACGATCTAATAAAAACCAGGGACTATTTCAAATTGCAAAATTTTCATAAACAATGCCTCATTTTTATAACCTTTCTAAATTTTCAACATTAACTCAATTTTAGGTTGTACAATGCCTCGATTGTGCGATAAAAATCGTTTATTAGCTGTTGAAACAGGTTATTTGCTGCCCGTTTTGTAATTATTTGCGGGCAGGGGCATCAGTTTTTAATTTTTATATGGAAGAAAACACTACAGACCCGGAAATAGAATTAAATAAAGTTATAGCTGATGACGAGGATTTTAAGCACGTTAACAATCCGATTATTGGTTTAAAGCCCATACAAAAAAAATACCTGGGCGTGCCCAACAGCTGCGATCCAGCAGGGTAATAAATTTTATTTTACAGATGGCGATGCCAAAGTTGAGGTAGTTGTAGTTACCGATGAGATCATTCGTGTAAGGTTTGCTCCGCATGGTGTTTTTTTAGAAGAATTTTCATACGCCGTACCAAAGCTTGAACAAAAAGCTACTGAGTTTGCTTTGCCTGAAGATGAAACCGAATTTCGGGTTTCAACCAACGCGGTAAATTGCCATATCCGCAAAAAAGATTTTTTTATATCCTTTTCTGATGCAGAGCATCACATTACCAGTTCCGATGCCGTGCCGATGCACTGGGAAGAGAATGTAAAGTTTGGCGGTTATTATGTTTTTTGCACAAAAACATGTCACCCAGAGGAAAGCTTTTTTGGCCTGGGCGATAAACCGACCGAGCTTAACCTGCGCGGCAAACGGTTCGAAAACTGGAATACCGATGCTTATTCATTTGCCTGGAACCAGGATCCGCTTTACCGCACCATTCCTTTTTATATCAGCGTGAATGAGGGTATCGCACACGGTATTTTCTTTGATAATACATTTAAATCGCATTTTGATTTTGGCGCCGAAGACAACGACCAAAACCAGTTTTTGGGCCGATGGCGGCGAATTGCAATATTATTATATCCACGGCCCGCACATGATGGACGTGGTAAAAAGTTACCACATCTTAACCGGCACGCACCCAATGCCGCCGCTTTGGGCGTTGGGCTATCACCAATGCCGCTGGAGCTATTATCCCGAAGCAAAAGTTAAGAAATAGCCAGAAGGCTTCCGCGAGAACAAGATCCCTTGCGATGGTATTTACCTGGATATTGATTACATGGATGGCTACCGCTGCTTTACCTGGAACAGAAAATATTTCCCTGATCCGAAAAAGATGATCAAAGAACTGGCGGCTGATGGTTTTAAAACCGTGGTGATCATTGATCCCGGTATCCGTGTAGATGATAATTATTGGGTATTTAAAGAAGGTAAAGAGAAACAACTATTTCTGCCGCCGTAGCGACGATTACTTTATGGAGGGCCACGTATGGCCGGGCCGCTGCCAGTTTCCTGATTTTACCAATCCCGAAGTACGCGAATGGTGGGGCGGTTTGTTTGAGGAATTGGTTGCAGATGGGCGTAGCCGGTGTTTGGAACGATATGAACGAGCCTGCCGTTTTTGGCGCAGGTACTTTCCCTGATGATGTGCGCCACCAATATGATGGTTATCCGCGGCTCGCACCGTAAGGCACATAATGTTTATGGTATGCAAATGGTACGCGCAACTTATGAAGGGTTGCGCAAACTGATGAAAAATAAACGCCCTTTTACCATTACCCGGGCGGGTTATTCAGGCGTGCAGCGTTATTCGTCTGTTTGGACGGGGGATAATGTGGCAACATGGGAGCATTTAAAATTGGGCAATATCCAGTGCCAGCGCTTATCGATATCGGGTATTCCATTTTGCGGTACCGATATTGGCGGCTTTAGCGGCGAGCCTGATGGCGAATTGTTTACCCGCTGGATCCAGATGGGTACATTTTCGCCATTTATGCGGGCGCACTCTGCCGGTGATACCAAAGAACGCGAACCATGGAGCTTTGGCGAGCCTTATACCAGCATCAACCGTAAATTTATTGAGTTGCGTTACCGTTTAATGCCTTATTTGTATTCTGCATTTTGGGAACATCACCGTTATGGTTTCCCGATTTTGAGGCCAATAGTGATGCAGGAGCAGGAAGAGATCAGCAACCATTTCCGCCAGGATGAGTTTACTTATGGCGATAAGATATTGGTTTGCCCGGTATTGGAGCCAGGGCAAAAAAGCACGCAAAGTTTATCTGCCAAAAGGCCAATGGTATAATTTCTGGACACATGAATTGGTTGACGGCGGCAAAGAAGTATGATGGTCGATACGCCGTTGGAAACCATGCCGATATTTGTAAAAGCAGGTTCGGTTATCCCGGAATATCCGGTAATGCAATACGTAGGCGAAAAAGAAATTGAAGAAGTAAAGTTGAATGTATATTACAGCGATTACGAAGTAAATTCTTTCCTGTTTGAAGATTATGGCGAAACTTTTGCCTACGAGCAGGATATCTACCTGGAGAAGAAATTTAGCGTGAAAGGTGACGGCAAAACTCTATTTAATTCAACAAACGTATGGAAGGGCTTTATACCCCACGTTACGAAGTTATCGATTTTAACGTGATCGGTTTGCCATTTGAAGCCATCTAAATTATTTGCCGATGATAAAGAAGTAACCGATTTCAGTATCGACGACAATAAGCGCCTGAGATTTAAATCCAATAAGAATTTCAAACCATGATCAGAAATAATTGGGTCCTAAATTAACGTTGAAATGTCTGATAAGTTGTTGTAAAGTTGAAATTGTTAGAAATGCTAGATATGCATCCAAAACCGATAACTGTAAATAATAAAAACCTGGATACTGTTTCAACTATTAACTTGTTTATTGTTATATATGCTAAAAGACGTTGAAAGACTCCCAACTCCCAACTCCAAACTAGACATGTCCAGCACAAAAAGAAATACCCCAGGTAAAAAAAGTAACGGCGAAAAAAGATAATCCTGTTCGAAGCCTACAGCAGCAATTATAAGCTGTTGAGCCCTACAGCCGTTTTACCGATTTTGATATTGCTTATTTAAATCGGGCAAGCATTATAAGCTATATGAAAAATTTGGCTCGCATGTGGTGGAGTATAATGGTGTTGTTGGAACATATTTTGCGGTTTGGGCGCCAAATGCGCAGTATGTTTCGGTTATTGGCAATTTTAACGGCTGGAACCGCGGTTCGCATCCCTTATATGTACGCTGGGATGCCTCGGGTATCTGGGAAGGTTTTATCCCGAATGTTGGCAATGGCGAAACTTATAAATATTATATCAAATCATCAACCGGTGAGGACCTGGAAAAAAGCGACCCTTTTGCTTGCGCTGGGAAGTGCCGCCGCATACAGCATCCATTGTTGCGGATACCTATTACGAATGGAAGGATAAGGACTGGATGGCTAACCGCCATGAACACAATGCGCTGGAACAAGCCATATTCGGTTTACGAAGTGCATTTGGGCTCGTGGGCACGCAATCTGGAAAGCCCCGACGAGTTTTAACCTATACGCCAAATGGCCGATAAGCTGGTGCCTTATGTAAAGGAAATGGGCTTTACGCATGTAGAGTTTATGCCGATAATGGAGCACCCGTATTATCCAAGCTGGGGTTACCAGATCAGCGGTTATTTTGCGGCTCATCACGTTACGGCACTCCGCAGGAATTAATGTATCTGATCGAAGAATTACACAAAGCGGTATAGGCGTGATATTGGATTGGGTGCCTTCGCATTTCCCGGGCGATGCGCATGCGCTTATATAAATTTGACGGCACACATCTATATGAGCATGCCGATGTGCGCAAAGGCTTTCATCCCGACTGGAAATCATACATATTTAATTATGGCCGAAACGAGGTCCGGGCGTTTCTGATCAGTAATGCGATGTTCTGGCTAGAACGATATCATCAGATGGATTGCGTGTAGATGCTGTGGCATCGATGCTTTACCTCGATTATTCGCGTAAACACGGCGAATGGGAACCAAATATATATGGCGGCAACGAAAACCTGGAAGCTATATCGTTCCTGAAAGAATTTAACGAAGCCGTTTACAGCCATTTCCCCGATGTGCAAACCATTGCCGAAGAATCAACCTCGTTTACCGGTGTTAGTCGCCCGGTATTATTAGGCGGTTTAGGCTTTGGCATGAAATGGATGATGGGCTGGATGCACGATACCATTAAAGTATTTTAACGAAGATCCGATCAACCGCAAATATCACCAGAACCAGATCACTTTTAGCATGATATATGCCTTTACCGAAAACTTTATGCTGCCTTTCTCGCACGATGAAGTGGTATATGGCAAAGGCTCCATGCTGCGTAAAATGCCGGGCGACGAATGGCAGAAGTTTGCCAACCTGCGTTTGTTGTATAGCTATATGTTTACCCATCCGGGCACCAAACTGCTGTTTATGGGCGGCGAGTTTGGCCAGGGCGATGAATGGAACTATCAACATTCGCTGAAATGGCACGTGCTGGAATATCCGAATCATCAGGGTATAAAAGAAACGGTAAAAGCGCTGAACAACTTATACAAAACTGAGCCCGCGTTGTACGAAAAGGCAATTTGAGTGGCGATGGTTTTGAATGGATAGACGGCGGCAATGCTGCCGATTCCATAATGATCTTCGCCGTAAGGGAACGACCCGGATAACGACCTGGTGATCGTATTAAATATGACCCCGTTACCCGACATGAGTTTCAGGGTAGGTGTGCCTTATGCCGGTAACTGGAAAGAGATATTCACTTCGGATGCTCATAACTTTTGGGGAAGCGACATAAAAAACAGCATTGCTGTAAAAAGTGAAACGTTAGCTGGCACGGCCGCGAAAACAGCATCAAAATAACGGTTCCTCCTTTGGCTGCCACAGTATTTAAACGAATAAAATGACAATAGTAACTGCAGCTTATTTTGGTCAGTTCGTGAGGAACACAAAGCACCTATGTTAGCGCTCAGAAAAGTTATTGCAGATAATCTCCCAGGGATTTGAAGAAAGGATATGCTACAACATGCCATCTTTTGTGGTGCCACATTCATTGTATCCTGCCGGTTACCATTGCGATCCGAAGCTGCCGCTTAGTTTTATCAGCATAGCCTCTCAAAAAAACTATATAGTTATGCACCATCTTGGCTTATACGCCGATAGGATCTGCTTGATTGGTTCACTGCCGAATACGCCAAACGGGTAAAAACCAAACTGGATATGGGCAAAGGATGCATCCGATTTAAAAAGCCCGACCAAATACCATTTGAACTAATTGGCGATCTTGTGCAAAGTATCCCGAACAGTATATCGAGTTTTATGAGAATCCTTTCAGAAAAAGTACTTTTAATCAGGTACTGAAACCTGTTCGTCTTTTTTTGCTAATTCTTCGCGTTTAAACCTACGGATGATGAGCCTGGTGCCGCCATTATAACTAATATAACTGCCTATCCAGTTAATAAATACGATCACCTTATTACTGAAGCCTAAAAGCGATATCAGGTGCACAAACATCCAGATCAGCCAGGCAAAAAATCCCTGGAACTTGATTTTACCCAGATCGGCAACGGCCTTGTTACGGCCTATGGTGGCTAATGAGCCTTTATCAAA
Organism: uncultured Actinomycetes bacterium; assembly: GCA_963766525.1. Classification (GTDB taxonomy): domain Bacteria; phylum Actinomycetota; class Thermoleophilia; order Solirubrobacterales; family Solirubrobacteraceae; genus CADCVQ01. Next base: position 7,300 of record CAVYAX010000017.1, read on the forward strand.
ATATTTAAACGGCTTCGGTTGGTTCGCCTTTTATAATGTGAATAATATTTTTGGCTGCTTGCTTGCCCATTTGTATGGCCACCTGTGCAACGCCGGGATGGCCTTTGGGGGTTTCATCGGTTATCATGGCGGCAACATCGCCAATGGCAAAAATATTATTGTAGCCCTTCACACGGCAAATGATCTATCAACCTTAATGCGGTTACCGCGTTCAATGCTATCTTTAGTCATACCATCGGGCACAACACCCATTACACCTGCCGACCAGATTACGTTTTTGGTGCGGATGCTTTTGCCGCCTTCAAATTTTATCATCTTCGCCGTCATAACTTTCCACCTTCACGTTCAGCAATACTTCAACACCCATTCTGTTAAAAACTCTTTGGCGGCTTTTGATGCCTTCGTCAGAAAAAGGGCCTAATACTTTCGGTAAAAAATCGACCAGGTAAACTTTCATATCGTCTTTATTCAGTTCGGGATAATCTTTTTCAGAATGTGGTTACGTAAGCTCGGCCAGTGCCCGGCCAGCTCAACACCGGTAGGGCCGGCACCAACCAATACAAAGTTCAAGTAAGGCTCTCGTTCTTCTTTAGTGGTTTGTAATACGGCTTCTTCCAGGTTTTGCAGGATCAGGTAGCGCAGGTTAAGCGCTTCGGGGATGGATTTCATCGGCATGGCAAAATGCTCAATATCCTTATTGCCAAAAAAGTTGGTGGTTGACCCGGTGGCTATCACCAGGTAATCATAAGCTATATCGCCGATGGTAGTGTTCAATTATTTTTTTCAGTATCTATCCTGATAACTTCGGCAATCCGGAAACTGAAAGTTCTTTTGCTGCAAAGTTTTTGCGAAGGAAAAAGCAATAGATTCTGCTTCCAGACTGCCGGTAGCCACCTGGTAAACAGGGGTTGAAAGTATGGTAGTTATGCTTATCAAGCATTAATACTTCAACAGGCTTATCTGCAAGTTTTTGGCAACTTCAAGGCCGCCAAAGCCGCCGCCTACAATAACTACTAATGGAAATTTTGATTGGTTGCATGTTGCCATAGTTTCATTTTAACAGTATGAAATTATATAATGTATGTATAACAAAAAAGGCTCCAAATGTTCTTTGGAGCCTTTTATATTGATTAATGATTATCTTTATTTCAGATCTTTTTTCCAAAGTCGACGATAACCGGTGTAGCCACGCAGATTGACGAGTAAGTACCGAAACATACACCGATCAATAACGCGAATGAGAAGCCACGGATAACATCGCCACCAAATATAAACAATACGATCAACACGAATAATACTGTTAAAGCAGTAATAATGGTACGGCTTAATGTACTGTTGATAGCGTGGTTAATAACCTCTTTAGGATCATCGGTTTTTGAATGGTGCAGGTTCAAGGAACTCACGGATACGGTCAAATACAACCACGGTATCATTAATAGAGTAACCAATTACTGTCAATATGGCCGCAATAAATGCCTGGTCGATATCCAAGAGAACGGTAATAACATTTTTAAACAACGAGAAGAATGATAATACCATCAAGGCATCATGCGCGGTAGCAATCATCGCACCCAAACTAAACTGCCATTTGCGGAAACGGATCAGGATATAAGCTGATATAATAAGAATGGCAAATAATACCGTCCATACAGCCGATGTTTTCAAACCATCGGCAATGGTAGCCTCAACTTTTTGCGAACTTAAAATGTCTTCTTCAGTACATTTGGGTTACCGCTTTTTGATTAAGAGCTTTAATAAGCGTCTGCTCTACTTTAGTATCAGCAGCAGTTGTAGTTATCATCAATCAGATAGTTGGTAGTGATACTGATCTTATCGTTACCATAAGTTTTAACCTCGTTACCATGGCCTAAAACATCTGTCAACAGCGTTACGTACATCTTCTGTAGTCACATTTTTGTTTTCGAAATGATCACATAAGTACGGCCACCCTGGAAATCAACACCATAGTTAAAGCCATGTGTAACCATGGAAATGAAACCGGCCAAGATAAATATACCAGAGAAAATATAGAATTTGAAACGGTTTTTAACAAACGCGTAGTTGGCATTTTTAAAGGTATGTGAGCTCCATGGGTTTGAGAATTTGATATCCCAGCCTTTATCAAGCATCCACTCAAATATCAACCTTGAGATCAATAATGAACAGAACAATGAAGTGACGATACCGATCATTAACGTGGTAGCAAAACCTTGTATCGGGCCGGTACCAAAAATGAACAGGATCAAACCTGTTAAGAAGGTACTGATGTTAGAGTCAAGGATAGATGATAACGCATGTTTAAAACCATCGCTAACAGCTAATGCGCAATGATTTGCCTAAGGCCAGTTCTTCACGCACACGTTCATAGATCAATACGTTGGCATCAACCGCTATACCTAGTGTTAACACGATACCTGCAATACCCGGCAGGGTTAATACCGCATCGTAAGCTGGTTAAAACACCCATCAGGAAGAATACGTTGATGATTACCGCAACCACCGCAACAGTACCTGCACGGTTGTAATAAGCTATCATGAATACCAATACCACAACCAAGCCCAATAAGCATGACAATAAACCGTCGTTGATAGCTTCCTGACCTAATGACGGGCCTACAACATCTTCGCCAACGATACGGGCAGGAGCAGGTAAACGGCCGGCTTTTAATACGTTGGCTAAATCTTTGGTATCTTCAAGAGTAAAGTTACCGGATATAGATGACACACCGCCTGATATTTCGTTCTGTACAGTTGGTGCAGAGTAAACATTATCATCAAGTACAATAGCGATAGACTTTTTTAGGTCGTGGCTGCTGCAGCTTCGGCAGTAATGGCACGCCATTTTTGCGCACCTTCCGAATTCATGACCATTACCACCTCAGGATTGCCTTGTTGGATCGGTATCACTAGCGGGCATCGGTAATCACATCGCCTGATAATACAGGGCCGTTTTCGGCACCGATAATTTAATAGCATATAATTCAAATATCTTTGCTTTTTTCGCATGGTTTAACAGCCCAAAAGAATTTAATGTTTTGCGGGATGATGCTTTTAACATCAGCGCTGTGCAAGTAAGCATTAATTTTAGCAGTATCTTTTTGAGCAGCATAGACCAACAACAGGACCCGGGCGCTAATTGTTGCTGTCCGTTTTGATCCTGGTAAATAGGTGGCTGCAACATACTGCAATAAAGGATGTTCGCTGCCAATTGTTGATTTGATTGCCTAATGCCGAAGTATCTTTAGTCATGCTTTTTTGAACTTTGTTTAATAAGCGAAAGGCCGTCTTTTTTAGCAGTAGTCAGTCTTTAGCAGCTGCAGTTGCTGTTGTTTTAGCAGTATCTTTAGCTGTAGTTTAGTTTTTTGCAGCTAATAAATTGTCAATGTTGTTTAACAACTGATAAACTTCCTGATTATCAAAAGTTTCATAAAACTCCAGCTTAGCAGTACCCTGATAATAGCTTACGCACACGGTCTGGATCTTTAACACCCGGCAACTCAATCAAAATACGGTTAGTGTTTTTCTCTAACTGAGATATTTGGCTGTGTTACACCAAATTGGTCGATACGGGTATTTAATACGGTATATGATTGTGTACAGCGGTGTCGGCTCTGTCTTTCAGATAAGTTTCAACTTCGCTGTTGAAGCGTTAAATTTTAAGTGTTGCCTGGTTATCTTTAGTTGAAAATATGGCGGCAAGTTTTCCGTTAGGATTAAGTTTTTCATACTCATTAACAAACAAGGTAATATAATCTTTCTGGCTGGTTTTAGCATCAATGCTTGGCATTTGCTAAAGCCTGGTTAAATACAGGATCAGGATTATTGTTTGATAATGTCTTTAACCAGTTCACCCAATGAAATCTGCATGGTAACATTCATACCACCTTTAAGGTCCAGACCCAAGAGCAAGTTCATTTGCTCTAGACAATATTGATAAGTGTGATTTAACAACGGATATACCGGCTGTGTTGAAATAGAATCCAGATAGGCTTTTTCTTTTGCTGTATCGCCCTTGGCATATATCTTTGGCATCGTTTTCAACTTTATGGGCTACCCACGTAAATGAAAGCTGGTATAAACATACAACTGCCAGCAATATGGCGAAAAATTTAACAACCCCTTTACCTTGCATCGTGAATTATAATATGTAATTATATTAGTTTATAAGCATTTTTAAACAAGACGGCAAATCTAATAAAATTTTGTAAGCATGAAATTTTAAATTAAAACAAAATAATCGCAGTTAAATGTTAATGCCGTTCAAGCGTGATAAATGAGTAAGGAAGGGTTTTTTTCATCTGGCTCGATGATCTTCGCGCTCGGTTTCTTTCCATATTTTTCTCAATCTCGGGAAATAAGTATCGCCATCAAAATTTTGATGAACAATGGTGAGATAGATACTGATCGGTTAACGTGCATGGCCTGTCTGATAAATTTCGGCGCCGCCGACAATAAAAACTTCGTCTTCATCTTCACATAAAGCAAGCGCATCCTCAATTGAATTTACCACTTCGCAGCCCTCAATGTCATATTTCCTGCCGGGTAATAATAATATTGCTGCGGTTAGGCAACGGCTTACCAACCGAATCAAAAGTTTTACGCCCCATGATAATGGTATGCCCGCTGGTTATATCTTTAAAATGCTTAAGGTCGTTTAGGCAAATACCAAAGCAATTGATTGTCTTTGCCAATGGCATTGTTTTCGGCTATGGCTACTACGATGGAGATTTTTTTTTCATTTGTCATTGGTCATTGCTTTTCCAACTTGCCAATATATAAGCATCAGACTGCTACAGCTCCCTTAATATGCGGCCACGGTCATAATTCTCCAACGTAAAATCTTCAAATTTAAAATCGAAAATATCTTTTACATCCGGGTTTATTTTCATGGTAGGCAGTGGCCGTGGTTCGCGGCTTAATTGCAGGCGCGTTTGCTCCAGGTGATTGTTGTACAGGTGGGCATCGCCAAAAGTATGTATAAAGTCGCCGAGCTGAAGATCGCAAACCTGGGCTACCATCATAGTAAGTAATGCGTACGATGCGATCTGGTAACCAAATACGCTGATGGTGCCCGTTCCGGTACGGTCGTGCTTTGCGTGCCGGTTTCCATCACATGGCGCATCAGGTCGAGATATTGCTTCATTTTGTTAGTTGATTAAGTTGATTGAGTTGATTAAGAGAATGGTTACGCGGGTATGTATTGTTCAACTACTCACCTAATAAACTCAATCAACAAAACTATTACAAATAAAAATAATCTATTTTTGGTATCCTACGGATGTTTAAAAATAAGCGCCGTGTTAATCATTATATGATATTATTCCCCAACGCCAAGATCAACATCGGACTAAACATTACCGAACGCCGCTCCGATGGTTACCATAACCTCGAAACCATTTTCTATCCCATTAAAATAAATGATGCTCTGGAGGTTATTGAAGCTGATAAGTTGAGCTTTACCTCATCAGGACTGGATATTCCCGGCAGGATGGAGGATAACCTTTGCGTTAAAGGTTACCACTTGTTAAAAAAGGATTTCGATATACCCCCGGTTAGCATACACCTGCATAAACATATTCCAATAGGTGCCGGTTTGGGCGGTGGGTCATCAGACGCCGCGTTTTTTATCAAGCTGATGAATGACAAGTTTGCATTTGGCCTTACCATTGAACAACAGCAAGATTATGCCCGAATTCTGGGCGCCGACTGCGCCTTTTTTATTGAAAGCAAACCCGTCTTCGCTTTTGACAGGGGCGATGAGTTTGAGCCAATTAAGCTCGATCTATCTGCCTACCACATCGCGCTGGTAATGCCGCCGGTAGCATGTATCAACCTCCGAAGCATTCAGGGGGATACAACCTGCGCCGGTTAAGGATTCACTATACGACCTGATATACGAACCCGTGCGCGAGTGGAAAAAACATATCAAAAACGATTTTGAAGCCAACATCTTCAAAAACCACATAGAGATACGGTGGGTGAAGGCCGCGCTATACGAGGCCGGCGCGCTCTACGCCGCCATGAGCGGGAGCGGGGCATCGGTATTTGGCATATTCGAGACAAAACCCGACCTAAGCGCTCTGGAAGCCGAACAACGAAGTATTCTACGCCGTCTAACTACAACAACTCATTAGCCAGGTTGGCCAGTTCGCTGCGCTCGCCTTTTTGCAGGGTGATGTGGGCGTAAAGCGGGTGCCCTTTGGCCTTGTCGATCAGGTAGGATAGGCCGTTACTTTCGGCATCCAGGTAGGGGGTATCAATCTGGTAAATATCGCCTGTGAAAACAAACTTGCTGTTCTCGCCTGCGCGGGATATGATGGTCTTCACCTCGTGCGGGGTAAGGTTCTGGGCCTCGTCAACAATAAAGAAGATCTTGCTCAGGGTACGCCCGCGGATAAAGGCCAGCGGCGCTATCGAGATCTTCTCGTTAGTCACCAGCTCATCCAGTTTAGCCTGCATCTTGTCATCATCAGCAAACTGGTCCTTAATAAACTTCAGGTTATCCCATATCGGGGCCATGTACGGGTCTACCTTTGATTTTATGTCGCCGGGGAGAAAGCCAATATCTTTATTGCTAAGCGGCACTATGGGGCGGGTAACAAAGATCTGGCGGTAGTTCTTGCGCTGCTCCAGCGCGCCGGCCAGCGCCAGCAGGGTTTTACCCGTGCCCGCGTTGCCCTGTATGGTTACCAGCTTAATATCGGGGTTTAGCAGGGCGTGGATGGCAAAGGCCTGCTCGGGGTTTTTGGGGAAGATGTTAAATATGGGTTGCTCGGTTACGCGTTCCAGCTGTTGTTGCTGGCTGTTATAGAAAGCCGCCGCGCTGCTCTTCTTGCTGTGCAGCATGTAAAAGTGATTGCCGGTGATGCCCAGCGACACAGCATCTCCGGGCAGCACGTCCTGTTTGTTGAGTTGGGCTATGAGCTTATCGGTAACGGCTATGCCGGTTTTGCCGCTGTACAGTTCTTCTACGTTCTTTACCTTGCCGGTCTCGTAGTCTTCGGCGTGTAGGTTGAGGGATTTGGCTTTTAGCCTGAGGCAGATATCTTTTGATACCAGCACCACCTTTTTATCGGGGTACTCCTGCTGCAGGCCCAGGGCGGCGTTGAGTATGCGGTGATCGGCTTTGTCTGAGTTGAAGATGGCTATGGCATCGTTGGTTAGGTGCGGCGGATCAAGCACCACCTTAAAGCTGCCTTTGTTATGGCCGTTTAGGGGCTGCCATTGGTTGATGAGGTCCTTGCGCGAGATCTCGTCTATCATGCGGATAAACGCCTGATCGGCCAGCGCCAAGCCAGCCCGAACACGATCGCCGCCTACCGCGACACCCTCAGGCTGCTGCTGGCGTTCGCGACCGCCACCCTGGGCAAGCAGCCCAGCGATCTGGACGTCGACGACCTCGACGCGCCGTTGATCGGCGCGTTCCTCGATCACCTCGAGAACGAGCGCGACAACACGGTCCGCACCCGCAACGCCCGCCTGGCCGCGATCCACTCACTGTTTCGCTACGCCGCGCTGCGCCATCCCGAGCACGCCGACACGATCCAGCGCGTCCTGGCGATCCCGCCCAAACGCTGCGACAGCGCGCTGATCACGTTCCTCACCGAACCCGAGATCGACGCGCTTCTCGCCGCCCCTGACCGCAGCACCTGGACCGGGCGACGCGACCACGCGCTACTGCTGCTCGGCCGCCCAGACCGGCCTGCGCGCGTCCGAGCTGACCGGCCTGGACTGCCGCGACGTCCAACTCGGCGTCGGCGCGCACGTCAGCTGCCTGGGCAAGGGACGCAAGCAGCGGATCACGCCGCTGACCTCGCAGACCGTCGCGGCCTCCGCGTCTGGCTCGCCGAGCGCACCGGACAACCCGGCGATCCGCTGTTCCCGACCCGCACCGGCCGCCGCTGAGCCGCGACGCGATCGAGCACCGCCTCGCCAAACACGCCGCCACCGCCGCCCGCGGCGTGCCCGTCGCTGGCCGACAAGAAGATCACGCCGCACGTGCTCCGGCATACCGCCGCGATGCGGCTGCTGCAAGCCGGCGTCGACACCTCCGTAATCGCGCTCTGGCTCGGCCACGAACAGATCGAAACCACCCAGATCTACCTGCACGCCGACCTCGCGCTCAAGGAGAAAGCGCTCGCCCGCACCGCCCCGCCGCACTCCAAGCCGGGCCGCTACCGGCCGCCGGACACGATCCTGGCCTTCCTCAGACGCTATGATTATGCCGACCTCACGCGCTCGCGACCCGCCGATTTGCAGGCCCTTCTCCCGCGCATCGGCATAACGCGGACATCGGCATAGTGGACCCAGCAACGCTGCTCTGTCGCGTCGGGAAAGACATCTCTGAGGGCGACCCATGCGCCGAGCGCGCCGTCGCCGGTCACGAGCTTGGGCACGTTCAAGCCACGAGTCTTGAGGTCGCGCAGGACGGCGGCCCAGGAGTCGGTGCTCTCGCGGTAGCCGTCCTCGACGGCGAGCAGTTCCTTCTCGCCGTCCTCGCGGACGCCGATGACGACGAGCAGGCACAGGCGATCGTCCTCACCGAGGCGGATGCTCATGTGGATCCCGTCAACGAACAAGTAGGCGTACTTGTGGAACCTGAGGCTGCGCTGACGAAATGCGGCGTGATCGGCCTGCCACTGCTCGGTGAGGCGCTGAACCGAGCTGGCCGACAGCCCCGACGCGTCCTCGCCGAGTAGGTCGCGCAACGCCGGGCCGAAGTCCCCGGTCGACAACCCGCGCAGATACAAGACCGGCAGCACGTCGGTGACCTTCGGCGAGCGGCGCGCGTAGGCCGGCAAGATCCTGGAGCTGAACTTCTTGCGCTCGCCGCTGTCGGGGTCCACGCGCTTGTCGTTGACGCGTGGCGCGCGCAGGCGCATCGTTCCTGACCCGACCGTCAGCCCGCGCTCCTTCGCGCGGCCGTTGCGCACGACCAGCCGCTTGCCGGCCTCGTCAACCTCCTCGGTGAACGACGCGACGTACTGCTCGACCTCGACCTCCAGAGCCGCGGCAATCATCCGGCGAGCACCCTCCCGGGCGAGCTCGTCGAGCGTGACCGCGACCTCTTCGTTCCCCTCGATGGGGAGCCTGCGAACATCCTGCATGGCGTGCCTTCCTGCCGGCCAACACCGGCATCGGTCTTCATCAACCGGGAAGGTACGCCGCCTTCGTTCTCAAGCCCATCCACAACATCTGGGTATATCTCTCGCGTTCCGGCCCCGGCTCCGTTGAAGCGGGTTTACGTTGTTGTCGGCCTTCCACGCGCGCGCGGCGTCACCGGGGTCATCCGCCTCCGGCTCCGTTGAAGCCGGCCACTCCTCCCGCATGGCCGCCACCGCCGCGCTCAAGCCACCGGGGTCATCCGGCCCCGACTCAGTTGAAGCACCCCGAACAGCGTCGCGATACCGGAGACCACGGCCTGGTCACCGGGTCATCCGGCCCCGGCTCCGCCTTCCTCGTAGTCCTGTGGGTCCTGCGAGGGGGCGAACGCCGCGCCGCGCTGTGGTCGAACAACAGGCGCTGCCTCTCCTCGTAGGCCTGTGAGTCCTGCGAGTGATCCACACGAAAGGCGGCCCGGACGGCAAGGTCGAGCGCTTCCACCGGCTTGAGCAGTGACCGGTGAACGCGACGATCTGCCCGCCGCCAGCGATCGACGCCGCGGGGCTGCCGGCGTAGAGCACGCGCTCGTCGATCCGGGCAAGCGCTGGCGCGAACGCCGCGACGGCACCGCTTAGCAGTTCCGTCGCGCCCGCGAACAACATCCGCACCGCCCGCGATTGGCGCGGCAGCGTCGTCGATGGCGGGGCCAAACGTGAGAACGCGCACAGATGCCGTGCGAGTGAACGCTGTTCAACGTCGCGTCACGCCTGCCGATCACAGGACGAACCACCGTTACTTGAGGACACCCAACTATGAGCGACTTCGACATCGAGATCACCTCCATGAGCCCCGCGCGCCATCGCGTCGCGGTGACGCAGCTCATCAACGCCGAGCGCCGCAAGCACGGCCTCAGGCCTCTGCTTCCTTCGCGACAGCTCGTCGTGTCGGCGCGTACGTGGGCATTCATCCAGAAGCGCAACGACGGCGCGCTGAGCCACGGCAACTTCGCCCGCCGCGCGCTGCGCTTCCCGTTCGTCGTCAACGGCAAGCCGAAGCGCCGCCGCACGGTCGGCGAGAACCTCGCGTTCGGCACCGGCCCGTTCTCGACGCCGCGCGAGATCGTCAAGGACTGGATGAACTCGCCCGGCCACCGCTCGAACATCCTCAAGCCGTGGCAGTTCGGCGCGGTCTGGTCGTCGAAGACCGGCGGCGACGGCGTCACGGTCGTCCAGCACTTCGGGCGCAACAACAAGTAACACGCCGAGGCCGGGCGCCGACAGCCAAGGTTCCGGGGTACTGTCGTCTCGGGGCCGCCGATGGCGTAGGCTCGCGCCCGTGCGCACGGTGCGGGCGATCGGGGCGGTGGCAGTACTGGCGATGCTGGCGACGACGGCGCCCGCCGTCGCGCAGTCGGGAAGTCCGCTGACCGCGCCCGCCAACTACCCCTACCACTGCGACTACCGCTGGGCCGCCGGCGCGTTCGGCCCGGGCGGCGCGCAGAACTACGAGCCGATCTTCATCGGCCCGTCGACGTGCTCGATCTGGCAGATCGGTTCGACGACGCAGAACTCGCACCTCGTCCCGGGCAAGGGCACGGTCACCGTGGCGCGGATCAAGTCCGGCCCCAACCCGGCGCCCGTCAGCATCGGCACGGTCCGCCGCTTCAGCGGCCGCAACCCCGCCGACGGCACGTTCAGCGAGACCTGCTGCCAGGGCGTCTCGCAGACCGCGGTCATCAACCCGACGCCCAATGCGGTCACCGAGATCCCCGTGAACCTCCTCGTAGACGCGCAGCCGTTCGACCCGAACACCAACCGCGCGGGCTTCCACGACATCGTCGTCGTCAACATCCACGGCACCACCGGCACGCTGCCGATGTCCGACTACGGCGGACCCAAGCCGTTCGGCTTGACCGTGCCGCCGGGCGACCCCGGCGCGGTGTGGTACTTCCCGAAGTTCGATCCGAGCGTGCACAACCTGAACCAGTGGATGGCGAACGGGTTCGAGGTCCTCATGAACTTCGACTGGTGCCCTGGGACGGCCGCGGCGCAGCTCCGCGCGGCGTGTCCCACGCCGCCACCCCCGCCGCCACCGCCACCGCCCGGCGTGCCGCCCGGCGGCACCACGCCTCCCGCTGGCACACCGCCCGTGCAGGCGACGATCCGCAGCTCGAAGCTGCTCCTCGAGGGCAGCAAGGTGACCGTGGTCGCCCGCTGCGCGACGGGCACGGGGAAGAGCTGCTCCGGGCACGTGCGCCTGCGGACCACGTCGAAGACGCCCAAGCTCCTGGCCAGCCGCCAGGTCTCGATCAAGGACGGCCGCTCGGAGAACGTCCGGCTGACGCTGAAGGGCAAGTCGCTGAAGCTCGTGAAAGACAGGCTCGGGGGATCGAGGAAGACGAGCATCAAGGTTCGCGCCGAGATCGACCTCGGCACGGCCGGACGCTCCACCAAGGTGCTGAAGCTCCGGCGCAAGTGAGCTGCGGCGGCGAGGCCGCGCGGCAGGCGCGTCAGCCCGCGACGAGCTCGCGCAGGCGCGTGTGGCGGCGGCGCGCGTCGGTGCGGCTCACCGCCATCGCGAGCGCGCCCGGCTCGCCGACGACGACGCACACCTCCTGCGCGCGGGTCACCGCCGTGTAGACGAGGTTGCGCGTCAGCATGATCCGGTGCCCGGCGAAGATCGGCACGACGATCGCCCGCGCCTGCGAGCCCTGCGCCTTGTGGACGCTCGCCGCGTACGCCAGCCGCAGCGTGTCGAGCGCGTCGACGGGCAGCATGAGCCGCCGGCCGTCCTCGCCCGCGAAGTGCACGCGGTCGCGGTCGGCGTCGTAGTGCACGAGCACGCCGCGCTCGCCGTTGAAGAGGTCGTGCTCGTAGGAGTTGCGCGTCTGCATGACCTTGTCGCCGACGCGCAGCGCGGTCCCCTCGATCCGCTCGCCGTCGGGGTTCAGCCGCGCGCGCAGCTCGTCGTTGAGCGCATCGATCCCGACAGGGCCCTTGTGCATCGGGGCGAGGACTTGCACGTCCGCGGCCGGGTCCAGCGAGTAGTGCGCGGGCAGGCGTGTCGCGGCGAGCTCGCAGACCTCCTCGAAGATCGCCCGGCCGCCATCGCGCTCGATGACGAAGAAGTCGCGCACGTCGTCCGGGCGCGGGACGGCCATCGGCAGCCGGCCCTCGTTGATCGCGTGCGCCGCCCGCACGATCATCGACCGCGCCGCCTGGCGGAAGATCTCGGTCAGCCGCACGGACGGCACGGATCCCGAGTCGAGCAGGTCCTCGAGCACGCGGCCCGGGCCGACCGGCGCGAGCTGGTCCACGTCGCCGACGAGCACGACGTGCGTGCGCGGCCCGACCGCGCCCAGCAGCGCCTCGGCCAGGTGCACCGACAGCATCGACGCCTCGTCGACGATCAGCACGTCGCAGCCCTCGATCGGGTCGTCGGCGTCGCGCCCGAAGCCCTCGCCGGGGATCCACTCGAGCAGCCGGTGGATCGTCGTCGCCTCCGCGCCGGTCAGCTCGCTCAGGCGGCGCGCGGCCTTGCCCGTCGGCGCGCACAGCCGCGCGGTGCCCGTGCGCGCCTTCACGAGCTCGACCAGCGCTCGCATCGTCGCGCTCTTGCCGGTGCCGGGCCCGCCCGTGAGGATCGACAGGCGATGCGACAGCGCCTGCGTGACGCCGCGCCACTGGTCGTCGGAGGGCACGAACGTGCCGACCTCGGGCCGGGCGACCCGCTTGAAGCGCAACGCGGGCTCGGAGTCCAAGAGCGCGCGGACGTGCTTCGCGAGCCGCGCCTCGATCGCGTGCAGGCGCGCGTCGGCGACGCAGCCGTCCTCGACGATCACCTTGCCGCGGCCCTCGAGCTCGTCGATCGCGTCGTCGACCGCGCTGCCGCCCAGCAGCCGCTGGGCGCTCGCGACGAGCTCGGAGCGGGGGAGATGGCAGTGGCCCTCGGTCTCGGCGAGGTGCAGCGCGTGCAGGACGCCGGCGGCCAGCCGGTCGGGCGCGTCGAGCGGCGTGTCGAGCGCCCGCGCCAGCGCGTCGGCGGTCGCGAAGCCGATGCCGTCGAGCTCGCAGATCGCGTAGGGCTCGCGCTGCAAGCGGTCGATCGAGCCCGCCCCGAAGTGGCGCGCGATGCGACCGGCCGACGCGGCGTCGACGCCGTGCGTGTCGAGGAACAGCCGCAGCTCGCGCAGCTCGCGCTGGTCGCGCCACGAGGCGACCGCCGCGCCGATCCGGCGCGGCCCGATGCCGGGCACCGTGCCGAGGATCCGCTCGGGGTCGCGATCGATCGCGTCGAGGACCTCGTCGGCGCCGTAGCGATCGACGAGCCGGATCGCCGCCAGCGGCCCGATGTGCTTGATCGTCTCGAGGTACGAGCGGACCGCGTGCTTGCCGACGGGCTCCTGCACCCGCACGCCCGTCACCTGAAACTGCCAGCCGTGACGCGCGTGGCGCCGCCAGCCGCCGGTGACGGCGACGGACTCGCCCTCGTGGACGTGCCCGATCGGGCCGACGAGCACGACGTCGTCGCCGTCCTGCGAGACCGCGTCGAGCACGGCGAAGTCGCCGTCGGGGACGCTCCAGCGCACCCCCGTGACGTCGGCGGTCAGCTCGCCTGCCGCGGCGTCGCGCGGAGCCCGATCCTGCTCGATCTCTGACACGCGGCCAGTGTGGCAGGCGGGTCAGAGGGTGTTGGCGCTTTGCGCAGTCTCGACACGTTCTCCGGGGGCGGCGCGAACGGTAACGACGACCGGGGCTGCTTTACTGAGGGGCTCATGCCGGGTCTCGGAGCCATCCTCACCGCCATCGTGACCCCGTTCTCCGACGACGGGTCCGTCGACGAGCACGCGTTCGTCAGCCTCATGGGCCACCTGCGCGCCAACGGCTCGGACGGCTTCGTCGTCTGCGGGACCACGGGCGAGGCGTCGACCCTGACCGACGAGGAGCACCTCGGCGTCATCGGCCTCGCCGTCGCGGAGCGGCCCGAGGGCGCGACGATCGTCGCCGGCGTCGGCTCCAACGACACGCGCCACGCCGTCGAGCTGACCGCGGGCGCCTGCGAGCTCGGCGTCGACGCCCTGCTCTCGGTCAACCCCTATTACAACCGGCCCAACCGCCGCGGGATCCTCGCCCACTACCGCGAGGTCAGCAGCGCCGCCGACCGCCCGATCGTGCTCTACAACATCCCGCAGCGCACGGGCTCGGACCTGCCCAACGACCTGCTCGCCGAGCTCGCGCAGCTCGACCACATCGACGCCGTCAAGCAGGCGAACAACGACAACCTCGCTCCGGTCGACGGCCTCGACCTCTACGCCGGCAACGACGAGATCCTCGCGCGCGTGCTCGACATGGGCGGCCCCGGCGGCATCCTGACCGCCAGCCACATCGTCGGGCCCGAGATGCGCCGGATGGTCGACGAGCCCGACGAGCGCGCGGCGATCCACAACAGCCTCCTCCCGGTCTTCGAGGCGCTGGCCGTGGCACCCGCCGCGGTTTCGAACAAGGCCGCGCTGAACCTCCTCGGACACGGCGTAGGGAAGCCCAGGCTGCCTTACGTCGAGGCCGACGAGCACGAGACGGCGACGATCCGCGCGATGCTCTCCGAGCGCGGACTGCTCGTCGGAGCCACAGTTTGACCGGCCCGCTGCGCGTCCTTCCCCTCGGCGGTCTCGGGGAGATCGGCAAGAACATGACGGTCGTCGAGTTCGAGGACCGCATCGTGCTGGTCGACGCCGGCCTGCGCTTCCCGACCGCCGAGATGATGGGCATCGACCTCGTGCTGCCGGACTTCGCGTACCTGCGCGGCCGCGTCTCGGACATCGAGGCGATCGTCATCACGCACGGCCACGAGGACCATCTCGGCTGCCTGCCGTTCCTGCTGCGCGAGCTCGGCGTGCACGACGCACCGCCCGTCTACGGCGGCGCGCTGACGATGGCGATGGCCCGCTCCAAGCTCGACGAGCACAAGCTCTCCAAGGACGTCGAGGTCATCGACGTCAAGGACGGCGAGCAGATCGAGGCCGGGCCGTTCGACGTCGAGCTCATCCACATGACGCACTCGATCCCGGACGCGAGCGCCGTCGCGCTGACGACGGACCTCGGGACGATCCTCGTCACGGGCGACTACAAGTTCGACCAGACGCCGGTCGACGGCAGGCCCGCGGACGTCACGCGCCTCGCCGAGCTCGGGCGCGAGGGGCTGCTGCTGCTCTGCGGCGACTCGACGAACGGCGACCGGCCGGGCTTCGCGCCCTCCGAGAAGGTCGCCGGGCCGAACCTGCTCGACGTCTTCAGCCGCTGCAAGGGCCGGATCGTCGTGACGTCCTTCGCCTCGAACATCCACCGCGTGCAGCAGTGCGTCGACGCCGCCGCGGCGCTCGGGCGCAAGGTCTGCCTCGTCGGGCGCTCGATGCGCAAGAACACGAACATCGGCCGCTCGCTCGGGCACATCAAGGTGCCCGACGGGATCATCATCGGCCCGCGAGAGCTCGCGCAGTTCCCGGACAGCAAGGTCGTCGTCATCTCGACCGGGTCCCAGGGCGAGCCGCTGAGCGCGCTGCGGCGGATGGCGCACCGCGACCACCCGCAGGTCGAGCTGCACGCCGGCGACACGGTCGTCTTCTCGGCGACCCCGATCCCCGGCAACGAGCGCGCGGTCAACGACACGATCGATCGCCTGTACCACATCGGCTGCGACGTCATCACGACGAAGGACGCGCCGATCCACGCCTCCGGCCACGGCTATCAGGAGGAGATCAAGCTCATGCTCAACCTGACGCGGCCGAAGTACGTCATGCCGTTTCACGGCGACTTCAAGCGCATCTACCTGCACGCGAAGCTTGCCGAGTCGGTGGGCGTCAAGCCGGAGAACATCTTCAAGGGCGAGAACGGCCTGCCGCTCGAGCTCGACGGCAAGGGCGCGCGCTGGGGTAAGAAGGAGCAGTCGGGGATGATCTTCGTCGACGGCGTGGACATCGGCGACGTCGCCGACGTCGCGCTGCGCGACCGCCGGATGCTGTCCGCCGACGGCATCTTCGTCGTGGTCGCGACGATCTCCGAGCAGGACGGCTCGTCGGTCGCCGAGCCCGAGGTCATCTTCCGCGGCGTGCCGTTCGTCGACGAGGCCGACAAGATCGTCGGCCAGCTACGCGACGTCGTCGACCGCTCGCTCGAGCGCGCGGCGAAGGACGACGTCCGCGAGATCGACCTCCTCCAGCAGATGCTCCACGACGACCTCGCCGCGTTCGTCTACGAGAAGCTCAAGCGCCGCCCGATGGTGCTGCCGGTCGTCGTCGAAGTCTGAGGCCGGGCGGGAGCGCAGTCGCGTGGCGGGCGTCGACGACTGGCCGCTCGCGCCACCGCTTCAGACGGAGCGGTTGACGCTCGAGCCGCTGCGCGTCGAGCACGCGCAGGAGATGGCGCCGCTGCTCGCCGATCCGCGGCTGCACGAGTTCACGGGCGGGGATCCGCCGACGCTGCGCCAGCTGCGAGACAGCTACCGCCGCCGGTTGAGCGTGGAGCCGAGCGCGGCGTCGCGGTGGGCGAACTGGATCGTGCGCCACCTCGAGAGCGGCCACGCGATCGGCGGGATGCAGGCGCAGATCGCCGCCGCCGAGGACGGGCTCGTCGCCGAGGTCGCGTGGATCCTCGGCGCCGAGTACCAGGGGCGCGGCTACGCTCGCGAGGCCGCGGCGGCGATGATCGCGTGGCTGCGAGCGCAGGGTGTGCGATCGCTCGTGGGCGACATCCACGAGCGCAACACGCCGTCGATGCGGCTCGCGTGGGCGCTCGGGCTCACGCCGACGAGCGAGCGGGCCGAGCACCCGGGTGACGTGCGCTGGCGGGCGGTGTAGGTTCGTGTCCCGCGACGGATTTCTCTGGCAAAGGAGCTGCCATGTCGGCCATCGAGCGTGCGTTTCAGCTGTGGGTCGTCGCGCTCGTAGCGGCGGTGCTGCTCCCCTTGCAGGCCGCGCACGGCGCGACGTCACGGCCCGCGCCGGACCTGCGCGCGGATGCGCTCGGGGTGTCGCCGGCGAGCGTCGTCGCGGGCGGGCGGGTCGTCGCGCGGCTGCGTGTCGTCAACGCCGGGCGGCGTTCCGTCGGTCCGGCCGAGGTCCGCTTCGTCATCTCGCGTGACAGCCGGCTCGGGCATCGCGACGTGACGCTCGCGGCGCGTGGCCGCACGCCGCGCCTGCCCGCACGCGGGAGCGCCCGTGTGACGGTGCGGCTGACGATTCGCCCGCCCCGGCCCGCGGGGCGCTACCGGCTCATCGCGTGCGTCGACTCGCGGCACGCTCTCCGCGAGAGCAGCGAGCGCAACAACTGCGCTGTCAGCCGCCGGTTTCAGGTGCGGCGCCGCACGAATGCGACGGCTCCGCCCCCGCCTCCGCCTCCACCGCCTCCACCGCCTCCACCGCCTCCAACTCCGCCGCCGCCGCCTCCGCCTCCGCCGCCCCCGCCGCCTCCGCCGCCTCCGCCGCCGCCGCCTCCGCCGCCTCCGCCGCCGCCGCCTCCGCCGCCTCCGCCGCCGCCGCCTCCGCCGACCCGCGTCGAGGTCCACGTCTTCCACCAGGACGACGAGGCGCCAAGCGGGCGTGGTGCCCCGGCTCCCGGCGTGCTGGTTCGCTCGCGCGACTCGGAGCTCGGCCGCACAGACGACACGGGCACGCTCGTGCACGACATCGAGCCCGGCAGCGTCGAGCTTCGCGCTGTCATCCCGTCGCTCGGCGAGGGGACCGCCTCACTCGACGTCGCGCCGAACACGACGGCGGTCACCGACATCGTCCTCGACGAAGGCGGCGACGTCGTCGAGGAGGCGACGCTGCACGTCGCCGAGATGCCGGGCGACGTGCTGCCGGCCACATACGACGGCCTGACGCTGCGCCTGCAGTCCGGTGGAGAGCCAGTCGTCGCAACAACGCTCGACGAGGTCCGCGTGGACGTCCCGGACGGAGCGGGCGAGGAGCCGCGCCAGCGGCACCTGACGAGGTCCTTCTCCGTGCAAGAGGACGGCTCGATCGCGGTCGAGGACCTCGAGGGAGTGCGGTACGTCCTCGGCCTCCCGACCGGACAGCTCACGTTGATCGTCCAGGTCGTCGACGCCGAGGGCTTCACGTACGTCGCATCGCGCAGCTTCTACCTCGGGCGCTACCGCGTCCGGGTCAAGCTCACCGCTCCGCCGTCCGATCCGGCGCTCGACGTGGCCGGGGTCGCCGTCCGCGCGGCGCTTCTCAACTCCCCGCTCACCTACGACGCGGTATCCGATGCCGCGGGCGAGCTGACGCTGCCCGGCGTGCCGCCAGGCGTCCTGTCGTTCGTCGCTCACCGCGAGGCCGGCGGCACGCACTTCTACGGCGCCGGGAGCGCCAGCGTCGACGGCGACAAGCTCGCCACGATCACGCTGCGCGCGACGCCCGACGTCATCGCGGGCGTGTCGCCGATCACGACGACGCTCGACCTCACGGCGCCGCCCGGCATGCGGCTCGCGTCGCCGGCCGCGCCCCGCCGGCGCGAGGCGGCGGCCCGGCGGGTCGCGCCCACCGCCTCGCCACCGCCCGCACGGCGGGCCGCGTCAGCCCCCGCGCCCGCGGAGGTCGACGTGACCGCCGCCGAGGAGGACTCGAACGTCGCCGACAGCGGCACCTTGAACATCGCGCAGGGCACGACGCAGGTGACGCTGAAGTACACCGTCTCCACGATCGAGTACCCGTCCTACGTGCTCGCCCAGAGCGTCTACAACGACACGTGGTCGATCGAGGTCCGCGGCGGCAGCGGTGGCGAGCAGCTCTTCGCGATCGATCGCGGCGTCAACTCGCAGCTCTACGTGGCGCCGACGTGGCAGGGCAACGGCTCGACGGGCGAGATCCAGGAAGAGCTCGACGTCACCGCGCTCGCGCGCGACGGCGACGCGACCCTCACGCTGTCGGCCGACACGATGAACGTCGGCGACGGCGAGTTGCCGACGAGCGTTCACGCGACGCTCGGCGCGGACCCCGGGCTGACGATCGATGCGATGACGCCCGACGGGTCGAGCGGCGACCACTTCAGCATCCCCCGTGAGGGCGATGGCAACCGCTTCCATCGCACCTACGACCTCGACTACACGGCGCCCGAGGATGCCGAGGTCACGAAGGTCACGGCGCAGCTCTTGCTCGGGAGCGACGCGCAGACCATCGTCGACGAGGCCCCGGGCGGCGAGCACGTCACAGCCGTCGACGACAACACCCTTCGCGTGCAGGTGACGTTTGGCCCCGAGACCTCCTCGGTCGCATCGGATCCTCCGTCGGGCTCGTCCCTGAAGTACCGCTTCACGATCGAGGCGCAGAAGGATGGCGACACCCTCAGCGACGAGAAGGAGGCGGCGGTCCGCAACGCCCTGTGGCGGATGCCGGCTCAGATCAGCCGCTACGGGATGCGCGACGAGGGGCACGACGACTGGGCCGCGAAAGGGACCTACGAGTGGCTCGACGAGAACCGCTTCCTCATCACGCGGGTCGACGACGTCTCCGGCGAGCACGGCCGCAACATCGGCCACCAAGGACACAAGACCGGTCGCGACATCGACATGTTCCACGTGTTCGCCCTCCCCGGAGGCGCCGCCAGCGGCGCGGCGGCCTACGACGTCCTCCGCCGGACCGTCCTCGCCGGGCTGCGCGGGGACTCCCTCGCCGTCGACCAAGTGACCGAGTGGGCCTCCAGAACCCGCACGCGCTTCGATCAGCTGATCCCGCGAGGCGACGTCGACCACATCTACTACGCGACCGGCTCGGCCACGAGCAGCCCCGCCGGAGGACCGGGCGACCCGGCGATCACGCTCGCCGACGGCTGGGCGAGCGCGCTCCTGCGAAAGGGCACCGTCACGGCCACCGGCGGGCAGCACCTGAGTCTCGGGTTGGGCACATGGGACAACGGCGACAACGACAAGCTCACCTTCAACGCGCTGCACAACTCGCACTTCCACGTGCATCTCAACGTCTCAGGAGGGGATGAGTAGGGGCGGCGCGTGACGAACGGCTAGCCAGGCACCGAGTCGCGGATCGCGCCGAGATCGGCCGTTTCCGACAGCGGGAGCACGACCTCGAAGCGCGTGCCGCACTTGCGCCGGCCGGTGCCGTTGGAGGTCGGCGACTGGAACGTCACGCTGCCGCCATGCGACTCGGCGACCGCGTGCACGATCGACAGCCCGAGGCCCGACGAGCCGCCGCGGTCGCCGGCGCCGCGCACGAAGCGCTCGAACACGCGGCCGCGCAGGTCGGCGGGGATGCCGGGCCCGTCGTCCTCGACCGTGAGGCGGACGTTGCCGTCGACGCGCTCGACGCTCGCGCGCACCTGCGTGCCGCGCGGCGTGTGGCGGATCGCGTTCTCCATGAGGTTCAGCGCGAGGCGATGCAGCTCGTCGCGGGCGCCGTCGACCATCGCGCGGTGCGGCTCGATCGACAGCTCGTGGCCGTCGGCGATGACGCCGAGCTCCGCCGCCGCCTCGACGAGCACCTGCCCGACGTCGGTCGGCGTGTGCGGCGCCTGGCGTGCGGCGTCGTGGCGGGCGAGCAGCAGCAGGTCGGCGACGAGCCGGCGCATCCGCCGCGACGAGCGCAGCGCCGAGTGCGCGGCGTCCTGCAGGTCGTCCTCGAGGCTGTCGGCGAGCAGCTCGAGGTTCGCCAGCACGCTCGTGAGCGGCGTGCGCAGCTCGTGCGACGCGTCGGCCACGAACTCGCGCTGGCGGGCGAGCGCGCCCTCGGTCTCGGTGCGCGCGGCGTCGAGCGCGTGGAGCATGTCCTCCAGCGTGCGCGCGAGCTCGGCGATCTCGTCGTCGGCTTCGATGTCTGGCAGGCGCTGGCCGGGGTCGCGGGTGCGCTCGATCTTGCGCGCCGTCGCGGTCAGCGCGGCGATCGGCGCCATCGCGCGGCGCGCGACCATGAGCCCGGCGAGCAGCGCCAGCCCGGACCCGCCGAGCACGCCGATGATGAGAAACAGCCGTAGGCCGGCGACCGTCGACTCCACAGGCGCCAGCGGGCGCGCGTACTGCACGTAGAACGGGCCGAACAGCGGCACCTCGCCGATGTCACGCGGGAGCTGACGCGTCTCGACGCGATAGCCGTCGACCTCGACGGACCCGAGGCGCGGCGCGCCGAAGTTCTTCGTCTCGCGCGTGTGGTTGAGCTCGCTGCCGTCGGCCGTGACGATGCGGATGATCGCGCCGACGCCGGGGGTGAAGTCGTCGAGCTCGGGTCGCAGGCCGTTGAGGACGAAGCGCCCGGTGCGCGGATCCTGCTCGGGCACCGTGTAGTCCGCGCTCTCGGCGAACACGCGCGCGGCCCGCTCGACCTCGCCTTCGAAGTCCTGGTGCAGCCGGATCGAGGTGAGCCCGCCGACCGCGCCCGCGAAGCCGCAGAGGATCACGAGCGTCAGGAGGGCGGAGCCGCCGGCGAGCCGCCAGCGGATCGGCACCTGCCTAGGCGCGGAGAACGTAGCCTGCGCCGCGGATCGTATGGAGGAGGCGAGGCTCATCGCCGGCTTCCAGCTTCCGTCTGAGGTTGGATACGAAGACTTCGATCGTGTTGGTCGTCGCAAAAGGGTCGTAGCCCCAGACCTCCTCCAGCAAGCGCTGGCGCGGGACGACGATGCGCTCGTTGCGCATGAGGTACTCGAGCAGCTCGAACTCGCGCTGGGTGAGGTCGATCGCGCGCTGCTCGCGGCGGACCTCGTGCGTGTCGGGGTTCAGCTGGAGGTCGCCGACGACGAGCGACGCGCTGCCGCGCGGGGGGCGGCGTCTGAGGAGGGCGCGCAGGCGGGCGAGCAGCTCCTGGCGCTCGAACGGCTTGACGAGGTAGTCGTCGGCGCCGGCGTCGAGGCCCTCGACGCGCGACTCGACGGCGTCGCGGGCGGTCAGCATGAGGATCGGCACGTCGCCGTCCTTGCGCAGCAGCCGCGCGACCTCGATGCCGTCGAGCTTGGGCAGCCCGAGGTCGAGGATCACGAGGTCGGGCGTGAACTCGCGCGCGTCGCCGATCGCCGCCTCGCCGTCGTAGCTCGCCCGCGCCTCATAGCCCTCCATGCGCAGCGACCGCAGCAGGACCTGGGCGATCTCGTGGTCGTCCTCGACGACGAGCACGCGTGGTGGGCGGTCCAACATGACGCATGAAGGTTAGGCCCACGCCTCAACTGCGGGTTAACCACTGCGCGCGAGCGACGACCGCGGGCCAGGTCACGAACACGACCAGGACGCACAGCGGCCATGCGCTGTAGTCCAGGCGCAGCGTCATCCAGGTGCCCGCGTGCAGCGCGACAACCGCCGGGAGGAAGACCCAGCGCAGGCGCGGCGCGAGCAGGACGAGGAAGAAGAGGCACTCTGTGGCGAGCAGGCCGAACGCGCTCAGGTGCGCGACGAGCGGGTGCTCGGCGATCCACAGGGCTGCGCCGTTGGCGCCCTGGTCGTCGGAGGCGACGTACAGCAGCCAGCGCATGTTGTCGCTCGTCGCCCAGCCCAAGCCGCCCGATCCGGCGATCTTGTGCAGGCCGGCGGTCAGGTACCCGAGCGCGATCGCGAGCATCGCGGCTTTCACGGGCCAGCCGTAGGCGGGGCTCGGCCTCGCGCGGTCCTTGCGCCGCGCGTCGAGCGACCACGCGTCGCCGTGGCGGGCGAAGACGATCGCGCCGAGGCACAGCATCAGCAGGACGTCGTTGTGCATGACCTTGCCCTGCGCCGTGTACATGCCGTTGAGCGCCAGCGCCGCGAGGAGCGCGATCGCGAGCGTGGTGCGCGACCTGAAGCCGACGGTCGCCAGCGCGGCCGCGACGATCGCGATCGCGAGGCAGGCGGAGATCACCGGCCGCGACGGCATGCGCTCGAGCAGCGTCATGAACGAGAGCGGGCGGTAGAGCTCGGGCTGCTGGTCGGCGAGCGAGAGGTAGGTGTCGGTGCGCGGCACGAGCCGCAGCAGGAGCACGGCGCACAGCCCGATGCGCAGGGCGGCGAGCTGGCGCGGGTCGCCGGGGCCGAAGGCCCATTCGAGCGGGCGGCGCGCGAGCCCGCGGTGTGCCGCGCTCACGGCGAGGGGGCGCGACGCGGGTGCGGCGCTCACGGCGAGGTGGCGCAACGCGGGTGCGGCGCTCACGGCGCGGGGGCGCGACGCGGGTGCGGCGCTCGCGGCGCGGGGGCGCGACGCGGGTGCGGCGCTCACGGCGCGGGGCGCGGCGGCGCTCACGGCGGCGCGGCGCGGCGGGCGCCGCGGCCGCCGGCGCACGTCCAGCGCAGGCTCTTGGCCGGCATGACGCGCTCGCGCCGCCCGATGTGGCGGCGCATGTCGCGGGTCGTCGCGTAGAGGCGCAGGCCGCCGGCGACGTCCCCGCCGCGGCGGCGCACGAGCCTCGCCCACGCGCGGCACGTCGCCTCCTGCTCGCGTGGGGGCAGGCGGCCGTACGAGGACATCACGGAGACGAAGTAGCGGTTGGGCTTCGAGAACCGGCTGAAGTGGATCCGCGTCTCGTGCCCGCGCGCGTCGACGCTCGTGGCGATCCAGCTTGTCGCGACCGCGCGCCGCTCACGCGAGAACAAGCGCCAGCTCGTGAACGGCCACGCCTCGATGCTCAGCGCGCCGCACGCGGCGATCGCCCCGACGAACCCGATCACGAAGACGCGCGCGGGCCAGGACGCAAGTGACATCGAGCACTTGTAGTCCCGGCCCGCACGCGGGTCGAATAGTCAACGCTGGCTTAACGCGCCACGTCGCACGCGGCCAACGTGCGGGGTGGTTCGTCCTACTCGGCCATAGACCGAGCAGGGCGAACCACCCTGTCCGGGGTCACGGGTCGACGCGGTACACGCGGCCCGGCCGCTGGACGTCGGCCCAGCCCATCGGGACCGCCGCGCGGGCGCGATGCAGGCCGCCCGCGCTGTGGTTCGTGTTGATGACGTCGTCGAACGTGCTCGTCGCGCCGGTCGCCAGGTCGACGATGACGACCTGCGCGGTCCCCTTCGCCTTGTTCAGCGACGAGATCAGCAGGTGGGTCTCGTCGAGCGTCAGCGCGACGCCGGCCGGGTCGCCGAGCCGGATCCCGCCCGCGACTGTCGTGACCTTCGAGCCGGCGATGCGCAGAGCGCGCCCGCCGCCCGCTCCGTGATCGGTGACGAAGATCGCCCCGGACCTCGCGATCGCGACGCCGTCGGGCGAGCGCAGCGGCGCGCCCTTGACCACGACGGTCGGCCGCGCGGCGCCGCCCGCGGCGATGCGCAGGATGGCCGGCTTGCCATCGCGCGAGCGGCCGCTGTAGACGACGAGCTCCTTGCCGGCGCGCGTCTGGATCTCGAGGCCGCGCGGGGCACTGCCGGCGGTGCCGCGCAGCACGTGCGCCTTGGCGCCGCTCACCGGCACGACGAGGATGTGGCCCGCGCGCGTGTCGGCGACGAACAGCCGCTTGCCGTCGTTCGAGACCGCGAGCCCCTCCGGGCGGCGCAGCAGCTCGCCGCCGAGGATCTTGTGCTGCGCGCCTCCGGCGGCCGGGACGCGGAAGATGCCGGGGCTCTCGCCGCCGGTTGTGTAGTAGATGACCTTGCCCGTGGGATCCGGGCTGGCGTCGAGCGCGGTGCTGCGCGCGCCGAGCTGCGCGACGAGCTGGACCTTGGGGCGCTCGTTGTGCGACGAGCGCGGGATGGGCTGCGCCGAGGCGCTGGTCCCCAGGGCGACGACTGCGAGGCTGGCGGCCGCAGTCGCGGCGGCCTTCGTGAAGCTGGTCATTCGGTGTCCCTCCGAATCGGTTTGCAGGCTTGGCGGCGAGCCTAGATTCGGGCCGCGGGCCTCGCATCGGCCGTCTGGCCTATTCGGCGGGGTGAGCTTCAGAGGCGCTTCTCGCCGAAGAACGTCGCGACCGGGTTGGCGTTGAAGTTCGCGATCGGCGCGTAGCCCGCGCGCTCGTACATCTGCTGCGCGCGCACCTGCTTGGGACCGGTGTCCAGGCGCGCGGTCTCATAGCCGAGCTCCCGCGCCAGCCGCTCGAGCTCCACGAGCAGCGCCCGCGCGACCCCGCGCCCGCGCGCGCCGGAGACGACGAACATCTTCTTGATCTCGCAGGCCCCGTCGGGCAGGCGCTTGAGGCCGCCGCAGCAGACCGCGGCGTCGCCCTCGTAGCCCACGACGAACGTCCCGCCGGGCGGCGCCAGCTCGCCCGGCCCGGCCTTCGGCATGCCCGGGCCGTCGAGCTGCAGGCCGTCGTACATCGCGGCGATCTCGTCGCGCATGCCTTGAGCGAGGGCGGCGGCGGGCTCCTCGTCGACGGGGCAGGGGCGGAACTCGAGCACGGGCCGGACACTAGCTCGGGGCAGGATCGCGCGGGGTGGGCGTCGAAAGCCGCTCGTGCCAACCATGGCCTCTGCCCGCAAGCCCGCATCCACGAAGTCCAAGACCGCCAAGCCCAAGCCGCGCGCCAAGCGCGCGCCGGTCTCCGCGATGCACGTCCCGCTGCTCGAGCAGCGCCACCTGGACCTCATCGGCCTGGGGCTCGTCGCGGTCGGAGTCTTCCTCGCGTTTCCCGTCTACTTCGGCTTCGACGGCGGCGCCGCCGGGCACGCCGCGACGGACGGCCTGGCGTACCTCGTCGGTCAGGTCGCGCTGGGGGTGCCCGTGGCGATCGTCCTGGGCGGCGCGCTCTTCGTGCTGCGGCCGGTGCTGCCCGCGGTGCGGCCGTTCCGGGCGGGCGCGCTGTGCCTCTTCTTGGCCTTCACGCTCGCGCTGGCGGCGGGCACGTTCGGCCTCGGCCCGCCCGGCGTGCGCGACGGCTATTGGAACGAGTGGTTCTTCAGGCCGCGCGGCGGGATCGTCGGCGACGCGCTGCTCTACGTCACCGCGACCGCCGTGTCGACGATCGGCGCGCACATCCTCGCGGTGTTCCTCTTCGTCGCCGCGGTGTTGCTCCTGACCGGCGCGTCCGTCGCCGGGCTGCTGCGGGCGACGAGCTCGGGGCTCGCGGATACGACGCGCGCCCTCGGCCGGGCCGTGCCGGCCCGCCGCGCCGCGCCGGCGCCCGGCCCGGACGGCGCGCCGGAGCGCCCCAAGCGCCTACGCGGGAAGCGAGGCCAAGCCCCCGAGCTCCGCGACGCGCCGGCCTTCGACGAAGCCGAGCTGCCGCGCTCCCTCCAGCCGCCCGAGCCGCGCGACGGCGAGGTCGTCATCACCGCGACGCACATCGAGGCGCCGCCGCTGGATACCGCAACCGGGCGCGACCGGTTCTGGTCGGGCTCGGTGCGCTACCCCGACATCTACGGCGAGCCCATCCCCGGGAACGGCGACCCGCAGCTCGAGCTGCCGATCGAGCCGCCGGAGCCCGCCGAGCCCGCGCCGCCGCTTCCCGACGAGGAGGGCGACGTCACCCGCGTGCAGCCCCCGCGCCACCGCACGCCGACCGCCGAGGACCTCACCCCGCAAGGCCGCCTGCGCGGCTCGATCACCGACGACGCCGACTTCGCCTGGCAGCTACCGAGCGTGGGCCTGCTCAAGCGCTCGACCGCCGAGCAGACGCGCCCCGACACCGCCGGCCAGGAGAAGACCGCCGCCCGGCTCGTCGAGGCGCTCGGCCATTTCGGCGTCGAGGCGAAGATCGTCGGCACGGTCGCCGGACCGCACATCACCCGCTTCGAGCTCAGACTCGCGCCAGGCATCAAGATGAGCAAGGTCGCCCAGCTCAAGGACGACCTCGCCTACGCGCTCGCCGCGACCGACATCCGGATCCTCGCGCCGATCCCCGGAAAGACGGCCGTGGGGGTCGAGGTCCCCAACGCGCGGCGCAGGATCGTCCAGCTCGGCGACGTGCTGCAGAACCCGCCCGCGGGCTGGTCGCCGCTGACGATCTGGCTCGGCAAGGACGTCGCCGGCAAGGCGATCGGCGCCGACCTCGCGAAGATGCCGCACCTGCTCGTCGCGGGCACGACCGGCGCCGGCAAGTCCGCGTGCATCAACGCGATGCTCTCCAGCTTGCTCCTGCGCGCCACGCCGCACGAGCTCAGGCTCGTGCTGATCGACCCCAAGCAGGTCGAGCTCAACCACTACGAGTCGATCCCGCACCTGCTGACGCCGGTCATCACGAGCCCGCGGATGGCCGCGAACGCGCTGCAGAACCTCGTGCGCGAGATGGAGCAGCGCTACTCGATCATGTCGCTCGCCAAGACGCGCTCGCTCATCGAGCTCAACCGCTCGCGCAGCAAGCGCGGCGAGGCGGAGCTGCCGTACATCCTCTGCGTCATCGACGAGCTCGCCGACCTCATGATGGTCGCGCCGGCCGACGTCGAGGACTCGATCATCCGGCTCGCACAGAAGGCGCGCGCGGTCGGGATCCACCTGGTGCTCGCGACGCAGTCCCCGCGCGTCGACGTCATCACCGGCATGATCAAGGCGAACGTCCCGTCGCGGATCGCGTTCTCCGTGTCGTCGCAGACCGACTCGCGCGTGATCCTCGACCAGAACGGCGCCGAGTCGCTGCTCGGCCAGGGCGACATGCTGTTCTCGCCGGTCGGGACGTCGCGGCTTCAGCGCATCCAGGGCGCGTACATCGACGAGCCGCAGATCGAGGCGCTGACCACGTTCTGGCGCCGCCAGGGCGAGCCGGAGCTGCGCGAGGACCTGCTGGACGAGGTCGAGGACGAGGTGGTCGACGGCCCCGCCGGCCTCGACGAGGGGTTCAGCCCCGACGAGGACCCGCTGCTCGAGGACGCGATCAGGCTCGTCGTCGAAATGGGAACCGCGTCGACGTCGATGCTCCAGCGCCGCCTGCGCCTCGGCTACACGCGCGCGGGGCGCCTCATCGACATGCTCGAGCGGCGCAACGTCATCTCCGGCTACGAGGGCTCCAAGCCCCGCCAGGTCGTCGTCGGCGCGGGCGACGTCGAGCGCTTCATCGCGAACCTCCGCGAGCGACGTGCCGGCACGACGGACGCGGTGGTGGCCGAGCCGCTGCTCGAGCCCGCCGAGGCCGACGTGTTCCACGAGTAGCCTCCAGGCCACTGATGCCGGACATCGGAGCCACCCTTCGCGAAGCGCGCATGCGCGCGCGGATCGACATCTCCGAGGTCGAGGCGTCGACGAAGATCCGCGCGAAGTACCTGCGCGCGCTGGAGAACGAGGAGTGGGACCTGCTGCCGGGCCCCACGTACGTCAAGAGCTTCCTGCGGACGTACGCCGAGACGCTGGACCTCGACGCGAAGCTGCTCGTCGACGAGTACAAGCTGCGCCACGAGCGCTTGAGCGAGGTCGAGCTGCAGCCGATCAACGCCGCGGCCCCGGGGCGCGAGCGCCGGCGCCAGGGGCCGTTCATCCCGCGCTGGGTCGTGCTCCTGCTGATCTTCGTCGGGCTCATCGCCGCGCTCGGCCTGCTCGGCAACGACGACCCGAAGACGCCGCCCGCGGCGACCACGACGCCCGCCGGCACGCAGACCACGCCGCGCCCGGCCGCCAACCCGCCGCCGCCCCCGGCGGCCGCGAGTCGCGTGCGGCTGCGGATCGTCGCCACGAGCGACGTCTACGTGTGCCTGAAGGCGGGCGATCGCACCCTGGTGGACGGGCAGACGCTTGCCGCCGGCGAGCGCACCCGGAGCTACCGGTCCAGGCGCTTCCGGCTCACGCTCGGCAACAACGGCGTGCGGCTGATCGTCAACGGGCGCTCGCTGGGCGTCGCGCCGTCGGGCGACCCGATCGGCATGCAGATCACGCCGCGCGGAGGTCGCCAGCCGCTGTCGCCGGACAAGCGCCCCGTCTGCAGGCCGTGAGCGTTCGCGCGGGGATCGTCGTCACCGGCACCGAGGTGCTGACCGGGCGCGTCTCGGATCGCAACGGGCCGTGGCTGTCGGATCAGCTGCTCGCGCTGGGGGCGGACACGGCGGCGATCGTCGTCGTCGGAGACCGGCCGGAGGAGATCCTGCGCGCGCTGCGCTTCCTCGCGTCGGAGGGCTGCGCGCTGATCGTGACGAGCGGCGGGCTCGGGCCGACCGCGGACGACCTGACGGCGGAGGTCGTCGGCCGGTATGCCGGGCGGGAGATGGTGCTCGACGAGGCGCTGGAGGGGCGGATCGCGGAGATCCTCAAGCCGATGATGGCGCGTTGGCCTGACCTCGATCCTGCCGCTGTGCTGGAGTCCAACCGCAAGCAGGCGGTGGTCCCTGCGGGTGCTCGCGTGCTGGAGCCGGTCGGGACCGCGCCGGGGCTGGTCGTGACGCCCGCTTCGGGTTCCGGGCCGACGGTGGTGGTACTGCCCGGCCCGCCGCGCGAGCTTCAGCCGATGTGGTCTGTCGCGGTCGATACGCCCGAGGTGCGGGCCGCGCTGGCCGGTGCTGCCGAGTACCGCCGCGCGACGCTGCGCCTGTTCGGGATGCCGGAGTCGGAGATCGCCGCGACGCTGCGGGCGGCGGTCGAGGCGGGGATCGAGCTCGAGCGGCTGGAGGTGACGACGTGCCTGCGGCGCGGCGAGGTCGAGGTCGTCACGCGGTATGAGCCCGCCGATGCGGCGGTGTACGCGCAGTTCGCGGATCTCGTGCGGGCGCGGCATCCGGACACGCTGTTCTCGGACGACGGCACGACGGTCGACCAGCAGGTGCTGGCGATGCTGCTCGGCACGGAGGAGACGATCGCGGTTGCGGAGTCGTGCACCGGCGGGCTGCTGTCGGCGCGCCTGACGGACCTGCCCGGCTCGTCGGCGATCATGCGCGGCGGGCTCGTCGTGTACTCGAACGCGGCCAAGGTCGCGCTGGCGGGGGTGAACCCGGCGCTGCATCCAGGACTTCGGCGCGGTCTCCGCGGAGGTGGCGGTGGCGCTGGCCGACGGTGCTCGCGCTGCGTTGAACGCGGACGTCGGCGTGGGGGTGACGGGCGTCGCCGGGCCCGGCGGCGGCAGCGAGGCGAAGCCGGTCGGGCTCGTGTGGCTGTCGGCGAACCACCGCGACGGCCGCGGGCTGACGCGCAGCGTCCACCTGCCAGGCAATCGCGCCGACGTGCGCGATCGCGCGACGACCGTGGCGATGCACCTCGTGCGGCGGCTGCTGCTCGGCGGCGGCGACGAGTCGCGCCCGGAGCTGTGAGCCGGCCGCCGCGCGGGCGCCGCCGTGGGCGCGCCCTCTGCGCTGCCCCTCCGCGGCCGCCGCCCCGGCGCCGCCTTCGCGTCGCGCCCCGCGCCGGAGGCCGGGTTCGGCCGGCCGCCCGCTCCTCTGGGCGCGCCGCGTCGTGACCGAGAGCCTGCGCCTGTTCGTCGCGCTCGACCTTCCCGCGGAGGCTCGCTCGGCGCTCGCGGCGTGGTGCGAGCGCGCCGCGCCGGAGGGCGTGCGCCGCGTCCCCGCGGACAGCCTGCACCTGACGCTGGCCTTCCTCGGCTCGCGATCGGCGGACGACGCCGCGGCCGTGGCTGCGCTGCTGCCGGGGCTGGCCCGCGACGTCGGCACGCTCGAGACCGCCGGCGCCCTGTGGCTGCCGCCGCGCCGGCCCGGCGTCCTCACGGTCGCGCTGCGCGCCGCCGGCGACGCGCTCGCCGCGCTGCGGGCCGAGCTCGTCGCCGCGCTCGCGGACGCGATCGGCTTCGAGCCCGAGCGACGCGCGTTTCGCCCGCACGTGACGGTCGGGCGCGTACGGCGCGGGGTCCGGATCCCCGCGCGCGAGCTCGACCCGCCCGCGCCGGCGCTTGCCTTCTCGCCGCCGGCGCTCACGCTCTATCGCTCGCACACGGGCGGGCAGGGTGCGCGCTACGAGCCGCTCGCGCGCTGCTCCCTGTAGGTGTGGCGAAAGACGGCGGCCACACCGCCGTTTCTCGCCACGGCTCGCCGCCCGCGGGGCCGCGCCGCCTGGCGAACAAGTGTTCCGTCCGCACTCTCGCGCACACTTCTGCGCAGTGTTGTGACGAACCGGTCTTGAGTCGTTGCAGACGCCCGACGTAGCCTGCGGTTCCGTCCGATCCGGCCGCTAGCGTGACGCGTTCTTCCGAGCGCAGAAAGGCTTTCAGTACATGGCTCTCTCCGACACCGACAAGGCTGCCGACAAGGCCGCAAAGGCCCGTAACGAGGCCCTCCGGGGGGCGCTCACGCAGATCGAGCGCGAGTTCGGCAAGGGCGCCGTCATGCGCATGGGCGACCCCGGCGCGCAGGTCAAGGTCAACGCGATCCCGACCGGCGCCCTGTCCCTCGATCTCGCGCTCGGGATCGGCGGGATGCCGCGCGGGCGGATCGTCGAGGTCTTCGGCCCGGAGTCCTCGGGCAAGACGACGCTCGTCTACCACGTCCTCGCCGAGGCGCAGCGGCTCGGCGGCGTGTGCGCGTTCATCGATGCCGAGCACGCGATGGACCCTTTGTATGCGCAGCGCATCGGCCTCGACATCGACGAGCTGCTCGTCTCGCAGCCGGACTACGGCGAGCAGGCGCTCGAGATCTGCGACATGCTCGTGCGCTCGGGCGCCGTCGACGTCGTCGCGCTGGACTCGGTCGCCGCGCTGACGCCGCGGGCCGAGCTCGAGGGCCAGATGGGCGACCAGACCGTCGGCCTGCAGGCGCGGATGATGAGCCAGGCGATGCGCAAGCTTGCCGGCAACCTCAACCGCACGCAGACGCTGTGCCTCTTCACGAACCAGATCCGCGAGAAGATCGGCGTGATGTTCGGCTCGCCGGAGACGCAGCCGGGCGGTCGCGCGCTGAAGTTCTACGCGTCGCAGCGGCTGGACATCCGCCGCATCGAGACGCTCAAGGACGGCACGGAGGCGGTCGGCAACCGCGTGCGGGTGAAGGTCGTCAAGAACAAGGTCGCGGCGCCGTTTCGCCAGGCCGAGTTCGACATCGAGTTCGGCCGCGGCATCTCGACGTCGGGCTGCCTGCTGGACCTCGGCATCGAGCACAACATCGTCACAAAGTCGGGCTCGTTCTTCTCGTACGGGGACGAGCGGCTCGGCCAGGGTCGCAACAACGCCAAGGGCTACCTCGACGAGCACCAGGAGATCGCGCGCGAGATCGAGGCGAAGGTCTACGCGGCGCTCGGCATCGGCCAGGACCTCGTGGCCCCGATCGACCGCGACGAGGCGATCCCCGTGCCGGCAGTGGCGGGCGTCGAAGCCGCGTAGCGCGATGGCGCCGGTCCCGCGGTCGGTCGTCGCCGACGATCCCGACAGCGGCGATGGCGAGTCCGGGGTCGCGCGGCGAACGCCGACGCGGCCTCGACCCCGGAAGCTCGGCTTCAGCGTGTGCTCGCGGCGAACGCCGACGCGGCCTCGACCCCGGAGGCTCGGCTGCGGCGTGCGCCCGCGGCGAACGCCGACGCGGCCTCGACCCCGGAGGCTCGGCTCCAGCGTGCGCTGGACCTCGGCTACCGCCACCTCGGCAAGCGCGACCGCACGGAGGCCGAGGTCCGCGGGCACCTCGCGGCGCGCGACGTCGACCAGGCGTCGATCGACGGCGCGATCGAGGCGCTCGTGCGCCAGGGTTACGTGGACGACGCGCGCTATGCCCGCACGTTCGCCGAGGACCGCCGCGCGCTCGACGACTGGGGACCGGAGCGCATCGAGCGGCGCTTGCTGGCACTCGGCGTCGACCCCGAGCTCGTGTCGACCGCGCTGTCTGTCCGCGACGGCGCCGGCGAGCTCGACGCCGCCGTGACGCTCCTTCGGCGCCGCTTCGGCGCGATCCCCGACTCCGACCGCGAGCGCGACCGCGCGCTGCGGATGCTCGCGCGCAAGGGCTATGACCTCGAGCTCTCGTACGACGCCGTGCGCGCGCTCGCGCGCGCGAGCCGGACTGAGCCGACCGACGAGCGGGCGCCGGCATCGGTCGTCGATGCCAGGCACCATGAGCGGATGGACGCCGACGACCTCTACGGGCTCCCGCTCGACGAGTTCATCCCCGCGCGCGGCGAGCTGGCGAAGCAGCTGCGCAAGGCGGGGCAGCGCGACGAGGCGAAAGCGGTCGCGGCCCGGCGCAAGCCGTCGGTCGCGGCGTGGGGCGTCAACCAGCTCGTCCGCACGCAGCGCCCCGCGATCAAGCAGCTCTTCGAGGCGGGCGACGAGCTGCGCGACGCCCAGTCCGACCTGCTCGCCGGCCGCGGCGACGGGCGTGCGCTGCGCGCCGCGGGCGAGCGCGAGCGAGCGGCCGTCGACGACCTCGTCGAGCGTGCGCGGGGATTGCTCAGCTCGGCGGGCAACGAGCTGAGCGCCAGCGTCATCGAGCGCGTCTCGGACACGCTCCACGCCGCCGCCCTCGACGAGGACGCGCGCGAGCAGGTGCTCGACGGCCGCCTCGAGCGCGAGCTGCGCCACGTCGGGCTCGGGTTCGGCCTCGGTGCGGGCACCGCTCCCGAGCCGGCGCCGCCGGCGCGCGCGAAGAAGGCGGAGGACGGCGCGGCCGCAGAGCGCGCCGCCAAGGGCTCCGAAGCGAAGGGCGGACGCTCGCGGCGCGGGGACGCAGGCGAGGGCTCCGAGGAGACGAAGGGTGGTGGGGCAGCGCGAGCAGGCTCCGCGCCCGCCGCGACGGAGGGCGACGCTGCCGCCGGAACGCGCGGAGCCGGCGCAGACGCCCGGACCGCGAGCACGTCGAAGACGGGAAAGCCGGAGACCGCTGCCGCGAAGAAGCGCGCCGAGCGCGAGCGCGCCGCCGAGCAGCGCGCGGAGGCAGAGCGCGCCCGCCGCGAGCGCGCAGCCGCGCGCCGTGACGCCCGCGCGGCTCACGCGTCGGCGCGCCGCCGCGCCGACGCCGCGACGCGCGTGCTCGCCGCCGCCGAGGAGCAGCGCGACGAAGCCGCTCGCGCGCTGGCCGCGGCGGACGAGGCGCTCACGTCCGCACGCGACGACGCGCGTGACGCCGAGGCAGCGCTGAAGCGCGCTCAAGCCGGCCTCGACGACGCCGAACGCAAGCCCTGACGCGCCGGTTGTGCCGCCACTCCCACCCTCCTATCATCAACCGCAGTCAGACCGAGCCCGCGAGGGCGAATGAACCGCAGCACCTGAACGCTTTCCTTGAACTACCTGGCAGCTTCCGACGACGACCCGCTTTCAACCCCGACCATCCGCCGACACAACTACTTCTAGCCCACCCCGTCTTGTGAAGCACGGCGCCGAGCGCCGGATGCCGCTTGCCACCGCAGCGCCCGTTCTGACTCCCTGACATCGAAGTTGGACCGCGAGAACCCGGACGCCGTTCGGTCGCGCGGGGAGAGGAACGACAATGGAGCTGATCGTGTCGGCAGCGGTCGTCGCAGTGGCGATCCTGGCCGCTGCGCTCCTGTCGCGCCATCGCCAACCACCGGCCGTCGCCAGCGTCTCGACGACCGACCGCGAGGAGCTCGTTCGCCTCGAGGAGCGCCTCAACGCGCGCGCCGAGGACGTCGAGCGCCGCACCCGCGAGCTCGACGACCAGACGCGCGCGCTCGAGGCCGAGCGCGAGCAGCTCGCGCGTCGCCGGCGCGAGCACGAGCAGGGACTCGAGCAGATCTCCGGCCTCAGCGCGGGGCAGGCGAAGGAGCGCCTCATGCGCGAGATCACCGATCAGGTCCGCCACGAAAGCGCCCGCGAGATCCGCCAGATCGAGGAGCAGTGCAAGCTCGACGCCGAGCGTCGCGTCCGCTCGATCCTGTCGGTCGCGATGCAGCGCCTCGCCGCGCGCCACGCCGCCGAGACGACCGTGTGCGTCGTCCAGCTGCCGTCCGACGACATGAAGGGCCGCATCATCGGCCGCGAGGGACGCAACATCCGCGCGATCGAGAACCTCACCGGCGTCGACCTCATCATCGACGACACGCCCAGCGCGGTCGTCCTGTCGGCGTTCGACGGGGTGCGCCGCGAGATCGCCCGGATGACCCTCGAGAAGCTGCTCGCCGACGGGCGCATCCACCCGGCGCGCATCGAGGAGACCTACTACCAGGCGAAGTCCGAGCTCGAGTCGCACCTCCAGCAGGCCGGCGAGGACGCGGCGTTCGAATCCGGCGTGCAGGGCCTCGACCTCGAGATCATACGCACGCTCGGCCGGCTGAAGTTCCGCACGAGCTACGGCCAGAACGTCCTCGCGCACTCGGTCGAGTGCGCGCAGCTCGCGGCGATGATGGCCGACGAGCTCGGCGCCAGCCGCAAGACCGCGGCGCGCGCGGCGCTGCTGCACGACATCGGCAAGGCCGTCTCGCACGAAGTCGAGGGGCCGCACGCGCTCGTCGGCGGCGAGATGGCGCGCCGGCACGGCGAGAGCGAGGCCGTCGCCCACGCGATGGAGGCCCACCACAACGAGGTCGAGCCGCAGACCGTCGAGGCGGTCATCGTGCAGGCGGCCGACGCGCTGTCGGGGGCACGGCCGGGCGCCCGCGGCGAGTCGCTGGAGTCCTACGTCAAGCGGCTGCGCGAGCTCGAGCACATCGCGCAGCGCCATGAGGGCGTCGAGAAGGTCTACGCGATGCAGGCCGGCCGCGAGATCCGCGTGATCGTCGCGCCGCTGACGATCGGCGACGACGAGGCGATGCTGCTGTCGCGCGAGATCGCCCGCGAGATCGAGCGCGAGCTCGAGTACCCGGGCCAAATCAAGGTGACGGTCATCCGCGAGTCGCGCGCGGTCGAGTTCGCGAAGTAGCGGGCCGGCTACGCGCCAACTGCGAGGGCGGGCGCCGCGCCCTTGCGCTCGAGGTACTCGCCGATCTGCCCACCCGCGCGGTTGAGCATCTCGAGCAGGATCGGGTCCGGCGGGCGGATCTCGCGGCTGAGGAACTCGACGACCGCGAGGACGCCGTCGCGGCCGCGGACCGGCAGCAGGTAGCACGTGCGCAGGCCGTCGCGCGCGGCCTCGTCCGCGCGGCGCGAGTGCGGCTCCTCGGTGACGTCCGCGACCCACCGCGCCTGCGAGCTCTCCCAGACGCGACCGGGCAGCCCTTCGCCGCTGTCGAGCCGCATCTGGCGGCTGGTCGTCTCGAACGACGCCCCGTCGAGCGCGGGCGTGTGCCAGAACGCCGCGCAGCGCAACTGCAGGACGCCGTGCCGGCGGGTCGGCATCCACGCCGAGCCCACCGCCCAGCCCATGCCCTCGCCGATCACGCGCAGCACGGCGGGCAGCGTCTCGTCGACACTGGCGAACTGCGCGAGCACGCGCGTGGCCTGGTGAACGGTCTGGAGATAGCGCTCGCGCCGCTTGCGCTCGTCGATGTCGCGCGAGATCGACGAGACGCCGATCAGCACGCCCGAGGCGTTGCGGATCGGCGACACCGCGAGTGAGACGTCGATGCGCCGGCCGTCGATGCCGACGCGCGCCGTCTCGACGTGCGCGACGTGCTCCCCGCGACGGATGCGGCGCATGAGGGCGCTCGCCTCCTCCTCGCGGTCACTCGGCACGATCGTCGTGGCCGACATGCCGAGGACCATCTCGGCGGTATAGCCGTAGAGCTGCTCGGCGCCGCTGTTCCAGCTGACGATCGTCCCGTCGAGCGTCTCGCCGACGATCGCGTCGTCGGCCGAGTCGACGATCGCCGCGAGGTGGTCGCGCCGTGCGAGCGTGCTCGTCCTGCCGCGCGCGTCGAACAGCTCGCCGAGACGCGGCTCCTCGCGCAGGAGCGCGGCGCGGTGGCGCAGGACGCGGTCGTCTTCGTCGCACGAGATCTCCGGGTGGGCGTGCACCCAGGCGTGGGTGCTGTCGATGTGCCCGAGCAGCAGCATGAGCCGGCCGAGGTCGCCCGGTCCGAGCAGGCGGCGCAGCTCGTCGAGGCACGGCTGGGCGACCTCGTCGCGCATGAACGCGTGCGCCGCGAGCGTGACGAGCCGGGTCTCCTCGTAGGAGCCGGCGGCCGGCCAGCGATCCGGAGGGGCGCCGCTGCCGAGCAGGTGCGCGGCGCTTGAGGGGTCGTCGCCGAGCAGGGGCTCGAGCAGGTCGAAGACGTCCTCGCCGGTCGCGCCGAGCGCCCGTAGCTCGCAGCTGTGGGTCACGACGCAGTACGAGCTCGAGCGCAGCCGCGAGAGGTAGGCGAACAGGCGCTCCTTGAACATGCTCGGCAAGGGGTTGTCGAGGTATGCGGCGACCGTCTGGCGCCACAGCACCTCGAGCACGTCGGGCGTGGGCAGGGCGGGGGCGAAGAGCGATGGGAAGAACCCGAAGCGCCCCTCGATCTCGGCCGTGATGAGCTCGCTGGTGTGCATGGTGGTGCCTGCTGCCGCTCGCATCGGCCGGTCGCCGGCGCGTCGCGAGCCGTCGCGCTCGAGAACCGGCCATCCGTCCGACGCGCGCTACCGTTGGGCGAGCGATGAAGCGCTACCACGTCACGACGTTCGGCTGCCAGATGAACGAGCACGACTCCGAGCGGATGAAGGGGATGCTCGAGTCGCTCGGCTATGCCGAGGCGGGGGCGCCGGACGAGGCGGACCTCATCCTCTTCAACACCTGCTCGATCCGCGAGAAGGCCGACAGCCGGTTCCTCGCGCATCTCGGCCATGCGAAGCGGCTGAAGCTCGAGGATCCCTCGCGCGTGGTCGGCGTCGGCGGCTGCTGGGCGCAGTCGGTCAAGGACGAGGTCTTCGAGCGGTTTCCGTTCGTCGACGTCGCGTTCGGCCCGGGTCAGGTGCACAAGCTCGCGGAGTTCCTCACCTCGGATTCGCTCACCGCGCAAGGGTTCTTCGAGTTCGAGGGCTTCACCGGCCATCTGCCCGACAAGCGCGCACGGGAGTTTCAGGCGTGGGTGCAGATCTCGGTCGGCTGCAACATGGCGTGCTCGTACTGCATCGTGCCGTCGACGCGGGGGCGCGAGGTCTCGCGGCCACTGGACGAGCTCGTCGCGGAGGTGCGGCGCCTCGCGGCGGACGGCGTGCGCGAGGTGACGCTGCTCGGCCAGAACGTGAACTCCTACGGGCGCGACCTGCGCGGCGCGGGCGCCACGTTCGCGGGGCTGCTGCACGAGCTCGACGCGATCGACGGCATCGAGCGGATCCGCTATACGAGCCCGCATCCGAAGGACATGCGCGAGGACGTGATCCTGGCGCACGCTTCGCTGGCGTCGGTCTGCGAGCACATCCACTTGCCGCTACAGGCCGGGTCCTCGCGGGTGTTGAAGGCCATGCGCCGCACGTACACGCGTGAGCGCTACCTCGACCGGGTGGCGCTGATCCGCGAGCACGTCCCCGACGTGGCGCTCACGACCGACGTCATCGTCGGCTTCCCGGGGGAGACCGAGGAGGACTTCGCGCAGACGCTGTCGCTGTGCGAGGAGGTCGGCTACGACGGGGCGTTCACGTTCGTGTTCTCGCCGCGGCGCGGGACGGAGGCGGGTGCGTTCACCGAGGGGCTCGTCGCGCACGAGGTCAAGGTCGAGCGGATGCAGCGGCTGGTCGAGGTCGTGCAGCGCCGTGCCGCGGAGCGGGCGCAGCGGTTCGTGGGGCGCGAGCTCGACGTGCTGGTCGAAGGTGCCTCGCGAACGGACCCGTCACGCTTGCGCGGCCGCTCGCGCCACAACAAGGCCGTGAACTTCAGCGGGCTTGCGTCGCCTGGCGAGATCGTGCCGGTGCGGATCACCGGCGCGTCGAGCCAGACGCTGATGGGCGAGCTCTCGCTGCTCGGCGCCGCCTCGGTTCGCTGACGAGCCGCCTCCCGGCGTAGCTCGCGCGTCATCCGTTCCTCGGCGCCGCACCGCTCGCTGACGATGAGCTCCCCGTCCATCTCGGGCTCGTCAGCCCTCTTCGGGGACGCTCGCGTCAGACGTGCGCGGC
Organism: uncultured Actinomycetes bacterium; assembly: GCA_963766525.1. Classification (GTDB taxonomy): domain Bacteria; phylum Actinomycetota; class Thermoleophilia; order Solirubrobacterales; family Solirubrobacteraceae; genus CADCVQ01. The sequence goes on from CAVYAX010000017.1 coordinate 46,062, forward strand.
GCGCACGGTGACCCACGAGTCGCGCGTGATCTTGAGGATCACGATGGTGATGCCGAGCCCGATCAGCGGGTCGGCGACCTCGAGGCCGATCGCCACAGCGGCCGCGCTGGCGACGACGGCGAGGCTCACGTAGGCGTCGGCCCGGGCGTGCGCGCCGTCGGCCACGAGCGCGGGGCTGTCGAGCCGGAGGCCGGCGCGGGTGCGGATGATCGCCGCCCACCAGTTGCCGGCGAAGCCGACGATCCCGGCGGCCGCGAGCGCGGCGAGGTACTCGGGCTCGTGCGGGTGGATCAGCCGGTCGACTGCCTCGTAGCCCGCGACGCAGGCGCTGACGAAGATCGCCAGCACGACCGCCAGCCCGGCGACGCGCTCGGCACGCGCGCTACGCAGCGCGAACGCGATCGCGAGCGGGATCGCCGTGGCGGCATCGCCGAAGTTGTGGATGAGGTCGGCGAGCAGCGCGACGCTGCCGGAGGCGACGAAGACGGCGAGCTGTGCGATCGCGGTCGCGCCGAGGACGACCAGCGCCAATCCGACCGCCCGCAACCCCTCGCGCGAGCGCTTGATCGACTCATGCACGAGGCCGTGGCTGTGCCCGTGCCCATGCCCGTGAACGTGCCCATGGCCGTCGGGGTCGTGCCCATGGCCGTGCCCGTGCCCTTGGTCGGGGTCGTGCCCGTGCCCGTGCCCTTGGTCGGGGTCGTGCCCATGGCCGTGCCCGTGCCCTTGGTCATGCCCGTGGCCGTGGTCGTGCCCATGCTCGCCAGGCATGGGGGTGTCCGTCACGCCGAGCCGCCGGGCCGTTCGAGCCGCGCGATCCGAGCCTCCAGCCGCCGGACCTCCTCGACGAGGTCGCCCTCCTGCGGGCGGTGCACGAGCTCGAGCTTGATGCCGTCGGGGTCGTAGAAGAACACCGCGTAGTAGCCGGGCGTGTACCCGTACTCCTCGGGGCCGCTCTCGATCTGCGCGCCCTGCCTGCGCAGCCACGACGCACAGTCGTCGACCGTCGCGCGCGACGACGCGCTGAACGCGAGGTGGTGCAAGCCGATCGCGTAGCGGTCGTACGGAACGGCATGCGCGTCGGACTGCGCTTCGCGCAGGCTCACCGAGCCCATGCCGCCGATGCGACCGAGGTACAGGACCCGCTCGCCGCGTTCGCCGGCGATCTCGCTGACGCGCACGTAGCCCAGCGGTTGCAACAGCCCGCGGTAGAACGCGAGGCTGCGCTCGAGCGACGTGACGACGAGGTCGAGATGGTCGATCGCGCTCACGCATCGATGCTAGTGGGCCGTCCAGGAACGTCACCCGAAACGCCGGGCGCCGATCACCGACCAACGGCGAGCCGTCGGCAAGCCGACGGCTCGCCGTCGGTGCCCGCGGCGTCCTCGGATCTCGATGTGGCAGAGCCACACCTTCGATCCTGCGTCCTTGCCTGGCGGCGCCGGCATCCCGGCGTTTCAGGCACAACGTTCCTGGACGATCCACTCGAGGTCGCGCCGCGGCCGCCGCCGAACCATGCCGGGACAGAAGCCCGCATGCCGCGCGCCAGCGCCGGTCGCGCACGGAACCGCATGCCGCGACCAGCGCTGGGCGCGAACCCGTCATGCCGCGACCAGCGCTGGTCGCGAACCCGTCACGCCGCGACCAGCGCTGCGCGCGAACCCGTCACGCCGCGACCAGCGCCGCGCGCGAACCCGTCACGCCGCGACCAGCGCCGCCCGTGCGCGCAACAGGAAGCCGACCCAGCTGCGGAACGGGCTCCAGCGCGCCGCGATCTCCGACAGCGCGTCGACGTCGCCCGCATCCACGCCGTAGGCCTCGGCGATCGCGCCGTGCAGCCTAAGCTCGCTGCGCGCGAAGTGGTCGGGCTCGCCGGCGCCGCGGATGAGGATGAGCTCGGCGCCGAACGGGCCGATTCCGGGCAGGCTCTGCAGATCCGCCAGCGCCTGCTCCGGACCCGCTGCGCGCAACGTGGCCGCATCGAGACGGCCATCGAGCGCGGCCGTGGCCACAGCGTGCAGGCGCTGCACCTTGATCTGCGGAAGTCCCGGGATCGACGTGGTCGCGAGGACGGACTCCGGCCGCGGGAACGTCGAGAGGCTGACACCGTCGAGCTCGACGACGTGCCCGAGCTCGTCGCAGAGCCGGCGACGGATCCGCGCGGCCTGACGCATCTGGATGCGCTGGCTCAGCACGGCCCAGCAGGCAGCTTCGTAGGGCGAGGCGAAGCAGACCGGCCGCAGCCCGCGTGACTGCTCGAGGAGCGCGGTCGCGATGGGATCCTCACCCAGGACGTCCGGCAGGCCCGTCGCGTCCACGTCGAGCGACAGCATCCGCTCGACCTGCCTTCGCACCGGACCGGGGTCGTCCGTGCCGGCGACGGTCGCGGTCACCCGCCCGGAGCGGCTCTGGCGCGCCTGGATCGCGACCGGACGCCAGTCGCGGTCCGCGCAGAATGCGAGGCGCAGCGTGTCTCCGGAGGGATCGTCTCCCTCGCCGGCGGACAGCGGCTCGAAGCCATGCAGGAAGCGGACGGCCTCGGCGAGCGAGAAGTCGCCGCGGGGGGTCAGGACGAAGCGGGCTGTAGACATGTGTTGCTCCTTGGATCGTTGGCGACCGGTACCCGCGTCCGGTCGGTATGAGAACATACGTTCGTGCGTTGGGACAACCTACTGAGCGCGGCGGACGAACAAGCGCGGCTGCCGGGGCACCGCGATCCGGCGACGATCCGGCGCTTCGACGCGCCTGAGGCCCTCGACATGCGCTTCTACGAGATCCACGCGAAGTCCGCGATCAACCGCGTGCCCGACGCGTCGAAGATGCCGTTTCGGTGGACGATCAACCCCTACAGGGGATGCAGTCATGCCTGTGTCTACTGCGCATGGGGCGAAACCCCAATCCTCATGGGCGACGGACGGCACAAGCCCCTGAAAACGCTCCGCGTCGGCGACGAGATCTACGGAACCGTGCGGGACGGCAACCGTCGTCGCTATGTACGGACGCAGGTGCTGGCGCATTGGTCGAGCGTGAAACCCGCGTTTCGGACCGAGCTTGAAGACGGAACGGAGCTCATCACGAGCGGCGACCACCGCTTCCTCTCGCGACGCGGATGGAGGTTCGTCACCGGGTCACAGCAGGGCAGCGGGCGACGCCCGCATCTCACCGTCGGCAGCTCGCTGCTGGGGACCGGCGGGTTCACCCCCGGGCCAAAGCACGCCGACGACTATCAGCGTGGATATCTCTGCGGGGTCATCAGAGGAGACGGGCCTGACTCGCACAGCTACGCACGAGGCGAGACTGGGTCGATCGAGCGCAGGCTGGCGCGGGTGGATCCCGCAGCGCTGGACCGCGCTGCTGCATACCTCGAGGCATGGGGCGTCCATGCGAAAGCGTTCGCCTTCCAAGCCACCGACAACGCGCGCGTCGTGCATGCGATTCCTACGCCGGCACCGGCGCAGTGCGATCGCATTCGTGGGTTGATCCGCCGGCCTTTGAACCCAAGCCCCGAGTGGCAGAAGGGCTTTCTCGCCGGCATCTTCGACGCCGCGGGCTCCGCCAATCCGGTGATCCGCATCGTCACCAAGGACGAGGCGACCCTGCGCTGGATCGAGTCGTGTCTGGGCTCGTTCGGTTTCCAAGCCGTGCGCGAAGCTCCGGACGCGATCGGTGCCTCCGTCGTGCGCCTGCGGGGCGGGCTGCGCGAGCGCCTGCGCTTCGTGCACCTCGTCGACCCTGCGATCTGCGGCAAGCTCGATATCGAGGGGACGGCGCTGACGTCCGACGCGCGCACGCGAGTCGCGTCGATCGAGCAGGTTGGCGGCGCGGAGCGGCTGTACGACATCACCACCGGCACCGGCGACTTCATCGCCAACGGCGTCGTCAGCCACAACTGCTTCGCCCGGCCGACGCACAAGTACCTCGACTTCGACGCCGGGCGCGACTTTGAGCGCGAGATCGTCGTGAAGGTCAACGCGCCCGAGGTCGTGCGGGCCGAGCTCAAGCGGCCGTCGTGGAAGGGCGAGCACGTCGCGATGGGGACGAACACCGATCCGTACCAATGGGTCGAGTCGCGCTACAAGCTCATGCCGGGGATCTGGGAGGCGTTTCGCGATGCGCGCAACCCGTGCTCGATCCTCACGAAGTCGCCGCTGTTGCTGCGCGACATCGAGCTCATGAAGCAGATCGCCGCGGTGACGCAGATCCGCGCGAACCTCTCGATCCCGACGCTCGACGCGAAGGCGTGGCGCGCCACGGAGCCGCATACGCCGCATCCAAGGGCGCGGCTGGAGGCGGTCGCCGAGCTCAACCGCGCCGGCATCCCGACCGGCGTACTGATCGCACCGCTGATGCCGGGCGTCAACGACGCGCCCGAGCAGGTCGAGCCGCTGATCGAGGCCGCGATCGCTGCAGGCGCGACGGGCATCGGCGGGATCGCGCTGCACCTGCGCGGCGACGTGCGCAAGCTGTTCTTCGACTGGCTGCGCGAGAACCGGCCGGAGCTCGTCGAGCGCTACACGAAGCTCTACGCGCGCGGGGCCTACGCGCCGACCGAGGAGCGGCGGCGTCTCGCGGAGCTCGTGCGGCGCGAGGACCGGGTGTCGTGGCCGAGCCGGTTCGGCGCTCGCGACCCGCCTGCCGACGAGCGACCCGCCGAAGAGCCCCGCGACGAGCAGGCGACCTTGTTCTGATGAGCGCCGTGCACACCGGGTGGGCGGGCGGCGCGGCGCTACGACCAGGCGCTTCGAGGACCGCCGGAGGGGTCTGGCGAATAACGGCGATCAGACCGCCGTTTTTCGCCACACCCCCGGTCGGCGTAGCCGATCGCTTGCGGGGGGAGGGTCTTGCTGCGCGGGGGCGGACGGGGAAGGGGTTCGTTGCGCGGGCGCGCGAGGCCGGCGGGGCCGACCGTTCGCCGCGGCACCGGAATTCGCGCCGGCTAGCGTTTGTCGAGCTGTCCGGCCTCGAATTGCGCGGCGATCTCCGCGCCGCCCGCCTTGCGCGTCACCGCAGCCGACAGCTCCGGCGCGAATCCGCTGATCGTCGCGCCGAGCTTCAACGCGACGGGTGCCACGTCGATCTCGCCCTTGTTGCGCTCGATCGCCCGCAGCGTCGCGCGCGCGACGTGCTCTGGCGACTTCGTGCCCGTCCCGCGCGGCAGCGTGACGTTCGCGTCGTCGAACATGCCCGCGTCGCGGATGAAGCCGGGAAAGATCGCCGACACGCCCACACCCGTGCCGTGCAGGTCGGCACGCAGCGCGCCCGCGAAGCCGCGCAGGCCGAACTTCGTCGCGCTGTAAATCGCGGTGCCGCCGGCCGGCGCCTTGCCGGACAGCGACGACATCAGAACGATGTGACCCGAACCCCGCGCGACCATCGCCGGCACGAGCGCGTGCGCCAGCATGATCGGCGCGCGCAGGTTCACCAGCAGCGCGCGATCGATCTGCTCCTCGGTGAAGGACTCCAGCCGCCCCGACGCCGGCAGGCCCGCGTTCGCGACGAGGATGTCGACGTCGCCGTGCTCGCGCGCCAACGCGCGCACCGAGTCGGCATCCGAGAGGTCGGCCGGAGCGATCGTCGCGCCGAGCTCCTGCGCGAGCTCTGAGAGAACGTCGCCCCGGCGACCGGACAAGATCACCGAAGCGCCCGCCCCGGCGAGGCGCCGCGCGATCGCTTGGCCAAGGCCGCCGGTGGCGCCGGTCAGCAGGACGCTGCGGCCGGCGACCTTCACGGCAGGAATCGAGTTCGCATGAGATTCACGGCGCGAAGACTGCCACGGTTGCCGTGAAGCCGTGCAGGAAGCTCTCCCCGCCGACCGGCCCGATCTCGCCGGCGGCGAAGAAGCCCGCGGTCGGGATGAGGCCGAGCTCGGCCGTCAGCGCCGACGTGTCGTGGTCCGGGACGCCGAACATCCCGCGCCCGCGCCCGTTGCACGTGAACATCAGCGCGCCCGCCGGCACGTCGGTGCCCAAGGCCTGGCGGCGCAGCCCCAGAGCATCGTGCAGATCGCGATCGGCGGACGCGGCGTCGCGCGCGTGCACGCGCACGACCTGCCCCGCAGCGATCGACGCGCCGACCGCGATCGTGCCCGTCTCCGGGTCGCCGCCGAGCACGCTGCGCACGAGGAAGTCGCCGTGCAGGTAGTCCGGGCGCCCGCTTTCGACGACGATCCCGAGCAGCATCCCCTCGGCGAGGATCCGGCGCTCGTCGTCGCCGAGCCCTTCGATCACCGAGCGCAGCGCAGCGAGGGCCGGCTTCCCCGCCAGCTCGTGGATGATCCGCCCCTCGCCGGCGGTGATCGTCAGCTCGGGCCCGACCGGCGTCGCACCCTGCGACACGCACGGCAAGAGCTCGATGCCGTCGAAGCGCACGCCGACCGCCCCGCCGCCGACGACCTCCTCGCCGAGGAACAGCGCCGCCTCGCCGCCAAGCGTCCGTGCGCTCGAGATCCCGCCGAGCACCGGCACGCCGGGCGACCGCGCGTGCAGCTCGGCCAGCACGGCATCCGTCGGAAACGAGTACGGGTCGGGCAGGAGAATCGCCCCGCCGGCGCCGGAGAGGTCCGGCACGCCGCGGATCGCGACGCCGTCCTCGACCTCCTGGACCTCCGCGTGGAACGTCGACACCACGCCGTCCTCGAACGACGCGGCCCAGACGGTCACTGCCGTGCCGCCCTCGATCTCGCGCCCGTCGCCGACGATGCCGCCCGCGCCGCAGCCGATGAGGACGTCGGGCGCGAGCACGTCGTGAACGCCCGCGATCGTTGCCTCCGGCGCCGCCAGGTGCCCGCCGGAAGCGAACACGACCGCCAGGTCGACGCGCGCGTCGCCGAGCGAGGCGGCGGCGTCCGCGGCGGCTTCGAGCGCGCCGGCACGGGGGTCGGAGGCGGTCGACAAGCCGCACGCGATGCGCACCGTCATGAACCGCTGACGATACCGCCCGCCGGGTGGCCTCCCGGCGGCGCCGGCCGAAGGCGTCGCGCGGAGGCGGCGCCGGGCGAAGGTGCCGCGGAGGCGGCGTCGGGCGAAGGTGGCCTCAGACGCCGAGCCCCGGCAGGCTGCCCGGCGGCGGCTGGCGCTGGCGCCGGCGCGAGCGCCGCACCCCCGTGGCGATCAGCAGCCCGATCCCCGCGATCCCGAGGACCCCGCCCACGGCGAACGCCCCCAGCACCGCCGACACGATCTTGCCGCTGACGCTCTCCCCGATCGCGAGCTGGTAGCCGGAAGGGCCGTCCGTCCGCACCCGGTACGCCCCCGCCCGCGGCGGCGTCACCGTCGCCACCGCGGAACCCGAAGTGTCGAACGAGTACGTCAGCGACGAGCCGTAATCCTGCAGCGAGACCTGCGACTCGCTGCGATCGTCGGTGACCTGGATCCGCACCGGCGGCACGACCTCGTCGGCGTTCGGCCCCTCGACGTAGATGACGTACTTGCGCGCGTCGAGCTGCACGACCTTGCTGGCGGGGATCCCGACGTGCTGGAAGTCGTCGATCGTGCTCACGATGCGGCTGAACGCCAGCACGCCCCACAGGATGGCGCCGGCGATCGCGCACACGATGAGGCCCCCGCCGATCCAGTAGCCGGCCTTGGAGGTCACGCTGCCGATCCTCGCGCACGGAGCACCACGAGGTCAAGACGGATACTGGCTGGCATGCTCGCCCTCTTCGGCCCGACCGCCGTCGGCAAGACCGAGGTCGCGATCGCGCTCGCCGACCGGATGCGCGCGCGCGGCGAGCGGCCCGTCGCCGTCTCCGCCGACGCGCTGCAGGTCTACGCCGGCCTGGAGATCCTCACGGGCGTCCCGGATGAGGCGCAGCAAGAGCGACTCGAGCACCGGCTCGTCTCGTTCGTGCCGGTCGCCAAGCGCTTCAGCGTCGCGGAGTACGCCCAGCGAGCCCACAAAGAGATCGACGGGCTCATCGCCGAGGGCGCGACGCCGATCGTCGTCGGCGGCACCGGCCTGTACCTGCGCGCCGCGCTCGCCGAGCTCGAGCTGAGGCCGCCGCCCCCCGAAGGCGTGCGCGAGCGCATCGAACGAGAGATGACCGACAAGGGGCCCGAGGCGCTGCACGCGCAGCTCGCGCAAGCCGCGCCCTGGGCCGCCGCGAGCATCGACCGCAACGACCGCCACCGGATCATCCGCTCGCTCGAGCTGCTCGACCAAGGCGCGCTCGAGCCGCCGCAGGGGCCCAACCGCCTGTGGACGAGCGACACCCGCCACCCGACGCGGCTCGTCGGCCTCACCCGCGACCGCGACGAGCTCTACGCGCGCATCGAGCAGCGCGTCGACCGCATGATCGCCGCCGGCGCCCAACAGGAGGTCCGCAAGGCGCACGCGGCCGGCGCATCGACCACCGCCCGCGTCGCGCTCGGCTTCGACGAGCTGCTCGCAAACGACGTCGACGCGATGAAGCAGCGCACGCGCAACTTCGCCCGCCGCCAGCTGACGTGGATGCGCAAGCTGCCCGACGTCGAGGTCGTCGACATCGCGGGGCGCACCCCGGAGGACGTGGCGGCCGAAATAGACTCCGCGCCCGCATGACCCCGATCGCATTCGAGAAGTGGCAGGCGCTCGGCAACGACTACCTCATCTTCGAGGAGCGCGCGCTGCCGTTTCCCCTCACCAGGCAGCGCATCGAGCGCATCTGCGACCCGCACACGGGCATCGGCTCCGACGGCATCCTCCTGCTGTCAGAGCCCACCGAGCCAGGATTCGTGGCCCAGCTGCGAATCTTCAACCCCGACGGCTCCGAAGCCGAGCTCTCGGGCAACGGCGCGCGCGAGGCCGTCATGTACCTGCGCCGCACCGGCTGGACGGACTCCGACCGCTTCTCGATCCAGACCGCGGCCGGGGAGATCCGCCCGCACATCACCGGCGACAGCACCTGCACGCTCGACATGGGGCGCGCGCGCATCACGTCGCAGGACTTCCCCTCGGGCAACGCCGAAGGCCGGGGAACGCTGGAGGCCAACGGCAAGACGTGGCGCTTCCAGCACGTCCAGGTCGGCAACCCGCAGTGCGCGATCCACGTCCCCGAAGGCGCGCAGGAAGTCGACGCGCTCGACCTCCCCGCGATCGGCGACGCGATCATGGCCCATGAGCTGTTCCCCAACCGCACGAACGTCAGCTGGTTCGCCGAGCTCGAGCCGGGCGTCATCCGCGCGCGCATCTTCGAGCGCGGCGTGGGGGAGACCATGTCCTCGGGCACCGGCGCCAGCGGCGCCGCGGTCGCCTACGTGCTGCGCGGCGGCGACTCGCCCGTGACCGTTCGCCTCGACGGCGGCGAGCTGCTCGTCGACGTCCAGGAGGACCTGCACTACACCTTGAGCGGCTGGGCGGTCCCGGTCTACCGGGGCGAGCTCGCCGACGACTTCGAACGCCAACTGGAGAGCCTGTGAAGCCCAGCCGCCGCCTCGACCGCATCCCGCCATACCTCTTCGCGGAGCTCGAGCGCAAGATCGCCGCGAAGAAGGCCGAAGGGGTCGACGTCATCTCGCTCGGCATCGGCGACCCCGATCGCCCGACCCCCGCGCTCATCGTCGAGGCGATGGCCGAGGCGATCACCGAGCCCGAGACGCACCGCTATCCCTCAAACCGCGGGCGCGCGGACTTCCGCCAGGCGGTCTCGGACTTCTACATGCGCCGCTTCGACGTCGAGCTCGACCCCGCCACCGAGATCATGCCGGCGATCGGCGCGAAGGAGTGCATCTTCAACCTCAACCTCGCGTTCCTCGACCAGGGCGACGCCGCCCTGTCGGCGGACCCCGGCTACCCCGTCTACACCGGCGGCCCGAGCATCGCCGGCGGCGACCCGGTGCTCATGCCGCTCACCGTGGAGAACCACTTCACGCCGGACCTGAGCGACGTCTCCGACCAAGACATGGCGCGCGCGAAGCTCATGTTCTTCAACTACCCGAACAACCCCACGGGCGCGACCGTGCGAACGGGGTTCTACGACGAGGTCGTCGAGTTCTGCTCGGGCACGGACATCCTCGCGGTCTCCGACATGGCCTACTCGGAGACGACCTACGACGGCTACCGCGCGCCGTCGTTCCTCGCGACGCCCGGCGCCAAGGACGTCGGCGTCGAGGTCTTCTCGTGGTCCAAGGGCTACAACATGACGGGCTGGCGCTGCGCGGCGATCGTCGGCAACGCCGAGGCGATCGACCACTACTGGCGCCTGAAGACGAACATCGACTCGGGACTCTTCGAAGCCGTCCAGCTCGCCGGAATCGCCGCGCTGAGCCCGGACGCCGACGGCGACAAGGCCGAGATGAACGCGCTCTACACGCGCCGCCGCGACCTCGTCGTCGACGCCCTCAGACAGATCGGCGTCGACGTCACGCCGCCGAAGGCGACGATCTACGTCTGGGCGCCGATCCCCGCGGGCTTTCAGAGCTCGGCCGCGTACTGCGAGCACGTGCTCGAGGAAGCCGGCGTCGTGATCTCGCCCGGCGGCGCGTACGGCCCCAACGGCGAGGGCTTCTTCCGCATCTCGCTGACGACCCCGGACGACCGCCTCGTCGAGGCCGTCGAGCGGCTGGGCAAGCTCGCCGCCGGCTGAAGAGCAGTGCGCTACTGCGGCATCGACGTCTCGGGGATCGCCAGCCACCAGCAGCTCTGCACGCTGCACGAGCGGCGGGGCGCCAGCGGCATCCCCGAGCTCGTCGCGACGTTCTACGCGGCGGGCGACGTCGACGCGGTCGCTCGCACCGTGCTCGGCTTCGGCGGCGAGGCGGTGGCCGCCGTCGACGCCCCGTCCGGCCACAGGCTCGACCTGCTCGCGCCCGGCCAGCCGCTGCGCGCCGAGCTCGGCGTTCCCGAAGGGCGCTTCGAGCGCCATCGCGTCTGCGACGCGCTCCTCTTCCGGCGACGGCTGCCGCTGTACCCCGTGCCCGCCGCGAACCAGGCGCTGGCGGTGTGGGAGCGCTGGATCGGCCTCGGGTTCGAGCTCTTCGCCGCGCTCGAGTCGCTCGCCGTCTACCGGCCCGACGCCGGCGGCGCGGTGCAGGGCCGCATCGGCCAGGGTGAGCTGCGCTGGGGCCGCCTGTGCGAGACGTATCCCGACGCGGTCTTCTGCGCGATGATCGGCCACCGCCCGTCGCCCAAGCGCACGCCGTGGGGCCTGCAGGAGCGCATCAACGCGCTGCGCGCGCGCGGCGTCGTCGACGCCGACGGCGGCCTCTGGCACCGGACGCTCGACGAGCTCGACGCCTGCGCGGCCGCCTACGCCGCGTACGTCCTCGCCAACGGCGGCGGGTCGTGGGTCGGCGATCCGCGCGAGGGCGTCATCGTGCTCCCGGTCGACGAGCTGCTGCCGCGCTACGACCCGCTGCCGCCACCGGCCCGGGCCCCCCTGGCGTGACGCGCCGGTACCCTGCGGCCATCGTCGCGGGGAGCAGAACACGGTGGTTTGGCGCGAGAGGGCAGGCCGCGCTGCGCTTCGCGCTGCCGGCGTTCGCGCTCGCGGCGCCCGTGGCCCTCGCCCTCGCCGCGGGCGCGCCGGCGGACCGGCAGCCCGCCGGCGCCGACGCGCGCGCGGCCGCGAGCCCGCCGTGCTTCGGCGCGGCCGCCCGCGATCCCGAGATCCCGTGCTTCAACCGCAAGCTCAGCTTCGTCGCGATCCCGACCCCGTACGACGCGCCGCTCGAGCCGGCCGCGCCGTGCACGCCGATCAGGGGCGTCGACCCGTCGGCCTGCGCCTTCGGCCCGCCGGCCCGCAAGAGCGTCTCGTCGATCGCGCTGATCGGCGACAGCCACGCCGCCGCGTGGCGCGCCGCGCTCGCCGTCCTCGCCGACACCTGGCGCCTGCACGGCGTCTCGATCACCCGCAACAACTGCCCGTACACGTTCGCCGCGACCCCCGGCAAGGGGCGCTGCAAGGGGTGGGCCGGCAGCGTGCGGCGCTGGCTGAAGTCCCACCCCGAGGTCAGGACGGTCGTCGTCGGCGCGAACTCGGGCTCGGGGGTCGTCGCCGCGAAGGGGCACACGCTGCGCACCACGAAGATCAACGGCTACATCAACGCCTGGAAGGCGATGCCGCAGTCGGTGCGCGAGATCTACGTCCTGCGCGACGCGCCGCACAGCCGCAACACGACGGCCGGGTGCGTCTCGAAGGCGATCCGGCTGCGCCGCAACCCAGCCGTGCGCTGCGCCCGCCCGCGAGAAGGCGCGCTACAGCCCGACGAGGCGGCCATCGCGGCCGAGCGCACGGACTCCGAGCGCGTGCACCTCGTCGACCTGTCGGACTTCATGTGCGACTCGAAGAACTGCTTCCCGGTCGTCGGCGGCGCACTCGTCATCAAGGACATCGGCCATCTCACGCGCACGTTCGCGCGGACGCTGGGGCCGTACATCGGCCGCGCGATCACGCGGGTTCGAGCCCGGCCTCCGGCGTAGCGGACGGCTTCTAGACTCAACGGCGTGCAACGAACCCGACAAGGCCGGACCGGCGAGGGCCGCACGGCCGACGAAGCAGCCAGCGGGCGCCCGAAGCAGCGGGCGTTCTGCATCGCCGCGCTCGAAACGGGCGACGACCTGTCCGAGCTGCGCGAGCTGCTGCGCACCGCGGGCGTCGCGGTCGTCGGGCAGATGGTCCAGCACCTCGAGCAGCCGCATCCGAACACCTACCTCGGGCCCGGCAAGCTCGTCGAGGTCAAGGCGGCGGCGAAGGAAGCCGACGCCAACGTCGTCGTCTGCGACGACGAGCTGAGCCCGCGCCAGGAGCGCAACCTCGAGGAGGAGCTCGGGATGCCGGTCGTCGACCGCACGTCGGTGATCCTCGACATCTTCGCCGGGCACGCCCACAGCGCCGAGGGCAAGCTCCAGGTCGAGCTCGCGCAGCTCGAGTACAACATGGCCCGCATGCGGGGGCTGTGGACGCACCTCGAGCGGCTCGGCGCGAGCGCCGGCGCCCCCGGCATCGGCGCACGCGGGCCGGGCGAGTCGCAGATCGAGACCGACCGCCGGCTGGCGCGCAACCGCATCACGGCGCTGCGCCGCCGGCTGAAGGGCGTCAGCGCGTCGCGCGAGACGATGCGCGCCGAGCGCGAGCGCGCGCACCTGCCGCAGATCGCGCTGGCGGGGTACACGAACGCCGGCAAGTCGACGCTGCTCAACCGCCTGACCGGCGCGGAGGTCGGCGTCCGCGACCGGCTCTTCCACACGCTCGACCCGACGACGCGCGAGCTGCGCGTGCACGGCCGGCCGTACCTCTTGACGGACACCGTCGGCTTCATCCGCAAGCTGCCGCACCAGGTCGTCGACGCGTTCGCTGCGACGCTGCACGAGACGCGCGAGGCCGACCTCATCCTGCACGTCGTCGACGCCTCGGCGCCCGAGACGGACATGGCCGAGATGCTGCGCGCGGTCGACGAGGTCCTCGAGAACGTCGGCGCGGGCGACCGGCCGCGGCTGCTCGTCCTCAACAAGGCCGATGCGCTCGACGACGATCGCCGGACCGAGCTCGCGTTCACCCACCCCGACGGCATGCTGGTCTCCGCCGCGACGGGCGAGGGGGTCGAGGCGCTCGGCGACCGCATCGAGGAGGAGTTCCGCCGCACGCTGCGCTCCGTCGACCTGCTGCTGCCGTACTCCGACGGCGCGCGGCTCGCCGAGCTGCACGACTTCGCGGGCGACCTCGAGCGCACGGACACGCCCGAGGGCGTGCGCATCCACGCGCGCCTGCCGGCTACGCTGGCCGAGCGCTACGCGCGCTTCTCGGTCAACGGCACGCCCGCGTGAGCGCCGCCGCGCCGGCGAAGGTTTCTGTGGGCGGCGCGCCGCTCCGCGCGGCTTCGACCCGCGTGCCCGCGTGACCCTCCGCGTCCGGCGCCTGGACCCCGCGGCGCGCCTGCCCGTCCGGGCCCACGCGGATGATGCCGGCTACGACCTCCACGCCCTGCACGCCGCTCGCCTGGAGCCCGGCGAGCGAGCGAAGCTCCGCACCGGGATCGCGATCGAGCTGCCGGCCGGGCACGCCGGCCTCGTCCTTCCGCGCTCGGGCCTCGCCGCCCGCCACGGCATCGCGCTCGTCAACGCCCCCGGCCTCATCGACGCGGGCTACCGCGGCGAGCTCCAGGTCCTGCTGCTGAACACCGACCGCGAGCACGCGTTCGACATCGCCGCCGGCGACCGCATCGCCCAGCTCGTGATCGTCGCCGTCGCCGCGCCGGAGGTCGTCGAAGTCGACGCCCTCGCCGCGACGCAACGCGGCGAGGGCGGATTCGGCTCCAGCGGAACGCGTTAGCTCGTGAAGCCGAACTGCTTGAGGTAGTCGGCAGCCACCTTCTCGCGCTCCTGCTTGTCCAGGTCGACGCGGGCGTTGAGCTCCTGCATGATCTCCGCCGTCATGTACTTCTGGACGTCGGTGATGACCTTCTGACCCTCCGGCCCGAGCTTCTTCGCCGCCTCGTCGCGGATAGTGAAGCTGATGTTGTAGGGCGGGAAGACGTTCTTGTCGTCCTCGAGCACGACGTACTTGCCGGATGACAGCGGGCCGTCGGTCGTGAACACGAACGCGACGTCCGCATCCCCGTTGTCGAGGATCTGGTACTTCTGCTCGCCCGGCAGGAACTTCTTGAACTCAAAGCCGTACGTCCGCTGGACGCCGAGCAGGCAGTCGATCCGCTGGCGGCAGGCGGGGAAGCCGTTGACGGTCAGCGTGTTCGCCTTGGCCGCCAGATCCGAGATCTTCGTCGGGTTGCCGAGCTTCGCGGCCGTCGCCTTCGTGATCCCGAGCCGGTAGGTGTTCTCGAACGGCGTCGTCGGCAGCGACGTGATGCCGACCTTCTCGTAGGCCGCCTTGGACTGCGCGTAGGCCTCCGCCGGATCCTTCGGGACGTCCTTGACCTCGACCTTGAAGAACGCGGTCAGCGACGTGCCCGTGTACTCCGGGTAGGCGTCGACCTCGCCTTCGCGCAGCGCCTTGTATGCGACGAGCTCGGGGCCGAGATCGAGATCCTTCTTGACGTTGTAGCCCGCTGCCTTCAGCGCCTGGAAGTAGATCTCGCCGAGGATGTACTGCTCGGTGAAGTTCTTGGAGCCGACCGACAGCGAGACGCCCGAGGCGCCTTGGACGGGCTCGATCTTGTTGGCGGCCTTCTCGTCGGCCGAGATCTCGCCGCTGTCGGCGGGCTGCGTGGTCTGCGCGGCCGGTGTCGATGTGTCGCTGCTGTCCTCGTCGTCGCCGCACGCGGCGACGAACCCGCCGAGCAGGAGGACTGCCAGCAGGGCGAACAGGGTGCGGAAGCTGCTACGGGTCACGGGTGCTGCACTCTCCTTATGGGAATGGGCCAGGAACGGGAGCGTCGCTCGCCACGGTCGGCGATCTTCAGTCCCTTCGGTGTCAGAAGCCGCTGGAGGAGGCCGAACCCGGCGTCCGTCGTCAGCGTCAGGAACGCCACGAGGATGGCGGCGGCGAGCCGGCCCGTCTCGCCATAGACCTCCGAGGAGAAGATCGGCGTGCCGAGCGAGTCGAGGCCCGCGATCGGAGCGATGATCGCCGTGGCGAGGACGGTGACCACCGAGATCCGGATGCCGCCGAAGATCGTCGGCAGCGCGAGCGGCCACTCGACCTGACGGACGATCTGCACGCCGCTGAGGCCCTGCCCGCGCGCGGCGTCGACGAGCTCGGGGTCGACCTGGCGCATGCCGACGTACGTGTTCGTGAGGATCGGCGGGATCGCCAGCAGCGTCAGCGCGAACGCGATGTTCGTAAAGCCCGTGCCGAGGAACGCGACGCAGAACCCGATGATCGCCAGCGCCGGAACCGCCCGGCCGACGTTCGCCACGCCGACCGCCAGCACCTCGGCGCGCCCGAGGTGGCCGAGCCAGAGGCCGATCGGCACGGACACGACGATCGCCAGGACGATCGCCAAGAACGACACGGCGTAGTGGTTGGCGGCCAGGTGGCCCATCTCCGACAGGCCGCCGACGTTGACCGTCCCCGCACCGGACGGGCGCTCCTTGAAGATGAACTCGACGGCGTCGGTGAACGTCGTCAGGAGCGAGGCAATCGGGGCCGCGGGCGTCATGCCGCCCGCCGCCACGGCGTCATGAAGCGCTGGAAGGTCAGCACGAGGAAGTCGAGGGCGGCCGCCAGCAGCGTGAGGATCACGCCGCAGACGAGGACGTTGCCGCGGAAGTCGATGTCCGCGTCGATGTTCGCGCCGAGGCCGCCGGCGCCGGCGAGGTAGGCGAACGCCGCGAGCCCGACCGTCGTGGCCGCCGCGATCCGCAGCCCGGCGAGGATCTCGGGCAGCGCCAGCGGCAGCTCGACCCGGAACAAGCAGCTGGCGGCTCGTCAGGCCCATGCCGCGGGCGGCGTCGACGGAGCTCTGGGGCACGCCCGCGAGGCCGGTGATGACGTTGCGGAAGATGATCACGAGCGTGTAGGCGGTCAGCGCGACGATCGCGGTGTCGTTGCCGCGCCCGGTGATCGGCAGCAGCAGCAGGAACGCCGAGATGCTCGGGATCGTGTAGATCGCGCTCGTCAGGCCGGTCAGCGGGGTGATGAGCCAGCGCTGGCGGTGCGCGATCAGGCCCATCGACAGCGCGATCGCGAAGCCGATCGCCACCGGGATGACGCTGAGCCAGACGTGCTCGATGAACGGCGTCTGGTAGCGGTCGAGGTGGTCGATCATCCAGCCCAGGCAGATGCCGTCGTTGCTCGGGCAGCCCGTGTCGCCGGAGCGGTCGCGCAAAAAGCCGCCGCTCTGGGCGATGATCGTCTCGATCACGATGCTTCGGCGGCCGTGTCGGGCTCCGGCTCGGGAGCTGCCTCCGCACGGTCCGCCGCGCCCGCCACTTGCGCCTTCGCGTTGCCGATCGCGTGCGAGATGGCCTGGATCGAGAGCGCGCCGACGACGTGCCCGCCCGCGTCCACGACCGGGCCCGTACATCGACTCGCGGGCGAGCAGGTCCGACAGCGCGTCGCGCAGGATGTCGTCGAGCTCGACGATCGGCTCGGCGGGCGAGCGCAGCTCCGGGCGGACGCGCTCGCCGGTGAGGCCGCGCTCGCTGAGCCAGCCGAGCGGGCGCTCCTCCTCGTCGACGAGCAGCGGGATGTCGAGGTCGGCGTCGGCGATGCGCGCGCGCACCTCGGCGGTCGCCTCGCCGGCGCGGCAGGTCGCGACCGTCCACAGGTCGATGTCGCGCACGCGCTGCAGCGCGAGTCGCTTGAGCGCGCGGTCGGCGCCGACGAAGTCCTCGACGAACGGGTTGGCGGGCGCCGTCAGCAGCTCCGCCGGCGGCGCGTACTGGGCGAGCTTGCCGCCGACCTGCAGGACCGCGATGCGGTCGCCCATCTTGATCGCCTCGTCGATGTCGTGGGTGACGAAGACGATCGTCTTTCGCAGCTCGGCCTGCAGGCGCAGGAACTCGTTCTGCAGCCGTTCGCGCTGGATCGGGTCGATCGCGCCGAAGGGCTCGTCCATGAGCATGATCGGCGGGTCGACGGCGAGCGCGCGCGCGACGCCGACGCGCTGGCGCTGGCCGCCCGAAAGCTGCGCGGGATAGCGGTCGCGCATGATGCTCGGATCGAGGCCGACGAGCTCGAGCAGCTCGTCGACGCGCGCCGCGATGCGCTTGCGGTCCCAGCCGAGCAGCTTCGGGACGGTGGCGACGTTCTCGCCGATCGTGCGGTGCGGGAACAGGCCGATCTGCTGGATGACGTAGCCGATCTCACGCCGCAGGGTCTCCGGCTTGCGCTCGCGGACGCTGCGCCCGCCGATGAGGATGTCGCCCGACGTGATGTCGATCATGCGGTTGACCATCCGCATGGCGGTCGTCTTGCCGCAGCCCGACGGGCCGACGAGCACGCAGATCTCGCCCGGCGGGGACCTTGAGCGACAGGCCGTCGACAGCGGGCTCGGCAGTGCCGGGGTAGCGCTTCGTGACCTCGCGGAACTCCAGCGTCTGTGCCTGCGAGTGGCCGGTCCCTGCCTCCACGAGGCGCGATCCTACCCCTCTGCCAGCCCATTGACCGAGCTTTGCAACGCGGCTGTCGGCGCCGTCACACTCGCGCGGCGCGGCGGGCGGAGGCGTGGGCGGCGTCCTCGAGCGCGTCGTCGAGCGGCTCGAGCTCGTCGAGGCCGGTCGCGGCGCGGATGAGCCAGTCGGCGAACCAGGCGTTCTTCGGCAGCAGCGGGCCGTGCAGGTACGTGCCGATGACGCTGCCGCGGCGCACCCCTTCGAAGCCCGGTCGCGCCGGTGTTGCCGTGGCCCTTTAGCACGCGCCCGAGCGGCTGCTCGCCTGCGCCGAGGTGCGTGCGGCCGCCGTGGTTCTCGAAGCCGGCGAGCGTGCGCGGCGGCCCGTCCTCGTCGAGCTGAGACCTCGATCGCGACGTTGCCGATCAGCCGCGAGCCGTCGGGCGAGCGGATCGTCTCGAGGTCGACAAGCCCGAGGCCGGGGATCTCGTCGGCGCCGAGCTCGTAGCGGTGGCCGAGCAGCTGAAAGCCGCCGCAGACGCCGAGCACGATCGCGCCGCGCTCCGCCGCCGCGTGCAGCGCGTCGCGCTTGGTCGAGACGAGGTCCAGCGCGCACAGCCGCTGGTCGCGGTCCTGTCCGCCGCCGAGGTAGAAGAGGTCGTGGGCGTCGGGGTCGACGCCCTCGCCGAGCCCCGCGGCCGTCACGCTGAAGCCGATCCCGCGCCACGCGCAGCGGCGCTCGAGCATGAGCAGGTTGCCGCGATCGGCGTAGATGTTCATGAGGTCCGGATACAGCGCGCAGACGCGCAGCTCAGCCACGAAGCATCACCACGGTCGTGCCGACGTGCTCGTCGGTCGGCGGGATGACGCGCGCCGCGCGGGGCCACAGCCCCGCCGCGGCGCCTCGGCCTCGACCGCGGCCGCGTCGACCTTGTCGAGATGGATGACGTCGTCTTCGTCGGAGCGCTGCGCCCGACGCGGTCACGACCGTCCGGATGCGCTCGATCGCCATGCGGTCGCCGACGTCGCGCAGCGCGACCGGCTGGCTCGAGTAGGTCGACCCGTCGACGGTCACGACGTCGGGCCGGCGGCAGCTCGTAGGTCTCGCCGTCGAACGGGTCGAGCTCCGCAGGCGAGCGCGCACGCCACGAGCCCGCCGGGCGCCAGGTGCTCGCGCGCCGCCACGCAGGAACCCCGCGCGACCCGTCGGCCCCGAGCAGCTGGATCGTCTGCATCGGCGCGATGATCAGGCCGAAGCGACGCCCGCCGAGGTCAAAGCCGCCGGCGTCGCCGACGACGGTCTCGACGGGCAGCGACCCGGCGCGCTCGCGCAGCACGTCGAGGAACGCCGGCTCGCGATCGAGCGCCACGACGTGGTGGCCGCGCCGCGCGAGGTCGAGCGTCACGCGGCCGGTGCCCGCGCCGACGTCGAGGACCGGGCCCGCCTCGTCCTTGGCGAGCGCGCGCCAGAGCGGCAGGTCGGCGGCGTAGCGGCCGCACTCGAGGTCGTGCCAGATGACCTGCGTCACCCGAACGACCCCTTCGCGGCGCCGCGCGCGACGAGCAGCCCGCGCAGGTCGAGCATCGCGGTGTACGTCGGCAGCGCGACGAGCCGCCCCTCGCCGGCGGCGAGCGCGGCATCCAGCCCCGCCTCGAGATCGGGCACGAGGTGCAGCCGCTCGGGCGGCACGCCCGCGTACTTCAGGCGCACGGCAAGCTCGGCCGCGCGCGTGCCGCTGCACGTCACGCGCCGCACGCGGTCGGCGACGAGCTCGAAGTCCGCGTCCCACACCCAGGAGACGTCGTGGCCGTCGGCCGTGCGGTCGTTGAGCACCGCGAAGACGTCGTGCTCGCCCGGGTCGAGCGCGAGCGTGCGCAGGACCTCGTTCGCGCCCGCCGGGTTCTTGACGAGCAGGATCGCGAGCTCGCGATCGCCGACGACGACGGTCTCCGCGCGCCCGAACGCGGCCTGCGTCGCCGCGAGGCCGGCGACGATCGCCTCGAGGTCGCAGCCGAGCACGTGCGTCAGCGCCGCGGCGCCGAGCGCGTTGTAGACGTTGTAGAGGCCGGGGAGGGGGAGGGCGACGCGCGCGCTCTGCGCCCCGATGTGCAGGGTGAAGCTCGCCGCGCGCGTGCCGTCGAGCACGATGTCCGTCGCCCAGACGCCCGGGCCGGGCCGCGGGCCGTCGCCGTTGGGGCAGTGGTAGCGGCCGAGATGGCCCATGTAGACGGCGTCGTAGACGTACGGGGCGCCGCAGCGCCGGCAGTGCTTGGAGTCCGACGCGTGCGCCATCGTGCTCAACGCGACGCCGTCGTCCTGCACGCCGAAGTACGTAACGCCGGGGCGGTCGCGCCCGAGATCGGCGACGAGCGGGTCGTCGGCGTTCAGGACCAGCGCCGTGTCGGGCGCCGCCGCGACGGCCGCCGCCCAGCGGTCGGCGATCGTCTCGAGCTCGCCGTAGCGGTCGAGCTGGTCGCGGAAGAGGTTGGCGAGCAGCAGCGCGCGCGGGCGCAGCTCGGGCACGACTTGGTCCAGCCAGAACTCGTCGACCTCGAACAGGCCCGCGTCGCCGTCGATCGACGCGCCGCGCGCGGCGCCGAGCAGCGCGGTCGTGACGCCGCCGGCCATGTTCGCGCCGGCGCGGTTGTGGACGAGCCGCACGCCCGTGCCCTCGAGGATCGCCGCGACCATCGCGGCGGTCGTCGTCTTGCCGTTCGTCGCCGAGATGACCGCGCTGCCGTCGCGCAGGCGACCGGCCAGGCGCGCCATCGCCCGCGGCTCGAGTCGCATGAGCAGCTTGCCGGGCAGGCTCGTCCCGCCGCGCCCGCTGCGGCGCGAAAGCGACCCCGCCGCACGGGCGACGGCGATCTTCGACTGGAGGATCATCCCTGCCCGAGGACCAGCGTCTCGAGGCGCTCGGCGATCGCGACGGGTCGCGGGTCGCTCGCGGCCTCGGCGATCTCGCGGGTCCGACGCGCCGGTCAGCACGACCGCGCCGTCGATGCCCGCGGCGTGCGCCGCGCCGAGGTCCGCGTCGACGCGGTCGCCGACCATCAGCGCCCTGCCCGGCCCGAGGCGGTCCAGCGCGGTCTGCACGAGCGTCGGCTCGGGCTTGCCGACCGTCGCGACGGTGCGCCCGGAGGCCGTCTCGACCGCGGCGATGATCGCGCCGGACCCCGGCCACAGCCCGTCGGAGTTCGGGAACGTCGCGTCGCGGTTGGAGCCGATCAGAAACGCGCCGCGCAGCGCGGCCTGGGTGGCATCGCGCAGCTCGGCGTAGTGGAACTCGGGGTGAAACGCGACGACGACGACGTCGGCTCGGCTCGCGAACGCCGTGCCGTTGACGATCCGCAGGCCGGCCGCCTCGACATGGCGGTGCAGCGCGGGCGAGCCGATGACGACCGCCGCGCGGCCGTGGAAGTGCTGCGCGAGCTCGAACTGCAGCGCGCCGCCGACGGTGACGACCTCCTCGAGCGAGGCCTGGAGGCCCAGCCGCCACAGCTTGCGCACGTAGTCCTCGGTCGCGAGCTGCGAGTCGTTGGTGACGAACGCGATGTTCTTGCCCGCCGCGCGCAGCGCGGAGACGGCCGCTACTGCGCCCTCGGTCGGCTCCTCGCCGACCCAGACGCAGCCGTCGAGGTCGAGCAGGATGTGGTCGTAGCGGGCGACGAGCGGGGTGATCGGCACGACCGGGAGTTTGACTACCCTTCGACCGCGTGCGGCGCGCCACCGTCCTGATCGTGATCTTGCTTGCCGTCCTCGTGCTCGCCGCGTGCGGCAAGGACGCCCCGCTGGCCGAGTCGACGGCGACCGCGCCGCCGCCCGTGGAGACGACCGCGACGACCGCGACGACGTCGATCCCGCCGCGCTCCGCGCGCGACGGCTGCGAGGCCGCCGCGGCCCCCGAGCCCAAGACGAGCGCGACCGCCGCCGAGCTCTCGAAGCGCAAGCTCAGCCGCAAGCGCACGTACGTCGCGGTGCTGGACACGAACTGCGGCACGATCCGCATCCAGCTCGCCGTGCTGCGCGCGCCGAAGACGACGTCGTCGTTCGCCGGCCTCGTGCGCAACGGCTTCTACGACGGCCTGACGTTCCACCGCATCGCCAAGCCGGGCGGCAACGACTACGTCATCCAGGGCGGCGACCCGCTGCTCACCGGCAACGGCGGGCCGAGCTACAGCGTCGTCGAGAAGCCCGCGAAGAAGACGCGCTACGTCAAGGGCGTCGTGGCGATGGCGAAGACCGCCGAGGACGCGCCGGGGACGTCGGGCAGCCAGTTCTTCATCGTGACCGCGGACGTCGCGCCGCTGCCGCCGGACTACGCGGTGCTCGGCCGCGTCGTCGGCGGCGACACGGTCGTCCGCCGGATCGCCCGCCTCGCGACGGATCCCGCGACCGAGATGCCGATCGACCCGGTCGTCATCAAGACGATCAGGATCGAGCGCCGCTGACGGCGATTTGCGGAGGCGAAGCCCAGGATACCCCTGGGGGGTATACAGTCGCGGCCCCCGGTGTTTTGGGGTGGGGCTGACCCGATATCAGAACAGCGAGGCCTGCTCGGGCGGGTCGAGGCAGTCCGGCGCGTCGTGGCGGGCGTCGTTGACGTTGCGGCTCACGGGGCGCGCTTGCAGCCGGGGGCCGGTGGGGAGCAGCAGCGCGTGGAGCTCCTCGGCGGGGGCGGCGGGGTCCAGCCAGCGCGCCTCCTCGTCGGGCTCGAGGATCACCGGCATGCGGTCGTGCAGCTCGCGCACCGGCCCGGCCGCCGCGGTCGTGACGATCGCGCAGCTGCGCAGCGGCTCGACGTCGCCGGCGCCATCGCGCGGGCGCCACGACGCCCACAGCCCGGCGAACGCGAACGGCGCGCCGTCCTCGCGCGTGATCCAGTGCGGCGTCCCGCCCGACCATTCGAAGAACCCGTCGGCGACGATCAGGCAGCGCCGGCGCGCGAACGCGTCGCGGTAGGCGGGACGCTCGGCGACGGTCTCGGCGCGGGCGTTGATCGTCTTCGCCGCGACCTCACCGGGGCTGCGCGCCCAGAACGGCACGAGGCCCCAGCGCAGCAGGGCGCCCTCGGCGTGCGGGGCGTCGCGCGGGCGCAGCACCGCGAGGACGTCGTCGCCCGGCGCGACGTTGTAGCGGCGCCGCACCTCCAGCCGCTCGCCGATCGGCCAGCGCGCGCGCAGCTGTGACGGATCAGGCGTCGCGAGCGAGTAGCGCCCGCACATCAGTGGGGCTCTCGTGGCGGCTGCGGGAGGCCCACTAGCCGCCGGCGCGCGCCGTTCGCGCCTTCGCTTGCGCCCGCTTCTGCTTTCGCCGCCCGACGAGTGCCAGCACCGCGAGCGACACGACCACGACGAAGAGCGCGACGAGGAACGTGCCCGTGACGGAGCCACCGCCGAACGGCAGCAGGAGGAGGGTGGAGATGCCGTAGCCGATCGCCATCAGCGCGACGACGATCCCGAAGAGGATCAGGCCGCCGCGGATCTTCATGAGGCGGCTGGCGCCCTGGGCGGGAGAGATCATGCCCATGAGCCGCAGCACGAAGAGCTGGCGGCTCGACGGCGCCGTCTGGCCCATCTTCTCGACGGCCGCCTTGAGGTCGTCGGGCCGGCGCTCGGCGAGCGCGAGCGACGCCTCGGCCATGCGCCGCAGCTGCATGCGCTCCTGCGGTCGCGCCGCCGCGATCGCCTTGCGGAAGTGCTCGCGCGCCTTGGCCGCGTCGTAGCGCTCGGAGGCGCGCGCGCCGAGGATCGCCTGCGCGGCCGCGCGGTGCTTCGTCTCGGCGGCGAGCTCCTCGTCGGAGCGCAGCTCGAGCGCGCTCATCGCGGCCATCGCGCTCTTCTGCTCGACGCGGACCTGTCGCTGCTTCGCCATTGCCGCGAGAGTGTAGACCGCGCCCGGGTCGCCCGAATCTCGTGGCGTCTCGCCACGATTCTCGAAGGATCCAGGCGGCGCGCCCCCTACCGCGACGACGCCCGGATCGACGTCAGAACAGGTCGACGCCGCGCGGGAGCGCGTAGGTCGCGTAGCGCTTGTAGTGCCTGCGGTGCTTGGCGTGCTTGCGGACGAACGTGTCGAGGCGGTAGACCGCCGCGTCCACGCCGCGCGGGCGCGGGAAGCTCACCCGAAACCGGCCGTGCTCGTCGGGCTTCACGCGCGCGACGACCCTGCCGGCGCCCGCGCATCCCGTGCGCTGGCGCACGCGGATCGTCGCCACCGGCTTGGCGAGCGGCAGCGTGATCTTCCCGGCGATCGTGATCCTGCCGGCACGCGTGTCCAGCCCCACGACGCGCATGCGGCGCGCGAGCTTGAGAAACGGCGAGACGGCGCCGCCGAGCTCGGCGCGATAGCGCGCTCTGTTCGTCTTGCGAATGTCCCGCGGCGGCAGCTCGGCTCGCGTCACGAAGGACCCGTCGGCTTGGACGGTGGCTCGCGCGACGATCCTGTCGCCTGCCTTCAGCCGGATCGACACCGGGCGCCCGGCGTTCGAGGCCGCCGTGGCGCCGTCGAAGCGGACGCGAGCGCCGATCCGGCGCACGTCGAGCAGGATCACGCGCGCGCCGGAGCACGCGAGGGCGAGCTGGTCGGCGGTCGTGTGGGGGCTCACGGCGCGCGCCGCGGGGGGCGCCAGCGCGACCACCTCGGGGACCGCCGGCGCGCGCACCTCGTACGTCCGCGTCGCCGTGGACCGGTTGCCGCGGACGTCGACGACCGTCGCCGTGATCAGGTACGTGCCCACCGCGTCCGCGGGGATGCTCTCGCCGTCGCCGATCGCCAGCACGGTCCCGTCGGGGCGCCTGACCGTCGCGGTGCACGACGCCACCGCGGCCAGCGCGCCGCAGACGAAGCGCACGGGCGCGACGTCGCCCGGCGTCAGGCGCGTCCCGGCCGGCGGACTGGTGATCGACACCGTCGTCGCGGGCGGGAAGGTGACGGACGCGGGGTCCGCGGGCGGGTCCATCCCGACGCGCGAGCCGATGTTCGATGCGCCGTTGATGTAGGTACCCGGAGCGTCGGCGACGACGTCGACCTGCGCCGTGCACGAGGCCTGGCCAGCGAGCAGGTCGCCGGCGACGGCGATCGCCGAACCGTTGGGCGCCGCGCCGACCGCCGGTGACGCGCACGTTGTCGTGAGGTTGGGTGTGCCGGCGACGCGCAGGCCGGCAGGGAGGTTGTCGGTGAAGCTCCAGCCCCGCTTGGAGGCGAGCTCGTCGGTGTTGGTGATCGTGAGCGTCAGCCGCGACGCGCCGCCCGGGTCGGGAGGGCCGAACGACTTGTCGACGCGCGGCGTCGCGTCGAGCACGCGCATGTTGTCGATCGCGAAGTCGTCGCCTCCAGAGAACGTAGCCCCGTTGCGCACGCGCAGGCGCAAGCCGGCACCGCTGTAGAGCAGCGACCCGTCGGAGGCGAAACGTCCCACGCGAGAGCGCTGCGCATATTCCA
Organism: uncultured Actinomycetes bacterium; assembly: GCA_963766525.1. GTDB lineage: Bacteria > Actinomycetota > Thermoleophilia > Solirubrobacterales > Solirubrobacteraceae > CADCVQ01. The sequence goes on from CAVYAX010000017.1 coordinate 71,431, forward strand.
CGCCGCGCGGGTCCGTGCAGACGTCAATCCGCGCGTCGAACACGGGGTGCTCGACCCCGCCGTCGTCGACGAGCGAGAAGCCCAGCAGCGGATGGGACGGGTAATGGCAGGCGGTCGCGGCGGCATCGACGGAGAGCGCGATGAAACGGCCGGGGGCGGGGAGCGCAATCGGCCGCTCGCTCTCGAGCTGGACGAGGTTGCCGTCGTTGGTGATGGCGTCCGTATACGCCGACACGGCGTGGTTGACGGCGTCGTCGCCCGGGGTGAGGGCTCCGAGCGCCGCCGCGAGCTCGCGGATCAGCGCGGTGCCGCTGACCCTGCACCCGCTGTGCTGCGCGCTCAGGGAGGAGGTGATGATGCCGTTGCACTCGACTTCGTTCAGCCAGTAGGGATCCGCGGTGTACGTCATCGCGACCGGCGCCGCGCCGGTGTAGAGGTCGAGCTTCTGCGGCTGCCCGGATCCGACGGGTCCGCCAGGCAGTGGCGGATCCGGGACGTTCTCGAAGTCCTCGGCGAACACCACGACCGCTGGCTCCGGCATGCCGGGCGTCGCGGCGCGGGCGGGAGCAGCCGCCGCCGCGCAGAGCACCGTCACGAACACGACCACCCAACCCCTGCTCACCATGCGAACGCCTTCCGGGCGATGTTTGCCGCAGCCGGGTTCCCCCGGCCGAGGCACGATACACACGCGATCCGCGGCTGGCGCAGGCTCCCGGCGCGAGACACCACGATTCGACAGTGGGCGCCTGCGCCGCGTAGTCTCGCGCACGTGAAACGGATCGCTGCCATGCTCGCCGCCCTTGCCCTGGGGCTCGCCGTCCCGACGCTCGCAACCGCCCAGCTCGGGCCCACGAACGTCCCCGCGCCGCTCACGCAGACCGACGATTCCGACGAGGTCGCGGCCGAGGAGGACACCGGCCTCACGACGCTGCAGCTCGTCCTGATCTTCGGCGCGGCGATCGGCGTCATCGCGCTCATCGGCTGGGTCATCATGCGCGACGCGCGGCACGCGGCGCCCGCGGCGGCGCGTGCGAGCGCGAAGGCGGCCGCGGCCGCCGGCGGCGCGACGCCGAAGAAGAACATGTCCGCGCGCGAGCGCGAGCGCGAGAAGGCGCGCAAGCGCAACAAGGCGAAAGCCGCGCGCAATCAGCGCAAGCGCAACCGCCCTCGCTGACGGGCGACCGGCGGCGCGCCCAGCTTGGGGCGTTGATGCGCCAGGAACGGGGTACGCCTAAAGCGAGACCCGATTACGAGGAGGCCTCAAGTGGCAACCCAGGTGAACCAGAAGTTCACTGTGTCCAACCCCGATCAGGCATGGGGCGTCGTTTCAGACGTCAGCAAGCTCGTCGCATGCGTACCGGGTGCGAAGGTGACCGAGGCTGAAGGCCCGAACAAGGCCAAGGCCGAGATCGACGTGAAGATGGGCTCGATGGGCATGAAGTTCTCCGGCCCGGTCGAGATCATCGAGCAGGACGCGGGCTCCAAGCGCGCCGTTGTGAAGGCGCAGGCCAAGGAGGCCAGCGGTCAGAGCAACGCCGACGGCACGATCACCATCCAGATCGGCGGCGACGGCGGCACGATCGACGGCACCGCGAACGTCAGCGGCAAGGCCGCGTCGATGGGCGAAGGCACGATCCAGGCGGTCCTCACGCAGCTCGTCGAGGGCTTCGCGGGCAACCTGTCCAAGGCCTGAGCTCACGCCGCGCGAGCACCCGCTCGCGCCGCGACGAGGCAACGCACGCGACGGCGCCTGGAGATCCCGGGCGCCGTTTTGACGTTAAGCCCGACAGCGCGACGCGCGCAGAGAGGTATCGTCGTCGCAACCGTGCGTAGGCATCGTTCCCCGGCGGCCTACACAGGGTAAGGAGCGCAGACCATGGAACTCGATCTCGACACCCCTCCCGCTCCGCTGGCCGCGCTGCTGGAGAGCGGCGAGGAGTCCGGCTGCGTCAACCTCTCCGAGCTGGATGCGCTCGCGCGCCGTCTGGAGGTCGACGACGAGGACCTCGCGGCGCTACACGAGGCGTTCGAAGCGCGCGGGATCAACGTCTCGGACGACTGCGGGCGCAGCAACGTCCCGCAGACCGACTTCGGCAACGGCGGCCTCGCGAGCGCCACGACCGACGCGCTCGGCCTGTTTCTCAACGAGATCCGCCGCCACCCGCTGCTGACTGCCGCCGAGGAGGTCGAGCTCGCCAAGCGCATCGAGCAGGGCGACGCCGCGGCGAAGGAGCGCATGATCAACTCGAACCTCGCGCTCGTCGTCTCGATCGCCAAGAAGTACCCGCAGAACGAGCTGCCGCTGCTCGACCTCATCCAGGAGGGCATCTTCGGGCTCATCCGCGCCAGCGAGAAGTTCGACTGGCGCCGCGGCTTCAAGTTCTCCACGTACGCGACGTACTGGATCCGCCAGGCGATCCAGCGCGGCATCGAGAACAAGGCGCGCACGATCCGCGTGCCGACCAACATCGCCCAGCGCGAGCGCAAGATCCAGCGCGCGAACCGCGCGCTGAACACACGCCTGGGCCGCGAGCCGACCAACGAGGAGATCGCCGCCGAGACCGAGCTGCCGCTGGCGCAGGTCGAGGCGATGGGCGACATCGCGCGGACGGTGACGAGCCTCGACCGCCCCGTCGGCGAGGACGGCGAGACCGCCCTCGGAGAGCTGCTCGGCGACGAGCGCGCCGGCCCGGCCGAGGAGGTCGAGGTCGCTCTGCGCGACGAGGCGATCCGCAACGCGCTCGCGGGCCTGCCCGACGAGGAGCGCAAGGTCGTCGAGCTCCGCTACGGCGTCGACGGGGTCGACGGCCCGGTCGGCCTGCGCGAGGCCAGCCGCCGTCTCGGCATCACGCAGCCCGAGACTCGCAAGCTCGAAGAGCGGGCGCTCGAGCGCCTCGCGAGCCTGCGCGAGCTCGAAGCTCTTCGCGAGGCGGCGTAAAGGACCACCGCCTCGCGAGCGGAAGGGGAGATACCCCCGCAGCCGCCCGCCAAACGATTAAGCGACGACGGTGACGGTGCCCTTCATCGTCGCGTGGAACTCGCAGAAGTACTTGAACGTGCCCGGCTTGGTGAACGTGACCGAGCCCGACTGCATGCCGCGGATCGTGCCGCTGTCGAAGGACCGCGCGTCGCCTTGCATGGTCACCGTGTGCGGTGCGCTGTCGGCGTTTGAGACCGTGATCTTCGTGCCGGCCTTCACGGTCGCCGGGTCCGGCTCGTAGAGGAAGTCCGCGATCCGGATCGTGTCTGTCGGAGCGGCCGCGGGGGTCGCGGCCTTGTCGTCGTCGTCGCTGCCGCCGCCGCACCCGGCCAGCAGCGCGGCGCCCACCAGCGTGGCGAGAAGCGCGTGTCGTCTCATGCTCGTGTGAGCGTAAGCGCGGCGCGTCCGGATCACTCCGGCCCGCGAATGCGCTAGCCGGGCTGCATGTCGCGGAACGTCCCCGGCGCCACGCCGGACGCCCCGTAGACCTTCAGCAGCTCGATCGTCGCGACATCCGAGTGGATCGCCGAGCCGTAGCCCGAGAGCTGGGAGGTGATCGCGGAGACGATGCTCGCGACGGGTAGCAACCCGACGAGGGTGTTCACGAGGGCCGTGACGCTGAGGGCCTTCAGGACGGTTGCCAGCAGCGACGGGCACGAGACCAGCGCGCAGACCAGCGCGTCTGAGTCGAACGGCGGGTAGAGGCCGACCGTCGCGTTCTTGCCGTCGGCATGGACGCCACCCTTGACCCGCGCGCCCTCCTCGACGCGGACCACCTCGCGCGTCGGCGTCGCGGAGTTGTGGTTGGACGTCTGGAGGTTCAGCGCGTAGATCACGCCGGTGAAGCGGTTGGTCGCGGTCGTCGTGTACGGCGTGACCGATCCGTTGCCGCGGATGACGACGCGGCCGCTCCCGATGACCAGCGCCTTGTAGGTGACGCTCGAGGTGACGTTCAAGACGCAGAACTGATCGCCGGTGCCGACCTTCTCGATGAAGACGACCGAGCTCGTCGAGGCGCCCGCGATGCCGCAGCTCGGCGCTGCCGCCGCGGTGTCCGCGCCGGGGGCGGTGGCCATGTACACGCCTGGCGCGGTCTTGGACTGCGTGCGCAGCTGGCCGATCGTCGTCGGGCTCGTCGAGGACGCCGACGGGTACTGCTCGTACTGGCCGCCCGTGATGAGGTTGTCGAACGCGGGCAGCGCGCTGACCGCGGAGAACATGCCGGTGAGGCAGGTCTTGAGCTCGGTGAGCTGGTCGAGCAGCCCGCAGCGCACGCCCGTGACGCCGGACGTCGCCGGGGAGGTGACGTGCGCCGGATCCGCCGCGACCGGCGGGTAGCTGTTCAACAGGCCGCCGGCGATCCCGCTGACCACGGCCGCGTTGGTGATCGCGCTCGTCGCCGAGCTGAGATCGTCGGTGAGGTTGCCGGCGACGAGCCCGTACTTCGACTTCAGCGCGCTCGTCTGACGGACCTGCACGAGGCCGGCGACGATCCGCGTCTTGCCGCCGACGCTCGACTGCGCCCGCACCCAGATCTTGCTGTTGGAGTTGCTGTCGTAGGCCGGGCGGCTCAGCAAGCTCTCGTTCCAGACCGCCGACGTGCCGTCGTCGTCGCAGACGTTGACCAGCCAGGTCGCGCCCGCGTAGGCGGTGTCGGTGTAGCTCGCGTTGAGGTTGTTGCGCAGCTGCGCCGTCGAGGCGCTCGGTGCCGCGGCCGAGCCGAGCGTGTCGCCGAAGCCGGCGCCGCTGCACGCCGCCGCGCCCGCCGTCGGCCAGCTGCGGCCGAGGACGAACGCCTCGCTGTTGAGGACGCTCTCGGAGAGGTTGAAGGCGCGATCGCGCGTGCGCTCGGTCCCCGACTCCTTGGCCTGGGTGTCGACGATCGACAGCAGCGCCATCCCGAGCGCGAGCATGACGAGGGATGCGAGCATCGCGGTCATGAGCGCCGAGCCGCGCTCGTCGCGTCGGGTCCGGCCGATCAGGTGTCGCATTCGACGTCCTTGGAGATCGTCTTGGTGATGCCGGCCGCGTTGGTCACGGTGGCGACGACGTTGGTGATCCCCTCCGGGATCTGCAGGGTGTTGCCGCTCGGCGTGCCGAGCGAGACGCCGCCGGTGTTCGCGTAGGTGACCGTCAGCGGCCCGAACTCCGGGAGGCTGACGCCGAGGCTGAGCAGCGCGCCGCCGGTGTTGCACACCGCGTCGAGGTCACCGTCGGTGATCGGCAGCGTGTTGGCGGAGCGGCGGGCGGCGCTGGCCTTGAGCGTGCTCGACCCGGTCTTGCCGGCCTTGCTCGCGTCGAGGCTCAGCGTGATGCCGACGTTCTTGACGGTCGCCGGCGACGCGGAGCTCGAGGCGCCGTCGTACGTGAACGCCGTCGACGCGGTCGACTTCAGCGTTGCGACCTTGTCACCGCTCGAGCACGCGGCGGCCGGTGCCGCCGGCGTCCCGGCCGTCACGGCCGCGCTCGAGTAGAGCTCGCCAGTGTCGACGCAGAGGCGCTGGACGCGGGCGCCGGCCGCGACCGGGACCGCGTAGACGAGATCCCCGGCGCTCGCGCGCAGCACGGATGACGCGCCGCGCAGGTCGGCGACCGTCCGGTCCATGACGCGGCGTACCTGGTCGCTGGCGTCCGTGACGCGCGTCTGGTGCGCGGCGTTGCGGGTGAAGCCGTCGAAGGTCGCGAGCGTCGCCAGCAGCACGACGAGCGAGATCCCCATCGCCACGACCAGCTCGATGAGCGTGAAGCCGTCGTCGCCGCGGCGCAGCTTGGTGAGGGCGCGCGTCATGACGGCTGCAGCGGGTTGGTGAGCAGGGTCGTCTGGCTGATCGAGCCGCCGCCGTTGCGCGTCCAGCTGACGTCGACGCGCACGCGCCGCAAGTCGTCGGGCTGGCTGTCGTACGGCGCCGTGGCCGTCGCGCCGGACGGGCACACGCTGGTCGGGGCGATCGCGCTAAGCCCGGCCGTCAGCGTGGCCGCGATCGAGCTGATGCCGAGGGCGTTGCAGACGGTCTGCAGCAGGCTGCCGCCGGCGGCGACTGCGATGCCGAGGACGTTGATCGACGCGGCGGGGCCGGGTGCCGACCCGCCAGGTGCGGAGACGCTGTTCGGCGCGGCGCAGAACTTCGCGTTGCCCTGGCCCGCGCCGTCGGAGGGATCGTCGATCGAGCAGGCGAAGACCGTCACGGTGTAGTCGACGCTGCGGCGCCGCACGTTGAACGTCGAGCCCGACAGCGCGCCGACCTCGCTGGGCGGCAGCGTCGCCCGCAGCGTCGCGGGCGCGAGGTCCATCGTGATGTTCGCGTAGGCCGCTTGGCGGGTGCGCTCGACGAGGTCACGGGCGAGGTTCGTGCCCTGCTCGCGAGCGTTCGTGCGGCTCGTGCTCGCCAGGCTTCCCTGGATGATCGTGAGCGTCCCGAGCACCCCGACGAGCAGGATGACCATCGCGACCATCACCTCGATGATCGTGAAGCCGTCTTCTCCTGCCGCGCCGGGACGCACGGGGGTGTGCGGGTTGCTACTCACAGGCGTCGACGGAGATCGACGGGAGGATCGGTGACAGCGTGAGCAGCCGCTTGAGCAGGCACGTGGCCTGGGCGAGCGGCGTGTCGCGGGGCGCGGCGGCCGGCGTGGCGGCGCCGGCGATCGGCGCGGACTCCCGATGGATGTTCACCACGTCGAGCCGGCGGCTGACGAGCGTGCCGTCCGCGTTGCGCATGGTCAGGCGCACGTGCTGGCCCTCGCCGAGGTCGACGTAGCGGCAGGCGCCGGCCTTGCGGCGGCACTTGACGTCGCCCTTGACCTTGGTGCTGGACGCGACGGCGAACACGGCCTTGTTGCGGGTCGGCGAGTACTTCATGAAGATCGCCGCGACCTTGCCGCCGGCACGGAACGTCTGCATCGCGGGCATGCGGCGGCGCACCTTGCTCGGCAGCGCCTTGCCGAAGCGCACGTCGACGTACGTGACGGGCTTGGAGACGGAGACCGTGGGGGTCGTCGCCTGCGGCGTCGTGGTCGTCTTCTGCTTCTTCGGCTGCTTCTTCGCCTTCGCCTTGGAATCGGAGGTGACCGTGAGCTTGTCGCCGTTGGAGTTCGTGATCACGAGCGGGATGGCCTTGGGCGTGCTCGTCCCCTGCTTGGCGTCGGGCTCCTTGGCGGCGCTCTGAGACGTGGCCGCCTTCCTGGCCGATGCGGGTGGCGCGAACGGGTCCTGCGCCTTGCGCTTGGCCTTGTCGCGCGGGGTCACCGCCTTGTCGCTCGTCGCGACGAGGTTCTTGGCGACCGCCGGGAGGGGAGCAGCGGCCGCGGTAGCCGGTGCCTCCGTGGCTGCCGGCGCGTCCGGCGGCGGGGACTTCATGAACAGGACAGGCGCCGCGACTGCGATGAGCAGTGCGACCAGCGGGATCGGCCACAGGCGGCGCCGGACCACTTCGTCGACGAGGCTGCGGAGCATCATGACCCTCCCTGAGGCGCGTCCGCGGGGATCGCGGTCGCAATTGGTGTTGGTGGTGCGGCGGCGATGTACGCCGTTCCGGCGACGTTCGCCTTGATGAGCGACGACTCGGGGGTCTCACGCTGGAACGTGAGGGCCTCGATCGTCACGAGGCGGCCGTTGATCTTCAGGTCGCCGGACTTCACGGCGACGGTGCGCCGCGCCTCCTTGAGGATCTTCACGAGGTCGAAGTAGCGGCCCGAGTACTCGAACGAGAACGGGAGCTTCGCCAGCCCGCCGCTGCTCGGGGGGGTGGCCCCGGGGGTGAGGCTTGTGCCGGACGCGGCGCCCGGCGCCGGCGCGGCTGTCGCGGCGGCAGCCTCGAGGCTGACGAGCTGCAGCGTGGCGTTGCGCGCCTTGGCGCGCTTCTGCAGCTGGCGCAGGAGCACGGAGATCTGACCGCGCGCCGGCACCGCCTCGTCGAGGCCGCGCAGCTCGGCCAGGAGGCCCGGGTACTGCTTGCGCGAGGCCTCATAGCTCGCCAGCTGCGTCTGGGCGGCGCTGAGGCGCTGCTCCTGCGCGGCGACGTTCGACTTGACGGTCGCGCTCTCGCTGCGCTTCGGCGAGATCGCGAGCATCCAGAGCGCTGCCAGGAGCGCGATCCCGACGGCGACCGTTGCGATGATCATGCGCTGATGCGGGGAAGCCGAGCCGATCATTTCGTCCCCTCCTTGCCGGTGGCGGCGGTCTGATTGGCGGGAGCTCCCGGCGCTGCCGGGGTGAGGGCGGGCGCCGCGTTGGCGGCCGGTGCGGCTGCGGCTGCGGCCGCGGCGGCGAGCGCCGCGCTCTGCTTGAAGTACGTCACGAGCGAGAACACCGTCGCGCCCGCAAGGTCGCCGCAGGCGGAGGCCGCGTCGGTGCTGCCCGAGGCGCTCGACTTCTTCGTGCTGCTGAAGCCGACCTCGTTGACGCCGGACATCGAGTAGAGGCGGTCCATGTACTTCGGCACGTCGCTCTCGCGCTTACCGCAGCCGGAGAGCTCCAGGGCCGGGCCCGGCAGCGCGGCGCGCAGCGTCGACGAGCCGCTCGAGCCGCCCTTGACCGTGCTCGTGGGGGTGAGCGTGCCCTTCGCCGACGTCAGCCAGACGTCGCCGGGAGCCACGCGGGAGAGCTGCTGCAGCGTGCGGTCCCAGCCGAAGCGCGCGCCGGCGACCGTCTTGACCGCCTCGCGGCGGGCGACCGTCACCTGCGCGAAGTCCGCGTAGGGCTTCAGCGCGGCGGCGCTGCGCTCGGCCGTCACGATCTGGGTGCCGAGCTCTGCGATCTGCTCCTTGCCGGAGCTCACCTGGTTGGCGACGATGACCATGTAGACGACGGCGATCGCGAGGAGCGCGACCATGCCGCAGACGACCTGGGCCACCCGTGCGTTCGGGGCGGGCTCGACCAGGGTCCGGGAGGTCGGCCGCTCGGGCCGCATGTCGGGGCGGTCGCCGGGAGCCGACAGCGCGAGGCCGACCGCGACGTCGAGGCGCTCGGGTGCGACCGAGACTGTTCCGAGGTCCGGCCAGCCGTCGCGACCCGCCGGCAGGACCGGCAGGTTCAGCTCGTCGCGCAGCAGCTCGGCGACGCCGGGCCACGTCGTCATGGCGCCGGTCAGGACGACGCCGCCGATCTCGCGGGCGTCCGGGCGGGCCGAGTAGAAGCCGCGCGAGGACTGGATCTCGGCGATGACGCGGCGCAGGCCCTCGCGGACCTGCAGCGAGACGGCCGACTCGAGCTCGGGGGAGATCTGCGCCGGAGCGCCGTGGTGCGGCGCGGTCCGGACGCCGAGCGCGGCGATGTGCGCGCGGGCCTCCTCGTGGCTGATCTGCGTGCGCTCGGCGAGCCCCATGGCGATCGCCTCGGAGCCGGCGGATGCCGCGCGGACGAGCAGCGGCTCACCGTCCTCGGCGATGACGACGTTCGTCAGGGCGCCGGCCTGCACGTAGAGGATCGCCTGACCGGCGAGCGGCGGGTGCTCGAGCGCGCGGAGCATCGCCAGGCCCGAGAGCTGGATGCACTCGGCCTTGAGGTGCGCGCCCGACAGCGCCTGCGTCAGGCGGTCGATGCCGTCGACGCGAGCGGCGGCCATGAGCACGCGCTGCTGCGCCGGGCCGCTGCTCGTCGGCGCCTTGCCGACGCAGCGGTAGTCGACGACGAGCTGGTCGAGGCCGACCGGCAGCAGGTCGCCCGCCAGATGGCGGACGGCGCTGTCGAGGTCGCGCCCCGACAGCGATGCCGGCAGCTCGACCATGCGCACCATGAGGCGCGGGTGGGCCAGGCCGACGCGCACCTCGTGCGGCAGCTTGTGCTCCGCGAAGAGCGCACGCAGCTCGACGGCGAGCTGATCGGCGTTGACGACCTCACCGTCGACGACGAGTCCCATCGGCAGTGGGTGGACGATGGCGCGACGCACGCGTGCGCGCTCGGTCCCCGACGACTGCAGGACGACGATGGCGTCGGGGCCGATGTCGAGGGCGACCGTGGCTGACGATCGGCGCGTTCCAAGGCGAGGGGGCCCGCCGGGAAGCAAAGTTGAGATCCGCACGGGTTGCTTGTCGGCGCACCCCCCGGTCGCGCCGATGCGACCTTGAGGCGAATGGACGCATGATCGACCGGCCGGCATACGTCCATTCCGCGCGTTTTCGAGGCTCGGCTCTGCGAGTCGCGCGAACCTGGCCGATTGTGGAGTCGCATTCCGCGGGGCGCGGCGCTAGCTTCCGCACATGAAACTCGCTGGAAGCACCCTGGCGTTGTGCACTGCTATCGCGCTGCTCGGCGGCGCGACTTCCGCGACCGCCGCCACGCGCGGCGGCGCCGTGAAGACCTATGTCGTCGATGGCGTGCGCGACTCGCTGGATCGCTCGGCGGTCGTGGCGACGGGCGCGGCGATCATCGAGGTCGACCACGCGAACGTCCTCGTGACCGCGTCGGCGTCGGACGTGCGCAAGCTGCGCCGGCTTGGCCTGTACCGCGTCACGCGCTACGTCGAGCCGACGGCGAAGGGGACCAAGGGCGGGCTCGGAGCGCGGGCCGCCGCGTTCCCGGCCGCCGACAGCAACTACCACGACTACGGCGAATGGGTCAGCGAGACGGCGGCGCTCGTCGCCACGTACCCGTCGATCCTCTCGCGCCAGCAGATCGGCACGAGCTACCAGGGTCGTGCGATCTACGCGCTGAAGCTGTCGGACAACGTCGGCGCCGACGAGGCCGAGCCGGAGGTCCTGTTCACGCACAACCAGCATGCGCGCGAGCACCTCACGGTCGAGATGGCGATGTACCTGCTCAACGAGCTCACGAGCAAGTACACGACCGACGCGCGCGTCAAGAACGTCGTCGACACGCGCGAGATCTGGATCATCCCGAGCATGAACCCGGACGGCGCGGAGTTCGACGTCTCGACGGGCTCCTACGCGCTCTGGCGCAAGAACCGCCAGCCGAACGCGGGCTCGTCGTCGGTCGGCACGGACCTCAACCGCAACTGGGGCTTCCAGTGGGGCTGCTGCGGCGGCTCGAGCGGGACGTTCTCGTCGGAGACCTACCGCGGCGCGGCGCCGTTCTCGGCGCCCGAGACGACCGTCGTGCGCAACTTCGTCCAGTCCCGGCGCACCTGCGCGACCTGCGGCGGCGTCCAGCAGATCAAATCCGGGATCGACTTCCACACCTACTCCGAGCTCGTCCTGTGGCCATACGGCTACACGACCGCCGACACGACCACGACGATGTCCGCCGACGTGCGCAACACGTTCGCGACGCTCGGCCAGAACATGGCGGGGACCAACGGCTACACGCCCGAGCAGGCCTCGGACCTGTACATCGCCGACGGCGCGATCGACGACTGGCTGTGGGGCGTCGAGGGGATCTTCGGCTACACGTTCGAGATGTACCCGGTGTCCTCGAACCCCGGCTTCTATCCGCCCGACGAGGTCATCCCGGAGCAGACGTCGCGCAACCGCGAGGCGGTGCTGCGGCTGCTCGAGACCTCCGACTGCGTCTACCGCGCGATCGGCAAGGAGTCGCAGTACTGCGGGATCGCGAGCACGACGGTCTTCACCGACGACTTCGAGACGAACAAGGGCTGGGTCGTGAGCGCGGCCGACACCGCCACGACCGGCCGCTGGGAGCGCGGCGACCCGGCGGCGACGAACTCCGGCGGCGCCAAGCAGCTCGGCACCACGGTGAGCGGGGTCAACGACCTCGTCACGGGCAGGCTCGCGGGTGCGGCAGCCGGCGACTACGACGTCGACGGCGGCCTGACGACGATCACGTCGCCCGCCTTCACGATGCCGGCCAGCGGCAGCCTGTCGGTGACGTTCTCCTACTACCTCGCCCACGGCACGAACAGCTCGACCGCCGACTACCTGCGCGTGAAGGTCCAGGGGAGCACGACCACGACGGTCTTCCAGGAGCTCGGCGGGACCGAGAACGACAACGGCGTCTGGGCGACGACGACCGTCGCGATCCCGTCGACCTACCTCGGCCAGACCGGCGTGCGGCTCGTCGTCGAGGCCGCCGACGCGTCGACCGCGAGCCTCGTCGAGGCCGCCGTCGACAACGTCACCGTCAAGTCCGGCTAGATCTAAGCGGCTCGCGCCCCGCCGCCGCCGAGCGCCTCGGCGACGGCGGGGTGCACGATCTCCCCGCGCGCGACGTTGACGCCGAGCCGCAGCGCCGGGCTGGCGGCGAGCGCCTCGCGCACGCCGCGCTCGGCGAGGTCGAGCACGTAGGGGAGGGTCGCGTTCGTCAGCGCGTAGGTCGCGGTGACCGGCACGGCGCCGGGCATATTCGTCACGCAGTAGTGCGTCACGTCGTCGACCTGGAACGTCGGGTCGGAGTGCGTCGTCGGGCGGGAGGTCTCGAAGCAGCCGCCCTGGTCGATCGACACGTCGACGAGCACGGCGCGCGACTTCATGAGCGCGAGCTGGTCGCGGGTGATCACGCGCGGCGCCCGCGCGCCATGGATGAGCACGGCGCCGATCACGAGGTCGGCCTCGGGCAGCATCTCCTCGATCGCGAGCGTCGAGGAGTAGACCGTCGAGGCGCGGCCGCCGAAGACGAGGTCGAGCTCGCGCAGGCGCGGGATCGAGCGGTCGAAGACGAACACGTCGGCCTGCATCCCGATCGCGATGAGCGCGGCGTTGAGGCCGACGACCCCGCCCCCGATGACGAGCACGGTCGCGGCGGCGACGCCGGGCACGCCGCCGAGCAGCACCCCGCGCCCGCCAAGCGGCTTCTCGAGCATGAACGCGCCGGCCTGGGTCGCGATCTTGCCGGCGACCTCGCTCATCGGCGCGAGCAGGGGCAGGCGCCCGGCCTCGTCCTCGACGGTCTCGTAGGCGATGCACGTCGCGCCGGACGCCTGGAGCCCGGCCGTGAGCTCCGGCGCGGCCGCGAGGTGCAGGTACGTGAAGAGCGTCTGGTCGGGCCGCAGCATCGCGACCTCCGACGGCTGCGGCTCCTTGACCTTCAGCACGAGCTCGGCGGCCGCGAAGACGGCCGCCGCGTCGGCGACGATCCGCGCGCCCTGCGCGACGTAGTGCTCGTCCTCGATCGCGCTGCCGGCGCCGGCGCCGGCCTCGATGAGGACCTCGTGGCCCCGCGCGGTCAGCTCGCGGACGCCGGCGGGCGTCAGCGCGACGCGGAACTCATCGGACTTGATCTCCGTGGGGACTCCGACGATCACTCCCCAAGTATCACGCTACGCCGTCACCGTCTACGCGCCCATTACGCTCACTCCATGAAGGGCTTCGCCTCCGACAACTACGCGCCCGCCCACCCCGAGGTGCTCGCCGCGATCGCGGAGGCCAACGCCGAGCACGCCACGCCCTACGGCGCCGACCCGTGGACCACGCGCGCAGAAGAGCTGCTCCAGCGCCACTTCGGCGAGCAGGCGCGGTCGTATCTCGTCTTCAACGGCACCGGCGCCAACGTCCTGTGCCTGCGCGCTATGTGCCGCCCGTGGGAGTCCGTCGTGTGCGCCGCGAGCGCGCACGTCAACGTCGACGAGGGCGGCGCGCCCGAGCGCATCGCCGGCGTCAAGCTCCATGCGCTGGAGACCTCCGACGGCAAGCTCACGCCCGAGCTCGTCGCCACGCGCCTCGGCCGCAAGGGCGACGAGCACGTCGTCCAGCCGCGCGTGATCTCGATCTCCCAGAGCACCGAGCTCGGCACGCGCTACAGCCCGGACGAGCTCGCCGAGCTCTCCGCGTTCGCCCGCGACCACGACCTGCTCCTGCACGTCGACGGGTCGCGGCTCGCCAACGCCGCGGCGGCGCTGGACGTCCCGCTGCGTGCGGTCGCGACGGACGCCGGCGTCGACGCGCTCTCCTTCGGCGGCACGAAGAACGGCCTGCTGATGGGCGAGGCCGTCGTCATGCTGCGCCCGGGGCTGGGGGAGGGGCTGCCCTACCTGCGCAAGCAGACGCTGCAGCTCGCGTCCAAGGGCCGCTATCTCGCGGCGCAGTTCGTCGCGCTCCTCGAGGGCGACCTCTGGCACCGCAGCGCCGCGCACGCCAACGCGATGGCCACTCGGCTGGCGGCCGCCGTGCGCGACGTGCCGGGCGTGCGGATCACCCAGGCCGTCCAGTCAAACGGCGTCTTCGCGGTCTTGCCGCCCGCCGCCACGGAGGCCCTGCAGCGAGACTGGCGCTTCTACACCTGGGCCGCGGCGACGGGCGAAGTACGCTGGATGTGCTCCTGGGACACCACGCCCGAGGAGATCGACGCGTTTGCCGCGGCGATCGGGAGCGCGTGCGCCGCGGCCCTGGAACCGAGCGCCGGATGACGGTCCGCCGGGGCCAGGGCGATCCGTCGAATTCTGGCCCTCCGTACGTAACGTCACACATCGATCTTGCCGATCATACGAATATGGGTATGAGCACTCTCATGAAGCGCAGCTACCGCATAGGACGCGACGGCACGACCGTCGTCTGTGACGCGACTCTCGCTCGCGAGGAAGTCGACGCACTGCGCGACGCCCTGGGCTGGCGCCGCGACCAGCTGGCGCGCCTCGAGCACGACGCCGCCGAGGACGTCCTCGTCCTGCGCGCGTGGATGACGCTCGACGACATGCTCGCCGCCACCGCCGTCTTCGGCGACGAGGCACCCATGACGCTCGTCCGCGAGGACGCCCAGAAGCTCTGCGAGCTGGGCGCCTCCTACGTCGCCGAGCGCGACGTCGAGAGCTACCAGCCGCTCGAGGAGCGCGAGCGCATCGCCCTCCTCCGCACGCTCGGCGGCCCGCTGATGGACTGCTGCTGCGAGTTCGCCGCCGCTCAGGAAGAGGTTCGCGCGCTGCGCGAGCCGCCGCTGCCCGTCTGACGGCGCCGCGCCAGGCACGTTCCGGGGGCAGATCGCCTCGCTACCCTCTCGCTGAACGAGGAGGAGTGTCGATGGCTGAGCAGGAGCAGGCTGAGCAGGAGCAGGTGGACAAGCTGAAGAGCGTCGTCGAAGCGGCGATCGCGCGTCAGGAGGATCAGGTCGAGGAGCACGTCAAGGCCTTCGGCGCCGAGCACACCGCCACGCTCGAGATGCGCTCGGAGCTCGCCTACTCGTACTGGCAGTCCGGCCGCCTCGACGACGCCGTCGAGATCGAGGAAGACGTGCTCTCGGTCTACGAGCGCACGGCCGGCGCCGAGGCGCCGGCGACGCTGCGCGCGCGCGTGAACCTCGCGGCGTCGTACTGGTCCAACGGCCGCCACGAGGAAGCGATCCGCATCGAGGAGGAGGTCCTCGCCGTGAGCGAGCGCGTGCTCGGCCTCGACCACCCCGACACGCTCACCGCCCGCTCGAACCTCTCGTTCTCCTACGCGTCCGCCGGCCGCGCCGACGAGGCCATCGAGGTCCTGCGCACGGTCCTCTCCGATCGCGTCCGCGTCCTCGGCGCCGACGAGGACGACACGCTCGAAGCGCGCTCGAACCTCGCGCAGTCGCTATGGAAGGCCGACCGCCAGGACGAGGCGATCGCCGTCGAGGAGGAGGTCGTGTCGGAGTGCACGCGCATCCACGGCGCGGACGACCCCGAGACGCTGACGGCCCGACGCGACCTCGCGTCCTCCTACCGCCAGGCCGGCGACGCCGACAAGGCGCGCAAGCTCCAGACGATGCTCGTCGCGGACATGGAGCGCGTGCTCGGCATGGACCACCCGGCGACCGAGATGGCCAAGAAGCTGCTGGAGTCCGACGAGGCCTGAGCCAGCCGCACCGCGCCGCCCTGCGGACGAGCCGCGGTGGTCAGCCGGTCCCGCAGAACGACGTGAGGTCGCCGGTCACGGCGACGACGCCGACGAGCTTGCCGTCCGCGTCGATGACGGGCACGCGCCGTGCGTCGGTCTGCAATGCGAGGTCGCGGCCCGTGGTGGCGGGTGCGTCGAGGTCGATGGTCGGCCCCTCGCGGTCCGCGACCTCGACCGCCAACCGGTCGGGATCGGCGGTCTCGTCGGCGACCAGCGCGGGCGTCAGCGACCCGATGTAGCGGCCGTCGTCGACGACGAACGCTTGGCGGCGGCTGCCGCTCGCCGCGAAGTACGCGCGCACGTCGGCGATCGTCGCTGTGGCCTCGAGGGCGCTGAGCTTCTCGTGCACGACATCGCGCACGAGCAGTTGGTCCGCCTCGTCGATCTTGATCTTGGACATGCGGACAATCATGGCGGGGCTGGCCTTTGGGGACAATGTCGAGGTGATCATCGAACCCTTTCTCGCTCTCGCCGCGCGGCCCGAGCCGCGCGTCGAGGATCTTGCCCTGTCGCTCGCGGCGGAGTTCCACGACGTCGACGAGTCGGCGGCGATCGCCGCGCTCGACGAGCTCGGCGACGAGGTGGCCGCCGCGCGTGCCGCGCTCGAGGGCCCGCACGCGGGCATCGAGGCGCTGCGCGAGGTGCTCGCCGTTCGCCACGGCTTCGCCGGCGACAGCCAGCGCTACGACCATCCCTACAACTCGATGCTCGATCTCGTCCTCGAGCGCCGCCGCGGCCTGCCGATCCTGCTCTCGGTGCTGTACCTGGCGACGGCGCAGCGCGCGGGGATCGCGCTGTGCGGCGTCGGCCTGCCGGGCCACTACGTCGTCGGCGACCTGCGCGCGAGCCCGCCTGTCCTCATCGACCCGTTCGCGGGCGGAGCGCCCGTGGTCGCGGAGCTGCCGCGCGAGGTGCGCGCGTGGAGCGCGCACGAGACGGCGCTGCGGATCCTCAACAACCTCGTGGCGGCCTACGACAGGCGCGCGGACCTCACGCGCACGATCCACGCGGCCGAGCTGCGGCTGGCGCTACCGCTGGGTCACGAGCGAATGCAGGCGCTACGCATCGAGCTGGGCGCGTACCGCGCCCGGCTCAACTGAGAGCCATTGGCGCCGTCCCGCGCTGCGAGCGCGGGACGGCTGGTCCATGAGGACGCGGCCGGGGAGGTGCTAGGCGCCCTCGGCGCCGCTGGGCGTGGCGTCCTCGCCTTCGTCGGTCTCGGCGTCGCCGACGCGACCCTCGGTGTCTGCCACCGAGCCTGCGCCCGTGCGGCTGGGGGAATCGGCGTCGGGACCGCCGTCGCGGGTTGCGTCGGCGTTGTCGCCGCCGTCGCGCGGAACCTGATGCTCGGACTCCTCTGCGGCCCACCCGCCGAGCGACTCGTCCTTCATCTCCTGCGGGTCCGACGCGTCCGACGTCTGCTCGTCGACCATCTCGCGCGGCACTCCACTGGCGCCCGGGGCACCGCCCTTGGCGTCCGAGGGCTCTTCGACGCCGCCGCGGTAGGTCTGCGGATCTGCCATCTCCTTCTCCGACATGCCGTGTCTCCTCACTCTCGAAGTTGCGGTCTTGCCCCTGCCTACCCGGCGGCGCTGCCAGGTATGAGCCGGGCACCGGGCCGCCCCGCTACCGTGCGCAGCCGTGTCCTTCGGCGCCCAACTGCGATGAGCGGCGACACGCCCGCGCGCGAGCGCTGGAACGAGCGCTACGGGGGCGGCGGCTTCGAGCCCTTCCCGGACTCGCCTGCCGCCTGGCTCGTCGAGCACCGCGACGTGCTGGGCGAGCTCGCGACGGCGCGCGGCGACGCGGGGGGCGGCCGGCCGCACACGCCGGTCGGCGCGCGCGGCAACGCCGGCGATGCGGAGGGCGGGCCGCCGCGCGCGCTGGACGTCGCGTGCGGCGACGGCCGCAACGCGCGCTGGCTTGCCGAGCTCGGCTTCGCGGTCGACGCGGTCGACGTCTCCGACGTCGCGGTCGGCGCGCTGCGCGCGGCTGCCGCCAAGCGCGGCCTGACCGTCGACGCGCAGGTGCTCGACCTCGAGCGCGACCCGCTGCCCGCCGGTCCCTACGACGTCGTCGTCTGCATGAGCTACCTCCAGCGCGACCTCTTCGGCGCGCTGAGCGGCGCGCTGGCGCCCGGCGGGCTGCTGCTCTTCGAGACGTTCGCCCAAGCGCACCTCACGGAGCTCGGGCGCAGCTTCAACCCGGCCTACGTGCTGGAGCCCAACGAGCTGCTGCGCGCCTTCGCAGCGCTTCACGTGCGCCACTACCGCGAGGGCGTCGCCGAGCGCGGCGGCGAGCAGCGCGGCGTCGCGGGCATCGTGGCACAGCGGCTCGTCTAGCCTGCGCGAGATGGCACACCCGATCCTGCTCACCGTCGTCGGAGGCTTCCTCGGAGCGGGCAAGACGACGCTGCTGAACCACATCCTGCGCGACGCCGGCGATCGGCGCCTGGCGGTCCTCGTCAACGACTTCGGCGCGATCAACATCGACGCCGAGCTCGTGCAGTCGCGCGACGGCGAGATGCTCACGCTCTCCAACGGCTGCATCTGCTGCGGGATCGGTGGCGACTTCATCGCGGCGCTCGCGAGCCTGCGCGACGTCGACGACCCGCCCGAGCAGGTCGTCGTCGAGGCCAGCGGCGTCGGGGACCCCGGCCAGATCGCGATCCTCGGCGACATGCCGGGCTACGCGCGCGATGCGGTGGTCGTCGTGGCCGACGCCGAGACCGTGCGAGCCCGCGCCGAGGACGAGCACACCGGCCACGCCGTGCGCATGCAGCTGCGCGCGGCCGACCTGCTGGTCATCAGCAAGACCGACCTCGTCGAGCCGGCGGCGCTGGCGGAGGTCCGCGCGTGGCTGCGCGACGTCGCCGGACCGTCGACGGGCATCGTCGAAGCCGCCCGGGGCGCCGTGCCGACGGACGTCTTGATCGGCGCGCGCGCGGCGTCGCTGACGGCCGGCCGCCTCGCGGACGCTTCGCACCACCACGACCACGACCACGATCACCCCGCGTACGAGACCTGGAGCTTCAGCGGATCGGCGCCGCTCTCCGGTGCCGGCCTCGTCGAGGCGATCGCGGCGTTCCCCGACGGGATCGTGCGCGCGAAGGGGATCCTCCACCTGCGCGAGGACGGTGCGAGCCGCTACGTGCTGCAGCTCGTCGGCCGCCGCTACGGCATCGAGGCCGACCGCCCGTGGGGCGACGAGGAGCCCGCGTCGCGGCTCGTCGTCATCGGCCTGCCGGGCTCGGTCGACGCGGCCGCGCTCGACGCGACGATGACGCGGCTCAGCTCGGCGGCCGAGCCCGCCGCGCGCGGCGGCGGCTGAGCACGACGCCCACCGTCGCCCCGAAGGCGACGTGGTCGAGCACCTGCGGCACGAGCGCCAGCGCGCGGATGCGCGGGAAGCGCCGGCCCACGACGCCGAGGTCGAGCGCCGCGATCGCCAGCCCGCCGGCCACCGACCACGGCACCTCGCGGCGCCGCGGCACGCTCGCCGCGAGCACAAGCGCCCAGCCGAGCGACAACGCGCCATGCGCGACCATCGCGGCCGGCAGCAGCCGCGACGCGCGCTGCTCGCGCGGCAGCAGCAGCGTTCCCGCGGCGAGCGACGCCTCGAGCGGGCTTTCCCCGCTCATGAGCGCATGCAGCGTCGAGGGCACGCCGCTGAGCACGGACGCCACGGCGCCGGCCACGACCGCCTCCTCGACGAGCTCCCGATCGATCACGCGCGGAACCTAGAACAAACGTCCACATGGAGGTGCGAGGGGGTGCATGCCGAACGTGCCATCGCTACGATCAACCTTCGTCCGAAGGAGCGGGGGAGTTCTGCATGCAAATCAAGCTGGTATCGCTTGAGGATGGCATCACGTCGTGCGGCTTTCGCAAGATGGCCGCCTTCGTCGCGCGCATCAACGAGGACACGGAGTCCTGCTACGTCTCGACCAACCGGTACCGCAGCATCCGCAACGGCCTGCGCGGCACGCTCGGCAGCGCCGGCTCGCTCGAGCCCGAGGACATCGACCTCGCGGCCCGCGACCTGATCAAGTCCGACCTCGTCGGCTTCTCGTCGATGACGGGCTACTCGGACCTCACGCGCAAGCTCATCAAGCGCGTGAAGGAGCTCGACCCCTCGACGTACGTCATCTGGGGCGGCATCCACCCGATCATCCACCCCGAGGACGCGATCCTCTCCGACGTCGACGCGATCTGCACGGGGGAGGGCGAGTTCGCCTTCCAGGAGCTCTACGACGCGCTTCAGGCCGGCAAGCGCCCGACGAACATCAAGAACTTCTGGTTCAAGGAGGGCGGCGGCGAGATCATCCGCAACCACTTCCTCCCGCTGATGTCGCAGGACGAGATGGAGTCGCTGCCCTTCCCGCAGTACGGCGAGGGCGAGCTCATCTACCAGGCCGGCGACGGCTTCATCCCGATGAAGGTCTCCGACTACATCGACAACGACGGCCTGAGCTACACGACCCTGTGGTCGATCGGCTGCCCGTTTCACTGCTCCTACTGCGGCAACACGAAGTTCATCTCCAACGACCCGAAGTACAAGCGCATCCGCCACCCGAGCGCGCGCTACATCGTCGACGAGATCAAGACCGCCCGGTCGCGCTTCCCGCACCTCAGCCAGGTCTCCTTCCACGACGACAGCTTCATGGCGATCCCGTACCGCCAGATCGAGGAGTTCGCCGAGCTCTGGAAGGCCGAGCTCGACCTCCCGTTCGCCGTCTACGGGGTCATCCCGAACTACGTCAACCGCGACAAGTACGAGCTGCTGACGTGGGCCGGCATGAACCGCGTCCGGATGGGCATCCAGAGCGGCAGCCGCAACACGCTCGCGTTCTACAAGCGCCCGTCGCCGCCCGAGAAGATCCTCGCGGCCGGCTCGGTCAACGCGTCGTTCTCGCCGGATTACCACATCCCCCCGGCCTACGACATCATCACCGACAACCCGATCGAGACGGCCCAGGACCTCAAGGACACGCTGCAGCTGCTCTACGACATGGAGCGGCCGTACACGCTGTTCATCTACTCCCTGAAGGTCATCCCGAACACCGAGCTCGAGAAGGCGATGAAGGAGCGCGGCGTCGACATCGAGGAGATCTCGGCGACGTTCATGTCGATCCCGCCGCGGGTCAACAACCTCTTGCTGTACCTCCTGTGCATCTGGCGCCCGCCGGCGTGGCTGTGGAAGCGCCTGCTCAACAGGGTGCACGCGAGCACGGAGGAGCAGAAGCTCTATCCGCGCCTCGGCCACGTCCTGCGCACCGCCTACCTGTCCCGGCGCGCGCTGAGCCACCTCGCGAAGATGGACTTCTCGGCGATCCCGGGCCGCTCGGGCTACATCGCCTGGCGGATCGGCCTCATCGCCCTGTGGCGCAAGCGCGTCATCAAGCGCATGCCGCGCCCGCCGCGCCCCGAGCGCGAGATCGCCAAGGACGTCCGCGCCGGCCGCGTCGTGACCGTGGTCGAGCCGGCCGAGCCGCAGCGCGGCGCGGCCTGAGCGCCGCGCCCGCGGCGCGAGTTACTGGGCGGGCGACGGCGAGTCGCCGCAGAGCTTGCCGCGCGACCACGCCGCGTAGGCGCGGCTGCTCGAGCGCTCCTGCGTGGCGTCGGTGAGCTTGATGCCGATGCCGTTGCCCTCGGCCTGGTCGATGAGCCCGACGTACTGCTCCTCGACCGAGCTGACGCCGACGAGCTGCGGCGGCGGGTCCGCCTGCCACTTCGCGAGCTGCTCGAGCGCCCTGGCGTGGACCTTGTCGCGGGTGAAGTAGAGCTCGAGCTCGGCCTCGACGGCCTTCGGGGCGACGCTGCGCACCCATCCGCCGGGGCCGGCCGCGGGATCGTTGGGGTCGTTCCACTCGACGCGCTCCGCGCGGATCGCGACGTAGAGCGGCGCCGTCGCGCCGGAGTCGAGCACGGCGCGGATCGTGACGCCGTAGAAGGCTCCGTCTCGTCGCACGGCGAGCTCACCCATAGGCGCAGGATAGACCCGCGGGGCGGCCGGCGGGGAGTCCGGGACGCTCCTTCAGCGGGTAGGTTCACGCCATGCGCGCCTCCGCCGCCCTCGCAGCCGCCACGATCGCCCTCGCGGCGATGCTCGTCGCGTCCGCGGCGGCGCCCGCCGCAAGCCGCAACTGGGCGGCCTGCAGCAAGGCGATGACGAAGGCCGCCGCCGGCCAGGCCGGCGTTCCGGCGCGGATGGACGCCGATCCGCGGCTGAAGTCGATCTTCGGCGACGACGCGCCGTCGTCCGTGCTGACGACGATCAGCCGGTCGCTGTGCGCGGACTACGACGGCGACGGCGACGTCGACCGGGCCGCGCTCTACAAGTGCTGCACGGTCTCCTCCCCGTCGCCGATCGTGATCTTGCGCAACGAGGGCGGCGGCGACTACGCGATCGCGTACGCGCGGCTCAACGACGCGGTCTTCTCGCTGCGCACGTCCGGGCGCGACCTCGTCGAGCGCGAGCCGAAGTACGCGCCCAACGACCCGAACTGCTGCCCGTCGCAGATCCGCGAGCGCCGCATCCACTGGACGGGCACGCGCTTCAAGACGACCGTGCGGATCCGCGGGGCCTGAGCGACGCGCGCCACCCGGCGACGTGGTCGGGCAGCGGGGTCCCGGGCGCGAGCTGCGGGTCCGGCACCGGCTCGGACACCTGGAGCGCGAGCGGCAGCACGCCGGCCCAGACGTCGCGGCCCATGTCCTCGTCGTCGTCGACGGGCGGCCCGGTGCGGACCTTCGCCGACGCCTCGTCGAGCGTCAGCGCGAGCACCTGCGTGCCCTTCATCTCCTTGGCGCTCGGCGGGCGGACGTGCTCCCAGCGGCCGGGCACGAGCTGCTCGGTGAAGGCCTCGAGCGCGCGCATCCGCTCCTCGTCGGACTCGACGCGCCGCGCGCGGCCGAGGATCGTGACCGAGCGGTAGTTCGCGGAGTGGTGGAAGGCGGACCGCGCGAGCACGATCCCGTCGAGCAGCGTCGCCGTCACCGAGCACGGGGCGCCGCTCGCGAGCGTGCGGACCATGCGGCTCGCGGTCGAGCCGTGGAGGTAGACGACGTCGCCGACGCGGGCGTGCAGCGTCGGGATGACGTACGGCTGGTCGTCGCAGACGAAGCCGACGTGGCACACGATCGCCTCGTCGAGGATCGCGTCGATCCGCGCGCGGTCGTACACCGCGCGCTTGGGGGCGCGCCGGACGCGAACCCGCAGGGTGGGGGCGGTGGTGGCCATGAGACGGAAGGCTAGGCCGTCACTGGTCCGGTGAACAGGACCACTTCGGCATGCGATCATTGGACCAGTGGACCTGCTCCTGGATCTGCGCCGCGACGCCGGGGAACCTCTGCGCCGGCGCTTGGAGCGCGAGCTGCGCGAGGCGGTCCAGACCGGAAGGCTGCTGCCCGGCGCCGCGCTGCCGTCGACGCGCGCGCTGGCCGCGCAGCTCGGCGTGTCGCGCGGCGTGATCG
Organism: uncultured Actinomycetes bacterium; assembly: GCA_963766525.1. Lineage (GTDB taxonomy): Bacteria > Actinomycetota > Thermoleophilia > Solirubrobacterales > Solirubrobacteraceae > CADCVQ01. The sequence goes on from CAVYAX010000017.1 coordinate 94,591, forward strand.
TCGAGGCCTACGGGCAGCTCGTCGCCGAGGGCTATCTGACCGCGCGCCAAGGCGCCGCGACGGTCGTGGCGGCCCGGCGCGGCGGCGCGCCGGCCCCCGGCGAGGCCGCGTGGCGCGTTGACCCCTCTATCCGGGCTCGATCCGCCACGCGCGACGGCGCGCCCGAGGCCGGCAGTGCGGCGTGGCGCCTTGACCCCCATATCCGGGGTCAATCCGCCACGCGTCCCGGCGCGGCGCCCCCGCCGCGCTACGACTTTCGCTACGGCACGCCGGACCTCTCCTCCTTCCCGCGCTCGGCGTGGCTCGCCGCCTCCGCGCGGAGCCTGCGCGCTCTGCCGGATGCGCGGCTGGGTTACGGCGACCCCCGTGGCGCGGTCGAGCTGCGCCGGGCCCTCGCGGCATACCTCGGCCGCGTGCGCGGCGTGATCGCCGACCCCGAGCTCATGGTCGTCACCGCGGGCACGCGCCAGGCGCTCGGCCTCGTCTGGTCCGTGCTGCGCGATGCCGGCGTGCGCCGCGTGGCGATCGAGGACCCCGGCTGGTCGGCGCAGAGCGAGACGGCGCTGAACGCCGGGCTCGAGCCCGTGCCGGTCGCCGTCGACGAGCGCGGCCTGCACGTCGGCGACCTCGTCGAGGCCCGCGCGGGCGCCGTCGCGCTGACGCCGGCGCATCAGTGCCCGACCGGCGCCGTGCTCGCCCCCGAGCGGCGGGCCGCGGCGATCGACTGGGCGCGGCAGCGCGACGCGCTCGTCGTCGAGGACGACTACGACGCGGAGTACCGCTACGACCGCGAGCCCGTCGGCGCGCTGCAGGGAATGGCGCCCGAGCACGTCGTCTACGCGGGCTCGGTGTCGAAGACGCTCGCGCCTGCGCTGCGCCTCGGCTGGCTCGTGCTGCCCGCGCGCCTGGCGGCAGCCGCTTCACAGGCCCGCTGGCATGCGGACCGGGGGAGCCCGCTGTCCGATCAGATCGCGCTCGCCGACCTCATCGCGCGCGGCGAGCTCGATCGGCACCTGCGCCGGATGCGCCGCCGCTACCGCGCCCGCCGCGACGCGCTCGTGGCCGCGGTGGCGGCCGAGCTGCCGGGTGGCTCCGTCGAGGGCATCGCGGCAGGGCTGCACGCGGTCGTCCGCCTGCCGAGCGAAGCCGGCGAGGCGGCGACCGTCGCCGCGGCGGCCGAGCGCGGCATCGCGCTGGACGGCCTCGCGAGCTTCTTCGCCTCAGGGCAGTCGCCGCACCCGGCGGTCGTGCTGGGCTACGGGAACGTCCCCGAGCCGGCGATCGCCCGCGGCATCGCCGAGCTCGCCCGCGTGCTGCGCTGAGGCAGGCCTGCGACCGCCGCGCACGGCTGCTCGCCCGCGCGGCTGCCCCGGCTAAGCGGCTTCGCGCAGGCCCGCGAGGCTGGGCTCGTCGCCGAGGCTGCGCATCGCGCGCTCCTCGAGCTGACGGGTCTTCTCGCGGCTGACGCCCAGCTCGCGGCTGGTCGCCTCGACGGTCCGCTCGCGGCCGTCGCGCAGGCCGAAGCGCAGCTCGACGACGCTGCGCTCCTCGGACGTCAGGCGGCCGAGCGCCTGCGCGACCGTGGTCTCGAGCTCGGTCGACACGGCCTGCTGGCTCGGGTCCGGCACGTCGCTTGCGATGAAGTCGCCGAGGTGGCTGTCGCCGTCGTCGCCGATCGGCACGTCGAGGCTCGTGACGACCTTGCGCGCCTCGCGCAGGGCGTGGACGTCCTCGACCGTCATCTCGGCGGCGTCTGCGACTTCCTGATCGGACGGGTCGTGCGACAGCTTCGCCGTCAGCTCACGCTCGACGCGGGCGAGCTTGCGCTCGCGCTGCTCGATGTGGGCGGGCAGGCGAATCGTGCGCGACGTGTTCGCGAGGCCGCGCTGGATGCTCTGACGGATCCACAGCGTCGCGTACGTCGAGAACTTGAAGCCCTTGCGCCAGTCGAACTTCTCGGACGCGCGGATGAGCCCGAGCGTGCCCTCCTGGACGAGGTCGCCGAGCGGCAGCCCGAGGCCCTGATAGCGACGCGCCTGCGACACGACGAGCCGCAGGTTCGAGTTGATCATGCGGTCCTTGGCATCGACGTCGCCGCGCTCGATGCGCTTGGCGAGCTCGATCTCCTCGGCGGCCGTCAGCAGTGCGTGGCGCGAAGCCTGGTTGAGGAAGATCTGCAGCGAGTCCGAGGCGGCCTCGGCCTGTGCGCGGCGCTCGGTGCGCGCGCTGTCTGAGGCCTTAACGCGACGCGGCGCCCGCTTGGTAGGGGCGTCGTGCTCGCCGCGGCGGCGGCTTGTTGCCGTCGGTGTGGGTGTCCTGGCCATGCGTTCCCTTTCAGATGTCGGCGCGACTCGACTCGCGACGTAAACTCACCGTCAGCTCGCATTCCGCGCGGGGCGGCGTGTGCTGAGCGTGGGGGAGTGCGGTCGAGCGAACGGGCTCCAACCCGCGCGTCGCCAAAAACCAGGATAGCAGATAGTTGCGCGAGCAACAACGATTGTGCTTTCACGTCGCAAACTCCCCGAAACCGCGGCCGGTGAGGGCTCGAGACTGCCGCCGGTTCGAGTCCTTCGACGGCACCGAGCCGGCTCGTGAAGAGACCGTTCCGTTCGGTCCGGAAAAGGGCGTGACGAGCGCGAGATCTTTTGCTATCTTCCGGCGCGTTCCGGGGTACATGCTCTGCATATGAGCCGGATTCGGGCTCTATTTGCGGAATACCGCGGGCCGGCGACGCCACTCTCCCAGGGAGGGCGTGGCAAACGACTAATGCGGCAATGCGTGGCACGTCCGGGTGCCGCGCTGCTCATCCATCCGGAAGGGAGCGAACATTGCAGAATCCAGGGAGTTCTGGCACCGCCAGTCTCGGCAAGGTCGCGCGCGGCGGATCGGCCGCAGCTGTGACCGTCGTCGACGCGCCGACGCAGCTCAACCCCGTTAGCGCCTCCGTCATCGAGCGCCTGACCGGGGTCAAGCTGCCCACCGGCCCGGAGCGCGACTTCGAGGGCTACCACAGCCGGTCCTAACCGGCCCGCCGGAAGGGCGCCGCGCGCCCTCCGGCCACGAGCGGTCTGCGGGCTCACGTCCACATCGGACAGGCCGACTGAATGTCAACGCGGGGCGCCTTGATGGGCGCCTCGCGTCGTGTTGTGGCTGGTCTGCGACCGTGTTCGGGGTCGATGCCGGCGGAGTCCGGGTGGCAGGAATCGCGTAGCGGGCGCGGTAGACGACAGCATCCGAGACCCGAGGAGACCATGTCTGAGCCCCGCACACCGCCCGACCGCACTCCCGTAGCTCCCGCGCCGCCTCCGCCGGCGTCCGCGAAGGTCGACCCCGTCGAGGCGGCCGAGGCACACCTTGCGAAACTCGACATGGCCAAGCAGCGGGCGATCGTCAGGTCCCTGACGTCGTAGCACCGCCGTCCGCCGCGGCCCGACCGCGCCGTGGCGCGCGCCGCCTCCGGCCGCGTCGTCAGCGGCGCTCGCTCTGACCTGAGATCGCGATCAGCGCCCGCGCGACGCTCGCCGCGAGCGCATCGGGGCGCCGAGCGTCGATCGCCACGCTCGACCGCCGCCCGCGCCGCAGCGGCACGCTTGCCGGCGCGCCGGCGCCGCGGCGCGTGAGGACGTTCAGCCTGCTCGCGGAGCTTGCCGGCGCGCTCGATCCGACGTCCACCAGCAGGCGCCGCCCACGGCCCGCGAACGCCGAGTCGATCGCGGCGCTCGTGCTGGCTTGTGCGCGGGCCGGCGCGCCACCCGCGAGCGCCGCCGCGCTCAGCGGTGCGCTGGCACGACCCGCCGCGGCGTCGATCACCGTCACGCGCGTCCCCGCGGCGTGGTTGGCGGCAAGCCAGGCGCCCAGCGTCCGCAGCTCGCGTCGCAGGTCGGCGGGCGCGTAGGCGTCGTCGACGACGAGCGCGACCCGCGCGGGCGGCGGGTCGTCGGGCGCGGCTTGGAGGTCGGGCATGCCGACCGCCGGCAGCGCGATCTCGCCGCTGCCAGCCGCCGGGGCCGGCGCCGAGCGGTCCTCGTCGCCGGACGAGAACAGGGCCGGCAAGCCGAGGCCCAGCAGGAGCAGCAGCGGCAGCAGCAGCAGCCAGCGCGGCATGTGCGGGATGCGCAGGCGCGGCAGCCGCAGGCCCCTCAGGGCGCCCACGAGCTTGTCCGTGAACCTGCGCAGGGCGAGCGTGAGGGTGGGGTCGCGCAGCAGCTGGTCGAGCTGGTCGAGCAGCAGGCGCAGGCCGGACAGCTCGCCAGGCGCCGCCGCAGGGCGGGGGTCGCGGGTGTCCGAGCCATCGCGCTCGGGCTCCGCGCCGCTCGGGCCGGCGTCGGGCGGCGCGAGCGGCTCAGCCGGCAGGGGGCCGAGCGACGCGGCCTCCGCCGCGCTCGGCTCCTCGAGCTCGCGCGCCGCGTAGCCCGCCGCGAAGAGGTGCGCCGGGCGCTGCCGGCGACCGGGGTCGCGCGGCCCGCCCGCCCCGTGCGCGCCGCCACCCGATCGCGGCGGCGGCGCCTGTCGCGGCGCGGGCGGTCCGCCGCGTGGCGCGGTGGCGCGGCTCACGGCGGCGGTGCCTTGGGCGCGGTGGCGTGGCTCACTGCGGCGGTGCCTTCGGCGCGGCGAGGTTGCGGCCCAGCAGCTCGGCGATCAGCGCGTCGACGTCGGCGAGCTTGTCGGGGACCGTGAGCCCGCTGTCGCGCATGAGGTCGGCCTGGGCGTGGTGCGCCTCGCCGACCTCCGGCATCGGCTCGAACGGCGAGGGCCCGCGCGTGCGCCACGTGCCATACAAGCGCGGGAAGCCGTCGGCGCGCTGGAGGAACGCGACCTCGGGATGCAGCACCGCCTCCTGGCGCATCTGGCGCTTGGCGTTGGCGACCGTCGTCGCGATCTCCGCCCGCTGTGCGACGAGCGCCCCGACCTCCGACGCGAGCCGCGAGCGGATCGCGTCGCGGTGCTCGAGCGTGTCCGCGTCGCGCCGGCGGCGGCGGTCGCGCGCCTCGCGCGCCGGGTCGACGAGCAGGTAGGCGACGCCGATGCCGAGCAGGAACACCGCGGACGACACGAGGAAGTAGACGCCCGGCGCGCTCGCCGACGGCTGCGTGTTCTCCGACAGGCGCCGCGCCGCGGCGCCACGCGCGCCCGCGGCCTGGTTGGCCTGCTGGCGCGCGGCGGCGGCGTTGTTCGCGGTCGTCCGCGCGCTCTGCACGCCGTACCAGAGCGCCAGTCCCGTCACGACGATCGCGAACGCGACGGCGTAGCGCGCCGCGGTCGACTGGTCGCGCTCGATCAGCCGCCTCCCTCCAACCTCGGGCGGCGCCTCCTCGCGCGTATGCGCGAGGCGCAGGTTCTTGCCGACGGCCTTCTGGCCGACCGCGATGAGCAGCGCGATGACGATGGCCGACAGCGCGGGCGCGCCCTCGCGCAAGATCGCGGGATCCGTCGATCTGAACCTCGCCAGCTCCCGGAAGCCGTCGTAGGCGAACAGCGCCTCGGCGATGCCGACCGCGAAGAACAGCGCGAGCAGGCCGCCGCCCGCGGCCATCCGCGCCGACAAGCGCCCGCGCCAGCCCGACGGCGCCGCGGGCGGCGACTCGCCCGGCTGCGTCTCGATCCGGTCGGCGGCGGCGTTCGCCTTGATGAGGTCGTCGTCGAGCGCGCGGACGCGGACCGCGCGCTCCATCAGCGGGCCCAGCCGCGCGCCGATGACGTGGTCGGCGTGCTGGGCGATGCTCTCGGCGACGATCTCGCCGCGCGTGCGATCGGCGTCGTCGCGCGGGTGCCCGGCGGCGGTGCGCGTGCTGTCCTGGAGGTCCGGAGCCGGGAGCGTGCCGTCGGCGATCGGCGGCTCGGGCTGCGCCGGCTGCGCCACCGGGTCGCCGATCGGCGGGATCGCCAGCAGCGGCGGCGGGAGGGCGGGGGAGTGCTCGTCGTCCTTCATGGGCTCCTCACAGCTCTGTTGTCATCTCGCAGCTCGCCGCGCCTGCCTGCTCGCATGCCGTCGTCCAGATCTCCACGAGCTCGTCCGTCCGGCGCGCGCTCTGGTTCACGCGATCCGGCAGCCGCCCGAGGCCGGCGACCTGCAGCACGTCCACGTCGCGCGCGCTGCCGACGAGGTCGGCGAGCTCCGCGCCGAGCTTGTCCGCCGACTCGCCCGCCGCGATGCTGCGGGCGAGCTTCAGCTGATCGCTGGCCTGCACGCCGTCGGAGACGAGCGTCATGGCCTTCGCGCCGGATTCGTCCTCGAGCGAGCGCAGCCCGTTGCGCACGGCGCGCGCGATGTCCGAGGTGCCGTCCTCCAAGAGCTCGCGCACGCTGCGGCGCAGCGCCGGGTCGTCGCGGCCGACGCCGAGCGCCGAGTCGAGCGTCGAGGCGATCGCGGTCCGCAGGCTCTGCTCGTCGGGGCCGCGGCGCGTCTCGTCGGACTCCTCGAGCGTCGGCACGTCGTCGTCGTAGATGATCTCGACGGCGTTCGCGTCGCCGGCGAAGACGAACATCCGCAGATGGCCGCCGGCGGTGATCGTGTGCTCGGCCGCCCGCGAGGCCGCCGCGCCGACGTCGCGCGCGAGCGTCTTGTCGAGCAGCGCGCCGGTCGCGTCGACCGCCACGACCGTGTTCACGGGGCAGTCCGCGGGCGCCTTCACGGCGCCGGGCGCCGCGCCGGGCTTGGCGACGCACGACGCGTCGCTGCCCCCGCCGCCGCAGCCGGCGAGGCTCAGCGTCGCCGTGCCGAGCACGGCAGCGCAGCTGGTCCAGCGGATCGTCATCGCGCGGGCAAGTCCCCTGACTCGAGAAACGGCGTTCGGAAAATGGTAGATACCCCGGAACGCCGGCGGTCACGGTTCGGCGCGGGCGCGCTCTCGGCGGTCGCGTTCAGCGCGGCGCGGCGAAGGCCGCGATGACGTCCGCGAAGCGGCGCACGGACTCCGGCCCGTCCGGCGTCCGAGAGCCCGACGATCGCGGTCTGCACGCCTGCTTCGGCGAGCTCCCGGAAGCGCCCGATGTGCTCCTCGACGGTCGCGGCGCCCTCGCCCTCGCGCTCGGCCTCCGACGCCACCACGCGCGCCGCGGCGAGGTGCGTGACCGTGATCTGCGCGGGGTCGCGGTGCTCGCTGGCGCAGTGCTCGCGCAGCACGGCGACCTTGCGGCGCACCGTGTCGGGATCGCCGAAGAGGTTGCACGCGTCGGCGTGGCGCGCGACGAGCCGCAGCGTGACCTTCTCGCCCGACCCGCCGACGAGGATCGGGATGCGCTCCTGCAGCGGCCGCGGGTAGCAGACGGCCTCCTCGACGGTCAGCGTGCGGCCCTCGAAGCGCGGCGCGCCCTTGCCCCACATGAGCGGCAGCAGCTCGAGCGCGTCCTCGAGGCGGGCGTAGCGCGCGGCGCGCGGCTCGAACTCCCAGCCGTAGAGCGAGTGCTCGCGCTCGAACCACGCGGTGCCGAGGCCGCACATCGCGCGGCCGCCCGACAGCACGTCGAGCGTCGCGACGATCTTCGCGAGGTGCGCGAGGTTGCGGTACGTGATGCCGGTGACGAGCGTCCCGAGCCGGATGCGCTCCGTGACGCCCGCGAGGTAGCCGAGCGTCGTGTAGCTCTCGAGCATGTCCTCCCACTCGCGCCCGACCTGCGGGATCTGGAGGAAGTGGTCCATGACCCAGAGGCTCGTGAAGCCGGCCTCCTCGGCGGCGCGCGCGATCTCCGCGAGCGCGGCGGCGGTCGTGGCCGGATGGCCGGGGAAGCCGAAGCGCGAGATCTGCAGGCCGAAGTCGAGCATCGCTGGATCCTCTCGCTGACGGGCCGCGGAGTCGAGCGCCGTGACGAGGGACGGCGGCACGAGCGACACCGGCCCGGGCTCGATCACCGCCGCGAAGCCCTCGTCGTCGAGCGCGACGGCCGCGACCTCGCGTAGCTGCGCGGTCACGACGTTGCCAGGGACGGGCACCTGGCGCTCGCGGTTGCGCTTGCGCACGAGCGCGGCCGGCGGGTCGAACAGGACGGCGACGACGGGGATCTTGTGGCGCTCGGCCAGCGCGCGCCAGCCCGCCCGGCGCTTGGGGTCGAGGCCCGTCGAGTCGATGACGGTCGTCAGGCCGCGCGCGAGCCGCTTGGCGACGATGAGCTCGAGTACCTCGAACGCGTCACGGCTGGCGCGCTGATCGCGCTCGCCCGTCCCGACGACCGCACGCAGCCGATCCGACGAGACGACCGGGCCGGCCGCGAACGCCCCGGCGGCCCAGTGCGACTTGCCGGCGGCGGTCGCGCCGACGAGCACGACGAGGGACGGGTCGGGAAGGCGGACGGGCTCGCTCATGCGCCCGGTCTACCAGAGCCGGGCCGCGCCCTGGCCACCGTTGCATAATCGATGCAGACAGCTAGCATAGTGCGACATGAAGACGCTCTATCTCCGCAATGTCCCCGACGAGGTGGGGCGGCAGCTCGCCTCGCTCGCCGCGCGGGAGGGAATGTCCGTGTCGTCGTTCGCCTTGCGCGAGCTCGCCGACGTCGCGCGTCGCGCCGACAACCCCGGGCTCCTCGGCGATCTGCCGGACATCGGGATCGCGGCCGCCGATGTCGTTCATGACCTCGGGGACTCACGCTCCGCGCGGTGATCGTCCTGGACGCATCGGCCGTCGTTCTCGCCCTGTTGAACGACAGTGAGGCGCGGCGCTCGCTCGCCTCGGAGACCGTCGCCGTGCCGCATCTCGTCGACTCGGAGGTCGCGCACGCTCTGCGCGCCCAGGTGCTGCGAGGCCGAGTGGGCGCCGCAGACGCGCAGACGGCCCTCGAGCGCTGGGCGCGGCTCGGCCTCCGGCGCTTCGCCGCAGTGGGACTGCTTGACCGGGTGTGGTTGCTGCGTGAGAACCTCAGCGCGTACGACGCGACGTACGTCGCCCTCGCCGAAGCACTCGGCTGCGCGCTCGTCACGGCCGACGCTCGCCTCGCTCGCGCGCCTGGGCCGCGGTGCTCGATCACGGTCGTCCGGCGCTGAAGGCGCGCATTCGGGGTAACTCGAAGGTTCCGCGATCGACCGAAGCTGGAGGTTTCGACATGGACGAGCACCACGCTCCCCCGCACGACAAGGAGGCCGACGAGCCGCTCGGCCCGATGACTCCCGACGACGAGACCGAGCTCGGGGACACGCCCGAGGCGCACGACGAGATCAGCCCGCACGACCTCCCGCTGGACCATCCCGGCCGCGACGAGGCGGAACGGCAGGCGGGCGGCGAGGACGGCACGACGCACGGCAACGTCTGAAGCGGCGCGTCGCGAGGGGTGACCGCGCCGCGTCGCGCTGCATGCTGTGCGCGAAGCGCGCCACCTCGTCGTCGCGGACGTCTAGGCTGTAGCGCGATGCAGGGACCGTCGATCGGGACGTCAGCCACGGCCATGGCCCAAGAGGCTCAGCTCGAGCAGCATCGCATCGAGCTGACCGCCCACTGCTACCGCATGCTCGGCTCCCCGGTCGAGGCCGAGGACGCCGTCCAGGACACGATGGTGCGCGCCTGGCGCAGCCTCGATCGCTTCGAGGGTCGCGCGGCGCTGCGCTCGTGGCTGTACCGCATCGCGACGAACGTCTGCCTCGACATGCTCGACGGCCGCAAGCGGCGCGCGCGCCCGATGGACCTCGGCCCGGCGCGCGACCCGGAGAGCGTGCTCGACCCCGGCCTGCCCGAGGTGACGTGGATCGAGCCGATCCCCGACGGGCTCGCGGTGCCGGCCGAGGGCGACCCGGCCGACGTCGCCGTCGCGCGCGAGTCGATCCGCCTCGCGTTCGTCGCCGCGCTGCAGCACCTGCCGCCGCGCCAGCGCGCGGTGCTCATCCTCTGCGAGGTTCTGCGCTGGAAGGCGGCCGAGGTCGCGACGCTGCTCGACACGAGCGTCGCCTCGGTCAACAGCGCGCTGCAGCGAGCGCGCGCGACGCTCGAGAGCGCCGACGTCACCCTCGCCAGCGCGTCGTCCTCCGTGGACGCCGCCGACGCCGCGATGCTCGAGCGCTACGTCGAGGCGTTCCAGGGCTACGACATGGACGCGCTGACGTCGCTCATCCACGAGGACGCGACGCAGTCCATGCCGCCGTTCGAGCTGTGGCTGCGCGGCCGCGAGGACATCCTCGCCTGGTGGGTCGGCCAGGGCGCGGGCTGCCGCGGCTCGAAGGTCATCCCGACGATCGCCGCCAACGGCTCGCCGGCGTTCGGCCAGTACAAGCCCAACGAGAGCGGCGACGGCTACGTGCCGTGGGCGCTGCAGGTGCTCGAGATCGAGGACGGCAAGGTCGTGGAGTTCACGTTCTTCCTCGACACCGAGCGGGTCTTCCCGCTGTTCGGCCTGCCGCTGCGCTACGAAGACCTGTAGGCGGCAAGGTCCATGAGCGGGTCGGCGCCCAGCGCGCGCGGAGACAGTAGTTGACGTGCGAGCAATGTCTCGTACGCTTTCAATGCTTGCAGCGGGTCGCGCCAGCCGTCTATGTCGGCGCGAACCCATTGGTGGCCGCGGTCGGAACATATCGCACCCGCCGCCGAGCTACGGGAGCCGCCGGACGGCGCGTCCAGCACGGCCACTGATGGCTTTAGTCGTGCCTTCGTCGGCTCAGGACTCGGGCGGGGGCGTCTTCAGCAATGTGTAATAGGCGATCGACCCACCGGACCAGAGAGCATCAGCGCAACCCTCGGGAAATGGACTTGGATTGGAGTCCGACTCGCTGGAGTCCGCGTTGAAGTACCCGAAGAAAGTGTAATGCGTTCCGCCGACAGTTTGTTCGATATAGATCTGAAACTTCTGTTGGGTTGTGGCGTCCTCAAGGAGGACCCAGTCCCATCGATCGCTGCCGCTCTTCGCATTGAAGGTGGCCACCATCGCCGAAGCGCCGACGCCGATGTGTTGGTTGGGAACGGCAAGGTGAACATCGTCGCCTCGCTTGCCGGTGACGCTTAGCACATGCCCGGTCTGGTTTATGACCATCATCTGGGTGCTCATGAGCCGACCCTAGAGCAGGCGCGGCCAGAGGTAAAGTTCGCGCTGCTGTGATCACAGTGCAAGTCAGTGGGGCCAACACCGCCGTGGTACTCGGGTCGATGTCCCGAGCTCGTAGCACCCGTGCCGAGGACGGTCGGCGACCTGATGAGAACGTCCGCGCACCGAACTAGGTTCGTCAGATCGTGACCGCCGAGCAACGCGCCCACCGCGCTGCCAGGACGAGCATGCCCGGCAAGCCGTCGGCGCCTACGTGCCGCTCGACCGCGACGGCCTCGTCTTGCTGGCGGCCGGGGTCAACGCGGCGTGGAAGATCGCCCGCCGCCGGGCGGCTGAAGCTCGCAGCCGCCGCGGCCCCGCACGCGAGCGACCGGTCATCGGCGGCGGACCGCGACTACGCTGAACTCGCCCGCCGAGCAGCTGGTCAGCTGATGCAGCTGCTGCTCTTGTTAGCCAGGTCTTGGGTCGAGCGCGTTGCGGCTGAAGGCGCGTGAGCCCTGCCCGGCACGGAGCGACGAGATGTGCTCCAGCGACGGCGACCAATGCTTGGCGTTGTCTGACGCAGGCTTGTGGTCGGAACCCCGCCCCGCAGCGCAAGAGCGCCTTCCGTCGCGACCGCACCGCGGACGCCCGCGCCGTTGCTGCCCGGCATCGTGTCCGCCGGAGAGCCGCTGGCGAGCTTCGCGCCGATGGCGACCGTCCGCGCCGGGCCTTTAGGCCGCCCGCGTCTGGCCTGGACGGCAGGCGGCAGGCGGTGCCGTCCGGGGCATCGCTCAGTCTGCGCTTCTTGGCCTCGACGGGTGCTGTGGAGAGATTGCTCTCACAAGTTGCCGGCGATGCGAGATGCTGTCGCGTCGGCTGGTCCTCCGAGGCCGCAGCGTGGCCGCGACTGATTCGCTGGTAGTCGGGAGCATCCGTTGGGAGGCGGGAACGCAGATGTCGATAGCGACAAGCAGCGACGAGCCTTCGCGCGGTCACCGCGGACCGCTTGACGTTGTTCCGTTGTTGCGGGCGTACGGCGAGGCGCTGCAGCTCGCGCGTCGTCCGCCTCCTTCGTTGGCGTTGCCGGCGCCGTTGGCGCGCGTGCACTGCCGGCTTCGGCCGAGCGCCGGATGTCACTACTTTGCGACGCGATACGTCCGGCGCCGCCTTGACGGCTTCGAGCGCGCGCTCTCGGCCCGCACGGCAGTTGGCTCGGTAGATGAGGGTGGGAAGCGACAGCTCGAGGCGCTGACGGCATACAAGGCATCGTTGACCCCGCCGCCATCGCGGGCGCGGATCGTCGCCGCGGTCATCGCAGCGCTATTGCTCTCCCAGGCGCTCTTGAACGCGGCATTCACGGCACTCGGTGGAGGCGCGGATGGTCAGCGCGTGAAGGCCGCGGTCGCCGCGTTGTCGTTGTCCGCGGACGCGCAGCCGATCGGTGACTTCGTCGCCACGTTGACGTCAGCCGACGCCGTCGCGCTCGGCGTGGTCGTCGTCGTGTGTGCGAGCGTCGTGTACCTGTTCGGCCGACCTCTGGCCGGCGGCTATCGCCTCGCGCAGCTGTGCGTGGGCTCGAGGGTGCCGCGCACCCGTGTCCGGCGCGACGCGGAGCTGTGCACTCGAGCCGCGGCGGCCGCCGTAGGGGCGCACGAGCAGGTGATCGCACGAGCAGTCGGTGCCGAGCTTGACCCTGAGCTTCCGCTGGACGTCGTGGTGAAGGCCGCTCCTGTGCTTGCGCTGGCGGTCGTGGGGGCGTTGGTGACGCGACCGGATCTCTCCGTTGCCTGGTCCGGCGCGCCGTGGGTCGGGGCGCTCATGATCGCGGCGGCAGCGGGGCGGCTGACGTGGATCGATCGGCGGACCCCACATCGGGCGCCCGCTGGACTGTGGGCTTCGTTCGTCGTGCTGCTGATCTTCGCGCTCGTCATATCCCCGGGGCACGCCACCGTGCCGCAGCTCGTCGGGCTGCGGGACGCCTTTACCGCCGAGCGCAAGCTGCGGGATGCCAACCTCCGGCTCAGCCTGCCGGTCGCCCGCCGAGCGTCTGCGGACGTCGCCCCGGGGACCGTCATCGCGCAGGTGCCGGCCCCGGGCGTAGGGTCGCAGCCGTTCGATGCGGTGGGCATCACGGTCGCGAAAGCGAGAACCGCCGTGTCGGTTCCGTGGAATTCCCCCGATTTTGCGGAGTCCCGAGTTCTTGCGGCGAAAGCGCCGTGAAAGGATGGGACACCGATGCCGAAGACGAGGCCTGCCTACCCGGAGCAGTTCCGGCGGGAGGCGCTGGAGCTGGTCCGACGTGGCCGTTCGATCCCGGATGTCGCGGGGTCGCTGGGGGTGTCGCCGCAGTCGCTGCGCAACTGGATGCGTCAGGACGAACGTGACCGCGGCGAGCGCGACGACGGGCTGACCAGCGCCGAGCGCGAGGAGCTGCGCGAGCTCAGAACGCGTGTCAAGCGCCTGCAGCAGGAGCGCGACATCCTCAAGCGCGCCACGGCTCTCTTCGCGAGGGAGACCGAGAGCCGGTGAGCGTCTACCGGCATATCTCGGCGGAGAGAGCCCACTGCGCCTTCCCGGTCTCCCTGATGTGCGAGCTGCTCGGCGTTTCTGAGTCGGGGTACTTCGCGTGGTCGCGGCGCGCGCCGTCAGATCGTGAGCTGACCGACGCGTGGCTGACCGAGCGCATCCGCCGGATCCACGCGGCCAGCGGTGGCCGCTACGGCAGCCCGCGCGTGCATGCGATGTTGGCGCGTGAGGGGATCGGGGTGGGTCGCAAGCGCGTCGAGCGGCTGATGCGCGCTGCGGGCCTTCAGGGCGCGTTCAAGCGCCGTCGCAAGGGCTGCACGGTGCGCGTGGACGGCGTGGAACCCTTCGGGGATCTCGTCGGCCGCGACTTTCGCCCCGACACCCCGGATCGCGTATGGGCTGCGGACATCAAGCAGATCAAGACCGCGGAGGGCTGGCTGTACCTGGGCGCCGTGCAGGATCTGTTCAGCCGCCGGATCGTCGGGTGGGCGATGGAGCCCCACATGCGCCAAGAGCTCGTCGTCGACGCGTTGAAGATGGCCGTCGCGGCGCGCCGGCCACCGAAGGGAACGATCCACCACTCCGACCACGGCGGGCAGTACATCAGCCTGGCCTTGGGCCAGGCCGCCCATGACGCCGGGATCGCGCAGTCGATGGGCGCCGTCGGGACCTGTTACGACAACGCCGTCGCCGAGACGTTCTTCGCGACGCTGACCAAGGAGCGCCTGCTGCACGGCGCCCCGAAGGGAGGATGGGTCACCCGCGCCGAGCTGCGCTCGGCGATCTTCGACTACATCGAAGGCTTCTACAACCCGACGAGGCTGCACTCGACGCTGGGGATGCGCTCCCCCGTCGAGTACGAGGCCGATCACGCCGCCGGCGACCCCGACGGCTGCGCGCGCCTGGGCGCACGCGCGGGCGCGCGCGAAACAACTGTGCACAACCTTCGGTTGCGCACAGCAACTACGACAACGACAACCTGACTCCACGAAACCGGGGGAGGTCCACCGCGTCTGCGAGGTCTGACTGTCGCCGCGGCCAACACACGGTTGCGTCACCACGGCCTGCAGCTCGGAGACATTCGCCCCCTCGACGCCCCCGCCACCGCGGTCGTCCGCAGCCAACTACCGGTCGCAGGCCGCAGCGTGCAACGGGGCGCGGTGGTGCGCGTCATCATGCGCGGTCGATAATCACAATCGAACGGTCGACAGCCGTCCATACGCTAGCGCGCGCTGGCCTTCCAGGCGCGCATCGCTTCCTGCGTCTGGTCCGGCGTCAGGGCGCCGCACTGCAGCTCGCAGTGGTCGCCGCGCTGAGCGCGTAGCCCGTCGGTGACGATCCCGAGGAAGCGGCGCCAGACCTCGGGCTCGACGTCGCGCGTGCATTCGCTGAGCGCGCCGAGCATGAGCTGCAGCAGCGGCACGTCGGTCGGCTGCACGTCGGGCCGCAGGCTGCCGTCGGCCTGCGCGCGCGCGACGAGCTGCGAGACGAGCGGGAACATCATCTGGCGCGCGCGGGCGATGCGCTCGTGGCCGTGGCTGCCGGAGAGGGCGACCTCCTTGAAGCCGCGGTCGCAGGCGTGCACGTGGCACGCCTGGTCGAGGAAGCGGATGAGCCCGTCCCACGGGTCTTCGTCGTGCAGGCACTCCTCGGCGGACGCGACGAACTTCGTCATCTGATCCTCGAACAGCGCGTCGATGAGCTGCTCCTTGTCCGGGAAGCGGCGGTAGACCGTCCCGACGCCGACGCCCGCGCGGTGGGCGATCTCGTCGAGCGTGACGGACAGGCCCTCCTCGGCGAACGCGTCGCGCGCCGCCGCGAGGATGCGCTGGCGGTTGCGCTCGGCGTCGCGGCGCAGCGGACGGTCGGATGGGGGGGTCGCGGTGCTCATCGAAACAAGATGTTCACGAAAGTGGAGACAAGTCCTCCACTTGTGTGCTACGGTGCCGCCAAGACAAAGCTGAGATGCAGCCTCCACTTGGAGCCTAGCACTCCACTTAGCCCGAATCGAGGACGACGCCATGCAAGAGCCGCACACCAACCCCCATCACGCCAGGCGCTGGCTGATCCTGTTCATCCTGTCGATCGCGCAGCTCATGGTCGTGCTGGACGCGACCGTCGTGAACATCGCCCTGCCGTCCGCGCAGGAGGCGCTGGCGTTCTCCAACGACCAGCGCCAGTGGGTCATCACGGCGTATGCGCTCGCGTTCGGCAGCCTGCTGCTGCTCGGCGGCCGCATCGGCGATCTCTTCGGGCGCAAGCGCGCGTTCGTCATCGGCACCGGCGGCTTCGCCGCTGCAAGCGCGCTCGGCGGCTTCGCGCAGAGCTTCGAGGTGCTCGTCGCCGCCCGCGCGCTGCAGGGCGTCTTCGGCGCGCTCCTCGCACCCGCCGCGCTGTCGCTGCTGACGACGACGTTCGTCGACCCCGAGGAGCGCGGCAAGGCGTTCGGCATCTTCGGCGCGGTCGCGGTCGGCGGCGCGGCCATCGGCCTCATCCTCGGCGGCGTGCTGACCGAGTACCTCAACTGGCGCTGGTGCCTGTTCGTGAACCTCGTGTTCGCGGTCCCGGCGATGCTCGCCGCGCTCTCGCTCTTCACCAACCAGGTCCCCGAGGCGCGTGCGCGGATCGACGTGCCCGGCACCCTCACCGTCTCGACCGGCCTCTTCGCGATCGTCTACGGGCTCGCGTACGCCGAGACGCACAGCTGGACGGACGCGGTGACGATCGGCATGCTCGTCGCCGGCGTGCTCCTCGTGTCGGTCTTCGTCGCGATCCAGCGCCGCAGCGCCAACCCGCTGCTGCCGCTGCGCGTCGTGCTCGACCGCGATCGCGGCGGCTCGCTGCTCGCGATGCTGCTGTCGGGCGCCGGCATGTTCGCGGTGTTCCTGTTCCTCACCTACTACCTCCAGCAGACACTGCAGTTCTCGCCGATCGAGTCGGGGCTGGCGTTCCTGCCGATGACGCTCGCGATCGTCATCAGCGCCGTGAGCGCGTCGACGAAGCTGCTGCCCAAGATCGGCCCGCGGCCGCTCATCGGCGGCGGCATGATGATCGCGTCGATCGGCCTGCTGACGCTCACGAGCATCGGCGTCGGCACGTCGTACGCCGGCCACGTCCTGCCGGGGATCATGATCATCGGCGCCGGGCTGGGGCTCGTCTTCAGCGCGGCCATGGCGACGGCGACGTTCGGCGTCGAGCCGCACGACGCCGGCGTGGCGTCGGCGATGGTCAACACGGCGCAGCAGATCGGCGGCTCGATCGGCACGGCGCTGCTCAGCACGCTCGCGGCGTCCGCCGTCACGAGCCAGCTCGCGGACGTCGTGGGCCGGCCCGACCCGGTGGCCGTCGCGACCGCCGCCGTCCACGGCTACACGACCGCCTTCTGGTGGGCGGCCGGGATCTACGCCGTCGGCGCGGTCGTGTGCGCGGCGCTGCTCACGACCCGCAGCCTCGAGGCGGGCGTGGCCACGTCGGCCGAGCCGGCGCTCGTGCACGCGTAACCCCGCGAGGCGCGGATCCTGGCCGAAGGACCGGGTGTCCGGCGGCACCCCACGGGCCAGGATCCGCGCCGATGCGCCGCCGCGCTCGCCTACCCGCCGGTGGGGAAGAAGGGATCGAGCGCGAAGATCTCCGGCGGACGCTTCAGCGCGACGTTCCGCAGCGGGCCGAGTCTTGTCCGGCCGGTCGATGTGCAGCACGGGCGGTCCGGGTAGAAGCCCCGGGGTGCGGGTGTACGACGAGGATCGCGACGAGGCGGGAGAACCGCGCCCCGGGTACGCGCACGTGCTCGGGGCGTTGGGCGGCGCCGACCTCGACGGGCTCTGCCGTGCGGTCGCGGAGCACCTGGATGCGCTGGGCGTGAGCTTCGGCCCCGATCCGTTCGTCGTCGACCCGGTGCCGCGGCTGCTGTCCGCCGAGGAGTGGGACCCGCTCGCGGCGGGGCTCGCGCAGCGCGCGCACGCGCTGAACGCGCTGCTGCGCGATGTGTACGGCGAGCGCCGGATCGTGCAGGCCGGCGTCCTGTCCGAGGAGGCGATCGAGCAGACCGAGGGCTACGAGCCGGACCTGCGCGGCCGGCTTCCCGCGCAGCGCTGGCCGGCGGCCGTGATCGGCTTCGACGTCGTGCGCGCGCCCGACGGGGAGTTCCTCGTGCTCGAGGACAACTTGCGCACGCCGTCGGGCTTGACCTACGCGCTCGCGGCCCGCGCGGCGGTCGACGACGCGCTGCCGGGGGCCATGCCGGCGTCGCGCCCGATCGACCCGGTCGCCTACGAGCTGCTGAGCGGCGCGCTGCGGGCCGCCGCGCCTGCAGGCTGCGGCGACCCCTCGATCGTCGTCCTGACCGACGGGCCGCACAGCGCCGCCCACTACGAGCACGAGCAGGTCGCCCGCCGGCTCGGCGCCGTGCTGGCCGAGGTCGCGCAGTTGGAGCGCGACGGCGATCGGCTGCGCGTCTTGCTGCCAAGCGGTGAGACAGGGCCCGTGGACGTCGTCTACCGGCGCACGGACGGCGACAGCCTCCGCGACGAAAACGGCGAGCTCACGGAGGCCGCCAGCGTCCTGCTCGAGCCGTGGCTCAGCGGTCGGCTCGGCATCGTCAACGGCTTCGGCAACGGCTTCGCGGACGACAAGCTCGTGCACGGCTATGTCGAGGACTGCATCCGCTTCTACCTCGACGAGGAGCCGCTCGTGCGCTCGGTGCCGGCGCGCGAGATCGAGGGCCGCCCCGCGGTCGACGAGCTGCGCGAGCTCGTCGTCAAGCCCCGTGACGGCTTCGGCGGCAAGGGCGTCGTGATCGGGGCGCACGCCAAGACCGCCGACCTCGAGCGCCTGGCCGGCGACGTCGAGGACGACCCGGCGCAGTTCGTCGCCCAGCCGATCGTCACGCTCTCGCGCCACCCGACCGTCGTCGGCGGCCGGCTCGAGCCCCGCCACGTCGACCTGCGCGCGTTTGCGTTCTGCGGCGAGGAGGTCGCGCTGCTGCCGGGCGGGCTGACCCGGGTCGCGCTGGATGCGGGCGCGCTCGTCGTCAACTCGTCGCAGCACGGCGGCGGCAAGGACACGCGCGTGCTCGAGTGAGCGGAGGCGCGCCGTGGCGCGCGCGCTCGGGGGTCGGGCGGCGCGCGGCGTCGAGCGCCGGCTCAGCGCGAGCGCGCCACGCCGAGCGCGGCCTCGGCGCGCGCGATGAACTCCTTCACGCGCTTGCCGGCGAACATGACGCCGCTGATGTTGCGCTCGCCCATGACGCGCTCGCGGGCGTCGTTGGCGAGCCCGCGCGCGTTCCACATCGCCTTGATGACCGCGGTCTTCGTGCGCTTCTCCGGCATGCGCGCCGCGGCCTGCTCGCCGAAGCGCTGGGTCAGCATCGCCCACACGGACGGGCCGGTCCCGAGGATCGCGGCCTCGGCCTGGGCGATGTCCGGCGTGACGTTCCACAGCACGAGCATCTGCGCGGCGATGCGCTCGTCGCTCAGGCCGAGGTCGTGGAGGTCGTCGAGGTCGCAGACCGTGGCGGTCTCGCAGTAGAGGTCGACGAGCTGGTTGGCGGTGCCGACCGCCGGGCCCGCGAGCAGCGCCGCGCGCCGTGCCCGCTTGAAGCGTCGCTTGGCGGCCTTCTCGACGTCGCGGTCGGTGAGCGGCTCGTCGTCGTCGTCGCGCACGCCGCGGACCATCGTGACGAGCGCCTTCTCGACGACGAACTCGCGCTCGTCCTCGTCGCTGATCAGCGTCCTGAGGGCCGTGAAGCCGCCGGTGAGCGCCTGCACCGGCGCCGAGTCCGCCACCTTCTGGACCACGGCGGAGTCCGCGACCTTCTGCACGGCTGCGGAGTCCGCGACCTTCTGGACGGCCGCGGAGTCGCGGACCTTCTGCGCCGACTCCTGCGCCGACTCGGCCGTCTCGCGGGCAAGCTCGCTCGCACGCGCGGCGCCCTTCGCGATCCGGTCCTTGAGGCCCACGGGCGCCATCATCGCTGCTCGTGCGGTCGGCAATCACCGACTTTCGGCCAGCTTGCGGCGCGCGCCGATGAGTTCTGCGCGCGGCCGGTGTCGGGTCAGCCGGAAATCAGGTTGGAGACGGCCGTGCGGTGGATCCGGTACGTCGGCGGCGTGCACGGCTGCGCCCCGTCCGGCGACGGCCGCGTGTACGTCCGCGCGGCCGACTCGTAGACGACGAGGAACTCGCCGCCGACAGCCGTCGCGCCTTCCGCCATCGCGGGCGCGAACAGCACGCGCGCGCCGGTCCCGGAGCGGTTCGTCGTGACCAGCCTGCTCGAGTTGCCGCGCTTCCACGACGTGCTGAAGATAAGGTTGTTGGGCCTGACCACGACGCCCTGCACCCGGTCGGGGGTCCCGACGGAGACGAGCGGCTCCGCGGTGAGCAGGCTGCCGCCCGCCGCGATCGCGTACTTGCGCATGACGCCGCCCCCGCCGGACTCGACGAAGTTCCCGACGAACAGGGCACCTTCGGCGAACGTCAGATATGCGGCGTCGAACGTCAGGTTGAACGTGCGGCTGGGCCTGATGCCGCTGCCGCGAACGGCGTTCGCGAGCCGGCCGAGGTCGTAGCGGTAGATCGAGCGCTCCGACGCGACCCACAGGTAGCCACCGCCGACCGCGATGCCGCCTGCGTGCCCCGTCATGCCCGTCAGCCGCACGTTCTTGACCACGTTGCGGGTGCGGCGGTGGATGATCGCGAGCTTGGCGTCCTGCGGGCCGCCGGGGACGCCCTCGTCGCTGTGCGGGTAGTAGAACGACACGATCAGCCAGTTCTGCTTGGGCCAGGCGGTCAGGCCCTGCGGGACGAACCAGCTCCGCGCGACGTGCGGGATCAGCGGGCCGGGCTTGAACAGCTGGTCGTAGCGGGCGTGGGAGACGCAGCCGATGTCGACCTCGTCGGCGGGCGCGCTGGGGGCTGCCGCGAGCATCAGCAGCAGGCCTGCGCTCAGGGCGGCGAGGCGGGGTGGGTGACGGGTCATGCCGTCAGTCTCCCCGCTGTGCGGCCCAGGCAGCCGCGAGGTGGACGATGACCGCGGCGGCCGCGGCCATGTCCTGCAGCGAGACCCACTCCCTGACCGAGTGGTAGGCGTGGCCGCCCGTGAAGATGTTCGGCGTCGGCAGGCCCTTCGCGCTGAGCAGCGAGCCGTCGGTGCCGCCGCGGATCGGCTCGCGCAGCGGCTGGAGGCCCTCGGCTCGCAGCGCCGTGATCGCGTGCTCGACGACCTCGGGGAACGGCGCGAGGTGCGCGCGCATGTTCGGGTACTGCTCGACGACGTCGATCGTGCAGGTCGCGCCCGGCGTGGCGTCGACGACGCTTTGCGCCGTGGAGCGGATGAGGTCGGCGTGCTCGGCGAGGCGGTCGTCGTCGAAGTCGCGCAAGATCGCACGGATGCGCGCGGTCACCGCGTCGCCGGCGATCTCGTGGACGTGGATGAACCCCTCGCGGCCGGATGTCGTCTCCGGCGTGAGGCGGTCCTGCGGAAGCGCGGCGACGATCCGAGCCGCGACCCGGGCGGCGTTCACGAGGATGTCCTTCGCGAAGCCGGGGTGGACGTCGACGCCGGTGACCGTGATCGTCGCCTCGAGCGCGGAGAATGTCTCGTCCTGGATCTCGCCGAGCGACGAGCCGTCCATCGTGTACGCGCAGCGCGCGCCGAACGCCTCGACGTCGAACAGGGTCCCGCCCTCGCCGACCTCCTCGTCGGGCGTGAAGCAGATGCGGATCGTCGGGCGGGGGAGGTCCGGGTGGGCGTGCAGGTGCGCGACGGCGGCCATGATCTCGGCGACGCCGGCCTTGTCGTCGGCGCCGAGCAGCGTGTCGCCGGAGGCGGTGACGATGTCGTGGCCCTTGCGCGAGGCGAGGTGCGGCTCGGTCTCCGGGTCGAGCGTCGTCCCGTTCTTCGGGAGCGCAATGACGCCGCCGCCGTAGTCGCGGTGGACGATCGGCACGACGCCGGCGCCGGGGGCGTCCGGGCTCGTGTCGACGTGTGAGATCAGGCCGATGACCGTGTCCGCGTCGCCGCCGCCGCTCGCGGGCAGCGTCGCGGTGACGTAGCCGTTCTCGTCGACGGCCGCGTCGCCGAGCCCGATCTCCTGGAGCTCGTCGGCGAGGATGGCTGCGAGCTCGAGCTGGCCGGGCGTGCTCGGGCTATGGGCGCGGTCGCGCTCGGACTGCGTGTCGACGCGGACGTAGCGGTCGAAGCGCTGCAGGAGGTCGGGTGCGAGCGCTTCGGCGAGCGCGGAGGTGTATGGAGCCATGCGCTCGAACGCTAGTAGGCCGGCCGCGTCAGCCGGCCCGTATCCGGGCGACGAGCGTCGTCGCCGCCAGCACGCAGGCGCCGCCGATCGCCTGGCCCGGCGTGAGCGGCTCGCCCAGCAGGAGCATCGCGAGCCCGACGGCGAAGACGGCCTCGAGCGTCATGACGACCGAGGTTCGCCGTGCCCCGAGCCTGCCCAGCGCCGCGAACATGAGCGTGAAGGCGGCGGCCGTGAAGAGGCCGTAGGCGATCAGCAGGGTCCAGTGGTCGCCCGGCCCCTGCAGGGTGTGCGTCAGCGCCCCGCGGGCGACCGAGCCGAGCGCGGCGCCCGCTGCCACCACGGCGGCGGTGGTCATCGCGTCGACGCTGCGTGCGAGCCGCTGCCCGGCGAGGACGTAGAGCGCGAAGACGAGCGCGGACGTCAGCGCGAAGGCGACGCCGAGCGGGTCGATCTCGACGGGCCCGGCCGCTGTGGCGACGAGCGCCGTCCCGGCCGCGGACAGCCCCAGCGCGAGCCAGGTACGCGGGCATGGCCGGCGCTCGCGCAGCACGACCCAGCCGATGACGCAGACCAGCGCGGGATACGCGTAGAACAGGAGGATGCTCGTCGCGGCGGTGCCGCGCTGGAGGCTGAGGTAGAAGAGCGTGGACTGCCCGGCGTAGCCGATCGCTCCGAGGGCGAGGAGGCGTAGCGCGACGTTCGGCGCGGGTCGTGGTACGCCGCGGATCCCGAGCAGCGCGCCGAGGACGGCGGCGGCGACCGCGAAGCGGATCCCGAGCGCGGTCGCGGGCTCGAGGCCGCCTTGCGCGAGGCGCCGCCCGATGACGACGGTCACGCCGTAGCCCGCGGCCCCGGCGCAGCCGAGCGCGATCGCGGCGCGGGTGGCCGCGCCGGGCAGAGCCTTCTCGCGCGGCCCCGGCGCGCCGCCGGGCGGAGCCTTCTCGCGCGGCCCCGGCGCGACCGAGGCGCCTCGCGGCGCGTCGCTCGCGACCGCCGTCACGCCGCGCTCAGCGAGCGGCTTGCGACCGCGCGCACCGCCGCGGCGACGGCGCCGCGCTGGTCCGGAAGCGGCGCGAGGACGCGCAGCATGCCGGGCTCGGCGCCGTGCGCGCGGCCGAGGACGCGCGTCGCGACCCCGTGCTCGGCCATCGTGGCCGCGATCTCGGGCGCCTCCTCCGTGATGAGGCAGCGGTAGTGCACGCCGACGTCGCGCTCGACAAGCGTGCCGGGCAACTCGCGCAGCTGCGCCGCGAGCCAGGTCGCGTCGCGAGCGAGGTCCTGCCTCGAGCGCCGCGCCCACGCGACGCTGCCCATCGCCGCCTCGGCGACGGTGACGTCCAAGCCGGAGATCGGCCACGTCTCGCGCCGGCCGAGCAGCGCGAGCAGGTGCTCGCGGTCCGCGCACCACGCGACGCCCACGCGGGTCGCGGCGATGCCCCAGAACTTCGACGGCGAGCGCAGCACGACGAGGTTCTCCGCGTCCGCGCCGACGACGGTCGCCGCGCCCGGGTCCGCGACGAAGTCGACGTACGACTCGTCCACGACGAACGTCGTCCGCGGGTGCCGGCGCGCCGCGTCGACGAGCTCGGCCGGGTCCAGGGCGACGCCCGTCGGGTTGTGCGGGTTGGAGATGATCACGAGGGATGCCGCCTCCAGGGCCGCGTCGACCTGCTCGATCGACGGCAGCGGCCCGCCCGGAAAGCCCCGGCCGGGAAAGGCCTTGAGGTAGTCGGTGTAGCCCGGCAGCGGCACGGCGACCGACTCGCGCGCCACCCGCCGGCTCAGCGCCCAGATGAACTCGGTCGTGCCGCGGCCCGCGACGAGCTGCGAGGCCGGCACGCTGAGGTGCCGGGCGTAGATCGCCTCCATGCGCCCGGCCGCCGCGTATGGGTGGATCTGCAGGTCTTCCGGCCGCACGCCGCTGGCCAGCCGCTCGAGGACGGCCGGGGGAGGCCCGTAGAAGTTGACGCACGTGCTGAGGTCGATGTGAACACCGCCGGTCATCCGCCGGGGGTCCCCGCCTTGGGCCCCGAAGTCGTCGTCGCAAAGCATCGTTCGGCCCTTTCGTCGCGTGCCGTGACGAACACCCTCCCGCCCACCCGGGGGTGACGCGATCCCTCCGCGGCGGGAGCGTTATCACCCCGTTAAGGCGAGGTGAACCCGAGGATGAGCTGCGCCGTCTCGAGCGGGACGTCGAGCGGCGGGCAGTGGCCGACGCCTTCGAGCTCGACCCAGTCGGCCTGCGGCAGCCATTCGTCGCGATAGCGCATTGCACTCTCCGGCCACGGCACGATTGCGTCGTCGGCTGCCCCAGACGATGCGCACCGGGCAGGCGATGCGCTCGGCATCGAGCTCGAAGCCCTCACGCAGCGCGTACTCGATGAGCGCGGGGGCTCCGAAGCAGCCGGCTGTGCCTTGCATCTGGTGGGCGAGCAGCTCGGGCGGGATGTGCTCGAAGCGCACGGCGGTCAGCCGCGTGACCTGCCGCCGGCCCTCGGGCGTCGAGACGATGGTCGTCGCGTGCGGGGCGGTCGCCTTCGCCTGCTCGCACATCGTGGCTTGCGAGGCCAGCAGCTCCCGGTAGTGCTCGTCGCCCTTCGGCCAGCCACCGGCAGGGGCGAACGCGACGACGGACCGCGCCCGACCGCGCGCGGCGAGCTGCAGCGAGACGAAGCCGCCGAGCGAGTTGCCCGCGAAGTGCGCCGTCTCGAAACCCGCCTCGTCCAGCGCGCGCTCGACCGCGTCGGGCAGCGTGGCCGTGTCGATCTCGCCCTCCAGCGCCGGCCCGCCCGCGTGGCCCGCGAGCGTCAGCGCGAGCACGTCGTGGTGGCGCTCGAGCGCGGGCAGCACGAGCTCCCAGATCCGCCACGTGTCGGAGAAGCCGTGCAGCAGCACGAGCGGCGGGCCGGAGCCGCCGCGGTGCGACGGCGTGAACGACGTGAGCACGCGGCGAAGTGTCGCGGAGCTTGCGGCTACTTCGTCGGCGCGTCGGTGTCGCCGGAGCCGATCGCCTGGCTCGTGCGCGTCATCGTGACGAACAGCAGGCCGCCGAGCATGTTCCCGGTGACGGCGATCGCGAAGTTCACCGCGACGTCGCCGAAGCCGATGTCCGCGCCGAAGCGCAGCCCGAAGATGAGCTCGAGGGTGACGACGATGACGTGGTTGAACGATCCGAGCGCGAGCAGCACGCCCGCGATCCAGGCGACCACGATCCGGCCGCCGACGGTCCCGACGCCCTCGATCATCCACGTCATGGACGTGATCAGCGCGCCGCCCGCGAGCGCGCTGAGAAACGCGCTCCAGAGGCTGAGCTCGCCGATCGTCTCGGCGACGTCGACGAGCGCGGGCGCCGCGCCCTCCGGCAGGACCCCCTTCGAGCTGACGATCAGGATCAGCGCGGTCCCGCCGGCGATGTTCATGACGGGCGAGATCGTCCACAGCTCGGCGAGCTTGAGCGTGGACAGCTTGCCGCGCCGCAGCGCGGTGACGGGGACGAGGAAGTTCTCGGTGAAGAGCTCCGAGCGGCCCACGACGATGAAGATGAACGCGATCCCGAAGGCGAGCGAGCCGAAGAAGTGCGCGGCCTCGGGGCCGAAGTGCGGCGTCATGGTCGCGGTGGCGGCCGCGAGCGCGATGATGCCGAAGACGACGTCGAAGCCCGCGACGAGCGAGGTCGTCGTGAGCTCGAGCCGCGAGCGGGTGAGCCGCCGCTCGCCCTCGTCGCGCGTGCGCGCGAACATCTCGTGCGGCTCGGGCGCCTCCTCGGGCTGGTCGGTCTCGGGCTCGTCGATCATCGCGGGCTCCCCGTTCCCGCTACGCGCCCGCGTCAACCAGCTCCCTGCGGATGTCGCGAAGTGAGCGAATAGCGCTCAACATTCGACATCGCCCGGCCCCGCGCCGGGGGACCCCGGCAGCGGTGGCGCGATGACTGCTGCGGGACGCGCTACTTGCGCTCGATGCGCTGCAGGCCGCGGCCCTCGTGCCAGTGCTCGATGACGAGCAGGTCCTTGGCGTCGTTGAGGCCCGTGAGCACGAGCTCGTCGATGTCGAGCCGGAAGAGGTGCGAGTCCGGATCGGGCGGATCGGGCCCGTGACCGCCGAAGACGCGCAGCCGCCGCTCGGGCTCGACGATCTCCTCCGCGCGGCCGGCGAGCTTCGCTTCGCCCTCCCACTCCGCCGGATCGCTCGTAGGCCCGTGCAGCGCGAAGCGCGGATCGCGCTGCAGGTCGGCCGCCTTGCGCGCACCCCCCATCGACCCGATCCACAGGTCGTCCTCCGCGAAGAACGTCTCGATGCCGCTGATCCGCGGCGAGCCGTCGGCGCGCAGCGTCGCGATCGTCTTGTGGACCCCGGAGTCCAGGCGCGCGCGCCAGCGGGCCGCGAACTCCGGCTCGGCAGCTTCGATCTCACCCCAGCTCGCCATTCCAGGAATCCTATGCGCGCGGGCTGTCGATTTCGCGCGGTCCCGTTCGTCTCATACGCGACCATTCCCAAGAAGGAGGACGCGATGAAGTACATCCTGCTGATCCACCAAGGCAGCACCCCGACGCCGGGCACCGACGCGTGGGAGGCGCTGTCCGACGCCGAGAAGGGCGCCATCTACGCCGCGTACAAGGCGGTCAACGAGACGCCCGGCTTCGAGCCCGGCGTCGGCATGGAGTCGCCCGAGATGGCGACCACCGTGCGCGTGCAGGACGGCAAGACGCTCACGACCGACGGGCCGTTCGCCGAGCTCAAGGAGTCGATCGCCGGCTACTGCTTCTTCGAGGCCGACGACCTCGACGCCGCGATCGAGCTGGCGTCGCGGATCCCGGCGACGAGCAGGGGCGGAGGCGTCGAGATCCGCCCGGTCAAGGAGTGGTAGCGATCCTCGAGCAGGCGTTCCGCGATCACCGGGGCCGCGTCCTCGCTGCGCTGATCGGCTTCCTCGGCGACTTCGACCTCGCCGAGGAAGCCACGCAGGAGGCGTTCGCGATCGCCGCGGAGCGCTGGCCGCGCGACGGCGTCCCGTCCAGCCCCGGGACGTGGCTCGTGACGACGGCGCGCAACCGCGCGATCGACCGCATCCGCCGCGATCGCACGCTGGCCGCGAAGACCCGCCTGCTCGACGTGCCGCTGGCAGCGGAGGACCCCGATCCCATGGACCAGACGCCGTTTCACGACGAGCGACTCGAGCTCGTCTTCACGTGCTGTCACCCGGCGCTCGCCGTCGACGCACAGGTCGCGCTGACCCTGCGCACCCTCGGCGGCCTCACGACGGACGAGATCGCCCGCGCGTTCCTCGTCGGCGAGCCGACGATGGCGCAGCGGCTCGTGCGGGCCAAGCGCAAGATCAAGGCGGCGGGGATCCCGTTCCGCGTCCCGGCGGACCACTTGCTGCCCGACCGGCTCGCGGCCGTCCTCGCCGTCGTCTACCTCATCTTCAACGAGGGCTATTCGCGGCCGCCCGCGCGCGGCGACCTGTCGGCCGAGGCCCTCCGGCTCGGCCGCTCGCTCGCCGAGCTCATGCCCGACGAGCCGGAGGTGCACGGCCTGCTGGCGATGATGCTGCTGCACGACGCCCGCCGCCCGGCGCGCTTCCACGACGGGGAGGTCGTGCTGCTCGCCGACCAGGACCGTGCGCTGTGGGACACGGCGCAGATCGCCGCGGGCCAGGCGGTGCTCGACCGCGCGCTCGCCCTGCGCGGCCGTGGCGGGCCGTACGTCGTGCAGGCGGCGATCGCGTCGCTGCATGCCGGCGAGCCGCGCGACTGGCCGCAGATCGCCGCGCTCTACGGCGAGCTCGCGCGGCTCACCGACTCGCCGGTCGTGCAGCTGAGCCGCGCGGTCGCGGTCGCGGAGGCGGACGGCGCCCAGGCCGGGCTGGACATCGTCGACGGCCTCGCGCTCGGCGAGTACCACTACCTGCACGCCACCCGCGGCGAGCTGCTGCGCCGCCTCGGCCGCGCCGGCGAGGCCCGCGACGCCTACGACCGCGCGCTCGCGCTCGTCCACGACGACGCCGAGCGGCGCCTGCTCGAGCGCCGTCTCGCGGAGCTCACGGCCTCAAGCGCCTGAACGACTGGCGCGTTGACCCCGGATATCGGGGTCAAGGCGCCAGAGCTCGCTGGCGCGTGCCGCTTCAGCGGGCGCGCAGCAGCACGTCGCCGGAGTCCGACGACGCTTCGATCGAGCGCGGCGCGCGGTCGTTGCGCTTGAGGCCCGTGATCTTCACGTCGCCTGAGTCCGAGTCCGCCGTGATGGCGTAGGAGCCTTTGAGCGCCAGGACTTGGACGAGGCCGGAGTCGCTGCTCGCCACGACGCGCCGCGGGGCACGGCGAAACACGTCGACGGCGACGTCGCCCGAGTCCGACTGCGCGTCGACGGCGCGGGCGTCCGCCGCGATGACGTCGACGCGCCCGGAATCCGCATGCGCCCACACGAGCCGCTGACGGCCCACGAGCCCGAGCCTGACATCGCCCGAATCGCTCTCCGCGTGCACGGATCGCGGGCCCACCTCGCGCGCGTCGACGTCGCCCGAATCGGCCTCGACGGTGACGGCGACGTTCTTCGGAACGGACACGCGCAGGTCCGTGTGGCACTTGAGCACCTTCATCTTGCAGTCGCTGTCGATCGTGAGCACGCCGTTTTCGACGGAGACCTCGAGGCCGGGCTTCGTGAGCACGTAGTGCTGCGTCGCGCGCACCTCGGGGCGCGCGCTCGACGGCACGAGAGCGACGTCGCCGGCGCCGGATTTCACGACGATCGTGCCGACCGGCTCGCTGACGGTCTGCGATGTCATGCGCGTCGAGTCGAACACGAAGTTGGCGACCGCGAGCCCTCCGGCCACGAGGACCACGAGCAGGACGACCACCAGCAGGATGCGCTTCATGACCCGATGGCTATCACAGACCGTGACTAGAGAACCCGCAAGGGGGTCCCCACCGGCATGAGCCGCGCGAGCCGGTCGACCGCGGCGTTGCGCATGCGGATGCAGCCGTGGGACGGGCGCCCGGGGACAAGCTGCGGCTGGTTGGTCCCGTGAATGCCGACGGCACCGCCGCCCGGCCAGCTCAGGAGCCCGGAGTAGGCGGTCGTGATGAAGACGTGCGTGCCGTAGACCGGGCCGAGGACGGACGGCTCGCCACGCTCGATGAAGAACCGGCCGGCCGGGGTGGGCGTGCCGGCCTTGCCGACGCCCACGCGCGTCTGCCAGATCCTGCGGCCACCGCGATACAAGGTGGCGCGCAGCGTCCGGCGGTTGACGACCAGCCGCAGGCGCGTGACGTGCAGGGCGCCGAACGACGTGGCGGGCGCCCAGCCCAGGCGGCCGTTGGGGCGGCCGGGGACGCGGACCTGCAACCAGACGCGGCGGTGGCGGTCGACCCGGGCGCGCAGGACGCCGTAGATCGCGGGGGCGCGCGACGTGCCGACCGCGCGCAGCCGCGTGAGCTGCCGGGCGGCGGCGAAGGGCTGGGCGCGCAGGACCGACAGGTTCACCGCGTTCGCCCAGCGCGTGACGGTCGTCTCGTTGGACAGGCGGACCTCGTCGCCCGGGATGGCGAGCCCGCGAAGCGCGTCGCGGGCCGCGGCGACGACGACGCCGTCGGCGGTCAATGCCGGCAGCGGGGCGGGCTCGGCCTCTTGCGCGACCGCCGGGGCGGCGATCAGGAGCGCGGCGCAGCTCAGCGAGAGCGCGACGCGCGCGGCCCGGCGGGGGTTCGGGAGGTGCGTCCTCGTCATGAATCTCATCTCCGTGGCAGGAAGATCGTGGGGTGGGCTCGCAGCGTCCGTGCCTGCGCCTGCCGCGGCTGTGGCCGCGGCAGGCGATGAGCACGTGTCTTGAGGCGCTCGGCTCGATCAGCCGGGCGGCGGCGGCGGCGGCGGGGGCGTGCAGCGGCGCACGGGCATGAAGCGCACGGTCCGCAGGTTCTTGCGGAGCATGAGCTTGCGGCTGCTGAACGAGCCCGGCGCGCGCAGCACCACCCGTGTCTCGATCTCGTGGTTGGCATTGGATGCGAGCCTGCGCGGATCGACTCGCAAGACGTACTTGCCGAGCCGGTTGGCCTTCGTGAGGGTCCGGACGCGGTAGTGGTTGCGCCGGAACTCGATCCGTTCGACGTTCTTCGCCGAGCCGCTCACGGAGACGGTGACGTTGAACGGGGCATTCGTGCGACCGTAGCCTGAGCCACCGACGCATCTCGGCTGGGCGCGCAGCGATGCGCGCATGACCTCGGGCGGGCACTTCTCGGTGATCTTCTTGGGGTCGCACGGCTCCGGGCACTGCTCCGGGTTGTTCTTGCAGGTCGGCGGGTCGCAGATCTCCTTCGTCGTGTCGCACACGGGCACGCAGTTGGGGTGCCGTTAAGGAACGCGGCACCAACCGACAAGTAGCGGCCTGCGAGGTGCGCGTGCCTTGCTCACGCGCTCGCGAGATCGAGCTCTGTCGTGTTTCCCCCGCTGAGGGCCAGGCGCTTGGTCATGTTGAGCGTGATCTCGCCATAGGGTCGGACGTGCGCCCAGAACAGCGCGGTGAGGCCGCGGTAGTCTTCGGCGGTGAGCTCGCCCTGCCATTCGGGCTCGGCGAGGATGTCCTGGAGCATCAGGGTGTTCACGTAGACGAGCGCGGCTTGGAGGATGTGCAGGGCGAGCATCCCGAGTTGCTGCTGGTCGCGGCGGTTGGTCGCGAACTCGCCGCTCTTGCCGAAGAAGATGACGCCGTTGACGCGGTGCCACGACTCGATGACGTTCAGGCCCTCCTCGATCTCGCGCTGCAGGTCCCGGTCGCGCAGTAGCGGGCGATGAAGATCGTCTTCTGCGCGCGGCCGAGCTCGAGCATGGCCTGGTAGACGGGGTGTGAGGCGTTGCGCGTGAAGCGCCGCAGGATCGCTTCGGTCGATGCGGTGCCGACGCGGATCGCGGTCGCGTACTTGACCAGCTGGTCGTAGTTCTGCTCGATGATCTCCCAGCGGATCGGGCGGGTCATCGCCGCCTTCAGGCCTGGGTAGGCGTCGGGCTGGCCGCGATCGGGCCCGTACAGCTTGGCCTTGTTGATCTGCTTCATCCTCGGCAGCAGGTCGAAGTCCGGGCAGGTTGCCCCGTTCGGGTGGCCTGGCGGCGTCGATCAGCGTCCCGCCGCCGACCTGCAACCGGCGGGCACGGGCCAGATCGGCAGCGATCGGTTGGACCTGCGACGCAGGGGCGGTCCCGGGCAGCGCGTCGACCTGCTTGGCCAACGTGGCGCGCAGCCGGCGCAAGTCCACGGTGGCCCGCCGTGAGCGATCGGCGAGGTAGGCACGCGCCACTGCGTTGGCCCCGCGCGCCGCTGCTCGCGGCGTGCCGCTGGTGTGACTGATCCGCAGGACGGACGACTCCCCGGCGGCGTGAACCTCGACGTTGCGTGACCCCGCGATGTCGCGCGACGCCGCGATCGTCTCCTCGGTGGCCATGTCGACCGGGCGCGGATCGGTCTGGGCGAGCGGGTCGACGCCGGTTGACTCGACCTGCACGGAGGCGGTCGCGGAGTAGGTCTGGGGGAGTACGAGGTGCAGGGCCACACCGGTGAGGACTCCGGTGAGCACGCCGCCGAGGAGCAGACGCCAGCCGCGGGCCAGGGCGCGGCCGAGCTCGCTCAACGTGAGCGTCGGCACTGGCTCGGGCATGCGGCACCACCTCCGAAGACGATTCTGCGGCGTGGCGCCGAGGGCGGTCGCCGGTTGTCCACAGGTGGTCGCAACGGCGCTGGAGGAACGTCGCGCATTGGGCGATAACTGGATCACCCCAAGGACGGAGCCTCATGGACGACGACGAATCGACAGCATTGACCGATGGCGAGCTGGTGCTCCTCACCCGAGGCGGGAGCGTCGAGGCGTACGCCGTGCTGTTCCGGCGTCACGTGCCTCTGCTCAGGCACGCGGCCAGGCGCTTCGCTCGCGCAGCCGACGTCGACGATGTCGTCGCGGAGGCGTTCGCGATGACCTTCGATCTGCTGCGACGCGGACGTGGGCCCACGATCTCGGTGCGCGCCTACCTGCTGACGGCGGTCCGTCACGAGGCTGGCCGGCGGGCCGCCCGCGAGCGTCGGCTGGTGATGGTCGACGACATCGAGACGTGGGGCCACCTGCCGGACGACGCCAGCGCCGGCCTCGAGCACGATGACGTCGAGCGCGCGTTCCGGGCGCTGCCCGTCCGCTGGCGGCGCGTGCTGTGGCAGCTGGAGGTCGAGGGCCGCCGGCCGCGTGACCTGGCCGATGAGCTCGGCATGACCCCCAACGCCGTGGCCGCGCTGGGGATGCGGGCGCGGGCCGGTCTCCGCAAGGCGTACGCAGGAGAGGCGCGACGAGCTCGGGACCGCGGTCTGACGCGTCGGCGACGATCAGCGCGTCGTCGCACGGTCCCTGTGGCAGGCTGGCCGCGTGGACATCGCGTACGACCCGCATCCGAATGGGCGGCCGGACCCGGGCGAGGTCGTCTGGACGTGGGTGCCGTACGAGGACGATCCGGCGCAGGGCAAGGACCGACCGGTGCTGATCGTGGCCAGGCAGGGCGCGAGCCTGATCGCGGTGCCGATGACGTCGAAGGACCACGACCGCGACCTGAGCAGGAAGCGGCCGAGGGCAGGTTCTGGTTCGACCTCGGATCCGGCCCTTGGGACCCCGCGGGCCGGCCCAGCGAGGTGCGGATCAACCGGTTCCTCACCGTCGACCCGGCAGCCGTACGCCGTGAGGGTGCCGTCCTCGACGAGGCACGATTCAACGCGGTCGCCGCGGCGCTGGGACCCTACCTGCCATGACCAGCCCACCCAGGCCGATCGGTCCGGTCGACGCCTTCCAGCGCAAGCACCCAGTGATCAGCTTCCCGATCGCCGTGGTCTACAAGTACTTCGACGACCAGGGGCCCTACCTCGCGGCGATCATCGCCTACTACGCGTTCATCGCGATCTTCCCGCTGCTGCTGCTCGGCTCGTCGATCCTGGGCTTCGTGCTGCAGGACAATCCCGATCTCAGGAAGCAGCTGCTGGACTCCGCGCTGAGCCAGTTCCCGATCATCGGCACGCAGCTCGGCCAGACCACAGGGCCTCAAGGGCAGCACGACGACGATCGTCATCGGCTCGATCGTCGCGCTCTACGGTGCCATGGGGCTCGGCCAGGCGGTCCAGAACGCCGCCAACATCGCCTGGTCCGTGCCGCGCAACAGCCGGGCCAATCCGATCATCCTGCGACTGCGCAGCATCCTCTTCCTCGCGATCAGCGGTGTCGGCATCCTTGCCCTGGCCATCGCCACGTCGGTGCTCGCGAACCCGAACGCGCTGGGCGCCGATCTCGAGACGACGCTGCGTTGGGTCATCCGGCTGGTCGGCTTCGTGCTGACCGTGGCGATCTTCGTCAGCGTCTTCCGGCTCATCAGCCACGGCCGGGCCGGCTGGCGATCGGTGCTGCCGGGAGCGATCGTGACGGCCGTGCTGTGGCAGGCCCTGCAGTGGGTCGGCAACACGTACGTCCGCGAGGTCATCAGCAAGGCCAAGGAACGAGATGAACGGGACGTTCGCGCTGGTCCTCGGCCTGATCGCCTTCATCTTCATCGCCGCCGTCATGGTCGTGCTGGGGCTGGAGGTCAACGTGGTGCTGCGCCGCCACCTCTATCCGCGCGCGCTGCTGACCCCGTTCACCGACAACGTGATCCTGACCAAAGCCGACCAGAAGGCGTACGCGGCGTACGCCAAGTCCCAGCGGCACAAGGGGTTCCAGTCCGTCGAGGTGACGTTCGAGGACCGGACCCCGAAACCACCGCCGCCCACGGAGGCGAAGCCGTCCGACTAGGCTGGACGACAGCAGCAGCCACCGACGACCAGAGGACAGCGCCATGCCCACGGGCAAAGTGAAGTGGTACGACGCGGACAAGGGATTCGGTTTCCTGACCCAGGAGGACGGACCTGACGTCCACGTGCGCTCCGACGCGCTGCCCGACGGCGTCACGACGCTCAAGGCCGGCACGCGTGTCGAGTTCGGCATCGTGCAGGGCAGCCGCGGCGACCAGGCCCTGCAGGTGCGCGTCCTCGACCCCGTCACCTCGGTGTCGCGGGCCCAGTCGCACGCGCGCCGCAAGGATCCCGAGACGATGGCAGTCATCGTCGAGGACCTCATCCGGCTGCTCGACACGCTCGGCGAGGGCTACCGTCACGGTCGCCACCCCGACGCCAAGAAGGGCAAGTCGGCGGCCCAGGTGCTCCGCGCCGTCGCGAGCGAGCTCGAGCTCTGACAGGGGTCATCCAGGGTTTCGGGGTCATCGGGATCCTGATCGCCCTCGGCCTCGGCCTGGCTCACGCCGGGGTGCTCGGCCAGGACTCGCAGCGGGTGCTTTCTCGACTGGTCTACTTCGTGGCCACGCCCGCACTGCTGGTCGACCTGCTCTCTCGAACCGACGTCTCCGACGTGCTGGGTGTCGGCTTCGCGATCGCCGGGCTCACCGTGCTCGCGGTGCTCGTCGTCTACGTCCCGCTGGCGCGCCGCCGGGGCCGCTCGATGTCGCACATCGTGATCGGCGCGCTCTCGGCGTCGTACGCGAACGGCGGCTATCTCGGCCTGCCGATCGCGGTCTACGTCCTGGGGGATGCCGCCTTCGCGGTGCCGATCATGGTGCTGCAGCTGATCGTCTACGCGCCGCTGGCCCTGTCGGTGCTCGACCTCGAGGCCACGGGGCGTCGGCCGACGCCGTGGACCCTCGCCCTGGCGGGCGTACGCAATCCGGTCTCGGTTGCGGCCGTGTGCGGCGTGCTGATCTCCGTCGCGGGGGTCGACCTGCCCGAGATCGTCGGTGAGCCCATCAAGCTCCTCGGCGGGATGGCGGTGCCCGGTGCGCTCCTGGCGTACGGCGTCTCGCTGCGTTTCGGCGGTGCGATCGGCTCGGCACACCGCGGGGAGATCGCCGTGATCACCGTGCTCAAGCTTGTGTGGATGCCCGCTGTCGCGTACGTGCTGGCCCGCTTCGCGTTCGGCCTCGAGTCGCACGAGGTGTTCGGGCTGACCGTCATGGCGGCGTTGCCGACCGCCCAGAACGTGTTCGTCTACGCGTCGCGGTTCCAGCGGTCGGAGCTACTGGCCCGTGACAGTGTCGCGGTCACCACGCTCGCGTCGATACCCGTGCTCGTCGGACTGGCGGCCGTCCTCGCTTGAACCGGTCTTGCGCCTGGCCCGGCTGAGCACGAACGCGAGCCACGCGACGAGCAGCACGGCAGTCACGAGCAGGCCGATCCGCGGAGTCGCGTCAACGGTGAACAGGCCGATGCCGATCAGGCCGCCGATGACCCACGACAACTGGAGAAGGGTCTCCGACCGCGCGAACATGCTCGTCCGCACCCGCTCGGCGACATCCCGCTGGATCAGGGCGTCGAGGCTGAGCTTGCCGAGGGACTGGCACAGGCCCACCGTCAGGCCGAGGACGACGGCGGTCCACCACGTGAAGAACACCGCGACCGTGACCACGACGGCGACGTCGAGCACCAGCACCGCGATGACGACCCGCTCGGGCCGACGGGACTTGGTCAGCGACGCGATGAGCGTACCGATCGTGTTGCCGGCGCCGGCGCCGCCGATGACGAGGCCCAGCAGGACCGTCGCGTTGCCGTGCCAGCCCATCGAGTCGGGTGGGTCGCGCAACGTGAAGGCCATGAAGATCGTGAGGAAGCCCGACAACAGCCGCAGGCCCGAGTTGCTGCGCAGGGCGTTGACGACATCACGCGAGATGCTGATGCCCTTCTTGGCGACCCCGGTCGCGATGTTCGTGAGGTCGACCTGCTCCTCGCCCTCGCTGGAGTCGACCCGGGCCGGCAGCAGGATCGCGAGGATCGTGCCGACCACGAACAGCAGGGCGGCGTAGCGGACGGCCCACTCCGCGCCGATGGCGGCAGCTCCTCCAGCCAGGGGAGCGGAGATCGCCGCAGCGCCGGTGCCGGTCAGTGAGATGCGTGAGTTGGCCTTGACCAGCGTGAACTCCGTCGGCAGGAGTCGCGGGACCGCAGAGGCGCGGGTCACGCCGTACGCCTTGGACGCCACGAGACAGCCGAGGGCCGCGAAGTAGAACGACGGCGGAGGGTTGTCGGACGAGATCGCACCGGCCAGCACCCAGCAGCAGAACGCGCGGATCGCCAACGTCGCGCCTATGGCCCAGCGACGACCTCTGCGGAAGCGATCCAGGAACGGCCCTATGAGGGGAGCGACGACGGCGAACGGCAGCATCGTCAGGACCAGGAACAGCGTCACCTGGCCCGTGGCCTCGCCGGTGGGAACGGTGAAGAACAGCGTCCCGGCCAGCGAGATGGCGAACGCGGCGTCGCCGGCGGTGTTGAACGCGTGCAGCTCGAGCAGCCGGGAGAGGCCACTCTCGCCCGCACCGCCCGAGTGGGTGAACCGGCGGGATGCCGTGAACGCCGAGGTGCTGCCCTTGGCGACGAGGCGGGCCGTGCCGGAGGACATCCGGCCGGCGATCTGCGCGGATCGGCCCAGGCGGGACTGCTCGGGCTGCTCAGGGGGTTGCGGGCGCGCCGGATCGGGCCAGTCGGCCTGCTCGTCTCCATGCCCGTCCACGTCGTCTATCCTGCCTCACCCCGCGAGCCACTTCTGCCCGGACATGGGCGACAATGGATGAATGCCCATCGATGAGCAGCTTGCCGCCGCAGTCGACGTCGCCCGCGCGGCCGTCGACGAGGCCGCCGAGGCCGGAACCGTCGGCGAGCACGTGCGCGCTGTCGAGGACGGCGAGCGGCTCGTCTCGCACCACTTCACGTGCCTCAAGCGTGGCTACCTGGGGTGGTACTGGTCCGTCAGCATCTCTCGTGCACCCGACAGCGACCTCGTCACGGTCAACGACGTGGTCCTGCTGCCTGGCGACGACGCGATCATCGCCCCGCCGTGGACGCCCTATCGCGAGCGCATCCGCCCGGGCGACCTCAGCCCCGGCGACGTGCTGCCTCCGGACGAGGACGACATCCGGCTCGTACCCTCGTGGTCGGCCGGCGACGGCGAAGAGCAGACCCCGGATCGTTTCTTCGCCCGTGAGGTCGGACTGGGCCGCGAGTGGGTCCTGTCGATCGAGGGTCGTGAGCTCGCTGCCGAGCGCTGGCAGGAGGGCGAGCAGGGCCCTGACGCCGCCATCGCCCAGCAGGCAGCCGGCGTGTGCCACTCGTGCGGGTTCATGGTCAGCCTGGCCGGTCCGTTGTCCGACCGCTTCGGTCTCTGCGCCAACGGCATGGCCAACGACGACGGCAAGGTCGTCTCGTTCGATCACGGTTGCGGCGCCCACTCGGGTGCCCGGCTGAGCCGTTCGGCCAGCGCACAGGCGCTTCCGCCCCCCGTGTTCGACACCGTGGGCGTCGACGAAGTCGACAACTACTAGTCACCAGCGTTGCAGGCTCGATCGAGCCTTTCGTCGTACGCCCCTTCGCTTCGCTCACGTTCGGCCGCGGGCGGCCTCACTAGGGGCCGGAACTCCGCTCCCTAAGGTGGCCGCCTGCGGCCTGGGGTCCCCCCACGAGCGCAGCGAGTAGGGGCCTGGGAGCGAGCTCTGCGAGCGAGGGGCGGTGACGTTGCCGGCTCGATCGAGCCTTTCGTCGTACGCCCCTTCGCTTCGCTCACGTTCGGCCGCGGGCGGCCTCACTAGGGGCCGGGAGTCAGTCGAGGCGGCGGCGACGGCCGGGCTGCATGCGCAGGGCGTTGCGTCGGCGACGGCAGTACTCGATGCCGATCAGGCCCAGGCCGAAACCGGCGAGAGCGGTCCACAGCCACCACGTACGGCCGTTCTCGTCGAGCGTGCCGACGAACGGCAGCAACGCGACCGCGATGACGCCCCAGACGATCGTGCCGACCGTCATGGTGCGGACGCCGTCGACGTCCATGGGCTCGACCTCGGCGACCCGGTGGGTCTTGCTGCCGATCTCGAGCTCCGTGAGCTCGGGCCGACCGAACTCGTGACGACGCGCGGCGCGCTCGAGCCGGGCGATCTCGCGATGGCCCATCTTGCGCTCGATGGTCTCGGGACCGTCGCCCTGACGGATCACCCAGTCGTCGTCGTTGCTCAGCGCGCCTGGTTGAAAGAGCACGATACGCAGATGGTGCTGTGATGTCTGATGGTTCACTCGCTGGCGCTCGCTCACCCAACCACCCTACCGCCGCCGTACTTCGTGCCACTGATGCTGTCATGCTGATCTGGAAATGAATCCGCGCCATCGACGCCTGCTGATACCTGGGCTCCTCATCGCCTTGCTGGTCGTCGTGCTCGTGAGCTCGCTGGCTCGCCGGGCCGACGGCGCCGAGGCAGGTCCTGACGTCGTCAGTCACCTGAGCGACCCCAGGATCACCGAGTCGAGCGGTCTCGCGGTCAGCGTGAAGCACGCCGACCTGGCGTACACGATCAACGACTCCGGCAACGATCCGATCATCTTCGCGGTCAAGATCTCGACCGGCGCTGTGGTCGGGACGACGACGATCACCCGCAACACGCCGCTCGACACCGAGGCGATCGCGATCGACGGCAACGGCGAGCTGTGGGTCGCGGACACGGGAGACAACCAGGAACGCCGCACGGACGTCGCCCTCTACGCCCTGCCAGAGCCGGGCCCCGGCGAGCACTCGGTCGCTGCCGAGCGATACCCGCTGACGTACGCCTCGGGGCCCGCGGACGTGGAGACGCTGCTGATCAACCCGCGCACAGGCGCCAAGGGTCTCGTCACCAAGGGACTGTTCGCCGGCGAGCTCCTGTCGCTGCCTCACAACCTCTCCACGCAGAAGCCCAACGTGGCGAAGCCGACAGGTCACGACATGCCGGCCCTGGTGACTGACGGGGTGGTGTCGGCGAACGGGCGGTTCGCGTTGCTGCGGACCTACAGCGACGTGCACCTGTACGACGCGAAGACCTGGAAGCTCATGCGCTCGCACGCGACTCCACCCCAGCCGCAGGGCGAGTCGATCGCGCTCGAGCGCTCCCAGAAGTCGTTCCTCATCGGCAGCGAGGGCGCCAACTCGGCGCTGATCCGCATCGCCCTGACTCTGCCGGACGTGAAGCCGGTCCCGAAGACCGTGACGAAGCCGGCCAAGAGCACCGGGTCGGCTGCCACGAACGACGGCGACGGCGGCTTCGCGGGCAGCACCTGGATCTGGGCGATCGGCGTGGTCGCCCTGTTGGCCGCGATCGCGTCCGCCGCCACGCGTCGCACCTGACTTCCGCTCGAAACACGGGTCTGGCATGCTGCCGTGCGACGGATGTCCCCTCGACCAGGAGTGCCATGACCAGCACGCTCGAGCAGTACTTCAAGATCAGCCAGCGCGGGTCCTCCATCAGCAGGGAGGTGCGCGGCGGTGTCGTGACCTTCCTGACGATGGCCTACATCGTGGTGCTCAACCCGATCATCCTGGCGGGCGTCGCCGACGAGGACGGCAAGTTCCTCGGCGGCGGGTCGACCCCCGGCTCGGGCTTCGCGACGATCGCTGCGGTCACCGCACTCGTCGCCGGCCTCCTGACGATCCTCATGGGTGTCGTCGCGAACTTCCCCCTGGCGCTGGCCACAGGCCTCGGCCTCAACGCGTTCGTCGCGTTCTCGGTCGCGTCGCAGATGACGTGGGCAGACGCGATGGGCCTGGTCGTGCTCGAGGGGTTGATCATCCTGCTTCTCGTGCTGACCGGCTTCCGAAAAGCGGTGTTCGACGCCGTGCCACGCCAGCTCAAGACCGCGATCGCCGTGGGCATCGGCCTGTTCATCACGTTGATCGGCCTCGTCGACGCCGGCTTCGTACGTACGACCGGCATCGGCGCACCCCCGGTGCAGCTCGGCATCGGCGGCCACCTGGCCGGCTGGCCCGTGCTGGTGTTCATCTTCGGCCTGCTGCTGATGATCGCGCTGTACTCACGTGGCGTGCCCGGTGCGATCCTGATCGGCATCGTCGTCACGACCGTCGTCGCCGGCATCGTCCAGGCCTTCGCCGACCTGCCGGCGAGCGGCGGAAAGCCGACCTCCAAGGGCTGGAACCTCAACGTCCCCGACTGGCCGGACAAGATCGTCGCCAAGCCCGACTTCTCCCTGCTCGGTGACTTCAACCTGTTCAACGGGTTCGAGCGCGCGGGTGTCGTGACCGCGGCGCTGCTGGTGTTCACGCTCCTGCTGGCCGACTTCTTCGACACGATGGGCACGATGACCGCGATCGGCGCCGAGGCGGGCCTCAACGACGCCGACGGCACGCCTGCCGGAGCCCAGAAGATCCTGGTCGTCGACTCGATCGCCGCGGCCGCTGGTGGCGCAGCAGGCGTCTCGAGCAACACGTCGTACATCGAGTCGGCCTCGGGTGTCGGCGACGGCGCACGGACGGGACTCGCCTCGGTCGTCACCGGCGTGCTGTTCCTGCTGTCGACGTTCGCGGTGCCGCTGGTCGAGCACATCCCCAACGAGGCGGCCGTGCCGGCTCTCGTCCTCGTCGGCTTCCTGATGATGAGCCAGGTCAAGGACATCGCCTGGGACGACTCGGAGATCGCGATCCCGGCGTTCCTGACGATCGTCCTGATGCCGTTCACGTACTCGATCACGGCCGGCATCGGCGCGGGCTTCATCGCCTGGGTCGTGATCAAGCTCGTCAAGGGCAAGGTCTCGGCGATCCACCCGCTGATGTGGCTGATCGGCGTGCTGTTCGTGATCTACTTCGCGATCGACCCGATCACCAGCTGGGTCGGCTGAGCCTCGTAGGTACGTTGGGCACATGCTCATCGCACTCGGAGACAAGGTCCCACGCGTGGCGGACACGGCGTGGGTCGCGCCCAATGCGACCCTCGCCGGGTCCGTCGTGATCGAGGACGGCGCCAGCATCTGGTACGGCGCAGTCCTGCGCGCCGACAACGAGCCGATCACGATCGGCGCGCGGTCGAACGTGCAGGACAACTGCGCGTTCCACGTCGACAAGGGCAAGCCGGTCCTCCTCGGCGAGGGCGTGTCAGTGGGTCACGGAGCGGTGATCCACGGCGCCACGATCGGCGACCACGTCCTCGTCGGCATGGGCGCGATCATCATGAACGGCGCGGTCATCGGCGACGAGTCGCTGATCGCCGCCGGCGCGCTGATCTCCGAGGGCGTCGAGATCCCGCCGCGCTCACTCGTCGCCGGGGTGCCAGGCAAGGTGCGCCGCGAGCTGACCGACGACGAGGTCGCGACGCTGCACCACAACGCCGAGATCTACGAAGAGCACCGCGAGCTGCACCGCCATGGTTCAGAGCTGATCTAGCGCCGGTGACGAGCCTCTCGACGACCCAGTCGATGCACTTGGTCAGCTGGGTGATGTCGTCGGGCTCGATCGCGGGGAACATCGCGATGCGCAGCTGGTTGCGGCCCAGGCCGCGATAGCCGGCGACGTCCACGATGCTGTTGTCGCGCAGCGCATCGGTCACCGCTGCGGCATCGACGCCCTCGAGGTCGATCGTGCCGACGACCAGCGAACGATCGGCCGGATCGGTGACGTACGGCGTGGCGTACGTCGACGCCTCGGCCCACTCGTAGAGCCGCGTCGACGAGTCGGTCGTACGCTTGACCGCCCAGTCGAGCCCGCCCTGCGCGAGCATCCAGCGCACCTGGTCGTCGATCAGGAACAGCGTCGCCAGAGCCGGGGTGTTGTAGGTCTGGTTCTTGCGGGAGTTGTCGATCGCGGTCGGCAGGTCGAGGAATCCGGGGATGTGCCGGCCGCTCGCCTTGATCTCCTCGGCGCGCTCGATCGCCGCCGGCGACATCAGGGCGACCCACAGCCCGCCGTCGGACGCGAAGGTCTTCTGCGGCGCGAAGTAGTAGGCGTCGGTCTGCGCCACGTCGACGGGCAGGCCGCCGGCACCTGAGGTCGCATCGATCAGCATCAGGGCGCCGTCGTCGGCGCCGGCCACGCGTTCGACGGGCACCGTGACCCCGGTCGACGTCTCGTTGTGCGCCCACGCGTACGTGTCGACGCCCGGCTCGGCCACCGGCTGGGGGTGCGTCGTGAACTCGCTCTCCAGCACGTGCGGATCGGCGAGGAACGGTGCGCGCTGCACCGCCGTGGCGAACTTGCGGGTGAACTCGCCGTGCACGAGGTGCTGGCTGCGCTCGCGGATGAGCCCGAACATCGCCGCGTCGAAGAACGCGTGCGAACCGCCGACGCCGAGCACGACCTCGTAGCCGTCGGGCAGCGCGAACAGCTCGGCGAGACCTTCACGGAGGCTGCCGACGAGGTTGCGCACGGGCGCCTGCCGGTGCGAGGTGCCCATGAGCGACTCGCCGGTCGCCGCCAACGCGTCGAGCGCCTCGACGCGCACCTTGGACGGGCCGGACCCGAATCGTCCGTCCCCGGGCAGGAGCTCCGCAGGAATCTTCACGCACTGATTCTCGCAGCAACGGTCAACCGCCGGTCGTAACAAGCCCGTCACATTGGTCACATTGGGTGGCCGGTATCACTGCCTGTTCGTACGATGCCCCTTATGGCCACTGACGGAACGGTCGATGTCCCCCTGTCCGAGGGGCTCGAGCACACACAGGACGAGTGGGAACAGGCCACTGCCGCGGTGCTCCGCAAGGCGCGCAAGCTCGCCGACGACGCGCCCGACAGCGAGGTGTGGTCCAAGCTGGCCACCACGACGCTGGACGGCATCACCGTCACCCCGCTCGGCACGCCCGAGCTGACCCGAGACCTGGCCGACGGCGGGTTGCCGGGTCAGGCGCCGTTCACCCGCGGCAGTGCTGCTGCGAGCGAGCTCGAGGGCTGGGACGTACGCGCGTGGTTCGCCGACCCGGACGTCGAGCGCACCGCCAAGGATGTCGTCACCGACCTCGAGAACGGGGTCAACTCCCTGTGGCTCACCGTCGGCGGCGGAGCGATCCCGGTCGATGCCCTCGCAACGATCCTCGAACCGGTCTTCCTCGATCTGGCTGCGGTCGTGCTCGATGCGCCCGTCGAGCCGCTCGCGGCCGCACGGGCCCTGGCTGCCGTGCTCGACGACAAGGCGGTCACCGCCGCGCCCGGCACGTCGCTCGGCGCCGATCCTCTCGGTGCGACCCTTCGCGGCCACGGCGACACCGACCTCGGGCTCGTTGCCGAGGTCGCAGCACTGGCCAAGCCCCACGGCGTGCGGGCCGTCACGGTGGATGCGACGGCGGCACACGACGCCGGAGCATCGGACGTCCAGGAGCTCGCCTGGTCACTTGCCGCCGGCGTCACCTATCTGCGCGCCCTGGTCGATGCCGGCCACAGCGTCGACGACGCAGCAGCCCTGATCGACTTCCGCTATGCCGCGACCGACGAGCAGTTCCCGACGATCGCCAAGCTCCGCGCCGCCCGCAGGCTGTGGAACCGGGTGGCCGAGCTCAGCGGGGTCACCACCGCCGCGGCCGGTCAGCTCCAGCACGCCGTGACGTCCCGCCCGATGATGGCGAAGTACGACCCCTACGTGAACATGCTCCGCACGACCGTCGCCGCGTTCTCTGCAGGCGTCGGGGGAGCCGCGTCCGTCACGGTGCTGCCGTTCGACGAGCCGCTGGGCCTGCCGGAGCAGTTCAGCCGCCGCATCGCCCGCAACACCTCGAGCCTGCTGATCAGCGAGTCCCACGTCGCTGCGGTCGCCGACCCGGCTGGGGGAGCGCACGCCGTCGAGAAGCTCACGGACGACCTCGCGCGTGCGGCCTGGTCGCTCTTCGGTGAGATCGAGGACAGGGGCGGGCTCGTCGAGTCCCTCGACTTCCTCCGCGACGCCGTCGCCGAGACCGTGTCGGCACGAGCCCTCGACATCGCGAAGCGCAAACGGCCCATCACCGGTGTCTCGGAGTTCCCCAACCTCCACGAGGAGCTGCCGGAGCGCCGCCCCTACGGTCACCCGATCGACGTGCACCGGTACGCCGGGGAGTACGAGGCCCTGCGCGACGACCGGGCGGCGACGCCTGTGTTCCTCGCGTCGATGGGCACCGTGGCGGCGTACACCGCGCGCGGCACGTTCGCCGCGAACCTGTTCGCCGCCGGGGGCATCGACACCGTCGTCGCCGGTCCCACCGAAGACGTCGACGACGTCCTCAAGGCATACGAGGAGGCAGGCAAGCCGGCGACGGTCTGCCTGGTGGGCAACGACAAGGCGTACGAGGCGTGGGGCGCCGACCTGGTGACGGCGCTGCGCGAGGCCGGAGCGACGTACATCATCGTGGCCGGAAAGGCCGACATCGGGGCCGACACGAACGCTGCGGCCGGGCTGGACGCCCTCGCGTTCCTCCGCGAGACCCGAGAGAAGTTGGTGAGCGCATGATTCCCGAGAGCTTCGCCGGGCTGCCGCTGGACCCCGAGCAGCCGTACGAGCCGGACGCCGACACGTACGCCCGGGCGACCGACGGCGCGGAGCCGTGGACCGCGCCCGAGGGCATCGACATCGAAGGGCTCTACACGCCCGCCGACCTCGACGGCCTAGACGCGCTCGACACCTACCCCGGCCTCGCGCCCTACCTCCGCGGGCCATACCCGGCGATGTACACGACGCAGCCGTGGACGATCCGCCAGTACGCCGGCTTCTCGACCGCCGAGGAGTCCAACGCGTTCTACCGCCGCAACCTTGCCGCCGGGCAGAAAGGGCTCAGCGTCGCGTTCGACCTGGCGACCCACCGCGGCTACGACTCCGACAACCCCCGGGTCGTCGGCGACGTCGGCATGGCTGGTGTGGCGATCGACTCGATCTACGACACCCGCAAGCTGTTCGAGGGCATCCCGCTCGACGAGATGAGCGTGTCGATGACGATGAACGGCGCGGTGCTGCCGGTGCTCGCGCTCTACATCGTCGCGGCGGAGGAGCAGGGCGTGCCGCCCGAGAAGCTCTCCGGGACCATCCAGAACGACATCCTCAAGGAGTTCATGGTCCGCAACACCTACATCTACCCGCCGGCGCCCTCGATGCGGATCATCTCGGACATCTTCGCGTACACGGCCCAGAAGATGCCGCGCTTCAACTCGATCTCGATCTCCGGCTATCACATCCAGGAGGCCGGGGCGACGAACGACCTCGAGCTCGCCTACACGCTGGCCGACGGCGTCGAGTACATCCGGGCGGGTCTCGACGTGGGCCTCGACATCGACGCGTTC
This sequence comes from uncultured Actinomycetes bacterium, assembly GCA_963766525.1. Classification (GTDB taxonomy): domain Bacteria; phylum Actinomycetota; class Thermoleophilia; order Solirubrobacterales; family Solirubrobacteraceae; genus CADCVQ01. Next base: position 139,397 of record CAVYAX010000017.1, read on the forward strand.
GCGCCACGCTTGAGCTTCTTCTGGGCGATCGGGATGAACTTCTACATGGAGATCGCCAAGCTCCGCGCGGCTCGGGCGCTGTGGGCGGAGCTGGTCTCCGACTTCAACCCCAAGAACCCCAAGTCGCTGAGCCTGCGCACCCACAGCCAGACGTCCGGCTGGTCCCTGACGGCGCAGGATGTGTTCAACAACGTCGGGCGTACGTGCATCGAGGCGATGGCCGCGACCCAAGGGCACACCCAGTCCCTGCACACGAACGCGCTGGACGAGGCGATCGCGCTGCCGACCGACTTCAGCGCCCGCATCGCTCGCAACACGCAGCTGCTGCTGCAGCAGGAGTCGGGCACCACCGACATCATCGATCCCTGGGGTGGCTCCTACTACGTCGAGCGGCTGACGCACGACCTGGCCAACCGCGCCTGGGCCCACATCCAGGAAGTCGAGAAGGCCGGCGGCATGTCCAAGGCGATCGAGGCCGGCATCCCCAAGATGCGCATCGAGGAGGCCGCAGCCCGCACGCAGGCGCGCATCGACTCCGGCCAGCAGGCGGTCATCGGCGTCAACACCTACCGGCTTGCCGACGAGGACCCGCTCGACGTGCTGAAGGTCGACAACAAGGCCGTGTACGCCTCGCAGATCGCCAAGCTCGAGCGCCTTCGCTCCGAGCGCAACCAGGACGAGGTCGACGCGGCGCTCGCGGCGCTGACCAGGAGCGCTGAGCGTGGCTCGGCCAGCGACGGCTCGCTCGACGACAACCTGCTGACGCTGGCGGTCAATGCAGCGCGCGCCAAGGCCACCGTCGGCGAGATCTCCGACGCGCTGGAGAAGGTCTACGGTCGCCACCAAGCGGTGATCCGTACGATCTCAGGTGTGTACCGCACCGAAGCCGGCCAGGGTGGCAACATCGACAAGGTCATCGATGCCACTGCCGCGTTCGAGAAGGCCGAGGGTCGTCGCCCGCGCATCCTCGTCGCCAAGATGGGTCAGGACGGACACGACCGCGGCCAGAAGGTCATCGTCACGGCGTTCGCCGACATGGGCTTCGACGTCGATGTGGGCCCGTTGTTCTCCACGCCGGAGGAGGTCGCCCAGCAGGC
>CAVYAX010000018.1:0-86068 GCA_963766525.1 uncultured Actinomycetes bacterium
GGACCGAGGGCTTTGCCGAATGGCTGCCGGCGACGGTCTACAACGACCCGTTCTTCCGCTGGCCCAGCGGCGCGTCGCTCGATCTCGAGAACGCCACCTGGGGCAACGGCTGGGGCGATGGCGACACCGTGGAAGGACGCGTCGCGAGTGCGCTCATCGACCTCACGGACCTCACGAACGAGAGCCCGTGGGACCGCTACGGCGAGGGCTCGAGCGCGATCTGGAACACGTTCACCAAGCACGTCTCCGGCACCCTGAGCCAGTTCTGGGCGCACCGCGCGCTCGACGGCGCCCCGGTCGCCGACGCGCAGCTCGCCGAGCTGTTTCAGAGCACGATCGACTACGGGTTTCGCGACCCGCTCTCAAGCTACGCACAGCTGACCCGGCCGACGCCGCTGGCGCCGCACAACTTCGGGTTCAGCACGACGTCCGCGTACTGGTCGGTGACGGCGATCCGCAACGGCGCCGGCGCCGACTACGACCTCTCGCTCTACGACGACCGCAACCAGTCGCAGCTGCTGAGCACGAGCGCCGTGTCCGGCGGAGTCGACTTCATCGCGGTCGACAGCAACAGGCGGCCGCTCGGTGACTACTACCCGCGCGTGAAGCGCTACTCGGGCAGCGGCAACTACGTGATCGAGAGCGCGCAGGGATCGAGCACGCTCGGCATCGGCAGCGTGCAGATCCCGATGACGACCAGCGACGTCGTCGCCGTCCGCGACGTCAACCTGGCGGCCGGCACCGCGACGTTCAAGGTGACGCCGGGCTCGGTGTCGCAGGACGCCGAGCTGTTCCTGGTCTCGAGCACGTCGAGCTCCTCCACGTGGATCCGGGCTCGCAACGCCGCGGTGGCGTCCGCGTCCGCCACGGGTGCGAACGGGGTGGAGCAGTTCAGCTTCACCGTCACGGCGGCGACCGCCGGCTGGTACGGCCTCGTGCTCGTCAACAAGAGCGGCTCGGGCACGTACACGCTCACGCGTAGCTGATCCGCGACCACGACCCGCCCACCGTTGCTCCGGCACGGTGGGCGGTCGTGCGGACACAGGCCGCGCGTGATGCGACAATCCCGCTCGCGATGAGCGAGCACGAGCGCCTGACCAAGACCTACCGCTTCGCGCTGGGCATCTGCATCCCGACCGTGCGCTGGTGGGGACGGCTGGAGGTCGAGGGCCTCGAGCACGTGCCGCCGAGCGGGCCGCTGATCGTCACCGGCAACCACGACAGCTACTGGGACCCCGTCGTGATCGGGATCGCGGCGATGCGGCTGCGCCAGATCCGCGCGCTCGCGAAGTCCTCGCTGTGGAAGGTCAAGGGGCTGCACCTCGTGCTGAACGGCATGCGCCAGATCCCGGTCGTGCGCGGCACGAAGGACACCGACGCGCTGGACCGCGCGATGACCGAGCTGCGCGGCGGGTCGTGCGTCGGGGTCTTCCCCGAGGGGACCCGCAGCCTCGGCCGCCAGCTGCGCGCGCGCAGCGGCGTCGGCCGCCTCGCCGCCGCGGTGCCGGAGGCGAAGATCGTGTGCGCGTCGGTCACCGGCACGACGGACATCCCGCGCTTCCCGAAGCGCCCGCGGCTGAAGGTCGTCTTCTTCGAGCCCGCGGCGGGCAGATGCGGCCCGGTGAGGACCCGACGGAGCTCGCCGTTCGCATCACGGCGGACATGCGCGAGCTCGCGCCGATCAGCGCGGCGGGCCGCAAGCCGAAGCCGATCGAGGCCACGCCGGACGAGGTGCCCGCGCCCGCGAAGACGCCCGACGCGGAGCTCATCCCGCCCGCGGGCAAGCCTTCTGACTGACCGTCGGCAAGCCTTCTGACCAACCCCCGCCGCGACCACTAGTCTCTGCGCACCCGGTGCCCGACCCCGTCCTCACCCGCGCGATCGACGCCGTCGCCTCCGGCCGCGATCTCAGCTCCGACGAGGCCTCCGAGGTCCTCGCGGTCATCATGGCCGGCGAGGCCTCCGAGACGCAGATCGCCGGGCTGCTCGTCGCGCTGCGCACGAAGGGCGAGACCGTCGAGGAGCTCGCGGGCCTCGCGCGCACGATGCGCTCGTTCGCGACCCCCGTCGCGACGAGCCGCACGGACCTCGTCGACACCGCCGGCACCGGCGGCGGGCGCTCGACGTTCAACGTCTCGACGACCGCCGCGCTCATCGCGGCCGCCGCGGGCTGCGCCGTCGCCAAGCACGGCAACCGCTCCGCGACGAGCCGCTCCGGCTCCGCCGACGTGCTCGAGGCGCTCGGCGTCCGCATCGACCTGAGCCCCGCCGCCGTGGGCCAGTGCATCGACGACGTCGGCTTCGGGTTCATGTTCGCGCCCAACCACCATCAGGCGACGCGCTTCGTCGTGCCGGTGCGCAAGGAGCTCGCCGTCCGCACGATCTTCAACTTCCTCGGCCCGCTCACGAACCCGGCCGGCGCGCGCAGACAGCTGATCGGCGTCTCCGATCCGGGGTATGTGGAGACGATGGCCGGGGCGCTGGCGCTGCTTGGCGTCGAGCGCGCGCTGGTCGTGCGATCGGAGGACGCACTCGACGAGATGAGCATCACCGCTCCCACGATGGTCGTCGAGGTCGACGGCACCGACCTGCGCACCTACACGCTTCGCCCCGAGGACGTCGGCCTGAAGACCTGCGCGGACGCCGGCGCCGTGGCCGGCGGCTCGCCCGAGGACAACGCCGCCACGGCGCGCGCGATCTTCGGCGGCGAGCAGGGCCCGCGCCGCGATCTCGCCGTGCTGAACGCGGGCGCCGCGATCTACGCCGCGGGCCGTGCGGACGACATCGCGGCCGGCGTGGCCGCCGCGCAGGCCGCGGTCGACGACGGCGCGGCGACCCGCACGCTCGAAGCGCTCGTCGCGCGCACGCGGGAGCTCGCCGCATGAACGTCCTCGAGCGGATCGTCGCCGAGACGAAGGAGGATCTGCGCAAGCGCCGCAAGCAGGTGCCGCTCAAGACGCTCGAGAAGGCGCTGGAGGGTCGCGGCGACGACCGCCCGTTCTGCGAGGCGCTGACGCTGCCCGGCGTGTCGGTCATCGCCGAGCACAAGCGCCGCTCGCCCTCGGCGGGCACGATCCGCGAGGGCGCGACGGTCGCCGACGTCGTCGGGGCCTACGAGCGCGGCGGCGCCGCCGCGCTGTCGATCCTCACCGAGGAGCGCAACTTCGGCGGGTCGCTCGACGACCTGCGCGCCGCCCGCGCCGCCTCGTCGCTGCCGATCCTGCGCAAGGACTTCATCGTCGACGCCTACCAGCTCTACGAGTCCGCCGCGGCGGGCGCCGACGCGATCCTGCTGATCGTCGCCGCGCTGGACCCGGACAAGCTCGCGGAGCTCTTCGCCGAGGCCGCGGCGCTGGATCTCGACGTGCTCGTAGAGGTGCACTCCGAGTCCGAGCTCGAGATCGCGCTCGAGGTCGTCGACGCCGACGTCATCGGCATCAACAACCGCGACCTGTCGGACTTCAGCGTCGACATCGAGCGGACGTTCGAGCTGTTGCACGACATCCCGGCCGGCAAGACCGTCGTGTCGGAGTCGGGCTTTCACGCCCGCGAGCAGCTCGACGAGCTCGAGCGCGTCGGCGTCGACGGCGTGCTCGTGGGGGAGACGCTCATGCGCGCCCCCGACCCGGAGGCCGCCCTGCGCGCGCTGACGGGCGCCGAGCCGACGACTTCTGACGGGCGCCCGCGATCGTGATGAATCCTGCTGCCGGCGCGGTCCAGGGTCGATCGGCGGCGCACCGTAGGGTGGACCCTTCGAAAGCCGCCGATCGACGCTGGGCCGTGATCGGCGGCTGGGATTCGCCGCGAGGCGCGGTGGATCCAGGCTAAGCCGCTGAGCCGCGCTCCGGCGTTGTGTGACGTAGCGCGCACTGTTGCGTGGGCCGCCGGGGCGATCCACCTATCCGATCGCGGAACACAAGCGGCGCGGACGACTTCGCGGCGTTCATCTCATATAGCCACGCGGTCGACGGCCGTCTGGCCCGGCGCTGCAGGCGGGCTTCAGCGCTTCGCCAAGCCGTGGTACCGGCTGCGAGCGATCCGCGTCTTTCGCGACGAGACGAGCCTCGCAGCGACGCCGGCGCTGTGGTCCTCGATCGAGCGCGGCCTGGCGGCATCGACGTTCTCGTGCTGCTGGCCTCGCCGGAGGCTGCCCGCTCGGCCTGGATCGGAAGGGAGATCGCGTTCTGGTGCGCCCACAAGCCGGCGTCGCGGATCCTCATCGTCCTGACGGGAGGCGAGCTGAGCTGGGATCCGGAGGCACGGGACTTCGACCCGGGCGGCACGACCGCATTGCCCGAGCAACTGTGCGGCGCGTTCTCGGAGGAGCCGCGCTTCCTCGATTTGCGCTGGGCGCGCACGCACGACGACCTGACGCTCGCGCATCCGGCGTTCGCGGGAGGCGTGGCGGATCTCGCGGCAACGCTGCACGGCCGGCCGAAGGACGAGCTCCTGGGGGAGGACGTGCGCAGTATCGGCGGCGCGAGCATCCGCGCGGGCGATCGCTCGCTCGCGACGCTCTTGCTGCTGGCCGGCGCCTCTGCCTGTTCGCCCTCGCCCAACGCAACAGCGCGCGTGAGCAGCGCGACGCGGCGCTGTCGCGTCAGCTCGCGGTGCAGGGCCAGGACCTCGCCACCTCGGACCCCACGCTGTCGTCGCTGCTCAGCGTGGCGGCCTACAAGCTGGGGGACACCTTTGAAGCTCGCAGCGGCTTGCTTCGCAGCGACGAGCGCTGGTCGACGGTCGAGCGCGTCCTGGGAACGCGCCGCCGCGCTGTTCGGGCGATCGCGGGAGTGCCTCGACAACGTGGTGCGCGACATCGGCTTCACCGCCGACGGACGGACGCTCATGATCGGCTGGCTCGATCGCACCGTCGTCTGGGACGTGGCTCACAGCGCGCGGCGCGCTGTGCTGCCGGGACGTCGCGGGATCGTGACGGGTGCCGCGATCAGCCCGGATGGACGCCTCGTCGCGACAGGCGGGGAGACGATCTCCGACGGTGGCACGGTGGTGCTGTGGAACGTCGCGACATCCGGCGCCGCACCGTGCGACCGGAGTCGGACGGCCGATCGCCGCCCGTCATAGCCTCGTCTTCTCGCGGACGGGCGGTTGCTGTGACGGCCGATCTCGGGACGGTGAACCTGTGGGACGTCGCGGGACGCCGGCGCGTGGCACGCATCAAGCGCGGTGGCCCGTTCACGAGCCTCGCGCTGAGTCGCGACAGCCGCACGCTGGCGATCGGACTCGGGCGCCGGCACGATCCTCTGGGACGTTCCCCGGCGCCGGCGCCTCGCCACGTTGCGCGAGCCTGATGTCGTCACGGTCGACAGCCTTGCCTTCAGCCGGACGGACGAACGCTCGCGGTGGGAGACGAGCGGCCACGAATCGCGCTGTGGGACGTTGCCCGCCGGCGCCGCGGAATGAGCCTGCGCGGCCTTGCCGACGGCGTGCTGAGCCTGGCGTTCAGCGACGACGGCAAGGTCCTCGTGTCGGGCGGACGAGATCGCAAGGTCATGCTGTGGAACGTCGCCAAGCGCCGGCGCTACCTCACCCTGTCGGGCCACTCCAAGGACGTGAACGCGGTCGCGATCGGGCTGCATCAGACGATGCTGCATCGGGCGGCGACGATGGCACGGCGATCGTGCGCAGGTCTGCGCCGGCACTGCATACGCAGTCGATCAGCGGTGGCGTATCACCCCCGCCGACCGTTGCTCGCATCCGCGTCCATCGATGGGCGCATCGACCTGTGGGACGTCGCGCGCCGGCGCCGCGTGGCGACGTTGCGAGGTCACCGCGGCCGGATCAACGACGTGACGTTCAGCCCCGACGGGCGGCTGCTCGCTTCGAGCGGCTACACGGACAGCACGGTTGTCCTCTGGGACGTCGCTCGGCGCCGTCCGATCGCGCACCTGGCGGGGCAGGCGCTGGACGTCGACTTCAGCCCGGGCGGCGGTACGCTTGCCGCCGCGCAGAACGACAGGCGGTCCTCTGGGACGTGCGCGGCCGCCGGAAGATCGCGGAGCTGCGGTCACGAGACGCCATCGGAGTGGTGCGGTTCAGTCCGGACGGGCGCATGCTTGCGACAGGGGACACGGGATTCAACGTCATGCTCTGGGACGTCGCTCACCGTCGGCGGATCGCGACCTCCCCGGCCACACGCACTACGTGTTGAGCCTTGCCTTCAGTCCGGATGGCCGCTCCTTGGCGTCCGGCGACACGCTGGGTGGCGCCATTCTCTGGGATGTCTCGCGGCGCAAGCGCCTTGCGACGCTCACCGGCAACCAGGGCGAGATCGACCGGATGGCGTTGAGCCGGGACGGCCGCCTGCTGGTCTTCAACGATTCCCCGCGAGGCGTGTTCGCCTGTGGGATGTCGAGCGTCGCAGGCGCCTCGCCAGCTTGGCCACGCCCTCCCCGGTGTCGGGCATAGCCTTCAGCAGCGACGGCGACCAGCTCGCGATCGGTTCCGTCGACGGTTCAATCCGGCTGCGCGGGGCACGACGCGGCCTGGCTGCGCCATCTGTGCCGGATGGTCGATCGCGACATCACGCGGGCGGAGTGGAGCGAGTTCGTCGTCGGCGTGCCGTACCGCCGAGTGTGCGCGTAGCCCGGACGACGAGTTCTGCCTCCCGCCCTCGTGAGACACTGGACGGCGACCCACGACGTGGGTCATGTCGCGGCTCGCTCCCCTGGTTTCGGCCCGGCCTCCTGCGCGCCGAAGCCACGCGCACGCCACACTGAGCGGTGCCAAAGCCCGCCGTCACCTTCCTCGTAGCCCTGCTCGGCGCCCTCGTCGGCGCCGGCGCCATCCTGCTGACCGGCGTCGGGGACGGCGGCGGCGACACGACGACCGTCGTCGAGGAGGCGTCGACCGGCGCGCCGTCCAACCCGTCGCGTGGCGGGCTCTCGCCGCGCACGATCTACAAGCGCGACGCGCCCGGCGTCGTCTTCATCCGCGCGAAGATCAGCGAGGGCGGCCAGACCGGCGACGCGTCCGGCTCGGGCTTCGTCATCGGCCGCGGCGGCTCGATCGTCACGAACGCGCACGTCGTCGGCGACGCCAAGACCGTGACCGTGAAGTTCTCGGACTCGAAGATCGCGACCGCGAGGGTCGCCGGAGCCGATCCGTCGACGGACCTCGCGCTGCTGCTCGTCGACCCCGAGGGCCTGGACCTGCACGCGCTGAAGCTCGGCTCGTCCAAGGACGTCGAGGTCGGCGACCCGGCGCTCGCGATCGGCAACCCGTTCGGCCTCGAGCGCACGCTCACGACGGGCGTGATCTCCGCGGTCGCGCGCCAGATCCCGTCGCTGCAGGAGGGCTTCGCCATCGGCGACGTCCTGCAGACCGACGCCGCGATCAACCCCGGCAACTCCGGCGGGCCGCTGCTGGACTCGCGCGGCCGCGTCATCGGCGTCAACGCCCAGATCCGCACGACGACCGGCGGGCAGGACGGCGGCACCGGCATCAGCAACACCGGCATCGGCTTCGCGGTCCCGATCGACGCGGTCAAGGAGGTCATCCCGCGCCTGCGCAAGGACGGCGAGATCGAGCGGGCGTTCCTCGGCGTCGGCACGCGGACCGTCGACGACTCGCTCGCGGCGCTGAAGCTGCCGGTCGACGACGGCGCGCTCGTGCAGACCGTCGAGCCGCGCAGCCCGGCCGCCGAGGCCGGCATCCGCGCCGGCAAGACGCGGCGCACGGTCGGCGGCGACCCGGTGCTCACCGGCGGCGACATCATCACCGCGATCGACGGCAAGCGCGTGAAGACGAACGCCGACGTGGCCGAGCTCATCGGCAAGAAGCGCCCCGGCGACAGCGTGGAGATCACGGTCGTGCGCGGCGGCGAGCCGCAGACGAAGACCGTCAAGCTCGCCAAGCGGCCGGGGTAGCGGCCGGGCGGCTCGCTGGACGCGAACACGCGTTCGACCATTCCGACCGACGATCCGAGTACGGTGAAGTGACATGACGATGCGAGGCGCGAGCTCATCCACGCCAATCGTCGACGCCCACTCAGAGACCGTGGGGGCACCAGATCTCCTGGCTCGAGTGGACATCGTTCGCCGCGAGGCCAATGCCCTGATCGTCTCCGAGCAGAGGGCTTCGATGGGACAGTTCATGACGCCCTCCGCCGTGGCTCAGCTGATGGCGTCGATGCTCGTGAAACCGCGGCGCAGCGTACGTTTGCTCGATGCGGGTGCGGGAGTCGGATCCTTGACAGCGGCGGCCGTGGCGGCGCTACTCGATCGCACGAGTCCGCCTGTGCGCATCGAAGTCGTTGCCTACGAACTCGATGCCCAACTCGTTGGCGATCTGCATCGAACACTCGAACTGTGCTCGGGAGCCTGCCGCTCAGCGGGTGTCGAATTTGAAGGACGCGTCGAGCCGAGCGACTTCCTAGCCGCCGCCGAGCGGCAATTCCGGTGCGGCCTTCCTGCCGAGTTCGACGCGGCGATCCTCAATCCGCCGTACCGAAAGATTCGGTCTACGTCCAGCGAGCGTGCTGTGTGCAGCGCGATGGGGCTGGAGGTCTCGAACCTCTATGCGGCCTTTGTGGGAGCGACGATCCATCTGCTCAAGCCGGGGGCCGAGTTAGTCGCAATTACTCCGCGCAGCTTCATGAATGGCCCGTACTTTCGCGCGTTCCGCAGGTTCCTGCTCAGCAGCTTGGAGCTTCGCCGGTTGCATGTCTTCGAATCGCGGGAACACGCGTTTCACGAGGACGATGTCCTCCAGGAGAACGTCATTCTTCACGGCGAGCGGGGAGCACAGCGGCCGGAGAGCGTCGAGATCACCACCAGTCGGGCGCCTGGAGACCCTGTACTGGCCCGGCGCGTGCCCTGGGGGCGCGTTGTCTACGAGCGCGACCCTGAGCAGTTCATCCATCTCATCGTCGACGCCCGGGGAGACGCCATCGCTGAGCGGATGGCGCACCTGGACAACTACCTGCGCGATCTCGGGATCGCCGTTTCAACTGGACCGGTGGTCGACTTCCGCGCGACTGCCTACCTGCGAACCGCGCCTGAGCGGGATACGGTGCCATTGCTATATCCAGCCCATCTCGTAGACGGTGCAGTGTCTTGGCCCCGCCTGGGACGGGCGAAATGGAACGCGTTCGTGGTCACGGATGCCAGCCGACACCTCACGCTGCCGGCGGCGGACTATGTCCTCGTAAAGCGCTTTACGGCGAAGGAAGAGCGGCGCCGGATCGTCGCTGCTGTCCACGACGGTGCATCGGCATCAACGGATCGTGTCGCCTTCGAGAACCACCTGAACTACTTCCATGAGGACGGCGGCGGCCTTCCCGTCGACCTAGCCCGTGGGCTGGCACTGTATCTCAACTCGTCGCTCGTCGATGCGTACTTCCGGCAGTTCAGTGGCCACACGCAGGTCAACGCCGGCGACCTTCGGAACATTCCCTATCCGACGCGCGAGCGGCTGACAAGCGCCGGCGCGACGGTTGGTATCCAACGACTGGCTCAGCGCGAGATCGACGAGCACGTCAACCGGCTGCTCCTCTAAGCGCCATAGAGCCGCGGGACGCCGTAGCGTTTGATCCGGTTAGCTATCTCGCTTGGCCCTCCGCGATTGATGTGCTGGGCGAAGCTGGCCAGGCTCTCGAACATGGATGTCCTGTAGTACGCCGCACTCCGCGTCTCGCGTGAGCGCTGTGCGACCGTCGTGAAGCTGTCCGCCATCCGGAACACGTCGGTCCACCAGCTGGCGATCGCCACGTACTCAAGGGTCGGCGGATGCGCTCGGTCGATCACCTGGACATGCAGGAGGTAGACCGGCAGGCTCTCGCGGACCATGACGGCTGTGATGTCGTCACAGTCGGTGGTGTCGAGCTGGAACTGGCGCATGCCGCCGGCAACCGGCGCTGGTCCCGAGAGATGGCTCTTTCCGGTCTTCAGCTCCAAACCGAACAGGTCCCTTGTCCCGTCGCGAACCATGAAATCGACCTCCGGGCGTTTCGTGGCGGAGGCGGTCTGGCGGCGCGGCCGAAGCGAGGGCTTGTCCGTACTCGACAGGTCGAGCCCGGTTGTGAACGGCTGGATCAGCGTCTCCCACTGCTCGAGCACCAACCGCTCCGCTACGACGCTCCGACCTATGGAGCGACAGACTCGCTCGCACGTCCCGCACAAATACCACTGTCGGAGCCGGACGTCTGCTCTCTCGACGTTGCAATGCAGGCAGTAGCCGGGACGCTTGAAAGGTGCGCCAACATAGGCAGGGTTTTCGTCCTCGAATGCGTCGTGCTGCCACGTAGCCGCGCAGTCGTCGCACAAGAACAGGTTTGCGAGGCCGGTATCCTAGGCCGCGGCCAGCCGGGCACACACGAAGGGCGCGTACGGATCGTCCGCGAGCTGGCCAAGCCCGGGGCCCGCCAACGCATCGACAATCTCGCCAAGACTCTTCTCACCAAGACCGTGCAGTCCGCGCAGCTCGCGGGCATTCAGCGCGCATAGACCGCCGATGTCGCTGATTCCGGCCCGCTCGAGGATCCCGAGCGAACGCCGTGACAATCCGAGAGTCCAGAGGTCGCTCATTCGGGAGCCAATGTAGTCCGCCGCGGTTTGTCGGATCGCCGCGCCGGCACCCCATCCGGGCCGACGCCACAACAGCGGCGCTCTACGATGAGGCGCATGGCCACGCGCATCAAGCACTGCGGGATCACGAGCCTCGACGACGCGCACCGCGCCGCCGAGGCCGGCGCCTGGGCGCTCGGGATGATCTTCTGGGAGGGCTCGCCGCGGCGCTGCACGCTCGCCGAGGGGCAGGCCGTCGGCGCCGCGCTGCGGCGCACGGTGCAGCTCGTCGGGGTGTTCGTCAACGCGACGCTCGAGGAGATCGATGCGACGGTGCAGGCGTGCGGCCTGACGATGGTGCAACTGCATGGCGACGAGGGGCCGGCGTTCTGCAACGAGGTCGCTCGGCGCACGGGCGCGAAGGTCATCAAGGCCTCGCGCGTGCGCTCGAAGGCGACGCTGCAGGCCGCGGCGGCGTTCCACACGGACTTCCACCTCATCGACGCGCACGTCGAGGGCCTCTACGGCGGGACCGGGCAGGCCGTCGACTGGGAGCTCGTCCGCCGTCACAAGTTCACCGCGCCGCTCATCCTCAGCGGCGGGCTGACCCCCGACAACGTCGCGGCCGCGATCACCGCGACGGAGCCGTTCGCCGTCGACGTCGCGAGCGGCACCGAGAGCGCGCCGGGCGTCAAGGACCCGGAGAAGCTGCTGGCCTTCGCCCGCGCCGTGCGGTCGACGTGGCCCGAGGACGACGAGCGCGCCGCGCAGGCGGCCGAGTCCGCCGCGGCCGCGCGGGCCGAGGCGGCCGCGGGGCGCGACGCAGCGCCCGAGGCCTCCGCGCCCGAGGCGCCCGAGGCGCCCGAGGCCGAGGCCGCCGCGGCCGCGCGGGCCGAGGTCCTCGGATGAGCCTCGTCGAGTCCGGCGTCGAGCATCGCTTCGGCCGCTACGGCGGCCAGTACGTCCCCGAGACCCTCATGCCCGCGCTCGCCGAGCTCGAGGCGGCCTGGGTCGCCGCACGCGACGACCCCGGCTACAAGGCCCACCTGCACGGCCTGCTGCGCGACTTCGCCGGCCGCCCGACCGCGCTGTACCTCGCCGAGCGCCTCTCGCAGCTCGCCGGCCGCGAGATCTGGCTCAAGCGCGAGGATCTCATGCACACGGGGTCGCACAAGATCAACAACGCCCTGGGCCAGGCGCTGCTCGCCAAGCGGATGGGCAAGCGCCGGATCATCGCCGAGACCGGCGCCGGCCAGCACGGCGTCGCGACCGCCACGGCCTGCGCGCTGCTGGACCTCGAGTGCGTCGTGTACATGGGCGCCGAGGACATCCGCCGCCAGGCCCCGAACGTCTCGCGGATGAAGCTCCTCGGCGCGGAGGTCGTGAGCGTCGAGGCGGGCGCGAGAACCCTCAAGGAGGCCGTCAGCGAGGCGATCCGCGACTGGGTGACGACCGTCGCGACGTCGCACTACATCATCGGGTCGGCCGTCGGCCCGGCGCCGTATCCCGCGCTCGTGCGCGACCTGCAGCGCGTCATCGGCGACGAGGCGCGCGCCGAGCTGCTCGAGCGCGCCGGCCGCCTGCCCGACCGCGTCATCGCCTGCGTCGGCGGCGGCTCGAACTCGATCGGGATCTTCACGGCCTTCGTCGGCGACCCCGGCGTCCAGCTCGTCGGCGTCGAGGCCGCGGGCGAGGGGCTCGAGTCCGGCCGCCACGGCGCGCCGCTGACGGTCGGCGGCCGTGCCGGGGTCCTGCACGGCTCGCTGTCGGCGATCATGCAGGACGAGGACGGGCAGGTCACCGAGGCGCACTCGGTCTCCGCCGGCCTCGACTACCCCGGCTCGGGCCCCGAGCACGCGCACCTGCGCGACTCCGGCCGCGCGACCTACGTCGCCGTCGAGGACGACGACGCGCTCGCGACGTTCCGCGAGGTCACGCGCCTGGAGGGCATCATCCCGGCGCTCGAGACCTCGCACGCGCTGCACTACGCGCTGCACGTCGACGGCGAAGGCTCGGCGCTCGACCTCATCTGCCTCTCCGGCCGCGGCGACAAGGACCTCGCCGAGGTCATCGCCCATGGGTAGGAGGCCATCCGGTCACCCCACGCGCACGTCTGGCGGCGCCGGATGCGCGCCTGCCGGCGTCCTCGGACGCCGACGATGCGGAGCATCGCCGACTTCCTGCGTTCTTGGCAGCCACGCCCCGGCACTCGCCAGCCGCACACGTGGAGTGACCGGATGACCTCCAAGCCGGCCCGCGATCGCGTCCCGGCGGTCGTCGCGACGGGCCACGACAACATCGCGACCGCGTTCGCGGCCCGCGCCGGCAAGGCCGCGCTCATGCCCTACCTCATGGGCGGCTTCCCGGACATGGCCACCTCGCGCGACATCGGCATCGCCTACGCCGACAGCGGCGCCGACCTGATCGAGCTCGGCGTCCCGTACTCCGACCCGCTCGCCGACGGGCCGGTCATCCACGCCGCCGGCACCGCCGCGCTGCGGGCGGGGGCCACGATCGGCGGCGTCCTCGAGGTCGCCCGAGCGCTCTCGCCCCGCCTCCCGGTCGTGCTCATGTGCTACGTCAACCTCGTCCTCGCCCGCGGCCCCGACGCGTTTGCGCAGGCGCTGAGCGAGGCCGGCATCAGCGGGCTGATCGTGCCCGACCTGCCCCTCGAGGAGTCCACGGAGATCGAGGAGGCGTGCGCGGCGCACGGCGTCGCGCTCGTCCCGCTCGTCGCGCCGACGACGCCCGACGAGCGCCTCGCTCGGATCGGCGCCAACGCGCGCGGCTTCATCTACACGGTCTCGGTCGTCGGGACGACCGGCGAGCGCTCCGGCGAGGACGCGTACGCCCCGCTCCTCGAGCGCGTCAAGCGCCACTCGCAGGTCCCCGTCGCGATCGGCTTCGGCATCTCGACGCCAGCGCAGGCGGCCGCCGCCGCCCGCGCCGGAGCCGACGGCGTGATCGTCGGCACGCGCCTCGTGCGCGCCGCAGCGGAGGCCGGCGATCCCGCCGCCGCCGTGGGCGAGCTCGTTGCGGGGCTTGCCGCCGGGCTCATCCGTTAGGCTGCCGCGCTCATGGGACTCGTCCTCGGCACCACCTTCGCGCTGATCCTCTGGGTCGTCCTGTGGGCGATCGGCTTCAAGTCGTTCGACGGCTTCCTGATCGCGATGACCATCATCACGCTCGGCGCGACCGTCCGGATCCTCCAGCCGTACCTGCCCGGCCGGGAGTAGGGGCCCGAAGGTGGGGCCCCGGGCCGTGCTGGCCTGCGTCGTCGCCGGGCTCGCGCTCGCGCTGACGGCTTGCGGCGACAAGCCGGTCGACGACGGCGGGCCGAAGACCGGCAGCCGGACGATCACGATCTACTCGAGCCTGCCGCAGTACGGCCCCGACCGCCAGCAGTCCCAGGACATGGTCAACGCGATCAAGCTCGCGATCGAGGAGAACGGCGGCAAGGCCGGTGCGCTGACGATCACGTACGTCGCGCTGGACTCGTCGACGCGCGAGGCGGCGCAATGGACCGACGACCGCGTGCTCGACAACGCCCGCCAAGCCGTGCGCGACATCAACGCGATCGCCTACATCGGTGACCAGGACTCCGCCGCCACCGCGCTGTCGCTGCCGCTCACCAACGAGGGCGGCGTCCTCCAGGTGAGCCCGACGAGCTCATACGACGGCCTCACGCGGCCCGGCGGCGTGCGCACGGGTGAGCCCGAGCGCTTCTACCCCTCCGCCAAGCGGACGTTCGCGCGCATGGTGCCGGCCGACCACGTCCAGGCGTCGGCGCTCGTCGGCTACATGAAGACCGAGGGCGTGCGCACGCTCGCGCTCATCGGCGACCGCGACCTCGAGGGCGGCGGGCTCGCCGACCAGGTCTCCAAGGCGGCGACGGCGCAGGGCATCACCGTCGTCGACAAGGGTCGCATCGACGCGAAGAAGGGCGACCTTGGCGGCCACGCCCGTGACGTCGCCGCGACCGGCGCCGACGCGTTCTTGTTCGCCGGCGACAGCGGCACCGGCGCGGCGCGCATGATCCAGGCGGTGGGGCGGACGGCGCCGGACATGCTGCTGTTCGGGCCCTCCGCGGTCGCCGTGCCGAGCGTCCTCGACGAGCTCGGCGTCGCCGTCAAGCGGCGGCTACGGATCACCACGCCGACGCTGCCGCCGCGGCTGCTGCCCGCGTCCGCCCGGACGTTCCGCGCCAGGTTCCGCGCCGCCTTCGGGCGCGCCCCCGCGCCCGAGGCGCTGCTGTCCTACGAGGCCACGCAGGCGGTGCTGGCGTCGATCCGCGCCGCGGGTGCCCGCGGCAACGATCGCAACGCGGTGATCGCGGCGTTCCGCGGGATCCGCGACCGCCGCTCGGTGCTCGGCACCTACTCGATCGACCGCTTCGGCGATACTAGCCTGAGCCGGTTCGCGGGCAATACGGTGCGCGGATCGCGGCTTGTGCTGGACAAGGTGCTGGAGGGTCTCCGTCCCTAGGGACGCGCGGCCACTCGGCACGCACGCGCAGGCCGCCGCCCATGCTGCCCTCGCGCCAAGCGAACCGGTGTACGATCGCGATGCTCTGCGTTCATCTCACTGAGGAGGGACCCATCTTGCGCTTGAATCGAGCAGTGGCGGCCGGATTGCTGCTACCCGCACTGGCCTTCGGCGTGGTCGCCTGCGGCGACGACGATGAGCCAAGCGGCTCGGCTGACACCACCACCGGAGCTGAACCGGCGGGCGGCACTGTCACTCTGTACTCAAGCCTGCCGCTGCAGGGCGCCCAGCGTCCACAGACCATCGACCTCGTCAACGGCATCAAGCTGGCGCTCAAGCAGGCCGGCAACAAGGCCGGGCCGTTCACGGTCAAGTACGTCTCGAAGGACGACTCGAGCGCCCAGGCCGGCACATGGACGGCCGAGAACGTGTCGGCGAACGCCCGTGCGGCCGCGCAGGACGAGACCACGGCCGCCTACATCGGCGAGTTCAACTCCGGCGCGAGCGCGATCTCGATCCCGATCCTGAGCGACGCGCACGTCCCGCAGATCTCCCCGGCCAACACGGCCGTCGGCCTGACGTCGGATGAGCCCGGCGCCGAGCCCGGCACGCCGGCCAAGTACTACCCGAGCGGGTTTCGCAACTACACCCGCATCGTCCCGAAGGACACGATCCAGGGCGCGGCGCTGGCCACGATCATGAAGAAGGACGGCTGCGCGAAGGTCGCGATGGCCAACGACAAGGAGGTCTACGGCGCGGGTCTCGGACGCAACGTCGAGATCGCGGCCAAGGCCCAGTCGTTGAACATCATCTTCAACCAGGGCATCGACCCGAAGGCGCCGAACTACCGCTCGCTGGCGGCGCGGGCCAAGTCGCAGGGCGCGGACTGCTTCGTGTTCGCGGGCATCACCTCCAACAACGGAGTCCAGATCTACAAGGACTTCTCGGCGGCGATTCCGAGCGCGAAGCTCTACGGGCCGGACGGCGTCGCGGAGGCCGGCTTCTTCGACCCGAAGGAGGGCGGCATCCCCGCCTCCGTCGCGAAGAAGGTCAAGCTGACGGTCGCCACGCTGTCGCCTGACAGCTACGGCGCGGTCGGCAAGAAGTTCTTCGCCGACTACGAGGCGGAGTACGGCGAGAAGAACCCGAACCCGTACTCGATCTACGGCTTCGAGGCGGCGTCGCTGGCACTCGACGCGATCGCGCGCTCGAAGACCGGCAAGAAGGACGACGTCGTCAAGGCGCTGTTCGCCACGAAGGATCGGGACAGCGTGCTCGGCACGTACTCGATCGACGAGAACGGCGACACGACGCTGACCGACTACGGCGTCTACAAGATCGAGAACGGCGAGCAGGCCTTCCTCGAGACCGTGAAGGCGCAGACCTAGTCACCACGAACCACGGCGCACGGGGGGCGGAGCCCGCTCCGCCCCCCCACGCTCCTGACCGCGACGAGCAGAGCAGCGAGGTCTCCCTGGCATGGCAGCCGCAAGTCTCCCCGCAGCATCACCCCCCGCGCTGGTCGCCGTCCGCAAGTTCCTGTCGCAGTACGGCCTGATCGCCGTGCTGCTGATCATGCCCGTGGCCTTCGGGATCCACGACCTTCGCACCGAGGGCGACCTCTCGCGCCTGGGCAACAACCTCGTCGACGGCCTCTCCAACGGCTCGATCTGGGCGCTCGTGGCGATCGGCTACACGCTCGTCTACGGCATCGTCGAGCTCATCAACTTCGCGCACGGCGAGATCTTCATGCTCGGCTCGTTCGTCGCCGTGGGCTTCTTCGGCTCGATCGGGCTGACCGCGGCCACCGGCATCCCGGGGCTCGTCGTCGGGCTCCTGCTGACGCTGCTGGTCTCGATGATCGCGCTCGGCGTGCTGAATTCGATGATCGAGCGGGTCGCCTACCGGCCGCTGCGCAACGCCCCGAAGCTCGCTCCGCTCATCACGGCGGTCGGCTTCTCGTTCATCTTGCAGAACGTCGGCCTCCTCTGGCGCGGCGGCTCCCAGCAGGGCATCGAGGACCTCATCAACTCCCAGAAGGAGCTCTTCAACGTCATCGGCGTGAGCGTCACGCACGGCGACGCGCTCGCCGTCGCCGTGACGATCCCGCTCGTCCTCGCGATGACGACGTTCATCTCCCGCAGCCGCCTCGGCAAGGCGATGCGGGCGACCGCGCAGGACCCCGATGCCGCCCGGCTCATGGGCATCAACGTCGACACGACGATCTCCGCGACGTTTCTGCTCGGCGGCATGCTGGCCGGCGCCGCGGGGCTCATCTACGCGCTCTACCAGACGACGATCTGGTTCTTCCAGGGCTTCACCGCCGGCCTCATCGCGTTCACCGCCGCCGTCATGGGCGGCATCGGCAACATCCGCGGGGCGGTGCTCGGCGGGCTCATCATCGGCTTCATCCAGCAGATCTCGGACAACCGCATCGGCACCGAGTGGACGCCGGCGATCGTGTTCGCCTACCTCGTGCTGATCATGGTCTTCAAACCCTCCGGGCTCCTCGGCGAGCAGACGCGAGAGGCGGGATGAGATGAGCGCTGCCACTGCCACGCCGTCCCGGCCGTCGCTGAAGGGCGGGCTGCCGGAGCTGCCGCGCGAGGCGAAGATCGCCCTCACGGCCGCCGCGATCCTCGCCGGCGCCTTGCTGCCGCTGTTCGTCGACAGCGGCGGCGGCTTCCTCGACGACGCGACCGTCGCGCTCGCCTACGTCGTCATGGCGCTGGGGCTGAACATCATCGTCGGCTTCGCCGGCCTCCTGGACCTCGGGTACGTCGCGTTCTTCGCGATCGGCGCCTACACGATGGGCTACTTCGGGTCGCTGTTTCACATCACCGCCAACGACGGCAAGGGCATCCACATCCTCGTCAGCGAGCAGGCGGCGAGCCTGCCCGGCATCCACCTGAACTTCCTCATCATCGTCGTGCTGGCAATCATCGCCACGACGATCGCGGGGATGATCATCGGCCTGCCCACGCTGCGCCTGCGCGGCGACTACATCGCGATCGTGACGCTCGCGTTCGGCGAGATCGTCGGCCGGATCGCGATCAACGGCGACGAGATCAAGGGCTTCGGCACGCAGCTCACCGCCGGCCGTCAGGGGATCACGCCGGTCGACAAGATCGACCTGCCGTTCGTGCCGGTGTTCACCTCGCTCGAGCTCAGACCTTGGTACTGGGTGGCGTTCGCGATGGTGCTCATCGCGCTGTTCGTGAACTTCCGCCTGCGCGACTCGCGGCTGGGGCGCGCCTGGATCGCGCTGCGCGAGGACGAGGTCGCGGCGGTGAGCATGGGCGTCCCGCTCGTCAGGACGAAGCTGCTCGCCTACGGCACGGGCGCGGCGTTCGGCGGCGTCTCCGGTGCCTTCCTCGGCTCGTACCTCAACACGGTCAACGCCGACCAGTTCGCCTTCTCGTTCTCGATCTTCGTGCTGTCGATGATCATCCTGGGCGGGCTCGGCTCGATCTGGGGCGTTGTGCTGGGCGCCGTCGCACTGTCGTTCATCAACAACCGCCTGATCCCCGACGTGCTCAACGACGTCCCCGCGAAGATCGGCCTGGAGTTCGACCTCACCGAGCTGTCGTTCGGGATCTTCGGCTTCCTGCTCGTGATCATGATGGTGCTCAGACCCGAGGGGCTGCTGCCGGAGAGACGCAGGCAGATCGAGCTGCAAGAAGGCATCGAGGACCTCGCCGTCGACGAGGAGACGGTCTACGAGGCGAAGGTCCCATGAGCGACGCGAAGCCGAGCAACCTCCTCGACGCGAGCGGCGTCATCAAGCGCTTCGGCGGCCTGACGGCGGTCAACGACGTCTCGTTCTCGATCCCGCGCAAGGCGATCGTCTCGCTGATCGGGCCCAACGGCGCGGGCAAGACCACGTTCTTCAACATCCTCACCGGGCTGTACAAGCCGACCGAGGGGCGCGTGAGCTTCGACGGCTCGAACATCACCGGCGGCCGGCCGGACAAGATCATGGCGCTCGGCGTCGCCCGGACCTTCCAGAACATCCGCCTGTTCGGGACGATGACGGCGATCGAGAACGTCATGGTCGGCCAGCACGCGCGGATGAAGACGGGGCTGTTCGGATCGATCTTCCGACCGCCGTGGGTCGGCAAGGAGGAGGCGGCCGTGCGGGAGAAGGCCGCGGAGATGCTGACGTATGTCGGGCTGAAGAGCGGGCTGCACGACCAGCTCGCCACGAACCTCGCCTACGGCGACCAGCGCCGCGTGGAGATCGCGCGGGCGCTCGCGTCCGAGCCCAAGCTCCTGCTCCTGGACGAGCCGACGGCGGGGATGAACCCGCAGGAGTCCGCGAACCTCACGCGCTTCATGGAGCGCCTGCGCGACGAGCTCGGCATCTCGATCCTGCTCATCGAGCACGACATGAAGGTCGTGATGGGCGTGTCGGAGTACGTGACCGTCCTGAACTACGGCGAGAAGCTGACCGAGGGCGATCCGCACGCGGTGCGCAACGACCCGCTCGTCGTCGAGGCGTACCTCGGCAAGGACGAAGCCGAGCGCCAGCGTCAAGAGAGCGGTGGTGCCTGATGTCGATGCTCGAGGTCCAGGACATCCATACGTACTACGGCAACATCGAGGCGCTGAAGGGGATCTCGCTGACGGTCGAGGAGGGCGAGTGCGTGACGCTGATCGGCTCCAACGGGGCCGGCAAGTCGACGACCCTGCGCTCGATCTCGGGCCTGACGCCGCCGCGGCTGGGCGACATCGTCTTCGAGGGCGAGAACATCACCCGCACGCAGCCCGCGGACATCGTGAAGCTCGGCATCTCGCAGTCGCCCGAGGGCCGGCGCTGCTTCGCCCGCATGACGGTCCGCGAGAACCTCGACATGGGGGCGTACCTGCGCCGCGACAAGGAGATCGCCGCGGACATGGAGAACGTCTTCGAGCTCTTCCCGCGGCTGCTGGAGCGCGAGAAGCAGAAGGCGGGCACGATGTCGGGCGGCGAGCAGCAGATGCTCGCGATCGGCCGCGCGCTGATGGCCAAGCCGCGGCTGCTCCTGCTCGACGAGCCGTCGATGGGCATCGCGCCGATCCTCGTCGAGCGGATCTACGAGACGATCGCGGAGATCAACCGCCAGGGCACGACGATCCTGCTCGTCGAGCAGAACGCGAACTACGCGCTGTCGGTGTCCCAGCGGGCGTACGTGCTCGAGACCGGCGTCGTCGCGCTGAGCGACGCGTCGGACAAGATGCGCACGAACCCGGAAGTCCAGAAGGCCTACCTCGGGGGTTGAACGGCAATGCTCGCGGTCATCGGAGAAAGCGCGCTGTACCTGCTCTACGGCTGGCTCATCTCGGCCATCGTCGCGTCGTACCTGTCGGGCAAGAAGGGCTTCGGCGAGCGGATCGGCCTGGCCTGTGGCCTGCTCTTGTCGTTCATCGGCGTGCTGATCTGGCTCGTCGTCCCCTCCAAGCCGACCTCCGACTGGGGCCGCAAGAAGGCGGCCCGCCGCTCGACGCCGCCGCCCGCAGCCGAGCCGCCCGCGGCCAAGCCCAAGTCCGCGTAGGGGTGGAGTCGATCGATCCCCGTATCGGGGATCGGATGGATCCACCCCCCCTCCCGGTAGCGGCTCAGCCGGCGAGGGTGTGGGCCAGGGCCTCGTCGAGATCGGGGTGCTGGAACTCGTAGCCGAGCTCCGCGACGCGGCCGGGGACCATGCGCACGCCGGTCAGGACGATCTGCGACATCGCGCCGTACATGCCCTTGATGACGAAGCCGGGCACGGGCGCGACCGCGGGGCGGTGCAGAGCCTTGCCGAGCGCCTTCGCGAACGCCTTGTTCGTGACGGGGCTCGGCGCCGAGGCGTTGACCGGGCCCGCGAACGCGTTGTTGTCGATCGCCGCCACGTAGATCCCGACGAGGTCATCGAGGTGGATCCACGGCATGTACTGCTTGCCGCTGCCGATCGGTCCGCCGGCGCCGGCCTTGAAGGGCGGCAGCATCTTGGCCAGCGCGCCACCCTTCGCGTCGAGCACGATCCCGGTACGGACCTTGACGACCCGCAGGCCGAGCTTCGCCGCGTCGGTCTGCTGCTCCCAGCGCACGCAGACCTGCGCGAGCCAGTCGGTGCCGGGAGCGCCGGTCTCGTCGACCTCCTCGTCGCCGCGCGGGCCGTAGTAGCCCGACGCGGAGGCGCCGATGAGGGCGGGCGGGCGCGGCTCGGCCGCGAAGATGCCGGTGATGAGGTTGCGGGTGCCCTTCTCGCGGCTCGCGGCGATCTCGGTCTTGGCGTCCTCGTTCCAGCGCTGGCCGACGTCCTCGCCGGCGAGGTGCACGACCGCGTCGCGGCCGGCCAGCGCCTCGGCGGGCGCGCCGCCCTCCTTGGGCTCCCACGCATAGGCCTCGACGCCGAGCAGCTCGGTCGCGCGCTCGGGGTTGCGGGTCAGGACGCTGACGTCGTCGCCGCGCTCCTTGAGGGTCTCCACGAGACGCCTGCCGATCCGGCCTGTGGCCCCGGTGACGACGACCCGCTTCATGCGCCGGCCGCCGCAGCGAGACCGGTCATGGACGCGTGCATGCAAGCGAGCATACGGACCCGTACGCGGCGCCCGCCGCGCGGGGTCGGGGGTTGCCGCGCGTTATGCCCGCGTGGATTAGTTGGCGGGCGACTGTCCACAGACGCCTCTGAGGGGTACAGTCGGGCTATGTCGGTCAGACCCGATGATGGCTCGGCAAGCACCATCGAGCGATGGCGCTCCGGGCTCAGCGGGCCGCAGCTCGAGCCGCCGCCCCCGCATCTGGCCGCCGGCTCCGACGAGCAGCCGGCCATGCGCACCGACGCCCAGCTCGAGCGCGACCGGTACGACGAGGACTTCGACTACTACTGGGGCGACTGGAAGATCCCGCTGTGGATCGCGCTGATCATGCAGGTCCCGTGGCGCCAGCGGCTGGACATCTTCGTCATCGGCTTCATCGTCGGCCTCGTCATCGCGGGCGTCGCCGTCTCGTGGGGCCTGCTGCTCTCGCGCTACTGACCGAAGGGAGGGGCGCGTGCGCGCCGGCATAGAGCCAATACGCGTCGCGATGCTCGCCGCCGGGGCGTCGCTCGCCCTGCTCGCCGGCGCCGCCGCCCCGGCCGCCGCGCAGCAGCAAGGCTCGCACTGCGCCGGCGCCACGCCCGCCGAGCTGTCCGCTCCGTACGTCATCCGCCTCGACATCAGCCCGGCCGACTACCTGCGTGACTTCACGAACTCCGGCGGCCTCGTCGACCAGGGCTTCCGGCCGCTGCGCACGACCGGCTACTCCGAGGGCGCCCCCACGCGCTACATGACGAAGTGGATCAAGGCGACGGGACCCGAGATCCGCTCGGAGATCGACATGACGGGCGGGCAGTTCGACAAGCGCTTCGAGGCGCGGCGCAAGGACTACCGGCCGGTCGACATCAGCGCCTACAACACGCTCCTCGGCCCGCGCTTCGCCGTCACCTGGCTGCGCAACGCCACAAACACCGGCTGGAAGATCCACCGCCGCAAGACGCGCGGGCAGATGCAAGACCTCGTCGACGACTACGCCAAGCAGGGCTTCGTCCCGCGCCGCGTCGAGGCCTACCAGGGCGACGGGCTGCGCTTCGCCTCGGTCTGGGTCAAGGCGTCGTGCGCGTGGAAGATGCACAACAAGATGTCGCGCGGGACCTACCAGCTGCGCCTGGACACCTACGCGGCGCTCGGCTACAAGCTCCTGCACCTCGACTCCTACCGCGACGACGGCGACACGTGGTTCGCCGGCATCTGGACGAAGAACTCCCTCTCCGCGCCCGAGGTCCGGTCCGACCGGCCGTGGTACACGTTCCTGCGCAGCTACAACTCGGCGCGCTGCAACGGCCGCGAGATCGAGAACTTCTACATCACGACGATCGACGGCACGCTGCAGCACGGCGGCATCTTCCGCCGCTCGGCGACCCCGCTGCCGACGCTGAGCTCGCCCTTCGGGGCGCGTCTCGAGCAGGAGGTCGACTGCGCGCCCGGCCGCGCCGGAGCCGCCGTCATCGACGTGACGGCCAACACCGAGACGCACGTCAACGGGACGGCGAACTACGGCACCTCGAGCACGATCAAGAGCGCGATCCTCTACACGCTCCTGCGCCGGGTCGACGCATCGGCGACGGACAACATCACGCTGGACAGCCTGATCGCCGCGGGCGGGCAGTACGGCAACAACCAGGGCAACCGCGTCACCGCGCTGCAGCTCTACACGCTGCGCCAGTTCGCGACGTTCATGATCCAGAACTCCAACAACTGGGCGACGAACCGCCTGATCCAGTACCTCGGCTTCGCGCGCTTCCGCGCCGAGATGGACCGCCTCGGCCTGAACTCCATCCGGCTGCGGCGCTTCATGACGGGCGACGGCGCCCCCAGCGCGCACGGCGAAGACGACTCCGGCGACGACTACGAGGAGGGCTTCGACAACACCGCGACGCCGCTGCAGTACGCGCGCTTCCTGCGCCGCATGCACACCGGCGGCGACCTCACCGCGGCGTCGAACACGTTCTTCTGGAACACGCTCGCGCTGAACTCCGGCGCCCACAACGGCGCGACGCTGACGCCCGGCGGCGTCGCTCCCGCGATCACCCTGCTCGAGGAGAAGGCCGGCAGCAACACCTGGAGCGACGCGCCCGAGAACAAGCCCGAGCTCGGGCCGCACCTGCAGCGCTCGGCCGCGGGGCGCGTCACGCTCACGGACGGCCGCGTGCTCATCTACGCGGCGTTCGTCGACGAGGCCGACCAGCTGCCCAACCTCCAAGCGGGCCAGACGGCGATCCAGACCGTGCTCGACTGCGTCGTGCTCGAGGCCGTCCGCGCGGGCATCGCGACGTCGTCGCTGGCCGTCGGCTCGGTCTCGACGGCCGTGCCGGCCTGTCAGGGCGAGTAGCTCAGCGCTCGCGGTAGTAGATCAGCGGCCCGATCTCGTTGGCCGCCGCGCCTTCGCTGAAGACGTACATCGTGACGAGCACCGCCGGGCGGCCGCTCGGTGCGGTCAGCGCGGTCGCCGTCGGGTTGCCGAAGGACTTCGAGCCGCCGTGCGTGGAGATCTGCAGCGGGCGCGGGGTGCCGCCCCGCGGGTCGATGAGAAACGGGCGCCAGCTCGAGTAGTCGTCGCGGACGTACTGCGCCTCCTGGAGCTCGAGGCGCACGCCGTCGAGGACGATCTGGTCGCGGTCGCCGATGTTGCCCCGCGGCGCCTGCGCGAAGTCCGAGTGCAAAAACGGCGCCCGCATGAGCGACGAGTCCTGCTGCGGGGCGGGGCGCGGCTGCCACTTGTGAAAGCCCGTCAGCACCGCCGTCGCGAGGCGGTCGACGTCGGGCGTGCCGTTGCCGTCGACGTCGGCGAAGTAGTGCATGCCGACCTCGATCCGCGTGCGTGAGATCAGGCCCTTGGTCTGCTTGATCTTCGTGATGCTCGGCGTGCCCTCGGCCGTCGGCGAGAGCCGGCGCGGCGCCGTGAACTCGCGCGCGAACTGGGCGTGTAGGAGCGCGTCGACGGTCCGGTAGTAGCGAAAGCGCAGGCGGATGCGGTCGTCCGGGCTGTTGAGGATCGGCCCGACGACGGACTCCAGCGTGTCGGCGATCGCGTCCAGCGGCCCGAGCTCGATGAGGCTGACCTTCTCGTAGGCGACGACGAGCCCGCCGCTCGGCAGCAGCGCGATCGTCGGCTGCGACGCGCCCGCGTCGATCGTCGTCCGGCGCTTCCAGGTGATGAGGTCGTCGGACGTCGCGACGTAGACGTTGAAGCGGCCGTCCTTCGCGGGGGCGTGGTAGACGCCGAGGTTCGTCTCGCCGACCTGCACGACCTTCAGCCCGTCGAGCAGGGCGCCGCGGTCGTCCTTGGCGCGGTAGCGGTAGGCGGTCGTTAGGTCGACGCGCTCCACGATCGACGCGAGGGCCTCGCGCGCCAGCGAGCGCTGGCGCTGCGACGGGCCCGCCTGCGCGACGGGCGCGATCAGCAGCGCGGCGGCGAGCGCGCAGAGCAGGACGGCCGTGCCGCGTAGAGTGCCGAGCCGATGGCGGCGCGCCCCGAAGAGCTCTTCCTCATCGACGGCAACTCGCTCGTGTACCGCGCGTTCTTCGCGCTGCCCGAGTCGATCGCGACCTCGACGGGCTTTCCCACGAACGCGATCTTCGGGTTCGCCTCGATGCTCGTGAAGATCCTCACCGAGCACGGCACGAAGCCGACGGTCGTCGTCTGGGACGCGGGCTCGAGCGGGCGCAAGGAGGTCTATCCCGAGTACAAGGGCACGCGCAGCACGCGCCCGGACCTGCTGGCCGAGCAGTGGCCGCACTTCGAGCCGCTCGTCGACGCCTTCGGCTACACGAACATCCGCCTCGACGGCTTCGAGGCCGACGACGTCATCGCCACGCTCGCCGAGCGCGCGCGCGAGCAGCAGATCCCGGTGGTCATCGTCACGGGCGACCGCGACGCGTTCCAGCTCATCGATCCCGAGGGCATCGTCAAGGTCATGGCGACGTCGCGCGGCATCACGGAGACGAAGCTGTACGACCACCCGGCCGTTATCGACAGATATGGGATCGCACCTGAGCTGATTCCCGACTTCTACGGCCTGAAGGGCGACACGAGCGACAACATCCCGGGCGTCCCGGGGATCGGCGACAAGACGGCGGCCACGCTGCTGCAGACCTACGGCGATCTCGAGGGCGTGCTGGGCGCGGTCGACAAGATCTCGGGCGCCAAGCGCAAGGAGAACCTGATCAACCACGCGGAGGACGCGCGGGTCTCGAAGATCCTCGCGACGATGCGCCGCGACCTGCCCGTGGACCTCGACGTCGCGGTCGAGGCCGGCCGCGCGCCCGACCGCTCGAAGCTGCGCGAGGTCTTCCGCGAATTCGAGCTGCGCGACCCGCTGCGCCGGCTCGAGGAGTTCCTCGGCACCGAGGAGGCGGCGCCGGCGCCGGAGGCCTCGACGACGCTCAGCGCGGCCGTGCGCGCGGGCTCGCTCGCGGACCTGCCGCGCCTGAAGGGCGACGAGCTCGTCGTCGCCGTGCGCGCGGGCGAGATCGCGGAGGGCGAGCTGTTCGCCGCCGACCCGAGCTGGCGCTTCGCCGTCGCGGGGGCGCAGGAGGTCCTGACCGGGACGGTCGACGACCCGGCCGCGCTCGTCGACGCCGTCGGCGACCGGGGCATCGTCGCCTACGACGCGAAGGCGCTGGGCGTCGTGCCGCGCAACCTCGTGCATGACGCGCTGATCGGCGCGTACATCCTCGAGCCCGCGCGGCGCGGCTATCCGCTGCGCGAGCTGCTCGAGGAGCGTGGGCTCGCCTCGTCGCTCGACGACGAGGTCGCCGCCGAGGCCGTGCTCATCCGTGAGCTGTCGAATTGGCAACGCGAGCAGATCGTCGCACGTGACCTCACCACCGTGATGCAGCAGATCGAGCTTCCGCTCGTTCCGGTGCTGCGCTCGATGGAGGTCGCGGGCGTGCGGCTGAACACCAAGCGCATGCGGGAGATCACCACGCGCGTGCGCGACGAGGTCCACGATCTCGAGCTAAAGATCTGGGCGCTCGCCGGTACCGAATTTGTCATCGGCTCGCCGCAGCAGCTCGGGGAGATCCTCTTCAACAAGCTCGCGCTGTCGAAGAAGCGCCGCGGCAAGACGGGCTTCTCGACCGACGCGCGCGTGCTGCAGGCGATCCGCGGCGAGCACGAGATCATCCCGCTGATCGAGCGCTGGCGCGAGCTCAACCAGCTCGACAAGACGTACTTCTCGGTGCTGCCCCAGCTCGCCGAGCGCGACCCGGAGTCGCGCATCCACACGACGTTCCTCCAGGCGGCCGCGACGACCGGCCGGCTCGCCTCGACGGACCCGAACATGCAGAACGTCCCGATCCGCACGGACCTCGGCCGCGAGGTGCGCGGCTGCTTCGAGGCGGCGCCCGGCAACGTCCTGCTGAGCGCGGACTACTCGCAGATCGAGCTGCGCGTGCTCGCGCACATCGCCGACGAGCCCGTGCTCAAGGAGATCTTCCTGCGCGGCGAGGACGTCCACACGGCGACCGCGTCGAAGGTCTTCAACACGCCGCCCGAGCAGCTCGACCTCGGCCAGCGCTCGAAGGCGAAGATGGTCAACTACGGGATCGTCTACGGGCTGTCGGACTACGGCCTCGCGGACCGCCTCGGCATCCCGCGCGAGGAGGCCAAGGAGATCATCGACACGTACCTCGCGCGCTTCCCCGCCGTGCGCGCGTTCATCGAGGAGACGATCGCGAAGGCGACCACGGACGGGCACGTGAAGACGCTGTGGGGGCGCCGGCGCCAGATCCCCGAGCTCAAGGCGCGCAACTGGCAGGTCCGGACGCTCGGCGAGCGCCTCGCCGTCAACACCGTCATCCAGGGCACCGCGGCGGACGTCATGAAGCTCGCGATCGTGCGGGTCGCGGCGGCGCTCGGCGACTCGCCCGTGCGGCTCATCCTCACGGTCCACGACGAGCTGCTGTTCGAAGGCCCGGCCGGCGAGGTCGCCGCGGCGCGCGAGCTCATCCGCCGCGAGATGTGCGGCGTCTGGGACCACGACCCGCCGCTGGCGGTCGACGTCGGCGTCGGGCCGACGTGGATGGAGGCGAAGTGAGCCGGGAGCTCGCGGTCGCGCTGACCGGCGGCGCATGACGCGCCGCGACCGGGTCGCGGCGGGCGCGCTCGCGCTCGCGCTGGCGGTGGCGCTGGAAGCCGTGCGTGGTCAGGCGGACTGGGGGCCGAGCGAGGGCGTCTACGCGCTGAGCTCGCGGCTGCTGCTGGACGGCGGCGACCTCTACGGCGGGCTCGTCGCCTCGCAGCCGCCGTGGACGTACCTCTTCGGCGCGGCGGCGCTCGCGATCCACGACTCCCTCGACGCGCTGCGCCTGGCGTGCGGGCTGCTCCAAGTCGTCACCGGGCTGCTCGCCGCGGAGGCCGTGTTCCGGCTGACGCGCCACCGGCTCGCCGCGATCGGGGCCGCGGGGCTCGTCGTCGTGACGCCGTGGGCCACGCATCAGCACGGGCTGCTGCTGCCCGAGCAACTGGGTGCGCCGCTGCTGCTCGGCGCGGCGCTGCTGGCGTCGCGGCCGGGGCGCGGCGCGCGGGGTGGCGGCGTGCTCGCCGGCCTTGCGGTCTTCGCGAAGCTGCCGTTCGCCCTGCCCGCGGCGCTCATCGTCGCGGCGTCGCCGGCGCGCACAGCCGTAGCGCGCTGGGCCGCGGGCGCGATCGCGCTGCAGGCCGTCCTCTTCACGGCCGTGTTCGGCACCGGGCTCTGGCGGCAGATCGTCGGCGCGCAGAGGCAGTCCGGGGGCGCGCTCGAGCTTCAGGCCGGCGCGTTCGTCCAGGCGAGCTGGAACCTCCTGCCGCTCGCCGTCCTCGCGGCCGCGGCCGTGTGGCTGCGCCGCGAGGCAGCGGAGCCGGCGCTGCTGCGCACGCTCGCCGCGGGCGCGATCGGCGCGCTGGCGATGACGCTGACGATCGTCAAGCCGGGGACCGGGCTGAACGTCGTCGTGCCGAGCGAGCCGCTGCTCGCGACGCTCGCGGTGGCCGGCGTCGTGTTCGCGCTGCGCACCGAGGGGCTGCGCGTCAAGGCGGCGGCGGTGGCCGGCGTCCTCGGCCTGCTCATGCTCGCGCAATCGGCGTCGATCCTGCTCCACCCGGGCAACCCGCGCCCGTTTCACCGGCCGCTGTCCTCGTCGCCGGGCTGGAAGGTAGGCCACGACAAGGCCGAGATGGAGCGCCTCGTCGCGGAGGCGAAGCGCTGCCCGCCCGGCAGCGTCTACGCGGGGCCGCCGCTCGTCGCGTTCATCGCACGGCAGCGCGTCCCGGCGGGCCAGCCCGACGCGTTCATCGTCAGCCACGCGTCGATGCACGCCGGCGCGCTCGAGCGCCTGCTCGCCGACGGCCCGCGCTGCCCCTGAAGCGCTCGGCGCGCCGCGGCGCGCCGCCTCGGCCGCCGAGCGAATTTCTCGTGCGCGGCCCGCGCGCGGCGGGCATGATGGGGCGATGCTCGCACCGCGCCCGCTGCTCGCCCTCCTGGCCGTGCTCGCCGTCGGGCTTGGCGGCTGCGGCGGCGACGACGGCGGGGGCGACGAGGGCGACCGCGACGTCGGCAGCCTGCGCGACGAGATCGAGCGCGCTCGGACGAGCATCCAGAAGCGCATCGACGACGCTCGCCGCACGTTCGAGGAGCGCCGCGAGCAGTACGGCGAGCGCATCGAGGAGGTGCTCGGCGAGATCGAGCGCGCGTTCCCGGCGCCGGAGCGCACGAGCCCCGTCGTGCGATCGCAGGGCAGCACCGAGCCCGAGACGATCGACGCGTTCCTCACGCGCGTCCTGACGAACATCGACCAGTACTGGACGAAGACGTTCGGCACCGCCGACCTGCCCGAGCCCCAGGTCGGCTTCGAGGCGGTGCCGCCGCGAGCCTTCCGGCCGACGGCGTGCGACACGATCGCCGACGACTCGGCCGCGTTCTACTGCCCGACCGACGACACGATCTACGTCGCCCAGCAGTTCGCGTCGGACCTGTACCGGGGCGTCGTCCGCGGGCTGCCGGGCGAGCAAGCCGGCTTCGGCCGCGCGGCCGGCGACTTCGCGGTCGCGTACGTCCTCGCGCACGAGTACGCGCACAACCTCCAGCAGGAGCTCGGCACCTTCGACAACGCCATCGGAAGCTCGGCGAAGCCGTTCGAGCTGCAGGCCGACTGCCTGGCCGGGACGTGGGCGCACTCGGTGTTCGAGCAAGGGCTGCTCGAGCCCGGCGACCTCGAGGAGGCGACGAACGCGGCGCTCGCCGTCGGCGACTTCGACGTCGGCAACGCGTTGCACCACGGCACGCCCGAGGAGCGCCGCGACGCGCTGCTCACCGGCTACGAGAACGGCGAGCCGGCGGACTGCAACGCGTTCGTGCCGTCCTGACCCGGCTCAGCCGGGCCCGGCGTCGATCACGCGATCGAAGGCCAGGTCGCGCCGCGCGACCCTGTAGACGCCGTAGCGCGTGCTCGTCGTGTCGCCGTTGGCGTCGATCGAGTAGCGACCCACCACCGAGTCGCGATCGCGCGTTGCGAACAGCCCGCCGATCGCGCCCGCTCGCGTCGGCCCGCCGCGGTTGATCGAGTCCAGCGCGAGCGCCATCGCCTCGTAGCCGTACAGCGCGTAGGCGTCCGTCGTCTTCAGCGCGCGCAGGATGGCGCGCCCGGGCGCGGGATAGGCGGACGGCGGCAGCGTCGCGAGCGTGATGTACGTCTTGCGCGCCGCGCCTGCCGAGATCCCGCCCTCGCGCGAGTCGGTGAAGCTCCGCTCGCCGACGCCGTCGGATCCGACCTTCACGAGGTTTGGCCGCTTGTGAAACGCGCGCCACAGGGCGACCGCGCCGTTGGCGGTGATGCCGCCGTAGTACAGCGCGTCGGAGGTGCTCGCGGCGCGGGCGATCGCCGCGGCGTTGCGGCGTCCGAGGCGGCGAAAGCCCGTGACGCGGATCCCGCGCGCCTTGAGCGAGTCGGCCACGAGCCTGGCGACGCCGCGCCCGTAGACCTCGCCGTCATGGACGACCATCACCTTGCGCCTGCCGAGGGTCTGAAGAAGCTGCGCGCCCGCGCGCGCCTGCACCGCGTCGTTCGGAACCAGGCGCCCGTACGTGCGCCGGCCGGTCGGGTAGTACTTGTCGGGCTGCCCGGGCTCTGTGCCCGCGCCTCCGCGCGTGAGCCCGATCTGCGTGTTGGACGGGCTGATCTGCATCACGCCGGCGACGTTGAGGATCGGGATCGAGATCGACGACGCCCCCGAGTTGAACTCGCCGAGATAGGCGATCGTCGTGGGGTCCTGCGCCGCGCGCCGCGCGTTGCGGGCGACGCTCGCGGCGTCCCATGTCCCCGCGGCGGCGGTGCTGTCGTCCAGCGACACGTGGCGGACCGGCATGCCGCCCGCCGCGAACCCGGCATCGGCCAGCGCGCGCCGCGCGCCGAAGACGATGCCCAGGGTCTGCGAGCGCTGAGCGCCCTGTAGCGGCAGGCTGGAGTAGACCGTCAGATCCGCGGCCGCCGGGCTCGGAGCCGCGACGAGCGCGAGGACGCAGGCCGCGACGCAGCGCACGGCCCCGCGCTCGAAGAACCGGCGTGCTCGTGCGCGCTGCGCAAGGGCGATCATGCGACTCAAAGCTACAGAAAACCGGTCGCTCACAGTTATCGAAAAAGCTTTGCCCACGGGCACGGTGAACGGGACTACAGTCGCGCCATTCCAAGCAGGGAGCGGCGATGTTTGCGGGGACGCGAGGGCTGGTCGTAGCGCTGCTGGTCGGCGTGCTCGTGGTCGGGATCGGCGCGGTCGTGTTCGCGGCAGCGGACGGCGACGGCGACCGCGACGGAGGGTGCCGCAACTACCTCACCGCCGACCAGCTCGAGGCGCGCTTCGACAAGCCGCTGACGGTCGCGCCCGACATGCCGCCGTACTACAGGCAGCCCGGCGGCAAGCCCGTTCGGGTCCTGCACGCACGCGAGTACACATGGCGCCCGGCGGACGGCGTCTGCATCCCGAAGTGGGGATACGAGGGCTACACGCCCGGCCCGACCATCCGCGCCAAGGCCCGGGAGCCCTCCGAGCTCGTCGTCTACAACGAGCTGCCCGAGCGCCTCTACAACCCGTACCTCGACACGTACAACCCGATCACCCGCACCAAGCCCTTGCCGTCGCCGATCAAGGGGAAGTACTCGATGTTCGGGCCGGACCCCAACCGGCCGCCGGCGCCGTTCGACGCGGACCCCTACGCGCGCAGCC
The DNA here is from genome assembly GCA_963766525.1 of uncultured Actinomycetes bacterium. Taxonomy (GTDB): domain Bacteria; phylum Actinomycetota; class Thermoleophilia; order Solirubrobacterales; family Solirubrobacteraceae; genus CADCVQ01. The sequence continues at coordinate 31,774 of CAVYAX010000018.1, forward strand.
AGTACGAGCTCAACCCGGTGCTGACGCTGCACCTGCACGGCGGCCATCAGACGCCGCCGTACGACGGCTATCCCGAGACGACGTTCGAGCCCGGCCGCTCGTTCGTCTACGACTACCCGAACAACCAGGACCCGACGACGCTCTGGTACCACGACCACGCGATGGACCACACGCGCGGGCACGTGCTCATGGGCCTCGCGGGCTTCTACCTCGTCGACGACCCCGAGCGCGACGCGAAGCTCGGCCTGCCCACCGGGGCGTTCGACGTCCCGGTCATGTTCCAGCGCGTCCCCGCCGAGCTGATCGACCAGCCGGACGCCGACAAGCCGGTCTGGACCGTGAACAACGCCCTGGCGCCGTACATGAAGGTCACCAACCGGCCCTATCGCTTCCGCTTCCTCAACGGCAACGACGAGAACCCCCTGTCGCTCTTCACGACCACACGCAAGGACGATCCGAAGAGCCTCGCCCCGCAGGCCTTCCTCCAGCAGGTCGGCACCGACGGCGGGCTCATGAACACCGTCGCGCTCGGAGCGCAGGGCGGCCCGAGCACGCAGGTCCGGCTGTTCCCGGCCGAGCGCGCCGAGGTCGTGATCGACTTCTCGAAGGTCCGCGAGCCGACGACGTTCTACCTGCAGGCCGAGACCGGGCCGGCCTTCACGGGCGACGACAGCTTCCCGCCCGACCCGACCGTCGAGACGCCGCAGCCGCTGATCGAGTTTCGCGTCGACCCGACGATCTCACAGCCGCAGGGCTTCGACCCGCCCGGCGGCGACCTGCGACCGGACGACCCGATCGAGAAGCTCAGCCTCGACGGCGCGCGCCGCAGGGAGTTCGTCTTCGACTTCAACAACCTCGGGACGCCGCCGTTCGCCACCGTCAACGGGGAGTTCTTCGACCACCAGCGCTCCTACGCCGATCCGAAGCTTGGCGCGACGGAGGTCTGGCGCCTCGTCAACAAGACCGACGGCTACCACCCGATCCACATCCACGACATCTTCTTCCAGGTCATCTCGCGCAAGGACAAAGACGGCAACCCGGTCGAGCAGCAACCAGGCGACTGGGGGTCGGGCGACCTCGCATGGAAGGACGTCTTCGTCGTGCCGCCGTTCGGCGAGATGACGATCGTCGGCACGTTCGAAGACAACAAGGGCCGGTACGTCTTTCACTGTCACAACCTCGTCCACGAGGACGCGGGCATGATGGCCCAGTTCGACGTGGGCGGGCCCGGCGCGGGCGGCGACGGCGGGGCCAACCACGAGCACGAGACGGGGTAGCGCGATGGGCGAGCAGCAACGAGAGCCGAGCTCCGAGGTCGTCTTCTACGTCAACGGGAGCAGGATCGCGCTGCAGGGCCCCGACCCCGCGCTGCTGCTCGTCGACTACCTGCGATCCAGCGGCCTCACCGGGACGAAGCTCAGCTGCGGCGAGGGCGGCTGCGGCGCCTGCACGGTCATGCTCGCGCGCTGGGATGCCGGCGGCCGCCGCGTCGTGCGCCGCTCGGTCAACTCGTGCCTGCGACCCGTGGCCTCGATCGACGGGATGGCGGTCACGACCGTCGAGGGGATCGGCAACAGCCGCGACGGCCTGCACCCGCTCCAGGATCGCCTGGCGAAGGGCAACGGCTCGCAGTGCGGCTACTGCAGCCCCGGCTTCGTCATGACGGCCTACAGCTACCTGCGCGAGCACGAGCAGCCGAGCGAGCGCGAGCTGGAGGACGCGTTCGCGGGCAACCTCTGCCGCTGCACGGGCTACCGCCCGATCCTCGACGTCATGCGCACGTTCGCGACGACCCCGCCGCTCGGCGGCATCGCGGCCGACGAGCTCCCGGCCGAGCTGCGCGACTGGCCGGTGCGCCCGCTACGCCTGCAAGGCGGCGGCAAGACGTGGTACCGCGCGACGACGCTCGAGGAGGCACAGCGGCTGAAGGCGAGCCACTACGTCGCGCCGAACGACCCGAAGCTCGTCGCCGGCAACACCTCGATCGGCATCTACAAGGCCAACGTCGACGACCCCCGGGTGCTGATCGACATCGCGGCCGTCGCCGAGCTGCAACGCCTCGCCACGCGCGACGACCGGCCCGCGCTCGAGGTCGGCGGCGCCGTCACGTACACGAGCCTGATCGAGTACCTCGTCGCGAGCGATGCCCCGGAGGGCACCGGCCAGGCTGCGCTGCTCGGCGTGCTCAAGCAGATCGCGGGCACGCAGGTGCGCGACGAGGCGACGGTCGGCGGCGCCGTCAGCCTCATCTGGCAGCACGCCGAGTCGCCCCGGCCCTTCGCGTCGGACCTCTACACGGTGCTCGCCGCTCTCGACGCCACGGTGACGCTCGCCTCGGCCGCCTACGACGGCGGGCGCCAGGCGTTCGGCGCGCTCGAGCTGCCCCCGCCGGCGGACTGGCCACACGACGCGATCGTCGCGACGGTGAGCGTCCCGGTGGGCGACGAGACCGAGCACGTCCAGGCCTATCGCGTGGCGCGGCGCGAGCAGAACGCGCACGCGCTCGTCAACGCGTGCCTGCGGGTGACGCTCGACGGCGACGGCGTCGTGCGGACCGCGCGGCTGGCGTTCGGCGGGATCGCCGGGCTGCCCGTCCGCGCCGCGAAGACCGAGCAGGCGCTCGTGGGCCAGCGCTGGGACGGCGCCGCGCTGGCCGCGGCGCTCGGCGCGCTGCACGACGAGCTGGGGCCCGTCATCCGCGACCCACGGGACGGCATCTCCACGCGGTACCGCCTCGAGCTCGCGGAGTCGTTGCTCTATCGCTTCTACCTGCGCGTCGCGGAGGCGCTCGCGCCCGGCAGCGTCGGGTCGCGCCTGGCCGGCGGCGCCGAGGCGACCCCGCGCCCGATCTCGACCGGCGTCGAGGACATCCAGACGGAGAACGCGGTGCCGAAGCTCACGGCAGCGCGGCAGACCGCCGGCGAGGAGCGCTACACGGGCGACATCGGCGCGCCGGCACACACGCTGCACGGGGCGCTCGTCTGGAGCATCCGCGGCCACGCCGACTTCGAGTACCGCGGCGGCCAAGCCGCCGTCCTGCCCGCCTTGCAAGAGCGCTTCCCCGGCGTCGCCGGCTACTTCACAGAAGCCGACATGCCCGGCTCGTACGGTGGCATCGGCAAGGACGACCCGGTGCTCGTGAACGGCGCCGCGACGGCGTACGGTCAGCTCATCGGCATCGTGGTGGCCGAGCAGGAGCGCGTGGCGCTCGCGGCCGCGGCGTGCGTGCAGCACGAGCTCATCGACTGGACGCGGCGCCCGCCCGTGCTGGGCATCGCCGGCGCGCGCCGGGAGAGCCCCCCGTCGGTGCTGCCGAACCCGTCGCCGAACGTCGTCTGGCTGAGCTATGAGAAGAGCTACACCCGCGCGCAGAGCGACACGGGCTGGATCGAGGACCCCGGCACGGTGCCGCCCGGCGCCAAGGCGGTGCTCACGGGCGTCCAGTCCAGCGGCCTGCAGGCGCACTGGTACATGGAGCTCAACGCGGTGATCGCGGAGCCGAGCGGCGACGGCGGCATCGTCGTCGACGCGTCGACGCAGAGCCCCGACAGCGTCCAAGTCGCCGTGATGGAGGTCCTGGGCCTGCGCCAGAACCAGGTGCGCGTGCGGACGCGCTCGCTCGGCGGCGGGTTCGGCGGCAAGACCACGCGCTCACCGTTCGTCGCGGTGCCCGTCGCGCTCGCGGCGTGGAAGCTCAACGCGCCGGTGAAGCTCGCGATCGACCGCAACGCCGACATGGCGATCGTCGGCAAGCGCCACGCCTTTCAGAGCGAGTACCACGTCGCGTACGACGAGCACGGCAAGGTCGTCGCGATGACGACCGCGCTCGCGTCGGATGGCGGGAACACGATCGACTGCTCGTACTTCGTCATCCACGTCGCGCAGCTGCACGCCGACAACTGCTACCTCATCCCGACGTTCGGCGTGAAGGGCACGGTCTACAAGACCAACGAGGCCTCGAACATCTCCATGCGCGCGTTCGGCGTCGTGCAGACGATCCTCGCGCAGGAGGACGCGATCGAGCAGGTCGGCTACGCGACCGGCCGCGCCCCCGAGGAGATCCGCCGCGAGCTGCTCTACGCAAACGGCGACCGCACGCACTACGGCGAGGAGCTGCACGGCTGCACGATCCAGGCGAACTGGCAGCAGCTCTACGACGACAGCGACTTCGCCAACCGTGCCGCGGCGGTCGAGGCGTTCAACGCCGGCAGTCGCTGGAAGAAGCGCGGGATCGCGATGATCCCGCTGAAGTACGGCGCGCAGTACGAGGTCCCGGCGCTGAACTACGGCAGCGCGCTCATCAGCGTCTACGCGAACGACGGATCGGTCGTCGTCCAGTGCGGCGGCGTCGAGATGGGGCAGGGGCTGCAGACGAAGGTCGCGCAGGTCGCCGCGAAGGCGCTCGGCATCGACGTCGGCCTGGTGACCGTCGCGGACGCCGACACGTCGGTGACCGCGAACGCGACGTCGACCGGCGCGGACTCGGGCGCGGACCTCAACGGCTGGGCGACGTACATCGCGGCCCGCCAGCTCCGCGAGCGCCTGGCCCGCTACGCGCACGACAAGAAGGGCTTCGACGGCGAGTACAAGTACCGGGGCAAGCCGCTGGGCGAGGTCTGGCCCGCGGTCGCCGCCGACGCGCACGGCGATCGCATCGACCTCGCCGCATACGCGTTCTACAAGACCGAGGGCGTGACCGACGAGCTGCCGTACAGCTTCTACACGTGGTCCGTGGGCTGCTCGGAGGTCGAGGTCGACGTCCTGACGGGCCAGGTCACGGTCCTGCGCTCGGACCTGCTCGTCGACGCGGGCGTTCCGCTGAACCCGCTGCTGGACCTCGGCCAGGCGCAGGGCGCGTTCGTCCAGGGCCTCGGCTACATGTTCACCGAGGAGATCTTGTTCGACGACGACGGCGTCCTCACCACCGACGGCACCTGGGAGTACAAGCCGCCCTGCAGCCACACGATCCCCGTCGACTTCCGCGTGTCGCTGAAGGTCTCCGATCGCCAGGCGACGACCTTGCCGATCGAGCACACGGTGGCGCTGATGTCGGGCTCGGGGCCGGCGGCGTTTCGCTCGGACGTCGCCGTGCTGGCGCTGCACGCGATGGAGGCGAAGGCCGGCGACCCGCCGTCCGTGCCCCCCGGGTCGAGCGCGCTGCTGGACCCGGCGCTCCTCGAGCAGATCGCCGGCGTGCAGGTCTTTGACTCCGACGACATCGCCGCCAACGAGGAGCTGAAGAACGACATCGAGGACGCGACGGCCGCCGCGCTGCACTCCGCCAAGACGATCGGCGAGCCGCCGGTGGCGCTCGCGGTCAGCGCGCTGCTGGCCGTCAAGCGCGCCGTGCTGGCGGCACGTGCGGACGCGGGCGTCGAGGGCTGGTTTGAGCTCGACGCGCCCGCGACCGTCGCGCGGGTGCGCGACGCGTGCGCGACGCCGCGCGAGCAGCTGCGCCTCTGAGCTGCGGCGCCGGCGCGCGGCCGGCCGGCGCTCGCGCACCGGCCGGCCGCGTCCGATCAGCCGCCGATCACCAGGTGCCGACGCCGTACCTGGGGCCGTAGTAGGCGATGCTGTCGGCGATCGGGTAGTAGTACGACACGTTCGCCTGCCCGTACACGGAGCGGCAGCGGTTGTTGATCAAGCTCGCGCCGCTCGTGAGGCCCTCGGCCGCATAGCTGCTCGTCACGGACACGTTCGCGCCGCCGGAGTCGCCGGGCTCGACGCACGCGTTGTGGCGCGTGAGGCCGTAGAGCGTCACGCCGCTGGTGTACGTCACGGTCAGGTTCTTGGCCGTGATCGACCCGCACGTCCACTTCGTGGTCTTGCCGGACTTGCAGACCGTCGTGCCGACGGGGGCGTCCGTGTATGAGGCGGTGGTGATGATGGCGCCGTTGGACGGCTGGTAGTCCACCCACGGCCCCTGGATCCACCAGGCGCTGTTGTCGTTGCGCACGAGCGCGTCGTCGTAGCCGGACTGGTACCAGCTCTCGAGCGTCTGGCCGAAGTAGTAGCCGCCCTGCCCGTAGACGTAGGAGCTGGGGGCCACGCAGTGGCCGGCCGTGAGCAGGTAGCCCTTGCCGAGCGCCGCGTTGCGGATGTTGAAGCCGGCGGAGCAGTTGCCGTTGATCTCGTCGCCGCCGTCGATGTAGTTGGCGGCCGGGACGGGAGCGAGGTCGGACTCCTCGACGGCGACCATGTCGCCGTACTTGGCCAGCGCGGCCTTGGCGGACTTCGCCCGGCCCTTCTGGACGGTGACGTGGACGGTGTTGTCCGTCGCATCGACGTACCAGCTCGTCATCCCGGCGACGCTCGCCTGGCGCGCGCCGTGCGCGCGGCGGTCCGCGAGGCTCGAGCCCCGCGCCTTGCCGGCGGCGGCGTCCAGCGCGTCCTTGGTCGCCGCGAGCTGGGCCTTGCTGTGCTTGACGAGCCGCGCCTCGGCGCCGGCAGCGCGGACCTCGCCGAGCCGGCCGGCGTCCGACACGCTGACGACGAGCTTGCCGCTCTTGGCGTCGTACGACGAGCCCGCGAACGACCCGCCCAGCGAGGCCTGGAGGGCGCGGTCGAGCTCGATGGCCTTCGCCTGCAGCGCGCGCTGCTCCTTCACCTGGTCGGCGCTGAGGCCGAGGTCGCGCTGGATCGCGGCCATGACGTCATGTGGCATCTCCTTGCTCGCGGCCGCGGCGCGGCCGCCTGGATCTGCGGCGCCAAGCGCCGGCGCGGCGCTCAGCCCGATGGTCGACACGGTGATCGCTGCCAGCAAGTACTTCTCGAAGCGCATGGAAGTTGCTCCTCTCAGGGGGTGTTCTGGAGGAGCGATCCTCGGCGCGCGAGGATCGATCGCGTATCCCTCAGCGTGGGGAACGCGGTCACTCGGCCGCCACCGATGCGGTGAGTCAGCGCGAGATGCGCTCGCAGTCGGCCGCGACGCGGTCGTGCCCGTCGGCGAAGGCGCGGTCGTCGCCGGGGCCGCAGCGCACGACGTCGCTTCCGCCGCCGACGACGTTGATTCGGTCGTTGCCGGCGCCGCCCGCGATCGAGTCGTCGCCGAGGTTGCCGAAGATCACGTCGTCGTCCGCTCCGCCGTCGATCGTGTCGCTGCCGCGGTCGCCCGTGATGCGGTCGGCGCCGGCGTTGCCGAAGATGCGGTCGTTGCCCTTGCGCCCGGCGAGGATGTCGCTCCCGGCGCCGCCGTGCAGCTCGTCGTTGCCGTTGCCGCCGTCGACGTAGTCATCGCCGGCGCCCGCGAAGAGCCGGTCGTTGCCGTCGTTGCCGTGGACAGCGTCGTCGCCGGGGGTCCCGCGGATGAGCTCCGAGGACGGGAAGCCGAAGAACAGCGAGGGAGGCGTGCTGTCGTTCGCGGCCTCCGGCGGGATCGGCGACACGATCTCGCAGCCGATCAGGCTGTCGCGGTGCGGGAGGTCGGCTTCGACGTAGACGGTGTCCGTGCCGGCTCCGCAGTCGACGGTGTCGGGGCTGTCGTCGGCGGCGCGCAGCGTGTCGTCGCCGTCGCCGGCGCGGAACGTGTCGGGGCCGGGCCCGCCGATCAGCGTGTCGTTGCCGGGACCGCCGTCGAGCTCGTCGTGGCCGGAGCCGCCGTCGAGGCGGTCGCTGCCGTCCGCGCCGTCGAGCTCGTCGTTGCCGGCGTCGGCGCGCAGGTCGTCGTCGCCCTCGTTGCCGAAGAGGTGATCCTCCGCGCGGCCGCCGTCGAGCAGGTCGTTGCCGCGGCCGCCGCTGATCGTCTCCCTGCCCGGCCCGCCGTAGAGCTTGTCGTTGCCGTCGTCGCCCTCCAGGATCTCGTCCGAGCCGCGGCCGCCGTCGATCAGGTCGTCGCCCGGCCCGCCGCTGAGGCGCTTGTCGTTGCCGAAGCCGCGCTCCACGATCCGGTCGTTGCCGGGGCCGCCGAGGACCGTGTCGTCGCCGTCGCCGCCGTCGAGGCTGTCGCCGCCGTCGCCGCCGTCGAGCGTGTCGTTGCCGGTGCCGCCGTCGGCGCCGTCCATCCCCGGGCCGCCGAGCAGGGTGTCGTCGCCGGCGCCGCCGCCGAGGAAGTCGTTGCCGTCGCCGCCGTCGACATCGTCGCTCAGCGCGCCGCCGGACAGGCGGTCGTCGCCCGGCCCGCCGTTGACGACGTCGCGGCCGCGGGCGCCGCGCAGGTAGTCGTCGCCGCCCATGCCCTCCATGCGGTCCGCTCCGCCGGTGCCGATCAGCGTGTCCGCGCCGTCGCTGCCGGCGAGCAGCGCGAGGCCGGCCTGCTCGACGACCGCCGATGGCGTCGCGCCCGGCACGGCGAGCTCGGCCAGGCGCCGGCCGCTGCCCGCGCCGAACACCGAGACCGACGGCGCGGCGCCGCCGGCGACGTAGAAGCGGGTTCCATCGAGATTCCACGACGGCGCGCCGGCGACGGCAGCCGCCGCGAGCGGGCGAACCGACCGCGTCGCGAGGTTGACGATCGCGCCCGCGGCCGCGCCGGCCAGCGGGCCGGTCGCGAGCGCGCCCGCGGGCGGGCCGGCGACCGGGCCGATCGCAAGCTGGCGCTCGCGCGGTGAGAGCGTGATCGCGCCGCCCGCGCCTTGGGGCAGCGCGATCCGCACGGTTCGCGAGACCCGCTTGCGGCCCGCCGGTATCTGGCGCAGCACGCCGCCCGTGGTGACCCACGTGCGCCCGGCCCGATCGACCGCCACGCCGGTCGCGCCCGGGACCAGCACGCGCCGCAGCACGCGGCCGTCCGCGAGCAGCGCCACGCGCCCGCCGGCGAGCACGACCGCGGCGTGCACCGACCCGCGGCCGGCGGCAAGCTGCAAGCCGCCCGCGCCCAAGGGGATCGATCGCGTCGGCTGAAGGCTCGCGACGTCGAGCGCCGTGAGCGCATCCCCTTGCAGCACCAGCAGCTCACCGGCGCGCTCGGCGATGGCGGATGGCGGGGCGCCGGACAGCAGCACCCGGCGCGTCTCCGCGCGCCCGTCGACGTCGATCTCGACGATCGCGTTGCCCGCCACCGCGTACGCCTTGCCGCCGGACGGCGGCACGGCGACGCCGGCGACAGGGCCTGGCATCGCGACCCGCGCGACCACCGCCCCCGTCGAGAGCTCGACCAGCGGGACCTCCGCCGCTCCGCCCGCGACGAGCAGCACGCGCGCGGAGGCCACGCCGGCGCCCCACAGCGTCCCCAAGAGGACGCACAGCGCGATGCCCGGCCGGATCACGTCAGACGGCCGCAACGAGCTCGGGCGGCGCGGCAGCCTCGGGGCGCGGGCGCTCGAGGGCGAACGACGGCGGGCAGATGCCCAGGTAGTGCGTGAACGACCAGTCGACGAAGCGCTGCGTGTTCATCATCCGCAGCCCGAGCGGCAGCAGGCGCGTGGGGGTGACCCGCCCGACGAGGTGCTGGACGCGCAGCATCCAGCGGTAGGACCACAGGTGGTCGTGCGAGAACGCGCCGTAGCGCTCCAGCGCCTGCTCGCGGGTCTGGCGGCCCTCGACGACGTCGCGCAGCTCGCGGCCGAGCGCCAGGCCGAAGTAGAACGCGGGGCGGATGCCCTCGGCGGTCGTCGGCAGGCAGTGGCCGGCGCTGTCGCCGACGAAGAAGATGCCGTCCTCGGTAGCCGGCCTGAGCTCGTGCGGGATCCAGTTGCCCTGCCAGCGCTCGGCCGGCACGCCGACGTCGGCGGCGAGCTGCAGGGTCGGCTCCTTGACGTGGTCGCGCGGATCGAACGACCCGACGCCGACGCGCAGCTCACCGTCGGCGGGAAACGACCACGAGTAGCCGCGCTTGACGTACTTCGGGTCGATCCACAGCTCGAGGTCATCGCCGGCGGAGTGGGGGTGGACCTCCAAGCCGCGCGACAGCCGGGCGTTCGGCGGCTGCACGTTCGCGCCCGTGCCGAGGATCCGGCGCCAGCCGAGGCCGTCGACGACGAGCGGCGCCGAGACGTCGCCGCGGTCGGTGTGCACGGTGAAGTGCGTGCGGCCGTTGACCTTCGCCGTCTCGAACTCGCACGAGCCCTCCGACTGCGCGCGCAGCAGGGCGCAGATCCGGCGGTAGTCGAACGTCGAGAACGTCCACGGCAGCGTCCAGCGCAGGGACCGCCCCGGCACGTGGATGACGAGGTCCGAGAACGTCTGCTGGACGGCGTCCATGAGGTCGAGGTGCTCGAGCCACTGCGTCGGCGCGGCGCACGCGCTCGTCTGGCGCTCGCCGACCTCGTAGCGGTCGATCATCAGGACTCTCGCGCCTGTGCCGGCGAGCTCGCGGGCGACGGTCAGGCCGGCGAAGCTCGCGCCGCAGATCAGCACGTCGTAGTCCCCGCTCAGCGGGCGTGCGCTCGTCGCCGCGCTTCGTAGCTCTGACCGGCATCGCGGGGTGATGATAAGCCCGCTCGTGGCCGTCCCTCCATCCGGGGTGCAATGTTGGCTAAAGACCCACTAACCTCCCTCGACACATGACCACCATCACCGAAGCTGCACCAGAGGCGAAGGTCGTCGAAGGCTCCAACGGCCTGCTGCTCGAGATCGACGGGCAGATCGTCCCGAACTACGACGCGACGTTCAACCCCTTCGAAGAGGGCGAGGTCGTCACCGGCATCGTCGTCCGGATCGACAACGACGAGGTCCTCGTCGACATCGGATACAAGAGCGAGGGGGTCATCCCCTCCAACGAGCTTTCGATTCGCAAGGCCGTCGACCCGCATGACGAGGTCGAGATGGGCGAGGAGGTCGACGCGCTCGTCCTCACCAAGGAGGATCAGGACGGCCGCCTGATCATGTCCAAGAAGCGCGCCCGCTTCGAGAAGGCGTGGCGGCGCATCGAGGCGGCCGCCGAGTCCGGCGAGCCCGTCGAGGGCACGGTCATCGAGGTCGTCAAGGGCGGCCTCATCATCGACCTCGGGGTGCGCGGCTTCCTGCCCGCCTCGCTCGTCGACATCCGCCGCGTCCCGAACCTCGACGAGTACCTCGGCACGAAGATCGAGTGCAAGGTCATAGAGCTCAACCGGGCGCGCAACAACGTCGTCCTCTCGCGCCGCGCGGTGCTCGAGGAGGAGCGCAAGGAGCAGCGCCAGGAGATCCTGGACCGCCTGCAGCCGGGCCTCATCGTCGAGGGCCAGATCTCGAACATCGTCGACTTCGGCGCGTTCGTGGACCTCAACGGCATCGACGGCCTGATCCACATCTCCGAGCTGTCGTGGTCGCATGTGAACCATCCGAGCGAGATCCTCTCGATCGGCGACACGGTCGCTGTGAAGGTCTTGGATATAGACCGAGAGCGCCAGCGGATCTCGCTCGGCCTCAAACAGACCCAGGAAGATCCTTGGCAGCGGGTCGTCGACACGTACAACGTCGGCGACGAGCTCGAGGGCACGGTCACCAAGGTCGTCACGTTCGGCGCGTTCGTCGAGATCCTCGACGGCGTCGAGGGGCTCGTGCACATCTCCGAGCTGGCGCCGCACCACGTCGAGAACCCGCGCGAGATCGTCTCGCCCGGCGACGACGTCAAGGTCAAGATCCTCGAGATCGACTCCGAGCGCCGGCGCCTGTCGCTGAGCGTCAAGCGCGTCGAGGGCCAGGTGCTGACGCCGAAGGTGCTGCCGCCGGAGGAGCTGGCGGAGGGCGCCGGCGATCTCGACGACCTGCCCGAGCTGGGCCTCAGCGAGGACGTCTTCGCGGACGCCGCATCGGCCCCGCCGGCCGCCGGCGCCCGAGTCCACGGGTGCGGTCGACAACGACGGCGTGCCGGTCACGGAGGCGGCCCCGCAGGTCGCGGACGCCGATCCGCCCGAGGCGATCGAGGACACCGCCGTGCGCGAGGTGCTCGAAGCCGAGGCAGCCGAAGCAGAGGCCGAGCCGGAGGTCGAGGAGGTCGCTGTCGCGGAGGCGCTCGAAGCCGCGCCCGGCGAGGCCGAGGCCGAGCCCGAGGCGGCGCCCGTCGCCGCCGAGCCGGACGCCGACAAGCCGGCCTAGAGCGGCGGTGGCGCACGTCCCGTTCGTCGGTCTGACGGGCGGGCTGGGAGCTGGGAAGTCGGCCGCGCTGCAGGCGCTCGAGCGTCTGGGTGCGGCGACGCTCTCGACCGATGCGGTCGTCCACGAGCTGTATGGCACGAAGGAGGTGCGCGACCTCGTCGTCGCGCGCTGGGGGCCGGAGGTCGCTCCGGCGGGCGTCGTCGATCGCGCGGCGATCGCGACCCGCGTCTTCGCCGAGCCCGGCGAGCGCGCCTGGCTCGAGGGCGAGCTGTGGCCGCGCGTCGGCGCACGCGTGGCCGCGTGGCGTGACGAGGTCGACGCTCGCGTGCCGCCGCCGGCGGCCGCGGTCGTCGAGACGCCGCTGATGTTCGAGGCCGGGATGGACGCGATCTACGACGCTACGATCGCGGTCGTCGCCGCCGAGGGCGTGCGGGCCGAGCGAGCCTCCGGGCGCGGCCACGTCGCCACCGGGGAGCGCGCCGCGCGCCAGCTCTCCCAGGACGAGAAGGCGCGCCGCGCGACGTTCGTCGTCGACAACAGCGCTACCTTGGAGGATCTCGAACGTCAGCTGTCTGACGTGCTCGCCACACTGAGCCCTTCATGAGCGCCCGCCCCGCCACGCGGCCCGTCGTCACGCGAGCCACCCGCCCCGCCGCGGTCCGGCGCCGCCGCCGCAGGCGCCGCCGGGGCCTGACGCTGCTCGGGTTCGCGGCGCTCACGGCGCTGCTCGCGGCCGTGATCGTGCCGCGCCTTCCGGACGCTGTGCGCGAGCTCGCGCTGCCGCTGCGCCACGAGGACATCATCCGCCAGCAGGCTTCCGCGAAGAACATCGACCCGTCGCTCGTCGCGGCGGTGATCTACGCGGAGTCCAAGTTCCGCGACCAGACCTCGCACGCGGGGGCGCGCGGGCTCATGCAGATCACGCCCTCGACGGCGCGCTACATCGCCAAGCTCTCGGGCGGCACGGCGTTCGAGCAGGGCGACCTCGCGTCGCCGCAGGTGAACATCTCCTACGGCGTCTACTACCTGCGCTACCTGCTTGGCCGCTACGGCGACAACACGGTCCTCGCGCTCGCCGCCTACAACGGCGGCGAGGGCAACGTCGATCGCTGGGTCAGCGAGGCGGCGATGTCCGAGCGCGCGTTCGGCATCGAGCAGATCCCGTTCGTCGAGACGCGCGAGTACGTCGGGCGCGTCCTCGACGCGCGCAGCGACTACCGCAGCAAGTACAGCCGCGAGCTCGGCCTGTAGCTGCGCCGGTGCCGCAACCGGCGCGTCAGAACTTGATGCGACCCGAGCGGATCGCGCGGAACTCCTCCTCGGTCCAGATGCCTGGGTCGTAGTCGTCCTCGGCCGGGGCGACGATGTCGGCGTCGGGCGGGCGGATCGGAGGGGGCATCTGCCGGGGCGCGGGAGGCTCGTAGGCCGCCGGAGCGACGGGCGGTGAAGGTAGCGGGGCGGACGGCGCGACGGGCCGCGGCCCCGTGCCGCGCATGACGCGGTCGAGGTCGTCGGGGGAGACGACGTACGGCCGCGCGCCCGGCGCGATCTCGTAGCGATCCGCGTCCTGGAAGAGGTCGCGGTAGCCGTTGGTGCCCGCGGGCTCGAAGTCGATGTCGATGTCGGCGTACGCGGTCATGAACGAGCACGGCGCGACCTCGCGCAGGTCCATGCGGCGCCAGTCCAGCCCGCGCGGGTCGGGGCGGCCGGCGATGCCCATCTCGGCGTTCAGCGTGTCGAGCGCGTGAGTCAGGCGCTCGACGTTGCGCCCGTAGCTTCCGGGCACGATCGCGACGCCCGAGACGAGGCCGCCGTCGTCGTAGATCGCCGCGGCGAGGTCGCCGACGAGGACGAACTCGACCCGATGGGTCTCGAGTGCCGTCAGCGTTGCGACGAGGTCATGGTCGAGCTGCATCGCGCTCATGGCGTGGGACTTCGAGGGCTTGCGCGCCACTCCTTCACATGCAATCGGTCGCTCCCGTGGGGGCCGCCACGCCGGCATGCGAGAGCGCTGCGCTACCCTTCCGCGGAGCCATGGCCGTCCCCAAGCAAAAGCAGTCGCACAGCCGCACCGCCAAGCGTCGCGCGAACCACAAGATGGCGGCGCCGGTCTACAACGCGTGCCCGACGTGCCACGAGCCGCGCCGACCCCACCGCGTGTGCCCGAAGTGCGGCAGCTACAAGGGCGCCGAAGTCGTCGCGCCCTCGCACGACTACGACCACGACCACTAGCCGTCCACCCGGCAAGCGCCGGGTGACCACCAGCCGTCCCAGCCGTCCACCCGGCAAGCGCCGGGTGACCGACTAACCTCCCCCGGCGATGCCGGGACGGCTCGACAGACTTCGGTTCGCTCGCTCCGGCAACGGCGCGGAGCCTGAGAATCCGCGGGCGATCCCGGTCGTCGCGGTCGACGCCAACGGCGCCGACCTCGGCCCGGCGGAGGTCGCCGAGGGCGCCAACCTCGCCGTCCGCCACGGCGTGCGCGTGCTGCTGTTCGGCCCCGCGGCCGAGATGGGCAACGCGGGCCCCGGCATCGAGGTCATCGATGCGCCCGTGTCGATCGCCAAGGAGGCCAACCCCGCCGCGGCCGCCCGCGCGCACCCGGAGTCCTCGATCGTCCGCGCCGCGAAGGCCGTCGCCAACGGCGACGCCGACGCGCTCGTCTCGGCCGGCGCGACCGGCGCCGCGCTCGCGGCCGGCCTCTTCAACATCAAGCGCGACCGGGGGATCCTGCGCCCCGCGCTCGCCGCGCAGGTGCCGGTGCCCGGCCATCCCGTCACGCTGGTCGACGTCGGCGCCAACACCGAGGTGCGCGCCGAGCACATGGTGCAGTTCGCCTTCATGGGCGCCGCGCTCGCGATGGTCGTCCACGGCGTCGACCGGCCGCGCGTCGCGCTGCTGTCCGTGGGGGAGGAGGCCACGCGCGGCAACCAGCTCGTCTTCGACGTCCACGCGCGCCTGTCCGCCTCCGAGGAGCTGAACTTCGTCGGCAACATCGAAGGCCACCAGCTCACCGAAGGCAAGGCCGACGTGGTCGTGACGGACGGCTTCACCGGCAACATCACGCTCAAGGTCATGGAGGGCGTCTCGTCGAAGATGATCGCCGAGCTGCGCGCGACGGCCGTCTCGTCGCAGCGCGCCCGCGCGGGCGGCGCGCTCATGCGCCCCGCGCTGCGCGCCTTCCGGGACGAGATCTCGCCCGAGACCGCCGGCGGCGCCTACCTGCTCGGGCTGCGCAAGATCGGCGTCGTCGGGCACGGCCGCTTCACGAGCCGCGGCTTCGAGCATGCGATCCTGCTCGCCGCGCGCGGGATCACGGGCGACGTCGTCGGCCGCACGCACGACGCGCTGGACCGCGCCGGAGCGCTGCGCAAGCCCGCCGCCGCGATGTCCGGGAGCGGCTCTACCGTGTCTGCGTCATGACTCGGGAGGAGGTCTTCGCACTGATCCAGGCACACCTCGTCGACGAGCTCGAGGTCGACCCCGCGCGCATCGACGAGACGACGAGCTTCCGCGCCGATCTGGAGGCCGACTCGCTCGACCTCTACACGCTCGTGCAGGAGCTCGAGGACTCCTATGGCGTGAAGATGCCCGACGAGCAGGCGGCGAAGATCGTGACGGTCGGCCAAGCGGTCGACTTCGTCCTCGAGATCGCCGGCGACCACGAGCCGACCGAGCCCTGAAGCTGCTCACCGCACTTCTCGAAGAGCTGCCAGAGCACCTGCACCGGCAGGTGTTCACGCACGCCTCGTGGACCGAGCGCCGCTCGGATTCCTACTCACGGCTGGCGTTCCTCGGCGACTCCGTGCTCGGCCTCGCGCTGACGTCGCACCTCTACCCGCGCTTGGAGGCCGAGCGCTTCGGTGCCGGGCGGCTGACGAAGATCCGCGCGCAGAGCGTGTCGGGCGTGTCGTGCCGGTCGGTCGCCGAGCGCCTCGGCGTCCCCGACCTGCTGCGCGCGTCCGCGCCCACGGGCGTAGGGCAGAGCGTCGAGTCGCTCGTCGAGACCGAGCGCGTGCTGGCGTCGGTCATCGAGGCGGTCATCGGCGCGTGCTACCTGCATGCCGGCTACGAGCGCACGGCCGCCGCGGTCGTCGAGGCCTTCCAGCCGGAGATCTCCAACGCGCTGACGCACCCGGTCGACTTCAAGTCGACGCTTCAGGAGCGCCTGGCGCGGCGCGCGGAGACCGTCGAGTACGAGGTCGTGGCCGAGGAGGGCCCACCCCACGACCGCACGTTCGAGGTCGTCGCGACGGTCGGCGGCGCCCCCGTGGGCCGCGGAGCGGGCCGTTCGAAGAAGCACGCCGAGCAAGAAGCTGCGCGAATTGCGCTAGAGACGCTCCATCCGGACGCTCCGGACCCCCCGGACGAGGACGAGCTGTGGGAGCCTGAGGCCTAGTGGCCCGTCTCGCAACAGCCCACCCGAAACCTCGGGCGCCGATCACCGACCAACGGCGATCCGTCGGCAAGCCGCCGGCTCGCCGTCGGTGCCCGCGGCGTCCTCGGATCTCGATGTGGCAGAGCCACACCTTCGACCCTGCGTCCTTGCCAGGCGGCGCCGGCATCCCGAGTTTTCGGGCGGCCTGTCACGAGACGGACCACCCGTGCACCTCAAGTCGCTGACGCTCAAGGGCTTCAAGTCCTTCCCCGATCGCACGAAGCTCGACTTCGGACCCGGCGTCTCGGTCGTCGTCGGGCCGAACGGCTCGGGCAAGTCGAACGTCACGGACGCCGTCCTGTGGGCGATGGGCGAGCAGTCGCCGCTGGCCGTGCGCGGCCAGTCGATGCGCGACGTCATCTTCGGCGGCGGGCGCGGCGTGCAGGCCCGCTCCGCGGCCGAGGTCGAGATCGTCCTCGACAACGCCGACGGCGACGTCGACGTGCCGCTGGGCGAGATCTCGATCCTGCGCCGGCTGGATCGCAACGGCGAGGGCGAGTACCGCCTCAACGGAGCGCGCTGCCGGCTCGTCGACGTGCTCGAGGTGCTGAGCGACACCGGCCTTGGCAAGGAGATGCACTCGGTCGTCTCGCAGGGGCGCGTCGAGACGATCGTCACGTCCAAGCCGCGCGAGCGCCGGCTGCTCATCGAGGAGGCCGCCGGCCTCGGCAAGCACCGCAAGCGCCGCCGCCGCGCGCAGCTCAAGCTCGAGCGCACGCAGGACAACCTCGACCGCGCGCTCGACGTCGAGCGCGAGGCGCGCTCGCGCCTGCGGCCCCTCAAGCGCCAGGCCGAGGCCGCCGAGCTGCACGAGCGCCTCGAGCGCCAGACCGTCGAGGCGCGCTGGGAGCTCGTGCGCGACCTCGCACGCGCGCGCCGGGCCGCCCTCGGCGAGGCGTCGACGGCTGCGACCGCCGCCCGTGGCGCGCGCGCGGAGGTCGAGGCCCAGCTCGCCGAGGTCGCCACTCGCCGCCAGGAGGTCGACGAGGCGCTCGCGGCCCGCAGCGAGCAGCGCGAGGCCTTCGCACGGCGCGTCTACAAGGCGCGCTCGGCGGCCGAGCGCATCGAGCTGCGGCTCGAGCGCACGCGCACGCTCGGCGACGACCTGCGCGAGCGCATCGAGCGCCGCACCCGCGAGCGCGAGGTCGTCGAAGCCGGTGCCGAGCATCTCGAGGAGGGCAGCCGGCTCGAAGCCGCGGGGCGCGAGCGCATCGCGGCCCTCGAAGCCGAGCTCGAACGGCTCGCCGCCGACCACGAGGCAGAGCTCGAGCGCGAGCTCGTGACGCTCGAAGCCACGCGGGCCGAGGCCGCGCGCCTCGTCGCGCAGCACCGCGAGGCGACGGACGCGCAGCGCGCGCTGCTCGCAAGCGCCGAGGCCACGGCCGAGGCCGCACGCGGACGGCGCCGCGAGGCCGACCGCGCGCTCGACGCCGCCCGCCGCGAGGCCGCGCGCGTCGGCGCCGAGCTCGCGGCCTGCAACCAGTTCCTGCGCACCCGAGCGGGCAGCACCACCCGGGGCCGCGCGGGCCGCTCGCTGGCCGACGCGCTCGACGTGCGGCCCGGCTACGAGCGCGCCGTCGCCGCCGCGCTCGGCGGCCTGCTGCGCGCGGGGCTCGTCGCCGGCGTCAGCGAGGGCGACGCTCTGCTCGACGCCGCGGGCGCCGACGGCGGGCGCCTGCTCATCACCGGCGACCTCGCGCCCGGCGCGACGCGTGCGACGCGGATCCCCGCGCCCGGCGCGCGCCACCTCTGCGAGTTCATCGCCGGCGAGGAGCACGAGCTCGCGGTCGCCGAGCGCCTGCTGTGGAACGCGTGGGTCGTCGAGGAGATCCGCAACCTGCCGCCCGGCTTCGACGGCATCGCGACGACGCGCGACGGACGCGTCTGGCACGGCCGCCACCGCGAGCTGCGCCAAGCCCCCGAGGGCGGCGAGGAGCGCGTGCTCGCCGAGCGCAACCGCCGCGAGGAGCTCATCGCCGCGAGCGGCGCCGCGGCGGCGGCCGAGCACGCCTGCAAGTCGGCGTGCGAGCTGGCCGACCAGGCCGTCCGCGCCGCCGAGCACGCTCGCGACGAGGCCGAGCGCGCCCGCCGCGACGGCTCGCGCGCGCTCGCCGCGGCCGAGGAGGACGAGCGCCGCGCGACCTGGCTCATCGCCAAGCGCCGGGAGGCGCCGCTGCAGGGCGCGTCCGCGGTCGCCCGCGCGCAGCTCGAAGGCGAGCTCGCCGCCGAGCGCCGCGTCGCCGAGCGCGCCGAGCGCGACCGCGCGGACCGTGCCCGCCGGATCGCCGGCCTGCGCCATCGCATCGCCGCCGATCGTGCGCTCGAGCCCGCCGCCGCGCGCCTCGCCGCCGCCCTCGAGGCGACGGTGCAGGCGATCGGCGCCCGCGTCGAGGCGCTCGAGTCGGACCTTGCCTCCGATCGCGCCGCCGGCGCGGATCTCGCCGCGCGGCTGCGCGCCTGCGCGACGGAGGAGGCCGAGATCCAGCGCCGCCTGCGCGAGCGCGGCGAGCTCGTGACCGCCGCCGAGGTGCGTGCGCAGCAGGCCCGCGACCAGGCCGCCGAGGCCGAGCACGAGCTCACGCAGCTCGCCGAGCGCCTCGGCCTGCCGGCCGAGCCCGCGGCCGAGGCGCTCGACGCGGAGGCCGCGGCGGCGCTGCACGCGCGGATCGAGCGGCTCGCCCGCCGCCGCGAGCAGCTCGGCCCGGTCAACCCGCTCGCCAAGGACGAGTACGAGCAGGCGCTCGAGCACGTCACCGAGCTCGAGACGCAGCGCAACGACCTCGAGACCGCGCTGCGCGAGCTGCGCACGCTCATCCGCGACACCGACCGCCAGATCAACGAGACCTTCGAGGAGACGTTCAACGCCGCGGCGGCGAACTTCGAGGAGCTGGCGGAGCAGATGTTCCCGGGCGGGCGCGGGCGGCTGCGGCTCGTCAAGGAGGAGCAGGGCATCACGGGCTTCGCGGGCGAGGTTGCGCGGGTCGTTCCCGCCGACGCCGGCGACGCCGCCGACGCGGCGGCCGAGGACGAGGTCGCGCTGCCCGGCGAGCCCGACGACATGCTCGGCGTCGAGATCGAGATCACCCCGTCCGGCAAGTCGACGAAGCGCCTGACGCTCCTCTCCGGCGGCGAGAAGTCGATGACCGCGATCGCGTTCCTCTTCGCGGTGTTCCTCGCCAAGCCGTGCCCGTTCTACATCCTCGACGAGGTCGAGGCCGCGCTCGACGACCCGAACCTCACGCGCTTCCTCGGCCTCCTGCGCCGCTACGCCGACCGCGCGCAGTTCATCATCGTCACGCACCAGAAGCGCACGATGGAGGCCGCCGACACGCTCTACGGCGTCTCGATGGGCGACGACGGCGTCTCGAAGGTCATCTCGCGCCACCTGCCGCGCGAGGACGCCCCCGTCGCGCCCGCCGCCGGCGCCGCCTAGCGGATCCCGGCCCGCCTTCGCGCCCGCCGCCGGCGCCGCCGGCGCCTGGCCGGCCTACAGCAGGTTCCCGATCCCCTTCGCGACGAGGCTGCCGAGCCCCACGACCGCGACGACGCCGAGCGCGCCGATCACGACCCCCGCCGCCGCCACGACGACGTCGGTCATGAGGATCCCCAGCGCCAGCGCGACGACCCCGATCGACGGCAGCGTGTCGAGTCCCGAGAACGGCGGCGCCAGGAACGCGACGAGCGCGAAGCCGAGCGTCACCAGGCCGAAGACGACGCCGCTGAGGCGGTGCCCGAACACCCACTCCCCGCGCGGCCGCGACCAGCGCTCGAGCCACCGGATTCGCTTGAGCAGCATCGTGATGACCTTCTGGCGCGCGGGCGTGTTGAGCTCGAAGCGCC
This sequence comes from uncultured Actinomycetes bacterium, assembly GCA_963766525.1. Lineage (GTDB taxonomy): Bacteria > Actinomycetota > Thermoleophilia > Solirubrobacterales > Solirubrobacteraceae > CADCVQ01. The sequence continues at coordinate 52,008 of CAVYAX010000018.1, forward strand.
GCCAGCGCTGCGGCAGCCAGATCTCGCGCCGGCCGGCGATGAGCTCGAGCGACAGCAGCATGACGATGACTTCGAGCACGTGTGTGGCGCCGCCGGTGGGCAGCGGTAGGGCCGGTAGCGCCATGAGCAAGGCGAAGACGATCGCGAAGCTCCGCTCGCCGAACGCCTCGATGAGGCTGCCGAGCGTCCGCGGCTGGATGTCGCCGAGCCAGCGCTCGAGCTCGTCGCTGACGCGCTGGGTCGCGCCCGCGGGCAGCCGCACGAGGTGCTTCTCGGCGAAGTAGATCGCGATGTGGTTGTCGTTGTACTTCGGGATCTCGCTGTAGCCGGTCTTCTGAAAGAGCTCGCGGCTGTGCTCCTGCGCCGGACCGGCATCGAGCCGCACGCGCGCGTAGCCGAGGTCGCGGGCGGTGGCCTCGAGGGCGGACAGCAGCGCCCGCCCGGTGCCGCGCGAGCGCGCGTCGGCGACGACGAACATGCGCTTGATCTCGCACGTCTCGCCGTCGAGCCGGCGCAGCCCGCCGATCGCCACCGGGCGCTCGTCCTCGTAGCCGACGAGGAAGGCCCCGTCCGGCGCGACCATCTCGTCGGGGGTCGTGACCGAGCCCGGCTTGGCGGCGCGGCCGGGGTACTGCGCGTTGAGCAGCTCGATGAGCTCGCCGAGCAGTTCGCGCCCCGGCGACTCGTCCGAGCGGCCGGGACGGAACTCGAGCGCCATGCCGCTATCGTCGCGCATCGCCATGGCACGCGACTGGACAGACCTCTTCATCACCGACGGCGCTCGCCCGACGGCGGCGTCCGAAGCGGCGTCCGCCGAGGAGCCCGAGCGCAAGCGCGGCTTCTTTCGCAAGCTGCGCAAGAACCTCTCCAAGACGCGCGAGGCGCTCGGCGCCGAGATCCAGGCCACGCTGCTCGAAGGCGATGTCGACGAGGCGACGTGGGAGCGCCTCGAGGAGGCGCTGATCATGGCCGACGTCGGCGCGATGACCACCGCGCGCGTCGTCGGCGAGCTCGAAGCGGCGGCCGCGGGCGGCGAGATCGTCGGTGGCGAGGCGCTGAGCGCGCGGCTCGCGGAGATGCTCGCCGAGATCGCTCGCACGGGCTCCGACCGCATCGACGTGCGCGCGACGCCGACCGTGATCATGGCCGTGGGCGTCAACGGCACCGGCAAGACCACGACGATCGGCAAGCTCGCCTGGCACCTGCACCGCGAGCTCGGCTTGAAGGTCGTGCTCGGCGCCGGCGACACCTTCCGCGCGGCGGCCGTCGAGCAGCTCGCCGGCTGGGCCGAGCGCGCGGGCTGCGAGATCGTGCGCGGCCGCGAGGGCGCGGACCCGGGCGCGGTCGCGTTCGAGGCGATCAAGCAGGGCCGCGAGCGCGGCGCGGACGTCGTGATCATCGACACCGCGGGCCGCCTACACACGCAGGACAACCTCATGGCCGAGCTGACGAAGGTGCGCCGCGTCATCGCCAAGCAGCTCGAGGGCGCGCCGCACGAGACGCTGCTGACCGTCGATGCGACGACCGGCCAGAACGGCCTGCGCCAGGCGAAGCTCTTCTCGGAGGCGGTGCCGGTCGACGGGATCGTGCTGACGAAGCTCGACGGGACGGCCAAGGGCGGCATCGCGCTCGCGATCGCCGGCGAGCTCGGGATCCCGGTGAAGCTCATCGGCATCGGCGAGGGCCTGGACGACCTGCGCCCGTTCGACGCCGACGACTACGCGCGCGCACTGCTCACGTAAGGGCGAAGCCCGCCCAAAGGTGTAGTTCTCGACACCTCGGGTCTGCCAAACCGGCCCCTCCAACAGCTACAGTCGTCCGACATGGACGCCTGGATGATCTGGGTCCTCATCGCGGTGCTGTTCGCCGCCGGCGAGGTCGCCTCCCTGAGCTTCTTCCTCGCCCCGTTCGCGGTCGGCGCGCTACTCGGCGCGGTCGCCGATCTCGCGGGCATGTCCACGGTTCCGGCGATCCTCGTCTTCCTCGTCAGCTCCGGCCTGCTGCTGCTCTTCGTGCGCCCGATCGCGCGCCGGCACATGTACACGGCGCCGAAGATCCGCACCGGCACGGCTGCTCTCGTCGGCAAGTCCGCGGTCGTCACGAAGCAGGTCGACGACCGCGACGGCGTGGTCAAGCTCGACGGAGAGATGTGGACGGCGCGCAGCTACGCCGACGGCGAGGTCATCGCGGTCGGCCGCAAGGTCCACGTCGTCGAGATCAGGGGCGCCACCGCGCTCGTCAGCGACACCGAATAGGAGTTCCGCACATGGAAGCCGGACTGATCCTGCTCGTCATCATCGCGGTGTTCGCGATCATGCTCGCCGCGAAGACCGTGCGCATCGTGCCGCAGGCGCGCGCGGGCGTCGTCGAGCGCCTCGGGCGCTACCAGCGCACGCTGAACCCGGGCCTGGCGATTGTCGTCCCCTTCATCGACCGCGTCGGCGCGATGATCGACATGCGCGAGCAGGTCGTGACGTTCAAGCCGGCGGGCGTGATCACCGGCGACAACGTCGGCATCCAGATCGACAGCGTCCTGTACTTCACGATCACCGACGCGAAGTCCGTCTCCTACGAGGTCGCCAACCCGCTGCAGGCGATCGAGCAGCTCACGGTCACGACCCTGCGCAACGTCATCGGCGGGCTCACGCTCGAGCAGGCGCTGACGAGCCGCGACGAGATCAACTCGCAGCTGCGCACGGTGCTCGACGACGCGACCGGCCGCTGGGGCATCCGCGTCAACCGCGTCGAGGTCAAAGCGATCGACCCGCCCGCGTCGATCCAGGAGGCCATGGAGAAGCAGATGCGCGCCGAGCGCGACCGCCGCGCCGCGATCCTCACGGCCGAGGGCTCCAAGCAGTCGCAGATCCTCAACGCCGAGGGCGAGAAGCAGGCCGCCGTGCTCACCGCCGAGGGCCAGCGCGAGGCCGCGATCCTGCGCGCCGAGGGCGAGGCGAAGGCCATCGACACGGTCTTCCAGGCCATCCACGCCGGCGACCCCGACGAGGGCCTGCTGTCCTACCAGTACCTGCAGATGCTGCCGAAGCTCGCGCAGGGGGACGCGAACAAGATCTTCGTCATCCCGTCGGAGTTCAGCCAGGCGCTCGGCAACGCCGCGGGCGCGCTCGCGGGCGCTGTGCGTCCGGCGCCGCCGCGGGTGCCGCCACCGCCGCCGCGGTGAGCGCGTACATCGTCGACGACGCGATCGAGGGGTACGCCGCGGCGCACACGACGCCGCCGGCCTCGCACCTGCGGGCGCTGGCGGACGAGACGCGGGAGACGCTGTCCTCGCCGCAGATGCTCACGGGGGACATCGCGGGCCGCTTCCTCGAGTTCCTCGTGTTCCTCGCGCAGCCGCGCCTCGTGCTGGAGATCGGGACGTACTCGGGCTACAGCGCGCTGTCGATGGCCGGCGCGCTGCCGCCGGACGGCCGGATCGTCACGTGCGAGCTGCTCGACGAGCACGCCGACGTGGCCGAGCGTCACATCGCGGGCGCGGGCCTTTCGGACCGGATCGAGGTGCGGCGCGGCCCGGCGCTGGACACGATCGCCACCCTGGACGGCCCGTTTCACCTCGTCTTCGTCGACGCGGACAAGACCGGCTACCTCGGCTACTACGAGGCGGTCCTGCCCAAGCTCTCGGAACGCGGGCTGATCGTCGTCGACAACGTGCTGTGGAGTGGCCGCGTGGCGCAGCCGCCGTCCGAGGACGACACCGAGTCGACGGTCGCGCTGCGCGAGTTCAACGCTCACGTGACCGCGGATGAGCGCGTGGTCAACGTGACGCTGACGGTCCGCGACGGGGTCATGCTCGTGCGGCGTGCATGAGGCGGGCTTGCACGGATTGCCCGCAGACGCTAGAAACTGGGCGGACGTACGCGACAGCTATCTAGGGGGAACTTCATGGGAGACAGCAACGACGGTGCTCAGAGCCTGCTGGTGTACGGGGGAGTGGCGCTCGTCATCCTCATCGCGATCATGGTGCTAGCGATCGCCTAGCGGCGGCGCACTAGCACCTGCAGGTACTTCGCGGCAGGGCTCGCGCACGCCGAAGCCGTTGGGCGGCGTGACGAGCCCGGCGCCGCTGCCGCCTCGGCGCGCGCGGTGAACGCGGGACCTTCGCCGCTGCCGCCTCGGCGCGCGCGGTGAACGCGGGACCTTCGCCGCTGCCGCCTCGCCGCACGCGGTGAACGCGGGACCTTCGCCCTAGACTGGCGGAGCCGTGTTCGACACGCTCTCAGAGAAGCTCCAGGCCACCCTCGCCGATGTCCGCTCCCGCGGGACGCTGACCGAGGCCGACGTCAACGCCGCGATGCGGGAGATCCGCCTCGCGCTGCTCGAGGCGGACGTGAACTTCAAGGTCGTCAAGTCGTTCACGACGACCGTCAAGGAGCGCTGCCTGGGCTCCGACGTGCTGGGCCAGCTCAATCCCGGCCAGCAGGTCGTGAAGATCGTCAACGAGGAGCTCACCGCGTTGATGGGCGGGTCGAGCGCCGGCGTCGCGTTCTCGCCGCGCCCCCCGACGGTGATCTTGATGGCGGGCCTGCAGGGCTCCGGCAAGACGACCGCGAGCGCGAAGCTCGCGAAGTTCCTCATGAAGGAGCACTCGTCGTCGGTCGCCCTGGCCGCGTGCGACGTCTACCGGCCGGCGGCGGTCGACCAGCTCGTGAAGGTCGGCTCGCAGGTCGGCGCCACGGTCTACGAGCAGGGCACCGACAAGGACCCGGTCGACATCGCCCGCTGGGCGCTCGATCAGGCCAAGCGCGACGGCAAGGACGTCCTGATCGTCGACACCGCCGGCCGCCTGCACATCGACGAGAAGCTGATGAGCGAGCTCGTGGCGATCCGCAAGGCGGTCAAGCCGACGACGGTCCTGCTCGTCGTCGACGCGATGACCGGCCAGGACGCCGTGAACGTCGCGGAGCAGTTCGCCGCGGCTGTCGCGTTCGACGGGGTGCTGATGTCCAAGCTCGACGGCGACGCCCGCGGCGGCGCCGCGCTGTCGGTGAAGGCGGTCACCGGCAAGCCGATCCTGTTCGCGTCGACGGGCGAGCACCTCGACCAGTTCGAGCGCTTCCACCCCGACCGCATGGCGCAGCGGATCCTCGGCATGGGCGACGTGCTGTCGTTCATCGAGAAGGCCGAGGCTCAGATCGACGAGGACGAGGCGAAGGAGCTCGAGCGCAAGCTGCGCCGCAACGAGTTCACGTTCGAGGACTTCCTCTCGCAGCTGAAGATGATGCGCAAGATGGGCCCGCTGCAGTCGCTGCTGGGCATGATCCCCGGCTTTCAGGGCGCCGCGCTGAAGAACATCAAGGTCGACGAGCGCGAGCTCGATCGGATCGAGGCGATCGTCCTGTCGATGACGCCGCTGGAGCGCCGGCGGCCCGATCTCATCAAGGGATCGCGGCGGCTGCGCATCGCTAGGGGGTCCGGCACGACGGTCCAGCACGTCAACCAGCTCGTCAAGCAGTTCGGCCAGATGCAGAAGATGATGAAGCAGCTCGGGAAGGGCAAGATGCCCGACCTGCAGGCGTTGATGAAGCAGGGCCGCTAACCTCACTGCCACATGGCTGTTCGACTAAGACTCACCCGCGTGGGTGGCAAGAAGGATCCGATCTGGCGCATCGTCGTCGCCGATTCCCGTTCTCCGCGCGACGGTCGCGTGATCGAGACCATTGGCCACTACAACGCTCAGACCGAGCCGTCGACGATTCGCGTCGACGAGGAGCGTGCGCGCCACTGGCTTGACCGCGGCGCCCAGCCGTCGGACCAGGTGCGCAAGCTCTTGCGCATCCAGGGCGTCGTCTAGCCCGCCGGGGAGCCCCGGTGCAGGATCTGCTCGAGTACTTGGCGCGGGCACTGGTGGATGATCCCGATGCCGTCGTCGTCGAGAAGTTCGACGAGGACGATGGCAGCGTCGTGCTCGAGCTGTCCGTCGGCGAGGACGACTACGGCAAGGTCATCGGCCGCGGCGGGCGGACCGCCAACGCGCTGCGGACCGTGCTGAAGGCCGCCGCGGTGAAGGAGCAATGCCGCGTCTTCGTCGACATCGTCGACTGACGGCGTGTCCGCTTCGGATGTCCTGAACGCGGGCCGGGTCGGGCGGCCGCACGGGCTGGACGGGTCGTTTCACGTCACGCGCCCGCGACCGGCGCTGCTGCCGCTGGACGGCGCGGTGCGGATCGGCGCGGCTGTTCGTTCGATCGTCCGGCGCGCCGGCACGGACGACCGGCCGATCCTTCGGCTCGAAGGCGTCGACGACCGCGCCGGTGCCGAGGCGTTGCGCGGCCTGGACCTGTTCGTCTTGCGGACGGCGGCGCCGGCGCTGGGCGCGGACGAGTACTGGGCCGAGGATCTCGAGGGCTGCGCCGTCGTGACCGCGGACGGGCGTCCGCTCGGCGTGGTCGAGGGGCTGCGCGCGCTGCCGTCGTGCGAGGTGCTCGAGGTGGGCGAGCTGCTGGTGCCGATGGTCGGCGACGCCGTGCAGCTCGTCGACATCGCGGGGCGCCGGATCGTCGTCGATGCGGCCTTCCTCGGGGTGGGGGAGGCGGCGGCGCCCGGTGGCGCCCCGCCGGCCGACGCCGGCGCGGCGGCCGGTGCCGCCCCGCCGCCCGACGCCGGCGCGGCGCCCGGCTCCGCACGGGGCTGAGCCCTGCGCCTCGACGTCGTCACGCTCTTCCCGGACTGGTTTGACTGGTTTGCGACGCAGCGCCACGTGGCGAACGCGCTGGCCGCTGGCCACTCGCTGCGGACGCTGGACCTCCGCGAGCACACGCCGCTGAGCGGGGGGCGGGTCGACGACACGCCGTTCGGGGGCGGCGCGGGGATGCTGATTCGCGTGGACGTCATGGACGTTGCGCTGCGCGCCTTCTACGGGATGGACCCGGTCGACCTGCGATCGGCGCGTCGCGTCATCGCGCTGACGCCGACGGGACGGCGGCTGGACGATCGCCTCGTGGACGAGCTCGCCGCCGAGCCGGACATCACGTTGCTGTGCGGGCGCTACGAGGGCTTCGACGAGCGGATCGTCGAGCACTTCGCCAGCGATGCCGTGTCGATCGGCGACTACGTGCTCGCGGGCGGCGAGCTGGCGGCGATGGTCGTGTGCGACGCCGTGCTCCGCAAGCTTCCCGGCTCGCTGGGCGACAGCGCGTCGGCGGAGGAGGAGTCCTTCTCGGTCGCGCTCGAGGGACGGCCCGAGTACCCGCACTACACGCGGCCGGCGGACTACCGCGGCTGGCGGGTGCCGGACGTCCTGCTCTCCGGTCACCACGAGGAGATCCGGCGCTGGCGCGAGCAGCAGTCGCGCGACCGCGCGGAGCTCGCCGGCCCGCCGGCCTCTGCCACGGCGTCGGGCCCCGGCGAGCACCCACCGTCCGCCCCTGCGGCGGATCCCGGCGCGGAGCGATCGCCTGGCGGGGCTTCGGACCCCGGCGAGTCCCCGGCGTAGGCGCTTCGCTACCATCCCCCTTCGGCGCGACCCAACCTTCGTCCCGCGCCCCTCTCCTCGCTTATGTCCTCAGTCATCGAAGCCCTCGAGCGCACGCAACTGCGCCGCGTCCCGTCCTTTCAGGCCGGCGACCGCCTCCGCGTGCACTTCCAAGTCGTCGAGGGGACGCGCAAGCGGACTCAGGTCTTCGAGGGCGTCGTCATCAAGCGCCAGGGCCATGGGGTTCGCGAGACCTTCACCGTCCGCAAGCAGTCGTTTGGCGTCGGCGTCGAGCGCACGTTCCCCGTGCATTCGCCCAAGATCGAGAAGATCGACGTCGCCGCTCGCGGTGACGTGCGGCGCGCCAAGCTGTACTACCTTCGCGACCGCGTCGGCAAGCGGGCTCGTGTCCGCGAGCGTCGCTACACCGGTCCGGAGGAGAAGGTCCTCGCGGGGCTCTTGCATGACCCCGCCGAGCAGCTCGAGGCCGAGGCCGCCGCCGAGCCGGAAGCCGTCGACGCCGAGGGCGCCGTGGCCGACGAGACGGTCGCCGAGGCGAACGCTGCAGTTGCCGGAGGCGAGGCCGAGACGGCCCCCACCGGCAAGTCGGCGTGACCGAGACCGGCCCGGCTGTAGGTGAGCGACCTGGTACCCAGCCCGACGGCTCGGACCGTGGCGGGCAGGGCGGCGGCATGACGCCGGGCGACGATCGGTCCCGCAAGCGCAAGGCGAAGGCCGAGTCGAAGAGCAACTCGCCGTTCGAGCTCGTCCTGATCGTCGCCGTCGCGCTCGGTCTGGCGCTCGGAATCCAAGCCTTCCTCATCAAGCCGTACCGGATCCCGTCGGAGTCGATGGTGCCGACGCTCGTCATCGGCCAGCGCGTGCTGGTCAACCGCATCGGCAACCGCTTCGGCGATCCGCACATCGGCGACGTCACGGTCTTCCACCCACCCAGCGGCGCGGAGAACGCCAACGAGTGCGGCGTCCCGCACAAGGACGACCAGCCGTGCCCGGCGCCCACGAAGACGAAGGCCGACACGAACTTCATCAAGCGCATCGTCGCCGGCCCCGGCGACACGGTCGCGATCGAAGGCGGCCATGTCATCCTCAACGGCAAGCGCCAGAACGAGTCGTTCATCCAGCCGTGCAGCGGCGGCGAGCAATGCAACTTCCCCACGCCGATCACGGTCCCGAAGGACCACTACTTCATGATGGGCGACAACCGCGGCGCGTCGGACGACAGCCGCTACTGGGGCCCGGTCCCCCGCGAATGGATCATCGGAAACGCCTTCGCGACGTACTGGCCGCCGAAGCGCATCGGCGTCCTCTAGCCAGCCCGGCAACCGGCCCTCGCGCCACCGGTCGCCGGGCGCTCGCGCCACCGGCCGAGGGGCGCTCGCGCTACCGGCCGACGGGCGGGCGGCTCCCGCTCTGCCGGCGCTCGCGGCACCGGCCGACGGGCGCTCGCGGTTCCGCCCGGCGAGTGCTGCATGATGGTCGCCAGCCGTGCCGCCTCCTTCGACAGCCGCTTCCGAGGTCCCGCTCCAGGTGAACGGACCCGTTGACATCGCCCCCGCCGCCGCGGGCGCACCGCTGCCGGCCGCTGCGCCCGGCGCCGCCTCCCGGCGCCGCAAGGCCGCGGCCAACCGCAAGCGCACCAGCGGCCGCCGGCTGTTCGCCTTCGATCGCCGGCTCGGCGTGCGGTGGGTCGCGGGCGCCGACGAGGCCGGCCGCGGCTGCCTTGCGGGCCCTCTCGTCGCGGCGGCCGTGCTGTTCGACACCGAAGCGCTCACGACACGCGAGCTGCGCGCGCTCAGCCGCCTCAACGACTCCAAGCAGCACACGATCGAGGTCCGCGAGGAGCTGTATCCGATCGTCCTGCGGACCGCCGCGAAGGTCTGCGTCGTCTCCCGCTGCGCCCGCGGGATCGACGACCGCGGCCTGCACAAGACAAACCTCGCGGCACTGCGCGATGCGCTCCTCGGCGTCGCCCGCCCCGGGTGCATCTGCCTGTCGGACGGCTTCGCCGTCGGCAAGATCGGCTACGAGCAGCGGGCGATCGTCGAAGGCGACGCGACCTCCGCCGCGATCGCCGCAGCCTCGATCGTCGCCAAGGTCACGCGCGACCGCTACATGCACCGTGCCGACGCCTTGCACCCCGGCTGGGAGTTCGCCTCTCACGTCGGCTACTCCACGCCCGAGCACCGCGACGCGATCCAGCGCCTTGGCGTGTCGCCGCTGCACCGGCTGAGCTTTCAGTCGACCGCGTACCAGCAGCTCGCCCTCTCCTGACCGCCGTTTCCACGGGAGATATCCGGGGCCGCAACGGGTAGGTCCCAGAGGTATCAACCAGGGAGGAGTCAGCATGTTCGACGAGCAGGCGGAGGCCCCGACAGACGCGCCGGACGCCGGTACAGATCCGGACGCGACCACTGGTTCGGACGACGGGGGCGACGCCACGGCGGAGGCCGTGGACGCGGCCGAGGTAGACGCGCCGGCGGAGGCAGAGGCACCTGAAGCTGGGGAGGCAGAGGCGGAGGGCGAGGCGCCTGAAGCTGCGGAGGCTGAGGCGCCTGCAGAGGCGGAGGCAGAGGCGCCTGAAGCTGCAGAGGCGGAGGCGCCGGCCGAGGACGAGGCGCCGCCAGAGCCGGAGGCAGAGGCGCCGGCGGAACCGGAGGCCGAGGCGCCTGAAGCCGCGGAGGTAGAAGCGCCGGCGGAGCCGGAGGCAGAGGCGCCGGTAGAGGCGGAGGCGCCGGCAGAGCCGGAGGCGGACGCGGGGTCCGACTCCGACGACGACCAGGCGACCGTGGCTCCCGAGGTGCAGGAGTACATCGGCCAGGACACGACGGTGCTCGACCCCAGCGGCGGCCCGGTCACGAGCCCGTTTCGCACGCCGCCCGGCGTGGCGCCGGGGCTGGATCCCGGAACGCCGGAAGAGCGAGGCTGAAACAGCAGGACGGGAGAGGTCGTCCAGGCGCGCGCCGCGGCCGATCGCCGTGACGCGCGCCATCGGACCGACGTCGCCTCGGGCAGGCACATGCTCAGAACGCCGCCTCAAGATGGTCCAGGCGCACGAGCCTGCCGCCGTGATCCACCGTGACGCCGATGACGTCGAAGCGCAGCTCGCTGGAGCGCGGGCGGTCCTCGCTCTCGACGAGCCAGGCCGCGGCCATCCCGCGCACCTGGCGCTGCTTGCGCGGCGGGACCGATTCCAGCGCCGAGCCGGCGCTCGCGCCGATCCGCCGCGCCTTGACCTCGACGAACACGATCGTCGCGTCGTCGCACACGACGAGGTCGAGCTCGCCGTAGCGCGTGCGGAAGTTGCGGGCGAGCCGGCGGAAGCCCAGCCGCTCGAGGTGCTCGAGCGCGAGGTCCTCGCCGAGGCGGCCGAGGTGCTGGCGGAGATCGCTGGCCATGACCGGCACGCTAGGCGCCATCGCGTGACAAGACAGCACCGCATCGCAACGATTTAGCGCAGCAACTGCAACAACTTCGCAGAGCCCGGCCCGCTGCACAATTGTGTGCGTGGTTCTCCGCTCTTTTGTTGCGATCTGGTGGTGTTTTGTCACACGGTGTTCCCTAGCGTCGTGCGTGTGCTCGCACGCGTCACCACCTTCGCGATCGACGGCCTCGCCTCACGGCGCGTCGCCGTCGAGGTCGACCTGCGCACCGGCCTGCCGGCCTTCACGATCGTGGGCCGCGGCGACGCGGCGGTGCGCGAGTCGCGCGAGCGCGTGCACTCGGCGTTGCTGAACTCGGGGTTCGCGTTCCCCCAGCGGCGCATCACGGTCAACCTCGCGCCCGCCCACATGCGGAAGATCGGCCCCGGCTTCGACCTCGCCACCGCCTGCGGGGTGCTCGCCGCCTCCGAGCAGATCCCCTTCGAGCACCTCGGGCGCTGGGCGGTGTTCGGTGAGCTGTCGCTCGGCGGAGAGTTGCGCCACTGCCGCGGCGTGCTCGCCGTCGCGGAGGGGACCAGGCGCGCGCAGATCGCGGGCCTCATCGTCCCGCGCGAGTGCGCGCGTGAGGCGGCGCTCGTCGAGGGGATCGTCGTCGCCGGGGTTTCGAGCCTGCAGGAGGTCGCCGCGATCCTGCGTGGGGGCGATCTGCCGGCCCTCCCGCCCGCGCCGGTCGGGTCAGCCACGCCGGCGACGGAAGAGGAGCCGGCGGACCTGTGCGACGTCCGCGGTCACGCGGCAGCCATCCGTGCCCTGACGATCGCCGCGGCGGGCGCACACAACCTCCTGCTCTCGGGCCCGCCGGGGACCGGCAAGACCATGCTTGCGCGGAGGTTGCCCTCGATCCTGCCGCCGCTCAGCCGGGCGGAGGCGATCGCGGTTACGCGGATCCACAGCATCGCGGGCCTGTACACCGGCGGCGATCTCGTCTCGCGGCGTCCGCTGCGCGCGCCACACCACACGATCTCGCCGTCGGGGATCGTCGGCGGCGGCTCTGTCCCGATGCCCGGGGAGGCGAGCCTCGCCCATCACGGCGTGCTGTTCCTCGACGAGCTGTCGGAGTTCAGCCGCTCGGCGCTCGAAGCGCTCCGCCAGCCGCTCGAGGACGGCGTCGTCGCGATCGTCCGCGGCCAGCGCACGATGCTCTTCCCGACGCGCTTTCAGCTCGTCGCTTCGACCAACCCGTGTCCTTGCGGCTTGGTGGGCGACGCTCGCTGCAAGTGCTCGGAGGGGGAGATCGCGCGGTACCGGCGCAAGCTCAGCGGACCGCTGCTCGATCGCATGGACCTGCTCGTCCACATGGACCGCCCGTCGGCCGAGCAGCTCGAGGCGAGCGCGGTGACGACGTCCAAGGAGGTGCTCGACGCTGTATGTGCGGCGCGCGAGCGGCAGGCCGCGCGGCTTGGCGGCAGCGACCGGCTGACGAACGCCGCGATGACGCCGCGGCTCGTCCGCGATTCGGTGCAGGCCGACTCGGATGCGCGGCTCGTCCTCCTCGACTGCTATCGACACGGCAAGCTCAGCGCGCGCGGTCATCAGCGCGTCCTGCGCGTCGCACGCACGATCGCCGACCTTGCCGAAAGCGAGCGCGTGCGCGCCTCTGATGTGCGAGAGGCGCTCTCCCTGCGTCAAGACGTCATCCGCGACGAGGCTTTGGCGGCATGAGCGCAGCGGACGCCGCGCCGCACGGGACAGGCGCTCGCGACGAGGGGCTGGCAGCGTGACTGCCTGCGACCACTGCCTGCGCCGCACCGCGCTCGTGGCGCTCCTGGCGTCGCACATCGAGCACGCGCGGCGCAACCGTCACCACATCGCCGAGCTGCTCGCGCTCGCCGACGACGAGCTGCTGGCGGCGCTTGCCGGCGAGCGGCGCGAGGACCTGGATCGCGCGCTCGAGCGGTTCGATCCGGATGCTGCCCGCGAGCGCGCCGAGCAGGCGCGGCTGAAGCTCGCCTGCCGCCACGACGCCGCCTATCCGCGTCGCGTGGCGCAGACCGCCGACGCGCCCGCGGTCCTGCATCTCGCCGGCGACCCCACGCGGCTCGCGGCGTTGCGCGATGAGCATGCGCCGGCGGTCGCGATCGTCGGAGCGCGACGGGCGGGGCAGGACGGGCTCGAGGTGGCGCGCGGTCTCGCGCGCGGGTTGGCTTCGGCCGGTGTGACCGTCGTGAGCGGCATGGCGCTCGGGATCGACTCCGCGGCGCACGCGGGCGCGCTCGAGGTGGGCGGGCCGACGCTGAGCGTGCTCGCAAGCGGCGCCGACGTGCCGTACCCGCCGAGCAAGCGCGGCTTGTATCGCTCGCTCGTGCGTACGCAGGCGGTGATCTCCGAGATGCCGCCGGGCTTTCAGCCGTACCGCTGGTGCTTTCCGGCTCGCAACCGCATCATCGCGTCGCTATCGTCGCTGACGATCGTCGTCGAGGCGACGGAGCGCTCCGGATCGCTCATCACCGCGGAGCTCGCACAGGATCTCGGCCGCGCGGTCGGCGCGGTGCCCGGACCGGTAGGCGCACCGCGCGCCGCGGGCTCCAACGGGCTTCTGCGCGACGGCGCCCTCGTCATCCGCCACGCGCAGGACGCGCTCGACGAGGCGCTGGGCATCGGCGTGGCGACAGCGGTCGCGGGACGTCACGCCGACGAGCTCGATGGCCCGCTGCATGCGCTGCTGCGACGGGTCGAGGATGGCTGCGACACCGCGGGCAGCCTCGCGGCGACGCCCGCGCAGGCACAGGCCGTCATGGCCGGGCTCGCCGAGCTCGAGCTGCTCGGGTTCCTGCAACGCGGGCCGGGAGGGCGCTATGTCCGGCGCATGTAGTGCGCGGCCCGCGAAGGCGATGGCGTGTTCGCCCCTGTATCCGGGGTCAACGCGCCACGCACCTCCGAGCGTGGAAGGCGACGGCGCGTTGACCCCTATATCCGGGGTCAACGCGCCATGCACCGCCGGAGCGCCGGCGGGAGGGGCCGGGGCGACGGGGCCGTATCCTCGCGTCCGTGTCCGAGCGCCGCGTGCCCGTTGCCCTCTCGATCGCGGGGTCGGACTCGGGCGGGGGCGCGGGGATCCAGGCCGACCTGAAGGCGTTCGCGCGCGCGGGCGTCCACGGGACCACGGCGATCACCGCGATCACGGTTCAGAACACGGTCGGGGTCAGCGCCGTTCAGCCGGTGTCGCCGGAGATCATCGCCGGCCAGGTCCGGGCGGTGGCGGAGGACCTGGGCGTCGACGCCGTGAAGATCGGGATGCTCGCCGACGTGGTCACGATCGAGACCGTCGCCGCGGCGCTCGACGCGCTGCCGGCGGGGACGCCGATCGTGCACGATCCGGTGATGGTCGCCGAGTCGGGCGCGCGGCTGCTGGAGCTCGATGCGGTGGCGGCGCTCCGCGAGCAGATCCTGCCGCGCGCCACCGTGATCACGCCCAACCTCGCCGAGGCGCGCACGCTCGCGGGCGACGACACGCTCGACGGGATCGAGCTCGTCAGGGCGCTGCACGCGCTGGGGCCCGGCTACGTCGTCGTCACCGGCGGGCACCGCGACACGGCCACCGACCTGTTCTTCGACGGCACGGCGCTCACGGAGCTTCCCGGTGAGCGCCATCGCGACGGGGCGGCCCACGGATCGGGCTGTACCCACTCCTCGACGCTCGCCGCGCGCCTCGCCCTCGGCGACGAGCCGCTTGCCGCCGCGCGCCACGCCCGCGCGGTCGCCGCCAGGGCGGTCGCCGACGGCCTGCGCCATCTCGGCGCGGGTGCGGGCCCGGTCGACGTCTTCGGCCTCGCGCGGCGCGACTGAGGCGCGGCCAGCGGCATCCCGCAGGTCTGCCGGCGCCGGGCGGCGCCCAGCGACGGCTGGCTGGCGAACCGGCGCGCGGAGGATACGCTGGCACGTCGCGCCTGCACACGGAGGACGCGCGCCGCGCGGTTGCCCGCGCGGCGAGGATGCGCGACAGCCGCCAACGGCCTGTGCGCCGAATCGGGCCGGGGGCTTGTTCGCGGTGTCATAATCGCGTGCGAATGCGGTTCCTGCGGATGAAGCCCGGACACGGCGAGGTGCTCATCGCCGAGGGCGACGTGGAGGTTCCCGAGGAGCACGAGGCGCTCGTCGATGCCTTCCGCGCGCAACTCGACGACGGCATGTGGGCTGCTGTGCCGCTGGCGGTGCCCGGCGGCCGGCGCGAAGCGCAGATGGTCTCGAGCTTCGACGACATCCCGGCGGACGCCGACCGGGTGATCTTCTTCCCGCGCGCGGCCGGCGGGCGATAGGCAGGTCGTAAGCCGTGGCCCTCGCGATCTCCGCCAGCGTCATCGTCGTGCTCGTCCTCCTCTGGGAGGTCGGGTGGCCGGTCGCGTCCGAGCGCATCGAGCGCTGGCGCGCGAGCCGCAGGCTCGTCCCCGCCGACGGCTACGACCCCGGCCGCGAGCGCCGCGCCGAGCAGCGCGCCCGCACGCTGCTGAAGTCGTGCGTCAACGAAGAGGAGTGGGCGATGTACCGCGACCTGGGCTTCATCCGGGTCTGGGGCGCGCTCGCCGAAGGGCCGCTGGCCGACAAGGACGGCCGCGGCGCGCCGTACGCCTACCTCATCTACCCGCACAAGCCGATCGTCGCCTACCTCCCGCAGACCCGCCGGCTGCTCAGCGAGTACTGCATCACGTTCCTCGACGAGTCGCGCCCCTACGGGTCCGCGCTGCTGCCCGACTCCGACGACGTCCTCGCCAAGTGGATGGCCCTCACGGGCGACGAGCGCCGCATCATCAACAGCGCGAACATGCACCTGCCCGGCCGCCAGGTCGATCCGAAGCAGGTTCGCCGCGACCTCTGGCGCCTCGGCCAGTGGGAGCAGGCGCGTCTCCGCGATCAGCGGCGCGGCGCGGGTAGTGTTCCCGCCCCGTGACGACGACGACGACGCCAACGCCCGAGAAGTTCGACACGAAGCACCGCAGCCGCGCGCTGACCGAAGGCCCGGGGCGCGCCGCCGCCCGCGCCTACCTCTACGGCATCGGCTTCGACGAGGACGCGCTGAAGAAGCCGATCATCGGCGTCGCCTCGACCTGGATCGAGACGATGCCCTGCAACTTCCACCTGCGCGCGCTCGCCGCGAAGGTCAAGGAGGGCATCCGCGCCGCCGGCGGCACACCGATGGAGCTCAACACCATCGCGATCTCCGACGGCATCACGATGGGCACGAGCGGCATGAAGACGAGCCTCGTCAGCCGTGAGGTCATCGCGGACTCGATCGAGCTCGTCGCGCTCGGCCACCTCTTCGACGGCGTCGTCGCGATCTCCGGCTGCGACAAGACGATCCCCGGCACGGTCATGGCGCTCGCCCGCCTCAACGTCCCCGGCGTCATGCTCTACGGCGGCTCGATCGCACCCGGCCGCTTCAAGGGCAAGGACGTCACGATCCAGGACGTCTTCGAGGCGATCGGCAAGCACGCCGCAGGCACGATGAGCGACGAGGAGCTCGACGAGCTCGAGCATGTCGCCAGCCCCGGCGCCGGCGCGTGCGGCGGCCAGTTCACAGCCAACACGATGGCGATGGCCTTCGAGGTCCTCGGCATCAGCCCGATGGGCTCGGCGATGGTCCCCGCCGTCCACGCGAGCAAGTCCGAGGTCGCCGTCGAGGCCGGCAAGCTCGTCATGGACGTCCTCGAGCGCGGGCTCAAGCCGCGCGACATCATCACCAAGGACGCGCTCGAGAACGCGATCGCCGCGATCGCATGCAGCGGCGGCTCGACCAACGGCGTCCTGCACCTGCTCGCCGTCGCACGCGAAGCCGGCGTCGAGCTCGACATGGACGACTTCGACCGCATCTCCGAGCAGACCCCCCTGATCTGCGACCTCAAGCCCGGCGGCAAGTACGTCGCCAACGACCTCTACGCCGCCGGCGGCGTGCCGCTCGTCGCGCAACGGCTGCTCGAAGCCGGCCTGCTGCACGAGGACGCGATCACCGTCACCGGCCGCACCGTCGGCGACCACGCCCGCGAGGCCGTCGAGACGGACGGACAGCAGGTCGTCCGCCCGCTCGACAACCCGATCAAGGCGACCGGCGGCCTCGCGATCCTGCGCGGCAACCTTGCGCCCGAGGGCTGCGTCGTGAAGCTCTCCGGCCACGAGCGCCGCATCCACACGGGCCCCGCGCGGGTCTTCGAGTGCGAGGAGCAGGCGATGGCCGCCGTCATGAGCGGGATCATCGACAAGGGCGACGTCATCGTCATCCGCAACGAGGGTCCCGCGGGCGGCCCCGGCATGCGCGAGATGCTCTCGGTCACCGCGGCGCTCAACGGCACGGGCATGGGCGAGCATGTCGTGCTGCTCACCGACGGGCGCTTCAGCGGCGCCACGCACGGATTCATGGTTGGCCACGTCGCGCCCGAGTCCGTCAAGGGCGGTGCCATCGCGGCGGTCCACGACGGCGACGAGGTCACGATCGACGTCGACGCACGGCGCCTGGACGTCGACCTCGACGACGAGACGATCGCGCAGCGCGTCGCGGACTACGTCGGTCCCGACAACACCGCGCTCGGAGGCGTGCTCGGCAAGTACGCGAAGCTCGTCTCGAGCGCCTCGGAGGGCGCGATCACGTAGGGCGAGGAGGGGAGGCCGCGCGCGCGGGGGAGGGCGAGGCCGCGCGGGGCGACGAGGCCGCGCGGGAAGGAGCCGCACACGCGGGAGCGCCCGCGCCGCGGGCGGAGCTGTCCGCCGAGCCGATCTCGGCGCCGACCAGCCGCCGCAGCGTCACCGCGTTGCGCGGCGCGAACGCCTCCCAGTCGTTGTTGAAGTACGCGTAGACGTCGACCGACCCGCTCCACGCGGCGATCCGCGCGGCCCACTCCCGCAGCTCGGTCTCCGAGTAGTTCCCGCGCCGCCCGCGCCGCCCGTGGTGAAAGCGCACGAACGTGAAATCCGCCGTCATCTCCTGCGTCTGGAAGTCCAGGCCCGGCCGGTCGGCGATCGTCAGCGCGACGCCGTGCCAGCGCAGCAGCTCGTAGACCTCGTCGCAGAACCACGACGGGTGGCGGAACTCGAACGTGTGACGCCGCGCCGGCAAGCGGTCCAGAGCGGCGGCCAGCCGCTCGTCGTCGCGCGCGAAGTTCGGCGGCAGCTGCCAGAGCATCGGGCCGAGCTTGCCCGACGCGACCAGCGGCTCCAGCGGCTCGTACAGCCGCGCGACGCCCTGATCGAGATCGGTGAGCCGCTTCATGTGCGTGAGATAGCGCGACGCCTTCACCGCGAAGCAGAAGCCGGCCGGCGTCTGCGACACCCAGCGCTCGACCGCCGCGCGGCGCGCGAGCCGGTAGAACGTCGTGTTGACCTCGACGGTGTCGAAGACCGACGCGTACTGCTCGAGCCAGCGCGACGCGGGCAGGCCCCTCGGATAGAACGCCTCGCGCCAGGAGCGGTAGTTCCAGCCGCTGCAGCCGATCCGGATCTCCACACGGGCCGGATACCCGCAACCGGCTCGACAGACCGCCGATGGCACATGCGCTCGTCTACGCTTGAGCGTGGTCCACATGCGCATCGCGATCGACATCGACTCCACGCTGCATCACTACTGGGACCGGCTGTCGGACGCCGCCCGCCGGCGCTTCGGGATCGACCTGCCATACGAAGAGCAGCTCGACTGGGGCATCACGCGGCTGCGCCCCGATCAGCTGAACCTCTGCATCCAGGAGACGCACTGCGACCAGGCGATCCTCGCCGGCGAGCCCTATCCGAACGCCGTGCAGACGGTGGCGAGCTGGCACGAAGCCGGCCACTCCATCCACGTCATGAGCCACCGCGACCCGCGGTGCCACGACGCGACCGCCCGCTGGCTCGCGCAGATCGGGCTGCCCTACCACGACCTCTACTGCGCGCACGACAAGCTCGGCCACTGCCTGCACCTCGGCGTCGACCTGCTCGTCGACGACAGCCCCGAGAACCTCCTCAAGGCGATCGACCACGGAATCGTCGTCGCGACGATCAGCCATCCGTGGAATCGCGATCTGTGCGAGGAAGAGGACGTCATCTGCGCCGCCGACTGGACCGAGCTCGGCCCGAAGCTCGCCCCGGTAGTGGGCCTGCGCGCCAACGTGTGACGCTCGTCACACAGAACCCGTAGCAGCCGACCTATGCGTCCCCTAAAGTGATCCGCGATTCGCCGATCCCCGAACCGCTTGGAAGGCATGCGCCGCTCTCACATCATCATCTCCGTGGCCGGACTCGTCCTCGTGCTCGTCCTGGCCGGCAGCGTCTACGCCTATGACTCGAGTCGCAGCGACACGATCGCCAAGGGCGTCAAGATCGGCGTCGTCGACATCGGTGGCCTGAGCGCCGCCGCGGCCAAGAAGAAGCTGCGCGCCCAGTACGTGTCGCAGCTGCAGAAGCCGCTCGTCCTCGTCGCGGGTGAGACGGAGTTCCCGCTGTCGGCGCGTGAGGCGAAGATCAAGGCGGACGTCGACGCGATGGTCGCCGACGCCGTCAAGCGCGGCCGCGAGGGATCGATCGTCGAGCGCACGTGGCGCGGGGTCACCGGCGGCGAGGTCAAGGCGACCGTGGCGCCCGAGGTGACCTACTCCGATGCGGCCGTCCAGCGGATCGTCGACAAGGTCCGCGTCAAGATGACGCGCAAGCCGATCGAGGCCGACATCGCGATCCACGGCCCGAAGGTCGAGGTCAAGAAGTCGCAGATCGGCCTGTCCGTCGACGCCAAGGCGCTGAAGCCCAAGGTCGAGCAGGCGCTCGTCACGGACATCGACGCCAACCGGGCGGTGCGCGTCACGCTGAAGAAGACCAAGCCCAAGGTCACGACGGACAAGCTCGCCAAGAAGTACCCGGTCGTCCTGACCGTCGACCGCTCGAACTTCCGCATCAGCCTCTACCGCAAGCTCAAGAAGGTCGTGTCGTACCCGATCGCCGTCGGCGTCGCCGGCCTGGACACGCCGGCCGGCCGCTACAAGATCGTCAACAAGGCGGTCAACCCGGCGTGGTCGGTCCCGAACTCGCCGTGGGCCGGCTCGCTGGCCGGGACGGTCATCCCCGGCGGCATCCCCTCCAACCCGCTCAAGGCGCGCTGGCTGGGCATCGCCGACGGCGTCGGCGTCCACGGCACAGCCGACCGCGGATCGATCGGCTCGAACGCCTCGCACGGCTGCATCCGCATGCTCGTCGAGGACGTCATCAAGCTCTACGACAAGGTCCCGGTCGGGACCCCGATCTTCATCAACTAAGCGATCAGCTGAAGATCGACGGGGCCACCGGCCCGATCTCCTCGAGCGGGATCTCCTCCCAGCCGTGCTCGAGCAGCCGCGCATGATGGTCGCCATGGCGCATGACGAGCGTGCCGATCCAGATCCCGCGCTCGCGCTTGCGCATGACCGCGTGCCACATCGTCGTCGCGTCGCCGCTGGCCTGGATGCGCAGCCACGGCAGCGGCGGCGGGTCGCTGCCGACGGTCACGCCGTCGGCGATCAGCTTGTGCACGGTCGCGACCGAGCCGGTCGCGGTGTCGATGTAGAAGATGCCCACGCACCCGAATCTAGCGGGCGGGGCCGCAGCCCCGGAGCTGGCGGGCAGGGCGCCGTGCCTATGGCGTCGAACCACGTGAGGCCGATGCAGCCGCCCACGTCCGACCACCACGACACGAGCCCGGCTTGGCGCGCGGCGCTCGTGCGCTTCGACGAGGACCTGCGCCGCCGCGGGTCGGCGGGCAAGACGCGCGAGGCCTACGGCATCGACCTGCGCCACTTCGCCGCGTGGGCGACCGCCCAGCACGCCGCCCCGACCGAGGTCACGCATCGTGTGCTCCGGCGCTACGCCGCCGCGCTGTCCGAGCGTCGTCTGTCGCCGGCGACCGTCGCCCGCAAGCTCGCGGCCCTCAGGTCCTTCTTCGGCATGCTGCGCGAGCACGGCGACATCGCGGCCAACCCGGCCGACCTCATCGCCGCCCCCAAGCTCAACTCCGAGCTGCCGAGCGTGCTCGCTCCCGAGCAGATCAGCCGCCTGCTGGACCGCATCCCCGCCTCGACCCCGCTCGAGCTGCGCGACCGCGCGCTGTTCGAGATCGCGTATGCGAGCGGCCTCCGCGCCGAGGAGCTCGTCTCGCTCGACGTCACCTCCGTCGACTTCGACGCCGAGCAGCTGCGCGTCGAGGGCAAGGGGTCGAAGACCCGCATGGTCCCGGCCGGCGAGCCCGCGCTGAAGGCCCTGGCGCGCTATCTCGAGCGCGCTCGCGCGGCCCTCAGCAGGGGTCCCGACGAGCCCGCGCTGTTTCTCTCGAAGTCCGGTCGCAGGCTGTCGACATCCGACGTGCGCAGGCGCCTGAGCGTGTGGTCGCGGCACGCCGCGATGCAGGGCGCGGTGCACCCGCACGTGCTCCGCCATTCCTTCGCGACGCACCTCTTGGAAGGCGGTGCGGACCTGCGCTCGATCCAAGAGCTGCTCGGTCACGCGTCGGTCTCCACGACGCAGACCTACACTCGGGTAGAGTCGGCGCGCCTAAAGGTCGCGTACGCGCGTGCCCACCCGAGGGCCTAGATCGCGATGGAGACCAACGTCAAGTCAATCGAGCTGAAGGATCTGTGGCGCCGCTACAAGCGCGACGGGGACGAGCGCGCGCGCGAGCGGCTCGTCATCGCGTACTCGCCGCTGGTCAAGTACGTCTCGGGCCGGATGGCCTCGGGGCTGCCGGCGCACGTCGAGGAGGCCGACCTCATCTCCTACGGCCTCGGCGGCCTGATCTCGGCGATCGAGCGCTTCGAGCTCGAGCGCGAGATCAAGTTCGAGACCTACGCGATCACCCGCATCAAGGGCGCGATCATCGACGAGCTGCGGTCGCTCGACTGGGTGCCGCGGTCGGTCCGCGCCCGCGCGCGGGCGATCGAGCGCGCCAACGCCAAGCTCGAGCACAAGCTCCAGCGCGCGCCGACCGACGAGGAGATGGCCCACGAGCTCGAGATGAGCGTCAGCGACTTCCAGGACGCGCTGCTGCAGATCTCCAACTCGACGGTGGCCGCGCTCGACGAGCTGTGGACGGTGTCGGACGCAAGCGGCGACCAAGTCTCGTTGCTCGACACGCTGCAGGACCCGGGCGCCCCCGACCCGGCCGCGGTCATGGACGCGACGGATCTCAAGGACCGCATCGCCGACGCGATCGCCCGCCTGCCCGAGCGCGAGAAGCTCGTCGTCGCGCTCTACTACTACGAGAACCTGACGCTGCGAGAGATCGGCGAAGTCCTCGGCGTCACCGAGTCGCGCGTCTCCCAGCTGCACACGAAGGCCGTGCTCCGCCTCCGCGGGCGCATGTCCGACGAGAACATCGGCGACGGCGCCTAGGCTCGGACCGGCCTTGCTCGCGTCCCCGCGAGATCGCGAAGCGATCGAGCGGGGACTCGCCGCCGGAGGAAGGCGAAATACCCAGTCTCGGAATCCGGGCACGGATGCCCGGATTCACGTCACCCTCCGAGTTCCGTGCTGCGCATGCCCGGATTCACGTCACCCTTTGAGTTTCCCTGCTGCGGTATTAGCATCGCGGCTCCCCGAGGAGAGGAGGCGCGGTATGCACAAGTCTGCCGACCGCATTCGCAACGTAGCCCTGATCGGTCATCGCGGGAGCGGGAAGACCTCGCTGCACGAGGCGCTGCTCTTCGAGGCCAGGGCGACCAACCGGCTCGGGTCGGTGCTCGACGGCACGACGGTGTCGGACTCCGAGCCCGACGAGCAGGCGCGCAAGATGTCGATCTCGGTCGCGCTCAGCTCCTTCGAGTGGGCCGATCGCAAGATCAACCTGCTCGACACGCCCGGCGAGCCGAGCTTCGTCGCCGACGCGCTGGGCGCGATGCGCGTGTGCGAGTCGGCGATCTTCGTCGTCAACGGCGTCATGGGCGTCGAGGTCTCGACGCGCCGGCTGTGGGCGCGCGCCGAGGAGCTCGACCTCGCGCGGATGATCTTCGTGAACATGCTCGACCGAGAGCGCGCCGACTTCTACCGCGCGCTCGACTCGCTCAAGGAGGCCTTCGGCGCGCACGTCGTCGCGACGGAGATCCCGATCGGCGCCGAGCACGACATCGCCGGCGTCATCGACCTCGTCGACATGAAGGCCTACAGCTACGACGGCGCGGGCGTCGACAACTGCACGGAGATCCCGATCCCCGACGACATGCAGGCGACCGCCGAGGAGTACCGCGAGAAGCTCATGGACGAGATCTGTGAAGTGAGCGACACTCTCATGGAGCGCTACCTCGAGGGCGAGGAGATCGCCCACGACGAGATCGTCACCGCGCTGAAGGAGGGCACGAACCACGGCTCGCTGTTCCCGGTGACCTGCGGCGTCGCGACCCGCAACCTCGCCATCAACCGCCTGCTCGACGCGATCGTCGAGGACCTGCCGTCGCCCGTGAAGCACGGCGGCCTCGAGCTGCCCGAGATCACGCTCGAGCACCGCGACGACGCGCCGCTGTACGCCTACGTCTTCAAGACCCGCGCCGACCCGTTCGCGGGCCGCATCAACCTCTTCCGGGTCTACCAGGGGCTCATGCAGCACGACACCCACGTCATGAACACGACGACCCACCACAAGGAGCGCGTCGGCCAGCTGCTCGTGTTCAGCGGCAAGGAGTCCGGCCACGCCGACGAGTTCGGCCCCGGCGACATCGGCGCCGTCGCGAAGCTCAAGGAGACGCGCGCGGGCGACTGGCTCGCCGAGCGCGACGAGCCGATCTCGATGCCGAAGATCGAGCTGCCGGCGCCCGTCATGGCGTTCGCGATGGAGGCCAAGGGCGACGAGGACAAGGTCTACACCTCGCTGCGCCGCCTCCAGGAGGAGGACCCCACGATCGACCTGCACCGCGACCCGCAGACCGGCGACCAGATCATCGCCGGGCTGTCGCAGATGCACGTCGAGGTCATCGTCGACCGGCTCAAGGAGCGCTTCGGCGCGGAGGTCGCGCTCAAGCCGCCGCGGGTGCCCTACCAGGAGACGATCCGCAAGTCCGCGAAGGCGCACGGCCGCCACAAGAAGCAGTCCGGCGGCCGCGGCCAGTTCGGCGACTGCCACATCGAGATCGAGCCGCTGCCGGAGTCCGCCGCCGACGAGTTCGAGTTCGTCAACCACATCAAGGGCGGCGTCATCCCGACGTCGTTCATCCCGGCGGTCGAGAAGGGCGTGATCGACGCGATGCACTCCGGCCCGATCGCGGGCTGTCCCGTCAAGGGCGTCCGCGTGACGGTGTTCGACGGCAGCTACCACACGGTCGACTCGTCGGAGATGGCGTTCAAGCTCGCCGGCTCGATCGCGATGCGCGAGGCGATGTCCAACGCCGCCCCGGTGCTGCTCGAGCCGATCATGCTCGTGACGCTGACGATCCCCGAGGACTCGGTCGGCGACGTCATCGGCGACCTCAACTCGCGCCGCGGGCGCCCGCAGGGGATGGAGGGCACCGGTGGCGGCCTGACCGAGGTCAAGGCCGAGGTCCCCATGGCCGAGATGCTCACCTACGCGCCCGACCTGCGCTCGCTCACGGGCGGCCAGGGCGACTACACGATGGAGTTCGAGCGCTACGAGGAGGTGCCGGCGCACCTGCAGCAGAAGGTCGTCGACCAGGCAGCCGACCAGGAGGCCGTGAACGCGTAGCCTTGACCGCCCATGTGGCCGCCGGAGGCGCTCCAGTTCCTGCGCGAGCTCGAGGACAACAACGAGCGCGAGTGGTTCAAGGCGAACCGCTCGCGCTACGACGAGCACCTCGTCGAGCCCGCGAAGGCGCTGGCCGCCCACCTCGAGCATCTCGGCCAGCCGCGCCTGTTCCGGCCCTGGAACGACGCGCGCTTCGGCAACCGCCCGCCGATCAAGGAGCAGCTCGGGCTCGCGATCGGCTACACGGGCGCGGGCGGGTGGTACGTCGAGCTGTCGCTCGACGGCCTGCTCGTCGGGGCCGGCCTGCACCACCCGGCGGCCGACCAGCTCGAGCGCTTCCGCCAGGCGATCGACGACGCGCATCGCGCCAAGGGCTTCGAGCGTGCGCTCAAAGCCGCGCGCGACGGCGGCCTGGAGATCATCGAGCCCGAGCTCAAGCGGGCGCCGCGCGGCTACCCGCAGCAGCATCCGCGCATCGAGCACCTGCGCCGCAAGCACCTGACGGTCTTTCGCCGCCACTCGCTCGAGCCGTGGCTGCACGAGCCCGCCTGCACCCAGCGCATCACCGCGGAGCTCGAGTCGACGCGGCCGCTGGTCGCGTGGCTGGCGAAGCACGTCGGCCCGTCGCAGCTTCCCAAGCGCGGCCGGTAGCCGCCGGCGCGAGCTTCGCTGGGCGGCGCGCCATCCTCGGCGGTACGCTGGTCGGGCGATGGAGCGCAAGTCGATCAGCACGACCCGCGAGGCCGTCGCCTGCGACGTCTGCGGGCGAACGCTGCTGCGCGGCGAGCACGCGGACCCGTTCATCGCCGGAGGCGCACGCCGGATGGTGTGCGAGCTGTGCGTGGCGCGCGCCGCGAACGAGGGCTGGATCCGCGAGGGCGCCGACAACACCCTGGGCGTGCGCCGCAACGGCCCGCGCAACGGCCGCTCGCTGTTCGGGAAGCTGCGCACCGGACGCGCACCTCGCACGCCGCCCGAGCCGGTGCTGCCGTACGCGAACACCCGCCGCAGCGGGAAGGTCGACCGGATCGAACCGGCGCGTGCGAACGACGACGAGCCGCCGCCCGCCGACGACCCCGAGGAGCTTCCGGCCGCCGCGCCGGCCGAGGCCCGCGACGCGGCCGCGGCCGCGCGCGAGACGCGCCACGTCCGCGCCGTGCCGACGAACGCCGACCTCAAGATGGCGCGCGCCCTCGACGTCTTCAATGCGAGCGCGCACCCGCGCCGCATCGCCGGCGTCGCCCGCTCGCTCGGCCAGCCGGCCGTGACGGTCCTGCCGTCCATGACCGAGGGCTCGATCGTCGCGATCGTCGTCGGCTGGGAGCTGTGCTGGTATCGCTACGAGATCGACCTCGCCGACGAGGCCGCCGGCGTGCGCGTGAGCGGCCAGGGCGCCGAGCTGACCGAGCTGACGGCTGCCGAGCTCGAGGCCAACGCCGTCGCCGACGCCCGCGGCATGCTGGCCCTCGCCGGCTGAGCCGACGTGAGCCTCCGCCCGGATAAGCTGCCGCGATGATCTACTGCGTCGTGCCGGAGGCGCTCGAGGAAGAGCTCTTCGAGAAGCTCACGGCGTACTACGCCGATGACGACAACGTCACGGTCATCGTCGACCGCCGCAAGTCCGATCGCCGCAACAAGCGCGGCCCGGACGGCGAGCCGCCCGCGAAGGCCGATCCCGAGCTCGTCAAGCAGCGCGAGACGCGCGACCGCCGGCGAGCCCGCGTGCCGGGCGACCTCCCGCCCATCGCCGGCGAGTAACAGGGCGCCGGACGGCCGGACCGCTCGTGAAGGTCGTCGTGCACGTCGACGGCGGCGCCCGGGGGAATCCCGGTCCCGCCGCCGCGGGGGCCGTGGTCTCGACGCCCGACGGCGAGGTGCTCGCCGACGCGGCCGAGGCGATCGGCGTCGCGACGAACAACGTCGCCGAGTACCGCGGGCTGCTGCTCGGGCTGTACGTCAGGGCCCGCGGCATGGAGCCTGTCGGTCAGATAGCCGCCGAGAAGACCGAAGATGCCTCCGGCAAACGCCGGAATGTAGAAGAGGCGCCCGACCCACATCTGGAATTCCGGCGATCCTGGCACCGCGCCAGTCAGCTCGACAGCGCTGGCCTGACGATCAGCGGCAACATCAGAATCTCGTAGATGTCGAACGCGAAGCCGATGACGGCAATCACGCAAATCAACCACTGAGTCGGTGTCAGCCGGAGGTTGGACTGGCTTGTGGGCATAGGTATGTTACGCGTTAGCGGATGGTAGAGTTTACTGCACCTTCATCGCGGCCTCGCCGCTCGCGCCTGGCAGCTCGTCGCTCGTCGCTCGTCAGGCTCGGAAATGCATCGCTGAATGGACTTGGACTCTTGGATGACACTCGATCAGCACGCTTTGCGAGCCGCAGCAGCCGACCGCGAGCCGCGAACTCATGATGACCGGTTCGATTTTCAGCCGCGCACGCGCGTGATTTTTGGGGCCGGTGCGCTCGCGCGCGTCGGCGGACTGGCGAAGGAGCTGGGATTCCGCCGGACGCTCCTGGTCGCCGATGCCGGAGTGGTTCGAGCCGGCTACGTCGCCGCCGCAATCGGCGCGCTCGAGGCTGCCGGAATCGAGGCGGTCGTGTTCCACGACTTCGGGCAGAATCCCGACTCAGCGATGGTTGAGGCGGGCCGGGTATTTTGCGCGCCGCTCGGCATCGATTCGATGATTGGCCTCGGCGGCGGGAGCTCGCTCGATTGCGCCAAGGGCATCAACTTCCTGCTGACCAACCGGTGGGCGAATGGCCGACTACCGTGGATACGGCAAGGCGAGGACGCCGCTCCTTCCGATGATTGGCGTGCCGACGACGGCCGGCACAGGAAGCGAGGCGCAGAGCTTTGCCGTCATTTCCGACGCGTCGACGCATATGAAGATGGCGTGCGGCGATCCGTCGGCCGCGGTGAAAATCGCGATTCTGGATCCGGACCTCACGATGAGCGCGCCGGCCGGCGTGACGGCCATGGCCGGATACGACGCGATCGCGCACGCTGTCGAAACATGGGTGACGTCGCGCCGGACACCGTTCTCGGACACGTTCGCCCGGCCGGCGTGGGAATGTTTGAACACGGCGTTCGAACGGGTGCTCGCGCAGCCTCGCGACCGCGATTCGCGCGCATCGATGCTCCTCGGCTCGCACTTCGCCGGCATCGCCATCGAGCAGTCGATGCTCGGTGCCGCACATGCTCTCCAACCCACTGACCGCCCGCTACAATCTCCCGCACGGGCTCGCTCTGTCGATAATGCTCCCGCACGTCGTCCGTTGGAACGCGCCAGCCGCAGCGGCGCGATACGCGGCCCTTCTTGAATCAGGAGATTCCTCTGGCGCCGCGGAGGCGCTCGCCGTGAGGCTGGAGCACCTCCCCATGCCGGAGGCCTTGGCGGGCGGCTTCGGGATCACGGCGTGCCCGGCGACGCGCTCATCGAGCTCGCGAATCTCGCGGCCGAGCAATGGACCGGCACGTTCAACCCGAGGCCGTTTGACGCGGCCGGGGCGCTGGAAATTTATCGGGCTGCTCACTGACGGGTCAGATTCCTTCCGCCTGAAGACGGAAGCCACAGAGATCTTCCTCCGAACGCACCTTCCGCCTGTAAGCGGAAGCTATAGGGCGTTTTAGCGTTCCTATACTCAAATGTGGCTTCCGCCTTCAGGCGGAAGGACAGCACCGCCCAAAAGCGTCTCACCGCGAAGCGCGCCGACAACCTGAGTTTTAACTCTGCGTGCTCCGCGAGCTCCGCGGTGAAAAGCTCTTGGACTGCGACATCTGATCGCTTTGCGTGCCCCGGCTACTGGCCGGCGGCCCGGCTGAACGCGGCCGTGCCGCCGACGACGGGCAGCCGCAGCGACGTCCGGCTCAGGTCGATCGTCAGCTCGGTGCCGGGCTTGGGCCAGAGCGTGAAGTCGCGGTCGCTCGAGAAGATCATCAGCCCGATGCGCTTGCCGGCCGGGACGATCTGGTCGTCCGGCTGCAGGTCGAACGTCAGCGTGTAGAACCGCCCGGGCACGAGCGGCTCGCCGCGCTCGCGCGAGTGATAGTCGCCGCCTCGTCGAGCGAATTGTGATTCTGCGGATCGGCCCAGCCGCGCGTGATCAGATTGGCGGGGCCGATGGGCCCGTCGGTCCACGGCAGCACGACCAGCCAGACGGAAAGATTCGCCGCCGGCTTGCTCGACGCGAGCCGGAGCGTGACGCGCGACGTGCCGGAGATATGCACGGGCTCCGTCAGCTCGCGGCGTCGCATAAGAGCAGGCGGTGCTCGGACGCCTCGGCGCAGCGCCAGCGCGGCGCCGCGAAATCGACGTTGTCGACGATCTTCTCGGTCGCGTTCTGCGACAACCGCTCGAGCGCCAGGCCGCCGATGCGTCCGCCTCCGGGCCGCAGGTGGAGCGTCACGAGCGCGGCGTCCGGATTCGGATAGTCCGCGTACGGACACCGGCGGCGGAATGGCTCCGCGCCCGCGGCCGCGGCCGCCCCGCCCGCGCGACCGGCGGAGGCTCGGCGGGCGCCGGCGGCGCGGTCGTCTCGAGTGACCTCGCGCACGATCCACGCCTTCGGCTCGTTCTCGACGCCGTTCTCGACGCCGTACAGGTAGCGCGTGAACCACTTGTTCATCATCTCGAGCGGCGGCGCGCCGCCGTGGCCGCCCTGGTGAAAGTAGGCGCGCAGCGGCACGCGCCCTTGAGCGCCTCGTAGATGCGGACGCTGTGCTCCGGCACCACGTTCCAGTCGTTGAACGCGTGCGCCATGAGCACCGCCGCCTTGATGCTTCGACGTTCGGCAGCAGATCGCGGCGCGCCCAGAAGTCGTTGTAGTCGCCGTGCGCGCGATCGCGCCCTCGCGCGAACTCGCCGTCGCGATACGTGCGATTGCAGTACTCGCGGCGCGCCGGATCGCCGCTGTTGACGAAGTCGTAGAGGAAGTCGATGTCCTCGCCGAGCCAGCCGCCGGGGTGCCGCACGAGGCCGTTCGAGCGGTAGTAGTGGTAGTACGACGTGTTCGGCGCGACGGGAATGATCGCCTCGAGTCCTTCGACGCCGGTGATCGCCGCGGCGAGCGGAATCGTGCCGTTGTACGACGTGCCGGTCATGCCGACCTTGCCGGTCGACCACGCGGTCGCCACGACCTCCTCGGTGCCGTCGATGGTCGTGAAGCCCTTCGCGCGGCCGTTCAGCCAGTCGATCACGGCCTTCGGCGCCAGCTGCTCCGGGTCGCGCGCCGACCGTGGGACAGCCCTGCGAAAGGCCGGTGCCCGGCGCCTCGGAGTGGACGACCGCGAAGCCGCGCGGCACCCACGTCGCGACGAGCGACGTCGAGACATTCTCGCGCGTGGCCTTGAACGCGATCGGCGCCTGCGACGTGCGCGGCGGCGGCGGCTCGCCGACCTCCTGCTTCACGTCCCACAGGAACTTGCGGTCGCCGGACGTGCCGGCGAAGTACGGCGACGATTCGTAGATGACCGGCACCTTCAGCCCTTCGGTCTCGGTCTGGCGCGGACGCGTGACGTCGACGAACATCCGGTCGCGGCGGCCGTCGCCGTCGGAATCGAACTCGGTCTCGACCCAGAGCGTCTGCCGGATCCACTGCTGCTCGTCCTCGAACGCGGGCACGATCTGCGCCTGGCCGTCGACGAACACCGGACGCGCGGGTTGGGGCGGCGCCGACTGCGCCGACAACTTCTCCGGGGCAATCCTCGGACCGGCCAGCATCCCGAAGGAAAGCGCCGCGATCGCACCGCTCCTCACAAATCGTGCACCCACTCGACTGCTCATGACGGCTGCGCTCCTGAGTGACAGCGGCGAGAACCTGACGAGGACCCGCATGCGTGAGCGCAATCCTAACGTACGGACCGAAGACCCCCAGTGACGCTTATGCCCTCAGAAGTCCGGCCTCTGACCCGAACGGGCTGACGGCCTCAACGCGATACGGCACGATGAGCGCGATGAATTTCTCTTGGTGTTGATCATCGTGGTCATCGTGCCATCGTGATCATCGTGCTGAGAGCCGTCGGCGCGTTCACCGGCCGCTACAACCTGCTGTAACGCGCGAGCGTCTCGGGTGCGGGCGGCCTGGTCATCAACGACACCACCACCATCAGCGCAGCCGCGATGAGCGTCATCGGCACCACTGGCATGAGGCCGAACCACGCGAGCGCACCGGGTGTCGTCGCGGTGTGGGCCACGGCGACCATCACCCACAGCGCGACGGCCAATGCTCCCCACTTCGTGCTCCGCTTCCAGAACAGCGCCGCAAAGAAGAGGACCGATAGCGCCGAATAGCCGGAGAAGGCGTATTGCACGGCAAGGTCGAAAATGCCCTGCGGCGCGCGCATCGCTACGGCGTAGGCAATCAGCGTGAGAATCACGACGAACAGCCGCCCGGTCTGGACCTGCACGTGCTCTCCGAAGCGCGTCTTCCCCCCGTAGAACGCGAACACGTCCTCGGTGAACATCGTCGACAGGGCGGGGATCTCCGAGTCGCTGGCCATGACCGCGGCCATGATGCCCGCACCCAGGATGCCGGCAAGCCAGAGTGGCGCGTAGCGCTCCAGCATGATTGGCACCACATCGTCGCCGGCCGCCTGCCGGCGGAGCGCCGAGCGTTCGTCGGCGGGCATCAACGCCGGGGCGGTGGCGAGCGTCTGCCGCGCCTCGAGCTTGCTCGCGATCCGCGGCACGTCGCGCATCGCGTTCGCCGCAACGCCGAGAAACACGCACGGCAGCCAGATCGCCAGGATGCAAAGCGGGTAGAAGACGATGGTGCGGCGGAACTGCGCCATCCACCACGCGGTCAGGCAGAAGATC
This sequence comes from uncultured Actinomycetes bacterium, assembly GCA_963766525.1. Lineage (GTDB taxonomy): Bacteria > Actinomycetota > Thermoleophilia > Solirubrobacterales > Solirubrobacteraceae > CADCVQ01. The sequence continues at coordinate 83,328 of CAVYAX010000018.1, forward strand.
GTGATGTGGGGAAAGGCGATCGTCGAGAGCGGGATGAACGTGTAGCTGAGGAAGATGAGCGGCGAGAACCGCTCGCGGGTCAGGAGCGGTGCGTGGCCGGCGATCGTGCAGCGAATCGATCGCGGCTGGAAACCCACCCATGCCGCGGCCGATCACGGCCAGCGCGATGGCGCCAAACGGCAGGAAAAATAAGGTCTGAAACGCGTTGACCCACGCGGTTCCCCTCATGCCGCCAAAGAACACGTAGCTCATGACAACGAGCGCGACGACCGCGCCGCCGAGCCAGTACGGAACAAAGCCGCCGGTGATCGCACGAAGCGCGGTGCCTCCGCCCATCGCCGATGATGATGTAGGGCACGAGCAGTGCCGCCTGCACCACGAAGATCACCGTGCCGATGTGCCCGCACTCCATCGATCGCGAAACATCTGCACCGAGGTCATGAAGCCGTGGCGCCGGCCAAGCGCCCACATGCGCGTGCCGACGAAGAACAGCGTCAGCGGAATCACGAACGCCGACGCCGAGGCCATCAGGCCGAACGTCACGATGCCATTGGCGAAGGCGTGCCCAGCCGAGCCGAGGATCGTGAACGCCGTCATGTTCGTGCCGAAGAGCGAGAGCAGGAACACCATCGGGCCGAGCGCGCGGCCGGCCAGGAAATAGTCCTCGGCTTCGTGATCCGTCGGCCGGCGATGCCGGAACGCGAAGATGCCGATGTAGAGGACGTCGGCGAGGTAGCTGAAGACGAGGACTGCGGGAATCAACGCCGGGCGTCCTCCCCGCGAGAGACTTCTTCCTCGAGGTGGTGAGGCCACGCGAGCGTGAGCGTCCACATCAGGAGCGCCGCTGCGACGCAATAGGCACCGTGATACGCCAGCCACAGGGAAAAATCCAAATACCAGCGGGCGGGCCGAGCGCCAGAACCAGATGTCCTGGTGCAGTGCGTAGAGCGCGACGATGGCGATCGCGAGCGCGAGCGTTTTGAGTTGCATGTGATCGGAAGCGTTGACTCGGGAACCTGCAGACTAACATGAGGCCCGCGCTCGCCGCGAGTCGTCAGGTCGCCGGCGGGTGGTGGAGGAAGCGAGGTAGAGGGAGCGAGGCTGGCTGAGAAAACCGGTTCGACACGAAGGCACGGAGGCACACGGAGACGCACAAGAAGAACCTGAGATTATTTGGCCGCCGATCCGTTGCAGTTTCTGCGACGTTCCCTGACGTGCGCGGCGAATTTCGAACGATTGGAAGCGGTGTGTGGCTTGCACGCCATGCGCGGTGCGGCTGCTCGCGCGCCGGCCAGAGGCCGGCGTGGGGAGGGTGGGGCAAGCGGATCACAAGCTCCCCCGCAACCAATCGGGAGCTTGTCATTCCGGCTTGCCCCACCCTACCCGCCGCGCTTCGCGCGGCACGAGCAGCTCCGCGTCACAGTGGAGTCCGCCATGCTGGTAGATCCGTCCGTAACGAATCACATCACTCGCGACATCATCGGCCATGCGATCAAGATTCACAAAGCCCTGGACCAGGTCTGCTCGAATCAGCCTACGCGGCGTGTCTAGTGCTCGAGTTGACTGACGCCGGGCACACCATCGAGGTGAAGAAAGCCGTGCCACTCGTCTACCGTGACGTCACGCTGGATGTGGCCTACTATCTTGACCTGCTGGTCGACGGTCGAGTCATTGTCGAGCTCAAGTCCGTAGACGCACTCGCACCTGTTCATGAGGCCCAGATGCTCACGTATCTGCGGTTGACCCAGTGCCCGGTCGGCTTGCGGATCAACTTCAACGTGCAGGTGCTGAAGGACGGCATCCAACGGGTCGTCAATTCGATGGCCACGACCTGACCTCGAGCCCCTTCGTGCGTCTCCGTTCGTCTCGTGCCTTCATGTCGAATCCGTTCTCTCGGTCCCCTCTGCGGCCTCCCAACTCAACTGCTCTGCGAGCTGTCAGCAGCGAGCTGCAGCCCGCGGACCGCGGACCGCGAGCCGCGAGCCGCGAGCCGCGAGCCGCGATATAGAGGAACGCCCGCGTGGCTGCTGCGGTTGATAGAATCAAGACGTGCCACGTTATCTGGTTGTCCTCTGTCTGCTGTTCGTCCCAACGTTCGTCTCAGAACAAACGACCGCCACCATCAGCGGCACCGTCCAGGATTCCGACGGTGGCGTGATGCCGGGTGTCACCGTCACGGCGACGAATGCGGCGACGAGCCTCGTCCGCACCACCGTCTCCAACGTCGAGGGACGTTACGTCCTCGCGGGCCTGCCGCCCAGGAAGTAAGAGCTGCGCGCCGAGATTGCGGGATTTACGCCGCAGGTGCGCCGCGGCCTCCCGCTGACCGTGGCGGAGACGGTCGTCGCCAACCTCACCCTGCAGATCCGGGCGCTCGAGATCCGCGACGAAGTGATCGGCGTGCGGCCACTTGTCAACACCTCCAGCTCCGAGCTCAGCTATCTCGTCGGAACGGAAACGATCGAGAACCTGCCGCTCAACGGGCGGAACTACACCGACCTCGCGCTGCTGCAACCGGGTTCCTGGCCTACCCGCACCGGGACGGCGGAATGGTCGTCGCCCACGGACTGGGCATCAGCGTGAACGGACAGGATCCCGAGCCAACGTGTACCTGCTCGACGGCACGCTGCAGAACGACTTCACCAACGGGCCGGCCGGAAGCGCCGCCGGAACATCGCTCGGCATGGAGAGCGTCCGCGAATTCCGCGTCAAAACCAACGCCTACGGCACGGAGTTCGGAC
>CAVYAX010000019.1:0-200819 GCA_963766525.1 uncultured Actinomycetes bacterium
CGGCGACTCGGTCACCGTCGAGGACTTCGAGGTCGGTCAGACCGTCAAGGTCCGCGGCACCTCGAAGGGCAAGGGCTTCCAGGGCACGATCAAGCGCCACAACTTCGCCAGCGGGCCCAAGTCGCACGGCTCGCACAACGTCCGCGCACCGGGCTCGGTCGGCGCGTCCGCCACGCCCTCGCGCGTCATGAAGGGCATCCGCGGGCCCGGCCAGATGGGCAACAAGCGCGTGACCCAGAAGGGCCTCGAGATCGTCCGCCTCGATGCCAAGCAGAACCTCATGCTGCTCCGTGGCTCCGTGCCCGGGCCGCGCAACGGCTTCGTGGAGGTCCGCACCGATGGCTGACGCACCGATCCTCGGCGCAGCGAAGTCCAAGAAGGTCTCGCTCGACGAGGCCGCCTTCGGCGCGCCCTTCAACGGCCCGCTCGTGCACGAGTCCGTCCGGGCCGAGCTCAACGCCCGCCGGCGCGGCACGCACGCGACCAAGACCCGCGGCAACGTCCGCGGCGGTGGCGCCAAGCCATGGCGCCAGAAGGGCACCGGCCGCGCCCGCGCGGGCTCGTCGCGCTCCCCGATCTGGGTGGGCGGCGGCACGATCTTCGGCCCGTCCCCGCGCAAGTACACCTTCAAGGTCAACCGCAAGGAGCGCCGCGCGGCGCTGCGCAGCGCGATGTCGGTGCACGCCAACCGCGCGTCGATCGCGGTCTTCGACCCGGCGAAGTTCGACACGCCGTCGACGAAGAGCGCCGCGAAGCTGCTGGCCGACTCCGGACTGGGTGCTCCGACGTTGGTGGTGCTGACCGACGCGCAGGAGCGCGCGGCGCTGTCGTTCCGCAACCTCGAGCGCGTCTCGGTGCTGCCGGTCTCGATGGTCGGCGTCGCCGACCTCATCGGCGCCGCCGCCGTCGTGTTCTCGCAGGAGGCGCTCGACGCGCTCACCGCACGCGCCAAGGGCGAGGCCCCCGAGGCAGAGCCCGTCGAGGAGGCCGTCTGATGGATCCGAGCCAGGTCATCATCCGCCCCGTCGTCTCCGAGAAGTCCTACGTGCTCGCGGCGGCCGGCAAGTACACCTTCCGCGTCCATCCCGACGCGCACAAGACGCAGATCCGCCAGGCGATCGAGACGCTGTTCGACGTCAGCGTCCTCGGCGTCCACACGATGAGCGTGAAGTCCAAGCCCAAGCGCCGCGGCCAGATCCAGGGCCGCACGCGCACGTGGAAGAAGGCGATCGTGCAGGTCCGCGAGGGCGACAGCATCCCGATCTTCCAGGGCCTCGAGTCCCTCGAGGGGTAATCAGCCATGGCAATTCGCAAACCCAAGCCCACGAGCCCCGGTCGTCGCTTCGCGACGTACCCCGACTTCGCGGAGCTCACGACGGACCGGCCCGAGAAGACCCTCGTCGAGGGGCTCACGAAGTCCGGCGGGCGCAACGCCCGCGGGCGCAAGACCGCTCGCCACCGCGGTGGCGGCGCCAAGCGCCTGTACCGCAAGATCGACTTCAAGCGGCGCAAGGACGGCGTTCCCGCGCGCGTCGCGACGATCGAGTACGACCCCAACCGGTCCGCGTACATCGCGCTGCTGCACTACGTCGACGGCGAGAAGGCCTACATCCTCGCGCCGGCGCGGCTGACGGTCGGCATGACGGTGACCTCGGGCCCCGAGGCGGACATCGCGCCGGGCTGCTGCCTGCCGCTGAGCCGCATCCCGATCGGCACGGTCATCCACAACGTCGAGCTCGAGCCGGGTCGCGGCGGCCAGCTCGGCCGCTCCGCCGGAACCGGCATCCAGCTCATGGCGCGCGACGCCGGCATGGCCACGATCCGCCTGCCTTCCGGTGAGATGCGGCTCGTGCGCGAGGACTGTCGCGGCACGATCGGTACCATCGGCAACGCCGATCATCAGAACGTGAAGATCGGCAAGGCCGGGCGCAGCCGCCACATGGGCATCCGCCCGCAGACGCGCGGCACGGCGATGAACCCGGTGGACCACCCGCACGGCGGTGGAGAGGGATCGACGACCGCGGGTCGTCACCCCGTGACTCCGTGGGGCGTGCCGACGCTCGGCTATCGCACCCGCAAGAAGAACAAGGCATCCGATCGCTACATCGTCCGCGGTCGCAAGAGAGGGAAGAAGCGTTGAGCCGTTCAAGCAAGAAGGGACCGTGGGTCGAGGAGCGCCTGATGGCACGCATCGAGGCGCTGAACACCGCGAACTCCAAGCAGATGCTCAAGACCTGGTCGCGGGCGTCGACGATCTTCCCCGAGATGGTCGGCCACACGATCGCCGTCCACGACGGCCGCAAGCACGTGCCCGTCTTCGTATCCGAGTCGATGGTCGGCCACAAGCTCGGCGAGTTCGCGCCGACGCGCCTGTACCGCGGCCACGCGGGGAGCGGCAAGGTCCGATGACGCCGAGCAAGCCAGGCAATCCCTCCGAGGGCAAGCCCGACGAGGCCAAGGTCGAGCAGGAGGCTGCGGACGCCAAGCAGGCGTCGGCTGAGGACGAGGCCCTCGTCGTCGACAACGGCTCCGGCATGAACGAGATCGCCGACGCCGACAAGCCGAAGCCTAAGCGCGCGCGGCGCAAGCCCGCCGCCGCGAAGGCCCGCGGGGCCGAGTCCGCGGACGCGGAGACCGAGGCCGGCGCCGAGGAGAAGCCCAAGCGCGCGCGGCGTAAGCCCGCCGCCGCCAAGGCTGCCGCGACCGACGCGTCGGCCAAGGACGCCGACGCCGACGAGCCCGCCAAGCCCGCTCGCCGTACGCGCAAGAAGGCCGAGCCGGACAAGCCGGCCGCCCCGGCCGCGAAGCGCAAGCGGCCCGCGCACGACTGGGGCGACAGCCCGCCGATGGTCCGCGCGCACGCCAAGTACGTCCGCACGTCGGCGCGCAAGGCGCGCCTCGTGTGCGACCACATCCGCGGCAAGTCCGTCGAGGAGGCCCGCGCGATCCTCGCGCACGCCAACCGCGACGTCGCCCGCGACTGGTCCAAGCTGCTCGAGTCGGCGGTCGCCAACGCCGAGCACAACCACGAGCTGATCGGCGACGAGCTTCGCATTGCGGCCATCAAGGCCGACGAGGGGCCGACGCTCAAGCGCTTCCGTCCGCGGGCCATGGGCCGCGCGACGAAGATCCGCAAGCGCACGAGCCACCTCTCGATCACACTCACGCCAAAGGACGGGGATCGCTAGATGGGACAGAAGGTTCACCCCGAGTCGATGCGCGTGGGGTACATCCACGACTGGAAGTCCAACTGGTTCAACGAGAAGCACTTCGCTGACTACTTGGCCGAGGACGTCGCGATCCGTGGTCACATCACGGGCAAGCTCGCGCACGCGGGCCTCTCGGACATCACGATCCGCAAGGACGCCAACGAGGTGGAGGTCAACATCCACACCGCGCGTCCGGGCATCGTGATCGGCAAGTCCGGCTCCGAGGTCGACGCCCTGCGCAAGGACCTGCACCGCATCACGCGCAAGCAGATCAAGGTCAACATCCTCGAGATCAAGCGCCCCGAGCTCGACGCCAAGCTCGTCGCGCAGTCGGTCGCCGAGCAGCTGCAGAACCGCGTCGCCTTCCGGCGCGCGATGAAGCGCGCGCTCACGAGCGCCATGCGCTCGGGCGCCAAGGGCTGCAAGATCCAGGTCGGCGGCCGCCTTGGCGGCGCCGAGATGGCTCGCACGGAGAGCTACTCCGACGGTCGCGTCCCGCTCCACACGCTGCGCGCCGACATCGACTACGGCTTCTTCGAGGCCAAGACGACGTTCGGGCGCATCGGCGTGAAGTGCTGGATCAACAAGGGCGAGATCATGCCCGAGGGCTACTCCGGCGCGGACCTCACCGACATGGAAGGCCCGTCCCAGCAGCAGAGCGACCGCGACGGCGGCCGCGGCCGCGGGCGCGGCGACCGTGACGGTCGCGGCGGCGCCGGCGGCGGTGGCGGCGGTCGCGGCGGCGGCGGCGGAGGCCGTGGCGGCGGACCGGGCGGCCGTGGCGGCGGTCCGGGCGCGGGCGGCGGACGCGGCGGCGGCGGTGGCGCCGGCGGCGGGACCTCGCGTCCCGGCTTCGGCCCCGGCGCCGGTGGCGCACGTGGAGGCGGGCGCTGATGCTGTCCCCCAAGCGCGTCAAGCACCGCAAGCAGCACCGCGGCCGCAGGGCCGGGCTGTCGCGCGGGCAGACGTCGATCCAGTTCGGCGAGTACGGCCTGAAGTCGCTCGACGCGGGCTGGCTCACCAACCGCCAGATCGAGGCCGCTCGTATCGCCATGACCCGCAAGATCAAGCGTGGCGGCAAGGTCTGGATCAACGTCTACCCCGACAAGTCCTTCACGAAGAAGCCCGCCGAGACCCGCATGGGCTCCGGCAAGGGCTCGCCCGAGGGCTGGGTCGCCGTCGTCAAGCCGGGCCGCGTGATGTTCGAGCTGGCCGGCGTGTCCGAGCCGCTCGCTCGCGAGGCGATGCGCCTGGCGGGCCACAAGCTGCCCGTGAAGACGAAGTTCGTCATGCGCGAGGACACGCACTCATGACCGCCGCCAAGGACCTGCGCGACCTCGACCCCAAGGAGCTCGTCGAGCACGTGGCGACGCAGCGCAAGGAAGTCTTCGGGCTGCGCTTCCAGCACGCCACGGGCGAGCTCGAGAACACCGCGGGCATGAGCGCCGCCAAGCGCGAGCTAGCCCGCGCCCTCACCGTGGCGCGCGAGCGCGACATCAAGATTCCCAACCGGAAGTAGCAATGGCTGACGAGACTCCAGATACCGAGCAGAGCCCCGACGAGCTCGCGGCGATCTCCGACCAGACCGCGAAGGCCGAAGCAGCCGCTGCGCCGAAGCTCTCCGGCAAGGAGGAGCGCGCCCGCCGCGACCACCTCGCCAAGTCCCAGCGCGGCCCGCGCACGATCGCCGAGCGCGACGCCGAGCGCCGCGAGCTGCGCAAGGCCAAGGCTGCCGCCCGCACGCGTCGCCGCTCGCAGGAGAAGGCGAAGCGGTCGACGGAGAAAGGCACGGGCACGCCGCCCGCGCCGCCCAAGGACTCCTCGCCGCAGGTGCGCACCGGCACCGTCGTGTCGGCGAAGCCGGACAAGACGATCGTCGTCCGCATCGACGTCGCCCGCCGCCATCGCAAGTACGAGAAGATCGTGCGCTCGACGACCAAGCTGCACGCTCACGACGAGACCAACGACGCCGGCGAGGGCGATCTCGTTCGCGTCTCGGAGAGCCGGCCGCTGTCTCGCACGAAGCGCTGGAAGCTCGAGGAAGTCCTGGAGCGGGCGAAGTGATCCAGAACGAGACACGCCTCAAGGTCGCCGACAACACGGGCGCCCGCGAGATCCTCTGCATCCGCGTCAAGGGCGGCTCCAAGCGGCGCTACGCGTTCGTCGGCGACGTCATCACGGCGACCGTCAAGCAGGCCAACCCGCAGGGCACCGTCAAGAAGGGCGAGGTCGTGACGGCCGTCGTGGTCCGCACGAAGAAGTCCTTCAGCCGCGACGACGGCACGTACATCGCCTTCGACGAGAACGCCGCCGTGATCATCGACGCGGCGAACAACCCGCGCGGCACGCGCATCTTCGGACCGGTTGCCCGCGAGCTGCGCGATCGCAACTTCATGAAGATCGTCTCGCTCGCCCCGGAGGTGCTCTAATGCCGGCGCGAATTCGCAGAGGTGACGAGGTCATCGTCATCAGCGGCAAGGACAACGGCAAGTCGGGGAAGGTCCTGCGCGTCGATCCCGCCAAGGAGCGGGTCTACGTCGAGGGCCTGAACATCATCAAGCGCCACACGCGTGCGCGCCAGGGCTCCAACGAGCCCGGCGGCGTCATCGAGAAGGAAGGCCCGATCCACCTCTCGAACGTCGCGCTGCGCGATCCCAAGGACAAGAAGCCCACGCGCGTGAAGACCATCGTCGAGCACGGCAAGCGCTTGCGCGCCTCGGCTCGCACAGGAGCCAAGCTCTCATGACGCCCGCTACCGCCGCCCCGCCCGCACGGCTGAAGATCCGCTATCTCGAGGAGATCCGCCCGGCGCTGATGGAGCGCTTCGGCTACACCTCGGTGATGCAGGCGCCGAAGATCGAGAAGATCACGCTCAACATGGGCGTCGGCGACGCGAAACAGGACTCTAAATTGCTCGACCAGGCGCTGGGCCAATTAGCGATCATCGCCGGCCAGAAGCCCAACGTCCGCCGCGCCCGCAAGTCGATCGCGAACTTCAAGCTGCGCGAGGGCATGCCCGTCGGGCTGTCCGTCACGCTGCGCGGCGAGCGCGCCTACGAGTTCCTCGACCGGCTGCTGTCGATCGCGATCCCGCGGATCCGCGACTTCCGCGGCCTGAAGGCGACCGCCTTCGACGGGCGCGGCAACTACTCGCTGGGCGTCCGCGAGCAGGTCATCTTCCCGGAGATCGACTACGACTCGGTCGATCACGTGCGCGGCCTCGACGTGACGATCACGACCACCGCGCAGTCCGACGTCGAAGCGTTCGAGCTGCTGCTGGCCTTCGGCATGCCGTTCACGAAGGAGGGGCGCCCCGGCGCCAAGGAAGAGGCCGCCGCGGCCCGCAAGGCCGCCGCCATGGAGGAGGCGCACCACGCCGAGCTGCGCGCCAAGGCCGAGGCCGAGCAGGCTGCTCTCGAGCAGCTCAAGGCGGAGAACCCCGAGGCGTACGCGAAGCCCGAGCCCGAACCCGAAGAGCCGGACAACGAGGAGACCACCTAGTATGGCCAAGACGTCCCAGCGGGTCCGCCAGGCTCGGCCCGCGAAGTTCAAGACCCGGGAGTACAGCCGTTGCCGCCGCTGCGGCCGGGCCCGCTCCGTCTATCGCAAGTTCGGCCTCTGCCGGATCTGCCTGCGCGAGATGGCCCACAACGGCTTCGTACCGGGCATGACGAAGTCCTCCTGGTAATCGACCGCCTTTCAACCAAAGACTTCCCTTGAGCGCAAGCACAGACCCCATCGCAGACTTCCTGACCCGGATCCGCAACGCGATCCAGGCCGCCCACGAGACGGTCGACATCCCGTCGTCCAAGCTCAAGGTCGAGTGCGCCCGGATCCTGTCCGAACAGGGCTACATCGACGGCTACTCGACCGAGGCGCCCAACGCCGATCACCCCGGCGAGGTGCTGCGCGTGCGCTTGAAGTACACGAACGACCGCCGCTCCGCGATCTCCGGCCTCAAGCGCGTCTCGCGGCCGGGCCGTCGCACGTACGCCGGCTCGCAGGAGATCCCCAAGGTCCTCGGCGGCATGGGAACCGCAATCGTCTCCACGTCGCGAGGCGTCATGACCGGCCACGAGGCTCGCAGCGCGGGCGTCGGTGGCGAAGTCGTGGCGCACGTCTGGTAAGGGCATGTCGCGCATCGGCAAGAAGCCCATCCCGCTCCCGACCGGCGTCACCGTGACGATCCAGCCCGAGCTCGTGCAGGTCAACGGCCCGCGCGGCACGCTCCAAGAGCGCGTGCCGCTCGACATCGGCGTCGCGCAGGACGGCGACACGATCGTCGTCACGCGCCCGACCGACCGCGGCCAGCACCGCGCGCTGCACGGCCTGACCCGCTCGCTCGTCGCGAACATGGTCGAGGGCGTCACCTCCGGCTTTCAGAAGACCCTCGAGATCCAGGGCGTCGGCTATCGCGCCGTGCTCAAGGGCTCGGACCTCGAGCTCGCGCTCGGCTACTCGCACGCCGTGCCGGTGAAGGCGCCGGAGGGCATCGAGTTCGAAGTGCCGCAGCCGACGAAGGTCATCGTCAAGGGCAACTCCAAGCAGATGGTCGGCGAGATGGCCGCGTACATCCGCAAGCAGCGCCCGCCCGAGCCGTACAAGGGCAAGGGCATCCGTTACGAAGGCGAGTACGTCGCTCGCAAGGTTGGTAAGCGCGCATGACCGTCACGACCCGTCCAGCCAAGCGCCTCAAGCGCCGCCGCCGCGTCCGCGCGAAGGTCACCGGCACGGCCACGCGACCGCGGATCTCCGTCTTTCGCTCCAACCGCGGCATCTCGGCGCAGCTCGTCGACGACGTCGCCGGCCACACGATCGCGGCCGTCAGCTGGACCGAAGCCGAGTTGCGCGACAAGCAGTCGATGGAACAGGCGGGCGCGGCCGGCAAGCTGCTCGCCGAGCGCGCGAAGGCCGCCGGCATCGAGAGCGCCGTCTTCGACCGCGGCGGCTACCAGTACCACGGTCGTGTGAAGGCCTTCGCCGAAGGCGTCCGCGAAGGAGGACTCACCGTATGAGCGCACCTGTCGTCGATCGATCCGTCAACCAGGCCGGCCTGGATCTTCAGGAGCGCGTCGTCGAGATCAACCGCGTCGCGAAGGTCGTCAAGGGCGGCCGTCGCTTCTCCTTCACCGCGCTGGTCGTCGTCGGCGACGAGCGCGATGTCGTGGGCGTCGGCTACGGCAAGGCCAACGAGGTCCCGCTCGCGATCCAGAAGGGCGTCGAGCAGGCCAAGAAGAACCTCTTCCGCGTGCCCAAGCACGGCCAGACGATCACGCACACGACGACCGGCGTCTACGGTGCCGGCCGCGTCTTCATGAAGCCCGCCTCGCCCGGTACCGGCGTCATCGCCGGCGGCGGCGTGCGCGCGGTGCTCGAGCTCGCGGGGATCCACGACATCCTCTCCAAGTCGCTTGGCTCGCAGAACCCGATCAACCTCGTCAAGGCGACGGTCGCGGGCCTTCAGGGCCTGCGCCGCCCCGAGGAGGTCGCCGATCTGCGCGGCCTGTCGATCAACAAGGTGCTTGGCATCGGCTTCGGCGCGGACTCGGGCGCCGGAGGCGAGACGATCGCTGGCGCGGACGGCGCGGACGGCGCGGACGGCGCGGACGGCGCGGACTCCGGGGCGGACGCCCCCGTGGATCCCGACGTCGCCGATGTCGTCCCCGAGGAGGTCGCGGGTACGGACGCCGAGGCAGGAGTCGACGAGGATGCCGCGACGGAGCCCGCGGCGCCTGCCGACGAAGGGACCGAGTCCGCATGAAGGTGACGCAGTTCAAGTCCAAGAACGGCGCGGACCGCAGCCAGATCGACACGCTGCGCTCGCTCGGCCTGCGCCGGATCGGCCACACCGTCGAGGTGAAGGACAACGACGTCTCGCGCGGCATGCTCCACAAGGTCCGCCATCTCGTTCGCATCGAGGAGAAGTCATGACGCCTCCAGTCCCCTCCAACGACGCGGACTCCGCGGCGCGCGGCGCCGAGGACAAGCCGATCGGCCTCAACACGCTGAAGCCCGCTCCGGGCAGCCGCAAGCCGCGCAAGCGCGTCGGCCGCGGTCACGGCTCCGGCATGGGCAAGACCTCGGGCCGCGGCCACAAGGGCGCGGGCTCGCGCTCGGGCTCCAAGGACCGTCCCGGCTTCGAGGGCGGGCAGATGCCGATTCACATGCGGATGCGCAAGCTGCGCGGCCCGCACATGAAGAAGTCGATGCCCTTTGAGATGTTCCGCACGCACACCCAGGCGGTGAACCTGCAGGACCTCGAGGCGCGCTTCGAATCCGGCGACGACGTCACGCTCGCGGCGCTGAAGGCCAAGGGCCTGGGCAACCGCAAGGACGTCAACGTGAAGATCCTCGCCAAGGGCGAGATCACCAAGCCGCTGACCGTGCACGCGCACGCGTTCAGCGCCTCCGCCCGCGCGGCCATCGAGGCCGCCGGCGGAACCTGTCAGATCCACACGGACTGATCCCCCGCTCGCGCGGCTGGCGTCGCGTCCGGTCTCCGGCGACGCGACGCCCACGCTTAGAAAGACTGGGGTATCCCAGGGTGTTTTGACGTGGTAGCTTCGCGACGCCGGTGAACATGACGGCGGCACCAGTCGTCGGTGGACATATGGGGCGACACCAAGCAAGGAGGCACCCCAGATGCATGTCGATGGACGCGACCGCATCTCGCCGTCGCCTCCGTGGACTGCCTCGGCGGGGCTCCTCAGCGCTGCTGCCTCCCGCCGGCGGGGTTCGTTGTGAGCATTCGCAACGACGGATCGGCAACTGCCGTGGTCGCCCGCGTGCGTCCGCTCGTCGCCATTGCGGTGGTGGTCGGCGGGCTGATCGTGTTCGCAACTGTCGGGGTGGCCCTCGGGGCCAACGGAACCTTCAGCGGGCCGACGAACTACCCGGTCGGCACCGCGCCCAATTCAGTCGCGGTCGGCGACTTCGACGGTGATGGAGACCCGGACCTCGCCGTCGCGAACTCCAGCACCAACAATGTGTCGATCTTGCTCGGCGCGACCCTCGGAACCTTCGGCGCGGCGACAAACTTCCCCGCCGGCACCGGCCCCCAGGCCGTCGTCGTCCGCGACTTCAACGGCGATACAAAGGCCGACCTCGCCATCGCGAACTTCTCGAGCAACAACGTGTCGATCCTGCTTGGAACGGGTGTCGGGACCTTCGGCACGGCGACGAACTTCCCCGTCCCCTCGGGCAGCTTCCCCTTCGCTCTTGCCGTGGGCAACTTCAACGGCGATACAGACGCCGACCTCGCCGTCGCGGGCGCCGGCGGCAGCGTGTCGATCCTGCTTGGGACGGGCACCGGGACGTTCCCCACGGCGACGAACTTCCCCGCCGGCAACGGCCCGCGCTCTGTTGTCGTCGGGGACTTCAACGCTGATACAAAGGCGGACCTCGCCGTCGCGAACAACTTCGGCAACGACGTGTCGATCTTGCTCGGAACCGGCAGCGGATCCTTCGGCACGGCGACGAGCGTCCCCGCCGGCGCCGGCGCCCAGACGATCGCCGTTGGTGAATTCAACGAAGATGGAGACCCCGACCTTGCCGTCGCGAACTTCTTTACCAACGTGTCGATCCTGCTCGGCGCGATGGACGGAACGTTCACCGCCGCGCCGATCGTCCCCATGAGCGGCGCCCCCTGGTCTGTTGCCATCGGCGAGTTCAACGGTGATGCACACCCGGACCTCGCCGCCACGGACAACGCCGCCAACAACGTGGCGATCTTCCTCGGCGCGACAGGCGGAGCCTTCGCCGTGGCGCCGAGGGTCTCCGCCGGCACCGGCCCCCAGGGGGTCGCCGTCGGCGACTTCAACGCTGACGCTGACCCGGACCTCGCGGTGGCGAACCGCGGCAGCGACAACGTCTCGATCCTGCTGGGCCACAATGCGCTGCTGACCTTGACGGTCAGCACGTCGGGCGCGGGATCCGGAACCGTGACCGGCACCGGGATCAGCTGTGGCCCGAACAACACCGGCGACTGCTCTGAGTCGGTGACCTCCGGCACCGTGATCGAGCTGACCGCCAACCCGGCTGCGAACTCGACGTTCGACACGTTCTCGGGTGCGGGCTGCACGACCAGTCCGTGCACCGTGACGGTTGACGCGGCGAAGTCCGTGGACGCGAAGTTCGATCTGATCCCGATCCCTGGCGCGCTGACCTTTGTGGAGTTCGACCAGGACGGCGTCGGCGGCATCGACGGCATCGCCACCGCGTTCTCGCCGGTGGTGTCGCCCGACGGCAAGCACGTGTACGTCGCCGGCCTCGGCGATGACTCCGTGGCGACGTTCACGCGTAACGCGACGAGCGGAGCATTGACCTTCGTCGAGTTCGACAAGGACGGCCTCGGCGGCGTCGACGGCCTCGACGGCGCCAAGTCGGTGACGGTGTCGCCCGACGGCAAGCACGTGTACGTCGCGGGAGCCGGTGACAACGCTGTTGCCACGTTCGCGCGCAACGCGACGACCGGAGCATTGACCTTCGTCGAGTTCGACCAGGACGGCTTCTTCGGCGTGGACGGCCTCGCCGGCGCCAGCGCCGTGATGGTCTCGTCGGACGGCAAGCACCTCTATGTCGCCAGCAACGGCGATAGCGCCGTGGCGACGTTCACGCGCAACGCCACGAGCGGTGCGTTGACGTTCGTCGAGTTCGACAAGGACGGCGTCAACGGCGTCGACGGCATCAACAGCGCCAACTCGGTCACGGTCTCGTCCGACGGCAAGCACGCCTACGTCACCAGTCCTGGCGATAACTCCGTGGCGACATTCGCGCGTGACACCGCGACCGGCTCGCTGACATTCGTCGAGTTCGACCAGGATGGCATCGGCCCCATCAACGGCCTCGCCGGCGCCAGCTCGGTGACGGTTTCGCCCGACGGCAAGCACGCCTACGTCACCGGCTTCAGCGATGGCGCCGTTGTGACGTTCGCGCGTGACGCGACGAGCGGCGCGCTGGCGTTCGTCGAGTTCGACGAGGACGGCGTCGGCGGCGTCGACGGCCTCGCCGCCACCAACGCGGTGACCGTGTCGCCCGATGGCACGCATGCGTACGTCGTCGGCCAGGGTGATAACGCCGTGGCGACGTTCGAGCGTGATGCGACGAGCGGTGCGTTGACGTTCGTGGAATTCGACAAGGAGGGCGCCGGCGGCGTGAGCGGGCTCTCGGGCGCCAACGCGGTGACGGTATCGCCCGACAGCAAGCACGCCTACGTGACCAGCCAGTTTGGCAACGCCGTCGCGACGTTCGCGCGCGAAGTGCCGGGGAAGCTCCTGACGGTCACGATGTCGGGCGCGGGCTCGGGAAGCGTCATCGGCACGGGGATCGCCTGTGGTCTGAACGGCTTTGACTGCTTCGAGTCGGTGCCCACCGGCACCGTGATCGGCTTGACGGCCAACCCGGCCGCGAACTCCACCTTCGATACGTTCGCCGGTGCCGGGTGCACGACGAGTCCGTGCCACGTGACACTGGACGCCGACAAGTCCGTGGACGCGAACTTCGATCTCAAGCAGCGCACCTTGACGATCACCACGACAGGCTCGGGATCGGGAACCGTCACCGGGACCGGGATCAACTGCGGTCCGAACAACACGGGTGACTGCTCTCAGACCGTCGACGACGGCACCGTGATCGTGCTGACTGCCAGCCCGGCAGGGGGCTCGACGTTCGGGACCTTCGCGGGCGCCGGCTGTACCACGAGTCCGTGCAGCGTGACGCTGGACGCCGACAAGTCGGCGAGTGCGAGGTTCGATCTGCGGCGCACGTTGACGGTCACCACGTCAGGCGCGGGGTCGGGAACCGTGACGGGCACGGGGATCGCCTGTGGTCCGAACAACCAGGGCGACTGCTCGGAGACCGTCGACGAGGGCTCGACAGTCGTGTTGACTGGCACCCCGGGCGCCAACTCGACGTTCGACGCGTTCGCGGGCGCGGGGTGCACGACGAGCCCGTGCAGCGTGACGCTCGACGCCGACAAGTCGGTGGACGCGAACTTCGATCCCGCGCCGCGCACGTTGACGGTCACCACGTCGGGTTTGGGGTCGGGCACCGTCACCGGCACCGGGATCAGCTGCGGCCCGAACAACGCCGGCGATTGCTCGGAGACCGTCCCCCACGGCACCGTGATCGTGTTGACTGCCAACCCGGCCGTGAGCTCGAGGTTCGACGGGTTCGCCGGCGCGGGGTGCACGACGAGCCCGTGCAGCGTCACGCTCAACGCGGCGAGGTCCGTCGACGCGAACTTCGCCCTGCTCGGAGCGCCGACCGCGACCATCACAGCACCGGCGGCCGGGGCGGTCGTGGCAATGGGCAGCACGCTCGTCGCGACGTACTCGTGCGGCTCGACCGGATCGGTGGTCACGGCATGCGTCGGGTCGGTGACGCCGCCCAACGGGCCGTCGGTCCCGGTCCCCACGGGGACGAAGGCTCCGACCGCGGTCGCGGGCACACACACGATGGCCGTCGTCGCTGTCAACGCCGCCGGCCTGGTCAACACGGCGTCGAGGACCTACGTGGTGGTCGCGCCACCGACCGTGACGATCACGACGCCGGCGGCCGGGACCGTCCTCGCGGCCGCGAGCAAGACCCCGGCGTCGTACACCTGCACCTCCGCTGCGACGATCGTCAGATGCTCTGCGTTCGTGACGCGGCGTGCCGATATCACGACCGTGACCACCGTGTCCTCCGGGGACGATCTGCCGGCCGCGGCGGCCGACACGTACACGCTCACCGTCGTCGCGAACGACTCCGTCGGTCAGCTGACCACCGTGACGCGCACCTACGTGGTCCCAGCGCGCCCCACGGCCACGATCACGAAGCCGGTGAACGGGACGATCGTGGATGTCGGCTCCAAGGTCGCGGCCGAGTACACCTGTGCACCGGCAGCATCGACGACGGTTTCGACGTGTGCAGCGACCGTGAAGCCGCCAACCGGGGCGGCGGTGCCACTCCCCAAGGGGAGCAACGTCCCGTCGGCGCAGAAGGGCAAGCACACGATCACGCTCACCGCGGCCGACGCCGTCGGCCAGACGACGACCGCCACGAGCACCTACACCGTGGCGGACTGCAAGAGGAACGTCACGTTCGAGTTGGTCGAGATCACGACGGATGGGTGCATGACGAACGAGGGCACCGCGCAAGCGCCGCGATACGAGACGTCCGATGCAACGAAGGTCAACGGCATCGCGCTGCCCAAGCCGCCCGCGGGTACGAAGTTCGTGGCGACCAAGTCGACCACGGCGTATCCCGGTGGTCGGATCGAGCATCCCTCGGCGGCGATCAAGCTGGACTCGCTCACCGTGTTCGAGGGCAGGATCGACTGGAAGCTGCCCGCCGTCGCGCAGAGCAAGGAAGGGACCGTCGCGACGCTCACCGTGCCGCGAGGCCAGAAGCTCCACGACCTGCAGGTGACCGGCAGCATCGGACTCGTACTTGGCCAAGCGCCCGACAAGCGGTATTACGCGAAGTTCCCTGTGGAGTTCATGTTGCCCGCCACCTTCACGACCGGGCCCGGTGGCACGGGCGGCGGGGTGACCGCCAAGGCGACGATCGGCGTAGACAGCGGAGGCGTCCGGTACAACGGTGTGCAGCTCAACGTCAAGAACGTCTGGATCGGATCCCTGGAGATCGACTCGGCGTGCTACGCGTACGTGCCCCAAGGGTCCAACCAGCCGATCAGTCCGTGCGCGGCGCCGGGCATCCCTCGCATGCAGGGCAAGTTCTTCGCCGGTTGCGACAAAGTCGTGAGCGGGCGTTGGGCGGGCAACGCCGTCATGCGGCTTCCGACCGCCGCGCGGCCTCGGATGCCGCTGGTCGGCGGGCTCGCCAACGGCCGCATCGCCTATCTCGGCGGGGTCGTCGACGGTGCAGGGTTCCAACGGCTGGCCAGCAACGTCGAGTTCTTCGACCGGGCCGGTGTGGGACTGTGTCTGTCCTCGTCGCCGATCACGTTCAAGGGCCCGATCGACGTCCTCATCAATCAAAACGTCGGGCCCTACCCGAACGTTCGCATCTTGGACGCCAATTGGACCTACTCCGACGCAGTCCCGGGGTCGCTGGACATCGCGGGCTACGTGTACTTGCGCGGCCAAGGGGTGGGGCCCGGCGCGGCAGTCCTGAAGAACACCGGCGCCGCGGGCCGGGGCCTGCTCAAGTTCAGCGTCGACTTTCAGAACGTGGGGTTCGGAATCGCGAGGCTCGTCACGGGCCATGCCGACGGCTCGATCGACACGGACATCTCCGCGTTCAACCTCAAGGGCAACAACGTCGTTGCTTGCATCGACCCGGGCATCTGCCGGGTGGGTACCGCCGTGGCATCCAGCGTCGGACTCGCCGTCTGTATGCCGTTTGGGAAGGTCATCGCGCTGGTGCCCCTGCCTGGCAAGGACTACGACGGATACCGCGAGGTCGACTACCAGATCGGTGCCTCCCGCGAATGGGACGCGGAAACCGCCTACGTCTTCGGGCGGACCTGCGACACGAAGAGCTTCGAGGCGGATGTGGACGAGCCCCGGGCGACGCCGCGGGGCGGCGGGCCGCTGGCCGGCGGCTTCGGCTTCGCCGCCGCGCCGAGTGCGCCCACAGCCGGTCCTCTGGGCTTCACCGTGCCCGCCGACACACCCGCCCTCACCGTCAAGGTGCAGGGCGATGGCGCCCCTCCGTCGGTCGTCGTGCATGGCCCGGCCGGTGAGACGATGGCCAGCCCGGCCGACGGCAGCGGCCTCGCGCAGTCGCCGGGCAAGTGGATGCTCGTCGAGAACCCCGCGGACGCGACGACCTTGGTCGTGTTGCTCAACCCCCGCGCCGGCGCTTGGACGGTCACCAAGGGTCCGGGGCCGGTGGCGGCGACCAGGATCCAAACGGCCGGCTACGACCCGCCTCCGGTCTTCTTCGGGGGCGTAGCGTCCCGGAGCCGCTATCGCAAGACGCTGGACGTCAGGTACACCGCGCCGGCTGGCGCCGGCGTGAGCGTCGTCGAAGAGGCCAGGAACGGCAAGGTCGTCGGCAAGATCGTTGCGAAGCTGCAAGGACGCCGATGCGGCAAGGGCGCTCCCGCGAGCATCGGGGGATCTCCGCTGCGGTGCGCGACGGTGAACTTCACGCCGACCGACGGGCCGGGTGGCAAGCGCGATGTGTTCGCGGTCGTCACTCGCGCGGACGGCATGCCCCGCGCGAAGACGAAGATCGCGAGCTACGTCGCACCGCCGCAGGCTCGCCCGAGCCGTCCGCGAGGGCTGCGGGTGCGCCGCACCAAGAGCCGCCGCGGCGTGATCGTGTCATGGCGCCGCTCAACGCCCGCCGTCGCACAGACGATCTCCGTCGCGCTGTCGACGGGTGCGAGGTTCGGCCTGGAGACCAAGCGCTGCTCGTCGGCGTACATCGCTGGCGTGCCGTCGAAGGTCGCCGTCGACGTTGCGGTGGCCGGGATCAGAGCCGATTTGCGTACCGGCCCGTCCGCACGCGTTCGTCTCACCGCGGGCCGCAAGCAGGCGGGCGCGCGCGGATCGCGGCAGCGACGCACGTGCCGCGTCGACTACGACGTCGCGGACAGGTGACCGGCTTCCGGCGCTGGTCTCCAGGGCCGCCCGTGTGCGCATCGCTACGACGCGTCGAGTGACCCGCTGTACGCTTGCGGCATGTCAACGCTGGTCCTCGGCACGCCTCCGCCGGAGCTCGCGGCGCTGCTCGAGCGCCGTCGCCAGGCGGGCGTCGATCGCCTCGACGAGGTCTGGGAGGGAGTTCTCCATATGGTCCCCGGTCCGAGTGTCGAGCACGCGCGCATCTGCCAGCAGCTCGCGGAGGTTCTTGGTCCGCTGGCTCGCACGGCAGGTCTTGTGCCCACGATGAGCGAGTTCAACGTCGGTGAGTCCGAGCACGACTTCCGCGTGCCCGACGGCGGGCTGCACCGCCCCGGCGCCGCCGGCGTCTGGCACCCGACCGCGGCGCTCGTGGTGGAGATCCTCTCGCCCGACGACGAGAGCCGTCAGAAGCTCCCGTTCTACGCCGCGCACGGCGTCGACGAGGTGCTGCTGGTCGATCCCGAGCAGCGGCTGGTGACCTGGCTCGCCCTTCGGGACGGCGCGTACGAGCCCGTCGAGCGCAGCGCGCTCATCGCGCTCGGCCCGGTCGAGCTCGCCGAGCGGATCGACTGGCCATAGGCGCGCAGATTCCTACGCGACTCTTACACGCGCGCGGGATGCTCCCCTGAATGTTCCCGACCGGAGCGGGAGAACCATGAGCTCGAGAAAGATCCTGGCCGTCGCTGCTTGCGGCACGCTGCTCGCCTGCGGCGCCGGTGTGGCCATCGCGGCGGTGTCGAAGGACGATGCGTCGAACGTCGAGGGGGCGATCCTCGACGACGCGGCGAAGCGCCTGAACGTGACGCCCGAGAAGCTGCGCGACGCGCTGGCGGCGGCGCAGGACGCGCAGCTCGACAAGGCCGTCAAGGACGGAAAGCTCACGCAGGAGCTCGCCGACACCATCAAGGCGCGGCGCAAGCAGTCCGGGCACGTGCTGGGCGGCCCGCCGTTCGCCGGCCCGCCGCCGGGTGCCGGGCCGCGGGCGTTCGGTCCCGGACACGGCCCGCTCCCCGGCCCGGGGTTCCCCGGTCACGGCCGGGCGCTCGGCGACCTGCGGCGCGGCTTCGGCGCGGCCGGGCTCGATCTGGCGAAGGCGCTCGGCGTCACGCGCGAGCAGCTCGGCGAGCAGCTGCGTGCCGGCAAGAGCATCGCCGACATCGCCAAGGCGCAAGGCAAGTCGCTGAGCGACGTTCGAACGGCGCTCAAGGCGGTGGCGAAGGCGAAGCTCGACAAGGCCGTCGAGGACGGCAAGCTCACGAAGCAACAGGCCGACCGGCTGCGCGCGCGCATCAACGACCGCATCGACCGCGCCGGCACGGAGCCCGCGTTCCCGCGAATGCGCCGCCACGCGTTCCCGTTCGAGCCGACGCCGTAACCGTCAGCGCCCGCGGGCGGCCGCTGCGCGGAACGACCCCCGGGCGGGGCGGGCCGGTGCGCGCGGGCTTGGCGCGGCGGGCCGGAACCTCCCGTGTACTAAGCTGCGCCGCCGATGCTTGCGACGATCCTCAGCGCGTTCACGGTCGCGGAGATCCGCAAGAAGCTCGCCTTCACGGCGTTCGTGCTTGCGCTCTACCGCCTCGGCGCGCACCTCCCGGTCCCCGGCATCAACGTCGAGGCCGTCAAGGCGATCCAGGACTCGTTCTCCGGCTCGGGGATCCTGAACTTCCTGAACCTGTTCAGCGGCGGCGGGCTTTCGCGGATCGCCCTCTTCGCGCTCGGGATCATGCCGTACATCACGGCGTCGATCATCTTGCAGCTCTTGACCGTCGTCGTGCCGTCGCTGGAGAAGCTCTCCAAGGAGGGCGAGGTCGGCCAGCAGCGCATCACGCAGTACACGCGCTACCTCACGGTCGGCCTGGCGTTCGCGCAGTCGATCGGCTACGTCTTCCTCTTCCGCTCGCTGACGGCATCCGCGGGCGAGTCCGTGATCGAGAACTTCAGCGCCCCGCGCGTCTTCCTCATCGTCATCTCGCTGACCGCCGGCTGCGTGCTCATCATGTGGATGGGCGAGCTCATCACGCAGCGCGGCATCGGCAACGGCATCTCGCTGATGATCTTCGCGTCGATCGTCGCGGGCCTGCCCAACGGCGTGCAGGCATGGGCGACGAGC
This sequence comes from uncultured Actinomycetes bacterium, assembly GCA_963766525.1. Taxonomy (GTDB): domain Bacteria; phylum Actinomycetota; class Thermoleophilia; order Solirubrobacterales; family Solirubrobacteraceae; genus CADCVQ01. The sequence continues at coordinate 18,897 of CAVYAX010000019.1, forward strand.
TCGGACCCGGTCTTCAAGGTCATGATGCCGTTCGTCGCGCTGGCGGTGATCGCCGCGATCGTGTTCGTCCAGGAAGGCCAGCGGCGGATCCCGATCCAGTACGCCAAACGCGTCATCGGCCGCCGCATGACCCAGGGCGGCCAGACCTACCTGCCGCTGCGCGTGAACATGGCCGGCGTCATCCCGGTGATCTTCGCCGCCTCGATCATGGCGTTCCCGCCGACCGTCGGCCAGCTCATGAACAACGAGTTCGGCAAGGACTTCGCGGCGTTCTTCTCGCCCAACGGCTGGGCGTACATCGTCGGCGAGTCGATCTTCATCGTGCTCTTCACGTACTTCTACACCGCGGTCACGTTCAACCCCGTCGACCAGGCGGACAACCTCAAGAAGTACGGCGGCTTCATCCCGGGGGTGAGGCCCGGCAGGCCGACGGCGGAGTTCCTGGATCGCGTGCTCGCGCGGTTGACGTTCCCGGGGGCCATGTACCTCGCGGCCGTCGCGGCGTTGCCGACGATCCTCTTCAACCAGACGAGCGCCAACTTCTACTTTGGCGGCACCTCGCTGCTGATCGTCGTCGGCGTGGCGCTGGACACGATGAAGCAGCTCGAGGCGCAGCTCATGATGCGTAACTACGAGGGCTTCCTCAAATGATGTGCGCTCAGCGGCAACCGCAGTAGGCTCCGGCGCGGCCCGCCATGTCAGAGCTCAATCTCATCCTCCTCGGCCCTCCGGGCGCGGGCAAGGGCACGCAGGCCGAGCGCCTGACGGACGACTTCAACCTGCCGTACATCGCGACGGGAAACATCCTGCGGGCGGCGGTCGCCAACGAGACGGAACTCGGCAAGCAGGCCAAGACCTTCATGGACGCCGGCGAGCTCGTCCCCGACGAGGTCATCACCGGCGTCATCCTCGAGGCGATCGAGACCCCGGAGGCGCTCGACGGCTTCCTGCTCGACGGCTTCCCGCGCACGGTCGCCCAGGCCGAGGCGCTCGGCGAGGGCCTCGAGCGCACCGAGCGCCACCTCACGGCCGCGATCCTCATCGAAGTCCCCGACGAGGACGTCATGCGCCGCATGTCCGGTCGCCGCGTGAGCGTCAAGACCGGGCGCGTCTACCACGTCGAGTTCGACCCGCCCAAGCACGAGGGCCGCTGCGACGTCGACGGCTCGCGCCTGGTCCAGCGCAAGGACGACGAGCCCGAGACCGTCCGCCACCGGCTCGAGGTCTACCACGAGCAGACGGCGCCGCTCATCTCCTACTACGAGGATCGCGGCCTGCTGCGACGCTTCGACGGGACGCGATCGCCGACCGAGGTCCACGACCACATCCGGGCGACGATCGCCACGCTACGCCTCGAAGAAGAGCTGTGATCGTCAAGAAGACGCCGGCGGAGATCGACAAGATGGCGGCTGCGGGCGCGATCCTCGTCCGCACGCTCGCCCTCGTCGAGAGCAAGATCCGGCCTGGCGTCACGACGGCCGAGCTCGACGCCTCTGCCGAGCGGTACATCCGCTCGCAGGGCGCGACGCCGGCCTTCAAGGGCTACCGCGGCTTTCCCGGCTCCTTGTGCATCTCGCCGAACTCGATGGTCGTGCACGGCATCCCCGGCCCCTACAAGCTGCGCAAGGGCGACGTGCTGTCCGTCGACTGCGGCGTCGTGCTCGACGGCTGGGTCGCGGACGCCGCGCGCACGTTCGGAGTCGGCTCGATCTCCGCGGGCGCGCGCAAGCTGCTCGACACGACCGAGGCGTCGCTGCACGCCGCGGTGCAGCAGTGCCGCCCCGGCAACCGCCTCGGCGACGTGTCGCACGCCGTCCAGGCGCGCGTGGAGTCCGACGGCCTGTCGGTCGTGCGCTCGCTCGTCGGCCACGGCATCGGCCGCGACATGCACGAGGACCCGCAGATCCCCAACTACGGACCGCCCGGCAAGGGCGTCAAGCTCGAGCCGGGGATGGTCCTGGCCGTCGAGCCGATGGTCACGGCAGGGCGCCACGACGTGCGCCTCGCCGACGACCACTGGGCGATCTACTCGTCCGACGGGTCGCTCGCGGCGCACTTCGAGTTCACGATCGCCGTGACCGAGGATGGCCCGCGCGTGCTGACCCCGTGGCACGAGACGACCGGCTGACCGCGCTTCGCTACACTCAGTTGTCGCGCCCGCGGCGGGATTGTCCATGCGTCTCGCCGGCGCTTCCTCACGTCTTACGAAAGGGCTCATGAAGGTACGACCGTCGGTCAAGCCGATGTGCGAGAAGTGCAAGATCATCCGCCGCCATGGCGCGGTGCTGGTCATCTGCTCCAATCCACGTCACAAGCAGAGGCAGGGGTAAGCCATGGCGCGCATCGCCGGCATCAACATCCCCCTGAACAAGCGCGCGGAGATCGGCCTGACGTACATCTACGGCGTCGGCCGCCCGACCGCCAACGAGATCCTGAAGAAGACGGGGATCGAGCCGGACCGCAAGGTCCGCGATCTCACCGAGGACGAGGTCTCCAAGCTCCGCGACGCGATCGACGACCTCACGGTCGAGGGCGATCTTCGTCGCGAGCGCTCGCAGAACATCAAGCGCCTGATGGAGATCGGCTGCTATCGCGGAATGCGTCATCGCCGCGGCCTGCCCGTGCGCGGGCAGAACACGAAGACGAACGCCCGCACGCGCAAAGGGCCCAAGCGCATGCAGGTGGCCGGCAAGAAGAAGGCCACGAAGAAGTAAAGGACGACATTGCCTGCACCCAAGCGACCACAACGCGGCCGACGCAAGCCGAAGAAGAACATCCCGATCGGTCAAGCCCACATCAAGACCTCCTTCAACAACACGATCGTCTCCCTGTCGGACAACAAGGGAAACGTCATCGCGTGGGAGTCTGCGGGCGGAGCCGGATTCAAGGGCTCGCGCAAGTCGACGCCGTTCGCCGCGCAGGTCACCGCAGACGCCGCGGCGCGCAAGGGCATCGATCAGGGCTTGCAGAAGGTCGAGGTGTTCGTGAAGGGACCCGGTTCCGGTCGCGAGACAGCCATCCGCTCGCTGCAGGCAGCGGGCCTCGAGGTCACGGGCGTCAAGGACGTCACCCCGCAGGCGCACAACGGCTGCCGGCCGCGCAAGCGGCGGAGGGTCTAGCGCATGGCACGTGACACGGGACCAGCCTGCAAGAAGTGCCGCCGCGAGGGCCAGAAGCTCTTCCTCAAGGGTGAGCGCTGCCTGACCGACAAGTGCGGTGTCGAGCGTCGCGCGTACCCTCCGGGCGATCACGGCCGCGGGCGCCAGAAGCAGTCGGAGTACCGCGTGCAGCTACGCGAGAAGCAGAAGGCCCGCCGCTACTACGGCGTGCTCGAGAAGCAGTTCCGCATCTACTACGACAAGGCCTCGCGCATGGAGGGGATCACGGGCGAGAACCTGCTCGCGATCCTCGAGTCGCGGCTGGACAACGTCTTGGTCCGGCTCGGCTTCGCCGCCTCGCGCAGCCAGTCACGCCAGTTCATCCGCCACGGCCATTGGACCGTCAACGGCCGTCGCGTCGACATCCCGAGCTACCAGGTGCGTGAAGGCGACGTCATCACGGTCAAGTCCGGTGCGGCGGTCGAGCCCCTGATTCGCGACGCCACCGAGCTCACGGCGCAAGTCCCGGCCTGGCTGCAGGCCGACCATGACTCGCTCACTGCGAAGGTGCTGCGCAAGCCCGATCGCAGGGAGATCGCAGCGCCGGTGCAAGAGCAGCTCATCGTCGAGCTGTACTCCAAGTAGTCCATTCCCCTCCCGACTGCCCCAGCGCTTGCGCGCGCGGGGCGGGCGGGTCCGATTCACCCCGACGTTAGGACCCTGATGCTCGACTTCCAAGTCCCCCGGATCACCAGTGAGACGGTTGAGGAGAATCGCGGCTCGTTCACGATCGAGCCGCTCGACCGCGGCTTCGGCTACACGTTCGGCAACTCGCTGCGCCGCGTGCTGCTGAGCTCGCTCGCGGGCGCGAGCGTCACGAGCGTGCGCATCGAGGGTGTCGCCCACGAGTTCTCGACGATCAAGGGCGTCACGGAGGACGTCACCGACATCGTGCTGAACCTCAAGGGCATCGTCTGCCGGATGCACTCCGACGCGACCGAGGTCGAGGCGCCGCTCGTCGTGACCGGTCCCGGCGAGATCACCGCCAAGGACATCGACCTGCCGGCCGGCGTCGAGGTGCTCAACCCCGACGTGCACATCGCGACGCTCGAGAAGAAGACCAAGCTCGAGCTCTACCTCACGATCGGCCGCGGCCGCGGCTACCGCCCGTCGGAGGACAACAAGTCGCCGGACCAGCCGATCGGCGTCATCCCGATCGACTCGATCTTCTCGCCGGTGCGGCGCGTCGCCTACGGCGTCGAGCCCGCCCGCGTCGGCCAGCGCACGGACTACGACAAGCTCACGCTCGACATCGAGACCGACGGGTCGATCGACCCGCAGGCCGCGCTGCGCGAGGCCGCCGAGATCCTCATCGCCCAGCTGGCGATCTTCACGGACGCCGACCGCATCGAGGAGCTGCGCGCCGGTCCCGGCGGCCAGCTCGAAGGCTCCAACGGCGCTTCGGCCGCCGGTGGCGCCGGTGGCGCGGGCGGCACGTCCGCCGGCCCGATGCACGACATCCTCATCGAGGAGCTCGAGCTCGGCGTGCGGTCCTACAACTGCCTGAAGCGTGCCGGAATCCAGACCGTCGGCGACCTCATCTCGAAGTCGGAGGGCGAGCTCAACGCGATCCCGAACTTCGGCAAGAAGTCGATCGACGAGGTCATCGAGACCCTGCACAACCGCGGCCTTGACCTCCGCGACGACTGACGACCGCTAGGATCCCGAGCCGCGCATGCGCCATCAACAGAAACGCAACAAGCTCAGCCGCAGCTCATCGCACCGCAAGGCGCTGTTGATGAACCTCTGCAAGGAGGTCATCGAGCATGAGCGGATCAAAACGACCGAGGCGAAGGCCAAGGCCGTCAAGCCCGAGCTCGAGCAGCTCATCACGCTCGCCAAGCGAGGCGACCTGCACGCGCGCCGTCAGGCGCTGAGCGCGCTCGGGCAGGACAAGTTCGCGGTGCACACGCTGTTCGCCGAGGTCGCGCCGCGCTACGCGGAGCGTCCCGGCGGCTACACGCGCATCCTGAAGCTGGGCCCTCGGCGGAGCGACTCCACCGAGATGGTCTACCTCGAGCTGGTCTGACTCCGCGCGATTTCACCCCGCCGCCAGCCGGCGGGCGTAGGATCGGCCGACGGGGCCGAGACGGGCTGAGAGGGGTGGGACATGGCGAAGGGCGCAACGCTGCTGCTCGTGCATGGTGCGTGGTGCGACGGATCGTTCTGGAAGCTCGTGCTCAAGCCGCTGCACAAGGCCGGGGTCCGCGTGGAGGCGATCAAGCGGTTGCCCAGCTCGGGCACCGATGCCGCCAAGCTCGAGGACCTGCACGCGGATGGCGATCACGTGCGCGCGAGCGTCGACAAGATCGGCGGCCCGGTGGTGCTCTGCGGGCACTCCTACGGCGGCATGGTGATCACCGAGATCGCCGACCATCCCGCGATCGCGCACAGCGTCTACCTCACGGCGTTCTGGCCCGGACCGGGCCAGTCACTCTTGGACCTCGTCGGCGGGACGCCGCCCCCGTGGGTGGATGACAACGGGGACGGCAGCCTCTCGGTCACCGAGGATCCCGAAGACGCGCGCGCGGCGTTCTTCAACGACCTCGATCCCGAACGAGCGGCGCAGGAGCAGACGCGCTTGCTGCTTCAGTCCGCTGCGAGCGTCGCCACGCCGAGCGGCGCCCCGCCGCGCTCACATCCCACCACCTATGTCCTGTGCACGCAGGACGGGGCCATCCCGCTCGGCTTGCAGCAGCAGATGTCGGCCCCCGCCGACGACGTTCTCGAGCTGCCGAGCGGGCACTTCCCTCAGCTCTCGATGCCCGAAGAGCTCGCTGACCTGCTCGCGCAGGTGGTCAGCGGCGTAAAAGCGGGGTAGCCGGCGCCCTGGTGCCTGTCGCCGCCTGCGCGGCGCCCGGTCCCTGTGGCGCCGAGGCCGGTGGGGCGGGCCTGGCGGAGGATCGTTCCTGCTGCTCGGGCACGGCGACGCTGACGATACGGCGCGCTGCCATGCTCTGCGACGGATGACGAGCCGGATGCTCTTGGAGTACGACGGGACGGCCTTCGCCGGCTGGGCGCGCCAGCCCGAGCAGCGGACGGTGCAGGCGGAGGTCGAGAAGGCGCTGGCGGTCATCCTGCGCGAGGACGTTGCGCTGACCGTGGCCGGCCGCACCGACGCCGGCGTCCACGCGTGGGGGCAGGTCTGCTCGTACGAACACGAGGCGGTCGATCCGTTGCGCCTCAACGCGCTGCTGCCGGCCGACGTGGCGGTCCTGGACTGCAACCCGGCTGCCGATGGCTTCGACGCGCGCCACGACGCCGTGGCGCGGACGTACTGCTATCGCCTGCTGCACCGCCGCGCGCGCTCGGTGTGGCTTGCGGGGCGCGCGTGGTGGCACGGCTGGGATCTCGACCGCGACGCGCTGCTTGACTGCGCGCGGGCGCTGGCCGGCACGCACGACTTCACGGCGTTCACGCCGTCGGAGACCTACCACACGCGCTTCGAGCGCGACGTGCTGGCGGCGGAGTGGCGCGCGGACGGGGACGTGCTCGAGTTCTGGATCACCGCCGACACATTCATGCGCCACATGAACCGCATCCTGGTCGGGACGATGGTCGAGGTTGCGACCGGCCGGCGCTCGCTCGAGGACTTCACCAAGCTGCTCGAAGGCCGCCCCCGCGCCGACGCTGGAGCCACGGCGCCCCCGCACGGCCTCGCGCTTGCGTCCGTGGCCTACGCCTGACGAGCCGGCGGCGGCAGCGGGCGGTGGCGGAGGTGCGGTCGGCCGCAGGCTCTAGCATCGGGGACGCATGAAGGTGCTGCTGACCAACGACGACGGCATCGAAGCCGAGGGCCTGCAGGAGCTGCGCCGCGCGCTGCTGCGCGTGCCGGACATCGAGCTCGTCGTCATCGCGCCGGACGGCAATCGCTCGGCGATGGCGCGCTCGATCACGACGCGCCGCCCGCTGTGGGTCCAGGAGGTCGACTTCGGCGACGGCACCCACGGCTTCGCGACCGACGGCACGCCCGTCGACTGCGTGCGGCTCGCGACGCTCGGGCTCGTCGAGGGCTTCGAGGCCGAGCTCATCGTCTCGGGCATCAACCACGGCACGAACCTCGGCGACGACATCACGTACTCCGGCACGGTCGCGGCCGCCTTCGAAGGGGTCCTGCTGGGGTTGCCGGCGATCGCCGTGTCGCAGCAGTCCTCGTCGGGCACGACCGACTTCCGGGCCGATCACCGCTTCGAGTTCGAGCGGGCGGCCCGGTTCGTCGCCCGGCTCGTCGAGGAGATCGACGACGTGCCGCTTCCCCCGGGACGCTGCTGAACATCAACTGCCCCGCGGGCGAGGCAGGCGGCGTCGAGATCGCCAAGCTCGGCAAGCGCATCTACCGCGACGAGCTCAAGCTCACGGGCTCGGGCTCCGGCGACGGGCGCACGCAGTACTGGATCTACGGGCCCGACCCCGGCTTCCACGAGGAGGCGGGGACGGACTTCGCGGCGATCGGCGACGGGCACATCGCCGTCACGCCGCTGCACTTCGACCTCACGGACACGTCGGGCATGGACGCGCTCGACACGCACGACCTGGCGCGCCTGCTGCTGCCGATCGTGCAGGACCGAGAGTAGGGGCTGTCGTGGCGGCGGAGGATGCGGTGCGGGGGGCAGACGGGGCGGCGGCGGAGGGTCCCGCCTCCGAGGAGGTGGAACGGCGGGCCGAGGAGCTGCGCGTGGAGCTGCACGAGCACGGGCGGCGCTACTACGTGCTCGACGACCCGACGATCGGCGACGACGAGTACGACGCGCTGCTCGACGAGCTGCGCGCGATCGAGGCGGCTCACCCCGAGCTCGTCACGCCGGACTCGCCGACCCAGCGCGTCGGCGGCGAGCCGGTCTCCTCGCTGCCGAAGGTGCGCCACGAGATCCCGATGCTGTCGCTCGCCAACGCCCGCTCGGAGGAGGAGCTGCGCGCGTGGGTCCAGCGCATGCGCACGCACCTCGCGCGCGAGGGGATCGAGGACCCGGCCTTCGAGTTCGTCGCGGAGCCGAAGATCGACGGCCTGGCGATCTCGCTGCTCTACGAGGACGGCGTGCTCGTGCGCGGCGCGACGCGCGGCAACGGCGAGGTCGGCGAGGACGTCACGCACAACCTGCGGACGATCCCCACGATCCCGCTGCGGATCGAGAGCGCGCCGGCGGTGCTCGAGGTCCGCGGCGAGATCTACATGTCGCTGAAGGACTTCGCCGGCCTCAACGAGCGACGGGCCGAGGCGGGGCTGTCGACGTTCATGAACCCGCGCAACGCGGCCGCCGGGACGATTCGCCAGCTCGACCCGCGCCTCGCACGCGACCGGCCGCTGTCGATGTGGGCGTACGGCATCGGGCGCGTCGACGGGAAGCGCTTCTCGTCGCACTGGGAGGGGCTGCGATGGCTGCGCGAAGCCGGCTTCCCGGTCAATCGCGACATCGTGCTGCTGCAGACCGAGGACGAGGTCGTCAAGCAGTGCCTGGGCTGGCAGGAGCGCCGCGGCGGGCTGGACTTCGAGATCGACGGCGTCGTCGTGAAGGTGTCGGATCTCGAGCTGCAGCGCCGGCTCGGGGTCGTCGGGCGCGACCCGCGCTGGGCGATCGCGTGGAAGTTCCCGCCGACGACGAAGGTCACGACGCTCAAGGACATCATGTGGAACGTCGGCAAGTTCGGCGACCTGCACCCGTTCGCCGTGCTCGAGCCGGTGCACGTCGGCGGCGTGACCGTGAAGCTCGCGACGCTGCACAACGAGGAGGACCTCGCCCGCAAGGACCTGCGCATCGGCGACGAGGTGATCGTGCTGCGCGCCGGGGACGTCATCCCGCAGGTGCTCTCGCCGGCGCCGCACGCGGTCGAGCGGCCGGACCGCTCCGACCCGCCGCGGCCTCCGGAGCGCTGCCCGTCGTGCGACACGCCGACGGTGAAGCCCGCCGCGGGCGTGTTCACGTGCTGCCCCAACCGGCTGTGCCCGGGGCGCCAGTGGCAGCTCCTCAAGCACTACGTCTCGCGTGGGGCGATGGACATCGACGGGCTCGGCGAGAAGCAGGTCTACCAGCTTCAGCAGGCGGGGCTCGTCACGACGGCGGCGGACTTCTACCGGCTGACGGCCGAGCAGCTGCTCGAGCTCGAGGGCTACGGCGAGATCTCGGCGAACCGGACGATCGAGGCGATCGCCGGGTCGCGCGAGCGGCCGTTCGGGCGCGTGCTGTTCGCGATCGGGCTGGAGGAGGTCGGGTTCGTGACGGGCCGCAACCTCGCCGCGAGGTTCCGCTCGATGGACGCGCTGCTCGCCGCGAGCGAGGAGGAGATCCTCGAGACGTCGGGCGTCGGGCCGAAGATGGCGCAGCGCATCCACGAGCAGCTCGCCGACGAGCAGATGCGCGCGTTGATCGCCGACCTGCGGGCCGTGGGCGTGCGGATGGCGGAGGAGGGCCCGCCGCCGGGCGACGGTCCGCTGAAGGGCAAGACGTTCGTGCTGACGGGCACGCTGCCGGACCTCACGCGCGAGGAGGCGACGGAGCGCATCGAGGCGGCGGGCGGGCGCGTGACGTCGAGCGTCTCGAAGAAGACCGACTACGTCGTGGCGGGCGCGACGCCCGGCTCGAAGCTCGAGAAGGCCGAGCGCCTCGGCGTACCGGTGCTCGACGAGCCGGGCCTGCTCGCGCTGCTGAGCGGCGACGGCTGACCCGCCCTCGCGTAGCCCGCTCACCAGGGGGTGGAGGCGATCGCTCCCCGCTGCGGGGAGCGAATGGATCCACCCCCCTCGCGTGGAGGGCTAGTCGGGTGCGCCCGCGCCGCCGCTGGGCACCGGCACCTTCGCCGCCGGCGCGCCCGACAGCCGCGCGATCGCGGACACGATCCGGTCCTCGCGGGCCTTCTCGACGTACGTGCTCGCGCGGTTGAACATCAGCGCGAAGGCGATGTCTCTCCCGCCGGCCGTGCGGCAGTAGCCTGCCAGCGCGCTGACGCCGCGCAGCGTCCCGGTCTTCGCGCGGCAGCGCTCGGCCGCGGGCGTCCCGCGCATTCGCCCCTTGACCGTCCCCGTCCGGCCCGCGATCGCGAGCGACGCGCGGAACGTCGGGCCGACGTCCGCCGCGTCCATCCGCTCGAGCAGCCGGACGACGTCACGCGGGCTCGTGCGATCCGACCGCGACAGCCCCGACCCGTCCGCGACGCGCGCCTGCGCGCCCAGCCCCACGACGGTCTCGCGCACGACCGCCGCGCCGTCGCGCGTCGTGCCGCTGTCGCGATAGCGCTCGCCAAGCGCCTTGAGCAGCATCTCCGCCGCGAAGTTGTTCGACGGGACGTTGATGAAGCGGATGAGCTCGCGCACCGGCATCGACTCGAGGCTCGCGATCTCGCCGGCCGCCTCCGGCGCGACCCCCGCGCGCGGCTTGCCCGAGCTGCGCACGCCCGCGAGGCGCAGCTGCTCGGCGAAGCGGGTCGCGGCGAAGCGTGCCGCGTCGAGCCGCAGGGCGCCCCCGAAGAAGCCGCGGTTGTAGGCGAGCGCGCTCAGCACGCCGCCGAGATCGGAGTCATAGCCGGCGCAGCAGCTCGAGCGGCGCAGGTCGAAGCCGCTCTCGTCGCCCAGCACCGCGCCCTCGATCCGCGCCACGCCCGCCGCCTTGACGGCCCGTGCGAGCTTCGCCGCGGACTCGTCGCCGAAGAACGGGTCGCCGCCGCCGACGAGCACGAGGTTGCCGCGCAGGACGCCGCCGGCGTCGACGTCGCCCGCGCTGACCGCGAGCGTGTCGAGCGTCTCGTCGGGGCCCAGGCGCAGCAGCGCCGTCGCGGTCGTGTAGAGCTTCTCGACCGAGGCCGGCACGCGGGCCGTGGCCGGGCGCAGCGCGAACAGGTCCGTGCCGGAGTCGATGTCGCGCACGTAGGCCCCCGAGGCAGGGGTCGCCGCGCGCATCTCGCGCGCGAGCGTCGCGCGCAAATCGGTCGCGTCGTAGGCCGCTGCCGGCGCCGGAGCGGTGAGGCCGCCCAGCACGAGCAGCGTTGCGATGACCCGTCTCACCAGCTGTAGACAACAGCACGGGCCGGTCGAAGGTGCGCCGGCCGCGTCGCCGCGGCGTCCCCGATCCGCCGTAGACTGACCTGTTCATGGGCAAGGTCGTCAAGCTCGAGCCTCAGGCCAAGGACAGGCCTCGCGGCACGTCCGCGCGCCGCCCCAAGCGGTCGAAGACCGCGCTGGTCCTGGGCGGCGGCGGCTTCACCGGCGGCGTCTACGAGATCGGCGCACTGCGCGCGCTCGACCTGCTGACCGTCAACCGCACGGTCAACGACTTCGACGTCTACGTCGGCACGAGCGCCGGCGCGTTCGTCGCCGCGATGACGGCCAACGGCCTGGCGCCGGAGGAGATGATCCGCGGCGTCGACCGCCAGGGATCCTCCCCGTTCCCCGCCTTCGAGCTCGGCAACCTGCTCAGCCCCAACATCGCGGGCATCGCCAAGAGCGCGATCGCGCTGCCGTTTCGCGCGGCGCAGCTCACGGCCGGCGTCGTCGCCAACCTCGGCCAGGTCTCGGCGATGGACCTCGCGCTCGGGCTCGCCGACGGGCTGCCGGCCGGGGCGTACACCGGCGCCGGGACCGAGCGCTACCTGCGCGGGATCCTCGAGGACCCGGATCGCAGCAACGACTTCCGCAAGCTCTCGGCCGAGCTGTACATCACCGCGACCGACCTCGACACCTGCGAGCGCGTCGTCTTCGGCGACGAGGGCTGGGACGACGTCCCGATCTCGACCGCCGTCCGCGCCTCGACAGCCCTGCCGATGGTCTACGCGCCCGTCACGGTGCGCGGCCGCGAGCTCGTCGACGGCGGGATCGTCTCCACGACGAACCTCGACATCGCCGTGGACAAGGGCGCGAAGTTCATCGTCGTCGTCAACCCGCTCGTCCCGTATGTCAACGACTTCAAGACGAAGATCCGGACGCTGGGCGGCACGCGGACGCGGCACGTCAGCGACATGGGCTTCCCGCAGATCGGCTACCAGGTCTTCAAGATGGTCGCCTACCAGCGCCTGCACCAGATGGCGCGCCAATGGGAGCAGCGCTATCCCGGCGTCGACATCGTCCTGATCGAGCCCGAGCCCGACGACGAGCTCATGTTCCAGACGCCGATCATGAGCTACGCCTCACGCGTGGAGATCGCGCGCCACGGCTTCCAGTCGGTCACGACGCAGCTCGCGTTCGGCTACCCGCGCTTCCTCGAGATCTGCAAGCGCCACGGCATCGAGATCTCCGCGACGCGCGTGCGCAAGGTCATGAAGCACTTCGAGGCCGAGCAGGGCAAGACGCGGGCGTGGCGCAAGATCCTCGAGCAGACCACCGGGGCGCTGCTGCGCCAGCTCGGCGAGGACCCGGCCGCGCAGGACGGGGAGCGCGCGTAGGCGGTGGGGGCGCGCCCCGGCCGTCCCACGGCGAGCACGCCCGCTGGCACGGGCGCGCACTCGGCGCGGTACGGCGCGCCCTTGGCGCTACAGCTTGACTTCCTCGCGCGCGTGCTCGGCGTCGAGGCTGGTCAGGAAGAGTGACTTGTCAATCCTGCCCTGAAAGATCGGCACCCCCATCTCCATGCACTTCGAGATTACGTCCCGGCGGTCGAGTCCGGCTTCCCGCGCCAGTTCCGTGGGGGTCAGGTGATTGGGCATCGGCAGAAACCCTCCTAGGTTGTTGCAAGCACCCATGTCTTGTATCACCACGAGTGGACGGGCTCAAATGATCCTTAGACAGGGTTTACGAGGTCGACGAACTCGTGGCGGATCTCGAAGCGCTCCGCGAGCAGCTCGCCGAGGCGGCGGACCCCGAATGTCTCGGTCGCATAGTGCCCCGCGGCGAGAAAGTGGATGGCCTCCTCGGCGGCCTGGTTCATGACGCGCTCGGCCGGCTCGCCCGTCAAGAAGGCGTCATGGCCGGCCGCGATCGAGTCCGCGAGCCAGTTCGATCCCGCGCCCGAGACGATGCCGATCGTGCGCACGCGCTCGGGCCCGGAGAGGAAGGCCAGCGGCTCGCGACCGGTCAGCTCCCGCACCCGGTCGACGAGCTCGCCCGCCGCGATGCCGTCGCCCGCGAAGGTGCCCGCGACGCCGATCGGCATGCCCTTGTGCAGCGCGAACGGCGCGTGCGACGCGCAGCCCAGCCCGGTCGCGATCAGGGCGTTGTTGCCGACCTCGCCGTGGCCGTCGAGGGGCAGGTGGTAGGCCGCGAGCGCCATGTCGTGCTCGAAGAGCAGCTGCAGGCGGCGCTTTGCGGCCGGCGTCAGCGCCAGCGAAGCGCCCGCCCAGAAGATGCCGTGGTGCACCAGGACGAGGTCGGCATCGAGCTCGGCGGCGCGCTCGAAGAGCTCCGCGCTGGCCGAAACGCCCGTCACCACTGTTTTGACGGATTCCGGACCGGGAACCTGCAAGCCGTTGGGCCCGTAGTCGCTGAAGGCGGCCGGGGAGAGGAGCTCGTCGAGGTAGGCGAGCAGGTTGGCAAGCACACTGTTGAACGGTACAGTTCGGTCCCTGTCGTGGGTGCCCGGAAGCACGACTCGACGGCGGGGTAGAACAAGCCACCGGATGGATTGGGGAAGTCATGTCGGCCTTGGCAGTCGTCACCAAGCCCGCAGCTCAGAGCACGGATGATCTCGATCTCGTCGCGGCCGTCAGGGCCGGGGACGATCGCGCCTTCGAGCTGCTGTTCCTCCGCTATCAGGGCCGCATCGCCGCGTACGTGCGCGGGATGGTGCGCGACCACGGGCGCGCCGAGGACATCACCCAGGAGGTCTTCCTCTCGGCGCTGCGCCGGCTGCGCGCGACCGACGCGCCGATCGCCTTCAAGCCGTGGATCTACGAGATCGCGAAGAACGCGTGCATCGACGCGTTCCGCCGCACGCGCAACGTCAGCGAAGTCTCGTTCGACGCCGACGAGGGCCCGGGCCGGCGATGGTCGCCGGCGGCGCGGGCCCCGACGCGGTCGTCGACGCCAAGCTCGCGATCGACAACCTCTGCGGGGCCTTCGGCGGCCTCTCCGAGACGCACCACGACATCCTCGTCATGCGCGAGTTCGAGGGCCGCACGTACGCCGAGATCGGCGACCGGCTCGGCATGAGCCGCGCCGCAGTGGAGAGCACGCTCTTCCGCGCCCGCCGCCGGCTCGGCGAGGAGTACGAGGAGCTCGTCAGCGGTGAGCGCTGCATCCGCGTGCGCGGCATCGTCGACGCGCCGACGGGCCGTGCGGTCGGCGCGCGCGACCAGCGCCGGATGGCCCGGCACATCGCCCACTGCCAGCCCTGCCGCCGCTACGCGCTGCTTGCCGGCATGGACCTCGAGGTCGCGAGCAACCGGTCGCGGGCGACGCGGATCGCCGCGGTGCTGCCGCTGCCGGCCTTCGTGCGCAGGCGCTTCGAGCTCGACGAGGCCCACCACCTGCTCGGGCAGTCGCCGGTGGCGTGGAACTGGTCGTCGAAGGTCGTCGCGGTGCTCGACCCGGCGACCGTGTCCGGCTGGCCGAAGGCGATCGCGACGGCGGCGACGGTGGCGGTCGCGGGGCTCGGCGCCGGCGCGGCGGTCGGCGAGCGCGACGCGCTGCAGCGGTTCGCCGCCGGGGCGCCGGCGATCGGGAAGATCGTGCCGGCACCGCAAGCGCGACGCCGGCTCCGGCGAGCGCGGCACGCGCTCGTCGAGCGCAAGCACGTCGGCGGCGCCGTCGACGTCCACCGGACGCCGCGGCGCTCCCGCGGCGGCGGGCGCCCCGTCAGCGGAGCGCGACGCGCCCGCGGCGCCGGCGTCCGAGCGCGCGCCGTCGCCCGCCGGCGGCAGCACGGGCGACGAGCCGGCGCGCGTGCCGGCGGGTGGCTCGTCGGACGATCCCGCGAGCGGCGTCGGCGCTCAGCTGCCGGCGACCTCGCTGCCGGCGGTCGACACGCCGCTCGGCGAGGTCGAGTCCGAGCAGCCCGCGCGCAAGGGCCCGGTCGGGCGGCTGCTCGAGAACCTCGGCAGCGCTGTCGGCGGCGGGACCGCTGCCGGCGCGAGCGGCCCGCAGGCCGCCGGCGACGCGGCCTCGGAAGCCCACGAGGCGATCCCGCAGAGCGGTTCACCGACCGTGAGCGGTGCCGGCACCACGGGCTCCGTCGCGGGCACGCCGACGTCCACCGGCGCCGTCGCGACGACGACGGCGGGCGGATCGGCCGGCTCCGGCGCGGCGACCGGCGGCCCGCTGTCGACGGTTGTCCACGCGCTGGGCGGCGGCAGTTGAGCGCCGCCGGCGGCGAGCCCGACCTCGAAGCCTTCACCGACACCGCGCTCTATGCGCTCGGAGCGTACTTCGCCGATCGCCATCCCGATCTCATGGACGACGTCGTCCGCCAGGCCCAGCGCATCGAAGACACCGGCGTCCAGCGGTACGCCGAGAAGCAGGACGTGACGCTCGAATCGGCCTTGCAGACGCTCATCACGGGCCTCGCCGTGCGGTACTACAGGGCGGTCGCGGGCTCGGCATGAGATAATCCCGCGGCATCGGGGCGTGGCGCAGCCTGGTAGCGCGCTCCGTTCGGGTCGGAGAGGTCCCCGGTTCAAATCCGGGCGCCCCGATTTGTAGGGCAGGGACGGACGTTTGCGCAAACCTGCGCAGGCGTGCGCAACATTCCTGCGCAGGGGCCGCGGTGGAGGCATCTGATCGGCGCCAGCGACGGACGCTGGTCGCCGGGAGCGTCCGTGCGTGCGCGCGTCGCGGCTCTGCCGGAATGGCAGTCGCAAGAACCGCGGCGCGCTCTGAGTAGCCGCGCGGGCCTCCTAACGAGTTGTGGCGCCTATAACGACTCCACTTATAACCAGGTATAGGCATGTAGATACTGGATCCGATACACAACCCCTACGCGCCGAACGCGGGCTCGCGGCCGCAGGCGCTCACCGGGCGCGATCAGGAGCTCGAGCAGTTCCGGGTACTCGTAGGTCGGCTCAAGCGCGGCGCCACCGAGCAGAGCATGATCATCCGCGGCCTACGCGGCGTGGGCAAGACGGTGCTGCTGAACGCGTTCGAGGACCGGGCTGAGTCCGAGGGGTTTCTCAGCTATTACCACGAGCTCACGCCTGACAGCAGTCTCGTCCGGGAGATCGCCCGAGACGCGTAGCATGCGCTCGCTCGATTGAAACTCAGCGCACGCGCCACGAGGATGATGCGCGACACGCTCGGCCACCTGGGCACGATCAAGTTGGTCGGACCGAGGGGATAGAGCTCGCCGTCGACCTGCGCAAGGCCGACGAAGGGCACGATCGCACGTGACCTCTCCGAGCTCTTTCTGCAGCTTGGAGCGGCCGCGGCGTCCAAGGGAACGGGCGTCGTGTTCTTGCTGGATGAGGTGCAGTTCGCCAATGAAATTCAGTACCGGTCGATCATCACCGCACGCGCACCGTGCCACGCAGAAGAACATGCCGATCACGCTTGCCGCCGCAGGCCTGCCGCAGATCCCCCGGCTGACCGGCGAGGCGCGCTCCTACGCCGAGCGGAAGCACGCCTGGAATTTGGCCGACGGCTCACCGATCACCCGTTCGGATATCGAGGATGCGATGCCCGCCGCACAGGTTGCGCTTGACGCGAGCATCTACGAGGTTCGCATCCAGCGGGCGACTGACCAGGAGCGTCGCTATATGCGCGCGATGGCAGAGCTGGGATCCGGCCCGTACCGGTCGGCGCACGTCGCCACCAGCTCGGTCGCAAGACGTCGGGGGTGTCGATGATCCGTCAGCGGCTGCTCGACAAGGGACTCGTGTACGCGACCGAGGACTACGGCTACGTCGACTTCACGGTGCCGCGCTACGGCGAGTTCATGGCGCGTTACATGCCCTACCGGGCTCCCAGAGCGCGAAAGCCGAAGCCCACCATCTGAGGCGTTGCTGCGCCGGACCGGCGTACGGGCGGCTCCGGTGATGAGCGCCAACGCGCCAGATCTCGATTGACAAGTTCGCAACGAGCGGGGATTCCCGACGATTCCGTCCGATGGGCCGCCGACCATCGCGAGAGTGGGCGTAGAACGCGATCGGAGCGACTGGCGCGAGCACAACATCGCGACGCTCGTCCTCGCGCTCGTGCGCGCGCTAAAGGACCCGGCGCTGGCGTGGGACGTCGCCGCGGAGGCGATGGCGTCCGCTGCGCTCGCCTGGGGCACCTTCTCCGGCGGGTCGCGCATGGCATGGGTCCTCGGACATGGCCGCCGCGTGCTCGAGGAAGCTCGGACGTCGGGACGGGTTCCCGCTCAGGCGCGGGCCCGCAACGGCGCCGATGCGGTGAAGCGGCTCAGCGCCGACGAGCAGGCGACGCTGCGAGCGCTTGCGTCTGAGCCGCTCGGCCTCGACTCCGAGGCCGCGGCCGTTGTGGACCAGCTCGCGCGCGAGGGACCGGCGCCGCACGTGCTGCGCGAGATAGCGCTCTCATCGCTGACGATCCGAGGGATGGCGGCGCCGATCCCTCAGGAGCACGCAGATGACTGAGCTGCCCGCCGCGCTGTTGGCCGACGCGCTCGAGGCAGCGGGCGAGGCGCCGGCGCTCGTCGCGGCGCCACCCGTCGAGCGACTGCCCGCTCACGCCGTGCTGCGCTACGCGATCGACGACGAGCTTGTCGACGTCTACCGGCGCGTGATGCGGGTGATGTGGTTCGAGCACGAGGCGTTCGGGCTGCGGCTGCGGCCCGAGCAGGTGGCCGATCGGCTGCGGGCGCGGTACGGGCGCGAGGTCGATCGAGAATGGCTCGAGCATCGGCTTTCCACGCTCGTCGGCTGGGGCGCGCTCGAGCGCGACCACGATGCCGGCCTCGCCTCCTCGGCAGCCGATTGGCGGCGCAATCGCTGGGTCTACGACATCAGCGCCGCCGGCCAGCTGACCGAGCAACTGCTGGCCCGCCTCGACGACCTGGGGGAGCAGCACGGCCGGCTCGAGGGCGATCGCCTGCCGGCGATCCTCGATGCGCTGCGCCGGCTCGCGGCCGAGCTTCAAGCGGCGTCGCCAGACGGCACCACGCTGCGCACGCTGCTCGAGCAGGTTTTTGCGCAGGTCGCACATCTGCACGAGGCTGCGCTGGCTTTCATGCGGTCGCTGGGCGCCCTGATCCGCGGCGCCGAGCGCGTTGACGAGCGCGAGTTCGAGGCCAGCAAGGGCGCGCTGCTCGAGCACCTGCAGGGATTCCGCGAGGATCGCCGGCGCTGGTCGGCCGACGTGATCGATGCGATCGACCTCGTGCAGCGTGCCGGTGTCGCGCGGCTCGTGGAGGCGATCGTCGACGCTGAGGACTTCGTGGCCATGCCCGGCAGCGGGACAATCGACGCGCAGCGCGGGCGCCGGACCGCGGAGCTGGTCGAGCGCTGGCACGGCGTACACGCCTGGTTCGTCGGCGACGGCGTCGCGGGCTCGGCGTGGAAGGCGCTCGATGACCACGTCGTCGATGCGATCCGCGCGGTTCTCGGCATCGCGGAGCGGCTGATCGAGCGCAGCTCCCAGCGTGTCGATCGGGTGCGTGTCCTGCTTGCGCTCGCTGGACGGGCGGCACAGGCGCCGCCCGGAGAGCCGGTCGCCTGGGTGCGCGCAGCGCTCTCCGTCCGCTCCCCGCGTCACGTCGGCGCGCCGGAGGTCGACCCAGCGCAGGTCGTCGATCGCGGTCGCACGCCGTGGCGCGACGCCCCGCCCGCGCCGGTCGTCGCCTTCCTGCGTCGGCCGGGGTCGCCGGCGCCCGGCCGTGGTCGCGGCAGCCGTGTCGCGGATCTCGCGGACGGGCGTCGGCGCATCCTGGAGGCCCGCGCTCGCGAGCGGGCCGAGCTCGACGAGCTGCTCCGACGCTTCGCCGCACGCGGCACCGTGCGGCTGTCGGCGCTGGCCGAGGTCGACGAGCGCGAGTTCGGCCACCTGCTGCGGTGGATCGGCCGAGCCTACGAGGCTCCGGCTGGAGCAGACGGAGCGCGGCGCGCGCAATCCATCGACGGACGCTCGGCGATCGTCCTGCACGCGCCGGCGGACCGTCTGTGCGACCGCACGGTCCTGCGCGCGCCGCACGGCCGGCTCGAGCTGCCCGACTACGCGATCGAGGTGCTTGCACGATGACGTTGAGTGCCGCGCCCACGGCGGACGACGCCGCCGAGGAGCGCCGAACGGCGCTGCGCGCGCTGCTGGCGGAGCCCTTCGTCGGCGCCGATAGCCCGGCGTTCCGGCTTGTGCGCCGCCACGAGCACGACCTGCGCCGGCTCGCGCTGGACGTCTTCGGCTACCAGCTCGAGCTGACGAGCACGGCGGCTCGCCTGCTCGGCAGCCCGACGGCGGCCGGCCTGCGGCGGCCGCTGCGCGTGCGCCCGGCGAGCGCGAGCGGTCGAGCGCGGCCGCGCGACGAGTGGCCGGCGCTCAGCGACCGTGGCTGCGTGTTGCTGTTTCTCACGCTCGCGGCGCTCGAGCGCGGCGGGGCGCAGACGGTCATCGCCGACCTCGCGCGCGAGGTCGAGCGTGCCGGCGCCGACGTCGACCCGCCGATCAGCCTGGATTTCCGCGAGCGCTCCGAACGCGTCGCATTCGCCGACGGCCTGGACCTGCTGTGCGCGTGGGGCGTGCTCGAGCACACCGCGGGGACGCGCCAGAGCTTCGCCCGCCGCACCCAGGATCCGGACGAGGCGCTGCTGACGATCGATCGCCGCCGGCTGGCGATCACGATCTCAGATCCGTCGCTTGCGCTGGCGGCGAGGACGCTGCCTGAGCTGGCCGACCACCGCGCAGGCTACGCCCCGACGCCCGAAGGCGAGCGGCGGCGACGGTTCCGCGCGCTCGCGCGCCGGCTCGTCGAAGATCCCGCGCTGGTGCTCGGCGACCTCGACGAGGACGACCGCGAGTACTTCCTCTCGCAACGTGCGCGCGTAGAGGATGCGGTCGCTGCGGCGACGGGCCTCGCCGTCGAGCGGCGCATGGAGGGCACGGCCCTCGTGACCGAGGATCGGCGGCTGACCGACGTGCCGTTTCCTACGAACTCGACGACGAAGCAGCTTGCGCTGCTGCTCTGTGACCGGCTCGCGTCCGGCGAGGCGTTGAGCGAGTCGGAGTTGCGCGGGAGGGTGCGCGCCCTGCTGGCCGAGCATCGCGCGCATTGGGAGCGCGATCCGGACGATCACGAGCACGTCGCGGCCGCCGCGGGTGCCGCTCTGGCCGTGCTCGAGCAGCTCGACCTCGTCCGCGTGGAGCGAGGCGGAACGATCGTGCCACGGCCGCTCGCCGCCCGCTTCCGGGCTCCCGCCGTGCTTCGCGCCGGGGAGCGGGCACGATGATCGGCGGGGATCGCTGGCGCCCGGTTCGGGGCGGCATCGTCAACCTCTACGAGTACGGCGATCAGGTCTTCGAGTTCGCAGGCGGACGCCTGCTGCTGCGCGGCCACAACACGTCGGGCAAGACGAAGGCGCTCGAGCTGCTGCTCCCCTTCTGCCTCGATGGCGACATTTCGCCGCGCAAGCTCGATCCGTTCGCGCGCAGCGCGAAGGAGATGCACTGGAACCTCATCGGTTGCGGCTCGCACGAGCAGCGCACGGGCTACGTGTGGCTGGAGTTCGAACGCATCGCTGCGGAGAGCGGGCCTGCACGGCTGACGGTCGGCATCGGCATGAAGGCCAACCGCTCCGCCAAGGACGTAAGGCGCTGGTACTTCGTCCTGCGCGATCGCAGGATCGGCGCCGACCTGCGGCTCGTGCGTGACGATCGTGAGCCGCTCTCGCGAGCCGACCTGGCCGCCGCCATCGGTGATGACGGTGAGCTGCTCGACACCCAGACGCAATACAGGCGCCGCCTCAACGACCTGCTGTTCGGCTTTCCTTCGGAGGACGGCTACCGAACGATGCTGCGGCTCATGCTCGAGCTGCGCCGGCCGCATCTGTCGAAGAACCTGAACCCCGACGGGGTTGCAGAGCTGCTCGCGGCCGGGCTGCCGGCCGTCGACGAAGCCCTCATGCGCCGGCTGGCGGGCGGCCTCGAACAGCTCGATACGCTCGAGCGGGATCTGGCGCGCCTGCGAGCGACGGCCGCGCGCCTGCGGCAGTTCCACGAACGCACCTATCGCAACTACCTGCGCGCGATCGTCCGTGATCGCGGCGAGCGCGTGCGCAGGTCGCACACGCGCTTCGACGCCGCGGCCGATGTCGTGCGCGGCGTGCGACGATCGCTCGCCGAGGCCGAGGCGCAAACCGAGCGGCTGGGCGACGAGCGCCTCGCGATCGAGCAGGCGATCGTGCGGCTGGAGGGCGAGATGCAGGCGATCTTGGGCTCGACGGAGTGGAGCTCGATCGCCGAGGTGCAGGCGCTCGCGGCGCACGCCGCCGCGCAGGCGAGAGCCGCCGCCGCCCGCGCTGAGAGCGCGGTCGAGGCCGCTCAGACGGCGACCGCGCTCGAGGCCGAACGGATCGCGAGCGCGGCTGCGGCGGCCGATGACATCGCCGCCGCCGCTGCGGGCCTCGACGAGCTCGGTGCGCTGGCCGCGAGCGCTGGACTCGCCGCGCGGGTCGACACGCTCGCGACGCAGCTGCGCGAGGAGTCGCTCGCCGTCGATGCCTGGGTAGGGCTCATTCGCGATCTCGCGCGCGACTGGCGCGCCGTGCTTGCCGCGCACGCCGAGCGCCTCGAGCGCTGCCGTCGTGCGGCGCACACGGCCCAGGCGGCGCGCGACGTCGAGCGGCGGGCCGCCGACCGTCTCGCGCTCGCGCGCGCGTCCGCGGCCGAGACCGACGCCCAGCTCGCTGCTGCAGGCGACGCGTTCGACGGCGAGCTCGCCGCCTGGAGCACGCGCACGCGTGAGCTGACGCTCGACCCCGAGTTGCTACAGACCATGGCTGATCGAGCGCGCGCTGGTCACGATCCCCGCGCCGTGCTCGGCGGGCCGTCCGATGCGATCCGGGCTGCCATCGCCGACGAGCGCGCGACGGACGCTGCCGCCCTCGCAGCACTTGAGGACGAGCTCGCCACACTCGAAGAGCGCATCGCGGCGGTCGAGGGCGAGCGCGAGGAGGGGCCGGCACCGCCGCATCTGAGTCGCACAAGCCGCGACGGACGCTTGGGCGCGCCGCTTTGGCAGCTCGTGGACTTCGCTTCGAACGTCGATTCCGCGCAGGCCGCGGCGATCGAGGCCGCGCTGGAGGGCTCCGGGCTGCTCGACGCCTGGGTCACGCCGGGCGGTGCGCTGCTCGACGCCGGCGTGCTCGACGTCGCGCTCGTGGACGGTAACCAGGCGACGGGCGAGACGTTGGCTGACGTCCTCATCGCACAGGGTGGTGGCGTCAGCGTCGACGTCGTCGCGGGCCTGCTCTCCCGTGTCGCCCTGCGCGACCGTGCCGTCCGGGACCTGTCCGCGGTCGTCGGGCGCGACGGCTCATACGGCCTGGGACCGCTGCGCGGCCGCGCGGCCAAGCCCGCCGCGGAGCACATCGGTGCAAGCGCCCGCGCTGCGCGCCGCGCGCGTGTGCTCGCCCAGCTGCGTCGCGAGTGGGAGGACGGCGCCGAGCGCGCGGCGTCCCTCCGGGCGCTGCTGGAGCAGCTCGCGCGGCGCGCGGCCACGCTGGCGCACGAGCTCGCGAGCGTGCCGTCGTGCGACGCCCTCGGCTCGGCACTACGCGCGCAACGGATCGCCCAGGCGCAGGAGTTGCGCGCTGCGGGCGAGTATGAGCAGGCGACGGCGGACGCGCGCGCAGGCGCTGACGCGGAGGTCGCCGCGGACGCCGAGCGCCGCGAGCACGCCGTCGCCCACGAGCTCGATCCTGCGATCGATGCGGGCGGTCTGCGCGCCCGGTCCGGCGCGGCGGCCGAGCTGACCGGCGCGGTGGTCGGCGTCGGGGCGGCGTGGCGCGTGGCACAGCGAAGTGCCGTGCGAGAGCGCGGCGCCGCCGAGCAGGTCGAAGCGGCAGTCGCGCTCGCAGGAGCGCGCGAGGCGCTCGCGCGTCGGGAAGCAGCCGAGGCCGACCGCCTCGCTGCGGAGCACGCTGCTCGCGAGGCGGCGCTCGGCGCGAGCGGCGCGGAGCTGCGCGCTCGCCACGCGCGAGTGACGGCCGAGCTGCAGGCGGCGCGCGAGAGCCGGGTCGGGCTCAGCGATGCCGAGCGCAGCGCCGATCGGCGAGCGGAGGGACTGCGCGGTGAGCTCGGCGACGGGGAGCGCGCACAGGCCGATGCCCAGGCCGCGCGTGACGTGGCCACGGCGAGGTTCGCGGCCCTCGGCACGGCAGGCGTGCTCGCGCTTGTCCTGCCGGAGGCGTCCCCGCGCGATGCTGAGCAGGCCGCGGACTGGCCGATGACGCGGGTGCTCGAGCAGGCGCGTTCGATCAGCACCGAGGTCCGCGATGCCTCGAGCGCACCCGGTGAGCTCGGCCAGGAGGTCATGCGGCGTGTCCAGCTGCTGGACCGCGAGCTGGCGGACGCCGACCTCGGCGCCTATGCCCTGACCTCGGGCGACGATCTCGTGCTCGTGCGAATCACCGACGAGGCGGGCGATCGCGGGCTCGGTCCCGTGCTCGAAGCGCTGTCCGCCGACATCGCCGAGCGCGAGCGGCTGTTGAGTGCCGAGGAGCGTCGCGTCTTCGGCGACGCCCTCGTACAGGAGATCGCCGATCACCTACGTACGCGCATCCGTGCCGTGCACGAGCGCGTGTCTTCGATGAACGCGGTGCTGGCGCGCAGCCCGACCGCGGCCGGCAAGGTCGTGCAGCTCGAATGGCGCGCCCTCGACGACGACGCCGGCACGCAGCGTGCCACCGTCGATCTGCTGCGCAAGTCGGCGAGCTATCACGGCGAGGATGAGCGCCGGCAGATCGTCGAGTTTTTCCGCGGAAGGATCGCGCTCGCGCGCGAGAGCGGCATCAGGGACGGAGGCGGCCACGCGGGCGCCGATGCGCCGGCGGAGTCGATGACCGACATGCTGACCCGCGCGTTCGACTACCGCCGGTGGTTCGCCTTCGGGCTCGTCGAGCAGCTCGACGGCTCCCGCGAGCGGCTGACCGCGCGTCGTCATGCGGTCGGCTCCGGTGGCGAGCAGTCCGTCCTCATCCACCTTCCGCTGTTCGCGGCCGCGGCGGCGCTGTACGGCGACTCGAAGGCTCCGCGCCTCGTCATGCTCGACGAGGCGCTGTCCGGGATCGACGACGAAACGCGCGAGCGCGTCCTGGCCGCGACCGTCGCGTTCGATCTCGATCTCGTCATGACGTCGCACGAGCTGTGGGGCACCTACCGCTCCGTTCCGAGCCTGGCGGTGTATCAGCTGCACCGCGAGCACGGCGTGCCCGGCGTCCACGCGGTGCCATTCCGATGGGACGGGCACATCCTTCACGAGCTCGAGCAGGCCGGGTTCATCGTGTGATCCCCCCGGGACTGGACCGGATCGTCGAGCGCGCGGCTCACAAGCGCGAGCGGCGCGGGCCATTCGGCGACGGGAAGATCGAGCTCGATCCGCTCACCGAGCAGGAGGCCGACGCGCTCGACGGGCTGCCGTGGCCGGGGCGGCGGCGGACGTTCATCAGCGGCGACACCCCGACGATCGGCTTGCTGCGCTTCGAGGCTGCACTCGAGGCGGGTGGTCTGCGCCCGGCCCTGTTCTACGCGGAGGTGCTTGGACGCCCTGTTCGTGACCTGCCGGGCGAGAGACGCGCCCGCCGCGCCAGCCGCGACGCCTTCGCTGAAGGTGTGCTGGCTGATCCGAGGGTTCGCGAACGTCCGGCGCTGCAGGCGTGGTTGGCCGCCGCGTGCGCGGCCGGCCACCTCGGGCCGAGCGATGCGGACGCGCTCGACGCCGCGCTGCGGGTCGTCGCGCGCCTGACGGCCGCGGGACCGGTCGACCCTTCGCCGGGCGTCCAGCGCCCGATCGATCGCGCCGTTCTCTCGGCTGAGCTGTTCGACGGTCGTCCACACGCGT
Source organism: uncultured Actinomycetes bacterium (assembly GCA_963766525.1). Taxonomy (GTDB): domain Bacteria; phylum Actinomycetota; class Thermoleophilia; order Solirubrobacterales; family Solirubrobacteraceae; genus CADCVQ01. The sequence continues at coordinate 43,912 of CAVYAX010000019.1, forward strand.
TGGACGGCGACACCAGGCTCGAACGCCTCACGCGGTCGTTGTTGGCGGCGTGGGCCCGCATCGACAGCGCCGCCCGACCACGGTCGGTCTGGGATGCGTGCGGCGTCGAGCTCGACGCCACCTCGACCGTGGTGCTCACGCTGAACCTCACGCCGCGCGGCGACGAGTCGCTGGAGCGGGCATTGCGAGCACAGCGCGGCCGGCACGTCGTGCTCACGCTCGGTCAGCTCAGGCGCGGCTCGGTGCGATGGCCGGCTGGCGACGTATTCGTCTGCGAGAACCCGAGCGTGCTGCGCGCGGCGGAGCGGGCGCTCGGAGAGCGTTGTCCGCCGCTCGTATGCGGCTCGGGTTGGCCCACGGACGCGGTACGAGAACTGCTCGAGCAGCTGCGTTGCGCGGGCGCGACCTTGCTCTACCACGGTGACTTCGATCTCGCCGGCATCGCGATCTTCCGCCTGCTCGAGCGCGACCTCGGCGTGCGCCCTTGGTGCTACGACGTCGAGGCCTATCGCCGCGCGCTGACAGGGTGCGGCGATCGAGACCTGCCCCGCGTCAGCGCGACGCGGCCGGCAGCCGGTGACCTTGAACGCGCGCTACAGACGAGCGGCCACGAGGTTCCGGAAGAGCTGCTTCTGCACGAGCTTCTCGGCTCTCTGTCGCGCGCGTTCGATCGTCTCCGGCCACCCTTCGTCGACGAGCGGGACAGGCAAGCCGGCGGGTGACGAATCGGTCCCACGCTGAGCGGCGACTTGCCAACACCGCGAGGCGGGTCGCACGTGCTTCGACGGCGATCATCACCCGCCGTATCGCAGTGGGCCGAGGAACGGGGCGTGGCCGCTAGACGAAGCGTCCGCCGGCGTTGTCGTGAAAGCCGCCGCCGCGGGGCCAGATCAGGGCGATGTCTTGCGAGGCCAGCAGCTGCTCCAGATCGGGACCGGGCTTGGCTTCGAGAAGCACGGCGAGCTGCGGACGCGGGTCGAGGAAGCGCGAGTAGTCGGCGAGCTGCCCGATCGCCATCCGCACAGAGGAGCGGTCGCCGGATCCCTTCGCCTCGACGAGCTGGTTGCGGGTCGCATTGAAGATGTCGGAGTACAGCGCGCCGTGCCCGGCCCCAGGCCGGATCTCCGAGCGTCCGACGGTGTCGCCGCGCCGCTCGAGGTGGCTGGCGTAGGCGCGGACGAGGCGTGACTCGCGGCGCGCAGCTCGGGTCGCGGAACCCGTCGAGGTGATGTCGTACCCCTCGACGTGACCAGCTTCGATTGGAACAAGCGTGTGATGCGCGGCACCGGGCCGGTGACGGACCGGGGCGCCCGTGATGAGCCGCTCCGCCTCAGCGTACTGCCGGTCTAGCAGGCGGATGTGCCCCTTTCGGCCGATCGAAGATTTCGCGACCCCGATATCGCCGAGCGCGACCACGTCCTGAGCGGTGTGGATGCAGCGCACCGCTGTCACGACGCCCCACTGATCGCCTTCGCCGGCGTGGGCGGCGTCGACCGTCTTGGGGTCCCAGCGCGGATCGTCGGTGACCTCGAGGATCGCGGGGCAACGATCGACCTCGGTGAGGTACATCACGAGTCGGTCGCCGACCCGGTAGGTGGGGCCGTGCGGAGGATGACGTTGGCCGCTACGCGGTCGAGAGCGACGTTCCCACCACGGAGACACGCGGCCGGGACTGTCGCTGATCCAGGCGATCGTGGGCCAGTAACCAGGGGTAGTCCGGAACTCCGTGAAGTAGCCGATCTTCAGCCAGTTCGCCATAGCTCCGAAAGTTTGACGAGATCACTGAACCGCGCGTCGGGCGGATCTCGACGCCGCTCGGTCCCTCGATCCCCCGTGAGGCCCCGGCGCCGGGAGCCGGTGGGGCGCACGCGCGCGCGGGCGTCCCCTCGTCAACCGACGTCCGCGTAGAGCGGACGGTGATCGGATGCGTTACCGGTGTCGGGGACGACCGCGTTGGCGGGCCGTAGACCCTTCAGGAAGATGTAGTCGATCTTGCGTTTGGGGTCGTCCGCTCGAAACGTCTTGGTCGCCTGAGGGTCGACGTCGAGGAACCCGTTGGCCCCCAGGCTGGCCAGGGCCGGACTGCCGGGCTCGACGTTGAAGTCGCCGAGGATCATCGCTACGGGATAGCGACGGGCTTGCTTGACGACCTTGTCGATCTGCTTCTTCTGCGAGCTCACGAGGCCATTACCGATATGCGCGTTGAGCACGCGGGCTCTGCGTCCCGCGACGGTGGTGGTGATCGCCACCACGTTGCGACCAACGATGTCCGGCTTTGAGCAGTACGTGATGAAGGGAATCTCTGGCTTGACAGGCCGGCGCTTGTGGCACGTGTTGCCGAGCGATGTGTTCTTGTACCCCGTAATCGATGTCAGCGAGAGGATGGTGTTTGATCCCCTCGACCGCCTGAGCGCACGAAGGCGGTCGAGGCCCCGTTTACCGATGATCGCACTCAGAGGCCCGCAGTTGACGTTGATATGCGGGAAGACCCGTAGCGGTGCGGGACCCGAGACGGAGTGATAGTTCAGCCCGTAGTCGCGCAGGCGGCGCGTGAGGAGGGTCGCGGACGTCTTGTGGCAGGTCTCCTGTAGAGCGATCACGTCAGGACGAACCCTCGCGATCTCCCTCGCCCACTTGCCCAAGTTGTCACCAACACGCTGGAGCTTGCCTTGGATGTTCCACGTCATGACGCGACCGGCCCGCGCGGGCTGAGACCCATCGCCGGAGGGAGCTTTGACGACCATGTCCACGCGAGTGCCGAGCGGGGCGAGTTGGGCGTGCGCACCGTCGACGTGAAACCGCACGACGCTGCCGTCTGCGCCGCCGATCGCGTAGGGCGAGGTCACGACGCTTCCGGGAACGCAGCCGACCGCCAGGAGATACTGAGCAGCCTCGTCAGGCGTGCGATTTGTGGTTCCCGTGGACAGCTCGCACGCGCCCGCATGCAAGATCGAGGCGGGTACCGTCTTCGTGACGCTTGAGTCGAAGCTGATCGAGCCGAGGGCGCTGCCGTCCAAGTGCGAGAACGTAACGACGTTGTCATCGCAGAGCTCGGAGATGCCACCGATGTAGTTCTGTCCCTTGCCGTGGAAGAGCGCGTCGCCATTGGGGGCGAAGTAGTAGCCGCTGAGGCTTGCGTCGATCATCGGCGGGCCACACCCCGGATCGAGATAGGACGCATGGACCGTGTTGAACGGGAACGTGGCCCTGGAGTTGAACGAGAACGTCCCCGGAGTGTCGAAGGTGCCGGAGCCTTGTGGTGGCGCCATGCTCCCGTGCAGTGCGGCGGCGGCTCCGAACAGATCGCCGTACAACTGCACGGTGGTGCTGAAGGGCTCGACGCGTCGCGAGGGCCTGAGGTCGCGGGCCGTCGGGCGCGCACCGACCTTCCACGTCCACAGGCAGACGCGGATCACTCCCGGCGTTGGAAACAAGCCCCGCTTGATCGGGACGCTCGTGATCCCGATCGAACCCGGGCCCGACAGCGGTCGTGGGCCGAGCGGACGCGTGGACCCTTGCGACGCCGACGCTCTGCAGCGACCGGACGCTGGAAGGATGCGCATATAGGCCACGCGCACGACACGGGCAGAGCCTGGTACGCGGACGCCGACGTTGAGCTGATTCGGGCCACCCGGGTCTGGTTGGTGCGCGCCGGCGAAGGGCGCCCAGTGGCATCCGGCGGTCAACGTCGCCGTGATCTTGGCGGCGCCCTCAAGGATCGGCTGGTAGTTGAAGCATGCATCCGCCTTCACAGGCTCGGCCGTCGACGTCGACATCAGCAGGGCGAGCAGGAGCAAAAGCACGACGCGTCGCACCGTCACCACGCTATCAGCCGCTCGTCTCACCGAATTGACATTCCATGACTGTGAACTGCGCGCGAGTTAAAGCGTCCGCGTGAATCTCGTTGCAGCACAAGAAAAAGGCACCGGTCGAAAGTGCCCGCGCCCGAATCGAGCTTGACGCGGCCACCGGCGCACGCCCGATGCTTGGGACCGGAGGCGCCAGGCCTGCGAGGCGCTGCCAAGGCGCGTCGGGTCCCTCGGCCCATCGGTACGGTTTCATCTCCGACCGCCTCCAAGGAGACCAGCCATGTCGAACGTCGCGAAGCGCCCCAACCGAACGCCACGTCGCGTGCGCGAAAAGCGCGCCTACCAGCTGCTCGTCGTCGGAGGGGTCTCCGGGGCCGTCGCTGTCGTGGGGTTCCTGCTCGCGCTGTTCACGGCCTTCTCCTGGGGGATCGTGTTCCTCGCGGCGATCGTGTCCGCGGTCTGCATCGTGCTCTTCCGCAGGATGGTCGCGCCTCGATGACCGCGCTCGTCGACCGGGCACGGCTGACGGCGATGACGTGGCCGGTCGCGTCGGGCTCGCTCGTCGTGGGCTTCGGCGTCGCGCAGGCGACGGGCGTGCGCCAGCTCGGCGGCATCGTGCTCGCCGCCGGCGCGGGGTGGTGCGCCATGCGCTGGCGCCGCAGCGCCGGCATCGCCCGCGCCGCGGCGCTCGTCGTCCTCTACGTCGGCGCGTTCGTGGCGTCGCACCTCATCGCCGACACGGTCGGCACGTGGGGGGCGGTGTTCCTCGTCGCCGCGATCGTCGGTCTTGCCGCGCTGCTCGTCGCGGACATCCCCGCCTCGCGCGCAGCGACGGCTGGCTGACAGCGCGACCCCTGGCGCTTTGACCCCGATATCCGGGGTCAATCCGCCATCGACCCCGTGATGCGGGCGAAGGAGGCCGGGTCCGTGGGGCCCTCGGTGCAGATCGCGAAGGCTCCGGGCCGGGCGGGCAGGCCGAAGCGCTGCCAGGTGTCGTCCGGCCAGCGCTCGCGCAGCGCCAGCAGGCCCGCGACGCCGGACGCGCCCGTCTCGCCGCACGACAGGCCGTCGGCGAAGAGCATCCGCACCGCGCGCTCGGCGGCGCGGTCGTCGATCGCGCAGAACGCGGAGATGCCGCGCGCCATGTCCGGCATCGCGACCTGCGACGCCAGCCCGCAGTTCAGCCCGGCCATCACCGAGCGGTGCGGGCCTTCGACGAGCACGAGCGAGCCGTCGCGCACCGCGGCCAGCACGCACGCCGCGTCGTAGGGCTCGACGCCGACGAGGACCCGCCGCGGCGTCGCGAGCGCGCGCACCGCCGCGGACGCCAGCGCGCCCACGCCGATCTGCACGGCCACGAGCGGACCCGGGTCGGGCACCTCGTCGCACAGCTCCTCGAAGATCGTCGCGTAGCCGTCGGCCACCCAACCCGGCACCGCCTCATAGCCCGGCCACGACGTGTCGGAGATCACGAGCTCCCGCTCGCCGGCCGTCGCGGCGGCGACCTCGACCGCCTCGTCGTAGCTGCCGCGCACGATCTCGAGCTTCGCGCCCTCGCCTCTGATCGCCTCGATCCGCGCGGCGGCGGTGCCCTCCGGCACGAGGATGTGCGCCCGGATCCCGAGCAGCCGCGCCATGTGCGCCACGGCGCGGCCGTGGTTGCCGTCTGTCGCCGTGACCAGCGTGACCTCGGCCTGCGCCCTGGCCAGCGCGCAAAGCTCGTCGAAGGTCGCCACCGGCTCCTGCAGGCCCGCTCGCGCGCTCAACGCGCGGCAGACCGCCCACGACGCGCCGAGCAGCTTGAACGCCGGCAGCCCGAAGCGCTCGACCTCCATCTTCACCGTCAGCCGCTGCAGCCCGAGATACGCGGCGACGCCCGGCGCCTCGGCGACAGGGCTCGGCCGGTAGCCCGGCATGCTGCGGTGAAAGCGCCGCGGTCGCGCGTCCGCTGGCGCGGGCGTCTCGGCGACGGAGGCGCTGTTGTCGAGGAAGTCGCGCAGGCTCAGATCGGCCATCGACGGGACCGTATCCGCGGCGGCCCAGCGGCTCACGCGGTATGCGGAGCTCCACGGACCGGTGGCGATCCGCGACGAGCGCCTCTGTGACGATTCTTGCTCCCGAGTCCGTGCAGCCGGGCTAGTGGGCCACTAGGGTGCCCCGATGGAGTCCGCCTACGACGCCGTGGTCGTCGGCTCCGGGTTCGGAGGCGGCATCGCAGCATGCCGGCTCGCGGAGCAGGGCTGGCGCGTGTGCGTGCTCGAGCGCGGCCGCCGCTTCGGTCCCGGCGACTACCCCGATCGTCCCGAGCAGGCGCCCCGGATGTTCTGGCACGCGCGCCACAACCCCGGCGGGATGTTCGACCTGCGGATCATGAAGGACGTCGCCGTCATGACCGGCGCGGGCGTCGGCGGCGGCTCGCTCGTCTACGCGAACGTCCAGCTGCGCGCGCCGGACGACGACCCCGCCTGGCCGGCCGCGGTCGACGCGGCCACGCTGCGCCCCTACTACGACCGCACCGAGGGCGCGCTGGACCCGCGAGCGACGCCGGACGACCCGCCGCTGCCGAAGGTCCGCGCGTTCGACTGCCCGCGGATGTCGAAGAACACCGTCGACATCACGTGCGTGGCGCGGGCCGAGCAGCACGGCGCCGAGGTCTTCCCGCTCCACGAGGCGCTGCGCATCGACCCGCCGGCCGGGGAGGGCCCGTGGCGCGTCGGCTTCCGCGACCTCCAGTACGGCAACCGCGGCGAGGTCGCGGCCCCCATGCTCGTCCTCGCCGCCGGCACGCTCGGCTCGACGCGCCTGCTGCTCAAGAACCGGCGCAGGCTGCCGCGGCTGTCGCCCGCGCTCGGCACGCGCTTCTCCGGCAACGGCGACGCGCTGTCGCTCGCGATCGACCCCCAAGCGCCCGACGTCAAGGGTGCGCGCACGGAGCTCGGCCCGACGATGACCAGCCGCATCGACCTCGGCGCGACGCAGCAGCTCATGGTCGCGGACGCGGACTGCCTTCCAACTTCGGCGGGCTGCTGCATGTCGTGCGCGGAATCCGTGCGGTCACCGGGCTGGGGCGCGTCGCGCTCGTGGCGAAGAACGTCGCCGCGAAGGTCGGGCTCTCCGACCGCCCGGTCACCCACCGCAACCTCACGCTGCGCAAGCTGCCGCCGATCGGCGACACGCTCGTCTTCCTGAACATCGGCCGCGACGCCGCCGACGGCCGGATGCGCCTGACGCCGGTGTTCGGATGCCTCGACATCCGCTGGAGCAAGGCCGCGAGCGCCGACCTCCTTCACCGCATGCGGACGCTCGCGGGCAGGCTCGCGGAGGCCGCGGGCACGGCCGCGACACGATGATGATGGAGCTCATCCAGCTGCGCGGCAACGAGGGCGGCTACGAGCTGCTCGCCGCCTACGAGGAGGCGCTCCACGACCTCGGCGGCCGGCCGCACTGGGGCCAGGTGAACACGCTTACCGGCAGCCACGGGCGTGTTCGACAGTCCGTTCTCCAAGCGCGCCGGGATCGCCGCCGATCGCTTCGCGCCGTGACGGCGGCGACGCACGCAGCCCGCTTGCGATATACGTTAGGGCGACCTAAGTAGGGCACCCTAACCGCAGGAGGGCATCACATGCTGCCGACGTTCGTGATCGGACTCCGAGAAGGTGTCGAAGCCGCGCTCATCGTCGGGATCATCGCCGCGTTCCTGTGCCAGGACCCGCGCGGGCGGGGCGCGCTGAAGTGGATGTGGATCGGCGTCGCGGCGGCTGTCGGCCTCTGCGTCGTGGCCGGCGTCGCGCTCGAGCTCGTCAACTCGGAGCTTCCGCACCGCGAGCAGGAAGGCCTCGAGTCGATCATCGCCGCCCTGGCCGTCGGCGCCGTCACGTTCATGATCGTCTGGATGCGCAGGCACGCCCGCAGCATGTCGGGCGATCTGCGCGCGAGCGCCGGCGCGGCGCTCGCGGCCGGCTCGTCCGGCGCCCTCGTCGCGATGGCCTTCTTCGCCGTCATCCGCGAGGGTCTGGAGACGGTCGTCTTCCTGCTTGCGGCGTTCCAGAGCTCGACGAACCCGGCGAGCGCGGGCTTCGGCGCGCTGCTCGGGGTCCTCGCCGCGGTCGCGATCGGGACCGCGATCTACCGCGGCGGGGTGAAGCTCAACCTCGCGCGCTTCTTCCGCGCCACCGGGGTCGTGCTCGTGTTCGTCGCGGCGGGCCTCGTCGCGAGCGCGCTGCACACCGCGCACGAGGCCGGCTGGCTGAACGCCGGCCAGGCGCACGCGGTCGACCTCTCGTGGCTCGTCGTGGCGGGGACCTGGACCGCCGCCCTGCTGACCGGGATGCTCGGGCTGCAGCCGCACCCGGCGGTCGTCGAGGTCGCGGGCTACGCGCTCTACGCCCTGCCGATGCTGCTGTTCCTGCTGCTGCCCGATCGGATGCGCCCGCGCCCCCCACGCGGCCTGCTGCGCGGGACGTCGACGGCCGTGCTGCTCGTGCTCGTCGCGGGCGTGGCGCTCACCGCGTGCGGCGGCTCGGACGACGACGCCGGCGCCAAGCCCTCGCGGGCGGATGCAGGGGCGGTCGCGACGACGTACGCGGACCTCGTCCTTGGCGCGTACGACGCGTCGATCGCGAGCACCGAGGCGATGCAGACGTCGATCGACGCGTTCCTGAAGAAGCCGAGCGAGGCGCGGCTCGAGGCGGCGCGCAAGGCGTGGCTCGGCGCGCGCGACGACTACATCGTCACCGAGCCGTTTCGCTTCTACGGCGGTCCGATCGACGACCCCGAGGACGGGCCGGAGGGCAAGATCAACGCCTGGCCGATGGACGAGGCCTACGTCGACTACGTCGCCGGCAACCCGAAGGCGGGCATCGTCAACGACACGAAGGCCTATCCGAAGCTCACCGCCGACGTCATCGTCGAGGCCAACGAGCGCGGTGGCGAGACGAACATCTCGTCGGGCTGGCACGCGATCGAGTTCCTCCTGTGGGGGCAGGACCGCTCGAAGACGGGTCCCGGCTCGCGGCCTGCCAGCGACTACGACAGCGCGCGCAACGCCGGCCGCCGCGCGTCGTACCTGAAGCTCACGACGGCGCAGCTGCTCGCGGACCTCGGGCGCGTCCGCGACCAATGGGCCGTTCAGGGCGGCGCGTTCCGGACCGCGTTTCTCGCCGATCCCGACCGCGCGCTGCGCAGGATCATGCGCGGCATCGGCGCGCTCGCGGTCGGCGAGCTCGCGGGCGAGCGGATGGCTGTCGCGTTCGAGAGCGCCGACCAGGAGGACGAGCACTCCTGCTTCAGCGACAACACGAACGCCGACGTCGTCAACGACATCAAGGGGATCCGCATGGTCTACCTCGCCGAGCTCCCCGGCGTGAGCGGGCCGAGCCTGCAGAGCCTCGTCGAGGCGCGCGACCCCGACCTCGCCGGCGAGCTGCGGACCGAGCTCGACGAGGCGCTCGCCAAGGCGCAGGCGTTCCCCGCGACCTTCGAGACGATGATCGCGGCGGCCGAGGGCTCTACCGAGCGCGAGGCGATGGAGGACGTCATGGACGACCTCGAGGACTTCGGCGAGACGCTCGGCGACGCAGCCGAGGAGCTCGACGTCAAGGTGGGGTTCGCGGTCTGAGCGCGTGGCGGGGGATCGGCGTCGCCGACAGGGCGGCCGAAGGGCGGCGCGATGATCGGCGTCGAGACCGCCGGCCCGAGGCCGGCGCGATGACCGGCGTCGCGACCGGCGGCGCGAGGCCGGCGCGATGACCGGCGGTGCCCGCAGGCTCCGGGCGCTGCTCGTCGCGGCCGTCTGCGTGGTCGCGGCCGCGGTCGTCACGACCTGGCTTGCGAGCCGCGAAGGCGAGCCGTCCGCCGATCGCGCGCTGTCGGGCGGCGCCGGCGCGACGATCTTCGACGCCACCGCCGACGCGTTCGCTCGCTCGGTGCCGAAGCTCACGCGCCGCGAGCGGCGGGCGTTCGCCGTCGGCAACAGCTTCTTCAACCGCAACTGGGTGACGGCGCCCGCCTCGGCGGACGGCCGCGACGGGCTCGGCCCGACGTTCAACGCCCAGTCGTGCTCGTCGTGTCACTTCAAGGACGGGCGCGGCCAGCCGCCCAAGCAGGCGCGCGTGCCGGAACTCGGCCTGCTCCTGCGGCTGAGCGTGGCGAGGCCTGGCGGCGAGCCCGGGCCGGTGCGCCGCTACGGCGGGCAGCTACAGGATCGCGCGATCCTGGGGGTGCCGGCCGAGGGACGCATCCGCATCACGTACAGCGCGCGCCGCGAGCGCTACGCGGACGGCACGCCCTTCGAGCTGCTCGCGCCCACCTACGACATCGCCGACCCCGCGTTCGGCCCCCTGCCGAAGGGCGTGCAGATCAGCCCCCGCATCGCGCCGCCCGTCTTCGGCGTCGGGCTGCTCGAGGCCGTGCCCGAGCGGACGATCCTCGCGCACGCCGACCCCGGCGACGCCGACCGCGACGGGATCTCCGGGCGCGCGAACCGCGTCGGCGACGAGCGGTCGCGCGGGACCGCGCTCGGGCGCTTCGGATGGAAGGCGAACGTGCCGAGCGTCGAGCAGCAGAACGCCGGCGCGTTTCAGGGCGACATCGGGATCACGAGCCCGATCTTCCCGGCCCAGAACTGCCTGCGCGGGCAGCGCGCGTGCGAGGCCGCGCCCGGCGGCGGCGAGCCCGGCAACCCCGAGATCGACGAGCGCAAGCTCGAGCGCATCACGCTCTACACGCGCACGCTGGCGGTGCCGGCGCGGCGCAATCCGGACGCGACCTCCGCCGGCGAGCGCACGTTCGAGCGCATCGGCTGCTCGTCGTGTCACCTGCCGGAGCTGCGAACGGGCGCGAGCGACCTCCCTGCGCTCGCCGACCAGGACATCCGCCCCTACACCGACCTGCTCCTGCACGACATGGGCGCGGGCCTGGCGGACGGCCGCCCGGACGGCCTCGCCACGGGGTCGGAGTGGCGCACCTCCCCGCTGTGGGGCATCGGCCTGACCGAGACCGTCAACGGCCATACGCGCTTCCTGCACGACGGCCGCGCGCGCAACCTCGCCGAGGCGATCCTCTGGCACGGCGGCGAGGCCGCGCCGGCGATGGAGCGCTACCGCGAGCTGCCACGCCGCGAGCGCGACGAGCTGCTCGCGTTCCTGCGGTCGCTCTGACGCGCGGCGATCGAGCCGAGGGATGGCGCGAGAGCTGCTCAGGCCGCGCGGTGGGCGCTCTCGCCGCCGCCGGTGCTCGTCTTGATCGCGTGCGGCAGCAGCGGCAGCAGCACGTCGAGGCACTGGCGCACGGCCTTCGGGTTGCCGGGGAGGTTGATGACGAGCGTCGTGCCGATCTGGCCGGCGACCGAGCGGGAGAGATAGGCCAGCGGCTGGATCTTCGCGGTCTCGACGCGCATCGCCTCGGCGAAGCCCGGCGCCTCGCGGTCGAGGACCGAGCGCGTGGCCTCCGGGGTGACGTCGCGCGGCGCGAGGCCCGTGCCGCCCGACGTGATGACGAGCTCGGCGCCCGCGGCCAGCTCGGAGATCGCCGCCGCGATGTCATGAAACTCGTCCGGCACGAGCCGCTTCTCGGCGATCTCGAAGCCCGCGTCGCCGAGGATCTCGGCCATCATCGTGGTCGTCGTGTCGGCGCGGCTGCCGGCCGAGCGCGTATCGGAGATCGTGAGGATCGAGGCCGTGGGCATCAGGCGGTGGCGCACGGACTCGAAGGATGGGCCACTAGCATCGGGGCATGGACGTTACCGTGAGATTGTTCGCGAGCCTGCGTGAGCACGCGGGCGCCGGGAAGCTCGACCTCGAGCTGGCGGAGGGCGCCACCGTGGCCGACGCGATCGACGCGTTGCGCGACGGCGCGCTCGCCGGGCTGCCGGCGAACGCGCCGTTCGTGACGGCCGTCGCCCGCGAGTACGTCAAGCCCGACCACGCGCTCGCGCAGGGCGACGAGCTCGCGCTCGTGCCGCCCGTCAGCGGCGGCGACGGCGGGCCCGTGCGCCTGGCGGACGTGGTCGGCGAGACGATCGACGTCGAAGCCGTGCGCCGCAGCGTCGCCGACCCCGCGACGGGCGCGACCGTCGTCTTCATGGGCACGACGCGCGAGGTCCCGAGCCTGGAGTACGAGGCGTACGTCGACATGGCGCGCGAGCAGATCGCGCAGATCGCCGCGCGCGTGGTGCGGGAGCACGGCTGCGTCGCGGTCGCGTGCGTGCACCGCGTGGGGATCGTGCCGCTGGGCGACCCGAGCGTCGTCGTCGCGGCGTCCGCCGCGCACCGCGCCGAGGCGTTCGACGGCGCCCGCGCGCTGCTGGACGCCGTCAAGGCGCAGGCGCCGATCTGGAAGAAGGAGCATTACGAGGACGGCGAGGCGGCCTGGGTCGAGGGGACATTGCCGCAGGCATAGCTCGGGACGCGGGACCCAGGCCTATACATATGCAATGCTTAGGTTCATGCGCGCTCCTATCCGCCCGCGGCCTATCGCTGCCGCGCTCACCATCGTCCTGTCGATCGCCGTCGCGGGCTGCGGGTCCTCGGAGGACGACCTCCTCGTCTCCGCCGCGACGTCGCTGAAGTCCGCCTTCACCGACTACGGCGAGCAGGTCGACGGCGTCAACGTGCAGTTCTCGTTCGCGGGCTCCGACGAGCTCGCCGCCCAGATCCGCTCGGGCGCCAAGCCCGACGTGTTCGCGGCGGCGAACACGAAGCTGCCCGACCTGCTCTTCAAAGAGGGCAAGGTCGAGAAGCCCACGGTCTTCGCGGCGAACCGGCTCGTGCTCGCGATCCCGGCGAAGGGCACGAAGGTCAGCTCGATCGACGACCTCGCGACGCCCGGTGTGAAGCTCGCGATCGGCTCGGAGAGCGTGCCGGTCGGGTCGTACACGCTCAAGGTCCTCGCGCGCCTCGATGCGTCGACCCGCCGGGGTATTCTCGCCAACGTGCGCTCCAACGAGCCCGACGTCGGCGGCATCAGCGCGAAGCTCACGCAGGGCGCGGTGGACGCCGGCTTCCTCTACGTCACCGACGTCAAGGCGACGAACGGGCGGCTGCGCGCGATCGAGCTGCCCGCGAAGCTCCAGCCCGTCGTGGCGTACGGCGTGGCGATCGTCAAGGGCGCCAAGAACCACGGCGCGGCCGAGGACTTCGTCGACGGACTGCTCGACGGCGAGGGCGCCGCCGCGCTGACCGCCGCCGGGTTCGCGCCACCGCCGACGTGAGCCGGGGCCGCGGATTCGCGGCGCTGCTCTTCCTCGCGCTGGCGCTCGTCCTGGCGTTCCTGACGCTGCCGATCGTCGCGATCTTCGTCCGCACGAGCCCCGGCGAGCTCGTCGGCGCGCTCGACGAGCCCGGCGTGCTGGACGCGCTCTGGCTCAGCCTCCAGACGACGCTCATGGCGCTGCTCGTCATCGTCCTCGTCGGGACCCCCGCCGCCTACCTGCTCGCGACCCGCAGCTTCCGCGCCAAGGCCCTCGTCACGACGCTCGTGGAGCTGCCGTTGGTGCTGCCTCCGGCGGTGGCGGGCGTCGCGCTGCTCGCGGCGCTGGGGCCGAGCGGCATCGCGGGCGGGCTTGTCGACGATGCCGGGATCGAGCTTGCGCTGCAGACCGCGGGGGTGGTCGTCGCGCTGACGTTCGTCGCCGCGCCGTTCTTCATCCGCGGCGCGCAGGTCGCGTTCGCGTCGGTCGATCGCACGTGGCTCGAGGCGTCGCGCACGCTGGGCGCGAGCGAGGCGCGCACGTTCTTGCGCGTCGCGATCCCCGCGGCGGCGCCCGGCATGCTCGCCGGCCTCGCGCTCGCGTGGGGCCGGGCGGTCGGCGAGTTCGGCGCGACGCTGATCTTCGCCGGCTCGTTTCGCGGGCGCACGCAGACGGCGCCGCTGGCGATCTACGAGCGCCTCGGCACGGACTTCACCGCCGCGCTCGCGCTCGCCGCGGTGCTCGTCGTCTTCTCCGCCGCGCTGCTGCTGACCGCGAAGCTCCTGAGCAATCAGCAGGTCGTCGATGCTGCGCGTTGAGGCCCGCACCACGCTCGGGCGCTTCGAGCTCGACGCCACCGTCGAGGCGCCGGACGGCGGCTGCCTGGCGATCGCCGGGCCGTCGGGGTCGGGAAAGAGCACGCTGCTGCGGATCGCCGCGGGGCTGCTGCGCCCGGCGCATGGCCGCGTCGTGCGCGGCGACGAGGTCTGGCTCGACACGGAAAGCGGGCGCAACCTCGCGCCGGAAGCGCGTGGTTGCGGCTACGTCTTCCAGGACTACGCGCTGTTCGGGCACATGCAGGTGTGGCAGAACGTCGCCTACGGCTTGCGCGGGATGTCGCGCGCCGAGCGCCGCCGGCGCGCGGACGAGCTGCTCGAGCGCTTCGGCATCCAGCGGCTGGCGGGCGCGCGGCCGGCGACGCTGTCGGGGGGCGAGCGCCAGCGGGTCGCGCTGGCTCGCGCGCTCGCGGTCGCGCCGCGGGCGCTGCTGCTCGACGAGCCGCTGTCGGCGCTGGACGCCCGAACGCGGGCGAGCGCGTCGCGGGAGCTTGCGGCGGTGCTCAGGGAGGCCGCGGTGCCCGCGCTGCTCGTGACGCACGACTTCACCGAGGCGGCGGTGCTCGGCGACCGGGTCGCGGTCATCGACTCAGGAAGGATCGTGCAAGAGGGGACGGCGGGCGAGCTTGCGGCCGCGCCGGCATCGGCGTTCGTCGCGGACTTCACGGGCGCGGTCGTGCTGACGGGGGTCGCCCGCGAGGGGCCGGGCGGGCTGACGCTCGTCGACCTCGACGGCGGCGGCGTCGCCACGAGCACCGACCGGCGGGTCGGGCCCGTCGCGCTGAGCGTGCACCCGTGGGAGATCGCCCTGGAGCCGGCCGGCGCGCATGCGGAGGGGTCGGCGCAGAACCACCTGCAGGCGGAGGTCGTGACGGTGACGGAGGTCGGCAACCGCGTGCGCGTCGGCCTGACGGCGCCGCAGCCGCTGGTCGCGGAGGTCACCGCCGTCGCCGTCGGCGGGCTGCACCTCGCGCCGGGCGTCCGCGTGACCGCGTCGTGGAAGGCGACCGCGACGCGGCTCGTCAGCCTCTGAGCCTCGCCCTGCTGGCGGTCGCCCCCGCCGCCGCCTGCGGGGCCGGCGGCGCGCGGGCGGCTTCGCACCCCCGAGACGGCTCGGCCCCGGCGCCTCGACGGGCGCGAGCTCGTCAGCCTTCGAGGAGCTCGAAGGTCGCGGCGAAGCGCGACCAGGGCGCGAGCGCGGCGACAGCGACGGCGTCCTCGTAGCTGTCGACGTCGCGCAGGCGCTCGAGCCGGGTCGTGTGCAGGCCGAGCTCGTCGAGGCGGGCGAGCTGGGCGGCGGCCGTGCCGTCGCTGCTCATCGGGACGTCGTCGAAGACGCGCGGGTCGGGCTCGCGGAGGCCGATGGCCCAGTAGCCGCCGTCCGTCGTCGGGCCGAGGACGGCATCGCTGCCGGCCAGGGCGTCGAGCGCGGCGCAGAGCAGCGCGCGGGTCAGCTGGGGCGTGTCCATGCCGACGAACAGGAGCGACTCGCCAACGTCTTCGGTCGCGTTGGACAGGCGCTCCGCGAGCCCGTCACCGCGCTGCTCGATGACCTCGAACCCCGCCGGCAGCCACGGCCCCGGCGAGCCGTCGAGCACGAGGACGCGCCGCGTGGCGGGCGTCCATGCGGCCGCCGCCAGCGTGTCGCCGAGCGCCGCCGCGGCGAGCGCGGCGGCCTGCTCGTGGCTCAGCGGCGGGCACAGGCGCGTCTTCACCCGCCCCGGTAGCGGCTCCTTGGCCATGACGACGAGCGCGGCGGGCACCGGCCGCACGGTAGCTCCCCGCTGCGACGCCGCGTGCCGCAGCCGTGGCATCCTCATCCGCATGCTCCGCACCGCGCTCGCACCGATCTTCATGGCCGCCGCCCTCACGCTCGCCGCATGCGGCGGCGGCGACGACGGCGGCGAGGACTCCACCGCGTCCGCCGCGACGCCGCCGCCACCGCCCGCCGCATCCGCGGCCGCGTCGCGCGGCGTGAAGCTCACCAGCGTCGGCACGTTCGACACGCCCGTCTACGTCACCGCGCCGTCAGGCGACAACCGCCGGGTCTTCGTCGTCGAGCAGGGCGGCAAGATCCGCGTCCTGCGCGGCGGCAAGCTGCGCCCGGCGCCGTTTCTCGACATCACGTCGCGGGTCACGTCCGGCGGCGAGCAGGGCCTCCTGTCGATGGCCTTCGCGCCCGACTACGCCAAGACCCGGCGCTTCTACGTCAACTACACCGACCGCGCGGGCGTCCAGCGCGTCGTCGAGTACCGCCGCTCGAAGTCCAACGCCGAGCGCGCGGACACGGGCAGCGCGCGGCTCGTGCTGCGCTACGACGGCATCGAGTCCAACCACAACGGCGGCCTGGTCGTCTTCGGGCCCGACAACCTGCTCTACGTCGGCACGGGCGACGGCGGCGGCGCGGGCGACGAGCACGGCACGCGCGGCAACGGGCAGGACCTCGGCAAGCTCGAGGGCAAGCTCCTGCGGATCGACCCGCGGCGCTCCGGCGGGCGCCCGTACAGCGTCCCGTCGAGCAACCCGTTCGTGAGCCGCGACGGCGCACGGGCGGAGATCTACAGCTACGGCCTGCGCAACCCGTGGCGCTTCTCGTTCGACCGCTCGACCGGCGACCTGACGATCGGCGACGTCGGGCAGGGCGAGATCGAGGAGATCGACTTCGCGCGCAAGGGCGCCGGGAGCGGGGCGAACTACGGCTGGCGCCCGTTCGAGGGGAGCCGCAGGTACGCCCCTGGCGAGTCCGCGCCGGGGCACGTCCCGCCGGTGCTCGAGCTCACGCACGACGACGGCAACTGCTCGGTCACGGGCGGCTACGTCGTGCGCGACGCGAAGGTGCCGGGGCTCACCGGCCAGTACGTCTACGGCGACTTCTGCAAGGGCGAGCTGCGCGCCGCCCGCCTGTCGGCCGGCTCGGCGAGCGGCGACCGCTCGCTCGGGCTGAAGCGGATCGACTCGCTGTCGTCGTTCGGCGAGGACGCGCTGGGGCGGGTCTACGTCGTCTCGCTCGACGGCCCGGTCTACCGGCTCGCCGCGGGCTGATCTTGGCCCTACGCTCAGCGGCGTGAGCGACCCGCTGAAGCGCCGCGACATCGCGCTGATCAAGGCCGACAACCCCGGGCCGTTCACGCTGACCGGGACGAACACCTGGGTGGTCGGCCGCGACCCGTGCTGGATCGTCGATCCGGGGCCGGCGCTCGACGCGCACGTCGGCGCCGTGCTCGCCGAGGCCGCGCGGCGCGGCGGCGTCGGAGGGATCGCGCTGACGCACGACCACCCCGACCACGCGGGTGCGGCGGCGGCCGTGCGCGAAGGCGCCGGCGGCGCAGTGGCCGGAGCGGAGCGGGTCGCGCGCGCGTGCGACGCGGCGGGCTGGCCGCCCGTCGGCGCGGCGCGCTGGCCCGAGGCCGACCTCGTGCTCCGCGACGGCGACGTCTTCGGCCCGCTGACGGCGATCGGCACGCCCGGCCACGCGACGGACCACCTCGCGTTTCGCTTCGACGACGTCTGCTTCACCGGCGACGCGGTGCTCGCCGAGAGCAGCGTGTTCGTCGCGCCCGACCCCGGCGCGCTGCGCGGGTACCTCGCCGCGCTCGAGCGCCTGCGCGCGCTCGACCTCGCGGTCCTGTGCACCGGCCACGGCCCACCGGTCACCGATCCGGCGGCGCTGCTCGATCGCTACCTCGCGCACCGTCGCGACCGCGAGCGGCGCCTCGTCGCGGCGCTCGGCGAGGGGCTGCGCACGGTCGACGAGCTGCTCGCGCGCGTGTGGGACGACGCGCCCGCGAGCCTGCGCCTCGCCGCGACCGCGACGCTCGCCGCGCATCTCGACAAGCTCGACGAGGAGGGCCTGCTGCCCGACGGCGTCGAGCGCCCGCCGTGGCCGCCGCCGGGAGGGTTGCGGCCGGTCATCTGACGCGGCCACGAAGCGCGGAGTATGTTCACCCGATCTCCGCGTCAGGTACTCACCTCAAAGCCTGATTACTGGACGTGGTAGGCACCGCTATCGCATCGAAGCTTGTCCGGGGCCGCATGTTCTGGACGTCGTTCGCTGAGCTCGAGGGCGAATCCGGTCCGGCGGATCCCCTGCGCTTCGATATGTACGTCCAGCGCTTGGGAAACATCCTGCTTCCCGGGGATCACGAATCGCACGGAGCGGGTGCGATATCTGAGCATGGTGTGCGCTGGACTCGTCGAGACTCAGCGCGCCGGGAGCCTCGGTCCGCG
The DNA here is from genome assembly GCA_963766525.1 of uncultured Actinomycetes bacterium. GTDB lineage: Bacteria > Actinomycetota > Thermoleophilia > Solirubrobacterales > Solirubrobacteraceae > CADCVQ01. The sequence continues at coordinate 61,971 of CAVYAX010000019.1, forward strand.
AGAGTCGTCGGCGATTCCTTCCGTTCGAACGTGGGTGGGCGCTGGCGATGACGCTGGCTGCGAGGGGCGAGATCAAGCTTGCTGCGACGTGGTCAGCAGGGCGGGCGCGGCTTGAAGCCCGAGTTCCGCGGCCTGCGTGGAGCCAACCGGGTCCTGCGCCACTACCGCACCCTTGAGGGCGCCGACGTTGTCAAGCCGACGCGGATACATCCTCCTGCAGGGGCAGGATGCACAGGGTGGGCTTGGCGCCTATCTCGTGACCTTGCGCGAGTTCGGCTTTGTCCATCCAGAGTCGCTGGCCGTCACGGCGCTTGGGCGGGCGCTGGCGGAGGCCTTCGCACCGAAGGGCACGCGCGGCATCCGGCTGCGGCATGTTCTGCGATGAGGGTGTTGTCTCCCGCCACCACCTTGTGCGGCTCGGTGAGCACACCACGCTGGGTCACCCCTCCGACGCGGAGAGATCGATCGTCCGCGGCGCCATCTTCGAGAACCCGCGCAGCGTGGCGGGCGATGTCATTCGCCGCATCGAGGCCGCGAGGCCGGACGCCGAAACCTCCCAGCAGCGTCTGGCTGCGATCGCCCGCGCCGATGGCCACCCGCTGGAGCGTGCCGCGGCGTTTGCCGTCACATTCGACCCGTTGCGCATCGCCGCGCTCAAGGTCTTCGCCGCTCTGGGTGCTGCGCTCGTGCCGCGGGCGGGTGCCGCCACAATCAAAGAGCTCGACCTCGAGCTGACTGAGCTCGACGCCGCCACGGCACGCGAATCCGCCGCTGCCCTAACGAGCGTTCCAGCTCCGCCCGGCCTGGAACCGGTTGTCGCGCTCGCGCAGGACCTCTCCGGCGGCACGACGTTCGAGGAGACCGTGCGATCGCTCGTCGCGTACCACCGGCGCGAGCGGCGTAGCTGGGTCGTGGCCGAGGGCGCGGACCGCTACCGCCTTGGCCGCCACGGTCCGTTCGATCCACCGGCCGAGCATTTCAACGGCTACACCCTCGGCCGTGGCTACCAACTCCGCGACGACGCGATGGCGCATCCCGGATGACTCGCCTGGCCCGCCTGCGCGACGTGTTCGCCCCGAACGTGGATCCGGACCGCGCGTACTTCTGCACGTACGGCTTCGATCCACGCTTTTTCGAAGCCGAGCTCCTCCCGTCGCTGTTTCCCGACAGCCTCTCCCTTGACCGGGAGGCCGGCTCGCCAAGCGCCTATCTCAACGCGGCCGACTCCGCGATGCAACGCCGCGACGTCGGCGTGTTCTACGACCATCTTGCCGAGGGCCAGGGACCCGAGCTGCTGTACGGCTCGTGGCCAGTCGACGTGCGACCGAGAGCCTTCCACGCCAAGCTGATGCTGCTCGACTACGGCGAGTACGTGCGCGCCGTAATCACGTCTGCCAACCTCACGGCGGCGGCGTGGACGCGAAACCTCGAGTTGTTCGTCGTCGAGGATCTCGTTCGCGGCAACGCCCACCCGTGGGCGTCCGGCTTGCGATCGTTCGTCGCGCGCCTCGCCGAGCAGGTCCCGTCGGCGCACGCCGACCATCGGCAGTCGCTGGGCGAGTTGCTCACCGCGATTCCCGAAGCCGGCCGAGCCGCAGACCGCGTGACGAGCACCTGGGAGGAGCCACTGCTCGGGGCCCTGTTCGACGGCCTCGACGCGCCGACGAGGATCGACGTCGTCACGCCGTTCTTCGAAGGCGCCGACGGTGGTGGAGTGTTTGACGCGATTCAGGAGCAGGCGCCCGAGATCGTCGGTCGGCTGTACGTCGCGACGACCACCGACCATGGTCGCGTCCAGGTCACCGGGCCTGCGGAGAAGCTCGACGAGCTCCTGCGCGGCGGTGGCTGGACCGTTCACGGCGTTCGCCAGACATGGGAGGGCGACGAGCCGGGCGCGCCCGCGCGCACGCTGCATGGCAAGGCGATGGCGCTCACCCATGCGCGCGGCGCTCGCGTGATGGTCGGCTCGGCTAACGTCACGCGCGCGGCGCTTATGGACAGCGCGAGATCCGCGACCCGCAGCGGATCGAGCAACGTAGAGCTCGTGATCCTCCGCGACACGACATCGCGCGACGCGCGCGACGTCTTGCCTCAAGCGGATCTCCTCGACCGCGACGAAGTCGATCTCATCGACCGTGCGGAGGGCGAGGACGAGGATCCGCTACCCGGCCCGGAACGCCACATCCTCGAAGCGACGTACTACGCGCGCGAAGGCGAGCTCGAGGTCCTCATCGGACACGGCTGCGCCGGCGCTCAGCCTCCACTACGAGGACCAGCTCCTAATCGCCGGGTCCGGCCCGACCCAGCGCGTGAGCCTCGCGCTCGGCATGGCCCGCTACGTCGTCGTAGACGACGGCGTCACGGTAGGCATCGTGCCATTCACGATCGTCGACGCGCACCTCCTCATCCCACGGGGATCGCGCGTCGCGATCGCCCTGGAGGACTTCCTCGACGTCCTCGCCGGCGTGCGCGAACCGCCCCTGCGGTCTCCAGTCGACTTCGCGGGGCGCGCCGCCGGCGGGGCGTCAGCCGCGGACGATACGCTCGGCCACAGCGGCCCCATTCCGTGGCGGCGGTTCCTCGCCGCCGTGCGCGGGCTCGGGCAGGAGATCGAACGGGAGCGGCCGTTCGAGCGCGGACTGCAGTATGCGCTTGAGAGCCCGGTCCGGCTAAAGGGCCTGCGTGATCATCTGGAAGCTGCACGGAGCCACGGTCGGTTGACCGACGCCGACCTGCTCTACGCGCTGTACGAGCTGTCCCGGGAGCTCAGCCGGCTTCGCGACGACGAGGACGAGCCTGCGGGACGCGAGCTGATCCAGAAAGGCATGCATCGATCTCGACGCGCGCCGTGGCGCGCTCATGGGCGCGGTTCCACGAGCGGTCGCCGACCAGATGCGGATACTCGCGAAGAACGATCGTTTGCGATGAACAACGGATTCGCCACAGCGTTCGATCACGCCGCGACGGATCCCAACGTCGACGCCGCTGTCATCCAGACCCAGCTGGCGACTGCGGCCGCGCTACGGCGGCGCATGGACGCCCGCGGCGGCGCGATCCTTGGTGACGAGGTCGGCGCGGGCAAGACGTTCGTCTCGTTCGCGCTCATCGCCGAACTCCTCCTGCGCGAGCCGCGACGTGGCGTCGTGATCTTCGTCCCCAACCGCCTGCTCGTCAGCAAGTGGGAGCGCCAACTGCGCGATTACCTCATAGCATCGATCCTCGACAAGCGGGTCGGACACGACCTGGCCGATCGCATCCACCCGATGGATCGCGCACTTTCGAGCGCCAAGAACAACGCGATTGTCATTACGACGCACTCCGTCTACAGCTACCGCACCTCCGCCGAGGACCAACGCGCCTGTCTACGCGCGGCGCTCGAGATCCTGCCCGAGGGGCGTGGACGCCACCACAAGGCCGCCTTCAAGGCGTTCGGGCTGGGACAACACAGCGGCAACCTCTGGCCGTCGTGGGCCCAGCCATCGGCGCTCACCACGACGACGCTGAAGCCACTCGCCCCCCTCCTCCAGCGCTACGGCGATGGCGAGCGCGGCCATCGGCTCGGAGCGGACATGCGCACGGCGGTGATGGACGTGCGACGGCTGGTCGGCCGTCGAGCGCTGCCGGACGCCGGCCTCGTGATCATCGACGAGGCGCACAACCTGAAGTCGACGTCGTCGGCGATCTACCGCTCGCTCATGGGCGTCCTGAACCAGAGCTTCGATGCGCTGCTGTTTCTCACCGCGACGCCGTTTCAGCTCGGACGTCACGAGTTGCTGACGATCGTCGACTTCTTCAGGGCGTCTCGAATGTACGAGCGAAACCCGGCGGCGTTCGCCGACCAGCGTCAGGCGCTGTCTGATGCGATGGACGCTCACGTCGACGCTCTGAAGCGCTTCGGCGCGGCCTGGCGCGATCTCAGCCGCGGTCAGATCGCGCCAGCACGAGCGGCCATCGCGGGCGACGCGCCTGTCCAGTTTGATCCGCTGACGGCCGAAGTCGAGGCCGCCTTTCGCGCATCGGCCGCCGCGAAGGTGGCGCTCGAGCGGGCGATGCGTCCGTTCGTCGTGCGGTCGATCCGCGACCGCGACCACCACGAGACCGGGTGCGTCGACCAACGGTTCGTGACCCAGCAGGTACGCGTGCCGCTCGCGCTGGTCGATCGGCTGCTCGCCGAGATCATGCGAGAGGGACGAACCTTCATCTCGTCGGCGCTCATCGGCGCCTGCTCGTCGTGGCCCGCTCTTCTGGACGCTGCGATCATGCGCGACGCGGGCCGGTCGCCCTCCACAACGCGCGATGCGCTACGTGAACTCGGTCGACGGGGTCTGCTCGGCGGGCATCCGAAGGTCGAGCAGACTGTGGCTGCGGTGATCGACGCCGTCGGGCGGGGCGAGAAGACGCTCGTCTTCGTCGAGCGGGAGCGGACCGGTGACGAGCTGCGACGTCGTGTCGAGGCCGAGCTCGAGAATGCAGAAGGCCCAGGATCTCAGCTCCGACGAGGCGCAGCTGCAGGCATTGCAAGCCAAGACGCGCTTCGGCTGGCCGTCGCTCCGCGAAAACTACCTCAGCACGATCTTTCCGGCCACGTTCGACCGCGAACCGCGGGCAGCGGACATCGACCGCGTGTGGACAGATGCCGCTGTGCGGCAGCTCTGGGCGCGGTGTGACACCGCCAACGACCGGCACGAGTACGCGATCGAGAAGCGCTTCTGGGAGCACGTGTTGTTCACCGACGGTGCCACCCGCGCGCCCGCCTGGCGAGACAACGTGGCCGGCACGGCCGTCGAATGCGTCGAGCGCGTCCTCGAGCCGGACTACATCCTCAACGGCTTGGACCTCATCTCGGGAGCGTCCGAACGAGCGCCTGCGGGTTCCGGCGCAGCCGGTGCGGGCGGAGTTCCGGGATCCGAATATGCGCTTCGCCGCGGGCCCTGCCGGACTTCCGCTCGCCCTGGTCGCTGTGTGCCCAGCGCCTCGCGGCGCTCTCGGCCGATCAGCGCGCGGCGCTCGTTGACGCAGCCGCAAGCGCCATCGCCACGAGCCACTTTCGCGCGCAGATCGCCGCCATCGACAGCGGCGGCGACCCCGCGCGGCACTTCGCCGACCGTTGACAAGCTTCTCCTCGACGAGAGTGGGCCGTGGCCGACGCGGTTCAGGGCGCTGGCCGAGCAGGCCGCTGACGCTGTCCGCACAAGCGACTCCGAACTCGCCGAGGCCCGGATGCTGCGGTTGATCGGCTCCCTGAGCGGCCGTCGCGCAGATGCCCGTGTCGCCTTCGTCCACGGTGGGACCGGCCCAGACACCCGCCAGCGCGCCGTTGACGGCTTCAACACGCCGCTGTATCCCGAGGTGCTCATCGCGACGCCGGTACTCGCCGAAGGCCTCGACTTGCATCGCTTCTGTCGCCGGGTCATTCACCACGATTTGCCGTGGAATCCCGCCAAGCTGGAGCAGCGGACGGGGCGCGTCGATCGGGTCGGCAGCCTTGCCGAGCGCATGCGCCGCGATGGCGACGGACGATTGGTCCCGATCGAGGTCGGGATGCCGTTTGTCCCGGGCACGTATGACGAGTTCGTGCATGACCGCGTGCTCGCGCGTCGCCGGGAGTTTCGCTGCTTGCTCGGCAACCGGCCCGAATGGGCGGGAGAGGGCGAGCTTGGCGACCACGAGACCGGCCAACCAATCGCGGACGAGCTCGTCGCCGCCCTTCAGGTCGATCTGAGTCCCCGCACAAATCGCCCACGCTACGACGATGCCGGCTGACGAGAGTCTTGCGCCGCGCGCGTTGCATCGGCTGACCGGAGACGAGCCGCTGGGGCCGTCGACCGTCGGCGCGTTCTGGCGGTGGGCGCTGGGTGACCTGAGGATGAACACCGCGCGGGGCTATCTCGTCGAGTACCTCGTCGCCCAGGCGTTGGGTGACCCGTCACAAATCCGCGTCGAGTGGGGACCGTGGGATGTCCGCGCGGCAGACGGAACACTGGTAGAGATCAAGACGTCGGGTCGCTTACAGAGCTGGACGCTCAAGGCGCTCTCGACGCCGTCATGGAGCTTCAAGAGCGTCCGATCCGACCGCGTCTGGTCCGAGACGGAAGGCGCCTACGTCGAGATCGACCCCTCAACACGGGTCCACGTGTGGATCTTCGCCTTGCAGACCACCGAGGATCCGGAACGATACGACCCGCTTGACGTCGATCAATGGACATTTCGCGTCATCCCACACCGGGAGCTACTCGCTACCGGCCAGACGAGCGCACGCTTGTCCTTCTTTGAGTCACGCGGCATCGAGCCCGTCCACTATGCAGAACTCGCAGAGGCGGTCGCGGACGCAAGACATCGAAACGACTGCCTCGCCGACTGATCGAGGCGATCGTCTGCGGACGGGTCGCGGCTGCGGCGATCTGACGAAACCCCCATACCGCCTCAGCTCGCGGCGCGGTCGCGCTCGGCCGCTGCCTCGGCGAGCCGCTCGCGCGCGAGCGCCATCGCGGCGGTCAGCGGCGAGGCGCCCGTCGCGCTCGCGTCGTCGAAGATCCGCCGCAGCGTGTCGCCGATGCCGACCACCCGCTTGCGGGCGCGGCGCGGGTCGTAGCCCTCGGGCTCGAGCTCGACGGAGATGTTGATGATCCCGCCGGCGTTCACGACGAAGTCCGGCGCCCACAGCACCCCGTGCTCCGACAGCAGCTCGGCGACGTCGTCGTCCGCGATCTGGTTGTTCGCCGCGCCCGCGACGATCGGCGCGCCGAGCCGCGCGGCGGTGTCGTGGTCGAGCCCGCCGCCCAGCGCGCACGGCGCGAACACGTCGGCCGTGCAGCCGAGCGCCTCGTCGGGCTCGATCCAGCGCGCGCCCAGGTCGTCGGCGATCGCGCGCTTCGAGCGGTCGATGTCGGTCACGAGCAGCGTCGCGCCGTCGTCGGCGCAGAGCTTCGCGACCCGCGCGCCCACGTGGCCGAGCCCGGCGATCACGATCGTGCGCTCGCCCAGCGACGGCGAGCCGAAGACCCGCTCGCAGCACACGCCGATCGCCGCCTGGACCCCGAGCGCCGTCCACGGGCTCGGATCGCCCGACCCGCCGCGCCGCCGCGACAGCCCCGTCACGTGGCGAGTCGCCGAGGCGATGACCTCCATGTCGCGCGCCGACGTGCCGACGTCCTCGGCCGTGATGTACGCGCCCTCGAGCGCCTCGACGGCGTCGCCGAAGTCGCGCAGCGCGTCGGCGCGCAGGCCGCGGCGCGCGGGGGAGAGCGGGTCGGGCGCGAGGATGATGCCCTTGCCGCCGCCGAGCGGCAGGCCCGCGACGGCGGACTTGAACGTCATCGCGCGCGACAGGCGCAGGACGTCGCGCATCGCGGCGCGCGCGTCGTCGTAGTGCCACATGCGACAGCCGCCGAGCGCCGGTCCGCGCACGCTCGAGTGCACGGCGACCATCGTGAACAGCCCCGATCGCGCGCCGCGGCGGACGAGCAGCGTCTCGTGGTCGAGCGCGGCGGCGTAGCGGTCGATCAGAACGGTGGTGCGCCCGGGGGGATGCCGCCGGAAGCCGACTCGGCGCTGCCCGCGGGCGCGGAGCCAGCCGATTCGTCGCCGCCCTGCACCGCGTCGGGCGTCGCGTGTCCGCCGCCGGCCTCGCCGGTGTCCGCCGTCGCGGTCGGATCGGCGGTCGCGGGGGACGGCGTGCTCGGCTCCTCGCGCGGGGTCAGTCCGTCGACGCCTTCTCCGAAGCCGTCCTCCTCGCTCGGCGCCGCGACGCCGCCGGTGCTCGTGTCGACCTTCGGGTCGCGCATCGCGGAGGGATCGACGGCCGGCGCGGACGGGTCGGCCTCCGCCGGGGCGACGTGCGTGTTCGCCGCGGCGATCGCCGCGCCGGAGGTGCCGGCGGCCTTCGCGGCCTTGCGCTTCGCCGCGGGCAGCGCGCCCTTCGTGGCCGCGGCGATCGCGGGGGCGGCGCTGAGCGCCCGGACGCTGCCACCGGCCGACGCGGGCGCGGCCGCGCGCATGGCGGGCGCGCGAGTGCCGGACTTGATGATCTGCTCGCGAACCTCGACGGCGCCGCCGGCGGTCAGCGCCGCGCAGCAGACGACGGCCGCGACCTTCGCGGCGGTGCCGGTCGCGGCCGCGGCGAACACGCCGCCGCCGGCAGCTGCTCCGCCGCCGGCGCTCGCCGCGCCGGCCGAGCCGGCGCCACCCAGGCCGATGAGCTTCAGCGCTGCCGTCAGCCAGCTCGAGCCGCCGTGGCCGAGGATCGCGAGGCCCTGCTGCACGGCCCGCAGCTGGGCCTTGTACTCGACGCATGCCTCGCAGTCGCGCAGGTGGCGGCGAGCCAGCCCGCTCGCCCGCACGCCGCGGTCGTAGGCGTCCGTGAGGTCGAGGCGGATCTCCGAGCAGGCCGTGTCGCGCGCCTCGACGGCCTCGACGAGGCCGATCCGCGCGCGGACGAGCAGCGACTTCACGGCTTGCAGCGAGACGCCGAGCGCCTCGGCGAGCTCGGCGTAGCTCATGCCGTCCATCTCGCGCATGAGCAGCGCCGAGCGCTGCTGCTCGGGCAGGCGCTGCACGTCGGCGACGAGCTGGCGCAGATCCTCGCGGCGCACGAGCTCGTCCATCGGGTCGTGCAGCGGCTTGCGCGAGGTGTCGAAGAGGTCGGCCGCGGGCGGCGTCGGGCGGCGCAGGTGGTCGATGCAGCGGTTGTGCGCGACGCGGTACAGCCACGCGCGCAGCGACAGCGGGCGGTCGTTGGAGCGCAGCGACGAGTAGGCGCGCAGGAAGACGTCCTGGAGCGCGTCCTCGGCGTCCTGGCGCGAGCCGCCGAGCATCTGGCGCGAGTAGGCGAACAGCCGCTGGCGGTAGCGGTCGTGGATGACGCTGAACGCCGCGTCGTTGCCGGCGCGGAAGAGGGCGACGAGCTGCTCGTCGGATCGCAGCCGCAAAAGAGGCGCCGTGACCGAGATCCGGTTGAGCGTTGCTGGGGCTCGTAGGGCTCCGGCTTCCATGCGTTCTCGGACCACTGTAACCGCCGATCGAACCGGAAGTTGTGCGTGAGTGAACCTTTTGTGCTCGTTGTCACAGTCCTTCATGAGTTCGCAGCAGCGACGCCGCCACCACGAGGGCGATCCCGCCCGCCTCGACGAGCCCCGGCACCTGCCCGAGGATCACCGCGCCGACGATCGCGGCGGTGGCCGGGAGCAGGGCGAGCAGGAGGGCGAAGCGCGCCCTGGCGAGCCGCCGCATCGCGACCTGCTCGAGCGCGTACGGGACCGCGCTCGAGAGGACCCCGACCGCGAGGCAGGCGGCGAGCAGCGCCGGGCTGACGAGCGCCGGGACCGCGCTGACGACGAGCGCGGGCGCGAATCCCAGCGCGCCGATGGCCATCCCGAGCGCGAGCCCGTCCTGCGGCCGGATGCCCTCGTCCGCGGCGATCCGGTGGCCGAGGACGATGTAGCCGGCCCACGCGACGCCGGCCGCCACGGCGAACGCGAGCCCGCCGGGGCTGCCGGCGAGGTGCACGTCGGCGAGCGCGAGCACGCCGATGGTCGCGAGCGCGAGCGCGGCGACGTCGCGGCGGGTGCGCGAGCCGAGCGCCGCGACGGCGATCGGCCCGCAGAACTCGATCGCGACCGCGGTGCCGAGCGGCAGCCGGTCGATCGCGAGGTAGAACGTGACGTTCATCGCCGCGAGGACGAGCCCGAAGGCGGTGACGAGCTTCACTCGCGGCGCGGTCCACTCCGTGTGCCACGGCCGTCTCCACAAGACGAGCACGGCGGCGCTCGCGACGACCCTCAGCCACGCCACGCCGGCCGCCGGCACCTTCTCGAACAGCAACACCGCGAGCGCGGCGCCGACGTACTGCGAGAGCGCCCCCATGACGAAGAGCGCCTGCGGCGGCAGGCGGTCCAGCCGGCTCGGGCCGTCGGCCGGTGGCGGGGGCGCGGACACGGTCGCGAAGGCTAGGCGGCGGGGTGCCTGCACGGGATCTCCACACAACGCGCATGCCGCGAGCACGGCCGCGGCTTAGCATCCGCCTCGTGGAGGCGACCCCAAGGACGACGATCGTCATCGTCGAGGACGAGGTCGCGATCGCCGACGCGCTCGCGGCGCGGCTGCGCGCCGAGGGGTTCGCGGTCGAGGTCGCGCACGACGGGCACCGCGGCGTCGAGCTGTGCGAGCGCATCTCGCCGGACCTCGTGGTGCTCGACGTCATGCTGCCGGGGCTCGACGGGCACGAGGTCTGCCGGCGCATCCAGGCGCATCGCGCCGTGCCGGTGCTGATGCTCACCGCGCTCGACGCGGAGACCGACCTCATCGTCGGGCTCGGTGTCGGAGCCGACGACTACATGACCAAGCCGTTCTCCCAGCGCGAGCTCGTGGCGCGGGTGCGCGCGCTGCTGCGCCGGGCCGAGCGCAGCCCGGGAGCCGTCGAGCAAGCCGATCGTGGCCGGGCCGATCGCGATCGACCCCGAGCGCCGCGAGATCCGCCGCGACGGCGAGCTCGTGCACCTCACGCCGACGGAGTTCGACCTCGTGCACCGGCTCGCGTTGCGGCCGGGCATCGTCTTCACCCGCGAGCAGCTGCTCGAGGACGTCTGGGGCTACCTCGACGGGACGACCGGCGGGCGCACCGTCGACTCGCACGTCGCGGCCGTGCGGCGCAAGCTCGGCTCGGACGTCGTGCGGACCGTCCAGGGCATCGGCTACGCGTTCGGCGCGCGATGAACCCGCTGCGCTCGCTCTCGTCGCTGAAGCTCAAGCTCGGGATCGTCATCGTCGCCGCCGTCTGGATCACGGCGACGACCACGATCATCGGCGTGCGGGCGCTGAACCTGCCCTCGCTCTTCGCGACGCTCACGGGCATCGGGCTTGCGCTCGCGTGCGTCCAGCTGCTCGCCCGCGGGACGACGAAGCCGTTGCGCGAGATGGCGGCCGTCGCGAGCGCGATGGCGCGCGGCGAGCACGGGCGCCAGGTGGCGGTGACCACGAACGACGAGGTCGGCGAGCTCGCGCGCGCGTTCAACCGCATGACGGCGGAGCTCGCGGAGACCGACCGGCTGCGGCGCGACCTCGTGGCGAACGTCTCGCACGAGCTGCGCACGCCGATCGGCGCGCTGCAGGCCGTGCTCGAGAACGTCGTCGACGGGGTGAGCGAGCCCGACCCCGAGACGCTCGAGACGATGCTCGCGCAGACGCGCCGCCTCGGCCGCCTCGTCTCCCAGCTCCTGGACCTCAGCAGGCTGGAGGCCGGCGACCAGCCGTTCGACATCCGCCCGTTCGGCGTGCGCGACGTGCTCGAGTCCGCCGCGCGCGAAGCGCGCCTGCACGCGCCCCCGGACGTCGTCTTCTCGATCGACGCGCCGGCGGAGCTGCAGGCCGCCGGCGACCCGGAGCGCATCCACCAGGTCGTCATGAACCTCGTCGAGAACGCCGTGCGCTACTCGCCGCGGCCGGGGGAGATCGCGCTGCGCGCGTCGTCCGCCGATCACACCGTGACCGTCGAGGTCGACGACGAGGGCCCTGGCGTCCCGGAGGAGGACCTCGACCGCGTCTTCGAGCGCTTCTACCGCGGCGACGGGCGGCGCGGCGCCGACGGCGGCGGCGCCGGCCTCGGGCTGGCGATCGCGCGCTGGATCGTCGAGCTGCACGGCGGCACGATCCGCGCGGCGCGGCGCGAGCCGCACGGCGGCCACATGGTCGTCACGCTGCCCGAGGCGCGCACGTGAGCCAGCCTCTGCGCTGGACGCTGGCCGCGGTCGGCTCCGGCCTGCTCGCGGCGCTCCTGCTCCCCGGCGCGCCCGCGGGTCTCGGCGTGCTGGTCGTCGCCATCGCGCTGTCTGCGGCGGTCGCGCTTGGCGTCGCGGGCGGCGAGGATGGCGACGCCGGCAAGGTCCCTGGTGGCGCGGGCGGCGAGGCCGAGGCGGGCGGGCCGGGCGGCGCGGGCGAGCCGGGCGGCGCGGGCGCGGCGCGGCCGCGGATCTCCCAGCCGCTTCGCGCGGCGCTGCTCGGCGCCCTCGCAGTCGCGCTCGCCGCCTCCGCGACATTCCGCGACGCCGGCTGGGTCGTCGGCGGCGAGATCGCCGCCGCGGTCGTGCTCGGCTCGATCGCCGTGAGCTTCCCGCGCGGCTGGCGCGCCACGGCGTTCGCCGCCGTCGCCGCGCCGCTGCGCATGCCGCAGGGCCTGCGCGACGTGACGAAGACAGCCACGAAGGCGGTGCCGAGCGCCTCCGGCGGCCAGATCCTCGCGGTGAGCCGCGGCCTGCTGCTCACGATCGCGCTCGTCGCGACGTTCGGCGCGCTGTTCGCCGCGGGCGACGCCGCGTTCGCGGAGATCGCCGGCGACGTCCTGCCCGACGAGTTCCCGCTCGGCGACCTCCCGCTCCGGCTCGCGACGTTCGCGATCGCCACGGCGCTCGCGGGCGGCCTCGCGCTCGCGGCCGGCGTCGCCGACAAGCCCGCCCGCAAGCCGCTGCTGCGCATCGGCCGCACCGAGTGGCTGCTCGCGCTCGCAGCGCTGATCCTGCTGTTCGGCCTGTTCGTCGCGGTCCAGCTCGCGGTGCTGTTCGGCGGCGACGGCTACGTCGTGAAGACCGCGGGCGTCACCTACGCGCAGTACGCCCGCGAGGGCTTCGCGCAGCTCGTGGTCGTGGCCGTGCTGACGCTCGCCGTCGTCGCGGCGGCGCTGCGCTGGGCGCGCGCGGGCAGCAAGGACGCGAAGCTCCTGCGCGCGCTGCTCGCCACGCTCTGCCTGCTGACGCTCGTCGTGCTCGCGTCGGCGCTGCATCGCCTCGGCCTCTACGAGGAGGCCTTCGGCTTCACTCGCACCCGCCTGGCGGTCGACGCGTTCTTGCTGCTCGCCGCGGCGCTGTTCGTGCTCATCGTCGTCGCGCTGGCGATGAACGCGCGCGCCTGGCTGCCCCGGGCGACGGTGCTGCTCTGCGCGGCGAGCGCGCTCGCGTTCTGGATCTCGAACCCCGACGGCCGGATCGCGACGCACAACGTCGAGCGCTACGAGGCGACGGGCTCGATCGACGTCGACTACCTGTCGCGCCTGAGCGCCGATGCCGTGCCCGCGCTCGTGCGTCTGCCGCAGCCGCTGCGCGCCCGCGCGCTCGCGCCGCAGCGCGAGGATTTGGCGCACAGCGACGGCGTCGCCGGCGCGAACGTCGCCCGCGCTCGCGCTCGGCGCGCCCTCGCGGCGCAGTGAGCGCGGCGCCCGGCCCCCCGCCGAGCGCCGCGGGCGTACGCTGACCGCGGCATGAAGCCCGCCCGCGCCATCGCCTCCGCGAGCCTCGCCGCCGCCGCGCTGGCGGCCGCCGGCTGCGGCGAGGAGCGCGCCGCGGGGGGTCGCGCGACGAGCACGTCGCCGACCCCGGCCGGTCAGCCTCCGACGCCCGTCGGCAAGGCCATCGCGACGGTCGACGTCTCGCTGGCCGAGTACCGCCTGGACCCCGCCAACCCGCGCCTCGCTCGCGGCGGCGTGATCGCCTTCGAGGCGACGAACGACGGCCAGACGGTGCACGCGCTCGCCGTCGACGGGCCGGCCGGCGAGGCCCGCACCGTGCGGCTCGCTCCCGGCGAGCGCAGGACGATCGCCGTGCGCCTGCCGCAGGGCAACTACAAGCTGCTGTGCCCGATCGCCGACCACGAGCAGCGCGGCATGGTCGGGCGCGTCCGCGTCGCGGAGTGAACCTTTAGCCGATCGCGTGCTCGACGGCCCAGCGCGTGAGCTCCGAGCGGCGGCGCAAGCCCGTCTTCTCGCGGATCCGCGTCAGGTGGTTCTGCACCGTGCGCGGCGAGATGAACAGCTCCTTGCCGATCTCGTTGTCGGTCTTGCCCTGCACGACGAGGCGCAGGATGTCGAGCTCGCGGCCCTGCAGCGGGCGCACCGACGAGCCCTCGCCGCGCGCCGAGCTCGAGAACTCCTTCAGCAGGTGGCTCGCGAGCGAGGGCGTGATGACCGACCCGCCGGCGTGCGCCGTGATGACCGCCTGGCGCAGCTCCTCGCCGGTGCTGCGCTTCGACAGGTAGCCGGCAGCGCCCGCGGCGATCGCGTCGAGCAGCGCGCTCGCCTGCTCCGTTGCGGTCATGACGATGACGCGGATGCTCGGCTGAGACGTGCGCAGCTTGTCGAGCACCGCGAGCCCGCCGAGGTCGGGCATCCGCAGGTCGAGGATCATGACGTCGGGCTTGTGACGCTCGGCGAGCTCGATCGCCTCGCGGCCGGTGCCCGCCTGCGCGACGACCTCGATCGCGGGGTCGACGTCGAGCGCGCGGGCCACGCCGTCGCGCACGAGCGGGAAGTCGTCGACGACGACGACGCGGATCTTCACGGCCGCGCCTCTTGGGTGACGAGCGTGACGCACGTCCCGCCGCCGGGCGCACGATCCAGCGACGCGGAGCCGCCGGCGCGCTGCATGCGCCCGAAGATGCTGCGCGAGAGCCCCAGCCCGCCGTCGACGCGCTCGGGGTCGAAGCCGACGCCGTCGTCGGTGACGGTGACTTTCGTGCGACCGTCGTCGGCGGTCCCCACGCGCACGACGACCTGCGAGGCGCGCGCGTGCTTGCGGGCGTTGGTCACGGCTTCGCGCACCGCGCCGGCGAGGGCGGAGACCTGCTCGCCGGTCGGCTGCCGGCCGAGCTCGCCGACGACGAGCCGGACGCCCGGGTCGAGCGTGCGCGCCTCGGCCGTGACGTGCTCGAGCTCCGGGACGAGCTGTGTGCCGGGCGGCTCGCCGGCGTCCAGCCAGCGGCGCAGGTCGCGCGCGGCGCCGCCCGCGAGGTGTGCGATCTTGTCCGCCGAGAGCCCGGTGCCGAAGCCGTTCCCGGCGATGAACTCGAGGATCTGAAGCGCGGTGTCGTGCAGGTGACCGCGGACCCACTCGCGCTCGTCCTCGCGGGCGCGCCGCTCGTCGGCGCCGAGGCGCTCGAGCTGCTCGGGCGAGCTCGTGGTCTCAAGCTCGGCGCGCAGGCATCGCGCCTGCAGCGCGGCCCGGGCGATCAGGTCGGCGGGATCGCGGGTCGGATCGGCGAGCTGCTCGAGCCCCGGGACGATGGCGACCCGCAGCCAGCCGCGCAGCCGGCTCTGCTCGCCGGCGCGGACCTCACCCGCCGCGCACGGCCTGCGTGCGCGCACAGCGCTAGCGGCGCTTGTATCGAGCACCGGTACCGGCATCCCCGTCCCCATCGTGTTCGGCCCCGCCTTCGAGAAGCAGACCGTCGTGGTCTGCGGAAAAAGGAGTGCTACAGGTGCAAGCTTACGCACGCCCGGGTGCGGGGGTCAACCCCGAGCTACGACCTTTGACCGACCCTCATCAGGCTCCTGGACACGGTTGATTTGCTGCATTTGCAGGTCTTTTTCGCTCACGAGGGCCTGCGCGATCTGCACAAAAGCAGTGCGCTATGTCACACAACGCCTGACGCCGGGTCGGAGGGGCCGAAGCCCGGCTCGCCCGGCAGCACGAGGCGGGCGATCTCGCCGCTGCGCACGACGCGCGGCAGCACCGGCCGCACCTCGTGCGTCGCGGCGTGCCCGAGCAGCTCCCCCGCGCTCGCGAAGGCCGCGAGCTGCTCGAGGTGGCGCAGCGTCGGGAACGCGAGCTGGAGGTCGCCGCGCTCGTAGTCGGCAAGCAGCGTGCTCGGCGCGGCCCAGCGCTCCGCGACGCACTCGTGGCCGTCGCTGCGCGCGACCGCGCCGGCGGGTGCGCGTGCGAGGAAGAAGTACGTGTCGAAGCGGATCTTCAGGAGCTCGGGCGTGATCCAGCGGCTGTAGGGCACGAGCTCGGCCGGGTCGACGCCGCCGATGCCCGCCTCCTCGTGCAGCTCGCGCACGGCGGCGGCGCGGTGGGCGGCCTCGCCCTCGCCCTCGTGCGCGTCGACGGCGCCGCCCGGGAAGACCCAGTACCCGCCCATGAACCGCTGCGCGGGGTTGCGCCGCACGAGCAGCACCTGCAAGCCGGCGGCCGCGTCGCGCAGCAGGATGAGCGACGCCGACTGGCGCGGGATCGTCGGCGGCCCCTCGTTGAGCTCCTCGCCGGTCGCGGGTCGGTCCATAGACCTGCGCGAAGCTACCAACCATTACCCTCCAGGCCATGACGACCGAGACCGAGACCGAGATCATGCGCTGGATCTGCGAATCCTGCGGCTTCATCTACGACCCGGACGAGGGCGATCCGGACGGCGGCATCCCACCGGGCACCGCATTCACCGACATCCCCGACTCGTGGTTCTGCCCGGTCTGCGGCGCACGCAAGAAGGACTTCGCGCCCTACGAGGACTGATCTGCTGACCGCGATCGGACGCGCGTGAGGCAGGCGAGCGCGATCGCCATCATCGCGGCGGCGAACAGCATGCCGGCCGCGGGCGAGACGAGCGTCCACAGCAGGCCCGCGACCGCGCTGGCGACGAGGTTGCCGAAGCTCTGCACGGCGGCGAGCAGCCCGAACGCGGAGCCGCGCAGATCCTCCGGCGCCAGCCCGGCGACGGCGGCGTGCTCGGCCGTCTCGACGCAGCCGATCGCGACCCCGGCGGCGACGAAGCACGCCGCGAGCAGCGCGATGCTCGCGCCCGTCGCCGCGAAGCCGAGGTAGGCGAGCAGGAAGCACGCGACGCCGCCGAGCAGCACGACCGGCGGGCCGCGCCGGTCGGCCATGCGGCCCGCCGGCACGCTCGCGAGCGTGGCGGCGAGGTTGTAGCCCGCGTAGAGCAGGAGCGCGAGCTGGACGGCGTCGTCCTGCCCGTGGCCGGGCTCGAGCAGCTCCGTCGCGCGCAGGATCAGCAGCGTCGCGGCGATGTTGCCGATCTCGAACGCGCCGACCCCGACCATCAAGCGCCCGAGACTGCCCTGGAGCACGGGCTTGACGCGGATGCGCAGCGGCTGTCGCTCGGCGCGGCTCGGCCGCGGCGTGTGGCGGATCGCGTAGACGATCGCCGCGACCGCGAGCAGGCCGGGGATGACCGACAGCGCGATCGCCGTGCGCACGTCGAACGCGGCGACGAGCGCGAGCGCGAGCAGCGGCCCGCCGACGGCGCCGAGGTTGTCCAGCGCGCGCTCGAAGCCGTAGGCGCGCCCGTAGGCGGCGGGCGCCACGACGTCGGCGAGCAGCGCGTTGCGGGCCGGCACACGCAGGCCGCGCGCGGCCCACGACCCGGCGCGCAGGACGCCGACCTGCCAGACGCTCGTCGCCGCCCCGATCATCCCGGACAGCACGGCCGTCGTCGTGTAGCCCCCGACCGCTGCCGCGCGCCGGCGCTGCGGGTCGTCGGCGAGCGCCCCGCCTGCGAAGCGCGCGGCGCCCGCGAGCCCGTCGGACACGCCCTCGATGACGCCGAGCGCGGCGGCGGGCGCGCCGAGTGTGCTCGTCAGCAGGCTCGGCAGCAGCGCGGTCGGGATCTCGTGGCCGAGGTCCGACAGGAGGCTCGCCGCGCCGATGCCGCGGACGCCGGGCGTCAGCCAGCGGTCCGCGTCCGGTGGGCCGTCGGTCACCGCAGCGGCGTGAAGCGCACGGCGTACGGGAAGTCGCCGAAGGTCACGTCGAGGGCGAACATGCCGTTGCGCGTGACCACGCGCTGCCCGCTGGCGCGCTTGTCGCCGAAGAGCTTGAAGCCGGGAGCGTTGGACTTCGCGGGGCGTAGCCTCGCGGTGAACGGCGTCTCGCCGCTGAAGTCCTTGTCCGCGTCCTCGGGGGCGAACTGCTCGAAGCGCACGCGGTAGCGGCCCTTGAGCGGGAACGCGCCGTGCGTGAGGGGCGAGGCATCCCCTGTGAAGAGCAGCTCGCCGCTGCGCACCGGGACACGTGCGAGCGGGGGCGTCTTCGCGGCAGCCGCCGTGGTCAGGGTGTCGGTGGGCGAGACCGGGACGGGCGACTTGCCGTCGCCGTCGTCGCCGCAGGCGGCGAGCACGACAGCGAGCAACGGCACGAGCAGGAATGCGGAGCGATGCGGTGGCACTCCGGGATCGTAAACGACTAGTCTTTGCACCTAGGCAATACCTAGCTACAAGCTGGAGGGGAGTGCGGGTGGTCGAGCTGGATCGAGGTGCGTTCTTGCGCTTGGGCGCGGGCGGGCTCGCGGCCGCCGTGGCGACGGGACTCGTGCCCGCGGCGGCGGGGGCGGCGGTCCCTGCGCCCGTACCGCAGGGCGACGACGTGGCGTACCTGTCGTTCGCGGCGACTGGCGAGCGCGCGAGCCGCGACATCTACCGCGCCGCCTACAAGCAGGCGGGCGCCGGGTTCTCCCGCGCCGAGCGCAGCCACCTCAACCGCGTCGCGTCCGCCAAGCGGGCGCACATCCTGCGCATCGACGCGTCGCTCGGCGCCGACGCGCCGCTTCCCGGCGACTTCGTCACCGTGCTCCCGAAGGACGCGGTCGCGACGAGGCCCAAGGCGCTCGCGCTGCTGCGCGAGCTCGAGACGCTGCTCGTGCGGGTGTACCTCAACGGCGTCGGCTACGCCGTCGACCCCTCGACCCGCCTGTTCCTCGGCCGGCTGCTGACCTTCGACGGGCAGGCGCTGGCATGGCTGTCGCTGAAGTCCGGCGAGGCATCGGCGACCGGCCTCTCGAACCCGATCGAGCTCGAGGCGGCCGCGAACGCGCTCGACGGCTTCCTGTCGACCCCCGACTTCCCCGACTGACGTGAAGGAGTCACCGATGACGAAGAACCTGCTCCGGCGCGCGCGCCTTCCACTCGCGCTTGCGCTCGTGGCCGGCCTGGCCGCGCCCACCGCGGCGAGCGCGCTGACGGTGTACGCGGCGTCCTCGCTGCGCGATGTGTTCACGCAGATCGATCCGGCGCCGACGTTCAACTTCCTCGGCTCCAACGTGCTGCAGACGCAGATCGAGCGCGGTGCGCCGGCCGACGTCTTCGCCTCGGCCAGCACCACCGAGGCGCAGGCGCTGTTCAAGAAGGGCAAGTGCGACCGGCCCGTGACCTTCGCCACGAACAAGCTCGTGATGATCGTGGCGAAGGGGAACCCGAAGGGCCTCGCGTCCGTCTACCGGCTGCGCCCCGGCGGCTTCCGCCTGGCGGTCGGCAACGCCGGCGTGCCGATCGGCGTCTACACACGGGCGCTCCTGCGGCGGCTCGGGCTGTCGCGCATCCTCACGCGCAACACCGTCAGCGCGGAGCCGAACGTCGCGAGCATCGTGTCGAAGGTCGCGCTCGGGTCGGCCGATGCCGGCTTCGCGTACGTCACGGACGGCAAGATCGCCGCGGACCGGACAGACATGGTCAAGCTGCCGCGCTACGCCCAGCCGCCGGTCCGCTACCAGATCTGCAGGGTCCAGCGCAGCGGCGCCGACGCGGGCGGCGCGGCGGGGTTCATCGCGAAGGTCCGCTCCGCGCGCGGGCGCGGGCTGCTGAAGGCCGCGGGCTTCGGCCTGCCGCCGAGCTGAAGTGCCGATGGGCGCGGGGAGGGTCGGACTGGCGGTCCTCCTCGCGCTGTGCGTCGGCCTCACGCTGGCGTTCCTCGCGGTGCCGATCGTCGCGCTGTTCGTCGAGGTGCCCCTCGCGGACGTGCCCGGGCTGCTCGGCGATCGGACCGTGCAGGAGGCGCTGCGCGTCACCGCGCGGACGAACCTCGTCGCGAACCTCCTCATCGTCGGGCTGGGGACGCCGACGGCCTTCTTCCTCGCGACGCGGCGGTTTCGCGGACGCTCGCTCGTCGTGACGCTCGTCGAGCTGCCGCTGGTCCTGCCGCCGGCCGTCGCCGGAATCGGGCTGCTGGCCGCGTTCGGCGTCGGCGGGCTGCTGGGCCCGGATCTCGAGCAGGCCGGCATCGTGCTGCCGTTCTCGGAGTGGGCGGTCGTGCTCGCGGTCACGTTCGTCGCCTCGCCGTTCTACATGCGCCAGGCGATCACCGCGTTCGATGCCGTCGACCGCACGCTCGTCGACGCGGCGCGCACGCTCGGGGCCGGCCCGGTGCGCACGTTCTGGCGCGTGTGGCTGCCGCTGTCGGCCGCCGGCCTCGTCGCCGGCTGGGTGCTCGCGTTCGCGCGCGGCGTCGGCGAGTTCGGCGCGACGATCATCTTCGCGGGCAACGTCAGCGGGTCGACGCAGACGCTGACGCTCGCGGTGTACGAGGAGCTCGACTCGAGCTTCGACGTGGCGCTCGCGATCGGCATCCTGCTGGTCGTCCTCAGCGCCGGTGTCCTGCTGTCCTACAAGCTGATCGTGTCGTGGAGAGGCTCGACCTCGCAGTCGGTTTCGCCCTTCGCTCGTTCGCGCTCGACGTCGAGCTGAGCGTCGGGCGCGAGACGGTCGCGCTCGTCGGTCCCTCGGGCGCCGGCAAGACGACGGTGCTGCGCGCGGTCGCGGGGCTGCGGCGCCCGGACACGGGCCGGGTCGCCCTCGGCTCGCGGGTGTGGTTCGACGCCGCGCGGAAGGTCGACCTCGCGCCCGAGGCGCGCTCGGTCGGGCTCGTCTTCCAGGAGTACGCGCTGTTCCCGCACATGACCGTCGCGAAGAACGTCGCATTCGGCGGCGGCGGCGGCGGCGGTGGCGGCCGGGTCGCAGAGCTGCTCGAGCGCTTCGGCATCGCGGCGCTGGCGGGCGAGCGCCCCTCGGCGCTGTCGGGTGGCGAGCGCCAGCGGGTCGCGCTCGCGCGTGCGCTGGCCCGCGAGCCGCGCGTGCTGCTGTTCGACGAGCCGCTGTCGGCGCTCGACGCCCACACCCGCGCCAGCGTGCGCGCCGAGCTGCAGGAGCTGCTCGCGGAGCTCGACCTGCCGACGCTGCTCGTGACGCACGACTTCCGCGACGCCGCGGCGCTCGCGGACCGCATCGGCGTCGTCGTCGAAGGCCGGCTGCGCCAGGTCGGCACGGCCGCCGAGCTCATCGACGCTCCCGCCGACCCGTTCGTCGTCAGCCTCACCGGCGGCAACCTGCTCACCGGCACCGCTCGCGCCTTGGCTCGGGGCGGAAGCGAGGTGCTGCTCGACGACGGGTCGGTCGTGCGGTCCGACGCGCGAGCGACGGGCAGGGTCGGCGTCGCCGTGTACCCGTGGGAGGTGTCGGTCCGCGCGGCGGGGTCGTCCACCAACGGGCATGTCAACGCGATCGTGGCGCCCGTCTCGTCGCTGGCGCCGGAGGGCGGGCGGCTGCGGGTGCGCGTGGGCGCGCTGACCGCCGAGGGGCCGCGGGAGGAGCTCGAGCGCCTCGGGTTGCGGCGGGGCGAGCACGCCATGGCGAGCTTCTCGCCCTCCCACGCTCGGCTGCTCGCACTCGAGGAGGACGAGTAGGCTCGCACCCGTGGACGAGGGCATACGGATCGGCGTGGCCGCACAGGCGCTCGGGGTCAGCGTCGACACGCTGCGCCGCTGGGAGCGCGACGGGCGGATCACCTTCGAGCGCCGCGGCGACCGCCGCGTGCTGGCGCCGGAGGAGCTCGCCCGCGTGCTGCGCGACCGCGGCACCAACACGCAGTCGAGCGCGCGCAATCGCATGGCCGGCGTCATCGTCGAGGTCAAGCGCGACGGCGTCATGGCACAGGTGGACATGGCGTGCGGGCCGTTTCGGATCGTGTCGCTCATGTCGCGCGAGGCGGCCGACGAGCTCGGGCTCGAACCGGGGCAGACGGCGACGGCCGTCGTGAAGTCGCCGATGGTGATCATCGAACGCGCTTGAGCAACCCGGCGGCCGTCGCCCGCTCAAAGCAGCGGGCGACGGCCGCAACCGGTCTCGGCTAGCCCCGACGCGACGGCGAGCGCGCCGCGAGCGTGAGCACCGTCCGGTCCTTCCTGCTGCTCGACGGCGTGCGCGTGGTCACCGTCGCGCGCAGCACGCGGATGACGCTGCCGCGGGCGAGGTTGCGCCTCGCCGTCCGCCCGACCGCGATGTGGACCGCGCGCTTGCCGCCCGAGGAGCATTTCAGCTCCCGGCCGCCCACCTTCAGCGCGCGACCGCCGATGGTGGTCAGCGTGATGCGACCGCTGGTCCCCTTGGCGCGCGGGCAGAGGACGAGCAGGCGGATGTCGCGGCCGCGCAACTTCACGATGTAGGTGAGGACGGAGATGCGAGGTCCTCTGGCACCCGACGCGCCGGTCGCCCCGGTGGCGCCACGATCGCCCTTGTCGCCTCGGTCGCCCTTGGCACCCTGCGCAAGAGCGCCGCCGGTTCCCGTCAACGCCGATCCCCGGGGGTCCTCGGAGCCGTCGTCGACGATGAGCCGCGCCGCGTGCGACCCCGCCGCCGACGGTCCGAAGCGCACGTGGATCTCGCACGTCGCTCCGGTGTCGATCTCCTCGCCGGTGCAGGTGTCGCTGGTGATCATGAACTCGTCGGGCTCGGCGCCGCCCAGCGAGACCTGTTCGACGGTCAGCGGCGACGCGCCGGTCGACGTCAGCGTGAAGGACTTGGCCGGGCTCAGGGTCGCCGTCGCGCGAGTCCCGAAGTCCTGCGACGCCGGAGTGAGGGTGGACACCGCGGTGTTGTCGCTGAGCAGCACCGACGCGGTGTTCGCCGTGCTGTTGCCGGTGGCCAGATCGGCCAGCTCGTCGCCGTCGACGTCGCCCATGGCGATCGACACCGGGCCGGCGCCGGTCGGATAGTCCACGCGGGGGAGGGGTGTCCCATCCGGGTCGCCCTCGAGGACGGAGACCGTGTTGTCGTCGGCGTTGGCGGTGGCGATGTCGACGACGGCGTCGCCATTGAGGTCGCCGATCGCGACCGACGAGGGGCGCCGCCCCGTGGTGTAGTCCGTCTTGGCGATGTAGCCGCCGCCAACATCGCCCAGCAGCACCGACATCGTGTTCGCATCGGCGTTGGCGGTGACGAGATCGAGCGTGCCGTCGCTGTTGAGGTCGTCCGTCGCAAGGTCCACAGGATTGGTTGACGTGGCGTAGTCGGACGTCGCCAGGAAGCCGCCGCCGACATCGCCCAGCAGGACGGAAACCGTGCCGGACGCGTTGGCCGTCGCGACGTCCGGGTCGCCGTCGTCGTTGAGATCCTCGATCGTCACCGCCTGCGGCATCGCGGCGGTGGCGTAGCTGATCTTGGTCTGGAGGCCGCCGCTTCCGTCTCCGAGCAGGACGGACGCCGTGTTGCCGGACCGATCGGCGGTCGCGACGTCCACGACGCCGTCGTTGTCGACGTCGCCGACCGCGACGTCCTTGGGCACGCTCCCGGCGCCGTAGCTCGTGGCGGGCTGGAACGTGCCGTCGGCGTTGCCGATCAGCACGGACACGGTGTCGCTTCCCGCGTTCGCGGCGACGATGTCGGCCACCTCGTCGCCGTCGATGTCTTCGACCACCACCGCTGCCGGATTGGCACCGGTCGCGTAGTCGACCTTGGGGTCGAAGGTGCCGTCGAACTGCCCGATCAGCACCGACACCGAGTTGCCTGCGGTGTTGGCGGTGACGAGGTCGGCGGCGCCGTCGTCATCGAGGTCGGCAACCGCGACCGACGACGGCGTGGCCCCCGTGCCCGAGTGGATCGGCGCCCCCACGCCCGGCGCGGCCGAGGCGTGGGCGATCGACACGGTTGCCGAGGCGGCCACGGCAGCCAGGGTCATGGTGAGACAGCGGACCGCGGAGCTTCGGTACATGGACGGATGCCCTTCGTGAGGAGTGGCGGGACACATATGGACTTCGCGGCGCGACATCAGCCGGCACGCGTGCTGAGCGCTGGGCGGGGCACGGCGGGGCTGCCGGGGACGCCCGCGCTGATCGCGGTGGCCGTCTGCCCGGCGGTCTGATCGGCGCGGACCCCGGTCACGCCTACCGTCAGGGTGGAGCCGGGTGCGAAGGCGTGATCGAGCAGGACGCTGGTCTGGTTGCCCGGCACGATCTGCACGATGCTCTCGCCGTCGTTCACCGCGACCTCGATCGTGTAGGTGGCCGCATCGGCCACGGACATCCAGTTGACCGTCGCCCGATCGCCGTTGCGCACGATCGCAACCCCACCCGGTGCCGCGAGCGGCTGCTGGGCGTCCGCGGTGTAGGTCGTGACGATGTCGTCGCCGACAACGATGCCGCCATTGGTCCTGATCGCGTAGACCTTGCGCACTCCGCCGGGACCGTCGTCGGGGTGGAAGTCGATCTTGCCGCACTTGATTGAGAGCGCCGGTGCCACACCGCCCTTGGGCAGCTCGTCGACGTCGACGTCGTGCTTGGCGCAGCTGCCGCCGGCAGCCGTCCCGATGACCTTCTCGGCGCCCTCCCCGCGCTCCACGAACGTGATCGTCTGGCCCTGCTCGGTCTCGACGAGGTACTCGAGCGTCCGGTTGTCACCGGTGCCCGTGACGGCGGCCCCTGCCGTGGCAGGCGGTGCCAGCTTGGCCACGGAGACGTTGACGATGGATGCCGAGCCCGGCAGCGGGTCGATCTTCCAGCTGCCCGCGTCCGGCTTGGCGATCGTGACGCTGAGGCTCTTGTCGAGCGCGTCCTCCGCGAAGAGGTACTGCCCCGCCTTGAACCGTCCGGCGCTGTCGGCCAGGATGATCTCGCCGGTCGGGCCGGTGAGCTTGACGTGCGGCGGCTCGGTGTCGCCCTTCAGGCGCACGACGCTGCCGACGCCCTTCTTCAGCTCGATCGTGGACGGGTCACCGTCCGCACGCCTGGCGCGTCGCGTCGCGTCGCGGTTGACGCGGTAGGGCCCGACGTCACAGGACGTGCCCATGAGATTGAAGCGCTTGTCCGCCCAGCGGTAGCCGGCGCCGGCGCGGACCGTGACGGTCGTCCTCTTGGCCTTCCAGAGCGAGAGCTTGACCCAGGGGAACGAGGTCAGCGACACGCAGCCGGCGACCCCCTCGCTCGAGACGGCGATCTCGCCGGTGACGCAGATCTTCACGCAGACCTTGCCGTGGCCGAAGACGTTGAACTTGTTGCCTTCCGGCTGGTAGAAGCCGTCGACGCCCGCCTCGATGACCAGCGCACCGTTCAGGAAGTTCAGGTTGGCCGCGAACCCGAAGTCGATGGCACCGCTCGACGAGTACTTGAAGTAGGCGTTGGCGACCTGCTTGTCGAACAGGGCAAGGCTGCCCTTGGCCTCGAGCGTCCACGGGCGTGAGTCGATGTACTCGAGCGTCGCGTCGAGATAGGCGGGGCTCTTGCCGCCGATCGGCCTGCCGAACCGCATGCCCACGCCGCCCTTGATCTTGAAGGGCGGCGGGTTGACGCAGACGCCGACGCCGAACTTGTCGAGGTACACGCCCGCGGCGAGCGGCACCGCGTTGCCGAGGTTGGAGATCGAGGCGCCGCCGTAGCTGAAGGCGCCTCCCCGGATGCCCGCGAACACGCCGAGCTGCGGGCGCGACGCCGTCGGAAGCACGATCAAGGCGGCGCCGTCCCAGCGCGCCTCGTCGGTCCCCGGGTCGCAGACCGGCGCGAGCTCGGCGGCGCCGGGGGGCGGCGTGCAGGGGGTCGTGCTGCTGCCCGCGGCGGTGTAGGACAGGCAGAGGCTCTTGATCTCGAGCTGCCCGAGGTAGGCGTTGCCGACCTCGAGCTTCAGCGCGTCGGTCTTGAAGCCGTCGTGGTCGCCGCGAATCGCGACGGTGCCGGTGAGGGTGCCCGCGTCGGTGCCCGGGCCGTTCTTGAGGATCGACGGCAGCGAGAGCACGAGCACCGCACGGGCGAACCCGGCGCCTTCGGCAGTCTTGCCGATCCGCAGCGACACCTTCCCGCCGACGGCGAAGCCGAAGAGCTTCGCCCCGTCCGCGGGCTCGTACGCCAGGAAGTCCTCCTCGTCGCCGTTGCCGCCCGCCGGCAGGTTCTTCGAGATGACCTGCTGCTTGAGCGGCACCCCCGCGATCGTGATCGCGGTCGTGACGGCGATCTGACCGCCCGGCGAGTCGTCCCCGGGAGCGGTGAGCACGAGGTTCGTGCCCGGGGCCACGGGCAGCGGGATCCCGTTCAGCTTGACGAGGTCGGTGCTCTCCCACTGCGTATCGCTCACCTTGTTCAGGCAGCCCTCGGTGCGCGCGTCCACGAGTGCGAACGTGACCGTTTTTTCACAAACGGGATCTGGATCCTGAGCGAGACCTGGAGCCGGGAAGATTGCGAGCAGGGCCAGCGCGCTCACCACCGGCACGACACGAGCGGGTCGCAGACGCATACGCGCCCTCCATCGGGTTGGGGTTGGTTCGATGAACATGTTGTGTGGACGCGTAGCTGTCACACGGCGCGGTCAAGTGCGCCGAGAACGGGCCGGTACGAAAAAGAGAGGCTCCTGCGAAATGGGCGAAACGAGCAGGGCATGCCCTGACAATTCGGTCAGTGCTCAGCCTGCTTTCGCCGCCAAAGCTAGGCGAACGTCCGCGCACGCGTCAATAGCTCGTCTGGACCAGCCGGGGATTCGATCGGACCGTTACACAGACGGGCTTCGGAACTCGCGACCCTGGCTTAGCCGATCGCTCACAACATATGAAACCTACCCCCGGGGACCCCTGTATTTCTTCCCTAATCCCCAGCGTCTACAACGATACACCGGAAAAAGGACTCCAGAAAAACGCACTCGCCTCGATCACACCCCCATATGGGGGTTGACAAGGACTAGGATCGGCCCATGTCGATCGGTGCACCGGACGCACAGCTCTTACTCGACGAGCCCCTGGTGCGACCGATCTCGGTGGTGCTGGTGGACGACGAGTCGCTGGTCCGCACATCGCTCGCGCGGGCCGTCGTCGCCGCGCGCGGTCTAGAGCTCCTCGGCGAGGCGGCCAGCGGCGTCGACGCGCTCGAGCTGGTCGTCGCTCTACGCCCCGACGTCGTGCTGATGGACCCTCAGGGGGGCGGTGCCTGCGGCGTCGACGTGATCGAGCGGCTCGGGTTGATTGCACCCTGGTCGCGCGTCCTCGTACTTACCCGCAACGAGCCCAACGGCGTCGTCGCGGCGATCCTCGCCGGCGCCGCCGGATATTTGATCAAGAACGCGACAGCGGAGACGGTCCTCGATGCCATCCGCGCGACCGCCGCCGGAGAGACGGTGCTGTCCTCTCAGGTCGCCGGCGCGCTGCTGCAGCACATCCGCGAACAGCACTGCCCCGGCACCGAGCTTCAGCGACTCACCGAAGCGGCCATCCGCGCGACGCTGACCGCACGGGAACTGGATGTCTTCGCCCGGCTGGCCAGCGGCAACAGCAATCCCTACATCGCGCGCGAGCTCTCGGTGAGCACCAACACCGTTTCGAACCACATCGCCAGGATCCTCGCGAAGCTCCGCTTGCAGAACCGCATCCAGGCAGCCGTCCTAGCCGTCCGCAGCGGCATCTCATGACCCGGGCCAGTGCTTGATGCCGGCGGTGCGGCGCCAAGCTGGTTGCAGGTGACTCCCGGCTGAGGATGGTCCGACGTACTTCGTCGGCAGCGACTACACCGATGCGCGCGGGATCGCGGTCGACGGCACCGGTCGCGCGTACGTGACCGGCGCAACGGGATCGCCGGACTTCCCGACCCGGCGAGCCGCCCGGTCAGGCCGCTGGAGGCGTTCTACGGCGGCGGCCGGAGTAACGCGTGCGTCACGCGGATCGACGCGCGCGGCACGGCGCTCGTCTACTCGACCTACCTCGGCGGCAGCGGCGAGGACGAGGGCCTCGGGATCGCGGCCGACCGCGCGGGCCGCGCGTAC
Source organism: uncultured Actinomycetes bacterium (assembly GCA_963766525.1). Taxonomy (GTDB): domain Bacteria; phylum Actinomycetota; class Thermoleophilia; order Solirubrobacterales; family Solirubrobacteraceae; genus CADCVQ01. Next base: position 89,512 of record CAVYAX010000019.1, read on the forward strand.
GTCACCGGGCACACGTTCCTCCCGGGACTTCCCGCTGGCCGTCGCCGCGGTCCCCGGCTCGGCCGCGAGAGCCGCCGACGCGTTCGTCGCGAAGCTCATGCCGACTGGATCGTCGCTCGCGTACTCCGTCCGCGGACCTCCCGCTGACGGCGGGCGCGATCCAGTCGCGACGCGCGGGGACGAGCGACGCCTTCCTGACCGCGCTCGATCGCACGGGATCGGGCGTATGGCTCTCGACGCTGCTCGGCGGCGCGGGCGCCGAGACCGGCTCGGGGTGGCGGTCGGCATCAGCGGAGACGCCTATGTCAGCGGTCAGACGGAGTCGGCGGACTTCCCGACGCAGCGACCGGCGCAGGGCCCACCGGCCAAGCGGACGCCGAGCGCGGGTGGCGGCGTTCGTGACGAGGATCGCGGTCGATGCTCGCTAACCCCGACCGCGGCTCCGGTGACTGCGGAGTGGGCGAACGGCGGCGGCGAAGGCAACGACGCCGTGGTCAGCCGGCGCGCACTCGTCACAGGCGAGGCACGTCTCGGGCTCGCCGCGTCGACGCTCGGCGCGGTCGACGCGGCGGCGCTCGCGCCGGCGCGAGCGCCGCCGGCTCGACCCGCCGGTCGGACATCCAGGAGCTCGGCACGTGCGGCGCCCGGTAGACCGGCTACCGAGGCGACGCTCCCTGCGATGGCGGCGGCGCGGCGACGCCGTGTCCACGCCCTGGCTTCTGCTTCCATGACGAGGAGCCTATGCAATACCTATGCGATCTGCCAACCTCACAGGCGGCGACCGGCGCATTGGCAGGCCCGGTCGCTACCTCGCTCATAGGCAACGACCCGATAGGAGCACTCATGCGCAGACGCCGCCTGCCCTACCTCGCCGTCGCCGCCGCGATCGTCGCGGCATCCGCTGTGTCCGTCGTGGGCGTGCCGGCCTCCAGCCACGGCGACGAGCGCCTCGCGGCCGGGAGCTTCGCGCTGACAGGCAACGTGCAGACACCGTTGGACCTGAGCGTCGCGGACCTCGCGGCACTGCCCAATCAGCGCACGATCACCGTCACGTACACGGCCGGCGGGACGCCGGAGACCCACACGTTCACGGGCCCGCGGTTGCGCGAGGTGCTAGCGCTCGCCGGCCCGAAGCTCGACACGGCGATTCGCAACGACCGCCTTCGGTACTACGTCTCGGTGAGCGCCACCGACAACTATCAGGCGCTCGTCGGCTACGGCGAGTTCGATCCCAGCTTCGAGAACAAGGAGGTCCTGCTGGCCGTCACGCAGGACGGTATGTCGCTGGCCGCGGCGGGGCCGCGGCTCGTCGTGCCGGGCGACGCGGCCGGCGGGCGCTACGTCTCCGCCGTCAACAGCGTCGTCGTGCACAAGCCCGCGTCGGCGATGCTCGAAGCGACGACGCCGTTGCAGGCGAGCGTCGCGAGCCTCACTGCCGCGCTGGCGGCGAGGACCACGGAGCTCGCCACCAAGACCTCCGAGCTCACGACCGCTAAGACCTCGCTGACGCAGACCAGCGCTCAGATCGTGGCGCTGACCGCGCAACTGCGGCGGCTCGAGCTGGCCATCGCGACGGCGCCGAAGTCGGCGCTGCGCTTGGCCGAGGACGGGCTTGGGCTGTCGCTGTCCGGGTCCCCGAACCAGACGCTGCGAGTGCGCGCCCTGATCACAGCCCAAACCGCCAAGCGGCTTGGGCTGCGGTCGCGTGTGATCGCGCTGCAGGGGGTCTCGACGGGCGTCGACGGGACGGCCGGCGTGCTCATGCGGGTCACGGCGCGAGCCGGAACCGCGCTGCGGCGCCACCGGGGCAAGCTCGCGTTGCTGGCGGAGGCGACGACGGGCGACCGCCGCGCCCTGGCAGGCGCCACGATCGGCGGCTGACGTGCGGCGTGCGGCGCCGGTGCATATGCAGCGCCACCGACGGGGCGGTGGGGCCGCGATGGCATCCGCCCGACCCGCGATCCTTCGGGCATGTCCGACATGACCCTGGGGGAAGCCGCGAAGGCGATCGGCGTCAGCGTGGACACGCTGCGCCGGTGGGACCGCGCAGGCAAGCTGAAGACGACGCGCGACGCGGGCAATCGCCGGCGCGTGCCGCCCGAGGAGGTGCAGCGGCTGCAGGCGCACCCGCAGCGCCACGAGACGGGCGACACGCTCTCGGCGCGCAATCGCTTCCCCGGGATCGTGCGGTCGATCGAGGTCGACGGCGTCATGGGGCTCATCGAGATCCAGGCGGGCCCGTTCCTCGTCACGGCCGCGGTGACGCGCGACGCCATCGACGAGCTCGGGCTCGTCGAGGGCGCCGAGGCCACGGCGACCGTCAAGGCGACATCCGTGATGGTTGCGCGCGGGGCTCCCTGAGCGTTATGCTGCCGCGCTAGGTCGCATAGGTAATGTATAGGTAATAGATGGATCGTGCGACCGGCCGCGACGGCCGGTGCCCGCAGCAACGGCGAGTGCTTCCTTCCGACGCCGCCCGTCATCTGCAGGCACCGGCCGTGGCGGCCGGTCGCGGTCAGTCCGCGTAGACGATCGTCCCGACGTGCTCGCCGCGCAGCGCCCTGGTGAGGTTGCCCGGCGTCAGGCCGTTGACGATCTGGATCTCCTTGACGTGCTTGGCGTCGGCCATGAGCCCGAGCACGTGCCCGTCGATCGGCAGCGTGTCGAGGTCCATGGTCTGCAGCTCGCTCGCGCTCACCCGCGGGATGAGCTCGCAGTCGCCTCCGCCGGCGGGGTCGCCTGTCATGACGCCGTCGACGTCCTTGACGTAGATCGTCGCAGCCGCGCCGTACGCGTCGGCGAGCAGGAACGCGCCCGCGTCCGTGCGGTGCGGCGGGATCTTCCCGACCGCCGGCGGGTGCTCGTAGAGCTCGTACGGCGGGAAGCCGTTGGACACCGCGGCGTTGCACGCCGACAGGTGGACGGCGAGCTGGTGGCTGACCGCCTGGTGGGGGAGGTAGGACACCCCGTGCTCGGCCAGCAGCGCCGCGATGAGATGGCCGTTCTGCTCGGCCTCCGTCGACAGCAGCGCGGCGAGGACACCGGTCGGCAGGCCGAGGTCGAGGCCCACGCCGAGCACGTGGCGCGCGCGGATCCCGGGGCCGGTGAGGATGAGCAGCTTGTGCTCTTCGAGCGCGTCGCCGAGCTCGCCGACGATCGGCAGGATCGCGTCGCGGCCGCGGTCGATGATCGAGCGGCCGCCGATCGTCACGACCTTCAGCCACGGCAGCAGCCGGATCACGGGCCGGCTCGTCACCGGGCGCACGAGCTCGCGGTCGAGCAGCGTCTGCTGCATGAGGGGCGACTGGACGTCCTTCGCGGCGAACGTTGGATCGGTCATAGCGTCCCCTCCTCGGCCGTGATGATCGTGCCGACGTGCTCGCCGTTGAGCGCGCGCTCGATGAGGCCGCGCTTGAGGCCGTTGATGACCTGCACGGACCTCACGTGCCGCGCATTGCGCATGAGCTCGAGGACCGGGCGCTCGATGACGAGATCCGGCAGATCCATGTCGATGAGCTCCTCGACGGTGACGCTCGGGATGAGCTTCGCGTTATTCTCGCTCTTCGGGTTGGCCGTGTAGAGGCCGTCCTCGTCCTTGACGAAGACCATGTGCTTGCAGCCGTAGACCTCGGCGACGAGGTAGCAGCCGGCGTCGGTGCGATACGGCGGGATGACGCCCTCGTGGGGCACGTGCTGCCACATGTCGTAGGGCGGCATGCCGCTGAAGATCGCGGCGCCGCACTGGTCGAGGTACAGCGCGACCGCGCCGAACGCCGCGCCGCCGACGACCGGGACGCCATGGCGGGCCATGAGGTAACCGAGCATCGACGCGTTCTGGCCGGCGACCGCGGCGCCGACGTCCGTCAGCACGCCGGTCGGCAGGCCGAGCTCCGCGGCGAGCGCGTAGACGTGCCGGGCGCGCGTGCCGCCGCCGGTGCCGATGAGGATCTGGTGGTTGCGCTTGACCTCGACGAGCTCCTCGACGAGCGGGTGGATCGCGGACCGGCCGCGATCGATGAGGCTCTGCCCGCCGATCTTCAGGACGCTGACGTCCGGGAGGATCGCGTAGTCGGGCGCGTCGCCGGAGGCCCGCATGAGCTCGGCGTCGCTGAGCGAGCGGGTCATGAGCAGCTCCTGCAGCGCACTCGTGCTTCCGGACATCGGACTCCCCTCGGCTAGCGGTCTGGGTCGCCCATCAGTCTAGGTCTTGCATAGGAAGCGGGGTACGGCGGACGGCGCGCGGCGGGCGCGCTCCCCTACCATGCGGTCGCATGGAGCTGGCCTATCGCGAGGACGTCGACTACTACGAGGACCGCGCGCAGGGGCTGCTGGCCTCGGCGCGCGACGGCACGCCTGACGCGGTGGCGGCGTTCGAGGAGGCGTTCTCCGCGCTGACCGAGGCCGGCGCGCGCAACGTCGTGGCGCGCCGCCACGGGTTCGTCTCGTGGGAAGCGCTGTGCCGCCACCTGCCGGGGCTGCGCGAGCGCGACCCGTTCGCACGGGCCTATTCGGCGATCGAGGATCACGACCCCGAAGCGCTGCAGGCCGAGCTCGCCGAGACGCCGGAGATCGTCGGCGCGCGCGGGACCAACGGCAACGACCTGCTCGGCATGGCGACGGCCACCTGCGACGAGCGGCTCGTCTCGCTGCTGCTCGCGGCGGGCGCCGACCCCGCCGCCGCGAACGTCCACGGCTGGACGGCGCTGCACCAGGCGGCCTACGTCGGGCTGCCGGCGCTTGCCCAGATGCTGCTCGACGCCGACGCGCCCGTCGATGTGTCGGCGCGCGGCGAGGGCGGCACGCCGCTCGTCGTCGCGCTGTTCTGGGGTCATGCGCAGACGGCGGATCTGCTCGCCGAGCGCGGCGGCGTGCACCCGCGCAACCTTCGCGCGGCCGCGGGCCTCGGCCGCGCCGACCTCATCGAGGACCTCGCGGGCACGCCGCAGGCCGGCGCGCAGCGCGGGTTCTACCGCCCGCACTCGGGCTTCCCGCAGTGGCAGCCGTCCGACGACCCGCAGGAAGTGCTTGACGAGGCTTTGGCCTGGGCCGCGCGCAACGACCGCGCCGACGTGCTCGAGCTGCTCGTGGGCCACGGCGCGAACCTCGAGGCCGACGTCTACCGCGGCAGCGCGCTGACGTGGGCCGCGGCGTGCGGGCGCGTCGCCGCGGTGCAGCGGCTGCTCGCGCTCGGCGCCGACCCCAACGGCCGGTCGACCTTCGGCGGGCCCGACCACAGCGAGGGCTCGACGGCGCTGCACGTCGCGGCCGGCGGCGGCCACGCGGCGGCGGTGCGCGCGCTGCTGGACGGCGGAGCCGACGCGAGCCTGCGCGACCTGCTGCACGGCGGCACGCCCGGCGACTGGGCCGAGAACGCCTGCGACGACGAGGAGCTCGTCGCGCTGCTGCGCGGCCTCGAGCCTGATTTCGAGGGGTCTGGCGAATAACGGCGGCCTGAGCGCCGTTTTTCGCCACACCCCTCCCGCGATGCCTCGCCGACGGCCGCCCGCGCCTAGCCGACGTCCTCTTCGAGGTCCAGGCCGCGTGGCGGCACGGGCGAGGACTGGACGATCGACGTCGTCGTCGAGCCGTGGGCGGTGAAGCGGTCGATGACCTCCTCGAGGTGCTCGACGTCGCGGACGTGGGCGAGCATGACGTAGCAGTCGTCGCCCGTGATGCGGCGGCACTCGACGACCTCGGGCGTGTCCTGCGCGACCTGCGCGACGACCTTCAGCTGACCCGGCGCCGGGCGCGTGCGGATGACCGCGCTCAGCGAGAAGCCGAGCGCCCGCGGGTCTATGCGCGCGTGGTAGCCGAGGATGACGCCGTCTTGCTCGAGGCGGTGCAGTCGCTCGGCGACGGCGGGTGAGGACAGCCCGACGCGGCGTCCGAGCTCCGCGAGGCTGAGCCGGGCATTGGCCTGCAGCTCGGCGAGCAGCCGGCGGTTGGTGGCATCGAGGGCGCCATCGGTCCCAGCGGCATTCTGCCTTCGATTCTCAGCCATACGGCGCACGATAGCGTCGAATGGCCATGTACGGACCCGACTTGACCGAGCAGACTTACGGCGGATGAGCCAGCCCCCATTCGTGGCGTAGGTTCCCGCGGCGGCGGCCGCGGAGGTTTCGCGGGGCGCGCCGTTGGCGGCGGCCGCGGAGGTTGCGGCGGGCGCGCAGGTTGCGGCGGCGGCCGCGGAGGTTTCGCGGGGCGCGCCGTTGGCGGCGGCCGCGGAGGTTGCGGCGGGCGCGCAGGTTGCGGCGGCGGTCGCGGAGGTCCCGGTCGGCGCGCGCGTCGCCGAGCTGCCGCCGCAGCTGTACTTCGTCGTCAGCGCGGTCTTTCACTACCTCGGCCCGTCGTTCGCCGTCCTGCTGTTCGCGCGCGTCGACGTGCTCGGGGTCGCCTGGCTGCGCATCGCCTCCGCCGCGCTGATCTTCGCGATCTGGCGCAAGCCGTGGCGCGCGGCGCGCGCGCTGGACCGCGACGGCCGCCGCCTGCTGCTCGCGTGGGGCATCGTGCTCGCGCTCATGAACGTCTGCTTCTACAGCGCGATCGCGCGGCTGCCGCTCGGCACGGTCGCGGCGATCGAGTTCCTGCCGGTGGTCGTGCTCGCGGCGATTGGCATGCGCTCGCTGCGCAACATGCTCGCGCTGGCGCTCGCCGCCGCGGGCGTGTACCTGCTCACCGACGTGCAGCTCGCCGGCGAGCCGCTCGGGATCGCGCTCGCGTTCGCCAACGCGGTCCTGTTCGCGCTCTACATCGTGCTCGCCGATCGCGTCGCGAAGCGCCCCCACCTCAGCGGCATCGACGGCCTGGCGGCGGCGATGCTCGTCGCGCTCGTCGTCGTGACGCCGATGGGCGGGTGGAACGCGGCGCCCGCGCTGCTGGACCCGGTCGCGCTGCTCGCGGGGATCGGCGTCGGGATCTCGTCGTCGGTCATCCCGTACGTGACCGACCAGCTCGCGATGGCCCGGCTGGCGCGCGCGACCTACGCGCTGATGGTCGCGCTCCTGCCGGCGATCGCGATGGTCATCGGCGTGATCGTGCTCGCGCAGGTGCCGGCGCCCGTCGAGGTGGCGGGCGTGGCGCTCGTCATCGCCGGCGTGGCGGCGCACCGCGAGGCTCGCGCTCGACCTGTCCCGGTCCAATCGAGCTGGCACGAGACCCGCGCTACGGTTTGCCGGAGGCGGACCGTTGACCGTTCGATCGGAGGTCGTCGTGGATCGTGAAGCAGTCACTGCGCTCGTGCTCGAGTCCAAGCGCGCCCGGGGGCTGACGTTCGGCGAGCTTGCCGAGCACCTCGGCGCTGACCCCGTCTGGCTGACGGCCGCGCTGCTCGGCCAGCACCCGCTGTCGGCCGAGCAGGCCGAGCGCGTCAGCGAGCTGCTCGGCCTGCCGGAGGCGGCGGCGGCCGTGCTCATGGAGATCCCGATGCGCGGCGCGCTGCCCGTGCCGCCGCAGGACCCGACGATCTACCGCCTGCAGGAGATCGTCCAGGTCTACGGGCCGACGATCAAGGCGCTCATCCACGAGGAGTTCGGCGACGGGATCATGAGCGCGATCAACTTCAACCTCGGGATCGAGCGCGTCGCGCACCCCGACGGCGACCGGGTCAAGATCACGATGGAGGGCAAGTACCTGCCGTATCAGTGGTGAGGCACGCCCGGAGTGGGCCGCGCCCGCGGGCGCGCCGGGCAGCGCCCCGCGGCTACGCGGCCGCCTGCAGCGCGCCCACGGTGACCTCGGCGATGGCGTCCGCGGTGATCGTGACGAGCCGCGTCAGCTCCTCGGCCGTGATCGACAGCGGCGTCATGAGCACGATCACGTCGCCGAGCGGGCGCACGAACGCGCCGCGCCGCCGCGCCGCGCGGGTGACCTGGTGGCCCATGCGCGCCGCGAGCGGGAAGTCGGTGAGCTCGATGCCGACCATGACGCCGCGCCGCCTGACCTCGCGCACCCCGGCGAGCGGCGCGACGTGCTCGTCGAGGAGGTCGGCGAGCAGCGCGATCTTCGGCTGTAGCTTGGCGAGCGTGTCCTCGCGCTCGAAGATCTCGAGCGTCGCGAGCGCGGCGGCGCAGGCGAGCGGGTTGCCGGTGTAGGTGTGGCCGTGGAAGAACGTCTTCAGCTCGGCGAACTCGCCGAGGAACGCCTCGTAGATGCGCTCGGTGGCGAGCGTCGCGGCGAGCGGGAGGTAGCCGCCGGTAAGGCCCTTCGCGACGCACATGAGGTCCGGCGAGACGTCCTCCTGCTCGCAGGCGAACATCGTCCCCGTGCGGCCGAAGCCGGTCGCGACCTCGTCGCAGATGAGCAGGACGTCGTGCTCGTCGCAGAGCGCGCGGACGGCGCGCAGGTAGCCGTCCGGGTGGGTGAGGATGCCCGCCGCGCCCTGCACGAGCGGCTCGACGATGACCGCGGCGACCTCGCCGGCGTGCTCGTTCAACAGCGCCGCCATGTGGGCGGGATCGCCGGGCTCGGCCTGCCACGTGTCGAACAACAGCGGCCCGAAGTTCGCGTGGAAGATGTCGATGCCGCCGACGGAGACCGAGCCGATCGTGTCGCCGTGGTAGGCGTTTCGCAGCGTGATGAAGCCGGGCCGCTCCTGGCCCAGGTGGCGCCAGTACTGAAAGGCCATCTTCAGCGCGACCTCGGCGGCCGTCGAGCCGTTGTCGGAGTAGAAGACGCGCGTCAGGCCGGGCGGCGCGAGGTCGACGAGCTTGCCGGCGAGCTCGATCGCCGGCGGGTGGCTGAGGCCGAGCATCGTCGTGTGCGCGACGCGCTCGAGCTGGTCGCGGATCGCGGCGTCGATCGTCGGGTGCGCGTGGCCGTGGACGTTGCACCACAGCGACGCGGTGCCGTCGAGGTAGGCGTTGCCGTCGGTGTCGTAGAGCGTGCAGCCCTCGGCCCGCTGCACGATCAGCGGGTCCTCCTCGGTCCAACCCTGCTGCTGGGTGAACGGGTGCCACAGGACCCGCTTGTCGATCGCTGCAAGCTCGCGCGTGGTCATGCCGCTGGACACTAGGCGCGCGTGCGGACGAACCCGCCGCGCGTTCAGTGTGGGGCCCGCGGCCCCGTGCGCAGCCGCTCGGCGAGCGCGAGCTCGTGCTCGGCGACGGGCCGCTCGCCGAGGGACACGACGCTCCACGACGACCCCGCGCGCAGCGCCGCCTCGACGCGCTCGCGAACCTCCGCGGCCTCGTCCTCGGACGCCACGAACAGCGTCCGGAAGCGCGCCGGGGCGTGCGCGGCGTCGATCGCGTTGTTGTGCGGCCAGGGGCAGTCGCCGTCGTGGTCGTACGCGCCGCACAGCTCGACCGTCACGGCGGCTCCCACGGCCGCGGGGTCCAAGTCGCTACCCAGCGCCAGCCTGGCTTCGAGCACGTACGCGCGGACCGGTATCGACGGCGGTGTCATGTGCGAGGGTCAGACCTGCTCGAGCGCCCGCAGGGGCGAGTCCGCGAGCAGCATGGTACGCAGGCCGGCCGACGGGCTGGCGCCGATGTCGAAGATCTCGCCGTCGCGGTAGCCGCAGATCCGGCCGCCGCTGCCTGCGTAGACACAGCTGGCCGCGACCCACTCGGCGAGCGGGTAGAAGTCCTGGCCGGTCAGCCCCGTGAGCCGCTGCGCGATGTCAAGCGAGCCGGTGCCCGCGAGCACCGGCTCGAACAGGATGGCTTCGTTGGGGAAGCTCGCGGCGGGCTCGCGCGGCGGGTTGACCCGCAAGCCGCCGAGCTGCTCGAGGAGGTCGCGCGCGACGTCGTTGAGCTCAAAGCCCTCTGCACGGAGGGTCGCGTCCCAGTGGTCCGTGGGCACACGGCGCCCCGGCTGCCAGCCAGACTCGCGCAGCGCGGTCACGGCGCCGGCCGGCAGGGCTGAGAGGTCGGTGCTCATCACGTGTAGTTGATGCCGAGCAGCGAGGCCACCTGCCGGCAGCCGTCGCAGGGGCACAGATGCGTGCCATGCCCTTGTCCGGGAGGGGCCTGGGAGTTCAACGGCCGCACCCGCACCGTGTCCCATGTGCCTCCGTCGACGGCGGCCAGCCCGTGAGCGTTGACAGCCTGGATCAGACAATCGCTCTCGGCGCAGCCGGGGTGGTGGGGGTTGCCTGGCTGGTTGACGTCGAAGTACGGCACGAGCGCGGCTGGCAGCACGTGTCCCGCTCCCGATTGACCGCGGAACACCTGCCCTCCAGCGAGCGTGAACTCGCAGGCCGTTCGCGGCGTGGTCGCTTGCGTGGCTCCTCTGACCGCGGTGGCGTGGACGAGCAGGGTGGCGGACGGCGGCGTATGCGCCGCAGGTTGCGCAGGGATGGGCACGGCCGCCTGAGGAGGCGGCAGAATGACGCGTTGCAACACGGGTCGCGCGACGCGCGCGGCGCGCTCCTGGACGCAGCGCGCGAGCACGGACGCGAGCTCGTCGGAACGAGCGCCGGCGCCGCCGTCGCGCGGTGACGACCAGAGGCCCGTGGCGGGTGCGAGCGGCGCCGCGCGAGCGCCGGGCGAGTACGACGGTGCCGCGCGTTTGCCGCCCTGCGTCGCCGGCGCCGAGTCACCGGTCTCGACACGCGCATCGGCCTGCATGCCGACTGCCTGCGACATGCCGCGACCATAGCACCGGCAGGGGAGCCGCTGGACCGCCTCTCCGACTACGCTCCGCGCCCCGTGCGCCGACTTCCCGAGCCTCCGCTGGGCCTTGTCGTCTTCACGGTCGGCTTCAGCATCCTCGGCGCCGAGATCGCCGCGGCGCGGCTGCTCGCGCCGTACTTCGGCGCCTCCACGATCGTGTGGGCGAACACCATCGGGATCGTGCTCGTGGCGCTGTCGGTGGGCTACTGGTACGGCGGCAAGCTGGCGGACCGCAACCCGACACGCGCCGGCCTGTACCGGATCGTCGGGCTCGCGGGGCTCCTGCTCGCGGTCGTGCCGTTCGTCGCCGACCCGTTCCTCGGCGTCGCGGTGGACGCGCTCGACTCGATCTCGGCCGGCGGGTTCGTCGGCTCGCTGCTCGGCGTCACCGTCCTGATCGCGACGCCGATCCTCGTCTCCGGCGCGGTCGCGCCGTACGCGCTCAGGCTCGCCGTGGCCGACGTCGCCGAGGCCGGCACGGTGTCCGGCCGCCTCTACGCGATCTCGACCGTCGGCAGCCTGCTCGGGACGTGGGTCTCCGCGCTGCTCTTCATCCCGCTGATCGGCACGCGTCGCACGTTCGTCGTCTTCGGCCTCGTGCTCGTCGTTATTGCCGCGATCGGCCTTGCGCGCACGGCCTACGCGGTCGCCCCGCTCGTCCTCGTCGGGCTGCTGGCGCTCCCGGTCGGCACGGTCAAGGGGGAGACCGATGCCGGCTCGCGCGTCATCCACGACGCCGACACCGAGTACCAGTACGCCCGCGTCGTCGAGTCCGAGGACGGGACCCGCACGCTCGAGCTCAACGAGGGCCAAGCCGTGCACTCGATCAAGCACCCCGGCACGTACCTCACGGGCGACTACTGGGACGAGATGCTCGTGCTGCCGTTCGCGGCGCGCGCACAGCCGCCGCGCTCGATCGCGATCCTCGGCAACGCCGCCGGCACGACCGCCCGCGCGTACGGGCACTTCTTCCCGGAGAACCCGCATCGACGCCGTCGACATCGACGGCGAGCTCACCGAGATCGGGCGGCGCTACTTCGACCTGCGAGCGCCGCGCCTGCACACGCACGCCGCCGACGCCCGGCCGTTCCTGCGCCGCTCGGAGCAGCGCTACGACGTCATCGTCGTCGACGCCTACCGCCAGCCGTACATCCCCTTCTACCTCGCCACGCGCGAGTTCTTCGAGCTGGCGCGCGATCGACTGGCGCCCGGCGGGGTCGTGCTCATCAACGTCGGCCATCCGGAGCGCTCGGACCGCCTCGAGCAGGTCATGAGCGCGACAATGGACGCCGTGTTCGACACCGTCCTGCGCGACCCGGCCCAGCCGACGAACACCGTCCTGCTCGCCACGGACGGCGCGGTCTCGGCGCGCCACCTCGAGGCCGCGGCGTCGGGCTTGCCGGCGCCGCTTCGGCCCCTCGCCGGCCAGGCCGCCGCGCGCCTGCAGCGCCGCCTTCCCGGCGGCCGCGTCTACACCGACGACGTCGCGCCCGTGGAGTGGCTCGTCGACACCTCGATCGTCGAGGTCGCCGCCGAGGGGGACCGGTGACCGCCGCGATGTCGTTCACGGCGTTCGGCAGCCTCGTGGCGCTCGTCGTCGGCTGGGTCGGCCTCTTCTGCCTGTGGTGGTTCGTCTTTCGCAAAGGCGGCGAGGAGGACCGCTAGCCCGTGCAGGCGACCGGCAGCGGGACCTGCGTGTTGCGACCGAACGATCCCTCCGCCGGCTTGGCGTTGTCCTTGCACCACGCGTAGCGGCCGTCGCGCAGCGAGGCGCCGACGACGAACGGGTGCCCGAGCAGCAGCTCGTGGATGCGCTTGTGGGTGTGCGAAGCGGTGACCGCGAGGCAGTCGAGGTGCACGCGCGCGCCGCGCTCGCGCGAGCGGGAGCTGCACTGCACGCGGCGGATCGGCCCGGGCAGCGCGCCCGCGGCCACGCGCGCGCGCACGTCGCGCCCGACGCTCGTGCGCGCGGCGGCGACGAGCGCCGCGACGCTGGCCGCGCGCCGGCCGGCCCCATACAGCCGCGCGACCCGCGGCGCGCGCCCGCGATGCGCGCGCTGCTCGGCGGTGAGGCGCGGCGCGCAGCGCGGTCGTCGCGGCGTCCTCGCTCGCGGGCGGCCTTCGCGGCGTCGCGATCCTTCGAGCGGTCGATCGCGGGCGCGACGACCGTCACGACGAGCGCCGTGACCGCCACGACGGCCACGACCGCGACGATCAGCGCCCGCCGCGGCGACGGGATCTCGACGTCGCGCGGCGGCGTCCAGACCCGCAGCCAGGCGCCGAGGATCTCCCACCACGACGCGCGCTGCCTCGGCTCGGCCACGACCCGGCCGCTCTCAGAGCTCGACCGAGCCCATCGCCTCTTCGGGATAGCGCTCGCCGGCGGCGACGCCGGCGGGCAGCGCCTCGTCGAGCGCCCCGAGGTGGTCGCTCGTCAGGCTGATGTCGGCGGCCTCGGCGTTCTCCTCGACGTAGCGCACGCGCTTGGTGCCGGGGATCGGCACGACGTCGTCGCCTTGGTGCAGCAGCCACGCGAGCGCGAGCTGGACCGGCGTGCAGCCGACGTCGTCGGCGATCTCCCGCACGCGCGCGACGAGCTTGAGGTTCTCCTCGAGGTTGTCGCCCTGAAAGCGCGGGCTGTAACGGCGGAAGTCGTCGGCGGAGAGGTCGTCCAGCGAGGCGTAGGCGCCGGTGAGAAAGCCGCGGCCGACGGGGCTGTAGGGCACGATCCCGACGCCGAGCTCGCGCGCCGCCGGGACGATCTCGGCCTCGATGCCGCGCGTCCACAGCGACCACTCGCTCTGCAGCGCCGCGATCGGGTGCACGGCGCAGGCCGCGCGCAGCGTGTCGGCGTTGACCTCGCTGAGGCCGATGAAGCGGACCTTGCCCTCGTCGACGAGCTCGGCCATGCCGCCGACGGTCTCCTCGATCGGCACGCCCGGGTTGCGGCGGTGCATGTAGTAGAGGTCGATGTGGTCGACGGCGAGGCGGCGCAGCGACGCCTCGCACGCGCGCCTGGCGTACTCGGGGCTCGAGTCCACGCGCCGCGGCTTGCCCTCCTCGCGCACGATGCCGAACTTCGTCGCGAGCACGACCTCGTCGCGGCGGTCGGCGATCGCGGTGCCGACGAGCTGCTCGTTCTTGCCGACGCCGTACATGTCCGCGGTGTCGAGGAACGTGACGCCGAGCTCGGTGGCGCGGTGGATCGTCCGGATCGACTCCTCGTCGTCGGCGGGCCCGTAGAACTCGGACATGCCCATGCAGCCGAGGCCGAGGGCGGAGACGTCGAGGCCGTCGTGGCCGAGCGTGCGGTGGTTCATGGAGCCTCCAGGTAGGGACTCCTTTCGAGGGTACGGGGTCAGCGGCGCGTGTCGACGACCTCGAAGTCCGACCCGGTGAGCTTGCGCAGCGTCTGGAGGTCGTCGTTGTCCCAGCGGCGGTCGGGCGCGCCGCTGAAGAACCACGGCGAGCCGTTGTCGGCGAGCAGCGCGCCGTAGCGCTGCAGCGCCTTCGCGACGATCTTCGCCTGCGGGCCGAGGCCGTTGGAGGTCGGCGGTGCGCTTGAGCCGGACGCGCAGGCCCATCGGCGGCAGCGACGGGTCGCTGTCGCTCGAGGCGAAGTGGCGCGCGGGGGCGATGTAGGCGTTCCGCGTGCGGCGCGCGGTGAAGCGGATCGCGTGGTCGATCGAGCCCTTGGCGACCTCGCCGTAGCGCGCGAGGCCGGGGAGGATCGGCAGGCCGGCGGCGTCGGCGGACGTCCAGCCGGCTGGCCTGAGCTTGTTGGAGCTGAGGTTGAAGATCGCGCCGGAGCCGGCGCGCCAGCGCGCGCCGCCTTGCAGCGGGTGGGCGTCGTAGAGCTCGTAGAGGCGGCAGCGGTCGCGGTCGACGACGAGCACGTGGCGGTCGCCGTCGGCGTTCGGGCCGCCCTCGATCGGGACGTTCGCTGGCAGCGGGTACGGCCCCTTGTCGGACTCGCCGGCGTAGTCGAACGTCACCGGCACGCGCTTCTGCTTGCCGCTGCACGACCTTGTACGGGATCCCGATCGGCCCGCCGTCGTAGGTGCCCGACCCGAAGTCGGCCTTCGCGCTGGCGTCCGCGCCGATCGAGTCGATCAGCGTGGCCGAGTCGGCCGCGACGGGGAGGGCGTCGACGCGCTGGTTGAACGGGTTGGACGCCGGCAGGATCGGGCAGCGCGGCGCCTGCGGGAGGCGGTGCGCGCCGGCGCCGGTCGCCGTGATCGCGGCGATGCCGACGGCACACGCGGCGAGGATGAGCAGCGACGCGAGCCGCACGGCGCTCGATCGCTAGACCGGCGGCGGCTGGCGCGTGGACGGCTGTCAGCCCGCGACGGCGACGCGCACGCTGTACGTGCGCGCGCCGTCGACCGTCGCGCGGGCGCGGTAGAGCGCGACGGTCGCCGGCGGCCGCGCTCGGGCAGCAGCGTCGTGAAGCGGCCCGGCGTCGACGTGCGGAGTGTCAGGGTCATCACCGGGGAGCCGGTGCACGACTCGCGCGTGATCGTGACCTTGCGGCGGCCCGGCACGACGATCCTCCCGGTGATGCGCGTGCCCGCGCTCGTCGGTGTCGCCGACAGGGTCAGGAGCTTGCGCTCGAGCTTCAGCGTGCGGCTGCGCAGGCCGCCGACCGTGGCGCGGTAGCGCACGCGCGAGCGCTGCGCCGGCGGCCGGGCAGCGGCATCGAGACGGCGAACGCCCGTCCTGCGCGATCGTCGCGGTCGACAGGCTCGCCGAGCGCGACGAAGCCGAGCAGCGCCTGGACGCTCGACCGTGGCGCCCGCGGCGCTCGCGTGCGCGAGGCCCTTGATCGCGACGCCGTTGCCGGACGCGCTGAACGTCGAGCAGCACCGGCCGGCGGGCGCAGAACGAGGCCGGCGGCGGCGGTGGCGGGGGCGGGGCCACCGGCGGCGGCGGCGGCGGTGCGACCGGTGGTGGCGGTGGCGGTGGCGGCGGTGTGGGAGGCGCGCTGACGGTGATCGTGACGCTCGCGGGCGCCGACGGCGCGAAGGAGTCCGCCGCGCGGTAGGTGAACGCGTCCGGCCCGTGTAGCCGGCGTCGGGCGTGTACTCGAAGGACCCGTCGGGGCTCAGCGTCAGCGTGCCGTGCGCCGGGCGCGAGTGGGCTGACCGGCGGTGAGCGGGTTGGCGTCGGGGTCGCTGTCGTTGGCGAGCACGCCGGGCGGCGGTGACCGTCAGCGTCGTGCCGCCGACGCGGCGTAGGCGTCGTCGGCCGCCGGCGGGCGCGGCGTTCTCGACGACGGCGTCAGCGTCGGGTCGGCGGTGCCGGCGACGCCGGGGTCGTCGGTGCGCAGCGCCGTGAGGCTGTGGCGGTCACCGTGCCCTGCGCCGAGCAGCGGGCTCGTCGGGGTCGGCGCCTACCGTCACCGGGACGGTGATCGTCGCCGACGCGCCGTCGCCGATCGAGCCGACGTTCGACCGCGACGCTCGTGTCGCCGGCGCCGTTGCCCGTCGTGACCGTGCCTTGGGTCGTCGTGACCGCGCCGGCGACAAGCGCCGAGTCCGGATCGGGCGTGAGCGCGAACGTCGTCGCCGGCGCTCGCGGCGTCGAAGGCGTCGTCGGGGTTCGAGATCGTCGTCGTGTAGGTGATCGTGTCGCCGGGGTCGGCGAGCCGTTGGCGTTGACGTCGATGTCGGGCTGGCGGTCATCGGCGCGGAGAGCGAGCGCGTCGGTCGTCAGCGAGTCGATCACGGTGTCGGGCGCTCGTGCGCGACCCCTGCTGAAAGAGCTGGATCGAGCCGACGCTCGCGAAGTTCGCTCCGGTGCCGGTCGAGGGTGTGAACGCGCTGAACGGGACGACGAAATGCGTCGCGCAGAAGATGGCCCCGGGCGCCGTGAACGTCGCGATCGACGATGCCGCTGGCGCTCGTCGACGGCGAGGGTGAGGTTCGACGGCAGGTCGTCGAACTCCACGGCGAGGTCGAGCGCGTTCTGCGTGCCGCCCGCGGTGAGGTCGACCGTGCCGAGCCCATCGGGGTCCAGGTTGGGCTCGCCGTCGACGCCGTCCCAGCTCAGAGCGCCGATGCCGCCGATCGTCGCGTCCTGCGAGTAGCTGTAGGAAGCCCGACGACACGCCGCTGCTGATCGCGTTGCCTGCGATGACGCCCGCCGTCGAGGTTGACCCGCGATGTCGCGCTCGCCGCCGAGGATCCCGGCGCCGGAGATCTGCGAGCTCGCGAAGCGTTCCCGCGGGCGGGAACGTCAGCGTCAGCGCGGCCTGGTTGGTCGAGAAGTCGTCGATGACGACGGGCGTGCCGCCGCCGATCGCGGCTGCGGCGGGCGCGGCGACGATGAGCGCGGCCCCGCGGCGGCGGTCAGCGTGGAGAGCAACCGGGCCACGAGGCCGGGGAGTCTAGATGCGCCGGGCCTCATCGCGAAATCAGTCGCTGCCGGGGTCGAGCACGCGGACCTCGGAGCCGGTCGCGAGCGTGACGTGCGACGGCTCGGCGTCGGCGAGGTGCGCCCACTCGGGGCCGTAGAGCCGCGCCGAAGTCGACGTCTCATGTTCAGCGTGAGGATCTCGTGCAGCGCCCACAGCTGGTGCTCGACGCGGTAGCTGCGCGCGCGGCCGTCGCGCGTGCGGCCGACGCCGAGGTCGTGATGGGTGAGCCAGTGCTCGGGGCCGTCGGGCTCCGGCAGGCGGCCTGTCGAGGCTCGCGATCGCTTCGAGCAGGTTGGCCTTGCGCGGGCCGAAGCGATGGCGGACGTGGATCGCGTCGCGCGCGGTCGTCACGACGTGCTCCATGCGGGTCGTGCGGTAGGGCTCGTTGTAGACGAGCTTCGCGACGATCGAGATCGCCGGGCCGCGGGACGTACTCGCGGATGAAGACGACCCCGCGCTCGCCGTTCATCCGCACGTAGAAGCGCAGGTTGATCTCGGGGAACGTGATGTGGCCGGGGATCGCGAGCCCGCGGACGCGGGTGTGGCGAAAGCCGAACGCGACGAGGCTCACGCGCGGTGAGCCCTCCAGCTCGTCGATCTGCGCCCCGCGCGGGAGGTGCTCGGCGAGCTGGGCCTCGTCGGCGGGATACGTGACGCCGAGCAGGTGGTGCCACTCGGCCGTGAGGAAGGTGCGGGCCACGCCGTGCGACCCTAACGCGCCGGGGGTGGATCCATCCAGTCCCCGTGGAGGGGATCAGATGGATCCACCCCCTCCGAGCCATTGGGCCCACGGGAGGGCGGTGCCGGCGTCGGCGAGGTCTTCGATGTCGCGGGCGGTGCGGAGGGTCGCGACCTGCACGGCGCCGCGGCGGGCGATCGTGTCGCGGTTGGAGCGCTGCATGATCGTCGGCTCGCCGGGCCACGGGGTGAGGACCACCGCGCGGATGTCGAGGCCGGCGGCGCGCGCGGCCTCGATCGTCAGCAGCGAGTGGTTGATCGTGCCGAGGCCGGGCCGCGCCGCGATGACGACGGGCAGGCCGAGCGCGACCGCGAGGTCGCGGATGTCGTGCTCCTCGCTCAGGGGGACGAGCAGCCCGCCGACGCCCTCGACGACGAGCACGTCCGCCTCGCGCGCCGCTCGCTCGGCGCCGGCGAGCAGATTGTCGAGCGAGATCGTCGTGCCGGCGAGCTCGGCGGCGAGGTGCGGCGAGACCGCGGGGCCGAAGGTCTGCGTGGTGACGTCCGCGGCGCGCGCGCCGGTGACCGCGGCGAGCAGCTCGTGGTCCGCGGGCCAGGCACCGGCGGAGCCTCCGCTCGCGGGCGCCGCGTCGCGCGCGGCGGAGCCTTCGCTGGGCGGCGCCGCGTCGCGCGAGGCGGAGCCTTCGCCGGCCGGCCGCCCGGCGCGGGACACGGAGCCTTCCCCGGCCGGCCGCCCGGCGCGCGACGTCGGCTCTTCGTCGAGACCCGTAACCACCGGCTTGAACGCGGCGACGCGCACGCCCGACGCCCGGATCGCCGCGCACAGCGCGGCGGCGAGGATCGTCTTGCCCGCGCCGGTGTCGGTCCCGGTGACGAAGCAGCCGCGGACCACCGCGGTGTCAGGCGGCGCGTGGGATGCGGCGCGGCGCCGGCATGTCCTGCGCCTCTGCGTCGAACAGCTCGCCCGACGGCGCCCCGGCGTACACGGCAGCGCCCCGCTCCGCGTGCCCGGCCTCGTGCGCGGCCGCGACCGGCATCGCCGTCGCCGGCCGGAAGCCGGCGTGCAGCGCGGCGCGCCCCAGCACGTGCGCGGCGTCGCGCAGCTCGTCCTTCGTGTGCGTCGCCATCACCGCGAGGCGCAGCCGCGACGTGCCCGCCGGCACCGTCGGCGGGCGGATCGCCTGCGCGAAGACGCCGCGCTCCAGCGCCGCCTCGCAGACGCGCATCGCGGTCGCGGCATCGCCCACGATCAGCGGCACGATCTGGGTCGTCGAGCCCGAGACGTCGAAGCCCTCGCGGGCGAGCTCGCCGCGCAGCACCTCGGCGTTCGCGTGCAGGCGCTCGACGCGGCGGGGCTGCTCCTCGAGCACCTCGAGCGCCGCGAGCGCGCCGGCGATCGCCGGCGGCGGCGGGGCGGTCGAGAAGATCAGCGAGCGCGCGGTGTTCGTCAGCAGCTGGACGATCTCGGCGTCGCAGGCGACGAACGCGCCGTACGAGCCCAGCGCCTTGCCGAGCGTCCCGACGACGACGTCGATCTCGCGCTCAAGGCCGGCCTCGTGGACCGCGCCGCGCCCGCCGACGCCGAGGCAGCCGGTCGCGTGCGCCTCGTCGACGACGACGCGCACGTCGTAGTCTTGGGCGAGCTCCGAGATCTGCTCGAGCGGCGCGACGTCGCCGTCCATCGAGAAGACCGACTCGGTCACGATCAGCGCCGCGCGCGACCCGGCCTGCTGCAGGCCCCACTCGAGGTGGTCCATGTCGTTGTGGCCGTAGACGAAGACCTCGGCCCGCGACAGCCGGCAGCCGTCGATGATCGAGGCGTGGTTGAGCTCGTCGGAGAAGACGACGTCGCCCTGGCGCGCGAGCGAGCCGATCACGCCGAGGTTGGCGAGGTAGCCCGAGCCGAAGAGCAGCGCCGCCTGCGTGCCCTTGAACTCCGCGAGCTTCTGCTCGAGCCGGCTGTGGACGGTCATGGTCCCCGACACCAGGCGCGACGATCCCGCGCCGACGCCCCAGCGCATCGCGGCGTCGGCGGCGGCCTCCTGGACGCGCGGATGGTCGGCGAGCCCGAGGTAGTTGTTCGAGCACAGCAGCGTCACCGGCCGCCCGTCGAGCACGACGTTCGGCCCTTGGGGCCCGCTCACGAGCCGCGTGCGCCGGTAGAGGCCGAGACCTTTGAGCTCGGACAGCCGGGCTTGGATCTCGGTCATGGCGCAGTGCCTCCGGTTCAGCCCCGCAGGGCCGGGGTCGTGTTGGGAGCGCCGTCGGGCCGCTCCGGGACATGGCGTTTTCTGGCGAAGCGCAGTTGCGTGGAGGGATCCCACATCCGGACCTCCAGGCCGGCCCAGCCGGAGGCGGCGTCCCCGGGCGGCGCGGCGGGCGTCTCGCCTTCGAGCCAGCCCGCGCGGTTGTCGGGCCGCGGGTTGGAGCCGTTGTCGTCCTGGCGCGCGACGTTCAGGCCGAGGCTCTTCGAACATCGCGCGGTCCTCGTCGGGGGTGTTGCCGAGCGTCGTGAGAAAGTTGCCCATCATCACGCCGTTGATCCCGGCGCGCACCGCGAGCTGCTGCAGCTCGCCGATGTTCTCGACGCGCCCGCCGCAGAGCCGGAACAGCGCGTCGGGCAGGATCAGCCGGAAGATCGCGATCCACTTCACGGCCTCCCACGGGTCCATGTACTCGCGGTCGCCGAACTTCGTCCCGGGGCGCGGGTTGAGCAGGTTGATCGGCACCGACGTCGGGTCGATCTCCGCGAGCTCGAACGCCATCTCGACGCGCTGCTCGCGCGTCTCGCCGAGGTTGAGGATGCCGCCGACGCAGGTCTCGAGGCCGGCCTCGCGCACCGCGTCGATCGTCCGCAGGCGGCCCTCGTAGCGGACGGTCGTGGAGACCTCCGGGTAGTACGACTCGGCCGTCTCGACGTTGTGGTGCACGCGCTGGACGCCGGCTTCGCGCAGCGCCTTCGCGCGCGCCACCGAGATGTGACCGACCGACGCGCAGCGCTTGAGGTTCGTGTGCTCGGCGACGAGGCGCGTGCCCGCGAGCACCTTCTCGAAGTCGCGCTTCGACAATCCCTGGCCCTGCGTGACCATGCAGAAGCGATGCGCGCCCGCCGCC
Source organism: uncultured Actinomycetes bacterium (assembly GCA_963766525.1). GTDB lineage: Bacteria > Actinomycetota > Thermoleophilia > Solirubrobacterales > Solirubrobacteraceae > CADCVQ01. The sequence continues at coordinate 110,356 of CAVYAX010000019.1, forward strand.
TCGGCCGCGCGCGCGTGCTCGAGGATCTGGTCGGGCTCCATCATCGCGTGCAGCGGCGTCTCGGCCTCCGCGTACTTCGACTGGGCGCAGAAGCCGCAGTCCTGCGCGCACCCGCCGGACTTGGCGTTGACGAGCGAGCAGAGGTCGGTCGAGTCGTCGAAGCGCTCGACGCGGACCGCCCACGCGCGCTCGATCAGGGCCTCGATCGCGGCGTGATCCTCGAGCTCCCCGAGGCGCAGCGCCTCCTCCCGAGTGATGAGCGGTGGCATGTGCAGCGCAAGACTGCCAGCCGCATCGGACGTGATTTAGCCCGGCGGCAGCGTGCGCGCGAGGAACGCGGTCGTCAGCTTCCACGCGGCGGCGGCCGCGCGCGGGTTGGAGAACTGGGGCGCGAAGCCGTTGTCGAACGCGTGGCCGGCGTCCTCCTGGATGTGGCACTCGAAGTCCTCGTGCTCGGCGGCCAGCGCCGCGACCGCGTCGACCTGCTCGCGCGGGATGTAGGGGTCGTCGCCACCGAAGTGCAGTTGCACGGGACAGGCGATCTGATCCGCGGCGTCGAGCGCTTCCGGGATCCCCGAGCCGTAGTAGCAGACCGCGACGTTGGGATCGGTGTGGGCCGCGAGCCGCCAGGCGAGCGTGCCGCCGAGGCAGAAGCCGAGCACGCCCGCTCGCCCCTCGGTGACCCCAGACAGGTTGCGCAGGTACGCGAGCGCCTCGACCGCGTCCTCGACGGCGAGGTCCTGGTCGAGCTTCGAAGCGGCGCCGAACGCGAGCTCCATGTCCTCCGACCCGAGCGTCAGCCCGGGGTCCGTGCGCCAGTAGAGGTCGGGCGCGAGCACGACGTAGCCGAGCTCGGCGAGCCTGCGCGCGGCGTCTTTGACGTAGTCGTTGACGCCGAAGATCTCCTGAAGGAGGACGAGCCCCGGCCCGCTGCCGGTCGCGGGCAGCGCGACGTGCGCCTCGAAGCCCGGCTCGATAGTTTCGGCGCGCGTGGTCATGACGTCGGCTTCCACATGGCTGTGGAGGCTACGCTGCGCTTCATGCAGGAGACGATCCGCACCCTGCTCTCCTCCGAGTACGAGACGTGGGCCGTGGTGGGCTGCTCGCCGGACCCGCGCCGCGACAGCCACCGCATCGCCGAGCTGCTGCAGTCGCTGGGCAAGCGGATGATCCCGGTCAACCCCGCGGCGAAGGAGATCCACGGTGAGCGCGCGTACGCGTCGCTGCACGACCTGCCGGACGACGTCCAGGTTGACGTGGTCGACATCTTCCGCCGCTCCGATCAGGCCGGCGCGCACGTCGACGAGGCGATCGCGATCGGCGCGCGCGCCGTCTGGATGCAGCTCGGGGTCGTCGACCGGGAGGCCGCGGCGCGCGCGATCGAGGCCGGCCTGCTCGTGGTCATGGATCGCTGCCCCGCGATCGAGTGGCGGCGCGTGCAGGCAGCGCAGCGGTAGCGCCCGCCCGCCCGGCGACGCAGCGGTAGCGCCCGCCCGCCTGGCGACGCAGCGGTAAGCGACCGCCCGCTCGGCTACGCCAGCAGGCGGGTTTCGGCGTCAGATCACCCGCAGCCGCTTCGTGACGACCTTCTTCTTCCCGTTGGCGGCGGTCGTCGAGAAGCGCAGCGTCAGCGTCTTGCCGCGCAGCGTGCGCAGCTGGGCGCGGGTGAGCCTGATCTTGAACGTCGCCCTGCCGGCCGCGTTCGCCGTGGCCCGCAGGGTCTTGATCGTCCGCAGCCCGCGACGGATCTGCAGCACGACCCGCGACCGCGGCTTGAGGCCCGAGATCGAGAGCGTCACGCCGCGCGTCAGGCCCGTGATCGAGGCCCGTGCGGGCACGGTGACGGTCGGGGTCGTCGGTGCCGGCGGCGGCGGTGGTGCCGGCGGTCCGGGCGGCGGAGGCGGTGGCGGCGGCGGCGGTGGCGGCGGTGGGGGCGGCGGCGGTGTCGTCGCCCCGTCGATCGTGTAGGTCGCGGACTTCGTGGCGGGGTTGCCCGCGCCATCGGTCGCGTTGACCCGGAACACGTGCGTCCCGACGCTGAGGTCGATGCCGGTCGCCGGCGCGCACGTCGCCACGCCCGAGCCGCCCAGGTCGTCGCAGCTGAAGGTCGCGGGGAACGTCGTGCCGAGCGCGTAGTGCCTTCCGTCGACGGGCGACGTGATCGAGATCGTCGGCGGCGTCGTGTCCGGATCGATGGTGTAGAAGACGGTCTCGCTCGCGGGGTTGCCCGCGCCGTCGGTGGCGTTGACGGTGTACGCGTGCGTGCCGACGCTGTAGTCGATCGGGCCCGCCGCGACGCACGTGGCCAGCCCCGACTGGCCGGTGTCGTCGCAGTCGTAGTCCACGACGATCGTCGTGCCCAGCGCGTAGTGCTGCCCGTTGCCCGGCGACCTGATCGCGATCGTCGGCGGCGTCGTGTCGGGGTCGACGACGTAGTTGACGGTCTTGCTCGCGGGGTTGCCCGCGCCGTCGGTGGCGTTGACGGTGAAGGTCTTCGGACCGGGCGTGCTCGTGTTGAGCGGCCCGGTCGCGACGCAGGTCGCGACCCCGGTCCCGCCCTCGTCGTCGCACGTGTAGGCGGCGAGGACCTGCGCGTTCAGCGCGTAGTGCCGGCCCTCGACGGGCGAGGTGATCGTGATCGTCGGGGCGGTCGTGTCGGGATCGACGGTGTAGGTGACGGACTTGCTCGCCGGGTTGCCCGCGCCGTCGGTCGCGTTGACGGTGAAGGTGTGCGTGCCGACCGTCGTGTCGATGGCGGTCGCCGCGACGCACGTGGCCACGCCCGATCCGCCCGCGTCGTCGCAGTCGTAGTCCACGTCGATCGTCGCGCCCAGCGCGAAGTGCTGCCCCTGGGCGGGCGAGGTGATCGTGATCGTCGGCGGCGTCGTGTCGGGGTCGACGACGTAGTTGACGGTCTTGCTCGCGGGGTTGCCCGCGCCGTCGGTGGCGTTGACGGTGAAGGTCTTGGCGCCGGGGGTGCTCGTGTTCACCGGCCCGGCCGCGACGCAGGTCGCGACACCGCTGCCGCCTTGGTCGTCGCACGTGTACGCGGCGTTGATCTGCGCGTTCAGCGCGTAGTGCTGACCCTCGACGGGCGCGGTGATCGAGATCGTCGGCGCGGTCGTGTCGGGATCGACCGTGTAGGTGATCGTCTTGCTCGTAGGGTTGCCGACGTTGTCGGTCGCGTTGACGGTGAAGAGGTGCGTGCCGACCGCGGTGTTGAGGGGCGTGCTCGACGTGCATGTGGCGACGCCGGATCCGCCGGGGTCGTCGCAGCTGTAGCTCGCGGTGATCGTCTGGCCGAGCGCGAAGTGCTGACCGTCGGCCGGTGCGGTGATCGTGATCGCCGGAGGCGTCCCGTCGACGAAGTAGTTGACGGTCTTCCTCGCCGTCGTTGCCGTCGTTGTCGACCGCGAGGACCGTGAACGTGTGAGCGCCGGCCGTGCTCGTGCTCGCCGCCGGGCCCGTCCGTCCGCAGAACGCCACGCCGGATCCGCCGGCGTCGTCGCACGAGAACGCGGGCGTGATCGGGGCGTTCAGCGCGTAGAACTGGCCCTCGGTCGGCGAGGTGATGGTGATCGTCGGCGGCGTGGTCTCCGCGGCAGCCACCGCCGGTATCGCGGCGGCCGATGCCAATCCACAGATGAGCGTGACGAGGATCGTCACGGTGAGGCGTAGCCGGTTCATGCCCTTCCCCCTCGTTGCAGCCAGCACGTGCCGCGCACATTAGGGATCGAGTGGCGGCGTCACAACGCGTCAGGCACCATGTGACGATGGCTCGCGAGCGCACCGTAGCCGAGATCGCCGCCTGGAAGGCCGGCGACGCCGAGCGCAACGAGCGCGCCCGCCAGGAGCGCCTGCGCCGCGACGGCGCGCGCAGCCCGAGCGAGAACCTCGCCGAGGGCATCGCGCTCGCTCGCACCGCGCGAGCGTTCTTCGGCGCCGCCGTTCGCGCCGGCTCGTCGTGAGCGGCCCGATCGACCCGGTGGCCGCCGCACGGGACGCTCGACGTCATGCAATGGGTCTCGGGCGTGACGCGCCGCGGAGGAACCTCAGGGGATCGCTCCGCGACGACCTGCGCATCGACCCGAAGGTCCGCCCGGACTGGCCGTCCGCCGCCTAACGACCCTTCCAGCTCGGCCGGCGCTTCTCCGCGAACGCCGTCACGCCCTCGCGCAAGTCGTCGGATGCAAACGACGACTCGCGCAGCTCGAGCAGCTCCTGCTCGATCTCGGGATGCAGCGCCGCCCGCGACCCGAGCAGCTCGCGCAGGACGCTCTTGTTGCCGCTGATCGCCAGCGGCGCGTTCGCGGCGAGCTCGCCGGCGAGCGCCAGCGCGGTCGCCTCGAGCTCGTCGTCCGGGCACGACCCAGTTCGACGAGCCCCCAGCTCAGCGCCGTCGGCGCGTCGATGTAGCGCCCGAGCAAGAACAGCTCGCGCGTCCGCGGCTCGCCGATCGCGTCGAGGAAGCGGCGCAGGCCCGTGTGCGAGTAGATCAGGCCGAGCTTCGCCGGCGGCATCCCGAGCGTGATCCGCTCGCTCGCGATCCGCAGGTCGCAGCCGAGCGCGAGCTCCAGGCCGCCGCCGATCGCCGAGCCGCAGAGCGCCGCGAGCGTCGGCACCTCGGCCTCGTCCAGCGCCGCCAGCGCCGCGCTGAACGGGTGCGCGACGAGCTTCTCGGCCTCGACCGCGAAGAGCTCCGGCGGGATCTCGCCGATGTCGTAGCCCGAGGAGAACATCCCGGCCGAGCCCGTGATCACGATGCAGCGCGCGCCGTCGTGCGGTGCGTAGCGCGTCCGCGATCGCGTCGAGGATCGCCATGTCCAGCGCGTTGCGCTTGGACGGATTGCAGATCGACAGGCGCAGTACGCCATCGAGCGGCCTGTCGATCTCGAGGTTCCCCGCCATCTGCGGGGAATCTACGCTCCATGGCGCCCGCGTGCCGGGGCGCGTGCCGCTATTCGAGCACGACGAGCGTGTCGCCCTCGTCGACGGGCTGGCCTTCCTCGACCGAGGATCTCCTTCACGACGCCCGGCTCCTCGGCCTCGACCGGCATCTCCATCTTCATCGACTCGAGCGTGATGACGGTGTCGCCCTCCTCGACGACGTCACCGACCTTGCACTCGATCTTCCACACGATGCCCGTGATGTGGGCCTCCACTTCAACCACGGCTGATCCTCCTCGAATGCATCGGGCGCAAGGTCTGCGGAGCGTAACCGTCGCACCCGACGGGACGGTCTGCGAGAGTTGCCGCGGCGATGCCCGCGGACACGATCATCATCGTCTCGGCCTTCAACGAGGCCGACCGCCTGCCCGACACGCTCGCCGCGCTCGCGGGCAGCTTTCCCGGACGCCGAGGTGATCGTCGCCGACGACGGCTCGGAGGACGGGACCGCGCAGGCCGCGTCCGACGGCGGCGCGCGCGTCGTGCGCAGCGAGCGCACGATCGGCAAGGGCGGGGCCACGACGCTCGCCGCCCGCACGGTCCTCAGCCGCGCGCTCGAGCCCGATCCGCCGGTCTTCGTCCTCTGCGACGGCGACCTCGGCGAGAGCGCCGCGCAGCTGCCCGCGCTCGCGCAAGCCGTCCGCGACGGGCGCTGCGACCTCGCCGTCGCCGTCTTCAGCACCCGCGTCGGCGGCGGCTTCGGCTTCGCCGTCGGCTACGCGCACAAGCGCCATCCGCCGCCTCACGGGCCTGGACCTCAAGGCGCCGATCTCCGGCCAGCGCGCGCTGAGCGGCCCGGTCTTCGCGACCGTCGTGCCGTTCGCCCCGCGCTTCGGCATGGAGATCGGGATGACCGTCGACGCCGCGCGCGCGGGCTTCGTCCTCGAGGAGGTCCAGCTCGAGCTCGCCCACCGCGCGACCGGCAAGACCTGGCGCGGGTTCGTGCACCGCGGCCGCCAGCTCGTCGACTTCGTCGCGGTCTACCTCAGCCGCCGCGATACGATGGAGACCGCCGAGACGATCGCGAGCCTCTACGCCGAGAGCACCGCCGGCGACGACCCCGACCCCGCGTTCGTCGAGCAGCTCCTGACGGCCCTCGAGCCCGGCGAGGACGTGCTCTTCACCTGCGGCTGGCCGGACAACGGCGAGAAGTGGGGCCCGATCAGGCAGCTCACGATCACCTCGCGGCGGATCCTCGACCAGCGCACGCTCGGCGCTGGCGTCTGCGCGCCGCTGCGCGAGATCGCGCTCGCCGACGTGCGCGAGGCGATCGACCGCGGCCGCGCGGCCGTGCCGATGTTCACGACGCACGCGCTCGTCGTCACGCTCGCGCAGCGGCGAGCGCATCGTCTGGGAGCACCTCACCAACCACCAGGTCGGACCCGCCGCGGAGGCCATCGCCGCCGCGCTGTGAGATCTGTCACGCAGCACCCCCGATCTCGACTAGTGCAGCGTTCCTGAAGTGCCTTGTTGTTGGCTGGTCTTCGTGAGGATGTCGTCGGCGGTCTTGGTCCAGACGAACGGCTGCGCGCGCTCGTTGTAGCCCTCGATGAACATCTCGATCGCCGCGATCAGCTCGGGAACGTCGTGGTAGACGCCGCGGCGGACCTGCTGTTTGGTCAGGATCGAGAACCAGATCTCGACCATATTCATCCACGATGCGCTCGTGGGCGTGAAGTGAAAGTGCACGCGCTTGTGGCGCTGGAGCCACGCGTTGACCTCGGGGGTGGAGTGCGTTGAGGAGTTGTCGAGCACGACGTGCAGCGGGCGGCGCGGGTAGGCGCGCACGATCTGGTTGAGGAACGCCAGGAACTCTTGGTGGCGATGCTGCGGGTAGCAGGCGCCGGTGACCTCGCCGGTCGCGATCTCCAGCGCCGCGTACAGCGACGTGGTCCCGTTGCGCTTGTAGTCGTGGGTCATCCGCGCGGCCTTGCCTGGCTTCATCGGCAGCGTCGGCTGGGTGCGATCCAGCGCCTGGATCTGCGTCTTCTCATCGATGCAGAGCACCAGCGCGCCCTTCGGCGGGTCCATGTAGAGCCCGACGACGTCGACGATCTTCTCGGTCAGCTGCGGGTCCTTGGAGAACTTGAACGACCGGACCTGATGGGGCTTGAGCTTGTGATCGCGCCAGATCCGATGCACCGTCGTCGCCGAGATCGCAGTTGCGGCCGCCAGGCGCCTAACACTCCAGTGCGTGCTGCCGTCCGGCGGCTTCTCCAGCGTCTTGGCCAGCACGCGCTGGACCTGGTCATCATCGATCGCGCGTGGCCGCCCTGAACGCGGCGCGTCGCGCAGGCCCTCAAGGCGCCGCTCACAGAAACTGCGTCGCCACAACCCCACGGTCGGCAGCGATACCCCGGCCTCTGCGGCGATCTGGGTGTTCGTCGCGCCCTCGGCCGCGCGCAACACGATCCGCGCGCGCAGCGCCTGCTGCTGTGACGCCGACGGGCGACGCAGCACCGCGCGTAGCTCGCGCTCTTCCTCCTCGGACAGCTCGATCGCAACCGCTCGCGCCATACGCGACGACCGTACCGATAGTTCTTGCTATATGCAAGCTACTAACGGAACGCTACACTAGCGTCGGCCGGACGGCTTCCCCAGCGAGAGGACTCACGATGGCCAACGAACCCCGCGTCCGGCGCGACGTCCAGTCGCTCATCGCCGAGGGACCGAGCGGGATGAAGGTGCTCGACGACTACGCCACCGCGATCGCCGCGATGAAGGCGCTCGACTCCGGGCACCGGCGACCCCACCCGACCCGCGCAGCTGGCGCTTCCAGGCCGCGATCCACGGGTTCCCGGGCCTCAGGCCGAGCCTCGGCCATCCGCGGCACTGGGGCAGCTGCCGCCACAACAGCTGGTTCTTCCTGCCGTGGCACCGGGCGTACCTCTACTTCTTCGAGAGCATCGATCCAGTCGCATCTCGGCGATCCGACCTGGGCCCTGCCGTACTTCGACTACACGAAGGTCGACGACGAGTCGGCCCGGCTCTTGCCCGAGCCGTTTCGCTCGCCGACGCGGGGCAACGAGCTCTTCACCGACCAGCGCGACCCGGACGTCAACGACGAGCGGTCCCCGACGCCGCTGCCGTTCGAGCTGTGCGACGCGCGCGACGCCCTGGGGCTCGGGGACTTCGCGCTCTCCGGATCGTCGCCGTCGCAGACCTTCTCCGGCGGGATCGTCGCCGACGCGACGCCGAACCAGAGCGCGCGCGGGTCGCTCGAGCTCACGCCCCACGGCCAGGTCCACGGGCTCATCGGCGGCGGCGGGGGGTTGATGGGCGCGTTCGAGACCGCCGGCCTGGACCCGATCTTCTGGCTGCACCACTGCAACCTCGACCGGATGTGGGAGGTCTGGATCGCGAAATGGGGCAGCGACCGGCTGCCCGCAGACGACGCCTGGCTCGACACGAAGTTCCCGTTCTTCAACGGCGACGGTGCGCCCGACAAGCAGCGCATCGGCGACATGCTGGACACCGCGAACCTAGGCTACGTCTATGAGTCGACCGATCAGCCGGCGGGCACGCCGGGCCCCGACCCGCTTCGCGAGCTAGCGGCCGCGCCGCCCGTCGCGATGGCTGAGCCGAGAGCTCCTCGGAGCCACCACCGGCATCGCCTTCTCGAGCGCCACCGCGGTCGGGATCGAGCTCGCCGCCAACGACCGCGTCACCGCGGCGCTGGAGGGCGACGAGTCCGTCGCGCCGCGGTGGTTTCTGCGGGTGGAGGACGTCGCCGGCGACGCGCCCAAGGCGCCCGCCTACAGCGTCTACATCAACCTGCCGGAGGGCGCGACGGGCACCGAGCATCCCGAGCTGCGCGTCGGCAGCATCGCGAGCTTCGGCATCCGCGAGGCCAGCGACCCGGACGCCGAGCACGGGGGCGTGGGGATCACCGACACGTTCGAGATCACCGGCGTCGTCGCCACGCTCACCGAGCGCGACGACCTCGTGTTCGACCCCGCGAAGGTCACGGTCCACATCGTGCCCGTCGGCCTCAAGGGCCCCGTCGACGACGGCGGGGACGTCAAGGCCGGCCGCATCAGCATCTACGCGGGCTGACCGTGGCGACGCAGCCGGCGCCCGCGCGGGCCACCTTGGAGGACTGGCGGGCGTTTGAGTGGCGCACGCCCGACTGGTGGCTGGGAGCTTTGGCCGTCGCCGGCTGGATGGCGCTGACGTGGATGTTTCTCGCGATGGCGAGCGGCACGATGCACGCCGGTCACCATGCAGGCGCGCCGCCCGCCGGCGCCGGCCTCGGCGACATGTCCTACGCCGCGCTCGTCGGCTCGTGGGCGCTCATGGTCCTCGCGATGATGCTGCCGCTCGCGCGCGGGCAGGCGCGCTGGCTGGCGTTTCGGTCGCTGCGCGCCCGCCGCCAGCAGGCGGTCGGGCTGTTCGCGGGCGCGTTCGTCGCGGTCTGGGTCGCCGCGGGCGCCGCCGCGATCGCGCTGCTCGAGCCGGTGCGCGGCGAGGTCGCGGCCGTCGCGGTCGCGCTGGCGGCGGCGGCCTGCTGGCAGTGCGCGCCCGCGCGCCGCAGGCTGCTGCGGCGCTGTGGCGTCCAGCGCGCGCCCGCGGTGCGCGGCCTGCGCGCGGCGGCGGACCAGGGGCGCGCCGGGCTGCTCGCCGGCGGGCGCTGCGTCGCCACGTGCTGGGCGCTCATGCTCCCGATGGCGATCGTCCATCACCCGGCGCTGATGGCCGGCGCGGCGCTCGTGCTGGTGAGCGAGCGGCGCCGGGGGCCCAACCCGGAGACCCGCGGAGCCCGCCGCCTCGAGGCGCTGTGGCTCTCCGTAGCGGCGGTCGTCGCCGCGGGCTGGCCGTCGCGGGCTGACTCGCCCGCGTGTCGAACGACGCGCGCTCGCACTTTGGACGAGCGTCGGTGGGACGGGCCCGGGGTCGGGCGTACCTTGAATCCCAGCACCGCCGGCGGTCATGCCCGTCGCAGGCGGCGCCCTGTGGAGTTCGTTTGCGCACTGACCCCGCGTGGACATGACGCTCCTGGATTCCGAGGGATACAGGCCGGGGCCAACGTCCTCCCGGTCCCGGCCTGTTCCTCGGTGGTGCCCGGCGATACCGTCCCGGCCGTGATCCTCGCGATCGACCAGGGCACGACCGGCACGACCTGCCTCGTCTTCGACGACGACGCGCAGCTCGCGGGCCGCGCGTATCGCGAGTTCGAGCAGCACTTCCCGCGGCCGGGCTGGGTCGAGCACGACGCCGGCGACATCTGGGAGACCACGCCGCGCGGTCGCGCTCGAGGCGCTCGACGACGCGGCCGGCGACCTCGCCGCCATCGGCATCACCAACCAGCGCGAGACCGTCTGCGTGTGGGATCCCGAGACCGGCGAGCCGCTGCATCACGCGCTCGTCTGGCAGGACCGCCGCACCGCCAAGCGCTGCGACGAGCTGCGCGCCGCCGGCCACGAGGCGATGGTTCGCACGCGCACCGGGCTCGTGCTCGACCCGTACTTCAGCGCGACGAAGATCGAGTGGCTGCTGGCGAACGTCGACGGCCTGCGCGAGCGCGCCGAGGACGGCCGCGCGGTGTTCGGCACGATCGACGCCTGGCTCGTCTTCAAGCTCACCGGCGAGCACCGCACGGACGTCACGAACGCGTCGCGCACGATGCTCTACGACATCAACCGCGGCGACTGGGACGACGACCTGCTCGCGCTGTTCGGCGACATCCCGCGTGCGTCGCTGCCCGAGGCGCTGCCGAGCATCGGCGAGTTCGGGACGGTCCGCGACGGCGCGCTGGGCGACGGCTACGACGGCGTGCCGGTGTGCGGCATCGCCGGCGACCAGCAGGCCGCGCTGTACGGCCAGGGCTGCCTCGATCGCGGGCTCGGCAAGAACACGTACGGCACGGGGTCGTTCGTGCTGATGAACTCCGGCGACAGCGTCCCGACCGCGCCGCCGGGCCTGCTCGCGACGATCGCCTGGGGGATCGGCGAGCGGACGATCTACGCGCTCGAGGCCGCGATCTTCGTCACCGGCGCCGGGGTCCAGTGGCTGCGCGACGGGCTCGGGATCATCGACGCGGCCGCCGAGACGGAGGACCTCGCGGCGTCGCTTGACTCCAACGACGGCGTCTACTTCGTCCCCGCGCTGACCGGCCTCGGCTCGCCGCACTGGGACCCCTACGCGCGCGGCACGATCGTCGGGCTCACGCGCGGATCGACGCGCGCGCACTTCGCCCGAGCGACGCTTGAGGCGATGGCGTTCCAGACCGTCGACGCCGTCCAGGCGATGGAGCGCGTGGCCGACCAGCCGCTCGAGGAGCTGCGCGCCGACGGCGGCGCGACCGAGAACCGCTGGCTCATGCAGTTTCAGGCCGACGTGCTGAACACCCCGGTCGCGGTCGCCGAGATCCCGGAGACGACGGCGCTCGGCGCCGCGCTGCTGGCCGGCGTCGGGATCGGCGTGTGGACCCAGGACGACGTGGCCAAGCGCGAGGGCGAGCGCGCCCGCTACGAGCCGAAGATGGGCGACGACGAGCGCTACACGCTGATCAGCGACTGGCGACGCGCCGTGAGACGTGCCCGCGGCTGGGCTCAGGGGTAAGGTTGTTTTCATGGCGAGGCTGAGGCGCGGCGAGCAGTTCGTGGCGGTGGGTGGCGGGCGCGATGAGCGCCCGGCGGAGCACTTCGACGTCTTCCACGAGCGCTCGCGCACGGAGGAGCCGAACTTCGCCTACGAGATCGTCCGGATCCTCACCGGGCTCTGGGCGCTGTCGTTCTTCCGCGCCCGGACGATCTCCAGCGAGAAGGTCCCGCAGTCGGGGCCGGTCATCCTCGCGCCGAACCACGGCTCGTTCATGGACCACTTCTTCCTCGCGTCGTTCATCCGCCGCAAGGTGCGCTTCATGGCGAAGTCGCAGCTCTTCCAGCCGCCGCTGCAGTACGTCTACTCGCACGGTGGCGTGTTCCCGCTGCGCCGCGGCCATCGCGACGAGGAGGCGTTCATCACGGCCCGCGCGATCCTCGAGCGCGGCGGCTGCGTGGCGATGTACTGCGAGGGCTCGCGGTCCAAGGACGGCGCGCTGTCCCAGCGGCCAAAGCCCGGCATCGGCAAGCTCGCCTTGCAGACGGGCGCGGCGGTCGTGCCCGTCGCGATCCATGGCTCGTCGAAGGTGCGCAACTGGCGCAAGGGCGAGTTCCCGAAGGTCACGGTCCAGTACGGCGACCCGATCCGCTGGGAGGCGGTGGAGACCCCGACGCGCGACCAGCAGATGGTCGTCGCCGAGGAGATCTTCGGCGAGATCAAGGTGCTCCACTCGGGGCTCGAGTCGCTCGGGCGCAAGGGCGTCCTTCAGCGCGTGCGCGAGCAGCGCCGGCTCGAGCGGCGCGGCAAGAAGCGCACCGCGACCGCATAGGCGGGCCAGCCGGCAGGGCCGACGGGACATCCGTCCCGGTTTCGCCGCGTTACCGGCGCACGGGGTAGTCGACGTTGCGACATTGCATCGCACCCGGCGGCTCGCACCGGCCGCCCCAAGGCCCCAGGGAGGATCGATGACCGAGCTACAGCGCTACCTGGCCGAAGAGGTCGCAGAGGATCTCGAGGACGGCATCATCACGCGACGCGAGGCGGTGCGCCGCCTCGGCCTCATGGGGATCACCGGAGCCGCCGCGACGGGCCTGTTGACCGCCGCCGCGAGCCCCGCCGCGGCCGCGGCCAAGCCCGGCGGCGGGGCCAAGGGCGGGGCGCGCGGGCTTGGCAGCACCGACGACTGGGCGCCGGTCGCGACCCTGCCGATCACGTTCGCCGGCCCGAGGGGCACGCTGCAGGCGGCGTGGGCGCCGGCGGAGGGCCGCGTCAAGGGCTCGGTGCTCGTCATCCACGAGAACCGCGGCCTCACCGACCACATCCGCAACGTCGCGGGCCGCTTTGCGGCGAGCGGCTTCTCGGCGCTCGCGCTCGACCTGCTCTCCCAGGAAGGCGGGACGGCGTCGTTTCCCGACGAGGCGGCGGTCTCCGCAGCGCTCGCGGCGGTCACCGATCCGACGCGCTTCGACAACGACATGAAGGCCGCGGTCACGGAGCTGCGCAAGCGGGTCCCGCGCAAGCCGGTCTCCGCGATCGGCTTCTGCTTCGGCGGCGGCATGGTCTGGCGGCTGCTGGCCGCCGGCGAGCGGAGGCTGGCTGCCGCCGCGCCGTTCTACGGCCCGTTCCCGGCGGGCGCCGACTTCAGAGGCACGCGCGCAGCCGTGCTCGGGGTGTACGGCGGGCAGGATGCGCCGCGCGTGAACGACGGGCGCGAGCCCGCCAAAGCGGCGCTTACCGCCGCGCGCCTCAAGCACCAGATCCTGACGTTCACCGAGGCCAACCACGCCTTCTTCAACGACACCGGCCCGCGCTTCAACGCGCCCGCGTCGCAGGAGGCGTGGTCGCGCGTGCAGGCCTGGTTCGGCTCGAGCCACAAGCGCTGAGGTCGCCACGGCGCCCGGCCGGCCGGGGGGTGTGTCGTTCTACAGGTCGTATACGGCAGTAGAACGACACACCCCCTCGGATCGGGCCGCCAGCACGGCTAGCCGGCTTCCCCTTCGAAGTACGGGACCCCGCTGGAGCGCTTGACCATGAGGTCGTCGGCGGGGTTGCCGGTCCAGATCCCGATCTTGTCCGAGTCCGGGTAGACCGTCGCGGTCGGCACGACGACGTTCGACCACAGCAGCACGCGCGCCGGCTCGCCCGAGTCGTTGCGGACCTGATGGGCGCCCTCCGGACCGCGCGGGAAGAACACGACGTCCCACGGCTTCAGCTCGTGCGTGCCGTCGGGGTCGCGCACCGAGGGCCGGCCCGCGACGACGAGCAGCCACTCCTCCTCGCCGTACTCGTAGTGATACGGGCACAGCGCCTGTCCCGGCGGCAGCTCGTACAACGACGCGCCGGTGTGCTTCGCCCCGAGCTGCGGGCCGAACCGGAACAGGCCCGAGCGCATGCCTTCGGGGTCGTCGTCCTCGTAGCTGAAGCTCGGGCTCGTCAGGTTCACACGGCGCATCCAGCGTGGTGTACCACGCACGGAGTCGCGGGGCTCCCGGGCCCGCACGCCGGCCCTAACGCCTGACGCTCTCGCAGTTCGGCGCGACGACGTCGGCGACGTCGGCGAACACGGTGTCGATGCCGTCGCCGCAGTCGACCGTGTCGGCGAGCCCGTCGACGACGTTGATGCGGTCGTCGCCCTCGTCGCCGCCGACGGCGTCCGGGTCGAGGCCGCCGAAGATGCGGTCGTTGCCGGGGCCGCCGCTGATCGTGTCCGAGCCGCGGTCGCCGTTGAGGAAGTCGTCGCCCTCGTTGCCGAGCACGATGTCGTTGTTCTGGCGACCGTACATCTGGTCGTTGCCGAGGCCGCCGTGCAGGATGTCGTCGCCGTTCTCGCCGTCGACATAGTCGTCGCCGCCGTTGCCGAACAGCTCGTCGTTGCCGTCGGCGCCGAAGATCGAGTCCTTGTCGGGGCTGCCCTGGAGGATGTCGTTGCCGGGCGTGCCGGGGATCGTCCGGGACGACGGCGGCGCGTCGGTCGAGGGCTCGGGCGCGATCTGGATGACGGTCTCGCAGCGCGTGAGCGTGTCGCGCCCGGGCGCGGTGCTCTCGACGTACACGGTGTCGCGGCCCGTCGAGCAGTCGACGGTGTCGGCGTCCTCGTCGGCGACGCGGATGACGTCGTTGCCCGATCCCGCCGTGATCCTGTCGGCGCCCGGCCCGCCGACGAGCTCGTCGTTGCCGCTGAACCCGGAGATCGTGTCGTCGCCGGAGCCGCCGTCGACGCTGTCGTCGCCCGTCGAGGTGGAGATCCGGTCGCGGCCCGCGTCGCCCTTGACGGCGTCGTTGCCTTCGCGAGTGAAGATCTGGTCGCCGCCGGTGCCGCCATCGACGGTGTCGTCGCCGATGCCCCCGTCGATCTTCTCGGCCCCGCCGCCGCCGCGCAGCGTGTCGTTGCCCGCGCCCCCGGCGATGTTGTCCGTGCCGCGGGCGCCGTCGATGAAGTCGTCGCCGTCGCCGCCGTCGAGCAGGATGTCGTTGCCGAGGTCGGCCTCGACGATCTTGTCGTTGCCGGGCCCGCCGCGCGCGATGTCATCGCCGTCGCCGGGCTCGAGGAAGTCATCCTCGCTGCCGCCGTCGAGCGTGTCGTTGCCGGTGCCGCCGAACAGCGTGTCGTTGCCGGGGGAGCCCAGCAGGCTGTCGTTGCCGGCCTGGCCGGCGAGGCGGTCGGCGCCCTCGCCGCCGTCGAGCGTGTCGTTGGAGGCGCCGCCGCCGAGGTCGTCGTTGCCGAGGCCGCCTTCGAGCGTGTCGTTGGCTCGCCCGCCGCGCAGGAGGTCGTCGCCGCCGAGGCCCAGGATGCGGTCGCGGCCGCGCGAGCCCGTGATCTGGTCGGGCCCTTCGGTGCCGATCTTCACGGCCAGGCCGGGCTGCGTGGCGAGCGCGCGCGGGTGTGTGCCGTCGCCGAGCCGCTGCACCCCGAGCCGCCGATAGGAGAGCGTCGAGAAGACCGACACGGTCTCGTCGCCGCCGTCGCCGATGTAGAGGCGCGGCTCCTCGCTCGCGTACGCGGGCGCGCCGGGGCCCTCGCCCGTGCGGACGCGGGTCAGCAGCCTGCGCGCCTTCAGGTCGACGATCGCCGCGGCGCGGCTGCCGCGGTTCGCGCCGGCGACGGCGCGGGCGCCGTCGGGCGAGATCGCGAGCGACGCGCCGACGCCGGGCTTGAGCTCGACCTTCGCGCGCCTGCGCCCCGTCACCCGATCGAGGCCGCTGAGGACGCCGTCCGCCGTGCTGACCCAGACCAGCGAGCCGCTGCGCGGGAAGGCGACGCCGCCGGGGATCGGTGCCCGCCCGCCGCGCTTGGCGGTGCCGAGCGCCGCCTGCTTGGTGCGGCGCATGACGCGCAGCGTCGTGAGGTCGATCAGGCCGACCCGGTTGCCGAGCACGACGGCGGCCTTGAGCCCGTCCGGTGCGATCGCGAGCGCGCCGGGCTTGTCGCCCTTGAGGTCGATGCTGCCGACGACGGCGAGCGTCGTGGTGTCGATGACGTCGATCGTGCCGCGGCGCGCGGCGAGCAGGCGCGAGCCGTCCTCGGTCAGCGCGAGCGAGCCGATCGCGCCGGCGAGGTTGACGGCGCCGGGAACCGCGCGGGTTGTGAGATCGAGCACCGCGACGCGCGTGCCGGCGGCGACGTACGCCCGCGATCCGTCCGGCGCCGCGGCGACGGCGCGGGTGGGCGCTTGCATGTCGATCCGCGCGACCACCTTGTCCGACGGGACGTCGGTGAGGACGAGCTGGTTGGTCCCGGTGGCGACGACGATCGCGCGGGCGTCGGCGGCGGAGGCGGTGGCGAGGGCTGCGGCTGCGGCGGCGAGGAGCGTCGTGAGGGTGGCGCGGAGCATGTCTTGGAGACAACTCGTGCCGGCGGCGGAGGTTGCGCGGCGCTATTCGTAGACGGGCTCGAGCCGCGGCCACAGCTCGGCGTCGTGGCCGGGGATGACGACCGCGCCGGGGTTGCCTTGCGTGTACTCGCGGATCGCGGCGAGCGAGCGGCGGTAGTTGTCCTCGCCGCCGAAGATGAAGATCGGCAGGATGTCGTCGTCGACGGCTTGGCGCGTGTACGCGGCGTCGGCGGTCAGGAGCAGCTCGTGGTCGCCGGCGAGCCTGAGCAGCACGGACTGGTGGCCCTTGGTGTGGCCGGGCGTCGAGAGGAGGCGAACCGAGCCGTCGCCGAACAGGTCGAGCGTGCGCTCGAAGGTCGCGTGCGCGCGTGCGTTCTCGTAGTCGACGGTCCGCCAGTCGAACGGCTGATCGAAGTGCGCGTGGCGGTAGCCCTCGGCGAAGCCGCCCTTGCAGGCCGCGGCCCATTCGGCCTCGTCGACGACGAACGTCGCGTCCGGGAACTGGATGGCACCGCTGGCGTGGTCGTTGTGGAGGTGGGTCATGACGATCGTCGCGATCTGCGCTGGATCGATGCCCCGCGCGCGCAGGTGCTCGGGCGCGGACTCGCCCGCCGCCTGACGTGCCGGCAGGATCCAGGACTGGCGCCGCCCGAGGCTCGAGCGGGCTTTGTCCTGCACCGAGGCGTGGAAGCCGGTGTCGACGAGGATGTGCCCGGCGGTCGGATGCTCGACGAGGAACACCGGGACCGGGACGTGGATCCAGTTCGAGCGCTTCGTGCCGAGCATCGCGCGCTGCTGCGCGAGCCGCCCGCTCGGGCGATCGAGCGCGCGCGGCGGCATCATGACCTCGCCGCAGCGCAGGGGGTGGACCCGCACGGTCGCGCCCGAGCTGCCGCCGGGGAGGGGGAGCGTGGCCGGCGTGGGGTGGGTCGCGACTGCCAGGCGTTGCAATGTATCCGCGCGCGCCGTCGGCCGGGCCCCGCGCGGATAGCCTGCCAGCCGATGTCGACCGCGCCAGAAGCCCGCTCGCCCGCCGCCTGGCAGGGCCCGCTGCGGGCGGGCGTCGCGCTGTTCGTCGTCGGCTTCCTCGCGATCTGGCTTGTCAAGCCGCTCGGCAACCCGTGCCCCGACCTCGGCGGCTTGCCGCAGGGCAGCTCGGCGAGCTCGTCGCCGTCGTTCTCGCCGCCGGGCTCGCGGACGTGCACGTACGAGGTCGCCGGGGTTGCGGCGACGAAGAAGTACATGCCGTGGCTGGACTGGATCGTCCTGCTGCTGCTCGCGGCGGCAGCGGCGGGGGCGGTGCGGGTGCTGTCGCCGGCGGGCCGCCAGGCGCGCGAGGCGCGGGCCGGCGGCGCCGAGCGTTCGCCTCGCGCCGAGCGTTCGCCTCGCGCCGAGCGTTCGCCTCGCGCCGAGCGTGCGCCTCGCGCCGAGCGTGCGCCTCGCGCCGAGCGTGCGCCTCGCGCCGAGCGTGCGCCTCGCGCCGAGCGCGCGCCTCGCGCCGAGCGTGCGCCTCGCGCCGAGCGCGCGCCGAAGCCCCGCCCGTCCTCTGCCCCCGAGCCTTCGCCCGAGCGCGACGCGGCCGAGCGCGACGCGGCCGAGCGCGACGCGGCCGCGCGCGAGCGCGCTCGCCAGGAGCGCGCCGCCCGCCGCGGCCGCTGATCCCTGGCGCGTTGACCCCGCATAGAGGGGTCAGCGCGCCAGAGAACCCCTCCGGGCAGTCGGCACGCCCAGCGCGGCGGCGATGAACACGACCGGCCGCGCGCCGTCGCGCGGATCGGTCGCGTGGCCACCGGCTGGTTCCCTCGTCCCGGAGTGCTTGTCCGCGGAGCCTGAACCTCCCACGTGGGAGCGCGCCGCGAGTCTCGCGAGCGGAGCCCGAGCGGCTACGTCGTGGCCCAGGGCACTTCGACCGAGTGCTCCTCGGGTGCGTCGCGCGCGACCACGTACTCCGCCGGGTGCTCCTCGGAGGGGTTCTCGAGCAGGTGCGTCTCCCGCGGCGGGACGTAGACCATGTCGCCCGGCTCGAGGCTCACCGCGAACTGGAGGTCCTCGCCCCAGCGCACGTTCAACCGCCCCGACAGCATGTAGACCGCCGACTCGCAGTCCTCGTGGTAGTGCGGCAGCGACTGCGATCCGGCCGGGACGCTGCAACGGCCCATGTAGATGTGCTCCGCGCCGGTGGTCTCCGGGGAGACCTCGTCGGCGCCGTCGACGACGCGGATGCCTTGCGGACGGGATCTGACGAAGCGCACGGTCGACCAGAGACTACTCCCAGATCCGATTGTCGGAAACCCGCAGGTCGGAATTCGTCGTATCGGCCGGATCCGTCGAAAGCGCGAGCTACGTCGTCATCCCGGTGAACTGCCCGCCGGTGACGTTCAGGGTCTGCCCGTGGACGAAGTTCGACCACGGCGAGCAGAGGAAGAACACGCCGCCGGCCGCCTCCTCGGGGGTCCCCGCGCGACCCAAGGGGATGAGCATCGACGACATCCCGCGGATCTGCTCGGGGATCCCGAGCTGCACGGTCTCGCCGCCGACCTCGATCGTGTTGTCCTCGACCTTCGCCTGCGTGAGGCGCGTGTCGATGAACCCGAACGCGACCGCGTTGACGTTGATCTTGAACTGGCCCCACTCCTTCGCGAGCGTCTTCGTCAGCCCCACGACCGCGGCCTTGCCGGCGGCGTAGTTCGCCTGCCCGGCGTTGCCCATCGTGCCCGAGATCGACGACACGTTGACGATCTTGCGAAACACCTCGACGCCCTGCTCGCGCTCCGCCTTGGCCGGCTCGCGCAGGTGCGGCGCGGCGGCGCGGCAGACGCGAAACGGGACGACCGTGTGGATGTCGAGCATCCGCTGGAACTGCTCGTCGGTCATCTTGTGGAGCATGCCGTCGATCGTGTAGCCGGCGTTGTTGACGACGATGTCGAGCTTGCCCCACGCGTCGATCGCGGTCTGCACGAGCGCGTCGCAGGCGCCAGGCGCGGTCAGGTCGCCGCCGTAGACCGCGGTCTCGCCGGCGATCTCCGACGCCGTCTGCTCGGCGAGATCCGCGTCGAGGTCGTTGATGAGGACGCTGGCGCCGTGCTCGGAGAGCAGCTCGGCCGTCGCGCGACCGATCCCGCGCGCCGAGCCGGTGACGATCGCGACCTTCCCATCGAGAACTCCCATGTGCCGTAGCTCCTTGTCCGTGGCGGTCGCGTGACGATAGCCAGGCGCCCGCGGGCGGCCGCGCAAAGGGAAGGCTTTGGGGCTCCCTCAAGCGGGCGGCTTCAGGCCGCGCGAGCGGTAGGCCTTCTGCAGCGCCGCGGTCACCCCGTCGAACGATGAGCTGCGCTTCGGCAGCCGCCAGGCGATGCGCAGCACACCCGCGCGGCCGGGCAGCAGCAGCGTCGTGGCGCCGGTGGCCAGGCCCGGCGCTCGCACGGCCGAAGCGGCGGCGGGTATTCGCCACCAGACGGGCGTCCCCGCCGGCACCGCGGCGTTCCACGTCAATACGGCGCCGCCGCGCACCGGCCGCAGCGAGACGTCGACGCGGCCGAGCTTCGTCGGCGCGCCGCGCACGAGCGTCGGGCGACCCGGCTCGAGCCAGCGACCCGGCAGCGCCGAGAACAGCTCGATCCCGGCACCGGACTCGCGCACGAGCATGTTGCGCAGCAGCGCGACCAGCTCGGCCGCGAACCACCCGTGCGGCGCGAGGTTGTCGTCGACGGAGCGCCGCGCGAACGGCCGCACGCCGGTCTCGAAGCCGCCGCTCGTGTTCGTCGTGTGCGCGAGCGAGTCGTAGAGGCCGGCGACGACGCGCGCCTGCTCGCCACGCAAGAGCTCCGTCTGCCAGACACGGAAGCCGAGGTAGTGGTGCAGGTTGTGAAACTCGCCATACGTCGCGAGGCCCTCGCGGAACCTGCTGCGGGCGCTGGCGAGCGTGCGCGTGACGAGGGGCGACATCGGGTCGAGCACGGGCGAGGGCCAGGCCGCCCAGAGGTTCCCCCAGTCCCGGCCGCCGTCGCGGTCGAGCGCCGGCGGGATCGCGCCGCCGTTGCGCGCGGCGGCGGTCGCGACGCGCTCGCGCACGGTGCGCCGCAGCGACGACAGCTCCTCGCCCCACGCCTGCGCGCGCTCGTCCTCGCCGAGCATCGAAGCGACGCCGACCGCCGCCTCCAGCCCCGCGACCGCCCAGAAGTCGTCGCCGGCGAGGTGCCCGGCCACGAGCTCGTTGTCGCGCGGGTCCGAGGGCGGCACGAGCCCGAGCTCGTCGTCTTCACGCGCGCGGTGCAGCCACCCTACGGCGCGCCCAAGCGAGGGCAGCGCGTCGCGCGCGAAGGAGCGGTCGCCGCTGCGCAGGGCGTGCTCGCCGATCGCCCACATCGCTTGGCCGTGCCCGTCGAGCTGGCCCTCGCGCGAGATGAACAGCCCGTTGTCGTGCTGCCAGCGATCGAAGAAGCCGAGGTTCTCGCCGGCCTCGCGATGCAGCCCGGCAAGGTCGAGCGCCTGGGTCATGACGGACGCGTCGCGCAACCAGAAGGCGTGGTAGCGCAGCTTGTTGACGGGCTGCACCCAGTCGCCGTCGGCCAGCTGGTAGCGCGGCAGCAGGATGTGCATCAGGCTCGCGTAGTACGCGTCCTGGACGCGGCGCTCGGGGAGGCTGAGCGCCATCGCCCGCCCGAACGTCGCCCGCCAGTCGCGCAGCATCGCGTCGCGCAGCGCGCGCAACGGGGCGGCGCGCAGGGCAAGCGCCGCGGGCGTGCCGTCCACGACCGGCTTGGACGGGACGACGAAGTCCAGCCGCCGCGTGCCGCGCGGAGGCAGCGCGACGCGGTACTCGGCGAGACCGAACGTCGTCGACGGCAGGACCGGGCCCGTGCCCTCACGCAGCTGCAGCTCGAGCGCCACCCCCGGCGCGGGCGGCGGGAACGTCGCCATGACGTGGCCGTCGCGGAGGATCGCGCGGTCGCCGAGCGCGTACTTCGACGCCGGGTCGAACGCCGCGCCGGGCTGCGTGTAGAGGCCCGGCAGCTGCGGGATGCCGGGCCGGGGGAAGCGGAAGCGGCGCACGCCGCTGGGCTTCAGCGCGCCGCCCGACGAGCGCAGGCCGACGGCCCAGCGACCCTGCAGCGGCCGCGCGGTCTCGTTGCGCAGCACGACCCGCACGAGCGCGACCGGCTGGCCGGCCACGATCGACGCGAACGTCTCGACGTCGTAACGCACGCCGGCGATCCGCTGGCCGTAGCGCATGAGCGGATAGCGGCCGCCGTGCAGCGTGCGGACGGGCGCGCGCAGGCCGACGAGGCTCGGGCCGGCGCGCATGACGAGCTCGCCATAGCCGCCGTAGACGAAGCCCTCCGGCGTGATCTCGAAGCCCGCGAGGTGGCCGGGCACGGCGAGCTGGTCGGTGGGCGTCGCGAGGAAGCCGTACGGGCGAGCGGCGGCAGGCGATGCGAGCGCGAGCGCCGCCGCGAGGAGCGCGACGGTCAGGCTGACAGCAAGGTCCGTGCGGCGCGGCATCGTCCTGATGGGACGCGGCTCGCCACCCGGAGTTGCGAAGGTGTCAGCTGTTCAAGCTTGCCTCGCGGCCCCACCGGACGGGAGGTGGTCTGTCCGGTGGGGCGCGATGGCGGGAGGAGGCAACAAGGAGCATGGTGCCGGGCCACCATCCAGATGTCCAAGACACAGATCCGCCGCTCGTCATAAGCTAAGCGCATGAATCTGCGGCAGCTGCGGTACCTCGTGGCGCTCGCCGACGAGCGCCACTTCACGCGCGCCGCCGCCCGCGAGCACGTCGCGCAGCCCGCCCTCTCGCAGCAGATCCGCAGCCTCGAGGCCGAGCTCGGGATGCCGCTCGTCGAGCGCACGACCCGCCGCGTGGCGATGACCCAGGCCGGCGAGGTGCTCGTCGCACGGGCGCGGCGCGCGCTCGCGGAGCTCGATGCCGCCCACGCGGAGCTGCAGTCGCTCGCGGGCGTGCAGACGGGGCGCCTGTCGGTCGGCGCCCTGCACACGATGGGCCCCGTCGACCTGTCGCTGCTGCTCGCCACGTTCCACGACCGCCATCCCGCGATCGAGCTCACGGTCCGCGAGCAGTCCAGCGAGGAGCTCGCGGCGATGCTGCGCGACGACGAGATCGACCTCGCCTTCCTGTCGGTCACCGAGCGCATCCAGAGCCGCGGCCTCTCGCTGCGCCCGCTCGTCAGCGAGGAGCTCGTCGTCGTGCTGCCCGCCGAGCACGCGCTGGCCGGCCGCGACCGGCTGCGGCTGCGCGACCTCTCGGGCGAGTCGTTCATCTCGTTTCGCGAGGGCGCGCGGCTGCGCGAGCTGCTCGTGCGCTCGGCGCAGCGCGCGGGCTTCGAGCCGAGGATCGCGCTCGAGTCCAACGAGAGCCGCCGCATCCGCAGCCTCGTCTCGCGCGGGCTGGGCGTGGCGATCCTGCCGCGCTCTGATGCCGAGGGGCCGGGCTCGTCGGTCGCCGTCAGCGATCTCGTCGAGCCGCCGCTGACGCGCGACGTGACGCTCGCCGCCCGGGCGGAGCGCCGCCCGTCCCCGGCGGCCGAGGCGTTCGTGGCGCTCGCGCTCGAGGCCTACGGCGGCGCGGGCCCGGCCGACCCGGGCCCCGGCGCGGGTAACGTGGCGCCATGATCGCGCTCGTCACGGGAGCCTCCAGCGGGATCGGCGAGGCGACCGCTCGCCGCCTCGCGCGCGAGCCCGGCACGCAGCTCATCCTCGTCGCCCGGCGCGAGGGGCTGCTCGGCGCGCTCGCGGACGAGCTCGGCGGCGCGACGATCGTTCCCGCCGATCTCACCGAGCCGGAGGCGCCCGCGCGGGTCGCCGCGGTCGTCGAGGCCGCGCACGGCCGCCTGGACCTGCTCGTCAACAACGCCGGCGCGGCGTGGCGCGCGCCGTTTGGAGACGGCGGATGGGACAACGTGCACCGCCACATGGAGCTCAACTTCGCCGCGCAGGTGCGGCTGACCGAGGCGCTGCTGCCGCTGCTGCGCCGCTCGGCGCCGAGCGCGATCGTGAACGTCGCGAGCACGGCGGGCCGCGTCGCGCGCGGCGGCACCGGCGCGTACTCCGCCTCGAAGTTCGCCTTCGCCGGCTGGACCGACGCGCTGCACCTCGAGGAAGCCGCGCACGGCGTGCACGTCGGGCTCGTGCTGCCGGGCTTCGTCGCGACGGAGGGCTTTCCGCAGCGCGAGCTCGTCGCGAAGCGGCTCACGCGCTGGATCGTGTCGACGCCCGAGAAGGTCGCCGAGGCGATCGTCGACGCCGGGCCGGGAGGCAGGGCGGAGCGCTACGTGCCACGGCCGTACTGGCTTGCCGCGACCGCGCGGATCGTCGCTCCGCGGCTCGTGCGCCGCATCCTCGGCGGGGGCGCCGCCGACCGGCTGGCCACCTCGACCGCGCCCGGCACCAAGCAGCGCTGACGCTCGCTCGCGGGCGCTTGACGGTCGTCGTGGCCGCTGCGAGGGTCCGTCGCATGAGCACCACATCCCAGCTGCCGGGACGATCAAGGGCACGTTCAAGATCGCGTTCGTCACGACGCTTGCGCCGCCTGTCCCGCCGGCCACGCTGCCCACGATCGCCGGCGTCGCCTACACGGGAACGCTGACGGTCACCGGCGGCACGGGCGCGTGGAGGCGGATCCGGGGCACCGGCAAGATCGTCGGGACAAGCCCCGACGCCAAGCGCACGAGCCTCACCGAGACGCTCACGCTCCGCGGCTTCAAGTAGCCCGGGCCGGTCGTGCGGCGCGCGCCGATAGATTGCGCGCGTGCCGTACGCGAGCCTGCGCTACGAGGTCGCCGGCGCGGTCGCGACGATCGCGCTGGACGATCCCGACACGCGCAACGCCCTCTCGGACGCACTGCTCGGCGAGCTGCTCGCGGCCTTGGAGGCGGCGCGCGACGACGGAGCGGTGCGCTGCGTCGTGCTCGCCTCGACGCACCCGACGGTCTTCTCGAGCGGCGGCGACCTCGCGAACTTCGCCTCCGCCGACACGACGCTCTTCCCGCGCGCGTTCGAGCTCGTCGCGCGGCTCGGCAAGCCCGTCATCTGCGCGGCGGGCGGCCACGTGCTCGCGGGCGCGCTCGGCCTCGCGCTCGCCTGCGACCTCGTGATCGCAAGCGACCGCGCGACGTTCGGCACGCCGGAGATCAACGTCGGGCTGTTCCCGTTCATGGTGTCCGCGCTGCTCGCCCGCAGCGTCGCGCGCAAGACTTGCAGCGAGCTGCTGCTGCTCGGCGAGCGCATCGACGCGCACGAGGCGTGGCGTGTGGGGATCGTCAACCGGGTCGTCGCGCCGGACGAGCTGGACGCGGCCGTCGCGGACTGGGCGCAGCGGCTCGCGGCGCGCTCCCCGGCGATCCTCAAGCTCGGCAAGGACGCGCTGGCGGCGACGCGCGACATGCCGCTCGAGGAGGCGCTCTCGGTGCTGCGGGCGGAGCTCGTCACGACCTTGCAGACCGACGACGCGCGCGAGGGCGTCGCCGCGTTCTTCGAACGACGCGAGCCGCGGTGGAACGCCAGCTAGTCGCGCTGCTGTGCCGCACGTCCGATCGCGCGGGCGACGGCGCGACCGGCACGCGCGAGCTCGCGGAGCTGCTCGGCGCGCGGCTCGTCGGCTCTCCGGGCGAGCCGCGGCGCGGCGACTGGCCCGACGACCTGCGCGACTCGCACGGCTGCCTGCTCGAGGCCGGCGGCCAGCTCGACGACGCGTTCGAGGCCGAGCGCGTGCCGATCCTGCTCGCCCCCGAGTGCTCGATCGCGATCTCGACGCTGCCCGCGCTCATCCGCCGCCACCCGGCGGCGCGCGTCCTGTGGCTCGACGCGCACGCCGACTTCCACACCCCGGACACGACGCGCAGCGGCTACCTCGGCGGGATGTGCCTGGCCGGCGCCTGCGGGCTGTGGGACACCGGCTTCGGCGCGGGCGTCGACCCGCCGCGCGTGCTCATGCACGGCGTGCGCGACGTCGAGGGCGGCGAGCGCGTCGCGCTGGACCGCGGCGGCGTCCACCTCGTCGACGACCCGGCGCTGCTCGACGGCTTCGAGGTCTTCGTCCACCTCGACCTCGACGTGCTCGACCCGAGCGTGTTCCCCGCGAGCTTCCCCGCGGACGGCGGCCTCCAGGCGGCCGAGCTGCGCGCGTTCCTCGCCGAGGCCAGCGCGGCGTGCACGATCCTCGGCGCCGAGATCACGTCCGCGGCGCCCGGCCACAGCGAGCTCGTCGCCGACGCGATCGCGCCGCTGCTGGGGTAGCGCCGTGGCCGTCCACCGAGCCGCCGCCACCGGGTTCGCGCGCAGCGCCGGCGCGTACGAGCGCGGGCGGCCGGGCTATCCGGACGACGCGGTCGAGTGGCTGACGAATTGGATCGAGGGGCCGCGGGTCGTGGATCTCGCCGCGGGCACGGGCAAGCTGACGCGCGCGCTGGCGGCGCGCGGCTTTCAGGTCGTCGCCGTCGAGCCGGTCGCCGAGATGCGTGCGGTGATCGAGCGCGGGAAGCGGGTGACGGCCGTCGCCGGCACCGCCGAGGCGATCCCGCTGGCCGGCGCGAGCGCCGACGCCGTCACCGTGGCTCAGGCCTTTCACTGGTTCGACGGCCCGCGCGCGCTCGCCGAGATCGCGCGGGTGCTGCGGCCGCGCGGCGTGCTCGCGCTCGTCTTCAACCGCCGGCCGTCGGAGGACGAGATCCACCGGCGGATCGATGCCCTGCTGGCGCCCTACCGCGGCGACACGCCGCAACACGCGAGCGATGGCTGGCGCGCCTCGCTGGAGGCGTCGGAGCTGTTCGCGCCGGTCGCCCGCGCGCACTTCGACTACGCCCAGCGCCTCGACGGCGACGGGCTCGCCGATCGCTTCGGCTCGGTGAGCTTCGTCGCCTCCATGGACGACGCGCCGCGGGCGGCGCTGCTCGCCGCCCTGCGCGAGCTCGCGGGCGGCGCGACCGTCACGCTGAGCTACTGCACGGACGTGGACGTGTTCCGCGCCGTCTAGTGGCGTTCCTCGAGGCCGACGGCCTTGGTCAGGCGCTGGTGCGCCTCCTCGAGGTCGGGATCCTCGATCGCACGTGACTCCATCAGCGCGGCCAGCGCCTCGGCGATGACGTTGAGCTTCTCCTGCGCGGACTCCTCCGCGCGGCGGCCGGCGTTCTCGAGCAGCGCGATGAGCAGCAGCGTCAGGATGCTCGTGACCGTGTGCAGCACGTACTGCCACGCGGCGAGATCCGACCACAGCGGCACGCTCGCGGCCCACGCGAGGACCAGGACGATGCAGAAGACGAAGAACGGCGCGCGGCTCACGCGCAGGTAGGCGGCCTCGACGAAGCGGTCGAAGCGCGTGCGCTGATCCGCGCCTTCGCGCGACGAGGCTGCCGGCCGGTCGCTGTGAGCGGTTTCCACCATCGGCGGACTCTTATGCCCCCATCGGCCGGTAATGATTCGATGGCGTCATGAACGCGCTTCCGCTAGAGGGCATCCGCGTGCTCGACCTCAGCCGCCTGCTGCCCGGCGGCTTCTGCTCGCTGCTGCTCGCCGACTACGGCGCCGACGTGCTCAAAGTCGAGGACACCGCCGCCGGCGACTACGTCCGCTGGGCGCCGCCGCTCGTCGAGGGCGCGGCCGCGAGTGCCGCGTCTGCGCTGTTCCTCGCGCTGAACCGCAACAAGCGCTCGATCCGCGTCGACCTCAAGACCGCCGCGGGCCGCGAGGTGCTGCTCGCGCTCGCGCGCTCGCACGACGTCGTGCTCGAGTCGTTTCGCCCCGGGGTGCTCGACCGGCTCGGCGTCGGCTGGGAGGTCCTGTGCGCCGCGAATTCGCGGCTCGTGCTGTGCTCGATCACGGGCTACGGCCAGGACGGGCCGCTGCGCGATCGCGCCGGCCACGACCTCAACTACCTCGGCCTCGTCGGGATGCTCGATCTCGGCGGCGACGCGCCCGGCGCCCCGCCGCTACAGCCGCCGGCGCAGATCGCCGACCTCGGCGGCGGCGCGCTGATGGCCGCGTTCGGCATCCTCGCCGCGCTGCGCGAGCGCGACGCGAGCGGCGAGGGTCAGCACGTCGACGTCGCGATGGCCGACGGCGCGCTGTCGTGGCTGGCGTTCGTCGCGGCTCGCGCCCTCGCGGGCGGCGGCGTGCCCGAGCGCGGCCGCGACGCGCTCGCTGGCGGCCTCGTCTGCTACCGGCCGTACGCGTGCGCCGACGGCGGCTGGGTGACGCTCGGCGCGCTGGAGCCGCGCTTCTGGGCGGCGTTCTGCCGCGGCGTCGGCCGCGAGGACCTCGTGGAGGAGCAGTTCGGGGCGCCCGGCGGCGCGGCGCACGCCGCGCTCGAGGCGATCTTCGCCGGGCGCACCCGGGCGGAGTGGGAGGCGTTCGCCGGCGAGGTGGAGTGCTGCCTGGAGCCCGTGCTCGGCCTCGACGAGGCTCTGGCCTCCGAGCAGGTGGCGGCGCGCGCGATGGTCGTCGGCCTCGACCAGCCGGGCGTCGCGGAGCCCGTCCGCCAGCTCGGCGCGCCCGTCAAGCTCTCGCGCACGCCGCCGGACACGGGCCGCCTGCCCGGCCCGGAGCTCGGCGAGCACACCGAGGCCGTGCTCCGCGAGGCCGGCTACGACGACGAGCAGATCGCGGAGCTGCTGCGAAGCGGTGCCGTCGCCGGCCGCGACAGCGGCGCCGGAGGCTCCTTCCTCGCGTGACTGAAACGCGCGTCAGGCCGCGTCCCGACTGACGGTTTGCTGGCATGCTCACGCGATGGATATCGCGATCCCGATCTTCGACCGCTTCACCGCGCTCGACGCCGTCGGCCCGTACGAGGTCCTGAGCCGCGTGCCGGGCGCACGCGTGCGCTTCGTCGCCCACGAAATCGGGCCCGTGCGCGCCGACACGCGGATGCTGACGCTCGTCGGCGAGGCGAGCTTCGAGGACGTGCCGTCGCCGGAGGTGCTCGTCGTCCCGGGCGGGAAGGGCACGCGCGCGCTGCTTGACGACGAGCGCCTGCTCGACTGGATCCGCGGCGTGCACGAGACGTCGGAGTGGACGACCTCGGTCTGCACCGGGTCGCTGCTGCTCGCCGCCGCCGGAGTGCTCGACGGCCTCGACGCGGCGACGCACTGGGCCGCGTGGGGCGAGCTCGGCAGTCTCGGCGCGCGCCCGACCGCCCGGCGCGTCGTCGAGGAGGGAAAGGTCATCACGGCGGCCGGGGTCTCGTCCGGGATCGACATGGCGCTCACCCTTGCCGCGCGCATCGCGGGCGACGACATCGCGAAGGCGATCCAGCTCGAGCTCGAATACGACCCAAGGCCGCCATTTGATGCCGGCTCACCGGAAGCGGCGGGCGCGGACATCGTCGCGCTCGTGCCCACCGTGACGCCGTTCGAGCGCGACCTCGCGTGAGCGGCTAGGGCTTCCAGGCGGTCTTCTGGAGCGTGAAGTAGAGCTGCTCGGCGCCCCAGACGTGGCGGGCGCCGTCCATCCGGAAGCCGAGCTTCTCGAGCACGTGGCGTGAGCCGGCGTTGGCCTCGCGCGTGATCGCGACGACGTGGTCGAGGCCGAGCGGGCCGAAGGCCTCCTCGAGCACCGAGCGCGCGGCCTCGGTGGCGTAGCCGCGGCCCCAGTAGTCGCGCCCGAACGCGTAGCCGAGCGCGACGTCCGGGCCGCCGGGGGCGAGCGGGAACAGGCCGGCCTCGCCGACGAGCAGGCCCGTCTCGCGCTCGAACACCGGCCAGAACGAGTGCCCGCCGAGCTCCTGCTGGAGCATCGAGCGCTCGATCGACGCGCGCGTGCCGGCGAGGTCGCGCGCGCCGCCGAGCAGCGCCATCGCCTCGGCATCGCCGTACAGGACCTCGTGCAGCCGGGCGAGGTCCCCTGCCTCGTACGCGCGCATCGACAGTCGCTCGGTGAAGATCGGCAAGGCCACGCGGTGATGTTGACGGGTTGGGGCGAGCGGCAGGCGCATCGCACTATGGTCCCCGCGGAGCATGAGCGTCGAACCGCGATCCGAGTCCGCCGGCGCTGAGGCGGAGGCGGCGCCCGCGGCCGCGGAGGCGGCGAAGCCGGAGCGGCCGCGCCACGAGCCCTCGAGGTTCCCGGTCGTGTGGTGGGTCGGGCTCGGGCTCCTGCTCGTCGCCGTCGCCGCGATGATGCTCTACCTCACCCGCGGCCTGACGTTCAACCTCGACGAGTGGATCGTCGTCACCGAGCGCCGCGGGCCGGGCGCCCCGTCGCTGCTCGCGCCGCACAACGAGCACCTCTCGGTCCTCATCATCGGGACCTTCCTCGTGCTGCTGAAGGTCGGCGGCCTCGACGCCTTCCCCCTGTTCATGGCGCCGCTGATCGCGCTCCAGCTCGCCCTCGGCGTCCTGCTGTTCGTCATCGCGAAGGCCCGCGTCGGGGTCGGCGTGGCGTTCGGCATCGTGATGTTCGCGCTGCTCTCGGGCCTCGCCTACGAGAACTTCCTCATCCCCGGCCAGGCGGGCCAGATGGCCTCGATCGTCGCGGGCGTGGCGGCGTTGCATGTGCTCGACCGCCCCCCGTCGGAGCGCAACGACCGCCTGCTCTGCGGCCTGATGATCGTGGCGCTGTGCTCGTCGGGCCTCGGGATCCCGATCCTCGTCGGCGTCGCGGTCGAGCTGCTGCTCACGCAAGCAGGCCGCACGCGGCTGTGGGTCGTCGGCGCGCCGCTGGCGCTCTACGTCCTGTGGTACGTCGCCTTCGGCACCAACCGCGCGGGCTTCGAGGAGCTCGCGCTGAGCGCGCTCTGGGCTTGGGTCGCGCTGAACCACGCGGCCGGCGCGCTCATCGGCGAGCGCCAGATCGAGCCGGGCCGCGACTTCCTCATCGTGCTGCTCGTCTTCCTCGCCTACCGGGCGTTCCGGGTGCAGACCGCGTCGCGCATCCGCCTCGCGGCGATCGCCACGGTCCTGCTGACGTTCTACGGCCTCACGGCGATCTCGCGCCACGACGTCGCGCCCGCGTCGTCGTCGCGCTACCTCACGGTCGGGGGCGTCTTCCTGCTGCTCATGGTCGTCGAGGCCGCGCGCGGCTGGAAGATCCGCGCGTGGGTGCCGTACGTCGTCGTGTTCGTCGCGCTCGTCTCGTTCTCGAAGGACTCCAAGCTCGCCTTCAAGGACGGCCGCAGCCTCTTCCTCCAGCGCTCAGAGCGCGTGCGAGCCTCGCTCGGGGCGGTCGAGCTGCTCGGCCGCGAGCGCGTCGACCCGAAGCTCGAGATCGCGCCGTTCGCGGCGCCCTTCCTCGAAGCCGGGCACTGGTTCGACACGCTCGACGACCTGCGCGGCGACCCCGGCTACAGCCCCGCCGAGCTGCTCGCGGCCTCGGCCGACGCGCGCGGGTTCGCCGACGACACGCTGATCCGCGCGGGCGGGCTCGCGATCGCGCCGGCGCCGGACGACCCGTCGTGCCCGCGCCCGTGGCGCGGCGGGACCGGCCCCGTCCCCGCGCAGGGGGTACGCGTGGAGGCGCCGCGATCCGAGCCGCTCACGCTCCGCGCGCGGCGCTTCGGCGAGCAGTGGGTCATGGTCGGGGTGCTGCCGGTCGCGCCGGGCCACGCCCTCGAGCTGCATCCGCTCGAGGACGCGGCGGCGAAGCCGTACGTCCTGCAGGCGACGGGCGCCGCGCGCGTCTGCCCCCTCGCCTAGCTTGCGCCGGAGGCGAGGGGCGCGCGGCGCCCGGCCGGCTACTTCTCGACGGTCTGGGTGATCGAGTTGACCTTCGTCGCGACGATCGACGACTCCGAGGCGCGCCACGGGACGTTCGCGCCCGCGCACTTGATGAGGATCTCGGTCGGTGCCGCGACGGTCCGCGTCAGCTGCATCGAGAACGTCGACGGCGTCTGACGGTTGACGATCGCGATCGTGCCCAGCGACGAGTCCTGGACGCCGCCGAAGTCGAGGATGCACGTGCCGCCCAGCGAGCCGTTGACGCCGAGCAGCTGCTCGATGATGTCCGACGTGCCGGTGAAGGCCGTGAGCACGGTCTTCGCGGTGACGGCGTAGGCGCCGGCCGGGACGGTCATGCTCGTCACGCGCAGCAACTGGCCCGACGGCTGGTTCTCGGGGCCGGCCTTGCGGACGTGCTCGTAGGCGATCTGCGTCACCGGAGCGGGTGCGGACTTCTTGAGGACGATGTTCTGCAAGCCCTTCGACAGCCTGCCGGACTGGATCGTGCCCTTCTTGATGTCCTGGTTCTGGATCGTCTCGTTCTTGATCTGTGCACTCGTGATGACCGTGGCCGCAACGGCGCTACCGGTACAGGCCGCGACGAGTGCGGCGATCGAGATGACGAGCGCCGGGCTGGGCCGTCGAAGCTTCATGAAGTTCCCCCTGCGTTTGAGTGCCTGCGTACTACGTCCCTAACAGCTGACATTAGTGATCGGAGCACGCATCGGCACCTAAATTCGTCGGCCGTCGCGACGAGCGCCGTCACGCCACGCGAGGCGCGGCAGTGGTCCGGGTAGGATTTCAGCCCGTTGACTGACCAGTCAATCTTGGAGCTCGAGCCATGCGCGCCGCCGCCGTCCAGCTGACCAGCACCCCCGACATCGACCTCAACCTCGACCGCGCGGACCGCTTCACGCGCGCGGCCGCGGCCGACGGCGCGCAGCTCGTCGTGCTGCCCGAGAAGTGGAGCGTGCTCGGCCGCGGCGACGACCTGCGCGCGGGCGCCCAGCCCCTCGACGGCCCCGCCGCGACGTGGGCGAAGGACACCGCCAGGGAGCTCGGCATCGACCTCGTCGCGGGCTCGATCTCGGAGCGCGTCGAGGGCGAGGAGCTGCTGCGCAACACGTCGCTGCATGTCGGGCCCGACGGCGAGATCCACGCCGCTTACCGCAAGGTCCACATGTTCGACGTGACCGTCGAGGGCACGGTCTACCGCGAGTCCGACCACGAGCAGGCCGGCGACGAGGTCGTGGTCTCGGAGACCGCGGACGGCACCGGCCTGGGCCTGTCCATCTGCTACGACGTCCGCTTCCCCGAGCTCTACCGGATCCTCGCGGTCCGCGGCGCGCGCATCCTCACGGTCCCGGCGGCCTTCACGGTCCCGACCACGCGCGACCACTGGGAGGTCCTGCTGCGCGCGCGGGCGATCGAGAACCAGGCCTTCGTCGTCGCCCCCAACCAGGTCGGCGAGCACGCGCCGGCAAGCGAGAGCGGCCCGGCGCTGCGCTCCGGCGGGCGCTCGATGATCGTCGACCCCTGGGGGATCGTGCTCGCCGTCGCTCCCGACCGCGAGGGCCACATCGTCGCCGACCTCGACCTCGACGCCCAGGCGCGCGTGCGCCGCGAGCTGCCCGCGCTCGCCAACCGCCGCCCGTCCGCCTACCGCTGGCCCGAAGAGGTCCGGGCCTGATGGCAGCCGCGAAGGACCGAAAGCCCGACAAGCGCCGCCTGATCCTCGACGCCGCCGTCGTCGCGTTCGCCAAGCGCGGCTTTCATCAGTGCCGCGTGTCGGACATCGCGGACGAGGCGAACGTGGCCTACGGGCTCGTCTATCACTACTTCCGCTCGAAGGACGAGGTGCTCGACACGCTGTTCGTGGAGCGCTGGGACATCCTGCTCGCGTTCATCGCCGAGACCGATGCGCGGGAGATCGCGCCGCGCGACAAGCTCCACGCGATCGCCGCGGCGATCATCGACTTCTACCGCTACGACCCGGCGCTCATGAAGGTCATCATCGTCGAGGTCATGCGGTCGGCGAACTCGTTCGGCATGCGCCACTCCGGGAAGATCGTCGAGGCCTACGCGCTCATCGGAGACGTCGTTTCGAAGGCACAGGCGGAGGGCACCTTCAAGCGCGAGGTGTCGCCGCGCTTTGCGGCGCTCGCCTTCTACGGAGCGATCGAGCAGGTGCTGACCGGCTGGATCTTCGGCATGCTGCCGGAGGGCGAGGCGGAGTACGAGCAAGCGAAGTCGTCTCTCGTCGAGACGATCTGCGGCGGATTGGACGTCGTCGGCGAGCGACCCGCCCGGTACGTCTGAGAGGATGAAGCGGATGAGCCAGAACGACATCGTCAAGCGCCTTGTCTGGTCCGGGTTGCTCGCCGGCCTGGGCGCGATCGCCTCGATCGCGACCACGCGCGCCGCCGCGTTGATTTGGCGCCGCATCTACGGGGAAGACCCGCCGGAATGAACGACGACCCGCCAGAGCCCGCAGTCGACAGCGATGCCGTCGAGCTGCCGGTCGCCTCGGATCCGCCGGTCCCGCTGACCATCCGTCAGACGCCGGCGATCCCGAACGCCCCGGCGGCGTCGGAGAACCCGATCGTCGACGTGTCCGCCGCCCCCGGCGCCACCGCGCCGTCCTTCGACGGGCACGCGGCCGAGCCCCCCGCCGACCCGCTGGCGCCCGTCAAGGTCCTCGCCGCCGAGCGCCCGGAGCTCGCCGTCGGCGCCGCGTTCGCCGGCGGCATCCTCGCCGCCATGATCTTGCGACGCCTTGGCAACTGACGCCCCTCCCCAGAACGTCGCGCAAGCCGTCCAGGAGATCTCCGAGCGCGTGTCGCTGCTCGTGCGCGAGGAGATCGAGCTCGCGAAGGCCGAGGTCACGACGAAGGTCACGAAGCTGCTGAAGGGCATCGTCATCGGCGTGGCCGCCGGGGTCTTCGCCGTCACCGGCCTGCTGTTCTTCCTCCACGGCCTCGCCTGGCTGGCCTGGTTCGCCCTGCCGGTCGGCAACAGCGCCTTCTTCTGGGGGTTCTTCGTCGTCGCCGGCCTGCTGTTCGTCATGGGCGGCCTCGCGGGCTTCCTCGCGGCGAAGCTCCTCAAGGAGAGCTCGCCGCCGACGCCCGACATGGCGATCGACGAGGCCGGCAAGATCAAGAAGACGCTGATGCGGCTGCGCCTGCGGAAGAAGAAGTAGATGCCGCCGGCACGCACCCCCGAGCAGATCCGCGCCTCGATCGAGGCCAACCGCCGCGAGCTCGGCACCTCGGTCGAGCGCCTCCAGCA
Source organism: uncultured Actinomycetes bacterium (assembly GCA_963766525.1). Taxonomy (GTDB): domain Bacteria; phylum Actinomycetota; class Thermoleophilia; order Solirubrobacterales; family Solirubrobacteraceae; genus CADCVQ01. The sequence goes on from CAVYAX010000019.1 coordinate 144,626, forward strand.
GGAGATCGCGGTCCTGACGGATTGGCGCCGGCAGCTCGTCGCGCACCAGAAGCCGGTCCTGATCGGCGCCGCCGTCACCGGCTTCGTCATCGCCGGCGGGATCGCCGCGTTCGGCGGGCTCTTCCGCCGCAAGCGCTGACCGGTTCTCGCCGAACGTCCGCACGCCGCGGGAGTGCGGGGATCCTGCTGGTACCGTGAGGGAAGCACGCGCTCACCGGGTTCTCGTCTCGCTCTCTGCCCGGCGCGTCCTTGGAGCCATAGAGCGCGGACGACAGGACGGGTCCCATGCCGACCCCAGCCGACCCGCTGAGCCGCGGCTTCATCGCCGCGGAAGCCCTGCACGCGCAGCCCGACGGCCCCAACCTGCGCGGGATCGGGCTCAGCCGTGAGATCCGCCGCCGCAGCGCCCGCAAGGGCAAGCTGACGGCCACGGCGCGCCTGTCCGCCGCCGACGCGCGCGACGCGCTCGCCCACGCTCGCGATCTCGCGGCGCCGCTGCGCGACGGCGCCGCCGACGCACGGGGCCTGCGCGAAGCCGGCGCCGCCGATCGCGAGCTGGCCGCGCGCGAGCGGCTGCACGCGCTCGTCGACCGCGAGATCCTCGCCGACGAGCTCGCGATCGCCGACAACGACCCGCTGACGGGCGCGCGGACCCGCGCGGCGGGTCTCGCCGACCTCGCCCGCGAGCTCGAACGCTGCCGCCGGACGGGCTTCGAGCTCGTCGTCGCCTATGTCGACGTCGTGGGCCTCAAGACCCTCAACGACACGCTGGGCCACGAGGTCGGCGACGCCCTGCTCGAGGACGTCGTGCGGGCGATGAAGGAGCACCTGCGCGCCTACGACCTCGTCGTGCGGCTCGGTGGCGACGAGTTCCTCTGCGCGATGTCCGGCATGACCATGACCGAGGCGCGCCAGCGCTTCGCCGTCATCGCCGACGCCCTGAAGGCGGAGCACGCCGCGGCCGAGGTGCGAACGGGCTTCGCGGCGCTCAAGCCGGGCGACAGCGTGACCGAGCTCATCGGCCGCGCCGACCACCGGATGATCGACGGGCGCCACGCCGACCACGAGATCCGCGCCGCCGCGTCCACCGGCTCGCGCGTGCGTCCGGCCGAGCGTCTCGTGGCCCACCCGGCAAGCGTCGGGCCGCTGCGCCGAAGCGTCGTCGCGTTCGCCGCCGCCTGCGGCGCATCCGAGCGCGCGTGCGAGGACGTCGCGCTGGCGGTCTCCGAGGCGCTGAGCAACGCCGTCATGCACGCCTACGCCGGGCGCAACAGCCCGGGAATGGTCGCGGTCGAAGCTTGGACGTCGGAGCGATCGCTGATCGTCGTCGTCTGCGACGAGGGCAGCGGGATGGTGCTGCGCCCCGGGGGGCCGGGGCTCGGACTGGGGCTCCCGCTCATCGCCCGGCTGACGCGCCAGCTCGTGATCGAGGAGAGCGCCCGCGGCGTGCGCCTGCGCATGTCGTTCGCGATCGGCTGAGCGCCGACCCGGGCTGAGCCGGGCCCGTGCGGCTCTGATCCTGGACGACGCGACTTGCCGCTATGGCGCGTTCGTATCCCGCGCCGGCTCCGGAGCGCCCGGGCGCGACCCGAGCGGCAACGTCAGCGCGATCGACGTGCCTCCGCCCGGCCGCGCCCCGACCTGCAGGTTGCCGCCGCCGAGCTCCGCGCGCTCGCGCATCCCGATGATCCCGTAGCCGCCCGGGCGCCCCGCGCCGGCCGGCTCGATGCCGCGCCCGTCGTCGCGCACGCGCAGCTCGAGGGCCGCCGCGGTGGCCCGCAAGGCAAGCCACACGCGGGTCGCGCCCGCGTGCTTGGCGACGTTCGTCAGCGCCTCCTGCGCGACGCGGTAGGCGATCGTCTCGACCTCCGCTTCCAGCCGGCGCTCGCCGAGCCGCAGGTCGAGCTCGATCTCCAAGTGGTGCGACGCGCCGACTCGCTGGGCGAGCGTGCGCAGCGCCGCCTCGAGCCCGAGCTCGTCCAGCGCGGGAGGGCGCAGGTCGGCGATGATCCCGCGCAGGGCCGCGATCTCGAGCTCGAGCTGGCGGACGGCCTGCTCGATCCGCGGTCGCGCCGCCTCAGGCTCGCCGCGCAGCGCGGCCGTCAGCGCGAGCTTCGTCGCCCCGAGGCCCTGCAGCGTCTCGTCGTGCAGGTCGCGCGCCCAGCGCCGCCGCTCGGCCTCCGCGGCGCCGATCTGCGCGCGCAAGCGCTGGGCCTCGACGCCGCGCGCGGTGGCGACCGCGGTCGCCGCGCTGGCGGCGAAGGCCCGCAGCGCGCGCTCGTCGTCGTCGGAGAACGTCGTCGCCGCTTGGCCGATGCGGTCGAACGCGGCGAGCACGCCGAGGCCGCGGCCGCGGAAGACGAGCGGCACGATCAGCGCGCTGCGCGCGCCGCCGAGCCCGAACTTCGCCGGGTCGACGATGAGCGTCGCGACGTCGTCGATGCGCATCGTCGAGGCGCTGCGCAGCGCCGAGCCCGCGGTCGAGCCTTCCAGGGGGATCTCGGCGTCGGGCGGTGGCGTCGCGTTTCCGGCGTGGGCGGCGAGGCGCAGCGCGTGCTCGTCCGCCAGCCAGATCAGCAGCGCGTCGGAGTCGACGAGCGCGCGGGCGCGCTTGGCGATGAGCTCGAGCACGCGTCCCGAGTCGGTCTCGCCGCCGAGCGCCAGCGCGATGTCCTGCGCCGCCTCCATGCCCCCGACCGCCCGCTCGAGCTCGACGCGCCGGCGCTCGGAGGTTCCGAAGAGGTGGGCGTTGTCGATCGCGATCGCCGCCCACTCGGCGAGCACGACGATGGCCTCGACGTCGTCGTCGTCGAAGTCGTCGGCGCCGTGCTTCTCGGTGAGGTAGAGGTTGCCCCACGCCTCGCCGCGGACGACGATCGGCGCGCCGAGGAAGCTGCGCATGGGCGGGTGGCCGGGCGGGAAGCCGTAGGAGCGCGGATGCTCCGAGACGTCGTGCAGGCGGATCGGCACCGGCTGGTCGATCAGCAGCCCGAGGATCCCGCGGCCGCGCGGGAGGTGGCCGATCGCGACGCGGTCGGCCTCGCTCTCGCCGGCGGTCAGGAACTGGGCGAGCTCGCGGCGCTGGTCGTCGAGCACGCCGAGCGCCGAGTAGCGCGCGCCGCAGAGGTCGCGCGCCGTCTGCATGATGCGATCGAGCAGGACGTCGAGGTCGAGCTCGGCCGTCAGCGAGCGGCCGACGTCGAGCAGCTGGCGCAGGCGAGCTGCGTGCAGTAGATGGCGATCGGCGCCTGCGACGGGAGAAGCGATGAGGCGAGGATACGGCGGGCGGCCGCGGGGGCACAGGCGTACTGTCAGAGGATGACCCCGATTCGCATCGTGCTCGCCGACGACCATGGCGTCGTCCGTGCGGGCTTGCGGCTGCTGCTCGGCGAGCATCCGGACTTCGAGGTCGTCGCCGAGGCCGCGGACGTCGACGGGGCGCTGCGGGCGGTGCTCGGGCACAAGCCCGACGTGCTCGTGCTCGACCTCAACATGCCCGGCGAGCTGTCGTCGCTCGAGGCGCTGCCCGGCGTGGCCGAGCGCTCGCCGCAGACCAAGACCGTCATCCTCACGATGCAGGAGGACCCGGAGTACGCGCGCCGGGCGCTGCGGGCGGGCGCGCTCGGCTACGTCCTGAAGGAGGCCGCCGACGCCGAGCTCGTCGAGGCCGTCCGGCGTGCCGCGGCGGGCGGGACGTACCTCAATCCCGCCCTCGGCGCACGGCTGGCGACGACGCCTGAGCGCCCGGCCGGCCCGCCCGGCAACCTGTCCGAGCGCGAGGCCGGCGTCCTGCGGCTGATCGCCCTGGGCCACACGAACGCGTCGATCGCCGAGCAGCTGTTCCTGTCGGTCCGGACCGTCGAGACCCACCGCTCGCACATCCAGCAGAAGCTCGGCCTGTCAGTTCGTGCGGAGCTCGTGCGCTACGCGCTGGACCACGGGCTTCTTGACGGGGCGTGACCGGCCGAGCAGGCCCGCGCACAGGACGATGAAGCCGGTGCCCGTGAGCAACAGCGCGATGCCCATCACGATCGCGAACGTCGCGACCGACGAGGCGAAGTAGGAGGTGTTCAGCGCCGTGGTCAGCGCGGTCGCCGAGATCCACGTCTCCCGCGCCGGGTCGCTGCGCTCCATCTGCGAGTAGGTCTTCCCGCCCGCGCCCTCGAGTGCGTGGATGCGCACGTAGGCCGCGAAGCACTTGGCGTCGGCGCCGCTCGAGATCGCCTTGCCGGCGACGTCGCAGGTCGGCAGCGCTACGTCGAGGCCTGCCTTCTTGGTGGCGACGGCGATGAGCGCGGGGCTCATGTCGTCGGAGCCGACGATGTGCTCGCGCTGGATCGTGGTGTTGATCTCGCTGCGGCCTTGAAGGCCGATGACGATCGCACCGGCTCCGAAGCCGATGAGCACGAGCCCGGCGATGATGCCGGCGAGGCGAAACGGGCGGGTCATGGGAAGTCGCTCCTCGAGAACGTGGGTGAACACGCCTTCCAGTGTTCGCCCTGCGCCTGGGCGCTCCATCCGGGAGCGGCCGCCGAGCGGCTGCGGGTTTCCCGCCTGCCGGCCGGTAGTCGTCACACGTCGAGCGCGGCGCCGATGGCGAGCATGAGCGCCGCGCCCAGCAGCGTGCCGCCGATGACGCCGCGGTGCTTGGAGTGCTGCCACGCGTCGGGCAGCAGGTCGACGACGACGAGCGCCAGCATCGCGCCGCCGGCGAGGGCGAACGACGCCGGCAGCAGGTCCGCGACCTGCTCGACCGCGAGCCATGCGATCAGCGCCCCTGGCACCTGCGGAAGGCTCGTCGCGACCGCGCCGCCGAACTGCTTCCACGGCCCGTAGCCGGCGGGTTGCATCGCCGCCGCCGTCGCCGTCCCCTCGGGCACGTTCTGGATCGCGATCGCGGCGATGACGAACGCGCCCAGCCCGGTCTGGGTCGATGCGAACGCGCTGCCGATCGCCAGGCCCTCCGGCAGGCTGTGGGCGAACAGCACGCCCACCACGAGCAGCGAGCGGGTACCGGCCTCGCTGCGCCCGGCGTGACGAGCGCGGCGTCCCAGGACGCGCCGCGAGTACACGAGCAGCAGCGCGCCGGCGACCGCCGCGGTGGCCACGGTCACCGGGCTGCCCTGCTCGGCGGCGGGCATGAGCAGCCCGACGATCGCCGCCACCGCCATGACGCCGGCCGCGAGGCCGCTGAGCACGCCTTGCGCCGCGCGCGCCCGGTGCCGGCCGAGCGCGATCACCGGGAGCGCGCCGAGGCCCGTCGCGAGCGCCGTCGCGGCGGCGAGCGCCGTCAGCAGCAGCGCGTCGCTCACGGCGCGCTCGATCGGCGGCGCTCGCTCGCGGCGAGGATGGCGCGCGGAGGCATGGCCTCAACCTATGCGGCGGCCGGCGGGCCGCCATCCGCGCGACGCCGCCGAGCGCTCGCGGGTTGTCCGCAGCCGCGCCCGCCGCGCTGCGGGTCGTGGGAAACCCGCAGCCGCGGTGTGGCCCGGGGCGGATGGCGCGGCCGCCCGGGAGCGGGAGTCTTGTGTGCATGCCCCGCTCCGCAGTCATCGAGACCGACCGCCTGACGAAGCGCTACGGCGACGCGCGTGGCATCGAGGACATCTCCCTGTCGGTTTCGCGCGGCGAGGTCTTCGGCTTCCTCGGCCCCAACGGGGCCGGCAAGACCACCACGATCCGCACGCTGCTCGACCTCCTGCACCCGACGAGCGGCAGCGCCCGGCTGTTCGGCCTCGACAGCAGGCGCGACAGCCTCGCGATCCGAGCCCGGCTCGGCAACCTGCCGGGCGAGTTCGCCTGCGACCCGCGGCGCACCGGGCGCGAGCTTGTCACCCTCTTCGCGCAGCTGCGCGGGATGCGCGGGCTCGGGCGCGCGGCCGAGCTCGCCGAGCGCTTCCACGCGGACCTCGACCGGCCGGTGGGGCACCTCTCGCGCGGCAACCGCCAGAAGATCGGCCTCATCCAGGCCCTCTTCCACGCGCCGGAGCTGCTGATCCTCGACGAGCCGACGGGCGGCCTGGACCCGCTCATGCAGGAGGAGTTCCACAAGCTCGTCGCCGAGGAGCGCGCGCGCGGCGCGACCATCCTGCTGTCCTCGCACGACCTCGACGAGGTGCAGCGCCTGTGCGACCGCGTCGCGATCATCCGCGACGGGCGGCTCGTCGCGGTGGAGGACGTGGCGGAGCTCACGCGGCGCCGCTTCCGGCACGTGACGGTCGAGCTCGCGGAGCCCGTCGACGAGGCGGAGCTGGCCGCGCTCGGCGGGGTCCGCGACCTCGAGACGGACGGCTGCCGGGCGCGGTTCGGCGTGCAAGCCGGGGCGCTGGACGCGGTCATCAAGGCGATCGCCGGGCACTCGGTCGTCGACCTCGAGCTCGAGCACCCGAGCCTCGAGGAGATCTTCCTCGCGTACTACGAGCCCACCAAGGAGCCGTCATGAACTTCGCCTTCCCCGCGCGCACGACGTCCGCGGGCGTCGCGCTGCCCGGGGTCGCCCGCCCGGCGACGCCGCAGCAGGTGGCGGTGCCGCTCGCGCTGATGCGGCGCGGTCTGCTCGACAACCGCCGTGCCCCGCTGATCTGGGGCGGCGGCCTCGGCGTCATGAGCGCCCTCGTCGTGCTGCTGTACCCGTCGATCCGCGTCTCGCTCGCGGAGACCATGGACAGCTTCCCGGCGGGCGTGAAGCAGGCCTTCGGGATCACGGATCTCGGGACCGTCGAGGCGTTTCTCAACGGCGAGATGTTCAGCCTGTTTCTGCCGCTCGCCGTGGCGTACTTCGCGATCCGCTGCGTGGCGACGTCGATCGCGGGCGCCGAGGAGCACGGCTACCTCGACACGCTCCTCGCGACGCCGGTCGCTCGCCGCGCGTTCGTGCTGAGCGCGCACGTGACGGCCGCCATCCTCGTCGCGGCGATCCTGCTCGTGACCGGCGTGCTGACCGCGGCCGGCGGACTGCTCGCCGGCGAGCCCATCGCGATCGGGGACCTCGCAGGCGCGCTCGCCGGCGTCTGGGGGCTCGCGCTGTTCTTCGCGGCGTGCGCGACGCTCGCGTCGGGCGTGGCCCGTCGCGCGTCGACGGTGCTCGGGGTCGGCGCCGGCTTGCTCGGCGCGATGTACCTGCTAGACGTCCTCGGCAAGCTCGCCCCGGCGGTCGCCGAGCTGCGCTGGCTGTCGGCGTTTCGCTACTACGGCCTCCCGCTCACCGAGGGGCTCGACGTCGCGGGGCTGCTCGTGCTCGTCGTCGCGGCCGCGCTCCTGGCGACGCTGGGCGCCGTGCTCCACGGGCGCCGCGACGTCACGGGCTGACCGGCCCCCCGGTCAAGCGGCGGTGTGCTGCGCCACCCGTCGCACCCGCGCGACATAGGACTCCGCGAAGCGCTGCGCGGCCCCCGCGCTGAACATGCGATGCGGGTAGCGGAACGTCAGGTGCAGCCGGCCGGCGACCGTCACCGCCCCGATGCTCAGGGTGCGCGGCGACCGCGGCGGCGTCGAGTGCCACAGCTCGACGACCTCGCCGGCGTCCGGCCCGAACCACGACTCGGCACCGACGGTCCCGAGGTTGCCGAGCATGGCCGCGTCGACCTGGTGGTTCGTGGTCACCGGCGCGAGCACGACGAGCGACTGCTTCGCCCACAGCGCGAGCAGCCCGCTGCGCTGCAGGCCGGCGATGAGGCCGGTGCCGGTTCGGCTGGCCTTGTTGCGTGCGGTCTGGGCGCCCACGGCCGCGAGCGTCCTGGCGGGGCCGGCGCGCTCGCGGCGACTCGTCGCGACGCGGGTGGTGACCGAGAAGTTGCCGATCGTGTCCGGCGGCCACTCGTCGGGGCGCAGGTCGGCAGGCATCAGCACGTTGACCAGCCGGTGTGGTGCGCCGTTCTCGCGGTTCCAGTCGGCGATGCACAGGTGCAGCGCGGCCATGAGCACGTTGCGACGCCCGTGCGCTGCTTCGGCGTCGACGACGTGCCGGGTCGCCTCGGGGGAGAGCGCGAGCAGGCAGAAGCCGTAGCCGGCCTCGGCCGCGGGTTGCATGGCGGCGATGACCGCCGGCTGCCCGAGCGCGTCGCGCAGCCGTTCCACCGCGCGCTTGTAGGCCGGCTCGCCGGCCGAGACCGGGGCTGCCAGGGGCCGGACCGGCAGGTCGCGGGCGGCCATGAAGCGCAGCGGATCGCCGGGATCGCCGGCGTAGGCCCCGGCGATGCGGCGCAGCACCCGCAGCGCTCCGAAGCTGTCCGCGGCGCCGTGGTTGAGGTTGAGCATCAGGACGTCGCCGCGCGGATGGCGCGCCAGGTAGGCGTGCAGCGGCGGGCGGTCGTCGTGGGCGACGGGCATGCACAGCAGTCGTGCGCGGGCCGCGTCGAGGGCGTCGTCGTCATCGCAGTCGACGACCTGGAGCGGGTCGCGCCGCGGCGCCGGGGGGCCGATGGCCGCGCTCAGCGCGGAGCGCAGGCGGGCCTCGTCGAGCCGGCCCGTCACCCGCGCCTCGACCTGCACGCTCCAGGAGGCCTCCGCCGGGTCGAGGAGGCGCGGCGCCTCGGACCCGCTGCGCGGCTCGTCTGTGACCCACTCGCAGTCCAGCCTGCAGCTGTGGTCGCCCTCGCGGCCGCGCAGCAGCCAGATGGCGTCATGGGCCATGCCGGCCACGTTGTGCAGGAGCGCCCGGCGAAGCGAGTACCGCGAGCGACCGGGCCCGTCTGTCAGCGGCGACACGCCATCGACGTGGGCCGAGACATGGTTGCCGTCGACCGAGACGTGGAGGCTGTCCGTCGGGACGTTCTCGCGCAGCGAGACGGTGCCGCGGTGAAACACGCGCCCGAACGGGCCGTCGCGGTGAAAGCGCCCGCTGACGTGGAGGTGGTGCAGGAGCGCGACGGGGTCGCCGATCGTCTGATCGGAGCTCTCGGGCGCGGGTGCGCGGTCGGGCTCCGCGTCGCCGGCGACCTCCAAGCGAGTTTGCAGCGTGGCCGGCTCGGGTCCGGCGGGGCTTTCGGGTTCCAGGGCTGCCTCCTCGAAGGCCCTCGACGCTATCAGCGGCTGGCGACGGGCGGCGCGAGGCCCAGTCGTCCGACGGTCGCCTTACGCTCGCGTGCGTGTCGGTCTGGGACGCCCTGACGACCCGCCAGCTCGCGCGGATCTTCCTCACGCTCGTCGCGTTCAGCGGGCTGCTCTTCCTGCTCATCCAGATCCGCAGCACGCTGCTGCTGCTGGCGATCGCGATCTTCCTCGCCGTCGCGCTCGGCCCGGCGGTCGATCGCTTCTCGGAGCGCATGCCGCGGGCGGGCGCCATCCTGGTCGTCTACGTGATGATCGCGCTCACGTTCGTCGGGGTGCTCGCGCTCGTCGTCCCGCCGGTGATCAACGGCGCGAGCGACCTCACGCGCGACATCCCCGGCTACATCGACGAGCTGCGCAACAACGACAGGATCCGCGAGTTCGACAACAAGTACGACGTCACGTCGCGCTTGCAGGAGGAGGCCGCCAAGCTGCCCGACAAGCTCGGCGACGCCGCGGGCGCGCTGCAGTCGATCGCGGCCGGCGCGTTCAACGCCGCGTTCCAGCTGCTGACGATCCTCACGATGACGTTCTTCTTGCTGCTCGACGGCAAGCGCTTCGCGCGGTTCTTGCTGCGCCGCTTCGGCGGCGAGCACGAGGAGCGCATGCACGAGGTCGTCGGCCGGATCTACCGCTCGACGGCGGGCTACGTCACGGGCGCGCTGACGATCACGACGATCAACGGCTTCTTGACGTTCGTCGTGCTCACGATCCTCGGCGTGCCGTTCGCGGTGCCGCTCGCGGTGATGATGTCCTTCTTCGGCTTGATCCCGCTCGTCGGCGCGACCATCGGCGGCGTGCTCATCCTCGTCGTCACGCTGTTCACGGACTTCCCGCAGGCGACGATCATCTACGGCATCTTCCTGATCCTCTACCAGCAGGTGGAGAACAACGTCCTGCAGCCGTTCATCTTCAAGCGGACGGTCAACGTCCACCCGCTCGCGGTGATCGTCGGGATCCTCGCCGGGTCGGCGCTGCTCGGCGTCGTCGGAGCGCTCGTGGCGATCCCGGTGGTGGCGGCGCTGCAGATCGTGCTGCGCGAGTTCTTCGGCGAGCCGCCGCAGTCCGCGCTCGACCCGGCGGACGATCCGCCGAAGCTCCCGCCGCCGCCGCCCTCGAAGAAGAAGCCGGCGCCGAAGCCCAAGCCGGCGTAGCTTCAGGCCAGCGCGGCCGTCGGGATGCCGGCGACGCCGAACATCCCCGGCCCGAGGTAGACGCCGAGCACCGGGCCGACCTCGCTGACGAACAGCGGCTCGGTGCCGAACAGCTCGCGGCCGTGATCGACGAGCCGCTGCGCGACGTCCGGCGCCTGGATGTGCTGGACGAGCCAGCCGTCGACGCCGTCGGAGTGCAGCGTGTGGAGGTACTCGACCATGCGGTCGAAGGCCTTGCCGGACGTGCGCACGCGCTCGACGGGCTTGATCTCGCCCGCGACCGTGAGGATCGGCTTGATCCTCAGCGCGCCGCCGACCCACGCCTGCGCGCCGCCCACGCGGCCGCCTCGGCGCAGGTACTCGAGCGTGTCGAGGCAGAACCAGATCCGCGCTTGCTCGGCGGCCTTCTCGGCGTGCTCCGCGACGTCGGCGAGGCCGGCGCCGGCGCCGGCCTTCGTCGCCGCGGCGATCGCCGCGAGCCCCAGGCCGGCGGCGCTGCTGCGCGAGTCGATGACCGCGACGCGGTCGCCGAGCCCGCGCTCGGCGATCTGCTCGCGTGCCTGCACGGCAGAGCCGTAGGTGCCGGACACGGCGCCGGAGAGGTGGATCGAGACGACGTCGTGGCCGGCGTCCAGCAGCGGCTCGTACGCCGCGAGGAAGTCGCCGACGGACGGCTGCGACGTCGTCGGCACGTCGGATTCCGTGCGCAGGCGCTCGTAGAACGCGTCGAGGTCGGCGATCTCGCTCTCGCGCTCGAGCGTCTCGCCGCGCTTGACGTACAGCGAGACGACATGCACGTCGTGGCGCGCGAGCACGTCGGCGGGCAGGTAGTGCGTGCTGTCCGTGACTACGGCGACCGTCATCGGCGGCGCACCCTAGCGGGCGCGCCCGCACTCGCGCGGCCCGCACACCGGGTCTTGCGCGACGAGGAACGAGTTGCCCGGGTTCTCGGAATCGAGCAGCAGGACCGTGCGACGGAAGTCCGGCTCGCTCGTCGTGACGATCGCCGTGGCGAGACAGCACGTGCCGGCACGCAGCAGGGTCATGGACCCCGCGCGCAGGCTTGCGGGCGGGATGTCCGCGAGCGGCGACGCGGCGAGGCGCTTGGCGATCGTCGACGTGCAGTCCACCGAGCCGCTGTCGCCGTGGACGTACGTCGCGCACAGCGCCGCGCCGTCGCGGGCGGCGACCGCCTGCATCCACGCCCGCGTGAGCTTCTCGAGCTCGGCGTGGTCGGGCTCCTTCGACCACGACGGGCCGCAGCCCGCGAGTCCCGCGGCGAGCGCCGCGACGACAGCGGGGATCGTGGCGAGGCGAGTCATGGCACGGGCGAAGGTATCCGAAGATTCTTGGCTTCGTAGCCGATGTGGTAGAGGTGGGCGATGGATGCGAGCGACGTCCGGTTTACTCGCCACGCGCTCGAGCGCTTCGCTGAGCGCGCGGGGTTGGCGGGGTCGCTCGACGACCTGAGAGCGGAGCTCGAGGCGCTCGCCTGGAACGGGAGCGTCGTCAGCGAGCAACCGCCCTGGTCTCATCTGGAGCCTGCCCCGGCGTATCTCGTCATCGCGCACTGGCTGTGCATGCCGTTGCGCCCGGGCGAACGGGGTCGAGTGTGGGATGCGACCACGGTGATCACGCACGACGACACGAGTTGGTGGGATGCAGTGCGCGCCGGATGGCTCAAGAGCCCACCTACATGGGTGAACATCTGGCCGGTCACTCCGGACGTGCAGCGCCAGATCGATGCCAAGCGCGCGGCGATAGCAGCCGCGGCTGTCCGCGATGCCGCGGTCATGGCCGAGGTTCGGGGGCTGGCGGGCGAGGCGCGGGCGCGCCAGCAGGCGGCAGATGCAGAGGCTCGGCGGACGGCCGCGGAGGAGGCACTGCACGTCGCGGAGGAGGCGCGACACCGCGACCGGGTCGCGCTGCGCCCTTACGGCTGGGCGGCGACTGCCCTCTCGGGGATTGGCATGAGCGTCGCCGTCGCGCCGATCGCACCAACCGAAGTCGATGGCGAGCCCACGTCGGAGCTGCTGACCGCGGTCGGCATCGGCTTCTGGTGCGCGGTCGCCGCCGCCGGTCTCGTGCTCCTGTTCGAGGTCGGGACGCGCAAGCTCTGGGCGCTGGCCGCATACGCGATCACGCTCGCCGCCGCGATCGGGATCGGCGTGGCGGTTGAGACGACCGGCAGCGAGGACCACTACGGCATGTTGCTGCTCTGCGCCGCGGCCGGTCTCATCGGTGTGCTCGGCGTTCGGACCGGGACGGCCGGCATGGCCCGCGCCGGTGTCGCGCTCTGCGCAGCCACGCTCGCGATCGCGACCCTGGTGGCAGTGATCACCGCCGGCTGACGCCTACAACCGCGGGTCGACGACGAGCTTGCGCGCCTCGCCGGCCGACGGGCGCACGAGCGCCTCGGCCAAGCCGTCGAGGCCGATCGTCTCGCCCGCGAAGCCGCGCCAGTCGACGTCGCCGCTCGCCAGCAGCTCGAGCGCGCGGTCGACCTCCGCGGGCGCGTGGTGAAAGGCGCCGCGCACGTCGAGCTCGGCGTAGTGCAGCGGGCCCGAGGGCAGCGTGACCTCGCAGCCCGAGGGGCAGCCGCCGACGAGCACGACGGTCCCGCCCGGCAGCGCGGCCGCGATCGCCGCCCGCCAGGACTCCGGGCGCCCGACGGCCTCCATGACGAGCTCGTGGCGCCCGAGCCGCTCGACCGCCCGCGCGCCCAGCGCCTCGGCCTGCGCGCGGCGCTGCGGATGGCGGTCGCAGAGCGTCACGTCGCGGCCCTCCAGCACGAGCAGCCGCGCGAGCATGAGCCCCATCGTGCCGCCGCCGAGGATCGCGGCGTCCGCGTGCTGCTCCCCCGCGCGCGCCACGGCGTGCACGGCGGCCGCCAGCGGCTCCGCCATCGCCGCGCCCGCCGGCTCGAGCGCGCCGGGCACCGCGTGCAGCGCCGCCGCCGGCGCGGCGATCCGCTCGGCGAAGCCGCCGAGCACCCAGGTCATCTGGATGCAGAGCTGCGTCCGGCCGGTGCGGCACGCCGCGCACGACCCGCACGGCACCGAGTCGCCGACGAGCACGCGCTCGCCCGTGTCGTCGCGCACGCCGGCGGTCTCGTGGCCGAAGCGCGCGGGGTACGGGCCGAGGATCAGGTGCCCGTGGCGCAGCGCCTTCAGATCCGTCGCGCAGGTGGTCGCGGCCTCGACGGTCACGAGCACCTCGCCCGCGGGCTCGTCGACCTCCTCGACGCGCAGGTCGCCGGGGCCGTGGAGCATCGCCGCCCTCACGGCAGCACCACGGCCTTCAGCGCCTCGCCCGTTCGCGCCAGGCCGAGCGCGCGTGCGGTCTCCGCGAGCGGCAGCCGGTGGGTCACGAGCGCGAGCACGTCGACGCGTCCGCCGGCGATCAGCGCGTGCGCCGCGCGCATGTCCGCGGGCCCGGCGGACCAGCTCGAGCGGACCGTCAGCTCGCGCAGGAAGAGCTGCTCGGTGTCCAGGCCCAGAGCCGTGCCGGGACCCGTCGTCGCGTACAGGCACAGGGTCCCGCCGAGACCGAGCGCCGCCCCGGCGTCCGCGATCGCCCCGGCGTTCGCCGTCGTGACGAACGCGACGTCCACGAGCTCGCCGTCGTGCTCGGCCGCGCCGAGGCCGGCGGCGATCGCGCGGCGGTCCGCGCGCGGCTCGCGCACCCGCACCTCGATCCCGCGCGCCCGCGCAGCGGCGACCGCGAGCAGCCCGTTCGAGCCCGCGCCGACGACGAGCAGCACGTCGCCGTCCGCGAGGCCGGCGCGGTCGAAGGCCCGCAGCACGCACCCGAGCGGCTCGACGAACGTGCCGGCGATCGGGTCGAGGTCGCCGAGCGCCAGCAGCTCGCTCACGAGCGGCGGGCTCAGCCGGACCTGCTCGGCGAACCCGCCGGGATCGAGCGCCGTCGAGCGAAACTGCTCGCACAGCGTCTCGTGCCCGCGCCGGCAGGTCCGGCACGCGCCGCAGGGCACGTGGTGGTGGACGACGACGCGATCGCCGACGCCGACTCCCGCGACCGCGCTATCCGCAGCGAGCACCTCGCCCACGACCTCGTGCCCGAGCACGCACGGCAGCTTGCGCGCGACGTAGGTCTCGCTGACGTCCGACCCGCACACGCCGCAGGCGAGCACGCGGCAGACGACCTCGCCCGGCCCCGCGATCGGGTCGGGGCGCTCCTCGACGACCACCTCGCGCGGGGTCAGCGACCGCGCGACCCTCACGCCGCGGGCTGCTCGCCGAACGGCGTCGCGAGCAGGCCGAGCACCGACGCGCGCGCCGGCTGCTCGACGACCCCGCGCTCGGTGACGAGCGCGGTGATCAGCGACGCCGGCGTGACGTCGAAGGCCGGGTTGCGGCACGGCGTGTCCGGCAGGGTGAGCAGCGCGCCGCCCGCGTGGCGGACCTCGTCGGCGTCGCGCTCCTCGATCTCGATCTCGTCGCCGCTGGCGATCGACGCGTCGATGGTCGACGTCGGGCCGGCGACGACGAACGGGATGCCGGCGGCCCGCGCCGCGAGCGCGTGCGCGTACGTGCCGACCTTGTTGGCGGCGTCGCCGTTGGCGGCGACGCGATCGCAGCCGACGATCACCGCGTCGACCTCGCCGCGGCGCATGAGGCCCGCCGCCGCCCCGTCGACGAGCAGCTCGTGGGCGATGCCGGCCCGCCGCAGCTCCCAGATCGTCAGCCGCGCGCCCTGCAGCAGCGGCCGCGTCTCGCAGGCGAGCACCGCCAGCTCGCCACGCCGCGCGAGCTCGACGACGACGGCCAGCGCCGAGCCGGTGCCGCCGCACGCGAGCGTGCCCGTGTTGCAGTGCGTGAGGATCCGCCGGGTCCCGGCGAGGAAGTCGGCGCCGCTGGCGGCGATGGCCGCGCTCGCGCCGTCCTCGGCGGCGTGGATCGCCTCGGCCGCGGCGCGCGCCACCGCGGCGCGCTCGCGCGGCGCCACGGCGAGCACCGCGGCTTGGACGCGGTCGACCGCCCATGCGAGGTTGACGGCCGTCGGCCGCGACGCCTTCAGCAGCCGGGCGGCCTCGGCCACCCCGTCGTCGTCCGGCGTCGAGCGCCACCTGCATCGCCAGCCCGTAGGCCGCGGTGATCCCGATGTTCGGCGCGCCGCGGATCGCGAGCCGCCCGATCGCGGCGGCGCAGTCCTCGGCGCCGCGCAGCTCGAGCCAGGACTCGTGCGCCGGCAGCGCCGTCTGATCGAGGATCTGAAGGCGCCCGCTTCGCCACTTCAGCGCGACGACGGGCAGCGATGCCGGGGACACGGCCACGTGTCGATGCTACTGTCGGGCGGCATGCGCCGCCTGCTTCTCGCCGCTCTCGCGGCTGCGCTCGCGGCGCCGGCCGCTGCTGACGCCGCGGACCCGATCATGCCGCTCGGCGAGGTCGCGGCCGGCATGCGCTGCACGGGGCTGACCGTCGTGCGCGGGACGACCATCACGAGCTTCGACGTCGAGGTGCTCGACGTCATCGATCGCCAGCGGCCCGAGTCCGCGCGCATCCTGATCCGCGTCAGCGGGCCGGCGGTCGACGCGACCGGCATCGGCCCCGGCTTCTCCGGCTCCCCGATCTACTGCCCGGGGGCCGACGGCATCGGGCGCCACATCGGCGCCGTCTCGGGCGGCATCGGCCAGTACGGCGGGAAGGTCGGGCTCGCGACGCCGATCCAGCAGATCCTCGCCGAGCCGATCCAGCCGCCCTCGTCGGCGCTGCGCTCGGCGGTCGTCGGCGCCAACAGCCTCGCCGCGCCGCTCACGCTCTCCGGACTCGGCCCGTCGCTCGCGCCGATGTTCGCCCGCGCCGCCCGCAAGGCCGGCTTCCCGCTCGTGACGTCGGGCGCGGCGCCGCGCGCCGCCGGCTTCCCGCCGCAGCCGCTCGTGCCGGGCGCGGCGGTCTCCGTCGCCCTGACCTCGGGTGCGATCGGCATCGGCGCGATCGGCACGGTCGCCTACGCCGACGGCCCGAGCGTGTGGCTGTTCGGGCACTCGCTCGACGGCGCCGGTCGCCGGTCGCTGTTCCTCGAGGACGCGTGGATCCACGCGGTGGTGGACAACCCGGTCGGCGCGCCCGAGCTCTCGACCTACAAGCTCGGCTCGCCGGGCAACGACGTCGGCACGGTCACGAACGACACGACCAACGCCGTCGCCGGGCGCCTCGGCGCGCTGCCGGACAACTTCCCGGTCAAGGTCTTCGCCAGGGACCTCGACACCGGCCGCACGCGCAGCCTCGTCACGCTCGTCGCCAACGAGGGCGACGTCGGCCGGCCGGCCGGGCCGTCGATCCTCGGCGTCGCCGCGGCGGCCGCGGTCGCCGAGGCCGCGTCGAGCGTGCTCGGTGGAGCGCCTGCCCGCCAGACCGGCGACATGTGCGTGACGATCACGCTGCGCGAGCTCCCGAAGCCGGTGCGCTTCTGCAACCGCTACGCGGTGGATGGCAGCACCCCGAACTCGCTGGCCGGCGCATTGTCGGCGGACGTCGCCGAAGCGGGGGCGATCGTCGA
Organism: uncultured Actinomycetes bacterium; assembly: GCA_963766525.1. Taxonomy (GTDB): domain Bacteria; phylum Actinomycetota; class Thermoleophilia; order Solirubrobacterales; family Solirubrobacteraceae; genus CADCVQ01. Next base: position 161,353 of record CAVYAX010000019.1, read on the forward strand.
CGGCTACAAGTTCGGCGTGCTGCACCCGACGAGCATCGAGATCGGGGTGCGCGTGCGCCGCGGGCTGCGCCAGGCGGTGATCGTCGACGCGACGGGCCCGCGCCGCGCGCGGCGCGGCAAGAAGGTCTCGCTGAAGCTCGACCTGCGGCGCACGGTCACGGGCGTGCGCTTCACGCGCACGATCCGGCTGCGGATCCCGGCGGACACCGCTCCCGGCGAGCGCACGATCAAGCTCACCGGGCACCGACGCGGAGTCCGGCAGCAACCCCAACGACGACTCGGATCTCAGCATCATCTTCGAGGACTCGACCGACGAGAGCCCGGCGCCCGAGTCCGTCGAGGACGTCAAGGCCGCGATCGAGGCGCTCGAGCGCTACGACGGCGTGACGGCGACGATCGGCGGCACGGAGATCGAGGCGCACCGCGACTCGAAGCTGCGCATCAGCGGCGACGCGCGCGTGACGCTGACCGTCCGGCGTTAGAGGCGGTTCTCGATGCCCATCGGCGCGGGCTGCGGCTCGGCGCCGGCCGGGGCCTCGCCGGGCGTGTCGGCGGGTGCGCCGAGCGCCGTCGCGAGCTCGCCGGACTCGTACATCTCGGTGACGATGTCGCAGCCGCCGATGAGCTCGCCGTTGTGGAAGAGCTGGGGGATCGTCGGCCACTTGGACAGCGCCGACAGCTCCTGGCGGATGCGCGGGTCGGGCAGGACGTCGACCGCCGCGAACGGCGTCTCGAGTGCCTCGAGCATCGCGACCGTGCGGGCCGAGAAGCCGCAGGCGGGCGCCGCGGGGGAGCCCTTCATGAAGAGGATGACTTCGTTGTCGGCGATCGCCGAGGCGATCGCGTCGCGGATTTCGTTGTCGCTCATGTGACCTCCGTCTTGAGTGCGAGGGCGTGGATCGCGCCGCCGAGCTCACCTTCGAACACGTCGTACACGAGCCTGTGCTGCTGCACGCGGCTGAGGCCGTCGAAGGCGCTCGCGCGTACCGTGGCGCTGAAGTGCACGTCGTCGGCGGACTGCACCTCGGCCGTTGCGCCGGGGATCGCCGCCTCGATGCGGGTCTTGACCTCTTCTGCGTTGGGGGGGTTGTAGGTGTGATCAGGCGCGGGTCGGCGCTGAGCGCTCGGGTGAGCGGTGCGCGCCGCGCTTGAGCCTTGGCGGTCAGTTCGCCGAACCAGCGCTCGACGAGGTTCATCCACGAGCTGAGGTTGGGGTGAAGTGCACGACGAACCGCGGATGCGCGGCGAGCCACTTCTTGATCGCGGGTCTTGTGCGAGGCCGTTGTCGATGACCAGATGCACGTCGAGTCGTCGGGGATTCGCGGCGATGGTCTGCAGGAACTTCTTGAACTCGATCGCGCGGTGTCGGTGTGCAGCGAGCCGATGACCTTGCCGGTGTGATGTCCAACGCGGCGTAGAGGCTCATCGTGCCGTGGCGCTGTAGTCGTGGGTGGCGCGCCGGCGGCCGGGCAGCATCGGCAGGATCGGTGCGGTGCGATCAACGCCTGGATCTGAGACTTCTCGTCGACGCACAGCACGACCGCGCGCTCGGGCGGGTTCAGATACAGGCCGGCGACGTGCGCACCGCGACGAACTGCGGGTGGTGGACAGCTTCCATGTGTCCTGGCGGTGCGGAGCGAGGCCGAACGCGTTCCAGATCCTGTGGACCGCCGACTGCGTCAGCCCAACCTCCGCAGCCATCGACCGCGTCGACCAGTGCGTCGCGTTCTTGGGCTTGGTCTCCAAGGTCGTGGTGATCACCTGCTCGACCTGCGCATCGGTGATCGTGCGCGGCGGCCCGGGGCGCGGCTCGTCGACAAGCCCGTCCAGACGGTCGGCGACGAACCGCGTGCGCCAGATCCGGACCGTGTCGGTGCACCCCCAACTGCTGGCGATTGGTGATATGTATGGAGAGAGAGGAGGGTAGGGGAAAAAAAAAAAAGGGACATTGCGGCACAGCCTAGCGACCGGCCAGCCTCGGCCGAGGGCCGCCACGAGGCCGCTCTCGGGGCCTGCCCCCAAATCGCCCGGGCCGCGCGCCGGGACCGCTACACTTCCTGAAGTATTGGCGATCCGCTTGAAACGACGTCTGGAGACCCTCGCATGATCACCATCACGGACAAGGGCGCTGAGAAGGTCCACGAGTTCCTCAACTCGCAGGGTGCCGATGTCTCGACGGCCGGTCTGCGCGTCGGCGTCAAGGGCGGCGGGTGCTCCGGCTTCCAGTACAACCTCGCCTTCGACTCCAAGCGCGACGGCGACGAGGTCTTCGAGTACGCGGGCCTCAAGGTCTACGTCGACCAGCCGAGCCTGCCCTACGTGCGCGGGTCCGTCATCGACTACGTCGAGTCGCTCCAGGGCGCCGGCTTCCAGGTCAACAACCCGAACGTCGTCGCGGCCTGCGGCTGCGGCTCCTCGTTCCGCGTCGCCGACGAGGAAGAGGTCTCGGCGGTCTAAGCAAGCCCACGCGCCGGCGCGAGCGCCGGCCGGAGACGGGAGGGGCAGATGTCAATTCGTCTGGACATGCCGCGCGAGTTCGACCTCGTCGGTAGCCCGGTGCTCATCGGCGGCATCGGCACGGGCTTCGAGGCGACGATCAACTACCGCATCCACGAGGGCCACGACGAGGTCACGGGCTTCGTCACCGTCGGCGGCGGCACCGGGGAGCACGCGCAGTTCCAGAAGCGCGTCGGCGTCGCCAAGGCGGCATTCACGCTCGACCGGCTGTTCGTCGAGGTCTTCGAGGTCAGCGCGAAAGACGGCAGGGAGCTGCACAAGGTCACGCGCCAGGTGCTCCTCGCGACGCGGATGGTGAAGGGCTACATCGGCTTCCGCGAGCACACGGTCAAGAAGGGCGACACGTTGACGAAGATCGCCCGCAAGCACTACGGCACCGACGACTTCCAGCCGATCTTCCGTGCGAACGTGCACCTCCTCGACGACCCGGACGTCATCCAGGTCGGCCAGGTCCTGCGCGTGCCGATCGGCAGCTGAGCAAGCGGCTCGACCCTGTCCCAAAGTCGGTCTTGACGGCAGCGCTCGCTCAGGCGTAGGCTCGCCCCGAGGTCGGCGGTGCGCCGCTGGCCGTGTGCTAGAGGTGGCGCACCTGCTCGACTCCCATGTTCTGCCTGCCCTTGGGACCGGAGGCCGAGAATGTCCAAGACCCGTTTGCTTGCCCTGCCGAACCCGACGCTGGGCCGCCGCGGGCTTGTCGCGGCAATCGTCGCGCTGGGCGTCGTCATGCTGGCGCCCTCGTCGGCGGGCGCGCTGGAGGTCGCCGTGACGTGGCCCGACACCGCAACCGTCGGTCAGACGGGCCAGACGGGGCTCATCACGCTGACGAACACGTCGACGACATCCCCCGCAACGATCTGCGCTCCCGCCACCGACCCCTGCCAAGGCTCGGAAGGCATCATCTTCATCCCGTCGTGCGGGGCGGTCACCACGCCCGCTCCGGGCTGCGCCGCTCCCGACCCCGGCGTCTTCACGGTCGCGCCCACGGCCGCGGTCGCGGTCAACGGCTGCGGGTTTCTCATCACGACCTTCACCGTCGCGCTCGTCGACCCGGCGCTCGGCAAGCTGCGGCTGACGCCGAACCAGGGCCCGATCCTGCTGCCGCCGTCCGGGACCTGCGTCATCCCGCTGGTCTTCGACGTCACGAAGCTGCCGGCCATCGACGCCGTGCCGGCCTCGCCCGGGATCCAGACGTACCAGCTGGCCTCCGCCGACGCGTTCGTCCAGGCCCCGGTCGGCGGGCAGCAGCAGCGCGGTGCCGGAAACGACGTGACGACGTTCCCCGTCACGACCGTCCCGCCGCCCAACCCGCCGCCGGTGCCGCCGGTCCCGCCGGTGCCGCCGCCCGTCCCCCCGCCGCCCCCCGTGATCCAGCCGCAAAACCTCGACCACTTCAAGTGCTACGAGGCGCTGCAGCCGAACTTCCGCCAGCGGACGGTCGGCACGCGCGATCAGTTCGGGCAGCGGCGCGCGCGCGTGCTGCGGACCCGTCAGCTCTGCAACCCGGTGAGCAAGAACGGCGGCAAGGTCCTCCAGCCGCGGGCGCACCTCGTCTGCTACGAGACGCGTGACACGGGCAACCCGACGCGGCCGCGGACCGTCGTGGTCACGAACCAGTTCGGACAGCGCAAGCTGACGACGACGCGTCCGAACCGGCTGTGCGTGCCGTCGCTGAAGCGCAAGACGGCCGGGACGGTGCCGACGACGCCGAACCCGGAGCGGCTGCTCGACCACTTCCGCTGCTACGACGTCCAGCAGCAGCCGGCGAGTCAGACGGTGAAGCTCACGGACCAGTTCAAGACGACGACGGCCAAGGTGGTCCGTGTCATCCGGCTGTGCAACCCCGTGCGCAAGAACAACACGCCGGTACGACGGGCCAAGTCGCACCTCGTCTGCTACTCGATCAGCGAGCCGGCGTTCAACCCGCTCGCCGTGCGCGTGCGCAACCAGTTCGGCCGCGCGGCGCTGCGCATCCGCCGGCCGGAGACCCTCTGCTTGCCGTCGTTCAAGGAGGTCATTCAGACGGCGGCCGCGGCCGCCGCGCCCGCCGGGCTCGATCACTTCAAGTGCTACGACTCCGAGCAGCCGCAGTTCCAGCCGCGCTTCGTCGGCCTGCGCGACCAGTTCGGGCAGTCCGAAGGCCAGGTCATCGCGACGCGGCAGCTGTGCAACCCGGTGAGCAAGAACAACGGCAAGGTGATCAACAAGCCGGCCCACCTCGTCTGCTACGAGACGCCGCAGGTCGGGACGGTGCCGTTCCAGCCGCGCGAGGTGCGCGTGTCCAACCAGTTCGGCGTGCGCCAGCTATCGGTCGTCAGGCCGGTGGAGCTGTGCGTGCCGTCGCTGAAGCGCAAGGGCGCGGGCGCCGCGCCGACGGGGGCGAACCCGACGCTCGTGCTCGACCACTTCCGCTGCTACGACGTCAAGCCGCAGACGGCGGCGAAGACGGTGAAGCTCGTCGACCAGTTCAAGACGACGAAGACGAAGGTGCTGCGGGTCGTGCGGCTGTGCAACCCCACGCGCAAGAACAACGAGGGCGTGCGTCGCCTGCAGGCGCACCTCGTCTGCTACTCGATCAGCGAGGCGCCGTTCCAGCCGCTCGCGGTGACCGTGCGCAACCAGTTCGGCGTGGCTGGGCTGCGCGTGCGCAAGCCGTCGATGCTGTGCCTGCCGTCGTTCAAGAAGCTCGTCACGGCGGCGGGAACGGAGATCACGACGGCCAACCCGGCGTAGCCAATTCGTGGAGGGCCGGCCCACCCCCTACCTCCGGGTCGGCCCTCCGCGGTGTCTGGACCCGGGCAGGAATAAAAGCACGGTTTTGGACGCCCGCCCGTGGCGCCTCGCGCCACCCGCGATGCTCGACGGGCTGGCGCCCGCCTGCGCTCGCGCGCGGCCAGCCCAGCATCGTCACGCGGCAGCGGGTCGTCGTCGCGGTGCCCCCGACCTGCGCAGGCCGTACCGTCGGTGCGCGGTCGCACCATCGAGATCGCGGGCGGACGTGAGGGCCGCGCGCGGCGCGCAGGGAGGCCGAGACGCAACGGGACACGTCCTAGCCTCGGCAGCCAGCGCTTCCACGCGCGGTGCGCGAGCCGGATTGCGCGCGCCCGACGTCGATGTGATGTCTGGCTGCGTTGTTGTAAGCTTCCTGTTGTTGTCGTACACACGTCCACGCACACCCGCTCCGGGTACCGAACTCGACACGATCGTGGCGGCCGTGCTCGCGCATCTTGCCGCGTGTCGCCGCAAGCGCGTGCAGCGGTGTCTCCTCGCGGTCGGCGGGGTGGTCGCGTTTCTCGCGTCCGTCGCGGCAATTCTCACGATGCTCAGGGCATACGAGGTTCTGTGACGCCGCCCGGCGGCACCGATGGCGAAGTCGCTCCCGTTCTGGCCATGGCCAAGGCCGCGAGCGGCAACACCAAGGTGCGCGATCCTCTGATCGACGCCGCCGTAGCCCAGGGGCACTCCGTCGCCGAGGTCGCATTGCACCTCGGCCTCAGCAGGCAGCAGATACATACCGTTCTCGATCGCGAGTCTCGGTCCGATGCGATCTCGCCTGAGATGGCTCTGGCCACGGAGGAGACGGCCAGGGCGCTCCTCGGAATGACGGATCACGTCCGGTTCGAGGAGCTGGTGCACGTCCTGCTGCGAGATGTCGAGCCCACGGTTCGTCCACTTGGCGGCGTCGGGGACCGTGCGCGTGATGCCGTGGCAGACCTAGCCGACGGCGACGGGGCGATCTTCTCCATCTCCCTTGAACGCGAGTGGACCCGCAAGATCCGCCGCGAAATCGAGCGGATGGAGGAATTCGGCCACCGTCCGCCGCGTGTCTACGGCGTAACAAACCGCAGGATCACTCGCGATGCGCAGGATCGGCTCGAGGAATTCGCGCAAGGACGCGGCATCACGCTTCTCGTCCTGGGTCAGCAGTGGCTGGTCGCGACGCTCCTGCACCCTGACTACCTCGATCTCCGTCGCCGGTTTCTCGGGCTGACGCCGCCTCGGCCCAAGATCTTCCTCACGCCACTGGAGTACCGTCGCCTGCTCAACGGCCGCCCGGCGAATCTTGGTCTGGATGTCCCGCTCGTCGGGCGGCAGGACGACATCGACGAGGTGCTACGGCGCCTGAGCCGGCGTGGGTGTCTGGTGCTTCATGGCCCCGGAGGCGTCGGCAAGACGCGTCTGTTGCTCGAGGCCGCAGACTTCGACAGCGGCTCCCGGGCGTGGCGATTCGTCGATGAGTCGATCCAGGTGCCGCCCGACGCGCTCGGAGAGCTCGGCGGAGGCGACGAGCTTGTCGTTGTCATCGACAACGCCCATCAGCGACGCGATTTGCGAGCCATCCTCGGCGTCCTGGAACGACGCGATCCGATGCCCAAAGTGGTGTTCGTCGTGCGTCCGCGTCGGCTTGACGAGGTTCGAAGCGCGACCGCCGGTCTCTGGCTCGGTGTTCCCGATGAGCGGGACTTCCTGTCACTGGGGCTTCTCCCCCGCAACCGCATCGCCGACATCGTGCGGGGCGAGCCGTTCGAGATCGGCTATGCCGGGATGGTTTCGCAGATCGCGGCGCTCGCCGAAGGCAATCCGTTGATCGCAGTTCTCGCCGCGACGCTGGCGCGCGACGGTCGATCTCTCCCGGAGATCACACGCGATGAGGTGTTTGCAGGGCATGTGGCGGGCCTGCTGTCCACGCTTACCCACAACGACCCGAACGCCCGACAGCTACGCGAGCTTATGGCGATCGTTGCCGCGCTGGACGGCATCGACGCTCGGGACGAGCGCATGGTTGCGGCGATCACCGGTCTGCTCGGATTCGGGGTTCCCGCGTTGCGTCGCTGGCTTGCCGAACTCGCGGACCGCGGCCTGCTGGTATCGACCGACGAGTTCCGGTTCAGGATCAAGCCCGATCTGCTGGCGGACCATGTTCTCCTCTCGTCGTTCTTCTCGCGCAAATGGCGGCCTGTGCTCGCATACGAGACCGTGGTCGCTGCGTTCGCAGGCAGTCACCTGCAGGCACTATGCCGTGCGCTGGGTCGGGTTCCGTACGGTGAGCTCGATGATCGTCACCCCGGACTTCAAGCGCTCGCCGCTCGACTGCGGCAGCTCACGCAGGATGCGGATCTCAAGCGTGCGGCGCACATCGTCCTCGAGATGCTCCCGGGGGCCGAGGTTCTGGCACTGCCCGCGCTGCGGACGCTGATCGGGCGCGTAGCGGCGAGCCCCGAGCTGCTGAGCGTGTCGGCTGCGGAGGATCTCATCCACGCAACGCAGCGAGTGAGCGCCGATGTTGCCGCGAGCTGGCGCCTGCTCCTCGAGCTGGCATCTGCCGCGGCCGGCACGCCGAGGTTCGACCTGACGTGCGAGGCAATGCGAGAGATCTACAAGCGGGTGCCGGTCGACGAGTCCGACCAGGATGGCCACGTCCTCGCCGACGTCCAGCGCAACCTAGCCGACGTGACCGCGGGCTTCACGAGGCAGGCCCTCAGCGAGAACGCGTTTCGAGCGGCCGCCGCCGCCGGCCGAGCCCTCGCCATCGTCGTGTTCGATGACATGACCTGGTCGCTCGACGATCCGCGCACCGTCGAGATGCACGGCTATGCCGTTCCGGGGAGCGAGCACACTCGCGCGGTCCTTCGCTCGGGCGTACAGACCCTCGCGGCGACGCTCCTTCGGATCCCGCCCGCGGATCAGCTTCAATCGCTGGAAGCCGCAACCGCCCTTGCCCGTCACGCGGCTGGATACCGAGGGCCGGGTGGCGCCCAAATGGACGATCGCGCACGGTCGATCGCCACAGAGGAGCTCGGCCATCTCGATGCCTTCCTCGCGGAACACTTCGAGGAGCTGTCGCTGCCCGTTCGCGCGGATGCGCTGAGCTACCTGCGATGGAATCGCGCATGGAACCCACGCGACCCACATGGCGGCGCATCGACTGCCTCGGCGCCGCTGCCACCCCTCTCGTGCGAGCTCGACGAGTACGTACTGCTCATCCATCCACGCGAAGTCGGTCCTCCGGACGAGCATGACAGCTGGGAGGACGAGCATCGAGACCGGCACGCTCGCTGTGAGCAGCTTGCGCGCGAGCTCGTGGGTGACAGCGCATGGAGGGAGCGCCTCCGCCGCTGGGAGAACTGGCACGATCAAGCGCGGGCGCTGTTCGACCCTGCCGGCGAGGGCCATTGGATCGGGGTGACCCTTGCGCAGGTGGCCCGGCTTCATCCCCGGCGCGCGGTCGAGCTGATCGACGAGTTGATCTCGACCGCCTCCACGCTCAGGGCCCGCGGCAGCCTCGCGGTTCATCGCCTCGGTGCGGAGGGGCACCTCGACCCTGCGTCCCTCGAACGCTGGTGCGCCGACGAGGAGTCCCGCGCGATGGTCGCCGAAGGCATCGGGGATCTGGACGGCGACCTCGCGCAGGCAACGCTGCGCCGCTTGGCTGACCACCCCAGCGAAACGGTGCGCCGCGGCGTTCTCAGGGGTCTGAACTACGGTGAACACAGCACCGACTGGCGCATTGCCCTTGGGCTGCGAGTTGCCGGGGAGCTTGCCGATGCGCAAGCGCTGCATCGCATGTTGCTCCTCGCGAAGGTCGGCGGGGTCCCACTGGCCGGAACCCTCCCGGCCGCGGCTAGCGAGGCATTGCTCGCTACGGCCGTCGCCGAGCGCGTGCCGGAGAGCGATCTGGTTCGCGTCCTGAACGACCTCGAGCCCGTCACAGGAGACCTGACCCTCGCGTGGTTGTGGAAGCGTGTGGATTGGCTGGGGTCGTTGAGCGCTCCGCTGCGCGCGACCGCCCTGCTTCCCGATGCGCTGGCCTCTCGCGTGCACCGTCAAGCAACACACGACGACCTGCTGCGGGCCATCTCCGCGTTCGAGTCGGCACCGAGATCCTCACCTGTCAGCGCGGCGCTCATCGATCTGATCGAGTGGATCGACCCGAACTCGGCGGCCGTCACGGACGCCATCGTGCGGATCCACGACAACGCGGATGAGCGGCGGGCGCAGAGACTCCTTCGCCTTCGCGGGCTGTCGTGGGAAGGCTGCGAGTCACGTGCCGTCGCCTTGGCCGAGAGGCTGCCGTCGATCGACACTGCACACGAGCTCGTCCACGCGATGCTGCCGATCGCATGGCCAGGATCGCGCGTTCCCCAGCTTCAGTCCGCCCTGCAGCACGTCGAGGGATGGCAACGCCGCTCGGACGACCCGGGCTTCCGCCGCGCTGTTGAGGAGGCCGCCGACGAGATCCGGCGATGGATCGCAGGCGACCGCGATCGCGAACGCAGGCAGGACGAACTCGCAGGCTTGAGATGAGCACGCCGCTCCCGTCAGTCTCCGGCAAGCAGATGGTCCGGGTCCTTGAGACCCAAGGCTGGTACGTCAGGCGCGTTCGCGGAAGTCACCATGTCCTTCGCCATCCGGCGATCCCAGACGCCGTCGTGGTCCCGGTGCACGGCGCCCGCGCGCTCAAGAGAGGGACGTTGCTGAACATCCTGAAGACGGCCGGGCTCAGCCGAGAAGAGCTTCAGAGGCTGCTCTGATCGAGCAGCGGGAGGTCACCCACCGACCGCGACGCGCCGACGATGCACGGTCGGAATCGGGATGCCGTCCTCATCCATCGTCTCGAGGTAGAGCTCGATGGCTTCCTTGGCCATGTCCAGCGCGTCCTCGACGGTTTCCCCTTGTGTCGCGACACTTGGCAACTCCGGCACCAAGACGCTAAACCCGCCCTCGGCCTCGGGGACCAGCACAACCTCGTACTCGCGTCGCGTCATATCCCAAGCCTACGCGGCCAGCCGGTGACGTCAAACCTGCGACCAGGGCCGACCGTCGCTACGGCTGGCCGGCGTCTCCGCCCGGGACGCCGGTGTTCGTCGAGTACTTCGGCTGGATCTTCATCTCGGGCCGGAACGAGTGCACGGCCTGCGCGACCGCGATCGCGGACTCGGAGAAGCCCGTCGCGATGAGCTTGAGCTTGCCGGGGAAGGTCGTGATGTCGCCACACGCCCAGACCTGCGGGAGGTTCGTCTTCATGACCTGGTCGACGACGATCGCGCCCTTGGAGATCTCGAGGTCCCAGTTCTTCAGCGGGCCGAGCGCCGTCTTGAAGCCGAGCTGCAGGAGGATCGCGTCGATCTCGATCTCGATCTCGTGGTCGGAGTCCTCGGAGTGAAAGAGCCTGACGCGCTCGATCGCGCCGTTGCCGGAGACCTCGCGGATCTGAAACGGCACGTGCAGGTCGACGTGGCCGGCGTCGGCGGCCGCCATGACCTGGTTGACGGTGAGCTCGTGCGCGCGGAAGCCCTCACGGCGGTGGCAGAGCGCCACCGACTCGGCGGTGTGGACGAGGTTGACGACCCAGTCGCAGGCCGAGTCGCCGCCGCCGATGATCAGCACGCGCTTGCCCGCGAACTCGGACTTCGAGCCGACGAGGTAGTGCACGCCGCGGCCCTCCCACGGCGTCAGGTCGTAGCCCGGCAGCTTCTTCGGCTCGAAGGCGCCGTGGCCGCCGGCGATGATGACCGCCCGGCTGCGCAGCTCTCCGAAGTGCGGGTTGTTCGTGCGCAGGACGACGATGTCGTCCTCCCAGCCGATCGACTCGATCGTCGTCTCGAGGTGCACGGGCACGTCGAATTGCTCCAGCGCCTGGCGGCGCAGCGACTCGACGAGGTCCTTCGCCAGGACCTTCGGATGACCGGGCACGTCGAAGATCCACTTCTCGGGATAGAGCGCGGTGAGCTGGCCGCCGATCTGCGGCAGCGAGTCGACGATCCGCGAGCTCGCCTCGCGCATGCCGGCCCAGAACGCGGTCGACAGGCCCACCGGCCCGGCGCCGATCACGGTGATGTCGCGGATCTCTCCGGGGGCTTCTGACGGCATCGGCTAGAGCACCTCGGCGACGATCGGCTCGCCGTCCAGCGCTGCGAGGGCGCGCTCGACCGACGCGCTGATGCACGTGAACGTCGGCGTGTCCTGCTTGGTGTACAGCGAGGACTCGGTCGTGCGCAGGCGCTGCACGAGGTCGAGGAACGACGCCGGGTCGTCGGTCTCGAACGCGACGACGAACTCCTGGTCGTCGAGGCCGAACGAGTACGAGGTGTTGAGGTCGATGTCCGGGTACTCGCGGCCGAGCTTGATGTGCTCCTGCATGATGCGCCAGCGCTCCTTGGCGTCGAGCGCGTACCAGGCGCGGGTCTTCACGAAGGGATAGACGAAGAGGTACTTCGCGTGGGCGGGGCGGACCTCGAGGCGCGACTCGTCGGAGTACTCCGAGGGCTTGGTCATCGCGAGGTAGGAGTACGGAATCTGCGCCCACTTCATGAGCCCGCTCTGCGCGAGCACGACGTGGAACTCGTGGATGCGATCGAGGTTCTGCGCCTGCGCGAGCAGCATGAGATCGGCGTCGCCGCGCGTGCCGACCGTGGAGAACGCGCGCAGCAGGTGGCCGTCGGCGAAGTCCGCGCAGGCGGCCGCGAACTCGCGCTTGTGGGCCTGGCGCTCGTCGGCGTCCAGGCGCCGCCAGGCAGGGTCGAGCTTGAGGAACGTGTACTTCACGAAATGACGCGTCGGCACGATCAGACAGGATAGGCAACGGCGATGTCCGCTCCTGCCCGTCACGTGCCACGGCTCGTCGCCGTCGGCGCGCTCCTCCTCATGCTCGCGGGCGTCCTCGCGCCCGCCGCGGCCGGGGCGCGCGAGCCGCGCGCGGTGCTGGCGTTCCTGCCGAAGGGCGGCGACGACAACCCCGACCCGATCCTCGACCGGCTCGACGCGCGGCCGCAGCTCGCGATCGGGCTCATCAGCGCGACGCAGGGCCGCTATACGCCGCAGCAGGCGCTGCTCGACATCACCGCCGGATCGCGCACCTCGGCGGCGGTCTACGAGCCGCGCACGCCGCCGCAGCTCGAGCTCGTCGTCGGCGGCGACGGCACGGGCTTCATCTTCGGCTGGAGCAAGGTGCTCGAGCGCGCGAAGACCGCGCTCGCGGAGATCCAGCCGGGCATGCTGGCGAGCAACATCCCCGGCGGCGCGGCGTACGCGGGCGTGCGCAGCCGCAAGAACACCGAGGCGGTGGCCGCGGCGGACGTCGAGGGGAACGTCGCGGCGGTGTCGCTCGGCCCGGCGGGCAATCTCGCCGAGCGCGCGCACCGGTTGCTGATCCGACACCGGCTCGTCGTCGTCGGGCTGCCGACCGGCAACAAGGGGGACGCCGCGCTCGGCAGGCTCATGCGCGATCGCCGCGGCGACGATGTGCTCATCGTCGTGCAGTCGCCGCCGCGGGCGTTCGTGCCCCAGCTGCTGCCGGCGGGCGCGGCGCTGCCGGGGGGCGGCGACGGCGTGCTGACGTCGCCCACCACGCGCCTGCACGGCGTCGTGGCCGCGATCGACGTCCCCGTGACGATCCTCGACGGCCTCGGCCTGCCGATCCCCGACAACGTCAAAGGACAGCCGATCACGGTCGAAGGCACGCGCGACGCCGACACGCTGAGGACGCTCGAGGCGCGCCTGAAGGTCGTCAGCGGGCGCCGCACGCCGACGATCTTCGCGCTGCTGTTCTCGTGGGCCGCGCTGACCCTCGCGCTGGGCCTCGTCGCCGACCGCCGCGGGATTCGCGCAGGCATGCGTGTCGGCGGGCTGGCGATGCTGTGGGTGCTGCCGCTGCTGCTGCTCACGGGGTACCTCGCGCCGACCCGGCTCGCGGAGATCGCGATCATCGCCGGCGGTGCGTTCACGCTCGCCGCGCTCACCGACCGGTTCGTGCGGTGGCCGCGCGGCCCGCTCGTGCCGGCGGTCGCCGGCGTCGTCGCGTACGGCCTGGACCTGATCTTCAACTCGACGCTCATCATCCGCTCGCTCCTGGGCGTCAACCCCCGCTCGGGCTCGCGCTTCTACGGCCTCGGCAACGAGCTCGAGTCGACGCTCGTCGTCCTGCTCATGGTCGCGCTGGGGACGCTCCTCATGTCCCGCGCGGACTTCGAGTCGGCGCGCGCGAAGTTCGGCGCGGGGCCGGGGCGCTCGCGCAAGGCCGCGGCGTTCGTCGTCATCGTCGGGCTCGTCGCGGCGGTGTTCGTCGGCGCGGGGCAGCTCGGGGCCGACGTCGGCGGCGTCATCACCGTCGGCGGCGGCATCGCGGTGATGGCCGTGCTCATGCTGCCCGGCACGCCATCCAGGCGGCTGATCGCGCTCGCGCTGCTTGCGCCGATCCTGGCGGTCGTCGGGCTTGCGCTGCTCGACCTCGCGACCGGCGGCAACGGGCATTTCACCCGGACGATCCTCCAGGCCGACAGCGCCGGGGCGCTGTGGGACGTCGTGGTCCGCCGCTACACGCTCGCCTTCAACGTCCTGCAGACCGGGGCGATGCCGTTCATCACGGTCCTCGCGATCCTCGCCGCCGCCTACGCCGTGCGCTACCGCGAGCGCATCTACGCGCCGCTGCGCGGATCGCCGGCCTGGCGCGCCGCGCTCGCGGGCGGGCTCGCGGCGTCGATCGTCGGCGCGCTGTTCAACGACTCCGGCCCGATCCTGCTGGTGTTCGGCGTATTCGTGCTCGCGTGCGTGACCGCGTACGTGCGCGGGGACCCCAAGCTGGCACACGCCGGTACGATGCCGTGATGCGCATAGCGCTGGTGTCTCCGTACTCGTGGACGTACCCGGGGGGAGTGACGCGGCACATCGAAGCCCTCACGGAGCAGTACATCTCCGAGGGCCACGATGTTCGCGTGCTGTCGCCGGTCGATCCTGACGACCGCATCTCCGCGCGCATGCATCGCGGTGCGCGTCCGTCGGGCCGCGAGCTCCCCGACTGGCTGATCCCGCTCGGGCGGACGGTCGGCTTCCCGTCCAACGGCGCGGTCTCGAACGTGCCGTACACGCCGAGCGGAGTCGACGTGCTGCGCCGCGAGCTGCGTGGCGGGGCCTACGACGTCATCCACCTGCACGAGCCGGTGGCGCCGTTCTCGTGCTGGGACACGCTGTGCGCGGTCGACGCCCCGCTCGTCGGGACGTTTCACTGCTACTCGGAGAACGTCATCTCCAACAACGTCGCGAACGCGATGGGCGCGCGACGGCGGCTGAACCGGCTGGGCGTGCGGATCGCGGTCTCCGAGGCGGCGGCGTGGACCGGCCGGCGCTTCTACGGCGGGACCTACCGGGTGATCCCGAACGGCGTCGACGTGCCTTCGCCGCCCGGGCGCGAGCTGCCCGCTCGCAGGGCGGCCGGCGACCCGCTGCGCATCGCCTTCATCGGCCAGGCGGTCGAGCGCAAGGGCCTGCCGGTGCTGCTGCGCGCGTTCGAGGCGCTGCGCGAGCACATGCCGGTGGAGCTGCACGTCGTCGGCGTGACCCCCGAGGAGATCGCGCCGCTGATGATCGACGCCCGCGACGTCTTCGCTATGGGCAAGTGCAGCGACGAGGACAAGCGCCGGGTGCTCGAGCGCGCGGACATGCTGTGCGCGCCGTCGCTGGGCGGCGAGAGCTTCGGCATGGTGCTGACGGAGGCCTTCGCGGCGGGCACGCCGGTCGTCGCCTCGGACATCGCGGGCTACCGCGACGTCGTCACGGACGGCGTCGACGGCCTGCTCGTCCCGCGCGCCGACCCGACCGCGCTGGCCGAGGTGCTGCGCGACCTCGCGCTGGACCCGGCCCGCCGCGACGCGCTCGCCCTCGCCGCGGGTCGTTCTGCGCAGCGGTACGCCTGGCCGCGGGTCGCCGGCGAGGTGCTGAACGCCTACGAGGACGCGATCGCGCTGCCGCGCCCGGAGGGCTCGCGCATCGCCGTGCGGATGGGCTTCACGCCGGCCGACGGCCAGCGCGTGCCCGCGGTGCGGCTGCCGACGCTCGAGCCGCTGCCCGCGGCCGCGGGTGGCGCGCCGCGCCCCGCCGCACGACTGCTGCGCCGGTTCGGGATCGTGTTCGCGGCGCTGCTCGCCGCGCTGCTGGCGGGCTACGCGCTGCAGCGCATCGGCGTCGAGCGGATCGGCGAGTCGCTGCTGGCCGCGACTCCGACGTGGGTCCTGCTCGGCCTGGGGCTCATGTGCTTCTCGATGGTGCTGCGCGGCGTCGCCTGGCACGCGATCCTGCGAGCGGCGCTGCCGCGATCGACGGTCCGGCTCGTCGACGCGCTGCAGGGCACGTTCATCGGCGTGTTGATGTCCGCGACCTTGCCGGCCCGCCTCGGCGAGCCGGCGCGCGCGTTCGTCGTCGCGCGGCGGATCGGCAACGCGCGGCTGCACCTGCCGGTCGTGCTGGGGACGATCGTCTCGCAGACGCTGCTGAACGTGCTCGCGCTGATCGTGCTCGGGATCACGATGTTCTCGACGGTCGACCTCTTCACGCACCACACGGCCTTGCTCGCCGTGGCGATCGCGCCGCTGGCGATCGTCCTGGTCATGCTCGCGGCGCCCGCGCTGCTGCGCTCCGGCAAGCCTTCCCGCTTCGCGCGCGTGGCCGCGTTCGTCGCACAGGCGCGCCGCGCGCTGGTGCAGGTGCGCGCCGGCCTGCGGGTCTTCGCCAAGCCGCGGCTGGGCGGCACCGCGGCGGTCGCGCAGCTCACGGCGTGGGCCATCCAGTGGATGTCGTGCTACGTCCTGCTCGTCGCACTGGGCCTCGACGACCAAGCGGGCATCGGGGCGGCAGCGGCCGTCCTGTTCGCGGTGAACGTGACGGCGGTCCTGCCGGCGACGCCCTCGAACCTCGGCGTCTTCCAGGCCGCGTGCGTCGCGGTCCTCACCGCCTACGGCGTCGGCGCGGCGGACGCGCTGGCCTACGGGATCATCCTGCAGGCCGTCGAGATCGCGACCGCGATCGTCATGGGCACCCCGGCCCTCGTGAAGGAAGGCCTGTCCTGGCGCGAGGTCCGCCTCCGCGCGATGCACGCCTCCCCGGTCGAGCTGGCCCCGGCGGGCTTTGGCCGCGGCACGGGCGCCCGCGAGACCGCCTGAGCCGCATCGTGTCGACTATGCAGCGCCATGAGCGGCATAGTCGACACGCGTCATGGGTCGCAGGGGCTCGCCGGCGGGCGTGAGAAGGCGTGCCAGGCCGTGTATGAGCGGTAGGTGGTGCGCAGCGACGGGCTGACGAGGCCGACCGGGAAGGTTCGCGACTCGCGGAACGTGTACTGGAAGGCGGCGTCGACGCGCGGGTCGTCGGACCAGGCATCCAGCGCTGCGGCCATCGACTCGCAGCGGTGGTCGAACGTGCCGGTCTCGGTGATCCAGATGGGCGTGTGGCAGTCGTGGGAGAGGAGCGCCTCGTCGATCGCGTCGACGAGCGCGGTCGCGTCGCGAGCGGCATCGGCCGGCTGGACGACGGCCGGCGGCCGGCCGCCCCGGCCGCGCTTGCCGATGTAGACGTGCTGGCCGAACGCGCTGCCGGCGCAGGCCACGTCGCCGGGCAGCGCGCGGACGAACTCGGGCGCGCTCGCGCCGTACGGGCGCGGCGCGTCGAGGCCCGCGAGCTCGCCGATCACGAGGTGCTGGTCGGAGCGCAGCTCCTGCACCGCCGCTCGCACGAGCTGTGCGTAGAGCTCGGGCGCGAGCGCGGGGGAGCCGATGTCGCACGTCGCGCGCTGCGGATTGAGGAAGGCCGGGTGGTTCGGCTCGTTCCACGGCGCCCAGTAGCGCAGGTCGACGCCGGCGTCGTCCCCGAGGCGCTGCAGCGCGCGCAGGAACGCCCGGTAGGCGTCGATCTGCGGCATCCGCGCGCGCGGCTTCGTGCCGGGACGCTCGCAGCCCGAGGCGGGCACGGCGGCCCACTGCGGCGTGAAGTACGGGACGACCACGATCTGCCACCCGCCGTCGGCGCGGCGGCGGGCCTTCAGCGTCTCGAGCAGGCTTCGCAGCCCGCGATCGGTGCCGCAGCGCAGCGCGCGGCGCGGGCAGCCGCCCGCCGGAGCGTTCCAGTTCGGCTGGTGTCCCGCGTACGGCTGGGCGCGGTGCCAGTCGACGAGCACGCGCACGTAGCGCGGGCGCAGCGCGACGGCCCGCGCCCCGGGCGAGCCAGGCCGCGCGGCGGTGAGCATCCGCGGGTCGGCCTCGGTCAGGCCGAGCTCGAGCGGCGGCTTGGGCTTCGGCGGGCGGCGGGGCCGGCGGGCAGGGCAGCAGCCGCGGGATGCAGACCGGGCGCGCCGCAGCGGAGGTCGCGACGACCCCCGCCCGCACACCCGCCACCGCCGCGACCGCGACGGCGACCAGCGCCATGGTTCGCCCTCCCCGCAACTCCGCCCGATTCTAGACCGGCGCACGGCGCCCCATCGGGGATGATCGGCGCCCGCCATGTCGAACACCACCGCGATGCCCGACGACGCCTTCGTCTACCTCCTGCGCTGCCGCGACGGCACGCTGTACTGCGGCTGGACCTCGAACCTCGAGCGCCGCCTGAAGATGCACGCGGCCGGCCGCGCCAGCCGCTACACGCGAGCCCGGCTGCCCGTCGAGCTCGCCTTCGCGCGGACGATGGCCGATCGCACCGCCGCCCGCCGCGAGGAAGCGCGCATCAAGCGCCTGACGCGCTCGCAGAAGCTCGCGCTGGTGGCGAGCGCCCCCAAGTCCACGTAGACCGCGCCCGGTGTATGGTCGCGCCCGGCGGGCGGTCGTCCCCGCCGCCGGCCTTGGAGGTGGGACCCAACCGATGAAGCGACTTCTGTCGACCACCGCGTCGCGCGCCTGGATGGGCGTGCTGGTCGTGGGCGTCGTCGTGGTGGCGCTGGTCCTCGGGCTGCAGCTCGTCCCGCGGCTGACCGCGGGGCAGCAGGTCATCGACACCGCGAAGCCCGCGCTGACCGACGCCGCCGTCAAGGGCGAGGTGGGCGGCACCAAGCTGCTGTCGGACTACGTCGACCTCGCCGACCCGCTGATGACGCGCAGGGGCCGCTCCCGCGAGGAGCTCGGCGAGCTCGTCACGATGATCAAGCGCAGCACCGGCGTGTCGGCGGAGCGCTCGCGCGCGCTGCTGCGCCGCGAGGCGCCGCACACCGAGGCGCTCCTGCGCGCCGTGCCGTTCTCCGGCATCGCCGACGAGCGCCGCAAGCTGACCGCCTACCTCTCGACGACGCTCAACCTCGCTCCCGAGGACCTGCAGGACGAGCTCGCGCGCAGCTACCCCCGCATCTACCAGACGCTCTCGGAGCTGCCGAGCGTCACGAGCGGGTGGTACGACGTGCCCGGCGCCGAGGGCCTCACGCGCTTCGACGGCAAGGCCGTCAAGACCATGCCCGAGGTACGCGACTACCTGCGCGACGACCTCGTCGCGACCGTCGCCGAGGAGCAGGATCACTTCGAAGCGGTCGCCGGCTCGGGCGGGATCGGCTACATCCCGTGGCTGCTGCTCGTCCTCGGCGCGGGCCTTGCGGTCTTCGCGCTGGTGCACGCGCGCTGGTCCACCAGCCACCCGTCGGGCAAGATCGCCTGGGGCGCGGTCATCGCCGTCGGCGTGCTCGTCGCGATCCTCGTCGGCGCGCTGCAGTACTTCCCGCGCCTGGGCGGCGCCGAGACGGCGATCGCCAAGCTCCAGCCCGCGTTCGACGAGCAGCGCGTCATCGGCCTGCGCGCCGGCACCGACCTCGCCGTGCAGGCCGTGCGCTTCGGCGACCCGCTCATGACCGCGTCCGGCGGCGTCGCGGACGAGGTGCCCAAGCTCGTGACGTTCATCTCCGGCCAGGCGGGCCTGTCGGAGGGCGCGGTGCGCCGCCAGCTCGAGCGCGCGGCGCCGCGGACGATGGCGCTGTTTGAGGCGATCCCGCTCACGAACGTCGCGGAGGAGGTCCCGCACCTCGTCGCGATCCTGTCGCGCAAGCTCGGCGTCGGCGGCGACGAGCTCGTGCGCAGGCTGCGCAAGCGCACGCCCGGCCTGGCGCAGGCGATCCTCGCCGTCGGGCCGGTCACGAGCGGCTGGGAGGCCATCCCGGGCAGCGAGGGCCTCAAGCGCTTCGAGCTCGGGACGCCCGTCAGGACGGCGCCGCAGTTCGCGAACTATCTCGATCTGGACGTCGTCCCGATCTTCGAGACCCGTACCGAGGAGTTCGACAAGCTCGCCACCACGTGGCCGCCCGTCGAGGTCCTGCCGGGCATCGTCGCTCGGCGTCGGGCTCCTGCTGGCGATCTACGGCACGGCGATGCTGTTCCTCGCGACCGGCCCGCCGCGGCAGCGACTGCGGCTGAACGACTGACGCCCCTCGCGACGCGCGGCTGCCGGCGGAGGTTCGGCTGATTTGTGGCGCAAACTGCCCACGCGGTCCGGTAGAACGGGTACGGTCCATCCGGCGGGGAACGACCACAACGGAGGGGGCACATGACCACCACGCAAGAGCCTGATCCATTCGGCAGCGCGCCGCCGGCAGGCGCCGGCCCATCCGGTCCTCGCGCCGGGTTCTGGACGCGCTTCGGGGCCGCGTTCATCGACGGCCTCATCATCGCGGTGCCGTATCTCATCATCGCCTTTGCGATCGACCCCATCCTGGGCTACGCCGTCTACCTGCTCGGCGGAATCGCCTACTTCACGTACTTCGAGGGCGGCCCGACGGGCCAGACGATCGGCAAGAAGGCGCTGGGGATCCGCGTGATCGACTTCAACACCGGCGGGCCGATCGGCAACGGGCGCGCGTTCATCCGCTACCTCGGGCGGATCGTCTCCGGCATCCCGATCTACCTCGGCTACTTCTGGATGCTGTGGGACAAGGAGAAGCAGACCTGGCACGACAAGATGGCCACGGCCGTCGTCGTGCCGGCGGACAGCTACCCGGTCACCTGACCGCGTGACGACAACGGAGGGGGTCCGCCCGCGGCTGCGGCCGCTGTCGCTGGGCGAGATCCTCGACGTCTCGATCAAGATCTGCGTGCGCAACTGGCGCACGCTGCTCAAGGCGGTGCTGATCATCGTCGTGCCGGTGCAGATCGTCAGCGCGGTGCTGACGGCCGACTACACCGTCTCGTCGCTGGATTTCTCGACGAACCCCGATCAGACGCCCGAGGAGACGCTCGAGGAGCTCAACAGCTACCTCGGCGGGCTGGCGATCTCGACGCTGCTGCAGATGCTCGCGGTGCTGCTGGCGTCGGCGGCGTGCTTCCGCGCGATCGCGCAGGCCTACCTCGGCGACGAGCCGGACTGGCGCGCCTCGCTCAAGTTCGCGATCGAGCGCGCGCCGCAGCTGCTGTGGCTCACGTTCCTCACGTTCCTCGGCGTCCTCGGCGGGTTCATCCTGCTCATCGGCCCGGGGATCTGGCTGTACTTCGCGTGGGCCGTGGCGATGCCGGTGCTGCTGGTCGAGGGCGCGCGCGGGCGCCACGCGCTGCGCCGCTCGTTCGGGCTCGTCAAGGGCACGTGGTGGCGGACCTTCGGCGTGCTCGTCGTCGGCTTCATCCTGGCGGGGATCGTCTCGGCGATCGTGCAGGGAGCGTTCCTCATCGGGATCATCATCGAGCCCGACAACGACGTGCTCGTGCTGATCCTCAGCGCGCTGTCGGGGATCGTCGGGCTGGCGATCAGCACGCCGTTTCAAGCCGCGCTGCTGACCGTCGTGTACTTCGACCTGCGGGTGCGCAAGGAGGGCTTCGACCTCGAGCTGCTGGCGCAGGGCATCGGCGGCTCCGTGCCGGCCGCGCCGGACGGGATGGCGCCGGCGCCGCTGCTGCCGGACGCCGACGAGGTGGACCGCACCGGCGCGCCGTACTGGCCGCCGCCGCCCGGCTGGAAGCCGGGGCCGCCGGCGGGCGGCGCTCCGCCCTCCGGCTCGGATCCCTGGCCGCCTACGGGCGGCAAGCCTCCGGCGGACGATCCCTGGCCGCCGGCGGGCGGCGAGCCGGCCGGCCCGGGGTCGGATCCCTGGCCGCCGGCGGGCGGCGAGCCGGCCGGCGCGGATCCTTGGCCGCCGGCGGGCGGCAAGCCGCCGGGCTCCGGTGGCGATGACGACGACGACGCGCCGCCGCGGCTGCCCGGGGTGCCGCACGGGTGAGGCTTCGCGCCGCCGTGCTGGCGTGCGCGCTGGCGTGCGGGTGCCAGCCTGCCGT
Organism: uncultured Actinomycetes bacterium; assembly: GCA_963766525.1. Lineage (GTDB taxonomy): Bacteria > Actinomycetota > Thermoleophilia > Solirubrobacterales > Solirubrobacteraceae > CADCVQ01. Next base: position 182,859 of record CAVYAX010000019.1, read on the forward strand.
CGCGCACGGCGCCGAGGTGACCGCGACCGAGCTGCGCGCGCTGGCTCGCGAGGCGCAGCGCGACCCCGCCGTCCTGGAGCGGCTGCGCGAGGTCGACGTCGTCGACGGGCGGGCCGTCGCGGTGGGGGAGGCTCTGCGGGGCAGCGACGCCGACGTGCGCGCTCGCCTGCGCGCGCTCGCGGCCGAGGGGGCGCCGGCGGGCGGCCCCGGGTCGGCGGCGGCCGCGGCACGCGCCCGCCGGCAGGCCCGCGACGTCCTTGCCCAGCGCCGCTTTCAGCCGAGCTCCGTGCCAGCGCCGCTGCGCAGCGTTCGCGAGCGCATCGGCGACGCCCTCCGCCAGCTCGGGCGACCGTTCGAGGCCGCGTTTCGGTGGATCGCGAGCTGGCTGCCCGGCGGGTCGTCGCTGCTGTGGGCGCTGATCGCGGGGCTCGTCCTGGGCGGGGCGGCGGTGCTCGCCGCGCGCGCGGGGGCTCGCCGCCGCCTGGCCGCCGGCGGCGTGGCCGGCGAGGGTGGCGGTCGCGAGCGCGTGAGCGCCGCGCAGATCCTGCGCGATGCCGAGCGCGCCGAGCGTGCCGGCGACCTCGACGCGGCCGTGCGGCTGCGCTTCCGCGCCGGCCTACTCGAGCTCGACAGCCGCGAGCTCATCGAGCTGCGCCCCGCCCTGACGAACCGCGAGTTGCTGCGCGAGGTCCCTTCGCCGACGCTCGAAGGGCTGGTGGACGGCTTCGAGGCGGTCGCCTACGGCGGTCGCGCGGCACAGCACGGCGACGTGAGCAGCGCGCGCGAGGGCTGGCCGCGCGTCCCGGAGGAGGCGGGCAGGCGATGAGCCGCCTTCTCCCGCGCTCGCCGGGCGCGCGCGCCGTCGTCCTCGTCGTCGGGTTCTTCGTGATCGTGAACCTCATCGCGCTCGCCATCTCGACGGTGCGGCCCGAGCCCAGCGGCGAGGACGGGTCGGCGTACGCGACGCAGCCGCGCGGCGCGGCCGCCTACGCCGAGCTGCTGCGGCGCGCGGGCCACGAGGTCTCCTACCTGCGCGCACCGCTCGCGGACGCGCCGCTCGACCCGGACGCCACGGTCGTCCTGCTCGACGCGCGGTCGCTCGATCGCGGCGAGCGCGCCGCCTTGCGGGCCTTCGTGCGCGACGGCGGGCGGCTCGTCGCCGGCGGCGCGAACGCCGGGCGCGGCGTCGTGCCACGCCCGCCGGACTGGCGGCCTTCCGGGCCGACGGTCGCCCGCCCGACCCTGCCCGTCGCCGAGACGAGCGCCGTGCGCGTCGTCGAGAGCGCCGGCACGGGCGGCTTCGCCGAGCCGGGCGGCACGCTGCCGGTGCTCGGCTCGCTGATGACCGTCGCGCAGCCTGGCCGCGGCCGCGCGCTGCTGCTCGCCGACGCGGCGCCGCTGCAGAACCGCCTGCTCGGCCGCGCCGACAACGCCGCGCTCGCGCTCGCGCTCGCCGGGCCGCCGGAGCGCGAGGTGACGTTCGTCGAGTCCGTCCACGGGTTCGACGAGACCCGGGGGCTGGCGGCGCTGCCGGGGCGCTGGAAGCTCGCGCTGCTCGCCGGGATCCTCGCCGCGCTGCTGTGGCTCGCGTCGCGCGCGCGGCGCTTCGGCCCCGCGGAGGACTCGGGCGAGGAGCCTCAGCCCGCGCGGCGCGAGCACGTCGATGCGCTGGCGATCGCGCTGCGGCGCGCGCGCGAGCCGGCCGTCGCGCTCGAGCCGGTGCGGGCGGCGGCGCGCGCGCGGGTCGTCCGCCGCGCCGCGCTCGCGCCCGACGCGGAGGACGCTGCCGTGCGCGACGCCGCGCTGCGGCTCGGCTTCGAGGAGGATGAGGTGGCCGCGCTGACGGGCGAGCGCGGCACGAACGAGGCGCTCGCGCTTGGGCGCGCCCTGGCCCGCGGGTCGTTCGCGAGCGTTGCGTCCGAAACGAGCGTTCACGAACGACCCACCAGAGGACGGCGATGAGAGAGCTCTACGAGCGGTTGGCGGGCGAGGTCGGGAAGGTCGTGGTCGGCCAGGAGGAGGTCGTGCGCGGGGTCGTCATCGGCCTCGGCGTCGGCGGGCACGTGCTGCTCGAAGGGCCTCCGGGGACCGCGAAGACGCTGCTCGCTAGCGCGGTCGCGCGGGCGCTCGGGCTCGAGTTCCGGCGCGTGCAGTTCACGCCGGACATGCTGCCGTCCGACCTCACCGGCACGAGCACGCTGCGCGCGGGCGAGCTCGAGTTCCGGCCGGGGCCGGTCTTCACGAACCTCCTGCTCGCCGACGAGATCAACCGCACGCCGCCCAAGACCCAGGCCGCGCTCCTGGAGGCGATGCAGGAGGGGCAGGTATCCGCCGACGGCGAGAGCCGCCCGCTGCCCGACCCGTTCCTCGTCGTCGCGACGCAGAACCCGATCGAGTACGAGGGCACCTATCCGCTGCCCGAGGCGCAGCTCGACCGCTTCCTCATGAAGATCGAGGTCGGCTACCCGCCGGCCGAGGGCGAGCTGCGGATGCTCGGGCTCGCCCGCGAGGGCCTGCGGCCGGTGTCGCTCGAGGACGTCCGGGTGGTCGCGCGCGCCGAGGATCTGCGCGCCGCCCGCGCGACCGTCGACGCGATCACGGTCTCCCCGGAGGTCGGCGCCTACCTCGTCGAGGTCGTGCGCCGCACGCGCGCGCTGCCGAGCGTGTCGCTCGGTGCGAGCCCGCGCGCCGCCGTGCATTTGATGGTCGCCGCGAAGGCCGCGGCGGCGCTCGCGGGTCGCGCGTTCGTCACGCCCGACGACATCGCCGAGCTCGCGGGCCCGGTGCTCCAGCACCGCCTCGTCCTGCGACCGGAGGCCGAGCTCGAGCGCTACGACGCCGCGGCCGCGGTGCGCACGGCGCTCGAGTCGGTGCCCGTGCCGCGATGAATGGCGTCTTGACCCCGCATAGAGGGGTCAACACGCCACGCTCGCTCGCGCTCGACGCGGTGAAGGCGCGCGCGGGGGCGAGCCCGACGACGCGGGCTGCGCTCGCGCTGGCGGGCGCTCCGTGAGCCCGACGCCGCGGGCTGCGCTCGCGCTGGCGGGCGCTCCGTGAGCCCGACGCCGCGGGCTGCGCTCGCGCTGGCGGGCGTCGCCGTCGTTGCGATCGTGCTCGGGCCGGCCGTCGCCGCGCTGCTCGTGGCCGCCCTCGCCGGCGCGCTGCTCGCCGACGCGCTCGCCGCGCGCCGGCCCCCCGAGGCGCGCCGACGCGCGCCCGCGATCGTCGCCCGCGGCGTGCCCGCGCCGCTCGCCGTCGAGATCGCCGGCGCGGACGCCCGCAACGTCCGCGTTCGCCAGCCGCGCCCGCCCCAGATCGACGTCACGCCGCAAGAGGGCGACGGCGGCCTCGACGCGAAGATGGTCGGCCGCCGGCGGGGGAGCTTCACGCTGCCCGCCGCCGCCGTGCGCGCCACCGGCCCGCTCGGCCTCGCGACCTGGGACCACCGCGCCGGCGAGGACGCGCAGCTGCTCGTCTATCCCGACCTGCCCGCCGCCCGCCGGCTCGCGCTCGCCGTGCGGATGGGCCGTTTCCGCGAGTCCGGCCGGCAGTCGCGCGGCCCGCTCGGCCTCGGCACCGAGTTCGAGTCGATCCGCGAGTACCTGCCCGACGACGACATCCGCCAGGTCAACTGGCCGGCGACCGCCCGCATGGGGCGCCCGATGAGCAACCAGTACCGCATCGAGCAGGACCGCGACGTCATCTGCGTGCTCGACTGCGGGCGCCTGATGGCCGCGCCGCTGAGCGGCGGCGCGACGCGCTTGGACGCCGCCGTCGACGCCGCGACAGCCGTCGGCCTCGTCGCCGACGAGCTGGGCGACCGCTGCGGGACAGTCGCCTTCGACGGCGTCGTGCAGCGCCGGCTGGCGCCCCGCCGGCGTGGGGGAGACGCCCTCGTACGCGCGGTTTTCGACCTGCAGCCGTCCGCGACGGACTCAGACTACGAGCTCGCGTTTCGCACGGTCGCGTCGTCCAAGCGCGCGCTCGTGATCGTCTTCACCGACCTCATCGAAGAGGTCGCCGCGCGCTCGCTCGTCATGGCCGTGCCGGTGCTGGCGCGGCGGCACGAGGTCGTCGTCGCGGGCGTCGTCGACCCCGACCTCGACGCGGCGCTCGGCACGCGTCCGACGCACGAGCTCGACGTCTACCGCGCGGCGGCCGCGCTCGACATGCTCGCCGCCCGCGAGCGCGCCGCGGCTCGTGTCCGCGGCGCGGGCGCGCAGGTGCTCGAGACGGCGCCCACCGCGCTCGCGCGGGCGTGCGTCGGCGCGTACCTCAGAGCCAAGGCGCGGGCGCGCATCTGATCGAAGGCCGCCGTTGACGGGCCGGTATCACCGCAGTATCGTCTGATATCGATTAGATATCGATAGCGATCCAGAGGTGAGCTGGGATGGACCCATCTGACGAGGCACGGCGGTCAAGCGAGATCACCGGCTTGCTGTTCAAAGCGGTGAAGAAGGGGCTGCCCGACGACGAGCAGCGCGCGGTCTTCGAGTACTTCCTCGAACGCGGCATCGGGCTCGCGCAACCCGCCGCCTTCGGTCCGCTCCTCCGAGGGGATCTGCGAGCGGCGATCGGGAGCGGCGCCTGGCCCGATCCCTCGACGCTCTTCACCGCCCAAAAGCCGATGGGACCACAGCAGAGCATGATCCCGGTGCGCCTCTCCGAGGCCCAGCACCAGCGGCTGAAGCAGTGGTGCGCGGAGCACAACTTCCCGATGGCCGTCGTCGTCCGCGGCCTCATCGAGCGGTTCCTCGACGGCTTCCAGAAGCGCGCCGTGTAGGCGAGCTGCGAACCGGCGCCGCGAATCGCGGGGAGCGTTACCCTCGGCCGCAGCGGTCCATTGGAGGTCATCGATGCTCGCGACCGAACGCCGAATTCGCACAAATATGCCACGGCAGGCGCGGGTGGCTCGCGCGCCCGCGGTCCGCCCCGTAGGCGCCCTGTTGCGACCGGCGGCGATGCCGCAAGACCGGCGCCCGGATCCGCTGGCGGGGCAGCTGGCGCGCGCAGTGCAGCAGCGGTCGATCGCCCCGAGCGCACCCGGGCCGATGCTCCAGCGCGTGCCCGCGACGCGGGTGACCGCGCACCCGACGTCGACGGCCCGCATCCGCGGGGCGAACCCGCAGGTGATCGCCACCACGTTCCAGAACATGCGCACCGCGAACACCGACGACTCACACGCCGTTCTCAACGACCTGGCCTTCGACCACCTGTGGGGAGGGACCAGGTCGAACGTCACGCGCACGGGCGATCAGTACAGCGTGCGCATCGATCGCCAGGTCCCGACGCGGACCGCCTCCAACATCCAGATCCAGACCAACGGCACGAGCATCTCGCTCGCGACGGTGCTCGTCAGCGACGGCCTCGCGACGTGCAGGCCCGGCGATCGCAACGCCGTGCTCGTCGCCGTCCGTCAGGCCTTCCGCAACAGCCTCGCCGACGGCATGCAATGGGAGGTCTACGACGAGCCGGTGGTCGAGACGCAGCCGGTGTACGTCAAGCCCGGCAAGGGCGGTGGGTCCGGCAAGGGCGGTGGGCCCGGCAAGGGCGGGCCCAAGAAGGGCGGGCAGCCGCCCAGGAAGGGCGGCGGCGGCCAGGGGTCGTCGGGCGGGCGGCGGACCGTCAAGGCGTGATGAGCCGCGGCTGAGGGCGCCCGCGGACGACGACGAGCGACCAGTACGCCACGCCGACGCCGACGCCGAGCACGATCCCGGGGACGAGCCCGAAGCCGGAGCGCGTCACGAACCCCTCGATAATCCCGGCGAGGATCACCCAGGGGATCGTGCCGAGGACGATCGAGATCGCCGGGCGGGCCTCCTCCACGAGCGCCCGCCCGCGCGTCCGCGGGCCGGGCGCGACGATCGCGTAGCCGATCCGCAGGCCCGCGGCCGCGGTGACCGCGATGCAGGACAGCTCGATGATCCCGTGCGCCGTCACGAACTCGGCGAACTCGGCGCCGTTGCCGTTGGCGATCGCGCCGCCGGCGACCGCGCCGAGGATGAGCCCGTTGTAGGCGACGACCAACGCCGTGCCGAGGCCGAGCAGGATCCCCGCGGCGAACGCGACGAACGTCACCTGGACGTTGTTCGTCATGACCGTGCTGGAGAAGGCGGCGGTCTGGGCCGTCGTCATGCCGGTGTCGCCGACCGGCTCGACGGCGCCGCGAAACTCGCCGGGGATCACGCCGACCGCCGCGGCGGGGTCGGCGAGCGCCCAGGCCGCGGCCAGCAGCGCCGGCACGACGAGCAGCGCGATCGCCAGCAGCAGCGGCGCCGGGCGCTCGCGCACGCGGACCCAGTACGTCCGCGCGAAGAACGTCCGCAGCGATCCCCGACGCGGCTCCTCCGCGTAGACGGCCTGGCGCGCGCGTGCGACGAGCGACTCCAGCCGCAGCACGACCGGATCGCCGGGATGCCCGCGCCGGGCCAGCGCGAGGTCCGCTGCCGCGCCGCGGTACAGGGCGGCGAGCCGCAGCACGTCCGGCACGCCGCGCCGCCGCGCGCGCCCCCGCAGAAGCTCGTCGAGCTCGCGCCAGTCGCCTTCCCGCTCTGAGATGAAACGCTCTACTTTCATGCGATGGCCTACGAGGATCGCATCACCATCCCGACGCCGGAAGGCGTGTCGCTCGAGCTGACGCTTGCCGGCCTCGGCTCGCGGGCGATCGCGGGCTGCGTCGACCTCGTCCTCAAGGGCCTGCTGCTCGTCTGCCTGCTGGTGCTCTTCCTCGCGATCCTGGGGCTCGAGGGCGCGCTGATCGTCGTGCCGGCGGCCATGCTCGGCATGCTGCTCTACGACGTCGGCTTCGAGACGCTCGCCGGCGGGCGCACGCCGGGCAAGCGCATGAGCGGGCTGCGCGTCGTGCGCTCGAGCGGGCGCCCGGTGGACGTCACGGCGAGCGTCATCCGCAACGCCATGCGGCTGGTCGACGGCCTCGCGCTGAGCTACCTGCCGACCATCGTGTCGATCCTCGTGACGCAGCGAAACCAGCGCCTGGGCGACCTCGCTGCCGACACCGTCGTCATCCGCGACCGCCGCGAGATCGACACCGCCGTGCACCGCTCGGCGCCGCCTGCGCCCGCGGGCGACCCGTTCGGCACCGGCCCGCGCTGGGACGTCAGCGCTGTCTCCGCCGAGGACACCGCGACGATCCGCGCCTTCCTCGAGCGCCGCTCGGAGCTCGCCGCGCCCGCGCGCGCCCGGCTCGCTGCCCAGCTCGACGCCGGCCTGCGCCCGCTCGTCGGCGGCGTCGACGAGCGCGACCCCGAGCGCTTCCTCGAGATCCTCTACGACGCCAAGCGCGCCGCCGGCTGAGCCCTCAGCAGCGCGTGTAGATCTCGAAGTAGCGCGAGTGGCCGCGGTGGGCGTAGCCGGCTGGCGCCTCCTGCGCGGAGACCGGCGAGTTGCCTGCGCCCTGCTGACCGAACGGCCCGTACGCGGGATCGTGGATCAGGCGCTTCGTGCGAACGAGCAGGACGGCGCCCGGCCGTCCCGCGCGCGCCGCGTCGGGGTCGTTGCGAGCGACGACGTCGCCGGCAGGCGCGTCGAGCTCCCAGCGCACGACCGGCACGAGCTTGTGCGTCGGCACCGCGACCGGGCCGCAGCGGAGCGCGGATCGCACCGGCCCCGAGCGCAGCACCGAAGCGAGGTCCTTCTCGACCCGCTCGCGGAAGCCGAACACGTCCGTGACGCTCCGGGGATGCAGGCGCGACGCCGTCCACACGCCGCCGCCGAGGATGAGGAGCACGGCCGCGGCCCACGCGAGGCGCGGCAGCGTCCCCGCACGCGGACGCAGCATGCGGGCCACGAGGTGGCCGGCGAACAGCAGCAGCGCGATCGCCGCGATCACCGCGTAGCGCGGCACCTGTCCCGAGACCCCGCCGAGCACGACGACCGCGAACGTCGCGACGCCGAGGACGAGCAGCGCCAGCGGCATCGCCGCGCGCCGGTCGCGGCGCGCCAGCGCGAGCGCCAGCCCGGCGACCCCGACGAGCACCAGCGGCGCCTTGAGCAGCTCCCGCAGCGCCGACCACAGCGCTCCCGGCGTCTCGTGCCACTCGCGCTGGCGCCCCAGCCGGCCGGCCTCGCCCGTCGTGTACGTCCACGAGAACAGCGGGTCGCCGGTGGCGAGCGAGATCCGACAGCGCCCACAGCGCCGGAGCGAGCGCGACCCACGCGACGATCCGCGCGCGGGCCGGGCCGTCGGCCTCCCGCCACAGCCACAGCCCGTAGGCCCCCGCGAAGACCCAGCCCTCCGGCCGCAGCAGCCCCGCGAGCACGAGCAGCACCCAGACCACGCCGCCGCGCCGCGGGCGCTGCACCTCGAGCGCCGCCGCGGCCATGATCAGCGCCGCGAACGGCATGTCGACGAACGCGAACGCCGCGTAGAAGCCGAAGTTCAGCCGCGTGAGGAGCAGGAGGGCGGCCAGCGCGCCCGCGAACGGCCCGAACGCGGCGCGCCCCACGCGATACGTCGCCGCGAGCAGGACGGCGAACGCGAGCACGGTGATGAGCGTCATCCCCCGCGCGCCGGCGTCCCCGAACAGCGCGAGCACGGTTCCGAGCGCGACCCACAGCGGGTGCTGCGTCGGCGCCCCGAAGTCGTCGAATCCCGGCGCCGAGCCGTCGAGGATCTCCCGGCCCCAGACGAGCGAGTAGAGCGAGTCGTAGGTCGGCAGCACGCCGAAGTGAAGCCACGCGACGCACGCGCCGGCCACCATCGCGGCTAGCGCCGCGAGCTCGGCGCGGCTCAGCCAGGCCGGGCGAGAATCAGCGTCCATGGCGTGGCGCTGCGCACGGCGACGACCGGCGCCCTGGCGGACACGAGGTCGACGATCGCGCGGCGCGACCAGTGGTGCAGGTGGCCCGGCGTATCGCCGAGCGCCCGCAGGTAGGCGCCGCGCGCGACGTTCATCGCCCGCCACAGCGGCTCGCGCGGCACGGTCACGATCACCGCCGAGCGCGCGACGCGGGCCGCTTCGGCGACGGCCCGATCGGGCTCCTCGACGAGCTGGAGCATCTCGACGAGGCTCACGAGGTCGAACGCGTCGTCGTCGAAGGGCAGGGCTTGTGCGTCGCCGACGACGTACTCCACGCGCTCGCCACCGGCCGCCCACGCCGCCCGCAGCCGCGGCGACTCGACGTCCAGCCCGGTGACCCGGCCGCTGACGTCGCGCGCCATCCGGCGCGTCACGATCCCCTCGCCGCAGCCGACGTCGAGCACGGACTCGGGCGCCGCGTCGGCCACGAGCGCGTCGAACGCCGCGAAGAACGAGGCCATCATCCGCCGGACGACCGGGTTCGCCGATTCGTACTTGTCGTACACGTTGCCGGCGACCGGACTGGCGGACACCGCGGCGATGATGTCAGGATGGCGCGCGGTGGGACGCGTGCTGCTCATCGGAGGCGCAGGGTTCATCGGAGCGCACCTCGCTCGCGAGATGCTCGACCGTCGCCACGACATCGTCGTGCTCGACGACGACCGGACCTACCTGCCCGGCGGCGAGCCGGAGGCCGTCCGTGCGCGGGCGTGGCGGCGCCAGGCGCTGCTCGCCGGGGCGGAGCTTCGCAGCGGAGGGCCCGACGACCCGGCGTCGCTCGCCCGGGAGGTGCGCTCGGCGGCACCCGACGCAGTCGTGCATCTCGCGAACATGCCGCTCGCCGGCGTGGCCGCCTCCGACCCGGCAGCGGCGAGACGCTCGATCGTCGACGGCACCGCGAACGTCCTGGCGGCGGTGGCCGCGCAGGCCGCGAGCGCGCGCTTGACGTTCGTCTCGTCGAGCATGGTCTACGGCGACTTCGCGCGCGACCCGCAGCCCGAGAGCGCGCCGCTGCGCCCGTGCGAGCCCTACGGCGCGTGCAAGCTCGAGGCCGAGCGGCTCGTGCGCGCGTCGTCGCTGGCCTGGACGATCGTGCGGCCGTCCGCGGTCTACGGGCCGGGCGACGCCAACGGCCGCTTCCTGCAGCGCCTCGTCGAGGCGGCGACGACCGGCGCGACGCTGCAGCTCACCGCCGATCCCGCGACGCGGCTGGACTTCACGTGGGTGCAGGATCTCGCCCGCGGGCTGGCGGACGCGGCGACGAGCCCGGACGCCATCGGCGAGACCTTCAACCTCACGGCCGGCCGGTCGCGCTCGCTGGGCGAGGCGATCGACGTCGTCCGCTCGCGCGGGCACGCCGTCGCCGTGCGGCGCAGGCCTCCGGCGACCGCGCGCCCGCGCCGCGGGACGCTCGACATCGCCCGCGCGCGGTCCGTGCTCGGCTACCGCCCGCGCTGCTCGCTCGAGGACGGCCTCGCCGCCTACCTCGACCTGGCCGGCGGCGCGCGCGAGCCCGCGGCGTGAAGGGCGACTTGCCGCGCCTCGCCGCCTTCCTCGACGCGCGCGAGCCCGCGGCGTGAGCGGCGACCTTCCGGTGCTCGACGCCGCCGGCGGACGGCGCGAGCCCGCCGCCCCGATCCCCTTCTACGCGGCGCAGCGCACCTGGGCGGCGCGCGGCGAGCGCTACGCCGCGCTGATCTCCGAGGCGCTGTCGAGCGGTAGATCCCTCCAGGGCCCGGCGGTCGCCGCGTTCGAGGCCGCCCTCGCCGAGCGCTGCGAGCGCCGCCACGCGATCGCCGTCGGCTCGGGCACGGACGCGCTGTTCTTCGCCCTGGTCGCGGCCGGCGCCGGCGCCGGTGACGAGGTCGTCGTGCCGGCGGTCTCGTTCATCGCCTCGGCGTCCTGCGTGCTGCGAGCCGGGGCGGTGCCGGTGTTCGCCGACGTCGACGAGCACCTCATGCTCGATCCCGACGCCGCCCGCGCCGCGCTGTCGCCGCGCACGCGCGCGATCCTCGCGGTCGACCTCTACGGCCAGGTCGTCGACGCGCCGGCGCTCGAAGCCCTCGCGCACGAGCACGGCCTCGCGCTCGTCGAGGACGCGGCGCAGGCACTCGGCGCGCGGATGGCCGGCGCGCCGCGCCCCGACGACCTCTCGCCCGCGCGCGCCGGCTGCGCGCAAGGCCGCAGCGCCGGCGCGATCGGCCTGCTGACCTGCTGCTCGTTCGACCCGACGAAGACCGTCGCGGCGCCCGGCAGCGGCGGCGCCGTGCTCACCGACGACGACGACCTCGCCGCGCACCTGCGCCGCCTGCGCTGGCACGGCCGCGCGCACGACGGCCGCCACGTCGAGCTCGGCTACAACTCACAGCTTCCGACGGCCTCGGCGGCGATCCTCCTCGACAAGCTCGTCCACGACGATCGCGACTGGACCGCGCGCCGGCGCGCGATCGCCGCACGCTATGACGACGCGCTGGCGGACACGCCGCATCACCCCGTAGGCGTTGCGCCCGGTCGCACCCACGTCTTCCACAAGTACGTCGTGCGCAGCCCCGCCCGCGACGCGCTGCGCGACCACCTTCACGGCAATGGCGTGACGACGCTCGTGCATTACGCCGCGCCGCTCGCGCGCCAGCCGATGTTCGACCGCCGCTGCCGCGAAGCGCCGTGTCCGAACGCCGAGCGAGCCTGCGGCGAGGTCGTGTCGCTGCCGATCCACGCGCAGCTCACCGACGCCGAGGTCGAGCGGGTCTGCGCGGCCCTCTGCACCGCGCCACGTTGATCGTGACGTAGCAGGGGCTCAGCCGGGCCGGGGCGAGCGGGCCTCGCGCGCGAGCGCCTCGCGGTCCACGAGGGATCGCAGCCGCTCCTTCGCGGCGTCCGCGCGGTCGCGAGCGGCGTCCGCACGATCGTGGGCGGCATCCGCACGGTCGAGCGCCGCGAGGGCGCGCTCACCGGCGGCATCGGTCTCCGGCGCCGCCGGGCCGCGCAGGTCGGCGGCCTTATCTCGCGCCAGCGCCGCGACGTCGCGAGCCAGCGCGACCTCGTCGCGCTCGTCGGCGGCGTTCAGGCGCGCCTTCGCGGTCTGGTAGCGCGGGCGGGCGGCGCGCCGGAGCGCTTCTCGGCGGACCTGGTCGAGCGCAGCGGGCAGACGTCCGGCCACCGCCTCGAGCTTGGGAGCAGGCTGCTCTTGCTGTGCCTCGAACTCCCGATCACCTGCGGACTGGTGGGCCATGACGGCCTCCATGTGGCTAAGCGGCGAGTCTCGGCGATCCCCGCGCCCATCCTTTCGATGTCCGCACCGTACCCCGGTCGCCGGCCCGGTGGACAACGGCAACGCGCCAGCTTGAAAGCTCAGTCGGCGCCCGCGCTGCGCAGATGCTCGTCGCACGCCGCGACGCCCTCGCGAAAGGCGGTCGTCCACCACGGGATGACGTGCAGCATGTCCCGCCTCACGGGGCGCAGGCCCGTGGCCGCGGCGATGACGTCCTCCAGCGACTCGCGGTGAAACTGGAAGTGCATGCCGTCGCGGTCGTTGGGGTCCTCGGTCGCGACCGCGACGACGGTCAGCAGCGTCAGCGCGCGCACCCGCTCGTACGCGCTGACGGACACCGGCAGCGCCTCGCGTGCGACCTCGAGCACGTCGAACCACGTGGCGGGCCAGGTCTCGCCGATGCGCTGCGCGGCCATCACCCACGCGGCGGCGCGCACGGCGCGCGCCGCTCGCTCCTCGCCCGCGACCGCCTCGACGAGCGCGAGCGCCGGCGGTTCGGCGACCTCGCACGAGCGGTCTTCGATCGCGTCGCAGACGGCCTCCAGCGCCCGGTGCCCGCCACGCGCGCACGCCTGGAGCACGAGGGCGAACTGCTCGTCGACCGGAGCCCCGTCGAGGTCGGCGCAGAGGGCATCGCAAGCGCCGGTCATCGCGGCCCTGCGCGCCTCGCCGAGGCCGCGGACACTGGCAGCGGATGCGTCCAAGGCCCGCACCGTACTCGCAACTCCCGGTGCCGGCGCGCGTCCTGTCCTCCATGCGCTCAACTCTCCTGCTCGCGATCGTGCTCGGCCTCCTGTATTCGCCCCGGGCATTCGCGGCGACCGCGTCCGTCGCTTCCCTCCCGCAAGGCCAGAGCGGCGTGATCTACGCGGCCGGCCCGGGCGAGCGCAACCGGGTCGCCGGCGGCTGGGACCTCGCGACCCCCTACCCCTACGAGGTCGTCGTGCGCGACACCGGCGCCGTCGTGCGCGCCGGAGCGGGCTGCCGATCGGTCGACGAGCACACGGTCCGCTGCCCGCCGCCGTCGTACGCGCTGCCGCAGCCCTCAGGGCCGCCGCTGTCGATGGTCGTCGACGTCGGCGACGGCGACGACACCGTGGCCCTGCCGGTCGGGTTCTTCGCGCCCGTCCAGGTGCGCGGCGGCGCCGGCGCCGACGTCCTGACGTCGAGCGGGAGCCTCTTCGGAGGCGAGGGCAACGACGTGCTGACGGGCGGCGACGAGGGCCCCGGCTACAAGGGCAGCGGCCCGCCCCCCGACCTGCTCGTCGGCGGCCCGGGCGACGACGTCCTGCACGGCGGCGGCGGCGACGACGTCCTGCGCGGTGACGGCGCCGCCGCGTCGTCGGGCCCCGCGGCCGCGACGGACGCCGGCGGCGGCAACGACGCCATCGACGGCGGCGTCGGCGAGGACACCGTGCTCTACGACGGGCGCTCCGCGGGCGTGCGCCTGGACCTGGCCGACGACGCGGGCTCCTACGGCGCCCAGGGCGAGCGCGACCGGCTCATCGCCCTCGAGCACGCCACCGGCGGCGACGGCGACGACGTGCTGCTCGGCAACGAGTCGCGCAACCGGATGGAGGGCGGGGCGGGCGACGACCGCATCGTCGGCCGCGACGGCTGGGACCGGCTGTTCGGCGGCGCCGGCGCCGACGTCCTCGACGGGCGCGCCGGCAGCGACGACCTCGACGGCGGCCCCGGCCGCGACACCCTGCGCGGCGGCATCGGCGACGACGACCTCGTCGCCGGCAGCGACGGCGACTCGCTCGACGGCGGCCGCGGCCACGACACGCTCTTCCCGCGGCGCGCGCGGGCGCTGCGCTGCGGCAGCGGGCGCGACCAGGTCGGCCAGCCCTCCGGCGCGCTGGTCGGGACCGATTGCGAGTCGCTGCTTCTCGGCGCGAGCCGCACGCCCGCGAGCTCGGACTTCGTGCGGCTCACCGCGCACCCGCGGCGCCTGCGCGACGGCAGGCTGCGCTTCGAGTGGTACTGCGACGGCTCCGGCGGCCGCTGCGACATGCGGCTGACCGTGCGCCGGCCGGGCTCGGGCTCCACGCCGATCGGCAGCCGCCGCGTGACGATCCCCAAGCGCGGCACGACGGCCCGCATCGACATCCGCCCGCGACGGTCGCTACGGCGCGGACAGCTCCTCGAGCTCTCCGTCAGAGGCCTCGTGCACGAGTACGGAGGACGCCAGACTTCGTTCTCCGCACGCTGGCGCGCCCGGCTCTGAGCGGGCGGGGGCGGCGCGCGCTCAGGCGCGCGCGTCGGCGGTGAGCGCCGGCTCGTCTTCGGGCGGGCCGTCGCGCGGGTCTTGGTCGCGCTTGTGGGTCGCGTCGCGATCGGAGCCGGCGATGATGTCGTCGGGCGCCCGCTCCTTGGGGAGGAAGCCCGACTTCATGCCGAAGTAGACGGCCTGCGGGTGATGGGCGATGATCGCCAGCGTCGACTGCTCGGGCTCGACGGCATAGCCGCCCGTCAGCGTCAAGCCGATCGCCGGGGCGTCGAGCAGCCGGTAGATCTTCTCGTGCTCGGACTGCTCCGGGCACGCCGGGTAGCCCCACGAGTAGCGCCGTCCCTGCGTCGCGCCGATGCCGAGGTCCGAGCGCACGCGCGAGTGCAGCCACTCGGCGGTGCCCTCGGCGGATTGCACGCCGAGGCCGTGGGTGAAGAGCTGCTCGGCGAACTCGCCCTCCTGCTCGAGGGCCGTGATGACCTCGGTCACGCGCGGGCCGACCGTCACGGCCTGCAGCGCCACGACGTCGAGCTGGGGTGGGTGGGAATCGGATTTCGGCCGGTAGAAGTCCGCGAGGCAGATGCGGTGATGGCCCGGCTGGCGCGGGAACACGAGCCGCTCCAGGACGGTCTCGCGGTCCTCCGGATCGAGCACGACGACCTCGTTGCCCTCGCTGTAGCAGGGGAAGTAGCCCAGCCGCGCCCGCGGAAACAGATAGTCCTGCTCGCGCCACATCCGCTCGAGCCGGGGCTGGAAGTCCTCGTCGATGAGCTTGCGCCACGCCTCGCCCTTCACGCCGCGCCCGCCCCAGTGCAGCTTGAACAGGACGTGCGTATCGAGGTGCGGGAAGATGTCGTCGAGCGGCACGTCGATCTCGCGCGCGCCCCAGAACGGCGGCGCCGGGATCTCGACGTCGGTCCGCGCGGCCGAGCGCACGCTGTCGTCGTCGGTGATGAGCGGCGGTGGGTCCTTGCCGTGCAGGCGGAAGTGCAGCGCGGCCTCGCGCACCTTCGTGACAAGCTTCGCGCGGCTCTCCGGCTCGATGAGCTGGTCCATCTTGTTCAGCCCCTCGAACGCGTCCTTGCAGTAGAAGACGCCCGGCTCGTAGATCTCGTCCGAGGCCTTGCCCTTCGGGTACAGCGCGCGCAGGCCGAAGTCGCGGTTGATCGCGGCCCCGCCGATCAGCACGGGGAAGTCGAGCTCCTTCTCGAAGAGCTCCTCGATGCACAGCGGCATCTGCTTGGACGTCGAGACGAGCAGGGCCGAAAGCCCGATCGCCGTCGCGTTGCGCTCCTGCGCGGCTTCGAGGATCGTCGAGATCGGGACCTGCTTGCCGAGGTCCACGACCGTGTAGCCGTTGTTCGTGAGGATCGTGTTGACGAGCGACTTGCCGATGTCGTGCACGTCGCCGAACACCGTCGCCAGGACGACGGTCCCCTTGGTGTAGCCCTCGACCTTGTCGAGGTAGTTCTCGAGCTGCGCGACCGCGCGCTTCATGACCGTCGCCGACTGCAGGACGAACGGCAGGATGAGCTCGCCGGCGCCGAACTTGTCGCCGACCTCCTTCATCGCGGGCAGCAGCACCTCGTTCAACGTAGGCACCGCGCCGATCTTCTCGACGCACGCGTCGATCCAGTCCTCGACGCCCTCCTTCTTGCGCCGCAGGATGTGGAAGTGCAGGGCCTCCTCGGGCTCCATGCCCTCGGTCGGGTCGGCCTTCTCGTCCTCGGCGACCTCCGTCTGGGACTCGAAGTGCGCGATGAAGAGCTCGAGCGCGTCCTCGCGGCGGTTCCAGACGAGGTCGTCGGCGAGCTTGCGCTCCTGCATGCCGATCTCGAAGTACGGCGTGATGTGGTTCGGGTTGACCATCGCGAGGTCCAGCCCGGCCTCGACGCAGTGGTGCAGGAACACCGAGTTCAGCACCGCGCGCGCCCGCGGCGACACGCCGAAGGACACGTTCGAGACGCCGAGCGACGTCTTGACGTAGGGGATGGTCTCCTTGATGAGCTTGATGCCGTTGATCGTCTCGACGGCCGACGGGCGCCACTCCTCGTCGCCCGTCGTCAGCGTGAACGTCAGGCAGTCGAAGATCAGCGCCTCGGGATCGAGGCCGTGCTCGTCGCAAGCGAGCTCCTTGAGCCGATGCGCGATCTCGAGCTTGCGCTGGGCCGTCTTCGCCATCCCGACCTCGTCGATCGTCAGCGCGATGAGGCATGCGCCGTGCGCGAGCGCGATCGGCACGACGCGGTCGAGCTTGTCGCGCCCGGCTTCGAGGTTGATCGAGTTGACGATCGCGCGCCCCGGGATCTGCTCCAGCGCGGTCTCGATGACCTCCGGCTCGGTCGAGTCGACCTGGATCGGCGCCGGCTGCGCGAGCGACACGATCTCCGCCACGCGGCGCATCTGCTCGGCTTCGTCGTCGCGCTCCACCAACGCGACGCAGAGGTCGAGCACGTGCGCGCCGCCTTCGACCTGGTCCTCCGCGATCCGCGCGAGGCCGTCGTAGTCGTCGTCCAGCAGCATCTGCTTCGCCAGGCGCGACCCCTGTGAGTTCACGCGCTCGCCGACCATCGTGGGGCGCGGCTCCTGCACGAGCGGCGTCGCGGCGATCATCGAGCTGACGTGGGTCGGGCGCGGAGCGGGCCGCGGCTTGGCGCGGCGGCCCTTGATGCCCTCGGCGACCATCCGGATGTGCTCGGGCGTCGAGCCGCAGCAGCCGCCGACGATGCTCACGTCGTAGCGCGTGACGAAGTCGATGAGCGTCTTGGAGAACTGCTCGGGACCCTCGGGGAAGATCGTCTCGCCGTCGTGTCCCTGGATCGGGATCCCGGCGTTCGGGATGCACGACACCGGCACCGGCGAGAACTCGCCGAGGAAGCGGATCGCGTCGCGCATGTCCTCGGGGCCCGTCGAGCAGTTCAGGCCGATCGCGTCGACGTTCAGCGCCTCGAGCGTCGTCAGCACCGCGGAGATGTCCGTGCCGAGCAGCATCTTGCCGCCGTTTGGCAGCAGCGAGACCTGCGTCTGGATCGGCACGTCGCGGCCGGCCATCTTCATCGCGGCGCGCGCGCCGAAGATCGCGGCCTTGACCTCGAGGATGTCTTGCGCGGTCTCGATGAGGATGACGTCGACGCCGCCCTCGATGAGGCCGAGGCACTGCTCGGAGAACGTGTCGCGCAGCGTGCGGAAGGAGATGTCGCCGAGCGTCGGATCGTCGGACGCGGGCAGGTAGCCCGTCGGGCCGACCGACCCGGCGACGAAGCGCTTCTCGCCGGCGGCCTTGCGCGCGATCTCCGCGCCCTTGCGGTTGATCTCGAGCGTGAGGTCGCCGAGACCCCACTCGTCGAGCTTCAGCCGGCTCGCCTGGAACGTGTCGGTCTGGACGACGTCCGCGCCCGCCTCGACGAACGACGTGTGGACGCCCTCGATGACGTCCGGGCGGTTGAGCACGAGCGCCTCGTGCGCGCGTCCGGGCAGCTTGTAGTCGTCCTCGAGGGAGAGGTCGAACTGCTCGAGGGTGGCGCCCATGCCGCCGTCGAACAGCACGACGTGGGTGCGGATCGCCGATCTGTAGTCACGCATCCCCATCGATGCTATGCGACGAGCGCGCCAATTTCGGCTTACACGCCCATTTCCAT
>CAVYAX010000020.1:0-12074 GCA_963766525.1 uncultured Actinomycetes bacterium
GTCTTTCAGAGTGTTTGCGAGTCTCACTGCTCCAGCGCGCCGAGCTCGGCGAGGATCGCGCGCCCGACCTGCGCGCGTGCCGCGAAGTGCTCTGGCTGGGTCATGTCGAGGTTCAGCGCGAACGTCCACGTGCGCCTGCCGCGTTCGACCCATCCCACCCACCATCCGACGCGCGGCTTGGTGGTGAAGACGTAGCCGCTCTTGGCACGCAGCGCGACCCCGTCGCGACGCTCGACGAGCAGCATGTCGCGCACCTCGGACATCGCGCGGCGCGAGAGGGGTAGCGCGAACCGCCGCAGCCGCTCGAGGAACCGCACCTGCTCATGGGCGGAGATCCCGAACGGGCCCTCGAGCCAGAAGGCATCCAGCGGCGCGTCGCGCACCCGGCGGTTGCCGTAGCGCAGCACGCGGACGTCGCGCTCATAGGCCGCGCGTCCGACCTGGCGGGCGATGCGCTGGAAGATCGGGATGCAGGACGACGCAAACGCAGTGGCCAGCGTCAGGTCGCCCTCGCAGGCGGCCGGGAGCAGCGCCGCGCCGTCGAGCTCGAAGTTCGGGTTCGGTCCGGGGTATGGCTGATCGGCGCCGAACGCGATGCCGCGCTCGATGGCGATCAGGGCGTTGGGGATCTTGAACGTGGAAGACGGCAGGTAGCGACGATGGCTGCGCACGGGGTCGACGACGATGGTCGAGTCCTTGGCGCCGCCTTCCTGCCGCACGACCATCGTCCCGGTCGTGTCCGCAGCGACGAAGTGGCGCGCGAGATCGGGGCGCTGCTCGGTCGCGGCGATGGCGGTGGGCGTCAGGCCCGACGCACCAAGAATCGCCAGCGTCGCAAGGACGCGGCTGACCAGACGGCCGGCGTGAAGGGGGGCGTGCTGTGTCATGACGCGTAGGCCACCGGCCGCGCCGCGGCCGCACAACACCAATACCGGGAGCTATCCATATCGCACCGCTTTCGGTCGACGTGTTCGGAGCGTGAAATCCGATCGCTTCGCTCCTCATGAGCCGGAAGCGCCTGCGCTCGTCCGAGACGACTGCCGACCGCCACCATCGGCTTCGATGTCGGGGCGCCGATCCAGTCGCCGGAACCGGCTGAGGAGTGGTGTGCAGCCTAGCGATCCGGATTGAGCCACCGGCACACGCCGCGGACCGCCGCACCCGGTCGCGCGAGCGAGATCGTCCGCCACGCAGGTCCGTCAGCGGGACGGCGCAGCTCGTCCCACTCCCGAATCTCAGCCGCGGCGCGGTCCCGGCTACCGACGGTACGGTGTCTAGATGGCGCATCATCCGATCCGCAGCGCGGTGTGGTTCGTGGTCACCGCAGCGGGCGCCTACGGCACCGCCGTTCTTGTCGCGGCGTGGTTGGCGATGGCAAACGGCGAGGCCCTTTCGTGCCGAGACGCGGAGTGTGGCGCGATCTCGAACTGGCTGAACGACGCGTATCCCGTCCCGATGATCGCCGCCATCACGGTTGCGGTCATCGCTGGCGTCATGACGGCGCGGCCGCACACAGCCGAGAGCCGTCGCCCTGCGGCCTCGCCGTACGCGGTCCTTCAGGACGTCGAACGGGTGCTGACGGACGCGCCGGCTCGTCCCACTGCCGAAACCTGAGGCGGGAACCGGGCCGGACGGGCCCGGCGCTCGCGGCCCACATCGAGAGTGCCCCATCTGCCTCGTTGCGACAGCGACCGCGGCGCCGCAGCTGAGACTAGCCTCGGGCAGATATCTGTTGCACGGCCCAGCCGTTGCCGTCCGGATCGCTGAAGAAGACGAACCCGACATTGTCGAGTCGGTCGGGCTGAGGTGTGGGGTTTTCGCCCATGACCTGGATCTCACCGACCTCCACCCCTTGCTCGCCGAGCTGAGCGCGTGCCGCGTGGATGTCGCGAACGACCAGCTGCAAGCCCTTGAGGGAGCCCGGCGGCATTTCCGGAGCGACCGTCCCCTCACCGATGACGATCGAACAGCCAGACCCGGGAGGGGTCAGCTGAACGATGCGATTCCCCTCGCTGACCCGGACATCGTGGTCCACGTTGAACCCGAGCTGCTCGGCGTAGAACGTCTTGGCGCGGTCCACATCCGAGACGGGGACCCACACCACTTCGAGCGTCCAATTCATGAAGCGTCTCCTGTGTCGTCGTAGGTGGGGCCCTTGGATGTAGCGGACCCCTTCGGCTATGAGACCACGCGAGGGCATTCAACTCATCGGTGCGGGATCGAGCGCCGGCCCCGCGAGCCGCGTCGCGTGCCGTGCGGGAGCGAGCGTCCGAATGCGCACCGAGCACGCTCGCTCGGGACGAGGAGCAGCAGCGCCGCTAGCCGGTCCTGCCTCAGCGTCTTGCATGGCACACGTGGACGCTCCGACCCAGCCTCGCTGCGTTGCCGCTCACGCTCTCCGCTTTCGCAATCGCCGGGTTGCGGTAGCCGCGCTCGCCACGAGCTCACGTCCGAAACCCGGTCCCTCAGCGGGACGTCCGCGCGCCCGAAGTGGTTCATTCATCGCGTGCGCGCAAGCGCCTGCACGTCGGCTGTGGATGCTTCGGATCTTCGCTCCGGCGGGGCCGGGGCTCGTCCGAAGGAGGAGTTCATGTCCGCGCTGCTGGTCGGCTATGCCCGTGTCTCAACCCAAGATCAGGACCTCACCGCGCAGCGCGATGCGCTGGCGGCGCTCGGCGTACCGGTCGCGCGTACCTACGTCGACCACGGCCTGACCGGCACCTTAATCGCGATCGCCCGGGGCTGCGCGAGGCGCTGGCGGCGTGTCGCAGCGGAGACACGCTGGTCGTCACGAAGCTCGATCGGCTCGCGCGATCGTTGCCCGACGCGCGCGACATCCTCGATGACCTCACGACGCGCGAGGTCAAGCTCAGCATTGGCGGCTCGGTGCACGACCCGACCGACCCGGTCGGGCGGCTGCTGTTCAACGTGTTGGCAATGGTCGCCGAGTTTGAGTCTGACCTCATCCGGCTGCGTACGAAGGAGGGGATGCGCGTCGCCAAGGCCAAAGGGCATCTACGTGGTCGGCCGCCGAAGCTCAACCCCCGTCAGGAGGAGCATCTGGTCATGCTGCACCGCGCCGGCGAGTGAGCACAGCACAGCCGAGCTCAGCGACCTCTTCGGCGTCGGACGATCCACCGTATACCGAGTCATCGAACGCGAAGGCCAGCGCCGCAAGCACCGGAGCGCTCAGCATCTGGGAACCTCGATGCCATAGCGGCAGAGCCAACGCCTCGAGCGCTGGAGGCCAAGGATCTGCCGCCGTCGACTGGCGAAGCGCGGGGTTGCACGTCCGTGGACGCCGCGATGCTCTGGGTGTGCCGACGATCAGTCGTTTCTACGGGATCGTGATCCGGACGTACTTCGCTGATCACGCGCCGCCGCACTTCCACGCCGTCTACGCGGGGGAGGAGGCGGTGATTGTGATCGCGACGAGCGACATTCTGCGCGGCGGTCTGCCCGATCGCGCGTTACGGATGGTGCGAGAATGGGCGTCGATGCATCGTGATGAGCTGATAGCCAACTGGGAGCGCACGCAGGTGCCTGAGCAGCCTGCGCCGATCGCGCCGCTGACATGAGTTCATCGCGTACAACCGTCACCCACGTTGAGCCGCTCGCGGGGCACTGGCTTCGCCTGGCCTTTGCTGACGGCGCGGTACACGAGGTTGACCTCGGTGGGCTGCTGCAGGCCGGCGGCACATTCGCCTCGATCCGCGACGACCGCGACATCTTTGAGGCCGTCGGCTTAGACCGCGAGTTCGGAACCATTGTCTGGCCCGGGGACATCGATCTTGATCCCGACGTGCTCCGCGGCGATCAGCCGCCTGCATCCGGACGCGTGCTGCCGCGACGAGTCGTCAAGCCAGCCTGACGGGTCCCACAACCGAACGTCAACCGGGCCGCCGAGTTCCGCCCCGCTGCGCTGCCTGACGCCGAGCGTCAGCCAGACGCGGGTGTGGGGGATGGGTGTGGGAGCCGGTCCACGCCGCTTTGCGCGAGCGCGGCGTGCGAGTCGAGGTGATCGAGCAGCTGCCCAGCGCGGGGCCACACGCCGGCTCATTTGGCGACCTGGGCGCTGATGTCGAGTGCGTGACCACGCGGCTGTCTGAGCTCGGCGGCTCGGTGGTGGTGTGCGGTCACTCCTACGCCGGTGTGGTGATGACCGAGCTCGCCGCGCACCCCGCGATCGATCACAGCGTGTATCTGACCGCGTTCTGGCCTAAGGAGGGCCAATCGCTGTTTGACCTCGTCGGCGGCCATCCTCCGAATTGGATCGTCCCCCGCGACGACGGCACTCTCGCGATCACCGACGACTCCGCACGCGCGCGTCGAGCGCTGTTCGGCGATCTGGACGACGACCGTGCGGCGCGCGTGCACGGGCAGTTGGTGTTGCAGTCGGCGGCGAGCTTTCTCGCACCCAGCACTGCACCCGTCCGCACACATCCGGTGACCTACGTGCTGTGCGCTGACGATCAGGCCATCCCGCTCGCGTTGCATGAGGCGATGTCGGCACCGGCTGACGATGTCGTGCAGTTGCAAAGCGCGCACTTCGCGCAGCTCTCGGATCCTCAGCAGGTCGCTGAGTTGCTGTCGCCGTCGTCGACAAGGCGGCTGGCGCAACCGCCCCCTGATGCTCTCGCCGGTGCTCACGGCGAGGCCGAAGCCGGTCCCTCAGCGGGCTCCAGAGGCCCACTCGCTGGCGAGCCGGCTCGTCCCACTCGCGAACGTCCAGCGGGACGTCCGGCATCGGGCTGCCGTGGATCGGGCGTGCGCTGGACACGCAGAGTTGCTACGGGCAGGGGGCGAACACGTCAAGGGGATGTGATTGTGCGGCTATCCGCGACGGAGTGTTTGGCCGAGGCCACGTAGCGGCGCCGATGTCTTTCCATCAGCGCCGCCCCGTTGTCGATGCCGCACGTCGCGGCTAGGTCTCGGTCCCTGTGTACGGCCCGCTTGGCTTCTGCGGACCTACTTCCAGTGCGGCGTGTAGCCGCTGGTGATCTCGGTCCCTGGGTGGCGCCACTCGGGCTCCTGGTCGCCGATCCTGTTGATCGACTGGTTGCGGAAGTAGCGCAGCAGCGGTCCGTAGGTGAACTTCGCCGTGTTCGACGACAGCTTCGCCTTGGGATCCTCGTCCATGAACGGCATGAACTTGTCAGGGAAGCCCGGCATCGTGCAAGCCATGCAGATGCCGCCCACGTTCGGGCAACCGCCTACGCCGCTCTGCCAACCGCGGAGCGGAACGTTGCACTTCACGACGGGGCCCTTGCACCCGAGCTTGACCAAGCACCGGTGATCGGAGCCGTACTCCGTCGCGAAATTGCCGTGCTCATAGAAGGCAGCGCGGTTGCAGCCCTCATGCACGGTCCGGCCGAAATGCATCGTCGGACGGTGCTGCTCGTCGAGCTCCGGGATCGGCGCGATGCCGGCCAGCGCCATGACGAGAACCGTCAGCGACTCGGTCGTGTTGTCCGGCTGCACAGGGCAACCGGGAATGTTGACGACGGGAATGCCCGCAGCCGAGGTCCATCCCCAGCCGAGGTAGTCACACAGGCCCATCGCGCCCGTCGGGTTGTTCTTCATCGCCGGGATGCCGCCGTACGTCGCGCACGTGCCGAGCGCAACGACCGCAGCGGCCTTTGGCGCAAGGCGATCGATCCACTCGTTGGTGGTGATCGGCTGACCGCTGCTCGGATCGACTCCCATGCCCGCCCAGTGACCCTCACCGTTGATCTTCTCGTTTGGCACCGATCCCTCGAGGATCAGCACGAACGGGTCGAGCTTGCCGGCCTCGGCGTCATACCAGGCCTGCATGAACTCGGCGCCGTTTTCGTACGCGAGCACCGGCGTGTGCGCGACGACCTTGGGAAACCCCGGTATCGCGCCCGTGATGATGTCCTCGAGGCTTGGGTCGACCGCCGACGTCATGGCGACCGAATCGCCGTCACATCCCAGGCCGGTGGTCATCCAGATGACGTGAGCGGTGATCTGCTCGGTTTCGTGCTGCCTTGGTGCGAACTCGACTGATGCCATTCGACACCTCCTGACTTATCCTTCTCGCGCGAAGCTACGCCCGCATCGCGCCACGCCAACGCCTCGCACCATGAGGCGCTGACATGACGACCTGTATCGGGCGGAGTCGCTATCGCTATCGCGACCCTGGGCGTGTGATCCGTGGCGTCAGCCCGCACCTGGCGGGCACTGCTGGCGTCGTCTCACCGCCATCGCCGTTCCTCGGAGAGCCCGGGTTCGGACTCCCGCCGAACACGAGCCACGATAGCAACAAATGCTGCTAAGTCCAAGGGCTATCCTCCTCTCTTGTCATGTGCCTCGATCCTGTGCGATCGCTGGCGTGTTCGCATCAGGGTCAGACCCGGAACCTGGGCATCGGAATTGCGCCGTGGCCTTTGACGAGGCGCGCTGAATTCCGCAGCGCGGAGCTCTGCCCGCCCTCGCGCAAGCCAAAGGGCCCGCCTGGGCGGGTCCTTTGGCTGCGTCATCGTGGTGTCGCCAGCCGGAGTGGGCTTACGACACCTTCGCACACTGGGCGTAGGCAACCACCGAGGAGCCGAACGACAGGTCGGGCCGCGGGCTGAACTCGACGACCCAGCCCGAGTTGTCGCTCTTGGGGTACGAGGAGCCCGCCCGGCCGTTGTGGCCGCCGCCCAGCGCCTTCTTGCCGGCCGGGCACTGGGCGGTGAGCGTCGCGCCCTTCGACTGCCCGACCAAGCCGTTGACGCTCTCCGTCTTGAACGACAGGGCGAGATCTGAAGACGGAATCGACGCGGTGGCGATATCGGCACCGGTCAGCGAGCTGTCGATGATGTTGCTGCCGGTCCACTCGTTGGCAGCGTATGCCGTGCCGCCCATCGCGGCGCAGATCGCGATCGCAGCAACGGCGTGGCTGGGCCGCGGACGGAACTGGCTTACGGGAGAGAGCTTCTTGATCATTTGAGGTGACTCCATTTCAATGGTTGTGTATTGCTTGGCGTGTACGGCAGGTCTGCCTGGATCGCTGTCCGCTGGGTTGGCGACGCGATCCAGATCAGCGGTGAGACGGTTGTGCGCTGCGCGCGTCTGCGACGATTGACATCGCCGCAAGGGTGAGTCCCGGCGCGGTCGCGGTCGTGTGCAGCGTTACTGCGAAGCGATGATCGCGCCGACCTTGACCGGCGTCGCTACGACGACCCACGCTGTGGTTGGTGAGGTTGAGGCCGCCGGCGGTGATACCGGTGCGGCCGGTGATGCAGTAGGCTGGGCGGTGATCGTGGTGATGCGTTGCGGTCTACATGGTGTGCACCTGAAGTGGTTGGTCGAAGTTGACTGCTTGTTGCTGAATCGATCCTGTGCGATCGCCGCTGGCTTCGCATCAGGGTCAGACCCGGAACTTCGCTCCGACGGCGGGCGCGGGGCTCATCGCGCGGTGGCCGCGGTGTGGCCGTGGGCGGCTGGCCCGACACCGCCGCGGGTTCGGGGTGTCCCCCTGATGCGAAGCTGCGGGAGTGGGATTTAGGATCGTGCCTTCTCAGCGAATTGATCGGAGAAGGCCTATGCGCCCGAAGCTCACTGCCGGCATCGCCGTCGAGGACCCGCCGGCGAGCGGTCCCGTCTTCCTGTCTGTGCTCGCTCACACCCGAGCGCGGCCGCACCCTGCGCAGGCATGGCTGGATTTGTGATGAGCGAGCAGATCGATGCGGTGATCGTGGGCGGCGGTCAGGCGGGACTGGCGGTCAGTTATGAGCTGACGCGGGCGGGCGTCACGCACGTCGTGTTGGAGCGCGGACGCGTCGCGCAGACGTGGCGGGGGTGGTGAGACACCTTCTGTCTGATGGCCCCTAACTGGACTAACCAGCTTCCCGGACAGCATTACGACGACGACGATCCCGACGGCTTTATGGCGCGCGACGAGGTCGTCGCCTACCTCGAGCGCTACGCGGCCGGCTTCGCGGCGCCGGTGCGCGAAGGCATCGACGTCACGTCGATCGGGCGGGCTTCGGGCGGCGGTGTTGTGTTGCAGACGTCGGCCGGGCAGATCACGCACGAACGGTGGTGGTGGCGACCGGTGCCTACCAGCGCGCGCGCCGGCCGATGGGCGCGGCGACGCTGCCCGCCGACCTGCTGCAGATCGACGTTGCGCAGTACCGCAACCCGGCGTCGCTGCCTGCCGGTCCGGTGCTCGTGGTCGGCAGCGGCCAGTCGGGATGTCAGATCGCCGAGGATCTGCACGAGGCGGGCCGCGACGTCTTCCTGGCGTGCGGGCGCGCGCCGTGGGTGCCGCGCCGGATCGGCGAGCGCGACGTCATCTGGTGGGGCGTCGAGACCGGGTTTTTCGACGCGCCGGTCAGCTCGCTGCCGCATCCGGCGCTGCGGCTGGTCGGCAACGTGCAGTCAAGCGGAGTCCGGGGCGGGCACGACCTGCATTACCGCACGCTGCACCAGATGGGCGTCACCCTGCTCGGCCACTTTCTGGGCTGCGACGGCCGGCGCGCGGTGTTTGCGCCCGATCTCGCCGACAGCGTTGCCTGGGGCGATCAGGTCAACGCGCAGCTCATGAACAGTGTGCGGGCGCTGGCCGCCGAACGCGGCCTGCCGGCGCCGCAGATCGACGAGCCGCGACCGTTTCGCGAGCACGCGCCCGAGCAGCTGGACCTCGCGGGCTTCGGCGCCGTCGTCTTTGCCAGCGGGTTTCGCCCCGACTACCAGTCGTGGGTGCGGTTTCCGGGCGCGTTTGACGAGTTCGGCTTTCCGATCCAGCGCGACGGGGCCAGCACGTTGGTCGCGGGCCTGTACTTCATCGGCGTGCACTTCTTGCGCAAGCGCAAGTCGTCGCTGCTGATCGGCGTCGGTGAGGACGCCGCGATCGTCGCGCGTCACGTCACCGCGAGACTGGCGGCAAGCGCCGCGTAGATCACAGCCGCTTGCCGGTCGCGCGGTAGGGTCCGGTTGTGGCCGCAGGCGGGGCTCACCTGCTCGAACGCACCGACGAGCTCGCCGTGATCGACGGGGCGCTGTTGGCGGCGCAGGCGGGCCACGGCGCGCTGACGCTCCTCGAGGGTCCTGCTGGCATCGGCAAGACCGAGCTTTTGGCCGCGGCGACGACGCGCGCCCGCGACCGTGACATGCTCGTGCTGTCAGCTCGCGCAGGTGAGCTTGAGCGCTCGTTTCCCTACGCTGTCGTGCGACAGCTCTTCGAGGCTGTGGTGACGCGGGCCGGGCGCGCACGTCGTGATCAGTTCCTGTCGGGCGCGGCCGTTCATGCTGCGAGCGTCGTGGACCCCCGGGCGCGGTCGGCTTCGGTCGCGGCTGAGCCGTCCGCCGTGCTGCACGGTCTGTACTGGCTGACCGCCAACCTGGCGGCCGAACGCCCGGCGGTGCTGGTCATCGATGACCTGCATTGGAGCGACCCGGCGTCGGCGAGCTGGCTGGTCTATCTCGCGCGGCGGATCGAGGGTCTGCCCGTGGCGCTGCTGCTCGCCGCGCGAACCGTCGAGCCGGGCGCCGGCGACGCGCTGCTCGACCAGCTGCGCGCGACGGAGGGGCTGCAGCGCATCGAGCCCTCGCGCCTGAGTCTGGCCGGCGTCGACGAGCTGGCCCGCGCGGCCCTCGGCGAGCAGGTCGACGAGGCGTTCAGCGCGGCCTGTCATGTCGTGACCCGAGGAACGCCGTTTTACGTTGCAGAACTGCTGCGCGCGCTGGGCCGGGACGGTGTGGCGGGCAGCGCTGGCGATGTGGACGCGATCGCAGGACTCACGCCGCGCGCGGTCGTCGATGCCACGCTGGCGCGTCTCGGCCGCTTGGCGCCCGATGCGCGCGGCGTCGCGGAGGCCGTGGCGCTGCTTGAACCCGTCGCCGAGCTGCGCTGGATCGCGGCGCTGACCGGGCTTGACAGCGAAGCGGTCGCCGTCGCCGCGGACTCGCTGTTAGCGCTCGGCCTGCTGCGGTCCGTCGCGCCGTGTCGCTTTGAGCATCCGATCCTGCGTTCGGCGGTCGAGTCGGAGATCTCGCCCGCGCGACGAGGCCGGCTGCACCTCAGCGCCGCACGGAGCCTTGCCTCGGCCGACATGCCGGTCGACGCCATCGCGGCGCACCTCATGCAGACACCGCCGCTGGGCGAGCCGTGGGTCGCGTCAGCGCTCGGCCGGGCGGCGGCGCACGCCAGCGCCCGCGGCGCCCCCGCCGGCGCGATCGCGTACCTGCAGCGAGCGCTGGCGGAACGCCCGACGCCGCGCCAGCGCCGAGCGTTGCTCGTGGACCTCGGCAAAGCCGAAAGCCAGATCCACTCGCCGCAGGCGCCGAGCCACCTGCGCGAAGCGCTCGCACTTGCCGAGAGTCCCAACGAGGTCGCGGCGGTGGCCCTCTGGTTGGGACAGGCGCTGCATCACTCCGGTGCGCTGGACGAGGCCTATGAGACGCTCAGCGACGTCGTCGATCGCAGCGGTGGTCAAGGCGGTGACGCGATGCTTGAGCTGGAGGCCTATCTGCTGTCGATCGCCAGCCTGGCGGGGACGATGCCCGAAACCGCGCGACGCGCCGCGTCGCTGGAGGCACGCACGCCGCCCGGCTCGCCGATCGCGGGCGCGGTTGCGGCGACCCTGGCGTTCAGGGAGACGTTCGGCGGCGTCCCGCGCCAGCGCGTTGGCGAGCGCGTGCAGCGCGCCCTGGTCGACATTCAGTCCGGCTCCACTTCGAACTCTCACCTCGCAAACCGGCAAGCGCCAGGGATGACGCTGATCTGGATAGACGAGCTCGATCGCGCCTTCGAGCTGTTCACCGAGATCCTCACGGGCGCGGCCAGGATGGGCATGATGCAGACGTTCGAGATCTTCTCCGTGCTGCGGGCTTACACGCTGCAGCGTCGCGGCGACCTGGCGGACGCAGCGGCCGACGTCGAGCCGATCATCACGGCTACCGCACCTACCGGAAGCCTCGGATTTCCGCAGTTCAGCGCGCTCATCCTCCACGTACGGCTGCTCATCGACGCAGGTCAGGCCGATCTCGCAGAAGCGCAGGCGCGCGCCGCGAGCCTTCCGGCGGGCTTCGAGCGCGGGTTCATGACCGCCCTCCTGCGCCATGCTCAAGGCGTCGCCCAGCTCGCTCAGGGCAAGTTCGACGATGCGACGGCGACGCTGACCCAGCTGGGCGAGCTGTGCGACGCCACTGGCCTGCAGTCACCGGCTGTCATCCCGTGGCGTTCCGACCTGGCGCTGGCCCTGGCCGGCGGCGATCGTCATGACGAGGGCGTGCAGCTGGCCGTGACCGAGCTGCGCCTGGCCGACCAGTGTGACGTCGATCGAGCCCGTGGGCACGCGCTGCGCGCGCTCGGGCTGCTGAGAGGCGGCGAGCGTGGTCTGCGCGACCTGGCCGCGGCGGTCCAGGCGTTCGAGCGCTCGCCGGCACGGCTGGAGCTCGGCTGGGCCAGCTATGAGCTCGGCGCGGCGCTGCGACGCGCGAAGCGCAGGCGTGATGCGCGCGCTCCGCTGGACCGAGCGCTCGACATCGCGATGATGTGCCACGCCGAGCTGCTCGCCGACCGTGCCAGACAGCAGTTGCAAGCGCTCGGAGCGCGTCCGCGCAGCGTCATGCTGACCGGAGCGGAGTCCCTGACACCCTCAGAACTCCGCGTATGCCGACTAGCCGCCGACGGGCTCAAAACACCGAGATCGCCCAAGCGCTATTCGTGTCGCTCAAGACGATCGAGACGCACCTGCGCAGCTCCTACCGCAAGCTCGACATCACCTCCCGCGGCCAGCTGCCACAAGCCCTCGGCGCGCCAGAACGCCAAGACGATCTCCGGGTCCGCCCCTGATGCGAACATTCTCCTGCGCCCAGATGATGACCGTATGCCAACCCAACCTCGCGAGATACAGCTCACCCTGCGCATCGACCTCGACGCCGATCCGATCGCCGGATCGCTCAGCGCATCCGACGGAGCACACCGCCGCTTCTCAGGCTGGATAGGTCTAGCAGCCGCGCTCGAGACCATCCGGACCGAACTACCACCACCAGAACCCCAACATCCCCACACCCGTGCAGCAACACGACGACGCGCCTAGCGTGCGTTCCTGTTCCGTTGC
>CAVYAX010000021.1:0-193633 GCA_963766525.1 uncultured Actinomycetes bacterium
GGGCTCGCCGTCCATGAGCACGACGCAGATGCCGCAGTTGGACGTGTCACAGCCCCAGTGGGTGCCGTGCAGCTCCGCCATCTCGCGGATGTAGTGCACGAGCAGCAGGCGCGGCTCCACATCGTACGAGTGCTCTTGCCCGTTGATCGACATCGAAACTTGCATATTCAGCTTCTCCTAACGGCCTGCGCGCGAGGCGGCCTTGACGAGGGCACGCTTGCTCAGCACGCCTGCCACGTGACGCTTGTAGTCGACGGGTCCGCGGCCGTCCGCGCTTGGCGAGCAGTCCTGCGAAGCCATCGAGCCGGCCTGAGCGAACAGCTGCTCGGACGGTGCCTGGCCGATCATCATCTCTTCGGCGCGCGTAATCTGCATGGTCGTCGGGCCCACGGCGCTGCATGCGAGACCGGCGTCCTCGATCTTGCCGCCGCGGATCCAGAGCGCTGCCGACGCCGCCACGATGGCGAAGTCGCCTGCACGCCGCTCGACCTTCTCGTGCGCGCTGCCGCCGCCCGGCTTGAGCTTGAAGCGGACCTCGGTGAGCAGCTCGTTCGGCTGCACCGCGGTCATGTAGGGGCCGACGTGGAACTCGTGCATGCCGCAGGTCCGCTCTGCGCCGCCCGGTCCACGCAGGACCGCGATGCCCTTGAGCGCCGTGACGACGCCGGAGAGGTCCTCGGCCGGGTCGGCCTGGCAGAGCGAGCCGCCCATCGTGCCGCGGTTGCGGACGACCGGATCGGCCAGCACGTGCTCGGCCTCGAAGAAGATCGGGAAGTGCTGCTGGAGCAGCTTGCTCTCGAGCATGTCGCGGTGGCGCGTCATAGCGCCGATGCGGATCTCGTCGCCTTCCTGGCGGATGTAGTTGAGCTCAGGCTCGAGCGGGTTGATGTCGATGAGATGCCCGGGATCAGCCAAGCGGAGCTTCATCATGGGGATGAGGCTGTGCCCGCCAGCGAGGAACCGAGCGTTGCCGCCGAGGCCCTCCATCTGCGCGATGGCGTCATCGACACTGGTTGCGCGCGAGTACTCAACCGGTGCAGGGGTCTGCATTGCCAAGGTGGAACGCTCCTTCCGAGAGTGGACCGACAGACGATCCTATGCACGCTACGATCCGGCGGTCAAATGAATGAAGCGTTTGCTTAATTGACCCTATCGCAGCTCAGATCGTTCCTCATGGTCGCACGACTCGGCTCCGTCAAGGCGGCTGCCCGCTCGCTCGACGTCTCCGAGCCCGCCGTATCTGGCGCGGTTGGAGCCTTGCGCCGGGAGCTCGGCGACGACCTGTACTTCCGCTCGGGCGGCGCGCTCGTGATGACCCCGGGCGGCCAGCGCTTGGCGCGGGCCGCCGGCGAGATCCTGTCGCTCGCGGACGAGGCGCGCCGCGCCGTCCGGGATTCCGGCGGCGCGCAGACGACGCTGCGGGTCGCGGTGACCCAGAGCGTCGCCGAGCTCGCGGCGGGGCCGCTGCTCGACGCGTTCCGGCGCCGCCACCCCGGGATCGAGATCGCGCTCCACCTCGCGCGCGGCGGCGACTTCGCCGAGCTGCTCGCCGACGGGCACGTCGACGTGACGCTCGGCCCGCGGACGGTACGCGACGAGCCCCCGACGGTGGAGTCCGAGGCGTTCCTGCGCTACACGCTGGTGGTCGTGGCGCCGCCGCGTCACGCGCTGGCCGGGTCGCATGCCGTGTCGCCGGCGGCCCTCGTCGGGACGCCGTGGCTGCTGGGCCCGTCAGGCAGCGACCCGTCGACCGAGTCCGGCGCGTTCCTCGCACGCCAGGCGATCGCGCCGCAGCGATCGCGGACGTTCCCGAACATCGCGGCCGCGCTGGCACAGGTGGCCGCCGGCCGCGGGGTGTCGCTGGCCGTGGCTCACACGGTGCGCGACGAGCTCGAGCGCGGGTCGCTCGTCGTGCTCGACGTCCGCGGGACGCCGATCCCCGGGCTGTGGCACGTGAGCCTGCCCGCACCTGAGCGGCGCACGGCCCCCGCGGACGCGCTGCGCAGGTTCGTCACGCTGCCCGAGGCGACCCGAGCGATGCTGTCGCGGGCCGGCGGCGTCCCCGACGAGCGCTCCCGGCCGGCGATCCACACGCGCCGGGAGCGGTGATGGCGCGGCTACTCGCCGCCGCCGCCGAGGGTCGTGCCCTGCTCCTTCATGGCCTGGTAGGCGCTGGCCGCGTTGTGATCCTCGTTCTCGCAGTAGCGCGGCGGTGGGCCACCGTGCTTGTGCTTCGGCACCGCCGGCTCGTCGCAGCCGGGGTACAGGCAGGTCACCGGCTCGTCGGTGTCGCTTTCCGTCTCGCTCATGTCGTCTCCTCGGATTCGTCGTCGGCAAAGCGCCGACCCGAGCTCGTAACGTAGCAACGTCGATTCCAGCCCATGTCCTGGCGCAGCGGCGCTCTTCGGGAGCTACCCGGACCGCCCGATCCGGACGCTCCGGAGTGGCCCGTCCGTGCCGCGCGAAGGCGTTTGGGCATACTCAATGCATGGCCAGCCCTCAGCTGACGCATCTGGACGCCCAGGGGCGCGCGCACATGGTGGACGTCGGCGCCAAGCCGGAGACCCACCGTGTGGCCGTCGCGAGGGCCGTCGTGCGCATGGCGCCGGAGACCGCCGCGGCGGTCGTCGCGGGCGACGCCCCCAAGGGCGACGTCATCGGAACCGCGCGGCTCGCGGCCATCCAGGCCGCGAAGCGCACCGACGAGTGGATCCCCCTCGCGCACAGCCTCTCGCTGAGCTCGGTGGACGTCGACGTCGACGTCGAACCTGGCGCCGGAACGGTGACCGTGACGACGACGGCACGCGTATACGCCCGCACGGGGGTCGAGATGGAGGCGATGGTCGGATGCGCCGCCGGAGCGCTCTGCGTGTACGACATGGTCAAGGGGATGGAGCGGGGAGTCGTGCTCGAGCGCGTCGAGCTTCTGGAGAAGCAAGGCGGGCGATCGGGTACCTGGAGGCGTTATGAACAAGATTGAGCCACTGCGCGACGGTCACGGCCGTTTCATCCGCGACGTGCGGGTGTCGGTGACCGACCGCTGCAACTTCCGCTGCCAGTACTGCATGCCCGCCGAGGGACTGCCGTGGCTGGAGCGCGACCAGGTCCTGAGCTTCGAGGAGATCGAGCGCCTCGTCCGCGTGCTCGCGTCGATGGGCGTCTGCGACATCCGCCTCACGGGCGGCGAGCCGCTCGTGCGCCGCGACTTCCCCCGCCTGGCCGGCATGCTCGCGTCCGTCGAGGGCGTCGAGGACCTCAGCGTGACGACCAACGGCTTCCTGCTCGAGCGCGACGCCGAGGCGCTCGTCAAGGCCGGCATCAACCGCTTCAACGTCTCCGTCGACTCGCTGCAGCGCGACCGCTTCTTCGAGATGACCCGCCGCGACGCGCTCCCGCGGGTGCTGCGCGGCCTCGAGGCGCTCGCGCAGTTCCCCGACGCGCATCCGATCAAGATCAACGCGGTCGGCATGCGCGACTTCACGGAGACCGAGATCCTGCCGATGGCGGAGTTCGCCCGCACGCACCCGTACGAGGTGCGCTTCATCGAGTTCATGCCGCTGGACGCCGACCACCAGTGGGACCCGAGCCTCGTGCTGACGGGCGAGGAGATCCGCGCCACGATCCACGAGGTCTATCCGCTCGAGCCGGAGCCGCGCGAGCCGAGCGCGACCGCGCGGGTCTACCGCTTCGCCGACGGCCAGGGCAAGATCGGCTTCATCAACCCGCTGTCCGAGCCGTTCTGCGGCGACTGCGACCGCATCCGCGTGACGGCCGAGGGCAAGCTCCGCACGTGCCTGTTCAGCCTCCACGAGACGGACCTGCGCACGCCGATGCGCGAGGGCATCTCCGACGACGGCCTGCGCGAGGTCGTGCGCGACGCGGTCTGGCGCAAGGAGCTCAAGCACGGGGTCAACGAGCCCGGCTTCCGCCAGCCCGAGCGGACGATGTCCCAGATCGGCGGCTAGCTGCTGCCGCGCCGGGCCTGCCGCGAAGCGGGACCTCTCGATGACGACGCCTGACGCGATCGCGATCCTCGAGCCGCTGCTCGCAGACCACCAGCGGACGCTCGGCGACGAGCACCTCAAGACACTCCGCACCCGCTACGAGCTCGCGAACGCCTACCGCGCCGGCGGCCGCACCCGGGACGCGATCGAGCTCTTCGAGCCGCTGCTTCACGATCTCGCGCGCGTCATCGGCGACGAGCACCTGAACACCCTTCGCACTCGCGGGGATCTCGCCAACGCCTACCGCGCCGCCGGCCGGACGGATGACGCGATCGCGATCTTCGAGCCGCTACTCGCCGACCGCGAGCGGATCCTCGGCCCGCAGCACTCGGACACGCTCGTCAGCCGCGGCAGCCTCGCCAGCGCCTACGACGCCGCTGGACGCACGCAGGACGCGATCGAGATCTACGAGCCGCTGCTCACCGACCTGCGGCGCAGCCTCGGCGTGGAGCACCCCAACACGCTGAGCACCCGCGGCAACCTCGCCAACGCCTACCAGGCTGCCGGCCGGACGCAGGACGCGATCGAGATCTACGAGCCGCTGCTCGGCGACCTCGAGCGCTTCCTGGGCGCCGACCACCCCAATACCCAGCTCACGCGCAACAACCTGGCCGACGCCTACCAGGCGGCGGGCCGGACGCCGGACGCGATCGCGATCTACGAGCCGCTGCTCGCCGAGCGGGAGCGCACGCTCGGCACGCAGCACCGCAACACGCTCAACACCCGCGGCAACCTCGCCAACGCCTACCAGGCCGCCGGGCGCACCAAGGACGCCATCGAGATCTTCGAGCCGCTGCTCGCCGACCGCGAGCGCCTGCTCGGCGGCGAGCACCCCGACACGCTCGCGAGCCGCGGCAACCTCGCCAACGCCTACCAGGCGGCCGGCCGCTCGAAGGACGCCATCAAGATCTTCGAGCCGCTGGTCGCGGACCTCGAGCGCAGCGCCGGCGCCGAGCACCCCGACACGCTCGCGAGCCGCGGGAACCTCGCCAACGCCTATCAGGCCGCGGGCCGTGCCGACGACGCGATCGAGATCCTCGAGCCGCTGCTCGCCGACCGCGAGCGCCTGCTCGGGGGCGAGCACCCCGACACGCTCGCGAGCCGCGGCAACCTCGCCAACGCCTATCAGGCGGCCCGCCGCGGCGACGACGCGCTGGCGATCTTCGAGCCGCTGCTGGCCGACCTCGAGCGGATCCTCGGCGGCGAGCACCCGGACACGCTGGCGATCCGCAGCAACCTCGCCGGCGCCTTCCAGGCCGCGGGCCGCACCGACCACGCGATCGCGCTGCTCGAGCCGCTGGTCGCCGACCGTGCGCGCATCCTCGGCGGCGAGCATCCCAACACCCTCGCCAGCCGCAACAGCCTCGCCAACGCCTACCAAGACAGCGGCCGCACGGGCGACGCGATCGCGATCCTCGAGCCGCTCCTCGCCGACCAGCGCGAGACCGTCGGCAACGAGCACCCCAGCACGCTGCTCACCCGCAACAACCTCGCCAACGCCTATCAGGACGCCGGGCGCACCGACGACGCAATCGCGGTCCTCGAGCCGCTGCTCGCCGACCGCGAGCGGACGCTCGGCACGGAGCACGCCAACACCTTGCGCACCCGCAACAACCTCGCGATCGTCTACCAGGACGCCGGCCGGACCGGCGACGCGATCGCGCTCCTCGAGCCGCTGGTCGCCGACCTCGAACGCACGCTCGGCGAGCAGCACGCCGACACCGTCGGCGCCCGCAACAACCTTGTCCTGGCCTACCAGGCCGCGGGGCGCGGCGAGGACGCCGACCGCGTCCGCGGCGACGAGCTGGCCGACTGGGACTCGGGCCCGAGCCCCGAGGCGCAAGGCCCGTCGCTGTTCGACGTGTAGCTCCGCGTCCGGCCGCGGCCACGGCCGGCCAAGGCCACGGCCGGCGGCCGCCGGTCGGCGGCGTCAGGTCGCGCTGTAGCCGTGCAGCTGGTCGCCCCGCGTCGCGTGGACGCTGGCGTTGAAGGAGATGATGAGCCGCTCCTTCTCGCCGTCGTAGGGCATCGCCTGATGCGCGAGCCACGACGGGAACAGCAGCAACTGCCCGGGGATGGGCTCGATGTCTCGCGACGGCGGCTGGAGGTACGCGTTGCCGACGTCGACGAAGGCGCCGCCGAGGTTCGCGAAGTTCGGCCCGTACAGCCGGGTCACGCCGTTCGCCGCCCCGTACACCGGATGCGACACGCGCTGCTCGGACTCGTCGATCTGGACGATGTACGCCGACGACCACGAGCAGTTGCCGTGCGTGTGCACGTCGTGGAACGCTCCGCGGTGGCTGAACTGAAACCACATGCCCTCGATGCCGACCTTCAGCTCGAGGTCCTGGCCGGCCCATGCCTCGCGGTTCGCGGCCTTCACGGTCTCGCCGAGGCTGGCCACGAGGAACCGGACGAAGCCCTGCCACTCGGGGATCTTCACGCGGTGCAGGAGATCGTCGTCGCTGGCGAAGAATGGCCCGCGCTCGTGGCCGCGCTTGCGCAGCTGCGCCTCGCGGCCTTCGCTGAACGCGCGAACGAGGAGGGGGTTGATCGTGCCGGCGTCGGCGTAGCGGTGCACGCCGATCGGGGTCGGCCAGAGGCCGTGAAATCCGGGAGGCAGGGTCATCGGGTCAGTGCGCGTGGCCGCCGAGGGCGGCGGCGAAGAACGTCGCCGAGCAGAGCATCATCCCGATGCGGATGCGGTGGACGCCGATCAGCGTCCTCAGCCCGCGCACCGCTCGGAGGTCCGGGCGCACGATCAGCGCGACGTAGGCGGCGAGGATGAGCTGGTCGAGCGTCGCGGCGACATCCATGGAGCCGATGGGCTCGGGGCTGCCCGTCTCGGGCCCGATCGGGACGCCGATCGCCCGCGAGTAGACCCAGACCGCGACGATCGCGAGGTTGGCGATCGCGCCGCGCATGAGGTTGCGGTCGCTCGCAGGCTTGCGCAGGAGCGCGTCGCCCCACAGGACCTGCCCGTAGGTCAGCGCGAGGAAGAACGCGCCGTACAGCCACCAGTGCGTGAAGTGGTCGACCATGGCGATCGCGTGGATCGCGCCCGCCGTGATCGACAGCCAGGCGACGATCTTCACGGCGTCGACTGCCGCGGCCGGACGCTCGGGCGCGACGGTACGTGCCGGCGCCCCGTGCGCCGCTCGGATCCCCGGGCCGCCGGACGACGCCGGCCCGCGGAGCTCCAGCGGAGCGTCCGCCGGCGTCATGCGACGCGGCCCTTGAACGTCGCGGCGATGCGATCGAAGGTCTTCGCCACCGACGGGAGGCGGTCCGCGGGCTGCGCTTGGAAGACGAGCTGGATCATGCGGCCGGCCTTGAAGAGGAAGTAGTGGTCGTGCGCCCCGGTGGTCTCATCCGACGCGTAGGTATACCGGTAGCGCCACCCCGGCAGGCCGCCAAGTACGGTCGCGACGGGCTCCACGAGCTGCTTGGCGCGCGGGTCCGCCGCGATGAGGTCGTCGGTGAGCTTGCGCACCACCGGGAGCGTCTTGCGCGTGACCGGTCCCAGTCCGACGTCGCTGACGCGCATGAGCAGCGACGTCTCGTCGCCGTCCGCGACGAGCAACGCGACGGTGCGGTCGTTCTGCGGGTCCGCCAAGCGCGTCCACCGCGACGGATAGTCGATCGAGACCTTCGAGATCTCGTCCCGGAAGTGGACCACGTCGGCGCGCACCGACGGCGCTGCCGACGACGACAGGAGGTTGCGTCCGAACCAGGCCCCGAGCAGCAGGGCGAGCACAGCGGCGACGGCGACGACGACGAGCAGCTTGCGGTTCACGACATCACCGGCACGCATCGAAGAGAGAGCCCGGCCGAAGCCGGGCTCTCAGTTCGATGATCAGCGTTCCCAGGGCCGCAAGCCCTTTACGTTCAGGCGACCGGGATCGCCCCCGCCTGCGGGAGCCTCAGGCTCCGGAGCCGCGGGCTTCTGGAACAGCGGCGGGGGCGAGTAGCCGCCTCCGCCTTCGGCCGCCTGGCCGGTCGGCATGTCGGGCGCTGCCGGGGCCTCGGAGCCGTCGCGGTTGCGCGGGCGCACACCGGGCGTCCCCGCTGCCTCGTACTGCTGCGGCGAGTTCCCGCCGACGACCGGCGACTTCGGGCGTGCCCGAGGATCGCCACCAGGACGCGGGTACAGCATCGCGGCCGCGGTCGTGGCGTACTTCGGATCGCGGACTGCCGGGCCCTTTGCGTGCGCCGCGCCGATCGGAGCGCCGCGACCGAGCGACGCCAGGATCTGCGTGCCGCGCGTGTACACGATGCCCGTGTTGCGCACCGGGTAGTTCCTGCCCACGCGCTGGTTGAACTTCGCGCCTTCGCCCGGGAACAGCGACTCGACGAGCCCTGCCGTGTCCGAGCCGGCCTTCTTGATGAACAGGTTCTCGAGCAGGTTGCGACCCGCGACGAGGTTGCCGTTGATCGCGTCGACGACGCCGTTGACCGGCGCGGTCTTCTGAACGATCTCACCGACCGAGTTGATGACGCTCGAGAGGCCGTTCGTGATCTTGATGAGCTCGAAGATCGTCGCGATCAGGTAGATCGCGAGAGCCGCGATGATCAGCGTGATCAGCAGGATCATGACTGCCAGTTCAATGGACATGTCAGTCCGCCTTGTCCGGGAGGGCCACGTTCAGTGAGCCCCCGTAGTTGGCAACAGAACCGACGATCTGGCTGATGTAGTTCTGCGTCGTCAGCAGGACCACGACCGCGTCGAGGTCCTTCGACGCCGCCTTCGCGACACCGTCGATCGCGTTGATCCTCGGAACGATGCTCTTCGCCGCCCCGAGGATGCCCTTCAGCAGGCCTCCCAGGAGGAACAGCGACGCGATGAGGATGATGTCCATGACCCAGAGGGCCAGGGATCCAGAAATAGCCGCCATGTTCAGCCCCCCGTCGCTTTGCGGACGACGAGCGCTGCCTTCGCGGCGATCCCCGGCAACACGCCGGCGATCACCTGGAGCGGGCCGTTGATGTCCGCGACCCACTTGAACAGGCCGCGGAGGTGCGACGACTCGACCATCGCGAGCATGCCGCCGAGGTCACCCAAGCCGTTCGAGATGATGATCAGGCGCTTGCGCACCTGGTTCAGCCCGATCGACAGGATGACGACGAGCAACGCTGCCTCGACGTAGCTGACCAGGATCAGGAGATCTCTGCTCACAGCGACTCACCTGCTCCCGTGTAACCGTCCGTGAGGGCGTTCATGTAGCCGTCCTGGATGATCGCCTCTTCGATGACGAGGTTCAGCACCGCCGGCGTCAGCGCCAGCAGCGGGATCTTCGATGTCGACGCGGCGACGATGGGCGCTGTCTCCAGCAGGATCTCGACGCTCGTCTGAATGTCCTTCACGAAGCTCAACAGGAGCATCAGAAGGATGATCACGACGATCAGGACGACGGCGCCCATGCCGACAGCGATCTGCCAGAGCGCGTGCGTGTCAAATGCGGCGTAGTCCATTACTTGCCCACCGCGACCTTCCTGAGCGCGCGGGCCATATGCAGGATGCGGACCGCGCAGTCGTTGACGAGTTCGACGCCCTTGTCGAGGCTGGTGATCTGGGCGCGAACAGTGTCCACGCCAGCAGCCGCTCCTCTCGCTTGGTCCGCGATGCGGGCCGCCAGCGTGAGGATGGTCGCCACGATGATGACGACCACCACGATCACGATGAACGCTAGCGAGAAGCCGATGTACCAATCAGTGTATGTAGCTCCGTACATGGATCAGCTCACTTCTGACAGCTCTGGGAACCGAGCAGCAGCGTGCTGCAGTCAATTCCGTTGGCGTGACCGACAACCGTGTTCCCGTGCTGGCTTGCGGGCTCGCCACTGACGTTCGCGAGGATGCCCTCGAAGTCCGTCAGGATCGGCTCCGCGACACCGAGAATCGTGGTCGCCTGCCCGATGACGGTCGCCACCGAGCCGTCGATGTGCACCACCCGCGCGAGGATCGACGAGAGGCTGCCCAGGATGGATCGAGCGCTCCCGTTGATCTCGTTGGCCGACGACCTGATCGAGATGCCCAAGGACCCGATGTGGCGGACCTTGTCGTTGATCTCGAGCACGTCGCTGTGGATCGACCCGACGCTGCCGGAGATTCCGACCACGTTCGTGTTGATCTTGCCGGCGACGTCGATGATGTCGAGCACCTTGCCGTTGATCGACTTGAGCTTCGGATCGATGCCCTTGTCAGCGATCGTCAGCGTGCGGGCGAGGTGGCCGCTGAGGGGGGCAGCCGCTTTGCGAATCGCGGTCGAGATCTGCACGGTCTTCCGTGCTTCGTCGATGAACTGGCCCTCCTTCCCGATCTCCTCAACCGTGTCGGCGATGTTCTTCTCCGGCTTGCCGTTGTCGTCCACCCTGTTGGTCACGCCGCTTACCGACCGGTCGATAGACCGGGCGGCGAGCAGGGTTCCCGTCAGGAAGATCACCGAGAGCAGTGCCCAGGCGATCAGGATCACGAGCACCACCGGAGACATCCCTCGGGCTCCACTGAGGATGCTACGCATGGCTGCGCTCCCCTCTGGTTTTGGTCCGAGCTCCTAGCATCGCGGCCCAAGCGGGTTCAGGAGCGTGGACTTGCAGATGCTCGTGAGGTGGTCGTGGGTGTGGTTCAGGCCCACGTTGATCGGCGTCGTGTCCTTGTTGACGGCGTCAAGCGTGCTGTTGATCTTCGTCACGAGCGGCGGGACGGCCCCGGTGCCAGCGCTGCTGGCGGACTGGGCTGCGTGCAGCTCGGCGTTGATCTGCTTGCCGCGCGTGGAGACGTTGACCAGCACGCCCTCCGTGCTGACGAGGCTCCGGCTGATCGTGTTGAGCACGGTGGTCGTGCCCTTCAACGAGTCCGAGGTGTCCACGAGCGAGCTCGTGATCGTCCCGAGCTGACCGCCGACGGTGACGAGCATGCCCGACGTGTCGACCAACGAGCTGTCAACCGTCTTGAGGTTCTCGTTGACGCGGCCGGTCGACCCCTTGATGGAGGTCAGCGAGCCGAGGATGGCGACGCCTTGGCCGGGAACCGGCTTGAGCGCCTTGTCGATCGCGGTCAGGTTGCCGTTGATCGTCTTGACGTAGTCCGGCAGCGGGTCAGCGTCGTCGTTGACTTCGACCAGCGTCTCGTCCGTCGTGCCCAGAGCGTTGTCGATCGAGCTCAGGGCGCTCGTGATACCGGACAGGAATCCGATGACCACGACAACGACCAGGATGAGGATCGTGGCGAAGATCCATGTCCACCTGGTGTCGGATGCTAGGCGGGGCATAGGGACCTCCGGAATGATTCGTCGTTCATCGTCGTGCCGAGGTTGCTCATGGCTTGCCGTTGCACGAGTTGGCGGGCTTGTTCGGGCCAGGCAGCTTGTTGTCGATGCAGCCGGCCGTATCGAGGATCCGGTCGGAAACCGTGAGGATGTTCCCGGAGTCCACCTTGATCGACTGGGCGATACCAAGCGTCTGGTTCAGCCCACCGATGATGACGTTGGCGTCGTTGTCGATGATCCGGGCGATCCCGAGGATTCCGGGGCCCGTTCCGACGGTGCCGTTGATCGTCTTCGCGGTCGAGTTGATCTGACCCGCGGTGCGGTTGATCCGACCCGCGACGTCGTCGATCTGACCGGCCGTCGTGTTGATCTCACCGGCGACGCTCTGAATCGAGGTCGCGGAGCCACCGACGGACGATGCGGTCGTGTTGATCGTGCCGGCGGTCGATGTGATCGAGCTCGCGAGGCCGTCGATCGACGTCGCGTCCCGGTTGATCGAGGCCGCGGTGTTGACGATCTTGGTCAGGACCCCGTCGAGCGGGGAGGCCGTCTTGAGGATCGAGCGCGCGATCTTGTTGGTCTGCACCAGCTGAGCGATCGCGTCCGTGGACTCGTTGATCGTTCCGCCGGACGAGCTGATGCTCTTCGCCTTGCCGTCGATGCTGCGCGCGGTGTTGACCGTCTTGGCGAGAAGACCCGCCGCGATCGTGACCGAGGCTGCAACGAGGATGAGGATGATGAGGTTGACGCCCTGGACGCCTCCTCGACCCCCCGCCGGCCGACCTGCTGTGGTCGTCGGTCCCGATGTTGCCGTCGGGCGCTGGGACTGCGGTGACTTCGACTTGCCTTTTCGGGTTAGCGTCGGCACGGAACGCTCCGCCGATATGGCGCCGATGCGCCGGGCCATCTAAGCACTGTGGCTCCCCTCTGTTTCGCTTCCAAC
Organism: uncultured Actinomycetes bacterium; assembly: GCA_963766525.1. GTDB lineage: Bacteria > Actinomycetota > Thermoleophilia > Solirubrobacterales > Solirubrobacteraceae > CADCVQ01. Next base: position 12,215 of record CAVYAX010000021.1, read on the forward strand.
CGCCCGCGACGCGATGCGTCCCGCACGATCGGTTGCTCGCTCCCTAAATAAATCCCAAATCCCGGACGGGTCCGAAATACGGCTCCCTCTGCCCCGACCCGGCCGATCTGCGGCCCGACACTAGTACAACGCGCCCCGGAATGTCCAGCGGTCGATTGCAGAAGCCCGGGGTGCGTTACCAGTGCGGAGGCAGACGTGTTCTTTAGGCGCCATTTATACCGCTCTCGCGCGAAGAATGCATGCCGGTTGGCGCAAGACCACGTGCCCGCGCCGCGCGCGGGCGCGTAATCCCCCCGCATCCGGGCGCATGTTGCGATAGCAGCGACGGCGCCGCAGGAGTACCGTTGCTCGCCGATGGTCGTCGACACTGATCTGGCTCGCGTCGTCCTGCCGAAGAACTTCCTGCGGCCATGTCTGCTTCTGCTGCTCCACGAGAGTCCCGCCCACGGCTACGAGCTGCGCGAGCGGCTGCGCCCGCTGGGCTTCAACCGCGACGATCCCGGTCGCCTCTACCGGGCGCTGCGCGCGCTCGAGGAGGCCGAGCTCGTGCGCTCGGCCTGGCAGTCCTCGGCGGGCGGCCCGGACCGCCGCACGTACGAGCTCACGCGCGCGGGCGAAGAGCGCTTGCTCGAGGCGGTCGCGGAGCTCCAGGCGATGCACGCGGTGCTCGACAGGTTCCTGTTGCGATGCGTCGACACGGCGGCGCCCGACGGCCCGCACCGCACCGCGTACGGATCCAGCTGACGCCGCCAGGCGCGGGCGTGGTTCGATGAGGGTCGTCGTCGTCGGGGCTGGGCTCGGCGGGCTCGGCGCGGCGATGCGCCTGCAGGGCGCGGGCCACGACGTCACCGTGCTCGAGGCGCGCGCGCGACCCGGCGGGCGCGCCTACCAGCTGCGCGACGCGGGCTTCACCTGGGACACCGGGCCGTCGCTGGTGACGATGCCGTGGGTGCTCGAGGAGACCTTCGCGGCCGCAGGCCTGGATCTGCACGATCACGTGCAGCTCGACCGCCTGGACCCCTTCTACCGGATCCGCTGGGCCGGCTGCGAGGAGCACCTGGACTTCGTCTCCGACCGCGACCGGATGCGCGGCGAGCTGGCGAAGTTCTCCGCCCGCGACGCCGCCGCGTTCGACGGCTTCATGGCCGCGATGAAGCCGATCTACGAGCAGGGGATCCTCGGCGCGGGGCGCCGTCCCTTCGAGCACGCGAGCGACCTCGCGCGCTTCACGCCGTCGATGCTCAAGCTCGGGGCGGCGCTGCCGCTGTGGCACGCGGTGTGCAAGCACTTCGAGCACCCGCGCGTGCGCGAGGCGTTCTCGTTTCACTCGCTGTTCATCGGCGGCGACCCGTTCCGCGTACCAGCTATCTATGGCGCGCTCGTCTACCTCCAGTTCCTCGACGAGGTCTGGTACGCCCGCGGCGGGGTCTACGCGATCGTCGAGGCGATGGCGCGCGGGCTGGACGTGCGCTGCGGATCGCGGGTCGAGCGCGTCGAGCACCGGCAGGGCAGCGTGACCGGCGTGGTCCTCGAGGGCGGGGAGCGCATCGCGGCGGACGTCGTGGTCTCCAACGCCGACGTCCTGCGCACGCACGAGCTGCTCGGCCGGCCCGCGCCGCGGCGGCGCCTGTCTGTAACGATGTCCTGCTTCCTGCTGTACCTCGGGACGGACCGGACGTTCGACTCGCTCCTGCATCACACGCTGCTCGTCGGTCGCGGCTACCGGCGCTTCATCCGCGACGTCACCCGCCGGGGCGTCGTGGCGCCGACGTTCTCCACGTACGTGCACGCGCCCGCGCGATCGGAGCCGGGGATGGCGGCCCCCGGCGGCGACTCGCTGTGCGTGCTGCTGCCGGTGCCCAATCAGCGGCGCAAGCGGATCGACTGGTCGCGCGCGTCGGAACGCCTGCGCGACGCGCTCGTCGAGGACCTCGAAGCGACGTTCGGGCTCGACGGGCTCGACAGCGCGACCGTCGTCGAGCACCGCATGACGCCCGACGACTTCGAGCGCGACCTGGGCGCGGCGTGGGGCAACGCGTTCGCGGTCGAGCCGACGCTCCAGCAGTCCGCGTGGCTGCGCCCGCACAACCGCGACGCCCGGCTGCGCGGGCTGTACCTCGTCGGGGGCGGCACGCACCCCGGCGCCGGCATCCCCGGCGTGCTGCTCGGCGCCGAGGTCACGGCGGGGCTGATCGCGCGCGATCGCCCCGCGACGGGGAGGCGGCCACGTGCTGCTGCACCGGTCTGAGGATCCCGGCCTGGCGGAGGCGCGCGCGACGACGCGGCGCGTCGCTCGCACCTTCGCGCTCGCCTGCCGGCTGCTGCCGCGCGAGATCCGCGACGACGTCTACCTCCTGTACCTCGTGTTTCGCACGCTCGACGACCTCGTCGACACCGGCGACCCCAGCGCTTCTTCGCGGATCGCGGCCGTGGAGGCGTGGTGCGCCGGGGAGCCTTCGAGCTCGCGCGAGTCGCGGCTGCTCGAGGTGCTGGCGGCGCGCCACCGGCTGCCGCGCGAGCCGCTCGCCGACTTCTGCCGGGGCATGCGCGACGACCTCGAGGCGGTCACGATCGCGACGGAGGCCGACCTGGACCTCTACTGCCATCGCGTCGCCGGGACCGTCGGCGTCGTCATGGCCGCGCTGCTCGGCGCGACGGACCCCGCCGCCCCGCGGCACGCGGCGGCGCTCGGGCAGGCGATGCAGCGCACGAACATCCTGCGCGACATCGACGAGGACCTCGGCAACGGGCGCGTGTACCTCGCCCGCGAGACGCTCGACCGGCTGTGCGGCGGCGTGCTGCCCGGGCCCGCACACCGCAAGGAGCTGCTGCTCGACCAGATCGCCCGCGCCGACGCGCTCTACGACGAGGGGATGGCCGGCGTCGGGCTGCTGCCATGCGGCCGCCGGGCGATCGCCGCCGCGGGCGGGATGTACCGCGAGATCCTGCGCCAGATCGAGCGCGAGGGCTACCACGCGCAGGCGGGCCGGGCGATCGTGTCGCGGCGGCGCAAGCTGCTCGTGGCCGCGCGCACGCCGATCTCCGGGCGGCCCGCGTGAAGGCGTCGAACTCCGTGTTCCGCGCGCTGTTCGGCGCCCTCGTCGTCGCGCAGATGGCCTACGGCAAGGTGGAGCGCCTGCGCACGCCGGCGGGGACCAAGGCGATCGTGGGCCTGCTGCTCGGGGCTTCGGCCGCCGATGCCGTGGCCGCGCGCGGGGCCGCGCGCGGCGGGGCCCTGGTCGGGAGCGCAGCGGCGGTGGGGTTCGCGACCGAGCTGGTCGGCGTCGCCACCGGCAAGCCGTTCGGGCACTACACGTACTCGTCGCTGCTCGGCCGCAAGGTCGGCGACGTGCCGGTCGCGGCCACGGCGGCGTGGGCGATGATGGCCCGGCCGGCGTGGGTGGTCGCGGGCCTGCTCACCCGGCGGCGCGCTGCTCGCGCCGTCGCCGCGGCCGGCGCGCTCACCGCCTGGGACGTCTTCCTCGACCCGCGGATGGCGCGCGAGGGCTACTGGTCGTGGCCCGGCGGCGGGCGCTACGAGGGCATCCCGGCGTCGAACTTCCTCGGCTGGCTGGTGACCGGCGCCGGCGTGTTCGGCGTGTGGGCGGTGCTCGACGGCGACGACGATCCGCTGCACGACGGCGACGGCGCGCTGCTCTTGTATACGTGGACGTGGGTCGGCGAGCTCGTCGCGAACTGCTTCATCTGGCGCCGGCCGCGGGTCGCTGCGGCGGGCGGGCTGGCGATGGGCGCGTTCGCCGTCCCGGCGCTGCTGGCCCGTTCGCGCCGCGCGCCGTGAGGGTCGTCGTCGTCGGGGCGGGCGTCGGCGGGCTGGCCGCGGCGATCCGGCTTGCGTTCGCCGGTCATGACGTCACGGTGCTCGAACAGGGGGCGGCGGCCGGCGGCAAGGCCGGGCGCTGGGAGTCGTCGGGGTTTGCGTTCGACACCGGGCCGTCGCTGCTGACGATGCCCCGGGTCTTCTCGGAGCTCTTCTCGCGGACGGGGTCGCCGCTGGACGTCGAGCTCGCGCGCGTCGAGCCCGTGACGCGCTATCGGTTCGCCGACGGCAGCTCCGTGTGCCTGAGCGCGGACCTGCCGGTGTCCGTTGCCGCGCTGGAGGCGTGGTCGCCGGGATCGGGCGCGGACTGGGCGCGCTTCATGCGGACGTGCGCGGCGATGTGGCGCGCGTCGGTGCCGTTCTTGACGGGCCCGCCGCCGTGGCCTCCGCGGCGCCCCTCACCCGGTTCGCCGCCGCCGGACCCGCGCGACTTCCTGCGCGTGCGGCCGTGGCACACGCTTCGCACGCTCGCTTCGGCCCATGCCCGCGACCCACGGCTGCAGATGATCATCGAGCGCTTCGCGACGTACGCGGGGGCAGATCCGCGGCGGGCGCCCGCGGCGCTGGCGGTGGCGGGGTGGGTCGAGCACGCGTTCGGCGCGTGGCACGTGCGCGGCGGGATCTACCGGCTCGTGGAGGCGCTCGCGCGGCGGTTGGTGGCGCTCGGCGGTCTGCTGCGGCTCGAAACGCGCGTCGACGCGCTGCTGCTGGAGGGGCGGCGGGTCGTGGGTGTGAGCACGCCTGAGGGGCACCTTGCCGCGGACGCGGTCGTGTGGGGCGGGGACGCGCTCGTGCTCGACCGGCTGCTCGGCCGGCCCGTGCAGCCCGCGCGCGAGCGGTCGCTGTCAGGGTTCGCGTTGATGCTCGGCTTGAGCGGGACGACCGACGACCTCGTGCACCACTCGATCACGTTCCCCGCGGACTACGACGCGGAGTTCGACGACGTCTTCGTGGCGCGGCGGCTCGTGCGCGATCCGACGCTGTACGTCAGCGCGTCCTGCGCGACCGACGCGTCGGAGGCGCCGCCGGGTGCGGAGAACTGGTTCGTGCTCGTGAACGCGCCGGCGCGCGCTGCTCCTTCGGAGTCGTGCTTCGATGCGTACGAGCAGGAGCTCATCGACCGGCTTGGGGTGCGGTCGCGGATCGTGGTGTCGGGGCGGCGCACGCCTGCTGATCTCGAGCGGTTGACGGGGGCCGTCGGCGGGGCGATCTACGGCGCTGCGCCGCACGGGCGGCTCGGGACGATCGGGCGCCCTGGCCCGGTCGTGCGCGGCGTGCGCGGCTTGTACCGCGTCGGCGGCACGGCGCATCCCGGCGGCGGGCTGCCGCTCGTGGCGCTCGGAGGCGGCACCGTCGCCGGCTTGATCGGGCCGGCGTGAACCGCACGCGGGCGCTGCTGCTCGTCTGCGCGGTGCCGCTGCTGATCGTGCTCGGGGTGCTGGTGTCGGCGGCGCTCGGCGGCGGCAAGGACGAGGGCGCGCCTTCGCGCGCGCCGGCCGCGGGCGACGCCCGCACCGCACCTCCGCGCTCGCCCGCGGGTCCCGCCGGCACCGCACCTCCGCGCTCACCCGCGGGTCCCGCCGGCACCGCACCTCCGCGCTCTCCCGCGGGCGCTGCCGGTACGACCGCTTCGCGCGCGCCGGCGGCGGGCGACGCCGGCACGGCCGCTTCGCGCGCGCCGGCCGCGGGCGCGCCGCGCACGGCGCCTTCCTTCGTCGCGGGCGCCGAGCGGCTCGACGTCGGCAGCGGCCCGCGCGGCGCGGCGATCTTCCGCCCTCTCGACCTCCGCCCGGACGCGCCGGTGGTCGTCTTCCTGCACGGCTGGATCGCCGTCGACCCGGAGCTCTACGGGCCGTGGATCGCGCACCTCGTCCGCGGCGGCGCGACGGTCATCTATCCCACCTACCAGGAGGCGCCGTTCCTCGACACGGTCTCGCCGCTGCCGAACGCGCTGGTGGCGCTGCGGCTCGCGTTCGAGCAGGTGGCGGTCGCGCCCGGGCGGCTGGTCGTGGCGGGACACTCCGCGGGCGGCGCGCTGGCCGCGGACTACGCCGCCTCTGCGGGCGCCGCGGGGTTGCCGGCCCCGGCGGCGGTGTTTAGCGTCTACCCCGGGCGGGGGCTGCGCGGGATCCCGCTGCGGATCCCGGCGGTGAACGCGCGGCGCATCGCCGCGGGCACGCGCGTGCTCGCGCTCGCGGGAGCGGACGACCGGGTCGTCGGGTCGCGGGTGGCGCGGACGATCGTGCGCACCGCGCGGCGCGCGCGGGCGACGCTGCGGATCGTCCGCGACCCGCGCGTCGACGACCACGTCGCGCCGCAGCGCTCCGACGCCACGGCCCGCCGCACGTTCTGGGCCCCGCTGGACCGGCTGCTGGCGGCGACGAGCTGAGCCCCCGCGCCGGGCCTCTGGCGCGTTGACCCCCATATCCGGGCTCAACGCGCCAGGCGCGACGAGTCGAGCGGGTCGGCGCCGTTCCAGGTCCCCGCCGAGGCGTAGGGGCGGAAGCGGGCGAAGAGCTCCTCGGAGTACCAGTCCTCCGCGCGCGTGCGGCGCACGACCTCCATGTGCTGGCTCGACGCGTAGGCGTACTCGCGCGCGTCGGCGAGCGAGCGCCAGAGCGAGAACGTGGCCTGGCGGGCAAGCGGCCACTCGCCGATGCCGAGCGACGCCAGCAGGCCGGGGCTCTCGCCGAGCCGCGCGGCGGGCGGCTCGATCGCGCGGTAGAAGCGCACGAGCCGCGCGGGCCGGATCGCCGCGCGCGTCAGGATCGCGACGGGCTCGTCCCCCGCGACCTCCGCCGCGCCGCCGCCCGAGACCTCCGCCGCGCCGCCCCTCGCGACCTCCGCAGCGCGGCCCGCGACGGCGGCTGCCGCCACGGCGCCGGCGAGCGGATCGCTTCCTCCCCATGAGCCCTTCGAGCGCAGGCACTCGAGGCGCACGTGCCACTGCTCGCGCGCGAGAGCGTCCCAGCGCGCGGCGATCGGGCTCGTCGCGAGGAACTCGTCGAGCGCCGGCTCTTCGTCCCAGACCGCGAACAGCGCCCAGCGACGCAGGTCGGCGCTCATGGTCATCGTCGCGCCGCGGCCGGTGCCGAGCAGCCGCCAGAACCGCAGCCCGGGCGTGCGCCGCAGCTGCGGGCGGTCGAGGCCCATCCGCGACAATCCCTCCGGCGCGTTGGAGCGCGGATAGCGGATGAGGTGAAAGGAGGCGAGCGGGGGCATGGACTACGTGGTGGCCTGCATTGTGGGCTACGTGCTCGGCTCGGTTCCGGTCTCGTTGCTCGTCGCGCGCCGCCACGGCGTCGACCTCTATCGCACGAGCGACGGCAACCCGGGCGCCTGGAACGCGCTCGAGCAACTCGGCTGGGGCCGCGCATGGCCGGCATTCGTCGGCGACGCGCTGAAGGGCTCGCTGGCCGCCCTCGCAGGCCTCGCGCTCGGCGGCATCTGGATCGGGTACGCCGCGGTCGCGGCGGCGATGCTCGGCCACGCGTTCCCGGTGTTCGCCAGGTTTCGCGGCGGCAAGTCCGTCATGACCTTCGTCGGCGGCGCGATCGCGCTGGCACCGCTCGCGGGGGCGATCGCCCTGGCCCTGCTCGCCTTCCTGTCGCTCACCCGAGGTGGCTTCGCGCTCGGCGCGCGCGTCGGGGTGTTCGCGTTTCCGGCGCTGCAGCTCGCGACCTCGCCGGTCGAGCACGTCGCGGCGACCGGCGGGCTCATGTGCCTCATCGCCGTCCGCTTCCTCCTCGCGGGTAGGTCCGGCCGCGCCATGACCGATCCGGGCGGATCGCCGACCACGTGAGACGCGCCATCACGGGCACGTCGGCGAGCGGGGCGAGCCAGAACGCGATGCCTCGCGGGCGGTAGGAGCGCGCGAGCGCGGCGTGCATCGCGAGGCGGATCGCGAGCAGCAGCGCGTCGAGCTTCGTGGCGCGGCGAGCGAGCAGGCGCGGCAGCGGCAGGGCGAGCGTGAGCCACAGGACAGCGAGATCCTCGGCTCGGCGCGACCTCGAGTTGACGTCCGGTGCCATGAGCGAGCGGCTCCAGCCGACCCACGTCTCGCGCGCGGACTCGTACATGCGGACCTCGAGCAGGTCGCAGGCGTCGACGAACGCGATCGTCAGGCCGTCGCGGCGCAAGGCCCGCGCGATCGCGACGTCCTCGGTCATGTGCTCGCGGATACGCGCCCAGCCGCCGGCTGCGAGCAGCGCGTCGCGGCGGATCGCCATGCACTGGCCGTTGGCCATCGCGCGACCGGGCTTCGGCTGCCAGCCGAGCGCGTCGCCCGGGCCGGTGCGGTAGGGGATCGTCGCGGCCATCGACGGGTGCAGCAGGCGCTCGCCCGGGCTGTCGCATTCGAAGCGCGGGGCAGCGGTCACGAAGTCGACATCGTCGAGCCGCGCGACGATCTCGCGCACGAGCCCCGGCCGCGGGCGGGTGTCGGCGTCGAGGAAGACGACGACGTCGCCCGACGCGGCCGCGAGGCCCTGGTGCAGCGCCCACACCTTGCCGGTCCAGCCGCCGGGCAGCTCGTCGCCGGCGATCACGCGAGCACCGGCCGCGCGGGCCACCGCGGCTGTCGCGTCTGTCGAGCGGTCGTCGACGACGATGAGCTCGCCGACGTCGGGGTCGGTGCTCAGGGTCGTCAGGCACGGGCCGATGCGCAGCGCCTCGTCGCGGGCGGGGATGACGACGCTGATCGTCGCTTGCGGCGGCGGCGATCCTCCCGCTCGCAGGGGGGCGCGGCGCGAGCGCCCGCGGGCGAGGCGGGCGAGCACGACGGCGGTCGCGGCGCCCTGCGCGAAGGCGAACGGAGAGGGGCGCACGCCTGTATCGTCTCCGATCCCGACTGGCCAGTCAGCCAAAGGAGCGCGACGGTGGATTTGAACGACACCCCCGACCAGGCGCGGTACCGCGAGAAGGTCCGCGGATGGCTCGAGGAGCATGCGTCCGAAGCGCCCGTCGTGACGGGCAAGGACGACGAGGCCTCGATCGCCGCGCTGAGCGCGTGGCAGGGCCGGCTGGCGAAGGCGGGGCTCGCCGGCGTGACGTGGCCGGTCGAGACGGGCGGGCAGGGCTTGGGGCCGGTCGAGCAGGTGATCGTCAACCAGGAGCTCGCGCAGGCGGGCGTGCCCGGGATCCTCGACGCGATCGGCGTCGGCATGCTCGGCCCGACGATCATCGCCCACGGCACCGACGAGCAGAAGCAGCGCTACCTCGGGCCGATGCTGCACGGCGACGAGATCTGGTGTCAGCTCTTCTCCGAGCCGGCGGCGGGGTCGGATCTCGCGGCGATCCAGTCGCGCGCGACGCGCGCCGAGGACGGGACGTGGCGGCTGTCCGGCCAGAAGGTGTGGACGACGAACGCGCACTTCGCGTCGTTCGGGATGCTGCTGGCGCGCACCGATCCGGACGTGCCGAAGCACAAGGGCCTGACGATGTTCCTCGTGCCGATGGACGCGCCCGGCGTGACGATCCGGCCGCTGCGGCAGATCTCCGGCGATCCGGAGTTCAACGAGGTGTTCTTCGACGACGTGGCGCTCGATGCCGACGCGGCGATCGGCCCCGTCGGCGGCGGCTGGGGCACGGCCTTGACGACGCTCATGTTCGAGCGCGTCACGATCGGGCTCGGGTCGGAGGCGATGGGCTACCGCGCCGATCGCTTCGCGCGGGCGATCGCGAGCGACCCCGACGCGCGGCGCGAGCCGGAGGTGCGCCGGCGGCTCGGCGAGCTGGCGGTCGAGCTGCTCGCGGTGAAGTTCACCGGCTACCGGACGCTCAGCGCGCTGGAGAAGGGGCAGATCCCGGGGCCGGAGTCGGGCCTCGCGAAGATCACCACCGTGCGCGCGGCGATCGACGCGGGCGATCTCATCGTCGACGTGCTCGGGCCGGACGCGTTGTCGGAGGACAGCGAGTGGGCGCTGATGACGTCGTTCTTGCCGGGGCTGAAGTCCGCGGGCGGGACGGAGGAGATCCTGCGCAACACCGTCGGCGAGCGCGTGCTGGGGCTGCCGCCCGAGCCGCGCCTGGACAAGGGCATCCCGTTCTCCGAGCTGCGCGCGAAGGAACGCGCGGCGGTGACGTCATGAACCTCGAGCTGACCGACGAGCAGACGTTCCTGCGCGATGCCGCCCGCGACGCGCTGTCGCGCGAGCCGACGATCGCGTCCGCTCGCTCGGCCCTGGAGGACCATGCGGCGCTGCCGGACCTGTGGCCGACCTGCTGCGAGGCCGGCTGGTCGGGGCTGCTCGTGAGCGAGGAGCACGGCGGCGCCGGGCTCAGCGCGTTCGATGCGATGCTCGTCATGAGCGAGGCGGGTCGCGTGCTCGCGGGCGTGGCGCTCATCGGCCACCTGCCGGCGTCCGAGCTGCTCGATGCCGGCGATTACGCGCGGGTCGAGGAGGTCGCGGAGGGCACGCTGCGCGCGTGCTTCGTCGGCGCGCGGCCGCCGGGAGACGTCGCCGGCGGCTGGACGGTCGAGTCGCTGTCGGGCCCGCGGCGTGCCGGCGCCCCGGTCCTCGGCGCGGACGGCTTGCTGCGCGGCGAGGCGTGCTGGGTGGTCGATGCGCCCGGCGCGGGCGTGTTCGTCGTCGCGGCCGTGCGCGCGGAGGCCGATGCGCCGGTGGCTGTCGTGGTCGACGGCGGTGGTGCCGGCGTCTCCGTCGAGACCGTGATGCGCTACGACGCGACGCGGTCGCTCGGGCACGTCGTTTTCGACGGTGCCGAGGCGACGGTGCTCGACGGTGTCGGCGCGGACGACCTCGCCCGCGCCTGGTACGTGAGCCAGGCGCTGCTCGCCGCGGAGTCGCTGGGTGGCGTCGAGACCGCGCTGGCGACGAGCGTCGCGTACGCGAAGGAGCGCTTCACGTTCGGGCGGGCGATCGGCTCCTACCAAGCGGTCAAGCACTCGCTGGTCGAGATCATGCGCCTGCGCGAGAACGCCTACTCACTGCTCGTCTACGCGGGCTGGGCCTACGAAGACGGCCGCGACGAGTTCCCGCTGGCGGCGAGCGCCGCCAGGTCGGCCGCGGGCCACGCGCTGGACTATGCGAGCCGCGCGATGATCTCCGTGCACGGCGGCACGGGCGCGACCTGGGAACACGACGCACCGCTGTTCTTCCGACGCGCCCAGCTCTCGCGGCGCCTGCTTGGCGGCGTCGGCGACGCCACAGACCGCGTGGCCGGCGAGCTGCTCAGCACCGTGTAGCCGCGGCGAGCGCGCGTCTACAATCCGCGATCGAGGGGCCATAGCTCAGTTGGGAGAGCGCCTGCTTTGCAAGCAGGAGGTCGCCGGTTCGAGACCGGCTGGCTCCATGGAAGGAAACGCTGGAAATGCGCGCGTTTGCGAACGAACCGCTCGGATGGCCGCAGGCTTCGGCGCCATGCGATGGCCTACACATCATGTTCGAGCATTCTGGTCGCGCCCCGGACGCGCTGCGTCCCGCAGGATTGACCGCGTAGAAACCACCGCTAATGCGCAGACCTCACCGCGCACACCTTGGCACGAGCCGAGCGCATCGCCAACCAGGTCCACGAACCCACGTGCTCGGCCAACCGGCTGGCCTGGTGTCGAGAAGGAACACTTGCGATGCGGGACGCGTCGGGCCGTCCGGGTGTGGTTCAAGACGTGAATATGCGTCACGTTTTGAACCACACCCCCGTACAACAAGGGCGGCGCGCTGCGAGACTGCGGACCCGTCGACACGGCCTCTTGCGCATGCGCCACCCGCGCGCCGGCAAACATCAACAACGCGACTGCGGTCAGGCCGCGCAGGACGATCGTGACACCGAAACGGATCAGATGTCACTGTCAACGGCGCCGGAGCGCGAACGACGCGACGTATCGCCACGGGATCGCCTGTCGCGCGCTGAGCCTTCTCCCGCGCCAAGCGCCAGCCTCGGTCGCAGAGACAGGCGGCCTCAGCGACGCTCGCTCATGCGGGCGCTACTCGCATCATCGTCTCGCGGATCCGAGCCCTCCTCGGGGCTACGACCACAAAGTCCGCGTGGGGCAACGCCAATAGACCTTAGGATCAATCGACCTCCACAAACCGCGACGCTCCGAAACTGGAGTCTCCACGATGCTTAGCGATGACCAGCGCAAGACCCTGAGCGTGCTCTTCGGCGCGCTCGACGCCACCGGTGACGGCTTGATCACCCGGGCCGACGCGATCGCGCGGGCCGGCCAGGTCTGCGCGGGGCTTGCGCTGGACGAGGATTCGGCGGCGCAACGCGACCTCCATGCGGCGTACGGACAGGCGTGGGATGAGGTCGTTCGCGTCGCCGACGCCGACCACGACGGCGCAGTCGACCTTGACGAGTTCCTCGCGACAATGGATCGCGGGATGCTGGCGGACCCTGACTACCTCGAGCGCGCGATGCTCGTCATCACGCGTGCCTGCTTCGATGCGGCCGACGCGAACGGCGACGGCATGATCGATGTCGAGGAGTACACGCGGACGATGGTGAGCGTCGATCCCTCCGCGGAGGAGGTCGCCCGCCAGGGCTTCGCCCTCCTTGACGCCGACGGCGATGGCCTCGTCAGCCGCGAGGAGGTCGTCGGTGCCCTGCGCACGGCGTGCTCAGGCGCCGCGGTGTCCGGCGAACCTGGCGGCTCGCTCGTCCGCTAGCGCGCAGGGTCCGTCGCCGCGCGCACGACGGCGCCAGGGCGCCGCTCGCCCACCGACTATCGCTGACGGGGCGATCAGCTCGCTATCGCTGCCACGGCGTCAGGCGCTGATGACCGGGAGCGCTCGCTGTCACGCGGCGCCCGTTCCCTGCGGGACCTCTTTGCGGGCCATCACGGGTCGATCAGCGTTCTCGGGCGCGGGCCACTCGCCCGTCGACCGACGCTGATTGCCGTAAACGTGCAGCGGGCGCGCGGAGCGGCGCCCTTCAGCCCCCACCCGGGCCGAGGTGACGCGATCGAGGCGAGGCTTGCGAGGGGAATGTTCTCGATCCAGGCGTCCGGGGAGGGGCTGCCGCTGTGATTGTCAGCGGCAGATCTAGCGCGCGCTGGCGCTGCGCTGGTCGGCTGGCGGGTCGCTCGGCAGCACTTCGTCGAGACCCGCGAACTCCAGCAGCCGGTCGAGGTCGCATGAGGTGCGCTTCAGCTTGATCCGGCGGCCGTGCCGCCGGGCCGTGAGCTGCAGGCGGGCCAGGGCTTCGATCGTGACGGCGTCCGCGGCGAGGGTGCCGACGTCGCAGACGACGACCTTTACGTCCGAGTGCGCCAGCAGCGCGCGCAGGCGCTCGCACAGCCTCGGAACGTCGGCGACTGACACGGGGCCCTCGATGACGAGGATGCCCGTGCTCGGCTCGGGTTGCGGTGGCAGCGTCACGCGGGTGGCGAGGTTGTGCGGAAGGCGAGCTCTCATGGCGTCGGCACGCCCTCCGAGGCGTGGATCAGGCGCGCCCCGCGCGCAGCATCTCGATGGCCTTGGCGATGCGCCGCTGGCGCGTCTCGTCAGTCTTGGCGCCCTCGATCGCGAGCACGTGGCGCAGCTTGTGGCTGTAGGCGAGGCGCCCGAACGTGCGAGAGGCCTCGTCGTCGCCGGCGAGCGCCGCGGCGAGGTCAGCCGGGACCTCGACCACGCGCGGCTCGGTGTCGAGCTCGAGCTCCACGTCGACCTCGTCGCCGGCGGCGACCCCCGCGGCTTCGCGGACGGCCGCGCTGACGGGGAGCATGAACCGGCCGCGCATCGACGCGACGCTCGAGCGGTAGGTGTAGCGGGTGATCGTCGCGCGGACGGGCGGGCGGCGGCTCGTGCCGAGCGCGGCCACGACGTCGTCGGGGACCTCGACGGCCGGTGGCGGTCTTGCCGCCGAGCTGGACGGTGGCGCGAAACGCGACCGTTGTCGGAGCGTGGTTCATGGGACGGGATGCCCTCCTGGGCGTTGCCGGTGCTGTTGGTACTCAGACCCGCGACGTAGCCGGAACTCATCGGTGGGGCCGGGCGAGGAGAGCGCGGACGAGTGGGCGGCGGACGTATGCTCGCGCCCATGCGCTCGGACGGCGGGGAGAACGTGCTGGGCGTGCGCGTTGCGCTGCCGCGTCGCGCGCTTGCCGGCAGCGCGGGCGCCAAGGCGCTCGAGGCGCTGACGCTCGCCGGGCTCGTGCTGCTCGTGCCGCGCGCGCTCGGGGCTGCCGACTACGGCGGCTTCGCGGTCGCGCTGGCGGTCGCGACCGGGATCTCCACGGCGACCGGGATCGGTGGGCCGGCGCTGTTCGCGCGCACGCTCGGCCCGCTGGCGGGCGCGCAGCGACGCGACGTGACGCGCGCACTGGCACGACGGATGGGCGTCGCTCGGGGCGCGCTCGTCGCCGTGCTGTCGGTCGCGGCGCTGGTTGGCGTCGTGGTCGCGCCGGGGCGCGTCAGCGTGGTTCAGATCGTGCTCGTGCTTGTCGCTGCCGTGTTCGGTACGGCCGCGACGCTGCTCTCGCAGCTCGCGCTTGGCCTCGAGCGGATGGCTGCTTGGAGCTTGCGGTATCCGCTGGAGAACGGGGTCATCGTCGTTGGGGCGGTCGTGCTGTACCCGCTGGCGGGGCTCGACGGCGCCATCGCCGCGATCGCGCTCGGCGCGGTAGCGGCGTTCGGGCTGGGCGCGGCGGCCGTCGGGAAGGTCGTTCGCGGGGCAGCGTCCGGCGGCGATGAGCTGCCCGCGGGGGTGCTGCGCTTCGCGCGCCTGCAGGCTGGCGGCGGTGCGCTCACGCAGGTCGTGCATCGAGGCGCCGCGCCTGCCTGTGCGCTGCTCGGCGTCGGAGCCGCCGCGACGGGCCATGCCGCCATCGCCGCGGGAGCGGCGCTCGCGATCACGTACGCGGTCATGCAGACGATGCTCGTCGCGCTGCCCGGCGCGGCGCGCGCATTCGCTGCGGATTCGGCGCTGGCGGAGGCTTCGTTGCGGCGGGTGGCTTCGCTGGCCGGCGTCGTTGTCGTGCCTGGCTGCGCGCTGCTGGCGCTCGCTGCCGAGCCGCTGCTCGTGGCCGGGCTCGGCCAGGAGTTCCGCGGCGCGGCGCCCGCGCTGCGGATCGCCCTGGCGGCCGCCGCCCTGGCGCCCCTCTGGGCGCTGGCGACGCAGCTGGCCGCGCTGCGGGCACGGCCCGAGGCGATGCTCGCGGGCGCCGGTGCGGGGGCGGCGACGTTCGTGGCCGTCGCCGCGGTCACACTGCCGGGCGGCGGTGCGAGCGCCGCCGCCGCGGCCATGCTCGCGGGCGTCGGAGCGACCGTGGTAGCCACGTTCGCCGCGTTGCGCTGGTCGCCGCGGCAGGCGCGATTGCGATGAGATCCTCCTCCGCGCGCGCGGAGCCCGGGCCGGCCGAGCGGCGGCCTCATGGGGCCAGACCCGGGGCGCGGAGCGGGTGCGGCGAGGCTCGGCCGGCGGCGCGGCTGAGCGGGTGCGGCGGGGCTCGGCCAGGTCCGCGGCGAAGCGGATGCGGCGAGGCTCGGCCGGCGGCGCGGCTGAGCGGGTGCGGCGGGGCTCGGCCAGGTCCGCGGCGAAGCGGATGCGGCGAGGCTCGGCCGGCGGCGCGGCTGAGCGGGTGCGGCGGGGCTCGGCCGGGCGCGCGGCGGAGCGGGTGCGGCGGCGTGAGCTCGTGACGACGCCTGCGGTGTCCGTGGTTGTCGCGACGCGCGATCGGCCGGCGGCCCTCGAGCGGTGCTTGACGGCGCTCGCTTGGCAGACGGCGCGGTCGCTCGAGATCGTCGTGGTGGACGACCGATCCGTGCGCGCGGACGACGTGCGCTTGGTCGTCGCGCGCACGCTGGGCGAGTGCGACGATGCCCCGCCCGCGCGGATCCTCGACGGCGAGGGACGTGGGCCGGCGGCGGCGCGCAACCTCGGCGCCCGGGCGGCTCGCGGCGCGGTCGTGTGCTTCACGGACGACGACTGCATGCCTGCGCCGTGGTGGGCGGAGCGGCTGGCGGCGGCGTGCTGCGAAGGCGGCGCCGCGGCCGGGCCGACGGTGGCCGATCCCGTGGCGGGCCGGGCGGCCTCGGCGTCGCAGCTCATCACGCACACGCTGCAGGTCGCGTCGCTTCAGGACGGGGAGCTCGGCTTCGCGCCGACATGCAACCTCGCCTGCGACGCCGGGGTCTTGCGCGGGCTGCCGTTCGACGAGTCGTTCCCGCTCGCCGCCGGCGAGGACCGAGACTGGTGCATGCGCTTGCGGGAAAGCGGGGTCGCGCTGCGCTTCGTGCCGGGGGCGGCGGTCGAGCACCGGCCGCGCATGGGGGTCGTCGGGCTCGTGCGCCAGCAGTCGCGCTACGGGCGCGGGGCGGTGCGGTTCCGAGCTTCGGGCGAGGCGCGGTCGCTGTCGGGCCGGAGGTTCTACACGCGCCTCGCGCGCGAAGCCGCACACCAAGGCCCCGCGATCGCCGCGCTCGTCGCGCTGGCGCAGGTCGCGGGGGCGGCGGGGGCCGCGCAGGAGGCGGTGGGGCCAAGGAGCGAAGCGGCGCGAGGGCGAGGCGGGCGGCGCGAACGCGAGGCGGGCAGGCGCGAAGGGTGAGGCGGGCGGCGCGGAGGCGCGGCGGTCGCGCAGGCGAGGCGGGCGGCGCGAAGGCCGGCGGCGCGGGAGCGAGGGCAGTGGCGGGCGCGAAGGCGGCGCGACGCGGGGCGGAGGCGCGCGACGCGGGCAGAGGCGCGCGGCGCGGGCCGGAGGCGGCGCGGCGCGGGCCGGAGGCGGCGCGGCGCGGGCCGGAGGCGGCGCGGCGCGGGCCGGAGGCGGCGCGGCGCGGGCCGGAGGCGGCGCGGCGCGGGCCGGAGGCGGCGCGGCGCGGGCCGGAGGCGGCGCGGCGCGGGCCGGAGGCGGCGCGGCGCGGGCCGGAGGCGGCGCGGCGCGGACGCGGACGCGGCGCGACGCGGACGCGGCGCGGCGCGGGGTTAGGCGCCTGGCGACTCGAGCAGGGGTTCGCCCGAGAGGCCCTTGCTGTCGACGCCGCAGACCGCGGCGATCGTGCTGGCTACGTCCGCCAGGCGGGGCGGGCCGGAGCCGGAGCGCGAGGCCGACGCGCCCGGGGCGACGACCGTCCAGGCGTCGCCGGGGGTGTGGTTGCCCGAGCGGCCGCTGCCCGCGCCGCTGCGCATGACGTCCCCGAACGCCGGCGACGTGACGCCGCCGAGCGTGGTCGCGGGGCGCTCGCTCCAGCTCACGACGAGGTCGGGGAGCTGCGCCAACCGCTTGCCGGGATGGTGCTCCGCCACGCGATCGACGGCCGCGACCGAGGGCGAGCCGTCGGGATCGCGGAACGTCCGCAACCCCGCGGCGATGCGCTCGAGCAGCTCGGCGGCCTCGGCCTCGTCGACGATGCCGTCGCGCTCGCGGCCGCGGAGGTTCAGCCGCACGTAGCCCTGGTTGTCCGCCGGGTGGGCGAACGCCTTCGTCTGAGACCAGTCGACGCCGCGCAGCTCCAGCCGCGCGGTCAGCTCGAGCGCGGCTCGATCGGGCAAGGCGCGTGCGACCGCGCCCCGCGCCCGCGGTGGCATCGCCGCGCGCAGCCGCCAGATCGCGCCCGCCGCCCCGTCGCCCTCCGGCAGCGGGCCGCCGGACAGCACCGCGTCGAGCATCCCCGGCAGCAGGTCCGCGCGCGAGGTGTTGACGTCCATCCCGACCGCCGACGTCACGATCACCTCGCAGTCGCCCGGCAGCGCAGCCAAAGCACGGGCGAACGCCGCGTCGACCGCCTCGTACACGTCTCCCAGAGCGCTCGACAGCAGCTCGCGCTCCCGGCCCTCGGGCTCCGAAGCCAGCTGCGACAGATCCCAGAACTGGTGCCCCGCCAGATGCGCCGCGCTGAACGTTAGCCACGCGAGGTCGTAGCGCTCGCGGCCGAGCAGGTCGACCGCCGCGTCGGCCACGCGCCCCGGTGCCGCGATGAGCTTCGATCGCAATGCGAGCAGCTCGCGCACCGTCGGCCGGCCGAAGATCTCCGTCGCGTGCGGGCCGCGCCCATGCCGCCCGGCCAGCTCGCGCGCCATCCCCTTCGGCAGCGACCAGCGCGGCAGCACGACCCGGTCGGCGAACTGCCAGCCGCACACGTACGTCCCGCGCCAGTCGCGCGGCGGGCGGCTCTCGTACGGGTCGATCGCGAGCGTGCGCTGGCCGGCGCGCGCGAGCCGCTCCCAGATCGCGGGCGGCGCCGGGAACGCCGTCATGTAGCGCGCGCGCTGCGATCCCGCCTGCCACTGAAACGGATAGAAGAGCCCATGGTCGCCGAGCTCGACGCCGCTGTAGAGCGTGTGAAACGCGCCCGCGGCGAAGTGATCGGCGGGCGTCGCCAGCTCCATCCGGCGGCCGCGCGAGATGAGCCCCGCGAGCGCCGGCAGCCGACCCTCGCCGAGCATGCGATCGACCACCGCGACGCTCGCGGCGTCGAACTGCAGGACGCAGATCAACTGCGGGCGGCCTGCCGGCGCTCGCCCTCGACGGGGGTCGTGTCCCCGCCGACGGCATCCGAGCGACGCGCTGCGTCGAGCACGCACATGACCGCCGCGCCCTCGACCGCCGTGGCGAGCAGGCCCGAGTCCTCGCCGCGCAGCGCGCAGCCGTAGGCGAGAAGCTGAGCCGTGAGCGAGCCGACGAGCGGGTGCACCCCGGGCGCGACGCGACCCGCGACCCCGCGGACACGCCCGCCGCGGCTGGCCCGCGCGACCCGGCGACCGTCGCCGTCGCGGATCTCGACAAGCTCGCGGTACGGCAGATTCGTCGCGCACTCCATCCGAACGGTCCCGCGCGAGGTCGCCAGAGCCATCCCGGCGCGCTCGCGCGTGGCGTGCGCGCGCACCGCGAGCGGCACCGCTCCGGTGAGCATGAGCGCGAGGTCGATGAGGTGCGGCCCGAGATCCAGCAGCGCGTCCTCGCCGCGCTGCAGCGGGCGCCAAGACGCGCGCCGGTAGTGCAGGACGAGGTGCAGCTCGAGGTCGCCGGCCGCCGGCACCTTGCCGCCGAGCTGGGCGCCCTGGTCGAAGCGGCGGTTGAAGCCGCAGTACGGCGCGGGGTGCAGGTGCGCGAGCCGCAGCGCGCCGGCGGCGTCCGGCGCCGGCGGCTTCTCGACGAGCGCCACGATCCCCGCCGCGGCGGCCTGCGCCGCGACGTCCTCGTGATGCTCGGGGGTCGTGCAGACGATCAGGCCGTCCAGCGGCCCGGCCGCCAGCAGCTCGCTCGTGCGCGGGTGTGCCGACGCCCCGAGCTTGGAGGCCAGGAGGCTGCGCCGCGAGCGGCTGATGTCGGCGACCGCGACGATCTCCATCCCGTCCGCGCGCCCCACCGCCGGCGCATAGCCGCGCTCGGCGAGCCGGCCGCAACCCACGAGGCCCAGGCGCAGCGCGCTCATGGCCTGCCCTCGCGCGCCCACAGCGCGACGCCGGCCGGAACCGATACTGCGGCGGTGAGGTGGTGCAGGAGGTGCAGGGGCACGCCGGCGAGCGCGAGCCGCAGCCCGCCACGCCGGCCGAGCAGGACGTAGAAGCGCATGTTCGGCGCAATCATGGCGCTTAGAGCGGCGGCAGCGATTCCCGGGCGACGTAGCGCGAGCGCGCCAACGGTCAGCAGGGCCGCGCCCATGGCGAGCCGGTGGCGCCACGAGAGGTTGAGCGACGTCCCCGCGCCGCCGCGCTCGAGCGCCAGCGCCACCCACGGCACGCCGCGGGCGGCGAAGTCCGTGCGGACCATCGAGCGCAGCGTCCAGCGCTTGAGGTGCGTGCCGCGCACGGCCGGGTCCAGCGCGATCCGGCAGCCGGCGGCGCACAGGCGCATGCCGAGCTCGACGTCCTCGATCGACGGGCGCGCGAAGCGCCGCTCGTCGAAACCGCCGGCGGCGTCGAACGCGTCGCGGCGGATCGCGCCGAGGCCGGCCCAGAACGTCGACGCCGCGCCGGGCGAGCTCGCGTGCACGTGATGGTGCAGGAGGTTGCGAAAGCGCGAGACGAGCTGCGGCGCGGCGGGCCGCGCGTCGTAGGCGCCGAAGACGGCGTCGAGGCCGGGGTCGGCGTCGAGGCGCTCGCGCAGGCGGGTCAGCGCGTCGGGGTGCACCTCGACGTCGGCGTCCACGAACACCACGATCTCGCCGCCGCCGCGCGCGACCCCCGCGTTGCGCGCCGCGGCCGGGCCGCTGCGCGCCGGATGGGTCACGACCTCGACGACGTGCGGCTCCGGCGAGCGCGCCAGGGCGGCCAGGCAAAGCGGCAGCGTCGCCGGCTCGTCGGTGGCTGGAATGACGACGGTGAGCACGTTAGGTGAGCCTAAGTTATGGTGCGCCGACGATGCGGTCCCGAGACCACCGTCCGGTCGCCGTCCTCGGTGCCGGCCCAGCAGGGTTGACCGCGGGGTATGCGCTCGCTCAAGCCGCCGAGCCGGTCGTCGTCTTCGAGGCCGACACGCAGGTCGGCGGGCTCGCTCGCACCGTGGAGCGCGACGGCTACCGCTTCGACCTCGGGGGCCACCGCTTCTTCACGAAGTCCGACGAGGTGCAGCGGCTGTGGCACGAGGTCCTCGGCGAGGAGCTGCTGCTGCGCTCGCGGCTGTCGCGGATCTTCTGGCGCGGGCGGTTCATCGCCTACCCGCTGCGGCTCTCGGACGTCATGCGCAAGGTCGGCCCGGTCGAGCTCGCCCGCTGCGGCGCGTCCTACCTCGGCGCGGTCGCCCGGCCTCGCCGGCGCGCCGCCGAGACGTTCGAGCAGTGGGTCTGCCAGCGCTTCGGGCGGCGGCTGTACGAGCTGTTCTTCCAGGCCTACACCGAGAAGGTCTGGGGCGTGCCGGGCTCGGAGATCCGCGCCGAGTGGGCGGCGCAGCGCATCCGCACGCTGTCGTTCTGGCGGGTCGTGCGCGCCGCGGTCCTCAACGACGGCGGCGACACGCACAGCCTCATCGAGGAGTTCTACTACCCCCGGCTCGGCCCCGGCCAGATGTGGGAGGCGATGGCGGCGGAGATCGTCGGCGCCGGCGGCGAGCTGCGGCTAGGGTCGCGCATCACGCGGATCGAGCTGGGCGGCGGGCGCGTGCGCGCGGTCCACGCCGGCGACGAGCGGCTCGAGGTCGACCACGCCATCTCGTCGATGCCACTGCGCGACGTGGTCGCGATCGCCGACCCGCCGCCGCCGCCCGCCGTGCTCGACGCGGCGCGCGGGCTGCGCTACCGCGACTTCCTCACCGTGGCGCTCGTCGTCCGCGGCGACGACCTCTTCCCCGACAACTGGATCTACGTCCACGACCCCGGCGTGCGCGTCGGGCGGATCCAGAACTTCCGCGCGTGGAGCGAGGCGATGGTGCCCGACGCCGCCCGCACGTGCGTCGGCCTCGAGTACTTCTGCTTCGAGGGCGACGACCTGTGGAACGCGTCCGACGCGGAGCTCGTCGCCCGCGCGACGCGCGAGCTCGAGCAGATCGGGCTGGCGCCGTCCAGCCGCGTCGAGGCGGGGCACGTCGTGCGGGTGCCGAAGGCCTATCCGATCTACGACGACCGCTACGAGGAGCGCGTGCAGACCGTGCGCGACTGGCTCTCAGGCATCGCGAACCTCCAGCAGATCGGGCGCAACGGCCTGCACCGCTACAACAACTCCGACCACTCGATGCTGACGGCGCTGCGCGCGGTGGACAACGCGTGCCACGGCACCGGGCACGACTTGTGGGCGGTGAACTCCGACGGCGAGTACCACGAGGAGCGAAGGCCGGCGGAGCAGCCCTACCGCCGCGCGCCGGAGACCCCGCTGCTGCGCGAGGAGCTCGCGGCGGCGGTCGGCGAGCAGCCCAGGGAGTAGGCGCGCCACTCGCCGCTCGAGCCGAGCAGCTCGGCGCGCGTGCGCAGGCGCGCGCTCGCTGCCGCCGTTGCCTCGGGGCCGACGACGAACGCGCCCGAGTTGGTCGGCGGAGCGCCGAAGCTCACGACGTCGCCGAGGGGGACGCGCAGCTCCCACGCGAGCGCTGTGCGTACGAGGACGTCGCTCGTCGCGAGCTTGCCGCAGCGCAGCAGCGGCTCGCGGCCCACGGATCGGACGAGCTCGCGCAAGCGGTCGTGCGAGTGGGCGATGCGCGCGGTCGAGCTCAGCGCGTGCGGGATCTCCTCCGCTCGCCCCGGAAGCTGCGCGACGGTGAGTGCGAGGACGGCGATCGCCACCGCGGCCAGGCCCCGTGGGCGCGGCGCGAGCGCCAGCAGCCGCGCGAGGCCGGCGCCGGCGAGCACCCCCGCGATCGCGATCGCCGGCGCCATGAAGCGCGGCAGGCCGGGGAAGCCCGCCGCTGCCATGAGCGCGACGACCGCGATCCACGCGAGCGCGCCCGCGGCGAGCACGAGTACGGCCGTCGCGAGGGGGTGTGGCGCAAAACGGGACGTATGTTCACGTTTTGCGCCAGACCCCCCCGCGGAGGCCGCGGGGAGGACGAGGGCGGCGACGGCGAGCGGCCAGACGACGAGCAGCGGCATGACGGCGGCGCGCGCGACGACCTCGAGCAGCTCGTGCAGCGGGGCGCCACCGCCGCGCTGCGCGCGCTCGCCCGCGCTCGCGACGCCGCCTCCGGAGGCGAGCAGGTCCGGCAGCACCCAGAGCGCCGGCACGGCGACGGTCGCCACCGCGATCGCCGCCCGCATCAGCGGCTCGGCGCGCCACAGCCACACCCCGTAGAGGCCGAGCAGCGGCCAGGCCTCGGGGCGCAGGAGCGCCGCGAGGACCGCGCACGCGAGCGCGACCCGCGGCCGCCGCTCGAGCGCGGCGACGACCGCGCCGAGCACGAGCGCGACGAGCAGCGGCTCGGACATCCCGGCCGCGCCCTGGCGCGTCCACATCGTGAAGTCGTCGGCGAGCAGCAGCAGCGACAGCGCGGCGAAGCCGGCGGCCACCACGCGCAGCCGGCGGTCGAGCCCCGGCGTCAAGCGGTAGGCGATCGCGCCCGCGAGCACGAGCGCGAACAACCACGACGCGCGCACGACGACCAGCCACAGCGTGGGCGCCGCATCGCCCGCCACAGACAGCACCGCGGTGACCGCGACGGCCAGCGGCTTCCACGACGGGCCGCTCGACGTGTCCAGGCCGAAGCCCGCCAGCTCGCGTCCCCAGACGAGCCACGCCCAGGCGTCGTAGACCGGCTCGTGCGCGATCGCGAGCGACGCGCCGGCCAGCGCGAGGCAGGCGCAGGCCGCGTAGGCGAGGTGACGGTGGGTCATCGCATCTTGGCTTAGGCTGACCTAAGATCCGGCCTTGCAGGAGCTTCGCACGTCGCGACCCAGGGAGCAGATTCGCACATGACAGCCAGCAGAGCGGCCCGCGCAGGCGCCCTCGCCACCTTCGCCGCGTTCCTGACGATCCTCGTGTCGGGCTGTGGCGGAGACGACGAGCTCACGATCTACTCGGGACGGATCGAGCCGCTCATCGGCCCCGCGATCAAGCTCTACGAGAAGGACTCGGGCGAGAAGGTCAAGGTCCGCTACGGCGACAGCCCGAGCCTCGCGGCGACGCTCGTCGAGGAGGGCAAGAACTCGCGCGCCGACCTCTTCTTCGCGCAGGACGCCGGCTCGCTCGACGCGATCGAGAAGTCCGGGAACCTGGCGAAGCTGCCCGCCGACATCCTCAACCAGGTGGACGCGCGGTTCCGGTCGCGGACCGGCTCCTGGATCGGCACCACCGCGCGGTCGCGCATCATCGCCTATGGCCCGAAGGTCAAGGCCTCCGAGCTGCCCGACTCGCCGCTCGAGCTCGCCGAGCCGA
The DNA here is from genome assembly GCA_963766525.1 of uncultured Actinomycetes bacterium. GTDB lineage: Bacteria > Actinomycetota > Thermoleophilia > Solirubrobacterales > Solirubrobacteraceae > CADCVQ01. The sequence continues at coordinate 35,748 of CAVYAX010000021.1, forward strand.
AGTGGAAGGGGCGCGTCGGCTGGGCGCCCACGAACGCGTCGCTGCAGGGCTACATCACGGCCCTGCGGCTCGTCGAGGGCGAGGACGTCGCGCGCAAGTGGCTGACGGGCATGGTCGCCAACGACGTGCAGGTGTTCGACTCCAACGTGCCGATCCGCGACGCGATCGCCAAGGGCGAGATCGACCTCGGCCTGATCAACCACTACTACGTCGCCGAGGCGCAGGCGAAGAACCCGAACTACCCGGTCAAGGTCCACTTCCCGAAGAAGGACCTCGGCTCGCTCGTCAACGTCGCCGGGGTCGGCGTGCTCGCGTCGAGCAAGCACAAGCAGGCGGCGATCGAGTTCGTGCGCTCCATGCTCACGAAGCCCGCGCAGGAGTACTTCGCCGACAGCTCCAAGGAGTATCCGCTCGCGGCCGGGGTCAAGGCATCCAAGGAGCTGACGCCGCTCGACCAGATCCCGTCGCCGGACATCGACCTCGCGAACCTCGGCGATCTCAAGGGCACGCTCAACCTCATGCGGGAGACGGGCGCGCTGTGACGCGCGCGGGAGCGGATGGCGACGCGCGCTGATCCCGCGGCGCTCGCAGGCCCGGTCGTCGGCGGGATCCCCGCGCCCCCGCCGCGCCGCGACCGCTCCCGCGGCGCCGCCGGACGGCTGCTCGGCGCGCGCCGGCCGCCCCCGCTGCTGTTCGCGCTCGGCCTCGTCGTCGCGCTGGCCGCGGCGCTGCCGGCGCTGTACCTCGTCGTCGTCGTCGCCGGCAACGGCAGCCTTGCCGCAGACGCCGTGTTCACGAGCCGCACGCTGGGCCTCGTCGTGCGCAGCGCGGGCCTCGCGGCGGCGGTCACGGCCGCGGCGATCGCGATCGCGGTGCCGCTCGCCTGGCTGACGATCCGCTCCGACCTGCCCGGCCGCCGCGGCTGGGCGACGCTCGCGACGCTGCCGCTCGTCATGCCGAGCTACATCGCGGCGTACGTCTTCGTCGCGGTGCTGCGCCCGAAGGGGCTGCTCCAAGACCTGCTCGCGCCGCTGGGCGTCACCCAGCTGCCGCCGATCTACGGCTTCCTCGGCGCCTGGCTCGTGCTGACGCTCTGCACGTACCCGCTCGTGCTCATCCCGCTGCGGGCCGCGCTGCGGCGGCTGGACCCCGCGCTGGAGGAGGCCGCGCGCGTCATGGGCCGCTCGCCGCTGGAGATCTTCCGCACGGTCGTGCTGCCGCAGCTCGCGCCGGCGATCGGGGCGGGCGGCGTGCTCGTCGCGCTGTACGTCCTGAGCGACTTCGGCGCGGTCGCGATCCTGCGCTTCGACTCGTTCACGCGCGAGATCTACATCGCCTTCCAGTCCGCGCAGCGGACCGAGGCCGCGGCGCTCGGGATGGTGCTCGTCGTCGTCATGGTCGCGCTGTTCGCGCTGTACGCGCGGGTGCGGGGCGCGCGTGCGCTGCACCGCTCGAGCCCCGGCAGCCAGCGCCCGCCGGCGCCCGTGCGGCTCGGGCGCTGGCGCTGGCCGGCGCTCGCGTTCTGCTCGGGGGTCGTCGCGATCACGCTCGTGCTGCCCGTCGGGGTGCTGATCTACTGGGCGACCCAGGACGTCGCGAGTGGGCTGGACGCGAGCCTCATCGCCGCGAACGCCGCGAACTCGCTGCTCGTCGCGGCCGCCGCCGCGGGGGCCGCGGGGCTGGCCGCCATCGTCGTCGCGGTGTTGTCCGTGCGCTTCCCCGGCTACGCGACGCGCGCGATCGAGCGCTTCGGCTACGCGGGCTACGCGCTGCCGGGGATCGTCGTGGCGCTCGCGCTCGTGTTCTTCGGCACGCGCGTCGCGCTGCCGCTCTACCAGACGCTCGCGATGCTCGTGTTCGCGCTGTCGATCCACTACCTGCCGCTCGCCGTCGGGCCGATCAGCGGCGCGCTGCTGCAGGTGCCGCCGCGCCTGGAGGAGGCGGCGCGCGGGCTCGGGCGGACGCCACTTCAGGTCTTCCGCTCGATCACGCGGCCGCTGGTGACCAGCGGCGTGCTCGCGGGCGCGGCGCTTGTCTTCCTGCACGCCTTGAAGGAGCTGCCGGCGACGCTGCTGCTCGCGCCGATCGGCTTCGACACGCTGGCGACCGACATCTTCCGCCAGACGACCACCGGCTTCTTCGAAGCGGGCGCGATCCCGGCGCTGATCCTGCTGCTGATCGCCGCGCCGCCCTTGTACCTTCTCAACGAGAAGGGCGTGACCTCCTCTTGAGCGACAACGGAAACGGAGCCCTGCCGCCGTGCGTCGGGCTGCGGATTCGCGGCCTCGAGAAGGCGTTCGGGCCGGTCCGCGCGGTCGACGGCGCCAACCTCGAGGTGCGCTCCGGCGGGACGTGCGCGCTGCTCGGGCCGTCCGGCTGCGGCAAGACGACGACGCTGCGGATGATCGCCGGGCTCGAGCGGCCGGATGCCGGCGAGATCGTCGTCGGCGGGCGCATCGTGTCGGGTCCCGACCGCTTCGTGCCGGCCGAGGAGCGGCGGATCGGGATGGTCTTCCAGGACTACGCGCTGTTTCCGCACATGGACGTCGGCGCGAACGTCGGCTACGGGCTCGGGCGCAAGCCCGACCAGGGCCGGGTGCGCGAGGCGCTGGAGCTCGTCGGGCTCGCCGACTCGGGCAAGCGGCTCGTCCACGAGCTGTCGGGCGGCCAGCAGCAGCGCGTCGCGCTGGCGCGCGCGCTCGCGCCGACCCCCTCGCTCGTGCTGCTCGACGAGCCGTTCTCGAACCTCGACGCGAGCCTGCGCGACCGCCTGCGCCAGGAGGTCTCGGACATCCTGCGCAAGGCCGGGGTGACGGCCGTCTTCGTCACGCACGACCAGGAGGAGGCGATGAGCATCGCCGAGCAGGTCGCGGTCATGCGCGCCGGGCGGGTCGAGCAGTGCGGGACGCCGGAGGAGGTCTACCTGCGGCCGGCGTCGCGCTGGATGGCGACGTTCCTCGGGCACATCGAGGTGCTGCCCGGCGAGGCGCGCTCGGGCCATGCGAGCTGCGAGCTGGGGAAGCTCCCGATCGACCTGCAGCTCGACGGCGAGGTCGACGTGCTCGTGCGCCCGGAGGGGCTTGCGATCGGGGTCAGCGGGCCCGAGGGCGCGGCGCGAGCCGAGGTCGTGTCGCGGCGCTTCTTCGGCCACGACCAGCTGCTGGGGCTGCGCCTGGAGTCCGGCCGGGTCGTGCGCTCGCGGAGGCTCGGGTACCCGGCGTGGCATCCCGGCGATCGCGTGCACGTGTGGATCGAGGGGCCCGTGGAGGTGCTGGCGCGCTCCGAGGAGACGGTTCAGGTCTAGAGCGAGACGTGGCCGTCGGCCACGACGACGACGTCGCCGGCCACGCGCGGGCGGTCGTCGGCCCAGCTGCAGTCGATCCGGCTCGGGCGGCCCATGTCGTCGCCTTGGCGCACGGTGAGCGAGCGCGTGCCGACGCGCTCGTAGAGGTAGGCGAGCAGCGGGCCAGCCGCCGAGCCGGTCGCCGGGTCCTCGACGACGCCTTCGAGGCCGAGGAACAGGCCGCGCGCGTGGGCGGTGCCGTTGTCGGGGTCGACGGCGACGAGGTAGAGCACGAGCATCTCGCCGAGCGGCTCGAGCAGGGCTCTGAGCGCGCGGGCGTCGGGGGCGATGCGCTCGAGCGCCGCCCGGTCGCGCACCGGCGCCATGAGGTGGGCGGTCCCGCACGACACGACCTGCGGCGGCAGGTCGGGGTGCGCGTCCTCGTCGTCGAGGCCGGCCGCGAACATGACGCCGGCGGCACCCAGCTCGAAGCCGAACTCCGGCGGCTCCTGCAGCATCGACGCGCGCGCCGTGTCGCCGTCGAGGCGCACCTCGACTGGCTGCTGGCCGGCGAGCGTCTGCTGGACGTAGGTCGCGCGCGGCATGCCGCGGGCGCGGGCGACGGCGACCGCGGTGCCGAGCGACGGGTGCCCCGCGAACCGGATCTCGCCGGGCATCGTGAAGATGCGATTGCGGTAGTCGGCGCCGGCCCGGGTCGGGGTCTGCACGAACGTCGTCTCGGAGAGGCGCGTCTCACGGGCGAAGGCGAGCATCGTCGCGTCGTCGATGCCGTCGGCGTCGTGGACGACGGCGAGCTGGTTGCCGGTCAGCGGGGTCGCCGTGAAGACGTCGAGCCAGGTGATCGGATGGCGCATCGTGCCGGCCCGCTCGCTGCGCGCGGCCCGGCCGGCGCGGCTACTTGTCGAAGTCGAAGTCGCGCGGCGGGCGCTGCTCGAACCACAGGCGGTCGTGGTCCGGCGTCTCCTCGAGGAACTCCGGGGTCTCCTCGAGCAGGTCCTCGCCGGCGGGCTCGCCGGCCGGCGGCTCGGCCTCGCGGGGCGGAGGGGGCGGCGGCTGGTATGCCGCGGGCGGCGGCGGCTGGTAGCCGGCCGGCGGGGGCTCGTACACCGTCGTCGGTGCGTCGGGGTCGGCTTCGGGAGGCTCGGGCTCGTCGTTGCGCGCGCGACGCAGGCGCAGGCGGCCGGCGCCCGGCAGCCGGCGGGACCTCTCGCGCGCGGGCGGCTCGAGCGGCGGCTCGTCGTCGAGCGGCGGCAGCGGCACCGAGTCGTCGAACGCGTCGTCGACCGCGGGCGGCGGATGCGCTGGCGGCATGACGTAGCCCGAGGCGGGCGCCTCGTAGGCCGGCGGCGGCTGGGCGGGGATCGGCGGCGGCGTGTGCGCGGTGGCCTCGTCGCCCCAGTCGGGCTCGTCGCCGAGCGCGGGGTCGTGGCCGGTCCCCGCGGGCTCGGCGGACGGGGGCCGCGTCGCGGCCGGCGGGGGCGCGGGGATCGACGCGAGATCGGGCGTGCCGTCGGGCGACCGGCGGACCGGCCCGAGGGCCTCGCTTTCCTCGCGCGAGATCTCCCCGGCGTCGGCACCGCGACGCCGTTTGAGCTCGAGATGCTCGCGGATCGCTTCGTCCAGCAGTCCCATCTGCCGACAGCCTACCTCGCTCGCCGGGAGTTGTTCACCTTGCCTTCACGGACTTGTTCTTGCCGCTGCGCTTGGCCTCGTACAGGGCGGCGTCGACGGCCGCCACCAGGGGCTGCGGGTCCGGCCGCGTCTCGGGCATCGAACCCACGCCGCAGCTGGCCGTGACATGGAGAGAGCCCGACCCGTCGAGCAGCGGGATGCTCAGCCCCTCGATGCCCCTACGCACGCGCTCGGCGAGCTCGTACGCGCCCTGCAAGTCCGTGCCCGGGAGCAGGAGCGCGAACTCCTCGCCGCCGTAGCGCGCGGGCTGGTCGATCTCGCGCGAGCTGTCGCGCAGGACGCCGGCGACCGCGCGCAGGACGACGTCGCCCTGCGGGTGGCCGTAGGTGTCGTTGATCGCCTTGAAGTTGTCGAGGTCGAGCAGCACGAGGCCGAGCTGGCCGCCGAGGCGCTGGAGGTCGCGGACGCGGTTGGCGAAGCGGACGTCGAAGGCGCGGCGGTTGGGCAGGCCCGTGAGGTCGTCGGTGAGCGACTCGTGCACGGCTTCGCGCAGCTCCTCGATGCGGCGCTTGAGCTCGCGCGACATCTTGTTGAACTCCTCGCCAAGGCCGGCGAACTCGTCCTTGCCGACGGTCGTGACCTGGGCGGAGAAGTCGCCGCCGGCGAGCCTGCGGGCGGCGTCGAGGAAGCCGGCGAGCTGCTGCTGGAGGGAGCGCGAGACGAGGACCGCGCAGGCGAGCGCGAGCAGCAGGAAGCCGACGAGGATCGCGGCGATCGTGAGCCGGCCACTCTGGTTCGCCGTGATCTCCGGGCGCCCGAGGGTCGTCACCCGGATGCTCTGCCCCGGGAAGCCGACCCGCCTGAACGAGCTGACGCCGTAGCTCTTGCCGTCGAGCTCGGCGGCCTGCCCGTTCTTGCTCGGCGGCTGGACGTCCTTCGCGGCGGGGAGCGTGAGGGCCAGGTTCCTGCCGCCGTTGCGGACGACGAGGTGCAGGTGCGTGAGCTGGCGCACCTCTTGCGCGTAGGTCGCGGCGTCCACGGTCGAGAGGTAGAGCACGCCGAGCTTCGCGGTGCGCGAGTTGACCTCGACCGCGGCGGCTGCGATCGCCGTCTTGTCGCCGACCTTGAGCACGACTTGGCCGCCGCGCACGAAGACGATCCGCTGGATGCCCCGGACGGCGCGGATCCGCTCGGCCCGTCGCTGCGCCGCGGCGGTGTCGCCATCCAGCAGGGCGGCGCGCAAGGCCTTGTCGTCGTTGACGATCGTGCCCAGCAACCGCTGCGCCTCGGCGTGGTGCGTGTCGAACACCGTGGCGGCCACCCGATGCCGGGCGCCGACGTCCGCCTTGCCCATCGACTGCTCGCTCTTGCCGAGCAGCCCGAACAACAGAACCGCGACCGCGACCATCGGCACGATGACGATCAGGACGAAGAACAGCCCAAGCCGGTTGCGAAAGCTCACGTGTGCCGAGGGTATCGGCGGCTTCAGGCCTCCCCGATAGACCTCCGCGAGCGAAGTCGCGGCTATGCTGTGCCGTCCTCGGGGCTATAGCTCAGTTGGGAGAGCGCCTGGATCGCACCCAGGAGGTCGGGGGTTCGAGTCCCCCTAGCTCCATTTCTTTCATTTCGGAGGAACCCAAATGGCGACGTTCGAACCGGCCGGGTTCGCCCAGGTACTCGCTGGAACAGTAGGTCTGGGCGGCGGATTCCTCACCGAATCCGGCTGGCCGTGCCTGCTACCGATTCGAGCAGAAAGCAGGATCCGGAACACAGGGGGCCATTCATCTCGAGGGCTGCCGGCCCGGAGGATCGCGGAAGACTTGCCGTCGGGTCTGACGGTGCCGCGAAACGATTGCTCAGCGCTTGAAGATCCCCGACCGGCTTGCAGGCCAGCCGAGCACAGAGCGGGAGAGGCCGAGTCCGACCTCCCCGGTCCGCCGCACGAGGGCGCGCCAGCTCTGCCCGACCGGGACCAACATGGCGACTTCCACCGCGCGACCCGCAACGTCCTTCAGCGCAGCTGTCCAATCGAGATCGTACGGCGCAGCTGTCCAATCGAGATCGTCTGCTGCCACGATACGAGGAGTGTCCTGGCCACCGCTCGCCGGCGAGCATCTACCCCGCGCCGATGCAGCGTATGGGATTCGCGAGAAGCTTATTGCGTACTGCCTGAACCCCGACCACAAGATCGGCGGCGCGAAGGCGCGAGGATTCCAGCGAATCCTCGGCATCGGATTCAATGACGTCGAGTACCTCGCCGGTTCGCTGCTTGACGGCGTCCTCGCGGCCCGAATCAGCGAGGTTCGCGACAACACACCCTATGGCGCGCTCTGCGAGGCCCAGATCCCCGTTGCGGGGCTACGCGAACACCGGGACCGTGTCGCCGTCGTGGTCACGTCATGGGAGTTGCGGCACGACCAAGATCGCCCGCGGCTCGTCACGGCCTACGTCGACGGCTAACCTGACAGCAGGATGGCCCCCGTCAAGCACGCGATCTCCGAGCACGACACCGTCGTGCTGCAAGAGCCGGTCGGCGGATGGCCGGCTGGTACGAGCGGCGTGGTCATCAGCATCTACGACGATGCGGTGCTCGTCGAGATCGCCGGCCCCGGCGGCGAGACGCTTGACACCGTCTCGGTCGCGGCGGAAAGGCTCCAGATCTACAACGCTTAAGCCGACGGCCCTGCGCCGACCGGGATGCGCGCGTCGCGATGTTGGGGGCCGCACAAGTCGAGCAGACTGGACGCCGCCGCAATCGCGTAGCGTCCGCGATCTACGCGCCAGACTGGGCTCGCATCCGACGCCGCCATCTGCGCAAGTGTCGCCTTCACGGACATGCGTCTGACGGAGCGCCCGAGCACTTGCTCCACGCGCATCAGGATGTCAACGATGCTGAGCGGTTCGTCGCTCTCACAGAGCACGGCGACGATGGCCGCGGTAGCGGGAGCGGGACGCGGCGCGATCTTGGGCCTCGGAGCTGAACGACCGCTCACGGACATAAGCTCCCGCCGCAGGCGGTTCGCACGCGCAAGCCTCTGGCAGGTGGGCTGGTTGGAACATGCGCCGGTTAGGCCCATTCGTTCGGAAAACCCGCGTGGTTGTGTGGTTTCCCGGCGTCCGCCGGATTGTCGACGGAATTTCGACGGACCGGGAGGTTGTGGCGATGTCCGCGCTTACCGTCGAAGCCGTCCGCGTGCGCGACAGCGCACACCTCAGCGACCACCAGATCGCCGCTGCGACCGGCGCGCGGCCGAGCACGCTGCGTGACTGGCTCAACGGTCGCAGCTCCCCGACCGGCGCGCGCGCAGCGCGGCTGATCGAGCTGGTCGAGATGACCGACCGACTGCGACGTGTGATGGATCCCGCATATATCCCGGTCTGGCTGAACCGGCCGCTCGAGGCACTCGACGACGACAAGCCGGTCGAGCTGCTCGCGCGCGGCGAGTACCGCCGCATCGCCCAGCTGATCGCGGAGCTCGAGGCTCGTGGAAGTCCCGATCCCACCGACCGGAATGACGACGTAGATCGACCGGGCCATCCGGGCAGCCCTCGGATGTCCTCGGCGGTGACGCTTCTGAGGGCCGAGAGCGGACGCCTCAGCGCCGCCGTAGAATCGCGCCCGTGCCGTTCACGCTCAGGAACCTCAAGGGGGATCTGGAGGATCTCGGGTCGAACTTCGACGGTGCGCCGGACTTGGAGTTCCGCCTCGCAACCAAGGCGCTCGAGCTCGAGCGGTCCGGCCTGTGCTACCAGCGCGTCCCGCCCGGCTGTCGCTTCCCGTACGGCCACACGCACAAGAAGCAGGAGGAGCTCTACGTGGTCGTGCGCGGGAGCGGGCGCATGAAGCTCGACGACGACATCGTCGAGGTCAAGGAGTGGGACGTGGTTCGCGTCCCGCCCGGTACGTGGCGAGGCTACGAGGGCGGGCCGGAGGGCCTGGAGATCCTCGTCTTCGGTGCGCCCAATCTCGGCGAGAACCCGCGCGGCGATGTCGAGGGTCAGCGCGACTGGTGGGCCGACTAGCGCCCCCTACGCCGGGGTCGGCGGTCCGAACCAGGTGGTGAGTGCGTCGGCGAGCCCCAGGTGGGTGCCCTCTCCCACCCAGGCGACGTAGCCGTCGGGCCGGATCAGCACGGCCGATGGAGCGGTGACCGCGCCGAGTACCGGAAGCTCCCACGGGCCGTCATATTCAGCGTCGATCCGCTGGACGCGGTCGGCCCACGGAGCGATGTCGAAGCTCTCAGGCTCACCGAGGTGCAGCAGCACCGGCCGGGCGCCGTGCAGCAGCTCGAAGACCCGGACCGGGCCGTCGGCGGTCGCGAGGTCCAGATCGGGCATCCGGCGCCCGAGCAGCGGATGGCCGTCGCCGAGGTCGTAGTGGATGTCCAGCCCGCACCTGATCCCGGCGAGCCACTTGCGAGGCTCGTCCATGCTCGCGAGCTCCGACACCTCCTCGACCAGGGCTGTCATCCGCTCGTCGCGGCGCTGGAGCACGCCCAGAGCCATCGTGTGCCGGAGGACGCGGGCAACGGTCGGATGACGCTCGGCGTGGTAGGTGTCCAGGAGGCTCTCCGGGGAGGTCCCGTCGACCACGTGCGCGAGCTTCCAGCCCAGGTTCACCGCGTCCTGCACGCCGAGGCTGAGGCCCTGCCCGCCGGCCGGGTAGTGCACGTGCGCCGCGTCGCCGGCCAGGAGGACCCGTCCCGCCCGATAGGCCGCGGCCTGCCGGGTCGTGTCGGTGAACCTCGAGATCCAGGTAGGGCTGTGGACCCCGAAGTCGGTGCCGAACACGGCGATCAGCGCCTCGCTCAGATCACGCAGCCCGGGCTCGCTGCTCGGCCCGATCTGCTGCTCGGTCACGATGACCCGAAACGTCCTTGAGTCCTCCATCCTATGGAGGCCGTGGACGCCGGTCGCGTCGTGCCGCGCGCCCCGCGGCGGCTCCTCGGTGAGCTCGACCTCGGCGATCAGGTTGCTGCGCGTCGCATCACACCCCGGGAACGTGATGCCGGCGGCCTTGCGGATGACGCTGCGCCCGCCGTCGCAGCCGACGAGATAGCGCGCCCGCAGCGACCGGCCGTCTGACAGCTCGACGTCGACGCCGGAGGCGTCCTGCGCGAAGCCCGTCACCTCGCTTTCGTAGTAGATCCGCACCGGCAGCTCGGCGATCCAGGCGGCCATGATCCGCTCGATCTGGTTCTGGAAGATCGCGAGGAAATACGGGTGACGCGTCGGCAGGTCGCTCATGTCGAGCATGGTCGTGCCGAACGGCATGGCCGCATGCACGTGACCCTCCGCGAGGAAGCGATCGGCGACCCCGCGCTGATCGAACACCTCGATCGTGCGCGAGTTGAAGCCGCCGGCCCGTGAGCCGGCGAGCACGTGATCGGGACGCCGCTCGACGACCGCGACGTCGACCTTCGCCAACGCCAGCTCCGCCGCCAGCATCATCCCCGTCGGCCCTCCTCCGGCGATCGCCACAGCATGCTCGGTCATACGCATTCGCTCCTCGCATCTCCGCAGGTTCAGGCTTGCGGCGGGCGATTATGCGGCAAGACACAAGGCCTCATGAAGGCCTCCTGTGCGGTATACATTTAGAAGTGGAGGGGAGCGGGCCACCGCCTTTCCACGGTCGTCACGACGTTGACGTCGTCTGCCTGCAGGAGGTCATCCCGGGCGCGCTGGGCCGGTGGACGGTGCGGCTCGAAAGAGCGGGCTATGGGGTGCTGGCGAGCGAGGTCGCGCCGGACGCTCCGCGCGTGCACCGTCTCGGCGTGCTGATCGCCAGCCGGCTTGCCGTGTCGCCCGCCGCGGTGCCCGCAGACGTGCCGTGGCCGGAGCGGGTGCTCGCCGCCGACGTGCATCCGGAGGGCTGGGCCAAGCCCTTGTACGTCCTATGCCTGCATGCCCCGCTGTCGCAGAAGGAGGGTCAGGCGAAGGTGCGGACCTTCGAGGCGGTCTTCGCGCGCCTCGCCGCGCTCGACGACGACGCGCCGGCCCTGCTGTGCGGCGACCTGAACACGCCGCAGTACGAGTCGCGCGAGGGGGTCGTCCAGACGTTCGCCCAGACGCGCGCTGGCAACCTGCGTCCCCAGCGGGGCGAGCGCCATGACCGGGCCGAGCGGATGATCCTCGGCGGGCCGCCCGGCTGGAGCGATGCGTTTCGCTCGCTGCATGGCTACGAGGCGCGCGACCGCTCCTGGAGGACCGGTCGCCATCCGGGCTACCGGCTCGATCACATCCTCGTCTCGCCGGCGCTGGCCTCCGTCGCGTGCGCGTACGACCACAGCCTGCGCGAGGACGGGCTGTCCGATCACTCGGCGCTCGTCGCACGCGTCAGCCCGGCTGCTCGAGGCGCTGCTTGAGGCGCTTGAGGTCCTTGCGGTTGGCGCGGCGCATCGCCGCGGCCACGGCGCGCGCGGTCAGCTTGCCGAAGCGCGATGCCTCGCCGCGGTTGCGCAGGGTCATCCGGGTCGCGCCGTCGCCCGCGTCCGACCACTCGTAGGTCGTCTCCATCTCGAACGGGCCGTCGGCGGTGCTCATGACGAGCCGCTCGCCGGGGACGAGCTCGCGGATCTCGTACGTGTAGACGATCGGGCTGCCGAGGAACTTCGCGACGAATGCGAACTGCGAGCCGACATCCGCCGGGGGCGGCGACTTCCACTCGACGGACGAGATGGCCTCGTACCACTCCGTCGCGTTGCCCTGGTCGGAGACGTAAGCCGCGACCTCCGACCGCGGGCGGTGGATCTCGATCTCGGTCACCACGTCGACCAAGGACGGCTTGGCCGTCGGCTTCGGCTTCGGCTCGTCGCGGGCCATTGCTCGATCGATTACAGCAGGCGGGTCGTGCCGGTCAGTCGAATCGCGGGCCGGCGCGCGAGAGCTCGAACCGCACGCACGAGCCATCGCCGACGCCCCAGCGGCTCGCCAGGTCTTCGACGAGCCCGAGGCCCCAGCCGCCTACCTGCTCGAGCCCGCGCAGCTTCCGGACGAAGCCGCCGCCCTCGTCGACGATCTCCGCCCAGACCCGCTCCTCGTCGAGGCCCGCGCGCAGCTTGATGTCGCCCGCGTCGTGCACGAGCGCGTTGGTCGCCAGCTCGCTGACGAGCAGCTCGGCGTCGATCAGCAGGTCCTGCTCGACACGATCCGCGAGGACCGACCGCACCACGCTGCGCGCCACCTGCGGCGCGACGTGCTCGCGCGGAAGCTCGACTTCGAGTTGCACCTGGTCCGGCACGGATTCCGACCTCCGTCTGGGCTCGTCGGCCCGTACCCGGCACATGCGACGCGAAAACGCGTCAGGACCTGCGCAGGGCCGCGAACGCGGCTTCGGCGGTCTCCGACTCGAGGTGGCGCGCGCGTCCGCCGCCGCCGGAGCCGACCGTGACCCTGAGGTCGGCCAGGTCGGCGCGCGCTTGCAGCGGGGTGCGCGCGACCGCGTGCTCCTGCAGGCGATGGCGCCGCGCGAGCAGCGTCCGGCGCGCGAGCCGCGCTTCGCGCACGACGACGACGTCGCCGTCCAGGCGGATCGCCGCGGCGCGGTATGCCCGCAGCCCGACGAGCGCGCCGATCGCGGCCGGCGCGAGCGCGCCGGGCCACCATGACGGCGCCAGGGCGAGTGCGAGCGCCATGCCGGCAGCGGCTCCGGCGAGCGCGGGCGCCAGCACGAAGCGGCGCAGCGCCCGGCGGGGTGGGACCTGAAGCGCGCTTTCCGCGACCGCCAGCGCGGGGATGAGGCGGGCGATGACCTCCTCGGCCTCGGCGCGGCGCACCAGCGGCATGAGCGTCCTGCCCGCGGCGGCCTCGCTGCCATGGGCGACCGTCTCGAGGCGCAGCGCCGCGAGCCCGAGCGGCGAGCGCAGCAGGCCCTCGACGATCACGACGCCGTCGACGCGCTGCAGCGGGATGCTGAGCGCGCGGCGGGCGAAGAGGCCGCGGCGGATCCGCAGCACCTGCGCGTCGCGCTCGGCCTCGAATCCCGCGAACGCGACGATCGCCGCGAGGAACGACAGCAGGTAGCCGCCGACGAGCACGACCGCGACGGCGATCGCGAAGGCCCCCGGCGTGTCCAGGCTCGCGAGCAGCCCCTCGCCGTCCTCGACGTCGATGACGTTGTCGGCGAGCGCGAACACGCCCGCGACGGCTGACACCGCGGCGCTGATCTGCGGGCCCGTGAGCGCCGCGAGCAGCACGCCGCGCAGGCCGAGCACGACCCTGTAGTCGGGTGCCGCCGGCGCGGCCTGGCCGAGCTCGATGCGCAGGCGCTCGGCCTCCGCGGGCGTCACCGCGGAGAGCACGACCTCGTCTTCGTCGGACGCGCCGGGGATCTGCACCCGCAGCTCGAGCACGCCGAACATCCGCTGCAGCGGGCCGGTGGCCGTGTCGACGGCCTGCACCCGCGCGCGCGGCACGACGCGCTCGTCGGGCGTGAAGACGCCCGAGCGGTAGTGCAGCGCGACGTCGTCGAGCCAGTACGTCGTCGCGCGCCACTGCACGAAGCCGACCAGCAGGCTGACGCCGAGGCCCGCGAGCGCGAGCAAGGCGGCGGTGCCGGGCGAGCCGCCGCGCACGATCGCGACGAGCACGAAGCCGGCGACGAGCCGCAGCGCGGAGCGGACCGCCTCGACGACGATCGCAGCGCGATGAAGGTGCCGAGGGGGCTCGGGGCCGACCGAGGGCGCGAGAGCCGTCGGGGGCCGCCGAGGGCGGAGGGGCGGCGGGGCCGGTGGAGGGCGCAGGGGCGGCGGGGGCCGCCGAGGGCGGCGGGGCGTCGGGGCCGGTGGAGGGCGCAGGGGCGTCGGGGGGCGCCCAGGGCGGAGGGGCGGCGGGCTCGGTCGCGGGCGGCCGGGCGTCCGCGTCGCCGGGCTGCGGCGGCTCAGAGGTCATCGGGCGTGCGCAGCCGCGCGAGGATGCGGTCGCGCAGCTCGTCGGCCGTGGCGCGCTCGAGGCCGGGGATCGTCGTCTTCCCCGCCGCCGTGTGGACGTGCAGCCGCACCAGGCCGAAGACGTCGGTCCAGCCCGTGCGCTCGACCGAGACGTGCTGGATGCGCGTGATCGGCACGATCGTCCGCACGACCCGCCACACGCCGAACAGAAGGTCGAGCTCCTCCTCGTGCAGCTCCCAGCGCCACCGCCGGTAGCCGACGATCGGGACCACGACCGCCCAGGCGATCGCGGCCACCACGACGAGGAGCGCCACCCACATCGCCAGCCAGTCGGCGTTCGCGCCGACCATCAGCGCCACCACGGCGGGCACGGCCGCGACCGCCGCCGACTCGCCCCACCACATCTTGCGCGTGGCGATCGGCAGCATGTTCGACGGCTCGGGGCGCGGCAAGGCAGCGAGTGTCGCACTCAGCGGCAGAGCCCGCTCACGCGCAACCAGCCCGCGTTGCGCGCGTCGGTGATCACCCGGGCCCACTTGCCCGACGCGCTGCGGCGCTGGATCGACAGCGGCTGGCCCTTGTCGACGGTCCCGACGAAGGTCTTGCCGGGCGAGCGGTAGAGGTACTCCTTCGTCGCGCACAGCCGGCCGGGCGTCTCGCCGCGCTGCGGCAGGCGCGGGTCGTCGACGATCGAGCCGTTGGCGTCCGGGCGGCGGCACAGGAGGCCCACGGTCGCCTCGTAGGAGCGCGGGAGGATCGCCCGGCCGAAGTCGATCCGGCCGCGGTTGGAGTAGCCGATGATCGAGCCCTTCGATAGGCCGTAGCTCAGCGGGAAGCGCTGCTCGGGATCCTGCATCCCGGCGACCTTCATGCCCCGGGGGCAGGCGAGCGTCACGCTGCGGCGCTGGTCGGCGGGGACCGCACCCGCCGGCACCCGTACCCGCGCGGTCACGACCGCGGTGTTCGACGGGATCGGGTCGGCCGTCGTGACCGGCTTGCCGGAGACGTAGAAGCCCTTGATCCGGAAGGGCGCCGGGTCGCCCGTCCGAGCGGTGTCGGTCGACAGCACGAGCACGCCGCCGGTCGCGGCGATGACGACCGCGGCGGCGCCCGCCGCAACGGCGGCCTTGCCGCCACCCCCGCCGGCGACCTTCGCCAGGCCCGCGAGGATCGGCAGCCCCAGCGCGGGATTCAGCGCCTGCAGCTGCTTGGACAGCCGGCGGATGTCGCGCTGGTAGGCGCGGCACTCGCCGCACTCCTTGACGTGGCGCAGCGCGTGCTCGGTCGGGCGCACGCCGCGCTCGTGCGCCTCCAGCAGGGCGGCGCGGATGTCGGCGTGGTCGGCGTCGCGCGCGGCGCTCGTCTTGATGAGGTTCTCGCGCGCCCGCGTCGCGAGCATCTGCGCGGCGGCGACGCTCACGCCGAGCTGCTCGGCGACCTCCTCGGGGCTCTGACCGTCGAGCTCGCGTGCGAGCAGCGCCGTGCGCTGGCGGACCGGGAGGTCGGCCAGGTCGTCGACGAGGCGACGCAGCGTCTCCTTGCGCCTCAGCACGGCGTCCGGCTCCTCGCGATCGTCGGCGGCAAGGAGAGCGTCGGCCTCCAGCGCCTCGTCCCCCCAGCGCGCGCGGCGCACCTCGTCGATCGCGCGGTTGCGGGTGAGGCGGTACAACCATGGCCGCAGGTCGTCGGGGACGTCGCCCGCGAGCAGCGCTTCGTGCGCGCGGATGAGCACGTCCTGGACGACGTCTTCGGCGTCGTGCTCGGAGCGGCGCAGGAGCGTGCGGGCATAGCGGGTGAGGGGCTTTCGATGACGCGCGTCGAGGGTTGCGAAGGCTTCGCGGTCGCCGGCGGCGGTGCGGCGTGCGAGATCGGCATCATCGTGACGGCGGATGGAGACCATGCGTGAACGACGCTAGCCGCCCGGATCGCCATACCTTCCGGCGAGCCGGGCCGTTCCCGCCGCACCGCCCTCGGGGAGGTGGCGGCGCGGCGGGCGGGCGTCTTCGCTGTTACCGGACGAGCCCGTAGACGCGGCCGGTGTGCTCGCCGGCGGGGGCGCGGCCGTTGAGGTACGCGCGAGACGCGACCTGCCTGCGGCCGACGTAGTTGCCCTCGTCGGTCACGACGAAGCCGACCTGGTCGCGGTCGCGGACGGCGAGGCCGCGGATCGTCTTGCCCTTCGGGGCGCGGATGACGACGCGCGCCACCTTCTGCTTGCCCTCGAGCGTGACGTCGCGGTAGACGAGCTGCGCGCCGCGAGGCAGGCGGTCGCCCTTCTTGACGCCGGTGCCGGGGATCGTCATCGGCGCGAACTTGGCGGACGAGGTCTTCTGCGCGCTCACGACGGGGGCGTCGGCCGCGGCGGCGACGCCGGAGCCGGCGAGCGCGAGGGCCGCTGTCGCGGCGGTGATCCTGCGGAGGGTGGTCATGTTCGGTGTGCTCCAGGGACGGGGTGAGTGGTTATGACCCGACCACGGACGAGCGCCCGCCGACCAACGGACGTCCTTCAAGCTGGCGCGTCGGCGCTCAAGCTCAGCTTGTGGTGCATCCAGACGTTCGGCTCCGCGTAGAGCGCGTGGTCGTGCTCGATCGAGACGTGCACCGGCGTCAGCGCGCCCGGGACGTCGTGCAGGCCGGACGTCGCGAGCTCGAGGCCCGTCCACGCCCGCCACTCGGCGAGCGTGCCGGGGATGACCATCGACAGCGGGCAGACCTTGACCATCCGCGCGCCGCTGCGGGCGTGCACGCGCAGCCACGGGTCGGCCGGCAGCCCGTCGTCGCGGACACGCGCGGCGTACTCGGGCATCGGCGTGCGCGGCTCGCCGGTCTTGCCGGTGGGCCGGACGGGGGCGAAGAGGTCCGTCAGCCCGAACTCCGCGACGTTGGCGCGCCCCGCCGCGATGAGCGCATAGCTGAGCCCCGTCCCGCGATGGGCGGGCACGATCCGCGCCTCGAGCAGCGACACAGCCGTCGGCGGGTCGCCGCGCTCGCGACCGAAGAACGCCCGCTGCATGATCGCGTCGAGGCCGCCCGCGGGCAGGTCCTCGTCGGTTCCCGCCCATGCGAACGGCGCGCTGTGCAGCTTGGCGGCGATCTCGCCGTGCTCGTCGAGCACGAGCAGCTGATGCTCGGGGAAGACGTCCGGCAAGTCCCCGAAGAGCGAGTGGGAGACCGGGTCGTGGCGCATGAACTCCGGCCACGGGCTCGGCATCGACCACATCGCGCCGACGAGGTCCGGGCGCTCGGCGAGCGTCACGAACGAGAGCGTCACGCGGCCTCGCCACCCGTGGTGCGAAAGACGCGTGCGCGCGTCACGGCGATCGCCTCGGGGTTCTGCTCGATGAGCACGAAACGCCGGCCCAGCCGCTGGCACACCGCGCCGAGCGTCCCCGAGCCCGCGAACGGGTCCAGGCACCAGCCGCCCGGCTTCGACGACGCGGCCACCATCCGGCGCACGATCCCCTCCGGCTTCTGCGTCGGGTAGCCGGTCTTCTCGTGCGAGTTGGTCGGGACGATCGTGTGCCACCAGCAGTCCGTCGGGCGCTTGCCGCGGGCGGCCTTCTCCGGCCCGACGAGACCCGGCGCCATGTACGGCTCGCGATCGACCTCGTCGTCGTCGAAGTGGTAGCGGTCGCGGTCGCGGACGTAGACGAGGATCGTGTCGTGCTTGGCGGGCCAGCGGCGCTTGGGCCGCCCGCCGTAGTCGTAGATCCAGATGAGCTCGTTGAGGAAGCACTCCGGGCCGAACAGGTCGTCGAGCACGATCTTCGCGCGGTGCGCCTCGCGGTAGTCGAGGTGCAGGTACAGCGTGCCGTGCGGCGCGAGCAGCTCGCGAACGCGGCGCAGGCGCGGGGTGAGGAACGCGGCGTAGTCCGCGTACGCGTCGGCGTAGCCGAGCTCGCCGCGGCGGCGCTCGGAGCCGGTGTTGAACGGCGGGTCGAGGTAGGCCATGTCGAACGTCGCGTCGGGCAGCGTCGCCATCGCGACGAGGTTGTCGCCCGCGATCAGCAGGTCGTCGTCGAGGACGGGCGGCGAGCCGTGCTCGTGCAGGCGCATGAGACTGCAGGCTACGGTCCGCGACGGTCGTCGGCGCGAGCGCCACGCGCCCCGGGGGTGGCGCCGCTCGGCAGGCCGACTTTGAAAGCCTGCGGGCGGATGCCGTCTCTCGCCATCCGCGCGCTCGCGCTCGTCGCCGTCGTCGTGGTCGCGGCGGTCGCGGGCATCGCGTTGCTCGGCGGAGGCGGCGGGTCGGGCGCCGGAGGCCGGGGCAGCGGCCCACTCGCCGCGCTCGGCTTCACGGCCGAGCGCGAGGACGAGCTCGCCGCGGCCGCGGCACGCGGCAACGCGCACGTGCTCTACGCGAAGCTGCCCGGCGGCGCGCGCGACAGCGCCGAGCGCACCGCGCGCTGGCGGCCGCAGATCGAGGAGGCGGCGGACGCCGCGGGGATCGAGGCCGACGAGCTCGAGGGGCTCGTCCTGCTCGAGAGCGCCGGTCGCGACGACGCGATCGCCGACCCGCGGCTGGAGGGCGCTGTCGGGCTGACGCAGATCCTCGCCGAGACCGGGCGCAACCTCCTGGCGATGCAGGTCGACCCGGCGACCGCGCGGCGGATCGGCCGCTCGCTGCGCCGCGCCGAGCGCCGCGGCGACGCCGACCTGATCGCGCGCCTGCGCGCCCGCCGCATGCGCGCCGACGAGCGCTTCGACCCGGCCAAGGCGCTCGCCGCGACCGCGCGCTACCTGCTGATCGCCAAGCGCGAGCTCGGCGGCCGCGACGACCTCGCGGTCGTGAGCTACCACATGGGCATCGGCAACCTCCAGAGCGCGCTGCACGCCTACGGCGACGACGACATCTCCTACGCGCGGCTGTACTTCGACTCCACGCCGCTCGAGCACGCGGGGGCCTACCGCCGGCTCGCCGCGCTCGGCGACGACTCCTCGACGTACCTCTGGCGGGTCGCCGCGGCGCGCGAGATCATGCGCCTGTACCGCTCCGACCCGGAGCAGCTCGACCGCGTCTCCGAGCTGCAGAACGCCAAGAACTCCGCCGAGGAGCTCCTGCACCCCGGCGACGAGACCGACCGCTTCGAGACGCCGGCACAGCTACGCGCCGCCTACGACGACGGGCGGATCGTCGCGCTGCCGCGCGCGACGCTCACCAAGGACGGCCTGCAGATCGACTCCGGGATGGGCGAGCTGGCGCCACGCATGGGCGCCAGCGCGCGCCTGTACCGCGGGCTGCGCGAGCCCGCGCTCGAGCTGCTGCGCCTCGTCGGCGCCGGCGTGAAGCGGATCTCCGGCCAGCAGCCGCTCGTCGTCACGAGCAGCGTGCGCGACGAGCGCTACCAGCGCCTGCTGCTCGCGCGCAACCGCGAGGCGACGCCGAACTACTCGCTGCATACGACCGGCTGGGCGTTCGACATCCTGCGCAGCTACATCGACCGCGCGCAGGCGCTTGCCTTCGAGTTCATGCTCGAGCGCCTGCAGTCGCTGGACCTCATCGCCTGGGTGCGCGAGCCGGGCGCGATCCACGTCACGGTGTCCGAGGACGCGGCGCGGCTCGGATGACGCGCGCCGTCACGTGATCAGATAGCCCCGGACCTGCAGCACGGCGATGACGAGCACCGCGAGGCCGAGCAGCCGCTTGCCCCAGCCGATCTTGCGCGGCTCGCCCGAACGGCCGAACAGGAGCGGCATCGGCAGCAGGAGGCCGACGAGCCCGAAGCCCACCATGACGTTCGGGAAGAACGACTCCGATTCCGGGTCCAGCACCTCGTTCATGAGCAGCCACGCAAGCGTGTAGCCGAAGAGGAACACGGTGAACTGGGTGATCCCCTTCGGGATGAGGCGATAGAGCGTCGGCGAGTTCGGCGCCTTCTCCGGATAGACCCAGATGAGCTGGGTGAGCAGGAACAGCCCGGACGACGCCCAGAGCTGCCACACGTCGCCGACGAGGACGTACAGGAGGAAGGCGTAGATCGCCGTCCGTCCGATCGCGGAGCCGATCAGGGTGAGCTTGGACGGGTCCGGGAACGCCGACGCCGCCGTGCTGTCGAGGCGCAGCGGGTAGAAGTGCGCCGCGAGCGTCTCGAGCGCGAGCCGGGCGACGAGGCCGCCCAGGACGAACAGCGCGACCTCGTCGGCGTGCTCGGCGATCTCGAGCTCGACGCCGGCCAGGCCAGGGAGCGCGAGCACGATCCGCTGCACGGTCCACGCGCCGATGAGCGACACGACGAGGAAGTCGGCGCCGCGGTCCCACGCGCCCACGAGGCCGCTCGACGGGGGCCGCCGCAGCGGCCGCGTGACGCCTGCCAGCACCGGCACGACGGCCCACAGCGCGCCGATCCCGAGCATGAACCGCAGGTCATCTCCCGTGTCGAAGCCGCCTAGCGCCAGCACGCCGAAGAAGAACGTCGTGAGCGCGACGAAGCCCGCCGACGCGTCGAAGCACCCCGATCACGGCGATCGCGATCACGAGCGCCGTCGAGGGCGGAAGCGCCTCGCCGCCGGTGCTGCTCACCGCCGCGATGCCGAGGGCCAGCCCGGCGAGTCCGAACAGCAGCGATGCCGAGCCGAGGATCGCGCGCAGGTACGCGCTGTCGGCGAACACGCGTCCGAGCAGCGGGGAGTGGCGCGCCACGGCCACGGGGATCGCAGCCGCCAGGTAGTCGACCCTGTCCGTCGCGGGCCATTTCCAGGTCCGCGATCGGTCGCCGAGGGCGACCGCGCCGAAGCCGGCGGCGAGGTGCCTGATCTCCACCCCCTGGTAGCTGCTCAAGCCGCTGAAGCCGGGGCGCGAGGACCCCCCGCCCGACTTCGCGCCGCCCGAGCTCGCCTTCGAGACGCCGCCCCCGCGGGCCAGGCCGCCGCCGCCCACCGCGAGCCCCAGGAGCGTGAACGCCGCGGCGAGGATGCCGAAGGTCTTCTCCGGCTCGGATCGAGGGTCGTAGGCCGTGAGCTCTTGGCGGACCGGCTTGGCCTCTTCCTCGGGCTTGGCCGCAGGAGGCGCTGCCGGCGCCTGATCGCCGGTCGTCGCCGGCGCAGAGCGCTTGGGCTTGGCCTCGGACGGCTCGTCGGTCGCGGGTGCTTCGGTCGCCGCCTCGGGCACCACCCCGGCGACCCCCGCGGCGATGGCGGGGGCTGGCGCAGCGGCAGGCGGCGGGGGCGGCGCGGCCGGAGGGCTGCTGCCCTCGTTCGACGGAGTCGGGGTGGGCGTGCCGCCGCCCTTCCCGACCGTGTACGTCACGGTCTTCGGCGTCGCGTTGCCGAGGTCGTCGCTCGCGTTCACGGTGAACGTGAAGGTTCCGGACGAGCCGGTGTCGATCGCGGAGCCCGACGGCACGGGTCCCTCGCAGCGCGTGACGGGAGAGCGATCCTCGGGGTCCTTGCACGAGTAGATCGCGGAGACGGACTCCCCGGGCACGTACTGCACGCCGTCGCCGGGCGAGACGATCTCGATCGCCGGAGCTTCCGAGTCCCTGGGCCGCGGGGTGATCGTGAGCACCTCCCTGCTGGTCGGGACGCTGATGCTGAGCCCGTCGCTGGCCTCGTAGTTGTTGTCGCCCGAGTAGCCGATGGTCACGCTGTTGCCGAGCGCCGCCAGCGTGGCGTTCGCCAGCGGGGCGCTCGCCGACAGCGGATCGACGCCGGGCAGGAGGGGCAGCGTCAACAGGGGAGCGCCGTTGACGGACACGATGACGTCGCCCGTGGGACGCGGGGCGTGGCTGTTCGGCGGCACCACCGTGACGACCAGCTGCGCCGGCAGATCGGTGCCCTGTCCATGGACGGGCTGAGCCACGGCAAGCAGGGCGAACGCTGCGAACGCGAGCGCCAGCACCGCGAGTCGCACAGATGGCTGCGCGCGTCCGGCAGGGATTCGCAGCTTGTGTTCCATCACAACCCCCGAAATTTCATATACACGGGCACGCCCATCCTGGGCGTCCACGCGTCGACGACAGGCTCCGCAGACGATGCTGCACGTTGCGGCGCGTCAGCCTACACCGATCGGCGGACGCTCGGGCAAACTCTTGACGGCTCGTTCCCGGGGTCTTCGTGGCGGGCGTTCGAGGTTGCATGATCGGTCCCCGGGGTGTTGAATTGGCCACGTAGGGGACGATCTCGGCGTGACCGGACCTGTGATCCACCGGGACGTGAGCGAAGCGGTCCGGCGTCCCTCGACCCGCCATCACCCGATCGAGGAGGGGCTCCGTGTTCTCAGCCGATACGTCTCGCGAGGACGCGACCACACGCGTCCAAGGCCTCGAGGAGCTGCGAGCGAAACTCGACGGCATCGACGCGCGCCTGCTCGAGCAGCTGCGCGATCGCATCAACTGCTGCCTGGAGATCGCGGACCACAAACGGGTACACGGCGTCGCGATGATGCAGCCCCACCGGATCGCGTTCGTGCAGGAGCGGGCCGCGAGGTACGGCGCTGAGCACGGGATCGACGGTGACTTCCTGCGCCGCCTCTACGACCTCATCATCGCCGAGACCTGCCGCGTCGAGGATCTCGCCATGGCCGAACCGGAGCGATGACATGACCCTACGAGCACGGACGCGGTAGCGGGCGGGGCGCGCACGATGCGAACGCTCCTCATCGACAACTACGACTCGTTCACGTACAACCTCTACCAGCTGCTCGGCGAGGTCAACGGGCAGCCTCCGGTGGTCGTCCGCAACGACGCCGACTGGGCCGCCGTCGAGATCGACCGCTTCGACGCGATCGTCGTCTCGCCCGGCCCCGGCCGGCCCGAGCGGCCCTCGGACTTCGGCACGAGCGCCCACGCGATCCGCGAGAGCGGGCTCCCGCTGCTCGGCGTGTGCCTCGGCCACCAGGGGATCTGCCACGCGCTCGGTGGACAGGTCGAGCACGCGCCGCAGCCCATGCATGGGCGCATCTCCGCCGTCCAGCACACCGGCGTCGGCCTGTTCGAAGGCCTGCCCTCGCCCTTCTCCGCTGTCCGCTACCACTCCCTCGCCGTCGCGGACGTGCCGCGCGAGCTCGAGATCGTCGCGTGGTCGGCGGATGACGTCGTGATGGGGCTGCGCCACCGCACGAGGCCGCTGTGGGGCGTGCAGTTTCATCCCGAGTCGATCTGCACGGAGTACGGGCGCGAGCTGCTCGCCAACTTCCGCGACCTCGCGCTCGCACACCGCAGGGGCGCCGGGTCGGGGCGCGGCGGGGGCGGCCCACCCCGGCGGGCCTACCAGGTGCACGTCCGCGCGCTGGACCTGCAGCCCGATGCCGAGGCCGCGCACCGGGAGCTGTTCGCGGCGCACGAGCACCGCTTCTGGCTGGACTCGAGCGCCGTGATCGACGGGCTGTCGCGGTTCTCGTTCATGGGCGACGGCGCCGGCCCGCTCGCGGAGTACGTCACGTACGACGTGTCGGCGGGGGTCGTGACCGTCGAGTGCGGCGGCAGGCGACAGCGCTTCGAGCGCCCGTTCTTCGACTATCTCGACGAGCAGCTCCGCGCACGCGCCGTACCCGCGCCCCCCGAGCTGCCGTTTCACTTCAATCTCGGCTACGTCGGCTGCCTGGGCTACGAGCTCAAGGCGCAGACGTCCGGCCAGGCGGCTCACCGTGCCGAGACCCCCGATGCGGCGCTCCTGTTCGCCGATCGCATGCTGGCCATCGACCATCGCGAGAGCACGAGCTACCTGCTGGCGCTCAGCCGCGACGGCGACGACTCGGATGCGATCGCGTGGCTGGACGATGCGAGCAGGCTGTTGCGGGCGTTGCCGGGCCCGGGAGCGGCAGCGAAGCGGAGTTCGCGCGACACGCCGCCGCTCGTCGGCATGACCGACCCGGCTGCGCGGGGGCGCATGCGCCCCCGCCACGACGAGGCGGCGTACCTGGAGCGCATCGCCGAGTGCGTCGCGGAGATCTACGAGGGCGAGTCCTACGAGATCTGCCTGACGAACACGATCACGGCGCGGGCGGACATCGATCCGCTGGAGACCTACTCGTGGCTGCGCCGGATCAGCCCGGTGCCGTACGGCGCGCTGCTGGAGCTCGGCGACGTCGCGATCCTCTGCGCGTCGCCGGAGCGCTTCCTGTCGGTCGGCCCCGACGGAATCGTCGAGTCCAAGCCCATCAAGGGGACGCGGCCCCGCGGCACGAGCCGGGCCGAGGACGAGGCCTTGCGACGCGACCTCGCCGTCCACGAGAAGGACCGCGCCGAGAACCTCATGATCGTCGACCTCATCCGCAACGACCTCAACACGGTCTGCGAGATCGGCTCGGTGCACGTGCCCAAGCTGTTCGACGTCGAGACGTACGCGCCGGTGCACCAGCTCGTGTCGACCGTGCGCGGCAAGCTGCGCCCCGGCGTCTCGGCGGTCGGCTGCGTGCGAGCGACGTTCCCCGGCGGGTCGATGACGGGCGCTCCGAAGATCCGCACGATGCAGATCATCGACCGGCTCGAGGCTGGCCCGCGCGGGTTCTACTCGGGCGCCCTCGGCTGGTTCGGGCTCAGCGGCGCCGCCGACCTCAACATCGTCATCCGCACCCTGACCGCAACCGACGGCGAGGTGACCTTCGGCGTCGGTGGCGCGATCGTGGCGCTGTCCGATGCCGCGGAGGAGTACGAGGAGACGGTCGTCAAGTCGCGCGCGATGGTCACGGCGACGCTGGCCGCCGAGCAGGATCTCGCCTGGCTGCATGCGGGGGTCGACCGGTGACGGCGAGCGGCGAGCTCGCCGGACGGCGGTGTGTCGTGGTGGGCGGCGCGGGGGCGGTCGGGGGCATGTTCGTCGAGCTGCTGCTCGATGCGGGCGCGGACGTCTGCGTCGTCGACGCCTCGCCCCCGCGGCAGGACGCTTGGCGCTGCACCTTCGAGTGCGGCGACATCATGGCGATCGGGCCGCGTCTGGAGGCCGAGCTGCGCCGCTGCGATCTCGTGCTGCTGGCGGTCCCCGAGGATGTCGCGCTCGCGGCGGTTGGCCGCGTGGCGCGGGCGCTCGAGCCGGGCGCGCTGCTCGCGGACACGATGTCGGTCAAGACGGCCATCGTGGCGGCGCTGGAGGAAGAGGCTCCGCACCTCGAGGCGCTGAGCCTCAACCCGATGTTCGCGCCCTCGCTCGGGATCGACGGCCGCGCCGTCGGGGCCGTGGTCGTCCGCGACGGCCCGCGCGCCGCCGAGCTGCTGGAGCTCCTGCGATCGCGCGGCGCGCATGTGGTCGAGGTCAGCGCGCGCGAGCACGACGAGCTGACCGCGGTGACGCAGGCGCTCACGCATGCCGCGGTGCTCGCGTTCGGGCTCGCGCTGGAGGAGCTCGACGTCGACGTCGACGCGCTCGGCGAGCTGGCGCCGCCGCCGCATCTCACGCTGCTGGCGATGCTCGCGCGGATCGCGTCCGGACGGCCCGCGACCTACCGCGACGTGCAGGCGGCCAACCCCCATGCGCCGCGTGCGCGCGCCGCGCTGGCGAGCGGCGTGCGCCGCCTGGCGGATGTCATCGAGAGCGGCGACGAAGCGGGCTTCGACGCGCTGCTCGCCCAGCTCGAGGCCCGCCTCGGCCGCGACGCCGGCCATTATGGCGAGCTCTGCGCGGACCTCTTTGCGGCGGCCCGCCCGCCCGCCGCCGCACGAAGCACCATGCCACTCGCAGCGAACACTCAACCGAAAGGCTCACCCGCATGACCACGACCCTTGCCCCCACGGCGCTGTCGGTGAAGCAGCGCGCCGTCGTCGCGTCCGATGCGAGCTGGGGTGGCGGCAACCTCCTGCAGGCCGCCATCGACTCGAACCCGCACCCCGAGGTCGCGTTGATCACGTTGGCGCGTCCGCTCGCGGGCAACGACGGCCAGCCGCTGCAGACGGTGAGCCTGCTCGAGCTCGACGAGCTGGCCGAGAGCTGGGCGGCGTGGTACAGCACGCAGGGCGTCGGGCCGCGCGACCGCGTCGCGATCTGGATCGAGGACTCGTTCGCCTACTCGGTGCATTACTACGCGCTGTCGCGGATCGGCGCCATCGGCGTGATGATCAACAGCTGGGCGCCGGCGAGCTCGGCGAGCTGGCTCTGCCGCCAGACGGCGCCGGTCGCGATCTACAGCGACGACGCCCGCCTCGAGCGTCTTGAGGCCGAGGAGCGAAGCCCATTGGACGACATGCGCTGGACGCAGTCCGCGGACGCCCTGGAGGGACCGCCCGCCGGCGTCCTGCCGGACGGCAAGCGCTTTCGCCACGCCGACGAGGATCCCGTCTCGATCCTGCATTCGTCGGGCACGACCGGACGCCCGAAGGCCGTGATCCAGTCGCACCAGTCGAGCATCGCCGGGCCACGCTTCCGGATGGCCAACGACGTCGTCGCGCCCGGCGAGCGGTTCTTGACCGCGTTGCCGCAGTCGCACATCGGCGCCATCTCCTTCTCCTCGTACGCGATGCTGTGCGGTACGCCGTTCGTCGCGTTCTACGACCCGACGTCCCCGCAGCTGCTCGACGCCATCCGCGAGTATCGCCCGACGGCCGTCATGGGCTTCTCGCACATCCACACCGAGCTCGCCGCCTTCGACGTTCCCGCGGGCGAGCTGGACTCGGTCGAGCGCTGGATCTCCGTCGGCGACGCGGTCCACGAGCCCCACATCCGGACGCTGCTGGAGCATCGCAGCGCCGACCTCGGGCCGTCGGCGTTCCTCGACCGCTTGGGCTCGACGGAGCTCGGCTGGGCGCTGCTGCTGCACACGACCACGGCCGACTCGGGGCCCAAGGGACGCTGCATCGGCACGCCGACCGGCGCGGGCGAGGTCGTCGTGCTGCGCAAGGACGGCACGCATGCCGCGCCCGGCGAGCTCGGGCTGCTCGCCGCGAAGGGCCCGACGATCACGCCGGGATACTGGAACGACTGCGACACGAACTACCGCAGCCGGCTCGCCGGGTACTGGCTGTCGGGCGACGTGGCCTCATGCGACGAGGACGGCGTCTTCATCCAGGTCGACCGGGCCGTCGACGTCATCGAGACCGCGTCCGGGCCCGGCTACTCGGTCCTCATGGAGGAGGTCCTGCTCGGAAACGTCGCCGAGATCTCCGACTGCGGCGTGGTCGCCGGCTGCCGGGGCGACGAGACCGTGGCCGTCGCGCTCGTGCGGACCACGCCCGGGGCCGGCGACGTGGACCGCGTGCTGGAGGCGGCCAACGACGCGCTGCGCGCGGCCGGCCACCCCGAGGTGGCGCTCATCGAGGTCGCGCGAACCGATGCCGACTATCCGGTCGGCGTGACGGGCAAGGTCCTCAAGCGCGTGCTGCGCGACCGCTATCGCGACCTCGAGACCTACCTCGCGAACTGCGGCGACAGGGTCCTGGCGTCGCTGTCCTGAAACCCGGCTCGGTGGCCCCCGCCTCGAAGAGCCCGCGGCGAGCCGACGCGAGGGCGGGCGGGTCCCGCCGGCGCGGCGAGCACGCCTTGGTCGTCGGGGCGAGCATCGCCGGGCTGCTGGCCGCGCGGGTCCTGTCGGACTTCTATGAGCACGTCACGGTCCTCGACCGCGACGTCCTGCCTGCCGGCCTTGGCGAGAACCGCCGCGCCGTCCCGCAAGACCGCCAGATCCACGGCATGCAGCCCGCCGGCCAGCTCGTGCTGGAGCAGTTGTTTGAAGGTTTTTGCGCCGAGGCGCGGGCAGCGGGAGCGCCGCGCCTTCAGTTCGGCCTTCAGATGCGCTTTCGCATCGGCGGCCACCTCCTGGCGCGCGTGGATCTGCCGGGGGAGTACTGCCTGACGAGCCGCGTGCTGCTGGAAAGCCTCGTGCGGCGCCGCGTGCGCGCGCTCTCCAACGTGACGCTGCGCGAGCGCTGCAGCGTGCTCGGGCTCGTCGGCGACGGTGCGCGCGTCGCCGGCGTTCGCGCGCTGGATCGCGCCGACGGCGGGCGCGAGCAGACGCTGGGCGCCGACCTGGTCGTCGCGGCGTCGGGCCGGGGCGCGAAGCTGCCCGCGTGGCTGGAGGATCTGGGCTATCCCGGCCCCGCGGAGGAGCGCGTCGACGTCGACGTGATGTACGCCAGCCGCTACCTCCGGCTGCCTGCCGGCGCCCTCGGCGGTGACCGCGTCGTCCTCGACGACGCGTACCCCGGTCGCCCACGCGGCCTGTCGGCGCAGGTCGTGGAGGGCGATCGCTGGATCGTCACCCTCTCCGGCTACGGGCGCGAGCACCATCCCCCGGCCGACGACGCCGGCTGGATGGACTTCGTCGCGACCGTCTGCGACGGCGAGGTGGCCGCCGCGTTCGCCGCGGCGCGACCGCTCGGCGAGGTCGAGCGGCACGCGTTTCCGGTCGCGTTCCGCCGGCGCTATGACCGTCTGCGGCGCTTCCCGCAGTGCCTGCTCGTCATCGGCGACGCGATGTGCAACCTCAACCCGCTCTACGGGCAGGGCATGTCCGTGGCGGCGCTCGAGGCCGCCGTCCTGGAGCGCGTGCTGACAGCCGGCGATGCGTCCCCCGAGCGCTACTTCAAGGCGGCCCGGAAGCCCGTCGAGGAAGCGTGGAAGCTCGCGACCGACGCCGATCGAGCGCTGCCCGAGCTTTGCCTGCATACGTCGCTCGTCGACCGCGCGGTCAACCGCTACCTCGGCCGCCTGGTCGCGGCTGCCGAGCGAGACCAGGTCCTTGCGCGAGTCTTCTACGACGTGACCGGCATGCTCGTGTCGCCGTCGCGGCTGCTGGCCCCGTCGCTGATCCCCCGCGTCCTGCGAGGCTAGCCCTCGCGGGCGGCGAGCTAGCCCTCGACGTCCGGAAGCGGATCGCCGGACAGCAGGCGGGTCGCGAGGCCGCCCAGACCGTCGAGCACCGCCAGCTGGGGGAACGGCCCGTACGAGACGCGCGCCACGCCCAGCTCGGCGAGCTCGGACGGCCGCGGCGTGCCGGGAAACCCGAGCAGGCTGAGCTTGCGCTGTCCAAGCCCGTCGACGAGCTTGGCGATCGTGTCCGCGTCCTGCCATCCCGGCGCGAAGACGCAGGCTGCGCCCGCTTCGAGGAACGCCTGGCCGCGGGCGATCGCGTCCTCGAGCACCTCCTCGGGATCGCGCTCGCCCGCCATGAGGAACGCATCGGTGCGCGCGTTGAGCACGAAGTCGACGCCCTCGCCGGCAGCCGTCTCGCAGGCGATCCGCACCGCGGCGACGGCCTCGTCGAGCGGGCGCATCTCGTCCTCGAGGTTGCCGCCGACGGCGCCGGCCGCGATCGCCCGGCGAACCGTGTTGGCGACGTCGCCGTAGCCGGCCTCCAAGTCGGCTGTGACAGGCAGCTCGACGGCGGCGGCGATGCGGGCCGTCATGTCGAGCATGAGCTCGACCGGGATCTGCTCGCCGTCCTCGTAGCCGTACATCGCGGCGATCGCCGCGCTGGCGGTCGCGATCGCGCGGCAGCCCGGCTGCGCGGCGACCTTGCGCGCGCTGGCGACATCCCACGCGTTGACGAGCACCAGCAGCTCGGGATCGTCGTGCAGCGCGAGCAGCGTCGCGGCCTTCTCCTGCTGTGTCACGGGCTTGCCTCCATAGTCCAGTAGGTATCCGCACCGGTTGGCTCGGCCCGGGCGCCGGCGCGGGTCAGCGCCGCCCGGGTGTCGGTCATGTCGAGCCGCATGAGCGCGGCGATCTCGGCCGTGGCGAGCGGCTCGCCGGCCCACGCGAGGACCTCCTCGACGCCGTCGGGCTTGGTGCGTCGTTCGAGCTCCGGCGCGAGGTTCGCGATCGCCGCATCGTACGCCTCGATCGGGTTGAAGCCCGGCAGGGCGAAGGTCGCGCCGCTGCCGGCGTGGCGGAACTCGTAGCTCGGCGCGGTGTAGCGCCGCTGCTCGCGCGGCCCGCCGAGGCGATCGTCGAGGGCGCGCGCTGCCGGCGACGGCGCGCGCGCGGCGTCCGCGTCGGCGTTCAGCGCGTCCCGCACCTCGGACGTGGCGCACCACTCCTTCACGACAGCCGGATCGAGGCTCACGTCGCGGGCCGCGCCGTCGATGAGCTCTTGATCGTCGAGCAGGCCGCCGGCCATCGTGCGGACGCGCAGCCGCCGCAGCAGCGGCTCCTCGGCCCTGGGAGCGTGCAGCCGCGCGGCGACGACCGCCAGGCACGCGGGCTCGGATGACGCCGGCCGTTCGCGCGGGGCCGGATCGATCGGCATGCCGTAGCGGCGCTGCAGCGACGGCGCGCCGCGTGCGAGCTTCTCGGCCTCGCCGGGCTCCAGCGTTAGGACGATCATCCGCAGGCGCCAGCGCAGCCGGTCGCCGTAGTGCCAGCGCAGCAGCATGCGCCCGGGCTCCGCCGAGAAGGCGAACGGGCATGCGGGGTCGGTGTAGAGCGTGATGTCGAGCACGGGGCGCGGGGTCACCCTGGCATATTCTCGCGGTTGCTCGCGTCAACGTCAGAAAGGCGCACCCTTGGACGACTGGTCGCTGTTTCCCGCTCGCGCGTACCTCGATCAGCACTACGGACACATGAGCTCGGAGACCGCGACGATGATGACCGCGATCATCGACTACGTCCGCGGCCGCGGCCTGCGGCCCGAGCGCGTGATCGAGGTCGCCGGCGGCCCGACGGTGTTCTCGCTGCTGGCGCTCACGGCGGCGCTCGCGGCGCCACCCGAGCAGATCGTCTTCACGGACATCGCCGAGTCGAACCTCCAGGAGGTGGACGACTGGCTGCACGAGCGCCCGGGCGCGTTTGACTACGCGCATCTCTACGCGTGGCTCGAGACGCAGGCGGGCGCCGATCCCGAGCGAGCGGCCCATGAGCTGCGCGGGGCGCGCTGGGAGCTGCGTCAGGTGGACTGGCACGACCCGCCGCCCCCGTCATGGCTGGGCGCGTTCGACGTCGTGTCGTCGCACTTCTTCGTCGAGTCCGCGACGCCCGACGAGGCCGAAGCTCTGGCCTTCGTGCGCAGCTACGCGCCGCTCGCCGGCAGCGAGGCCGTCGTGCTGCTCTCGTTTCTCCAGCGCGCCGACGCCTGGGACTGCGACGGGGTCGCCGTGCCGTCGCTGCAGGTGCACGAGGGGATGATCGAGAGCTTCCTGCGAGCCGGTGGCATCAGCCTCGACGACGCGACGATCCGGACCGCGGCAGGCCGCCAGGCGGCGGCGGTCACCGGCTACGAAGGCGTCGTCACCGTCTCGGGCTTGCGCTCGGCGAGCCCCGGCGGACAACAGTGACGGCGCTCTACTGCAGCGGCATCGCGGGCGGTTGCGTGCCGTCGCCGGGACCGGGGGTGGCACGCTCGCTGCGCGAGGCCTTCGCGGACCTCCGCATCGTCGGCGTCGCCGACACGCCGCACGCCGGCGGCCTGCACGATCCGGCCTTCGACGAGGTATGGATCCGGGAACCCGCGCACGACGCGGCGACGCACACCGCCGCGATCCTCGAGCGGCTCGACGCCGGCGCGTGGTGGATCTGCGGGTCCGAGCTCGAAGCCCGGACGCTCGCGCGCGCCGCGGGCGGCCACGACGGACTGCTGACCCCGTCGGCGGACGCGCTCTCGGGCTTCGATGCGCCGCCCGGCGATCTCGCGCGCCGCCTCGGAATCCGCGCCCCGCCGGCGATCTCGCCGCGCGAGGAGGACTGGCGGCTGAGCGCCTTCGGGCGCGAGCACGGTTGGCGCCTGTGGCTCACGGGTCCCGACCGTGCGCCGGCGCCCATCGACGGCTGGCGCACGCTCGAGCGCACGCGTGCGCATCTCGCGGCCGCGTGGTCGTACGGCGGTCTGGCCCTGCAGCCACAGGTCGAGGGTGTCCGCGAGGCGATCGTGTTCGCCGCCTGGCGCGGCGCGATGCTCGGGGCGTGGCACATGCGAGCCGCGCTCCACCCCGGGCAAGGCGTGGCGTGGGGCGGGCATGTCGCAGATCTCGCCGAGTCGCTCCCGGAGGTCGCGGCCGCGCTCGCACGCGAGCTGGCCGCCGGTACGTGGACGGGCGGCGGCGAGCTCGAGCTCGTCCGGCCCGTCGACGGCGTGCCCTGGCTCGTCGCGCGGCGCCCGCACTTCGCGTCGTGGGTTCACAGCGCCACGCTGGC
The DNA here is from genome assembly GCA_963766525.1 of uncultured Actinomycetes bacterium. Taxonomy (GTDB): domain Bacteria; phylum Actinomycetota; class Thermoleophilia; order Solirubrobacterales; family Solirubrobacteraceae; genus CADCVQ01. Next base: position 67,563 of record CAVYAX010000021.1, read on the forward strand.
GGGCGCGAACCTGCCGGCGGCGCTGGTCGGCGCGGCCACGGGTCGCGATCACGCCCCGCCCGCGCGCCGGGCCACGCAGTTCGTGCGCGTCGTCGTCGAGATCCCGGCGCGGCCGGGTCTCGCCGTGCCGGAGCCCGTCGCGGCCGCGAGCACGGTCGTGCGCGCCGGCGGCTACCTCGGCGCCATGCCCGACCCGGGCGCGACCGCCGCGGCCGGGCCGCACCCGCGCGAGGACGCGGCGCGCCCGGACGAGGCGCTGGCGGCGATCGTCGCCGGACTGCCCGCGGCCGGGCACACGCCGCACGCCCACGTCGTCGACCCCGGCCCGCGCTGGGAGCGCCTCGCGAGCGCGGTGCGCGACGCCGCCGCGGGGCGCCGGGTGGAGCTCGCCTACAGCATCAAGACCGACCCCGACCTCGCGCTGCTGCGCGCCGCCCGGGCTCACGGCTTCCTGGCCGAGGCGATCACGGCCGGGGAGATGCAGCGCGCGCAGGACGCCGGCTTCGCGGGCGAGGCGGTCGTCCTCAACGGGCCCGGCAAGCGCTGGCCGCCGCCGGCGGGGCCCGTGCGGGCGTACGCGGCGTTCGCCGACAGCCTCGGCGAGCTGAACGCGCTCGCGCTGCTGGCCGAGTCCGGGGATCTCTCGGCGCGCTACCTCGGGCCGCGCGTGCGACCACCTTCCGTCGCGTCGCGGTTCGGCATCCCGCTGGCCGACGACGACGCCGCCCGCAGGCTCGTGATCGCGCTGACCGCCCTGCCGGCCGGCCAGCTCATCGGCCTGCACTTTCACTGGGCCAGCAGCGAGGCCGGCCACGAGACGTGGTTTCACACCGTCGAGACGCTCCTCCGATGGGCCCGGCTGCTGCAAGCGATGACCGGACGCGCGATCAGCTGCCTGGATCTCGGCGGCGGCTGGCATCCCGACGACTTCGACGCCGTGTTCCTGCCCCGGCTGCCCGAGCTCGTCGCGCGCTGCCACGCCGAGCTCGACGAGCTGGACGTGATCGTGCTCGAGCCCGGCAGGGCGCTCGTGCAGCCGCTGTCCGTCGTCGAGACCACCGTGCTCGAGGTGCGCGAAGGCCGCGGCGCGCGGGAGATCGTCGTCGACGCGTCGCTCGCCGAGGTTCCGCGAGCCCCCGTGTACCCGCACCGCATCCTCAGCCGGAGCGACGGTGCGTGGCTGCGGTGGGGGCGCGGCCCCGACCGCGTGCTCGGCCGCCTGTGCATGGAGGACGACGTCCTGCGTACGGGCATCGCCGTGCCCGGCGACGTGCGATCCGGCAGCCGCGTGCTCATCGCCGACGCGGGCGCCTACGACCGCAGCATGACCTACAGCTTCGGCCGCCGCTGAAGTGTGGCGCGGGTGTGTCTGTTCGGTTGCTGTGATCTGGATTTTGCTATTGGCATTCCCGGTCCCCATGGGTAGGGTCGCGGTGTCCATTCGACTCGGGGGAGCCGGGCCCATTCATGACTGCGATAGCAGTGGTGGTTCTAGGTGCTGCGCTTGTGGGCCTCGCCGCAAACGCGTTCCTGCACCCGCGGCTGCAGCGCGCCAATGCGAAGCACGACGTCCAGGACGCCAAGTCCGACTCCTGGGCGGGGTCCGTCCTGGGTCCCAGCCTGACGCTGCTCGCCCTGTTTCTCGCGTTCGTGCTCGCCGACGCAACGGCGTCGTTCTCCGGAGCCAAGGCGGCGGCGCAGTCAGAGTCGACGGTCGTCGAGCGCATCTATCGTACAGCGGGGTTCCTGGAGGAGCCCTACCGCCGGCGGCTGCAGCGCTCGGCGCTGTGCTACTCGCGGGCTGTGGCCGGGCCGGAGTGGCGGGCGATGGGCGACGGAAGCCAATCGAGCATTCCGGTGGTGTGGACCGGCACGGGACACAACGGCATGCGCCGCAGCTTCCAGGAGATGGGGGCCGACCATGTGCTGTTCGGCAAGCTGACCGTGGCCGATCAGGCGCGCGCGGACTCGCGCCGGGCGCGCCTGACGCAGGCAACCCCCACGATCCCGCCGAGCCTCATCGTGTTCCTCGTCGCGGTCATCGCCGCGGTCGTGCTGTATCACGCGGTCGCCTCGCCGCCCCGCAGCGTGCTGCACGTCCTTGCGACGGTCCTCGCGCTCGGGACAATGGTCGCCGCGCTCGGCATCATCCACACCCTCGATCGGCCGTTCTCGGGCGCGATCGAGGTCAAACCCACAGACATGCAATTCACCGCGCAGAGCCTCGGCGCGGATTTCGTGCGGCATTACGGCAAACAGCGCGTTCGGTGCGATCGCGACGGCAAACCGACGGGATCGCGAGCATCGTGACCGACTCCTCACTTCGAGCGGCCCCCTCCCCATGACGATCGCGATCATCATCATCCTCGGCGCAGCGGTCCTCGGGACGCTCGCCAACTTCGTCTGGGGCCCGGCCATCAAGCGCCACCAAGACAAGCGCGGCGTCAGCGAATTCCTCGCCCAGACGCATACGAGCAACAACTACGGCCCCGCCGCAACGCTGCTCGCGCTGCTCGTGGCGTTCGTCCTCGCCGGAGCCACGACTTCCTACCAGCGCGCGAAGACCGCGGCGCAGAGCGAGGCTGCCACGGTCGATCACATCTTCGAGACCGCGGACTACCTCTCCGAGCCCCAGCGAGAGCGCTTGCAGATGGCGAGCATCTGCTACGCGCGGGCCGTGGCCGGCCCGGAGTGGAAGAACATGGGCGACGACGGCTCCGCGTCCGACGTGCCCGCGAACTGGACCGGGACGAGGAACCACGGCATCCGCGGCACGCTCATGGCGCTCGGCCCCGAGCACGCCCTGTTTCGCAAGCTGGCGGCGGCGGACGACAGCCGCTCCGAGGCGCGCGGCGACCGGCTCGTGGAGGCGACGCCGTCTGTTCCGAACCTCGTGATCGCCTTCATGGTCGGGGTGATGGCGGCGATGATCGTCTTCCTCGCGCTCGCGTCCCCACGCTTGAGTCCCTTCCACATCGGGGCGACGGTCATCAGCGCGTTCACCCTGATGTTCGCGATCTCGCTGATCTACACGCTCGACCGTCCGTTCGGCGGCGCGATCAAGATCCAGCCGGTACAGATGCAGATCACCGAAGAGGCCGACGCCGCGGAGTTCACCGAGCGCTATGGCGCGGAACGCATCCGCTGCGACCGCAACGGCAATCCGACCAAGGCGCGGACGTCATGACGGTGATCGTCCTCGTCATCGTCGGCGCCGTGATCGTCGGGCTGGTCGGCAACCTGCTCTTCCACGAGCGGATCGTGGCGGTCACCAACCGCAAGGGCATCGACACCTTCTTCATCTATCCGCAGACCAACAACGTCTTCGGACCCGCGGGAACGCTGCTCGCGCTGTTCATCGCCTTCGTGCTGTTCGGAGCGGCGAGCTCGTACTCCGATGCGAAGTCCTCGGCCCAGACCGAGGCAGCGACCATGCAGTACCTCTACAAGACAGCCGACTACGTCCCGGACCCCGAGCGCTTCCGCCTGCAGCGCGCGACCGTCTGCTACGCACGGGCGATCATCGGGCCGGACTGGGACGACATGGCCGACGCGAAGATCGCGCAGTCGCCCGTGCCCGTCATCTGGACCGGGACCGGGCCGATGGGGATCCGCAACGCACTTCGCAAGGCGGGGCCGGACAGCGCGCTGTTCGAGACGCTGCTGACGACGGACCAGGACCGCGCCGATCGGCGCCGCAGCCGGTTGACGGAGGCCGAGCCGACGATCCCGGGCGCCGTGAACGCCTTCATGCTGTTCGCGATCGCCATGACGATCGTCTTCCTCGCGCTCATCTCTCCGCGCCGCAGCGTGGCGCACAGCTCCGCGACGGTCCTCGCCGCGCTCACGCTCGTGGGAGCTCTGTACCTCATCCACGACCTCGACCGGCCGTTCAGCGGGCGCTTGGCGATCGAGCCGACGCAGATGCAGATCACCGAGGAGATGATCCACGGGGAGTTCGTCGAGCGCTATGGCGCCAGCCGGCTTGGCTGCGACGCGCGCGGCAACCCGACCAAGACGTCCTGACCTGGTGGCGGTGTAGCGACGCCGTCAACGACGGTCTCCGCCCGGCGAGCCGGCGTCCCGGCTTAAGCCGCCTTGTCCATATCACGGGGGCGCGGCCTGCCGGCGAGGCGGTCAAGCAGGCTCCGCGCGCCAAGCAGGAGCCCCACGAGCGCCAGCGGTGCGACGTACACCAGGGGCGAAGTCGCCTCGCCGGACGGAGCGCGCCTCAAGGGCGCCGGGGAGCGCGCCCCGGCGGGCGCTCCCGGATGCCCGGCGAGGATGCCGCGGTGCGGGCGTCGTCCGCGCTCGCTCGTATCGATGCTCGGCACGACGAGCGGGTGCCCTGCCTCGCTCGCGAGCCGCGCCACGGCGGTCAGGGCCTGGCGCTCGAGCCGGTCGTCGCCGGGCGCGACCGGCGCGAACGGGGCAAGCGCGCGGTCCACGCCGTCGCCCAGCTTCTGGCCGGCGAAGCCGCCGGGCGTCACGACGAGCAGGCGCGGGTGCCCGATCTCCCGCGCGAGCTGATCGGCGTAGAGCTGCGGCGTCGAGAAGAGCCGTACGGCGTCGCCGAGGTCTGCCGGCGTCGCGAAGATCGCGACCTTGAGCGGCCATCCGGCCGCATCGGCACGCCGGGCGATCGTCAACAGCGCGTTCGCGGCGCCCTCGGAGGTCGGCGGCGTCGCAGGGAAGTAGACGTCCTGCGTGAGGAGCACGTGGCTCGCCGGACCGTTGGCGCCGGCAGGCGCCGCGACCGCCAGCGCGACAACGGCGACGAGTGCGTTCGCACGCCAAACCGCGCGCCGAGTAGACGGCGCGCGGTCGAGGTGCGGTGGCGGGGGCTCTAGCGGCGACGCACCCCCGCCCTGCGATCCTTCGCGAACATCAGCGCCTTCTCGCAATTGGATGACTGCTTGCGGGCGCGAGCCCTGGCGCGGCGAGACGCCGACCCTCGAACGTGCTGCCGGCAGGCGGCCCTCACCGTCGCCGTGGCCTTCGACGTGGCGGGCGCGACCGGGGAAAGGCTGTAGGAGAAGTTGGCGCCGAAGAACAGATGCTGGATGGTCCCCGGCGGGATCGCGCCGTAGCTGACGGTGCAGCCGAGGACCGTACCGAAGAGGGGGACCTTGATGGTGGGGTCGACCGACGTGTACATCCAGCTCGTACTGGCGTTGTAGACCATGTGCACGCTGGCGTTCGTGCTTCGACAACTGCTCCCCGGATCGCGGTCGGCCGAGATCTGACCGTCGGGGGTGGGCATGAAGTACAGCGAGGCATTCGCAACCGGCGTCGGCCCGGTTTCGAGCTGCGTCCCGGTGATCAACCCCACGACCGTGGAGACGCCCGTGCCGATGGCGCCGAGGAGACTGCCGGCGACACCGGGTGAGACCAAGCGGAGGCTGTTGGCGAAGTCGATGTGGATCCCCTGGTTCGGCGTCGCGACATTGGGGATGCCGAGCGTCGGAGCCGGCAGGCCGGTGCAGTTCTTGCCCGTGTAGCCGATCACGCTGGCGTTCGACGTCAGGTTGAGCAGGTTGTGACCGCCCACGTCGAGGCTCTCGCGGGGGATCGGCAGGCAACCGAACGCCGGGCGGTCGTAGACGATCGCCGCCGCCGCCGGCTCTCCGACGACGTCGTAATACAGATTTAGGGTGTGATGCGCTTTGTAGATGACGATCTTGCCATCGACGCGTGCCTGCGCCTGCGCAGCAGTGGCGGCACAGAGAGCAGTGACCAGCACGGCGGCGAAGGTGGTCAGGGATAGGAGAAGCCGGGTACGGGAAATCGACATGCCGTGGCATCCTTTCGTGGGTCGAGACGGGCGACACCTCGACGGAGGCCAGCCGCTGATCAATCAGCGGGCCCCTCGCCCGCCCCAACCACTCCCCCGTCTGCGCTGAAGATAAGCAGGTCGGATCGACCGTGTGGTAGAAAATCTCACGTCAGCGTTCGACGAGGATCGACTTCATCATCCCCAGGTCCTCGTGGCCGAGAATGTGGCAGTGGAAGACGAACTTCCCGGTGAACTGCTCGAACGGGACGCGCACGACCATCGACGTCGGCGGACGGCCGTTCGGTCGTCGCGGGAGCACGAACGTGTCCACCCGGCTGTGCGCCTTGTAGGGCTTGCCGTTGATGCTCATGATCTGGTAGGCGTTCTGGTGCATGTGGAACGGGTGGACGCCCGTCTCGTTGATGAGCGTCCACTCCTCGACGGTGCCGAGCTTCGCGCGCACGTCGATGCGGTCCTCCTCGAAGATCTCGCCATCGATCGTGAACTTCGGGAAGCCGGTGTCGGCGTGGACGCCGTTGCGCCCGAACGTGAAGGTCCGGCGGGCCGCGATCGGCGCGTCGTCGAGCGGGATGAACTTGCCGATGCCCTCCTTCGGCATCGGCGGCGTCTTCATCCGCTTGCCCGAGCTGACCACGTTTGCCAGCACGCGCGTCGGAGCGATGATGCCGTTGTCGGGCGTGAAGCCGACCGTACGTAGCTTGATCACGCCGTTCGGCGGCCCGGTGACGAGGACGTCGAAGCGCTGGCCGCCACCCATGAACAGCTGCTTCATCTTCTGTGGCTTGTCGAGCGCGTTCGCGTCCTGGGCGATGACCGTGAAGCTCGACTTCTCGAGCTCGACCCTGTAGAGGACGTTCGCGCCGGTGTTCGCGATATGCCACAGCTGCACCTCACCGGGCCGGATCCTGATCTTCGGCTGCAGCTGCTCGCCGACGAGGCGCACGTTCGGCGGGACCTTCGGCTGGTCCTTGACCGGCGGGCTGTCGGCGATGTCGAACACGCCGAGGTGGTCCTCCGTGACCGCCTCGTCCATGACCTGCGCGCTCTTGAGCGAGAGCACGCGCTCCTTGATGTTCGCGAACGCCTTCGGCAGGGCCTCGCGCTGACCCTCGACGATGATGACGCCCGACATGCCGTTGACGAGCTGCGCCTCGGAGTAGCCGTGCATGTGGCTGTGGTACCAGTACGTGCCGGGGAAGTTGCCCTCGCCCAGCGTCACGGTGTACTTGCGGCTGTGGCCGGGCTCGACGTGCACGAAGATGTTGTCGTGCGGCACGTTCGGTGACACGTGCAGCCCGTGGAAGTGCAGGTTCGTCGGCTGATCGTCGGGGATGCCGGCGGTGTTGACGAGCGTCACGTTGATCGTGTCGCCGAGCTTGACGCGCATCGTCGGGCCAGCGTAGCTGCCGTTGTACGTGGTGGCCGTCACGGTCTGCCCGCCCAGGCGCACCTTGTTGCGCTGGACGCGGAGCGTCACGTTGAGGACGCCGTTGCGGCTGCGCAGCTCCGGCGGGTCGCGGAACTCCTGCCCGGTGACCCAGTCCGGCTGCGGCGGGCGCGCGAACGCGGCCCGCGCCTGCGGCTCGCCCGACGCGGCACGCACCGATGGCGCCCCGGAGGCGGCTTTGCGCGAGTCCTTGTGCAGCGAGCAGTAGAACGCGTCCGCGGCGTCGGAGCCCAGCAGCGACGGAGCAGCCGACGCTTGCGGGGCGGCCAGTGCGGCCAGCCCGACCGTCAGCGCGCCAAGGCGTCGCGCGCGCTTGCTCCACGCGTCAAATTCAAGAGCAATCCGCATATGCACCAACCCCCCGTTCAGTTTCCTCAGCTGGTGCGCGAAATGCTACTTGCGAACGCAAGCGCCAGGTGCGAACCTGGCGCCACGCCGCGCTAGGCGTCCAAATGAACCGGGAAGTAGGGGGGAAGCGTCGTGGATCTGTTTGGCCGGTCGGTGCACGCTCGACTGCGCAGATTGCTGTACGCGTCCGTCGCCGCCGCCGTCCTGGCCGGCGGCGCGCTCGGTGTTACGGCATGCGGTGACGACGAGTCGCCGAAGTCCGCGTCCACCGCCACGACCGCGCCCGCGGCATCCGTCGCGAAGACGCCCGTCCAGGTCGCGGAGACCAAGCGCGGCGCGGTCGGGTACCGGTCGGTCGGCAGCGGACAGCCGCTCATCCTAATCATGGGCTTCGGCTCGAGCATGGAGGACTGGGAGCCGACGTTCGTCGACACGCTCGCGAAGACGCACCGGGTCGTGATCTTCGACAACGCCGGGATCGGCAAGTCCGACCCAACTGCTCCCAAGCTCTCGATCTCGAAGATGGCGGACCAGACCAGCGCCCTGATCGAAGCGTTGAAGCTCGGCAAGACCGACGTCCTCGGCTGGTCGATGGGCGGGATGGTCTCGCAGGCGCTGACGGCCCGTCACCCCGAACAGGTGCGCCGGCTCGTGCTGGCGGCGACGTGGCCGGGCAACGGCGAGGCGCGCGAGGATCGCAGCAAGGCGCCGCCGGCCGACGCCACCGCGGAGGAGTTCGTCGCCGCGCTGTACCCCCACAACCAGACGGCGGCGGTGAAGCTCTACAACGACGGTCTCGCCAGCTATGCGGAGCGCTCCACGTTGCCCGACGCGATCTACGGAGCGCAGCGCGCGGCGATCAACGGCTGGCTTGCCGGAAAGGAGCCGGCCGGAAAGCGCTTCACGGCGACGTCGGTCCCGACGCTCGTGGCAGGTGGCGACGAGGATCGCTTCAACCCGATCTACAACACGCGCCAGCTCGCGAAGCTCGTCGCGGGCTCGGAGCTCGAGGTGTACGACAACGCCGGCCACGCGTTCCTGTTCCAGCCGGACACGAGGTTCGCGGACCGCGCGAACACCTTCCTCGCCGAGGCCGACTGAGGAAGGCGAGCTCGCGTGCGCGCCCGTCGGCGGATCGCGGTACTCGCCGCGGGGGCTGCACTGCTGGCCGCCGGAGTGGCGCTGACCGTTGGCGGCCGGGCGGCCCCGGAGTCGAGGTTCTCGGTCGAGGTGCTCGCGGCCGGTCCGCTGGCAAGCGGCGGGCGCTTCGTCACGCGGCAACCCGAGGTCGAGATCGACAGACTCACGCTCCGCCCCGGCGGCGACAGCGGATGGCATGACCATGACGGTCCGGTCATCCTGCTCGTCACCAGGGGAGCGCTCACGAACTACATCGTCCGCGGCCGGGGCTGCGTGCGTTCGCAGGTGCGCCAAGGCCACACCCTCCTCGAGTCGGCCGGGCGCGCTCATATAGCGCGCAACGAGGGCACGCGCGACGTCGTCTTCTACGCGATCAACAACTACGCGACGGGTGGCACTGGCCAGATCGATGCCGAGCGCCCGCGCAACTGTCCGGTGTAGCAGTCGTCAGACGGGCTTCATCCGTCGAGCAGCTCGCGCACCCGCGCGGCGACGTTCCCGGGCGTGATGCCGAGCTTCTCGAGCACGGTCGCACCAGGCGCCGACGCGCCGAAGCGGTCGATCGACACGACGGAGTCGGCGTAGCGCTCCCAGCCCTGGCGGATGCCGGCCTCGACCGAGACCGTCGGCAGGTCCGGCAGCACCGACTCGCGGTAGTCGTCGTCCTGCTGTTCGAAGAGCTCCCAGGACGGCATCGAGACGACGCGCGCCGGCACGTCGAGCTCGTCGCGCGCGGCCAGGGCGACCGCGACCTCGCTGCCCGTCGCGATGATGACGGCCTGCGCGTCGTCGGCGTCCGACAGGACGTACGCGCCCTTCGCCACGCCCGCCGACGGCCCGAACTCGCCGCTCTCGCGGTCGAGCACCGGCAGGTCCTGGCGCGAGAGGATCAGCACGCCGGGGCCGTCGAGGTCCTCGAGGATCACGCGCCAGGCCTCGACGGTCTCGTGCGCGTCGCACGGACGCAGCACGACGAGGCCGGGAATCGCGCGCAACGCGGCGAAGTGCTCGACGGGCTGGTGCGTCGGGCCGTCCTCGCCCAACCCGACCGAGTCGTGGGTGAAGACCCACGCGACGTGCAGCCCCATCAGCGCCGACAGCCGGATCGCGCCGCGCATGTAGTCGGCGAACTGCAGGAACGTCGAGCCGTACGGGCAGACGATGCCGCCGTGCCCGGCCAGTCCGTTGACGGCCGCGCCCATCGCGTGCTCGCGGACGCCGAAGAAGATGTTGCGCCCCGCCTTCTCGGACGTGAAGCGGTCGGACTCGGGGAAGAGCGTCTTCGTCGACTCGGTCAGGTCGGCCGCGCCGCCCAGCATCGTCGGCGTGAACGGCTCGAACGCCGCCATGGCCTTGCCGCCGACGCCGCGCGTCGCGATCTTCTCCTTGTCGAAGCTCTTGGGCAGCGCGTCGGCCATGCCGGGCAGCGGCCGGCCGGGGTCGCTCCAGGCGAGGTCCCACTCGGCCGCGCGGTCGGCGTCCTCGCCGCGCCAGGCCTCGAAGCGCTCGTTCCATTCGGCGTGCGCCTTGCCGCCGTCCTCCTTCATGCCGAACGCCTCGTAGACCTCGTCCGGGACGTAGAACTGCTTGTCGGGATCCCAGCCCAGGACCTCCTTCGTGAGCCGGACCTCGTCCTCGCCGAGCGCCGCGCCGTGCGCCGCGCTCGTACCCGACTTGTTGGGCGACGGGTAGCCGATGATCGACTTCACGCGAATGAGCGACGGCTTGCCGTCGTGGCGCTGCGCATTCTTGATCGCGGTCTCGAGCGCGACCATGTCGTTCGCGTCATGGACGTCCGTGACGTGCCAGCCGTAGGCCTCGAAGCGCTGGTCGACGTTCTCGCGATCGAAGCTCAGCGAGGTCGGCCCGTCGAGCGAGATGTCGTTGTCGTCGTAGAGGTAGATCAGGCGGCCGAGGCCCAGCTGCCCCGCGAGCGACGCGGCCTCCGAGGCGATGCCCTCCATGAGGTCGCCGTCGGACACGATCGCGTACGTGTAGTGGTCCATGACCTCCGAGCCGTAGTGCTCGCGCAGGTACTGCTCGGCCATCGCCATGCCGACGCCGTTGGCGAAGCCCTGGCCCAGCGGGCCGGTCGTGACCTCGACCCCGGGCGTGACGACCTCGCGATCGCGCTCCGGGTGCCCCGGGGTGATCGAGCCCCACTGGCGAAACTGCTTGAGCTGGTCCATCGGGATGTCGTAGCCCGTGAGGTGCAGCACGGAATAGAGCAGCATCGAGCCGTGGCCGGCGCTGAGGACGAAGCGGTCGCGGTTGGGCCACGCCGGGTCCGCCGGGTCGTGGCTCATGATGCGACGAAACAGGACAAAGGCCGCTGGCGCCATGGCCATCGGCAGGCCGGGATGCCCGGAGTTGGCCTTCTGGATCGCGTCCATGGACAACGTGCGAATCGTGTCGACGCAGAGCTGGTCGGTCTCGGTCATGGGCTCGTAGTAAAGCGGGGAGGGTCCTCGCGCGCGTTCTCAGGTGGTCATCGATCGCCTCCGCGCGCCCGGGCGCGGTTGACCTCGCGCCCGCATAGCTGTCTCATACGTCATTCGGGCGAGGAGTCACCGGGGCAAGCGTCGTCCGATCTGAAACCCGTCGCGGGAAACGGAAGAAGCCGGTCGATGGCAGGTCCACACGTCCAAACAAGGAGCCACACCATGCACCGCAGGATGCTCGCCATCGCCGTCGTCGGTTCGATGGCGGCCGCAGGACCGATCGCGGGCGCGCAGGGTGCCGCCTCGAAGGCCAAGACGCTGGTGGGCGTCGTGTTCGGCGGCGTGACCGCGCAGGACTATCCGATCGTCATCGAGCTCAACAAGACCGCCACGCAGGTCGTCAAGGCGGACGTGGCGCTCGACCTCACCTGCCAGGCCCCCGACACGGTCATCACGATCCCCGACGGCTTCACGAAGAGCGCGAAGATCGTGATCAGCAAGACGGGTCGCTTCTCCGCCCAGCAGCCGGTCACGCGGATCCCGGCGGACCCGGCGCAAGGCATCCCGGGGCCGGTCGACGTGTCCGCCTCGATCACCGGCCGGCTGAACGCGGCGAGGACGCGCATCACGGGCACGTGGCAGCGCAAGCTCGTCCTCTACGACCCCGCCGACCCGACGGCCACGAAGATCCTCGAGAGCTGCGACTCGGGCGCCGTGAAGTACTCGGCCAAGCAGTAGACGCCGCTGCGCGGTCGCCCCGCCCGCCGGGGCGGCCGCCGTCAGTCCTTCGGGACCTCGCGCAGCGCGGGCTCCGAGCGCGAGGCGCGCAACTCGTACTCCCTGCGCGCCTCGTCGTCGCGCGTCATGAAGACCTGGTCGGCCTTCAGCGCGCGGGCCATGAGCTCGCGCGCCGCGCGCGGGAGCACTCCGGCGAACGTCATCATCGCGGTCATGTAGCGCGGGACGAAGACCTCGAAGCGCGGGAAGCGCAGCGTCTTGACGACCGCGTCGGCGACGTCCTCGGGCTCGAGCTTGGCCACGAACCGGGCATTCGACGCGCCCGCCGCGAGCTCGGTGTTCACGACCACCGGCAAGATGCAGGAGATCTCCACGGGGCTGCCGCGCAGCTCGAAGCGCACGGCCTCGCTCGCGCCGAGGACGAAGTGCTTGGTGCCGGAGTACGTCGCGGCGCCGGCGAACCCGCCGCGCCCGGCGGTCGACGCCATGTTCACGATGTGGCCGGTGCCGCGCGCGGTCATCCGCGGCAGCGCCTCCTTCATGCCGTGCAGGACGCCGTGGACGTTGATGTCGACCTGGCGGCGCGCGCTGTCGTCGTCCTCGTCGGCGAGCGTGCCGAGGTGCATGATCCCGGCGTTGTTGACGAGCACGTCGAGCGAGCCGAGCCGCTCCTCGACCACGTCGAGGAAGTTGCGGACGGACGCGCGCTTGGAGACGTCGAGATGGACGGCGATCGTGCCGCCGCCGAGCTCGGTGGCCGTGCGCTGCGCGGCGCCGAGGTCGAGGTCGCCGATCGCGACCTGCATGCCCGCGCGCACGCAGGCGGAAGCCGTCGCCCGGCCGATGCCGCGGGCGCCGCCCGTGATCGCGACGACGCGTCCGGCGAGCTCTCGGGGGGTGCGTGCCATGTCCCGTCGAGGCTATCGCGCCCGGACAGGCCGCTGCGCGGTATGCCCCTGACGCGAGTACGCATGCCGAAAAGCTACGCTTGCCGCCGTGTCAAGCCGCCAAGAGCAAAAAGAGCAAGCCAAGCGCGAGCGCCTCGAGCGCGAGGCCGCTGAGCAGAAGGCCGCCAAGCGCAAGCGCTTGGCGCAGATCGTGGGAGGCGTCGTGGTCGGCGCCGTCGTGGTCGTGGGCGTCGTGCTCGCGATCGCCGGCGGCAGCAAGGGCGATCGCGACGACACCAACCTCACCGCCGCCGCCAAGGCGGCGGGCTGCACCGTGAAGTCCTTCCCCGACGAGGGCGCGGCGCACGTCGCACAGAAGCGCACCGCCGCGGACTACAAGACGAACCCGCCGACCTCCGGCGACCACAACATCAACCCGGCGCCGGACGGCGTCTACGCCCCGGGCAACGAGCCCGAGATCGAGAACTGGGTCCACACGCTCGAGCACGGCCGGATCCTCTTCCAGTACAAGCCCGGCACGCCCGCGCCGCGCATCGCCCAGCTGCAGACGCTGTTCAACGAGGCGGTCCTCGACAGCGGCAACGGCTACCACTCGGTGCTCATGCAGAACAACACCAAGATGCCGTTCGCGGTGGCGGCGGTCGCATGGCGCCACTACGTCGGCTGCCCGGAGTTCACGGACAAGTCGCTCGACGCGCTGCGCGACTTCCGCGAGGTCTACGTGGACACCGCGCCGGAGAAGGTCCCCTAGAGCGCGATCCCTCGCAAGGCGTCCTGCAAGACCGCACCGGCGGGTGTGGCACGGTGTTCCGAAGACCGATGCGCCGACTTATGCTTCTGCTCGCGCTCGCGGGCCTCGGCGCCTGGCTCGTGAGCCCCGCGCTGTCGGCGCGGCCCTACGTCCCGCCCGCGGTGGAGTTCTCGCGGGCGATCTCAGCGGCGCCGGGCGCCGGCGGCTGGCGCAGCCCGGTCGTCGCGGCGGGCAGGCGCTTTGACCTGGTCGGCCTGACCTGGCGCGCGACGCAGCGCCACGTCGACGCGCGGATCCGCGTGCGCGACGCCGCCGACGGGATGTGGAGCGCGTGGACGCCGATGGCCGAAGACCACGGCGGCCGCGCGGGCGCCGAGCCCGTATGGGCCGGCGGGGCCGACGCGCTGCAGCTGCGCCTCGCGCACGTCCCGCGCGAGCTGCGCGCGCGGTTCGTCAACGCGACGGGCAGCGCAACGCCGGCGCAGCGCGCGCTGACGGCGCTGCGGCGCGGCGCGCACGACGCGTACGTCGCGCTCGCCGGCGCGCCGGCCCGCGCGCAGGGCCTCGACGGCGCGCCGCCGATCGTCACACGCGAGCAGTGGGGCGCCGACCAGTGCGCGCCGCCACGGTTCGGCGCGAGCTACGGCACGGTGCAGGCCGCGTTCGTGCATCACACGGTCAACGCCAACGACTACGGCCCGCAGGACTCGGCGGCGATCGTGCGCTCGATCTGCCGCTATCACCGCACGACGAAGCGGTGGCGGGACATCGGCTACAACTTCCTCGTCGATCGCTTCGGCCAGATCTTCGAAGGGCGCGACGGCGGGATCGACCAGGCCGTCATCGGCGCGCAGGCGCAGGGCTACAACGGCGTCTCGACCGGCGTGGCGAACATCGGCACGTTCAGCTCGGTCGCCCAGACGCCCGACGCCGTCCATGCGCTGGGCGATCTGCTGGCGTGGAAGCTCTCGCTGCACGGCGCTCCCGTGGAGGGCCAGGTGACCGTGCTCTCGCGCGGCGGCCCGAGCAACCGCTTCCCGGCGGGCACGCCCGTGACGTTCGAGCGCATCTCCGGCCATCGCAACGCCGACGCGACGACATGCCCCGGCGACGTGCTCTACGCCCAGCTGCCGGAGATCCGCGCGCTCGCGGCCGAGATCGCGCCGGACCTGGCCCCGCCGGCGGCGACGCCCGGCGCGACCGTGACGGTCGGCGCCGCGGACACGACGCTCGACTACCCGCAGCCCGCCGAGCTCTCCGGGCGCGTCGTGAGCGCCGCCGGGGCGCCGCTCGCGGGCGCGACGGTGTCGATCCAGTTCGGTTCGTCGACGGGCTTCGTCACGCTGAGCCGCGTGCTGTCGCGCGCGGACGGCACGTGGTCGGCGCAGCTTCCGACGCAGTACTCGCGCTCGCTGCGCGCGGTCGTGCGCCTGCCCGGCGGCGGGCTGGCGACCTCGCAGACGGTCTCTGTGGCCGTGGCGCCGCGGATCGGCGTGATCGCGCCCAAGCGCGTCGTCGCAACGCGAGCGTTCACGGTCCGCGGCTCGATTCGCCCCCTGCGCGGCGGCATCGTCCTCGTCATCGCGCGCCAGGGCACGGACGGCGAGTTCCACACGGTCGCACGCGTGCCCGTGCGCTCGGCGTCGGGCGCGTTCGTGGCAAAGGTGCGCCTGCGCCGGCCCGCCGTGCACCGGCTGCGGATCGAGTCGCGCTCGGACTCGCGCAACGGCGCGGGCCGCTCGCGCGACGTGATCCTGCGCGCCATCCGCCCCCGTCGCTGAACGCGAGCGTTCCGAACGCCGGAACGCAACGGCAACAAACGGTTCACGCAGCGGACATCTCACGCACACCGGACCGAAACCCCGCTCCGGCAGGTTGGTGGCGTGACCAACGCCTCGGAGGAGAGATGAGCACGACTATCGACGCGCCCGACGCCGTCGCGGCGGCGCCTGGCAGGCCGGCACGACTCCTGACGCGCGGTCGCTGGATCGAGAAATGGGATCCGGACGACGACGAGGTGTGGGAGTCCGGCGGCAACAAGATCGCCCGCAAGAACCTCGTGTTCTCGATCTTCGCCGAGAACCTCGGCTTCAGCGTGTGGGTGCTGTGGACGATCGTGGTCATCAACCTCGCGAACATCGGCATCGCGATGTCGATCTCCGAGCTGTTCATCCTCATCGCGGTCCCGAACCTCGTCGGCTCGTTCCTGCGCATCCCCTACACGTTCGCGGTGCCGAAGTACGGCGGTCGTGCGTGGACGACGTTCAGCGCGACGCTGCTGCTGATCCCGACCTCGCTGCTCGCCTTCCTCGTGCCGAGCGGCTGGCTTGCCGGGCAGCCGCACGACACGCAGCTGTGGGTGCTCATCGGCTGCGCCGCGCTGGCCGGCGTCGGCGGCGGCAACTTCTCCTCCTCGATGGCGAACATCTCGTTCTTCTATCCCGAGAAGCACAAGGGCTTCGCGCTCGGGCTCAACGCGGCGGGCGGCAACCTCGGCGTCGCGGTCGCGCAGCTGCTGGTACCGCTCGTGATCATCATCGGCGTTCCGGTGGCCACGCACAAGCTGCCGAAGCACGACGTGAACATGGCCTACGCGGGTCTCGTGTGGATGCCGTTCATCGTCATCGCCGCACTCGGCGCGTACTGGTACATGGACAGCCTGCGCGAGGCGAAGGCCGACAAGACGTCGTACATCCAGGCGCTCAAGCACCCGCAGACGTGGATCATGTCGTTTCTCTACATCGGGACGTTCGGCTCGTTCATCGGTTACTCGTTCGCGCTGCCGCTCGTGATCAAGAACACGTTCCCGGAGTTCCTGGCAGCGCACGCGTTCATCGCGACGTACCTCGCGGGCCTCGGCTTCGTCGGCGCGCTCATCGGCTCGATCGCGCGGCCGCTCGGCGGCTGGATGTCCGACCGGCTCGGCGGCGCGCGCGTCACGCTCGCCGTGTTCGCCGGGATGGGCGTGTTCACCCTCGTCGCGATCCAGGGCGTGCAGCAGCGCAGCTTCACCGTGTTCTTCTTGTCCTTCATGGTGATCTTCCTGCTCGCCGGCATCGGCAACGGCTCGACCTACAAGATGATCCCGTCGATCTTCGCCGTCTACGGCCGCAAGGACGCCGCTGAGAACGGGCTCGAGCCGAAGGCCGCGGCGGTCGAGTGGAAGCGCCGCGCGGCCGCCGTCATCGGCATCGCCGGCGCGATCGGCGCGTTCGGCGGGTTCCTCATCCAGGTCGTGCTGCGGCAGGCGAGCCTTGGCGTGTCCGCGCTGGTGAAGGCGGCCGAGACGCCGGCCGAGAAGGTGTCTGTCGCGGCGGCGCACGCGGATTGGTCGGTCCCCGCGCTGTGGGTCTTCCTCGGCGCCTACGTCGTGTTCGCCGCCGTGACGTGGTTCTGCTACCTGCGGACGAGCTTCGCCACCGATCGGGTGCCGAGCCTCGCGCAGGCCGCCATCTGAAACGGCGGCCGGATCGAATCGGGCCGCCGCGTCGCCCCGCGCGGCGGCCCGCCTCGAACATCTGTCCACGTTTCGCGGCGGTCGCTCCATACTTCCGTCCAGCGGAATGCGCGGATGTTGGCCAGCGACAGGGGGAGGCCGAGCAGCCACGCTGCGCGTACTCGTGTGCGCCGTGGCGGCCCTCGCGGTCGCACCGGCCGGCGCCGCCGCGTCGCCGCAGAGCCAGATCGCGGCCCTCAACGCGCAGCGCGCCGCCCACGGCATCCCCGCCGGCATCGTCGAGGTTCCCTCGTGGACGGAGGGCTGTCGCCTGCACATGGCGTATATCGCCGCGAACGGCGGCGTGCTGACCCACGAGGAGATCAAGGGCAACCCCGGCTACACGGCCGAGGGCGCCGAGATCGGCCGGCGCGCGGTGATCACCCCGCTTCCCGAGGCGTTCGGCGCGACCGCCAACGCGTTCGAGTTCGCCCCGCTGCACCTCATGCAGACGCTCGCGCCGGCGATGTCGCGGATGGGCGCGTGGGGTGGGTGCGCGACGACGAACCTCGGCTACGACACCAAGGCCGACGCGTCGGCGCTCTACACGTACCCGGGCAACGGCGTGACGGGCTTCTACGTCTCCGAGCGCGCGTACGAGCTGCCGAAGGTGCCAGGCGACTTCGTCGGGCTGCCGCAGGGCACGCTCACCGGCCCGCATCTCTTCGTCCTGCCGCTCGGCACGAAGACCGGCCGGATCGCGAGCGCCTCCTTGACGGGCCCCGCCGGGCCGGTCGAGGTCCGCAGCGTTGACAACGAGACGAGCGGCCTCGAGGGCTACATGCCGCCCGGCGGGATCGTCATCCCCGTGGCGCCGCTCGCGCAGGGCGCGACCTACACGGCCTCGGTGACCTTCCAGCCGCGCGGCGGCGGCGCGCTCTCGCGCACGTGGTCGTTCACGACGATCGCGCCGCCCCCGCCGCCGCCCGCTGCCGCCGTCGCGCCCGCGGCCGCCGCGGCCGCCGGCGCGTCGCAGCCCGATCCCGGGCTCGTGACGTCGATGCGGCTTTCGAACCCTCGCCACCGCGGACGCAAGGTGCGCTTCACGCTGCACGCCGACCCGCGGCTCGCGGGCCAGCGCGCGACCGTGACGATGTACCGCGTCGTGCGGGCCTGCGCCGGCGGCACCTGCCGCGACCGGCTGAAGGGTCGCAAGCTCGTGTCGGCGATCGCCCGGCTCGCCGTCCGGCAGACGGTCACCGCGCCGCGGCCCGTCAAGGGGCGCACGCTCGTCGTGCTCGTGCAGGTCAAGCCGTTTCAGCGCGCCGGCATCGGGTTCGCCGCCAGCCAGGCGGTCGCGCGCTGGGCCGGTCGCTGAGCCGGGTGCTTCGCGCCTGAGCGCAGGCTGCTTCGGCGCCTGAGCGCGGGCTGCTTCGCGCCTGAGTGCGACCTTCGCGCTGCGCCCCCGAGAGCGCGGTTAGGCTTGCGCCGCGCATGAACCGGCACCGCCACCTCCCCTCCACGGACGACCGCGAGGAGCACGACAGCCGCTGGCCGATCGTCCGCTTCTGCGCGAACCTCGCCGACGCGACGCCGTTCAACCTCGCGATCTTCGTCGTCATCCTGACCAACGCGGCCGTGCTCGGGCTCGAGACCTACGACGGCGTCGTACGCGATTACGGGCACGTGCTGGGCACGCTCAACGACGTCTTCCTCGGCGTCTTCGTGGTCGAGCTGATCATCCGGATCGTGGCGTGCGGCAACAAGCCGCTCGGCTTCTTCCGCAGCGGCTGGAACGTGTTCGACCTGCTCGTCGTCATCGCGTCGTTCGCGCCGGGGCTGCGCGAGAACGCGATGCTCCTGCGGATCGCCCGGCTGGCGCGGGTGCTGCGGATCGTGCGCCTGCTGCCCGACCTGCGCGTGCTGACGATCGCCATCGGCCGCAGCATCCCGGGCGTCATGAGCCTCGCCGTGCTCGCGATGCTCGTCCTGTTCATCTACGGGATGATCGGCTGGTCGATCTTCGACGAGCACAACGCCGAGCAGTACGGCTCGATCGGCGAGGCGATGCTGACGCTGTTCGTCACGCTCACGCTCGAGAACCTCCCCGAGCAGATCGAGCAAGGGCGCGAGCTGTCGGACTGGACGCTTGTCTACTTCGTGAGCTACGCGCTGATCGCCGCGTTTCTCATCTTCAACATCCTCATCGGCGTCGTCATCAACTCGCTCGAAGAGGCGCGGGCGATCGAGCACGCGCGCGAGCGCGCCGACCGGATCGAGGCCGGCGACCCCGCCGAGCCGGTGCTCGAGGAGCGCATCGCGGAGATGCGCCAGGCGCTCGACGCGCTCGAGTCCGACCTCAAGCGCGCCCGCTAGCGCACCGACGCGCTCACGCACCGCGCGGCCGCCGGCCTCTCGTAGGTGGCGCTCGGCGATGCCTGCAACCTGCACCGGCCGAGGTCTCCTGCTTGAACGTGCGGGACGCGAGCCCTGTCCGTGAACCATCGTCGAGCTCGCGCGTGCATTGGTTCGCGCCCGGCTCTCTCCCCTACCACATCTGTTGTGTCACGCCACGCGCGTCAGGTCGTCGATGTCGAGTCCCGACGGTGATCGCCGCTTGGGTGGCGGGCGAGCCTCAGGTTGCTTGAATGGCGAGTGGCGTCACATCTGTGGATCAGAGCGCGCCGGATAGCCCGTCAGGCCTGAATGCAGCAGCGTCGTGTAGTGGGGCTACCCGTGGTACACCCACGATGGCGACGAACGAGCGGAGGCGCTTCCCACTCCGCCGCGAAAGCGAGGAGCGTCCGCACCCTGGCCACCCGTATGCGACCGCAGACTGCATAAGCGGAGCCGGCGTCTCCCCCTGCGGGCTTCAGCGCGAATGCGCGCTGAAGCCTCGCTGATCTACTCACGTGTTACGAGGTACCGGGACTAGTGCGGCCCTTCATGCCGAGCTTCCAGTTCCCGTTCCCGCCCGGACCGACGGTCCACAGGTCGCCCGTGTTGGCCTGAAAGGCGATCGTGCCCGTCGACGAAATGCTCGGGCTCGTGCCGTCCTTCATGCCCAGCCGCCAGTTCCCGTTCCCGCCCGGACCGACGGTCCACAGGTCGCCCGTGTTGGCCTGAAAGGCGATCGTGCCCGACGACGAAATGCTCGGGCTCGTGCCGTCCTTCATGCCCAGCCGCCAGTTCCCGTTCCCGCCCGGACCGACGGTCCACAGGTCGCCCGTGTTGGCCTGAAAGGCGATCGTGCCCGACGACGAAATGCTCGGGCTCGTGCCGTCCTTCATGCCCAGCCGCCAGTTCCCGTTCCCGCCCGGACCGACGGTCCACAGGTCGCCCGTGTTGGCCTGAAAGGCGATCGTGCCCGACGACGAAATGCTCGGGCTCGTGCCGTCCTTCATGCCCAGCCGCCAGTTCCCGTTCCCGCCCGGACCGACGGTCCACAGGTCGCCCGTGTTGGCCTGAAAGGCGATCGTGCCCGACGACGAAATGCTCGGGCTCGTGCCGTCCTTCATGCCCAGCCGCCAGTTCCCGTTCCCGCCCGGACCGACGGTCCACAGGTCGCCCGTGTTGGCCTGAAAGGCGATCGTGCCCGACGACGAAATGCTCGGGCTCGTGCCGTCCTTCATGCCGAGCTTCCAGTCACCGACGCCGCCCGTGCCGACGGTCCATAGATTGCCGGTGTTGGCTTGAAAGGCGACGGCGTTGCCGTTGGTCGGTGGGCCACCGCCACCTCCCGCAACATCGCGGATGTGGAGGAAGTTGGACGGCCATTGCCTATCGCCCGGACTCACCCGCCAACGCTTGCTGCCGCCTTGCCAGTTGGAATCGGAGAGTGCGACGTCCGAGCCTGTGACCTCCTCGACGTAGGCCACGTGGCCGGACGACGGAGCGTAGTAACTGCCGTAGTTCCATTGCGCAATCGAGCCAACGATCGGGGTACCGTTGACCGCGAAGCCCTTCGCGCGGGCACTTGCGGCCCAGTCGCCGGCATTGCCCAGGTTCCCAGGGTTGCCAGCGCCGTTGCGGCTCAGCCGGAAGGCGGCGTAGTTCGTGCAGTTGTTCCCCGCGCCATCAACGGGGTAGCCCCAGACTGACTGGCCGTTGTACCCGTACTGCGAAATGCAGCCGATCCCCGACTGACTGCACTGGACCGAGTACGCCGATGCGCTCGCTGGGGCTACGACGAAGACCCCCCAGATCAACATGACGCATCCCGCCAGGGTGCCGATGCACATCGCCGGTGCGCGCCGCGCCACTGGTGCATTGCCTTGATCCGAAATCTCGTTCATGCCGTCTCCTCGAACGATCGTGCCGCCGGTATCCGGCAGCGGTTGTTTGCGGTCTTGTGGCCGCGAGGTTGTGGACGCGCCCGGACGCTTCGGCGCCAAGCTGTCCGGACGGGAGTCCCTACGGGGACAGGGACCCCATCCGGTAACGCCGGCGTCCGTTCACCGTGCCAGTCGTGCGCGGGGGCGGGTCACTTGGCGACCGCGGGGATGACTCGGGCGGCGAGGGCGCCCATTGCGTCGTGTCCGGCCTGCTTGGGATGGAAGGCGCCGGACCCGTAGTCGATCGTCGTGAAGCCGTTGATCCACGGCTGCGAGCCGCAGAGATTGTGCCGCGGCCCGACGGCCGGCTCGAAGAGATTCTGGTCCTCTCGCGAGATCATGCCGCCGCCGGAGTTGACGTCTACGAACGTCAGGCGAACGCCGTTCGGGCGAGTCGAATCGGTGAGCTTGACGCTGTAGCCGAGCGTCGCGTTGATGTGTCCGCCGACGCCGCGCAGTTCGTGCGCGTCGCCCTCGCCGATGAGCCAGCAGGAGGTGAGCCACCAAGACCAGAGGTCGGGGAGCTCGACGAGCTCGGGGTAGCCGAGCACAACAATTCGGCCACCTGGGGTGACGGCTTGGTTGGCGACCTTGGCGAGGAACTGGCGGAAGGGCGTCTCCAGCTCGGCGGTGATGCGTGCGCGTAGTAGTGATTCGCGGGGGCAGTTGTGGCCGGGGTCGGTCGGCAGGTCGTCTCCGGTGAGCCCGATGCATTGGTTGATGATCGGTGAGAAGCGGACGTCGTTCCCGCCGAGGGTGAAGGTGACGAGGTCGAAGCGCCCGAGCGCCGGCGTCCATTGCTGAGATGAGAAGAAGTCGATGCTGCGCGCCCCCTTGCAGGCGACGAGACGCGGCCGTCCGAGCGCGGGCAGCGTGTTGCCGATGCGGTCGCGTGCGACGTCGGCCCAGTTCAGTGACCCGGAGCCGGGTAGCGCGCGTCCGCAGTCGCCGGTCGCGTGTGGCAGTCCGACGCCGGAGGAGAACGAGTCTCCTGCCGCCAGCCAGGAGCGCAGCGGAGTCGCAGCATTCGCGTCGGCGCACATGAGCGTGACGCCGGCCACAAGCGCCGCGACCAGTAGCCTCGCCGGGTGGGCCAACCATCGCGCTGATCGCGCACCGCGCCGCGCGCTCGCATCGGTCCATGCCTGTTCCCATGTGCTCACGTCGGCGACGGTAGTCCGCACGAACTGCGGCGAGATAGGGAGAAAAGTGATACCGAGGCCCGCAGCGTGGTCGTTACACGCCACAATCTCGACCGTGCAGACTCTGGAGGGCCAACCACGTGGGCGAGTGCGGTGGAAGATGCGCGCGGGGCGTTCGCCGGTGCCGTCGCAGTCGGCGGTCCACACGACCCAATTTCAGCTCACCGCCGGAGTGCTTGCGATTGCGCTTGGGCTCGCGCTGTGGATCGCGGCGGGCAGCCTCGTGCTCGCGATCGCCGATGGCCTTGGCGACGATCCGCTCCAACGCCTCCTTGTTGGCCTCGCGCTCGTGGCGTTGATCGGTGTGGGGCTTTGGCGCCGCGACACGCTCTGCAGCGCTCTGCTCGCCCGCCCGTGGGTGGTCGCAGCGCTATGCGTCGTCGTCATGGCGCTGGTCGCCGTCGACGGCGTTACCGAGGGCAAGCAGGTGGGTCCATACCTGGTGGTGACGGTGACGCCCCTCGGGATCGCGGTTGTCGTCGGGCGGTTCCGTCAGGTGTGGCTTTGCGTCGCGCTGCTCGAGGCGTGCTTCGTCGTCGCCGTGCTCGCCGAGCGCGCCGCCGCAGGAACGACCGCGAGGACGGCAAGCCTGCTCGGCGCAGCCCTCGCGTACCCGTTTGCCGCGCTCGTGGCTGTCGGGCTGGCAAGCCGCTTCAAGCGCTTTATCGGCAACACCGAGCACACCCTCGCCGAGATCCGCGACGGCGCACCGTCGCTGACGCCGGAGTTGACGCGCGCCGTCCTTCTGGATGCGGGACGACCGATCGCGCTGCTCGAGGCGCCGTCGCCGCTGGAGCAGCTCACGCCCACTGAGCGACAAGTTGTCGATGCGCTGACCGGTGGCACCAGGCCGAAGCAGATTGCGTTCGCGTGGGGCGTGTCGGTCGCGGCGATCCGCAAGCACATCCGCAACGCCAAGCGCAAGACCGGCGCGCGGACACTCCCCGAGCTGGCGGCGATGAGCGCGAGACACCGCTTGCCGCACCCCGGAGGCGAGGACGCGGTGAACGATGACCGCTGACGCCCACAACACCACGCACGCCGAGTCCCTGGCGCTTGATCGGCTCGGTCTAGCCGGGCTGGTCCGTGGCGCCGAGCTCGTTGCGTTGTCGGAGCGCTTCAATCAGTCCGTCTTCGTCGGCTCGCTGGGTTTCATCGGGGTGTCGATGCTGGCCGCAGCGGCGTTCCTGCCGCTGCGCGACTCTGCCGTTGACGGGCGCCCGCCGCTGTCGGCGGTTGTCGCGGCCGTCGTGGTGCTCGTGCTCGTCGGTCTCGCGCTCCGTCACGTCGGCGCGGTCTATCGCGCGCTGCGCCGCCATCCGCGACTCGAACTGCTGCTCGTGCTCGTCTCGGCGCTGTTGCTGTCGGTCGCCTCCCCACTGCGCAACGAGCTGTGGTGGCCGGCATGCGCGATCCTCATGCTGCTGGCGACGCTGGCGCCAACCCGCCGCGCGCTCGCGTACTGCCTCGCGGTGCTGCTCGCAAACCTTACGGCGCACCTCGTGTCAGGCAGCATTAACGAGATCTCGACCGTCGACATCATCGGACTATGGATCGGGCTGCCGATGTGGACCGCGATGGCGACGATCATTCCCGACCGGCTCGGATCGTTCATCCTGCGCATGAACGCGACCCGCACGCCACCGCCCGCCACCGCGCGGCATTCACGCGCATCGATGACGCAGGAGCCTGTGGGCGAGCGCTCGGCGCGCCGCGGCCAGGTCGCTCGCGTGGCCCAACTCGACGAGGCGCGACCGGAACGCGCCGCGAGCGCCGCCACCGGGGTAACAAGCCGGCTGACAGCCCGCCAGTTGCAGGTCGTGGCGCTCCTCGCCGACGGGCTGCGCTACCGCGATGTCGCGGCATGCCTGTCGATCTCGCCCGGCCAGGTCCACCGGCACGTCGCCAACGCAGTGACCCGCGCCGGCGCGCGCAACACCAGCGAGCTCGTCGCGCTCGCCGTCGCGGAAGGGACACTGCCGGGGACCACAACACCCAGCCCCGATCACTAAACCGCTTGCAGTAGAGCGCAGCTCCAGCCGTGCTGACGGACTCGGGCGCCCCGCCGACGTATGGTCACGGCGCAGCGCGCCGCTTGATCCAGGGCAACTTGCGGAACCTGGCCGGATCTCCGGACGCCTGGCCGCGCCCGGAGATCCCTGGTGAGTCGCGTCGGGTCAGCCGACTTGGTCGGGTGGCCCGATACCGGTTGCCCAGCGCGAGAGGTTGAAGCCCGAGCGGGTGGAGAGGAACATCGCGATGTCGCCTCTACCGCCTGCGTACTCGTACCAGGCGATGTCGCTGTTGCCGTCGCCGTTGAGGTCGCCGACGGTGGAATAGTCGGCCTTGCCGATCCCGTTCGCCCAGCGCGAGAGGCTGAAGCCCGACCCGGTGGATAGGAACATCGCGATGGTGCCCGCTGATTGCTCGTACCAGGCGAGGTCGGTCTTGCCGTCCGCGTTGAAATCGCCGGGCTGCGCGATAGTTGCGGGTCCGATGCCGGTTGCCCAGCGCGAGAGGTTGAAGCCCGAGCGGGTGGAGAGGAACATCGCGATGTCGCCTCTACCGCCTGCGTACTCGTACCAGGCGATGTCGCTGTTGCCGTCGCCGTTGAAGTCGCCGACGGTGGAATAGTCGGCCTTGCCGATCCCGTTCGCCCAGCGCGAGAGGCTGAAGCCCGACCCGGTGGATAGGAACATCGCGATGGTGCCCGCTGATTGCTCGTACCAGGCGAGGTCGGTCTTGCCGTCCGCGTTGAAATCGCCGGGCTGCGCGATAGTTGCGGGTCCGATGCCGGTTGCCCAGCGCGAGAGGTTGAAGCCCGAGCGGGTGGAGAGGAACATCGCGATGTCGCCTCTACCGCCTGCGTACTCGTACCAGGCGATGTCGCTGTTGCCGTCGCCGTTGAAGTCGCCCACTGTCGCGTAGTCGGGCTTGCCGATCCCAGTCCCCCAGCGCGAGAGGCTGAAGCCTGACCCTGTCGACAGGAACATCGCGATGTCGCCTCGGCCTCCCGCGTACTCGTACCAGGCGAGGTCTGTCTTGCCATCTGCGTTGAAGTCGCCGGGAAACGCGCGGTCGGGCTTGCCGATACCGGTTGCCCAGCGGGAGAGGCCGAAGCCTGATCCGGTCGAGAGGAACATGGCGATATCGCCTGTGCCGCCTGCGTACTCGTACCACGCCAGGTCTGACTTGCCGTCGCCATTGAAGTCTCGCCGCGGTGGGCCGGATACGGCGGGCGGCGGCAACGGGACCGCCATCCCGACGCGCCACATGCGGTAGCCGCGCCCAGCCGCGCGAGAGCTCATCGAACCGCGGGCCACCCTCTCGTCGTTCGCGTAATTGCTGTCGATGACTTGGATCGCGTCCTGAGTCGAGCCGCCACGGGTGATGATCGCCGTGTGCGGGATTGCGCCGGGAACGCTGCTACCGCCACCCCACTGCACGATGTCGCCGCGCTGCGTCTCGGCTAGCGTCCCCACCGCCGTCGCCCGTTGCGCCCATTGCGCCTGATACGTGCTGGTGTCAAACCCGAAATAGAACTGTGGACCGCCCGCAGCCTTGATCATGTTCGTCGCGAACACCAGACACTGTCCGCCGTACGCGCCGTTCGCATATGCCTCCGCGCGGTCAGCGATCGCCGAGTTCGGGAAGTTGTAGGGGCCGTTGCCGGCCGCAGCGGCCAGCGGCGGAGCTATAAACGACGCCCCCCGAGCAGTGACAGCACTGCGAACAATGTAACGACGCATCGATGCGTTCGCTTACTCGTCCAGGCCACGGTATTCATCCCCTGTGTCGCGGTGGTCGTTCGCGGTGGTCGCGGCAAACCGCTGCCGCGTTGCCGACGGTGATGCGCGACTCAACCAGCCGACTTATGCGGACGACAAGGGGCGGAAAGTGATACCGACGGTGCTGGCTCGACGCGAGGAGCGGGCACGCCCCGGCGCGGCATCGCCGGCCACGCCGAACCTCAAACGGGGCGTTACCCCATCATCCCGACTACTGGCGGGCCTCCACTGCCAGCGCGCGTTGGGTCTTCCGGCGGCGGCCTCGGCGATCTCACCCCCGACGACATCTGGGAACTCGCGATGGATCGCACCGAGCGTTCCGGCCCCGACCGCGCGATAGGTCGCCGTGTCTCTACTCGGCAGCAATTGGCGCCGCTCACCCTGATGAGCGGAAGCGATTAGCGTTGCTGCCAGCCGCCGGTCTCGCCCTTGTAGAGGCCGTCGCCGCCGAAGACCATCCGCGCGCTGCGCCACAGGATCTTGAGGTCCAGGCGCCAGGATCGGTGCTCGATGTACCAGAGGTCGAGCTCGATCCGCTGCGCCCAAGGCAGCGATGCGCGGCCGTTGACCTGCGCCCAGCCCGTGATGCCCGGGCGGATCGCGAGCCGGCCGCGCTCGCGGTCGGTGTACTGGGCGACCTGCGACGGGACCGTCGGGCGCGGGCCGACGATCGCCATCTCGCCTCTGAGGACGTTGACGAGGTTGGGGAGCTCGTCGATCGAGGTGCGTCGCAGCAGCGCGCCGACGCGGGTGATGCGCGCGTCGCCGGCGTCGACGGCGAGGCCGGCGCCGAGCTGCTCCGCGCCGTCGACCATCGTGCGGAGCTTGAGGACATGGAACTCGCGGCCGTCGAGCCCGACGCGGCGCTGGCGGTAGATCGCCTTGCCCTTGGACTCCAGGCGGATCGCGACGAGCGCGAGCGCGATGACGGGCGACGTGGCGAGCAGGACGGCCGTCGCCACGGCGATGTCGAACGCGCGCCGCACGGTCACCGCGTGCCGTCCGCGGGCTCCCAGCCGGCGGGCGTGCCGTGGCGCAGATGGTCCCACAGGCCGGCCGCGACCGAGGCCGTCGTCAGCACGTAGTACCGCGCCACGAGCAGCGGCTTGAAGCGCACGACGCCCGCGAGCATCGCCGCCAGGAGCAGCGCGACCTGCAGCGTCAGCGCGACGGCGTACAGCGTGCTCGACGCGGCCAGGACCGCGCTCACGACGAGTGCGAGCACGTGCAAGAACGGCGCGGCGTAGCGGAGCACGCGATGGGAGACGATCATGAGCAGGTACAGCGGCGGGTAGCCGCGCGGCGACAGCAGGCCGCCGCGCAGGACGATCGGCCAGGCGTGGCTCATCATCCGCCGCTTGCGGGCGAACTCGCCCTCGATCGACGGCACCATCTTCTCCGTCGCGCGCGCCCCGGGCACGTATACCGCGCGCCAGCCGCGCTTGACCATGTTGAAGGGGAACGAGAGGTCGTGGCCCATGACCGGGTCGACGTTGATGTACGAGTCGCGGCGCGTCGCGTAGATCGCGCCGTTGCCAGCCGTGATCGACCCGAGCTTGGACTCCATCGTGCGCAGCGCCATCTCGTAGCGCCAGTACAGGCCCTCCTGGTTCGTGCCGCCCTGCGATGTGAACTGCACCTGGCCGCACGCGTAGCCGACGGTCTCGTCTTCGAACGCCGCGACGAGCGTGCGCAGCGCGCCGCGCTCCCAGGTCGAGTTCGCGTCGCTGAAGGCCAGCACGTCGCCGCGGGCCTGCGTGACGGCCGCGTCCTGCGCGCGGATCTTGCCGCCGCGCGGCAGGTCGAGCACGAGGTCCGCGCCCGCGCGGCGCGCCTCGGAAACCGTGCCGTCGGCGGAGCCGTCGCTGGCGACGATGACCTCGAGCAGGTCGCGGGGGTAGTCGAGCGCGAGCGCGTTCTCGACCTTGGCGCCGATGACGGCGCCCTCGTCGTAGGCCGCGACGACGAGGCTCACGCTCGGCAAGCCGTCGCTGCCGGAGCCGGCGGCGCTCGGGCTGTTTGCGCCCCGGCGCTTCAGCCGCGCGAGCGCGACGAGCAGCAGCGGATAGCCGACCTGCGCGTAGGCCAGGAGGACCACGCACGACCAGAAGACGACCTCGAGCAGGGTGGTCACGGCGCCCATTGTGCTGCGAGCGACGCGTAGAGGTCGAGATGCCGGCGCGCGATCTCGTCCCACGAGTAGCGGCCGGTCGCCGCGCGCAGCGCGCCCTCGCCCAGCGCGGCGCGCGCGGCCGGCTCGGCGAGCAGGCGACCGAGCTCGGCCGCGAGCGCGCCGGCGTCGCCCGGCGGCACGAGCGCCGCGGCCCCCTGCGCCGCCACCTCGCCGAAGCCGCCGACGTCGCTGAGCACGAGCGGCGCACCGAATGCGAGCGCCGTGAACAGCACGCCGGACTGGTCGATCTCGCGGTAGGGCAGGACGACGAGGTCCGCGCGGCGGAAGTACGCGCCGAGCTCGTCGTCGGGGACGAAGCGCGGGACCCAGCGCACGGTCCTTGGGGCGCTCGCGCGCAGCTTGGCGATGTCCATGCGCGGCATGCCGACGATCCACAGCTCGGCATCGGGGGCCAGCGCGCGCCAGGCGTCGAGCAGGACGTCGACGCCCTTGTACGGGCGCAGGAGCCCGAAGAACAGGACGACGGGCTTGTCGACGGCGCGCAGGTCGGCGGGCAGCGGGCGTGCGTCCGGCACGCGCGTGAGGTGCTCGAACGCGCCGTGCTCGATCGCGTGGACCTTCGCGGGATCGACGCCGAGCGCGTCGACGAGGCGCGCGCGGCCGTGCTCGGAGTGCACGACGACCGCGTCGACGCGCTCGTACAGGCGTCGCTGCGCGCCGAGCTGGCCGGGGCGCGGCTCGCGCGGCAGGACGTCGTGGGCGGTGAGGACGACCGGCCGCGCGCGCGGCAGCAGGTGCACGTCGAGCGGCTGGACGGTCAGCCATTGGAAGTGCACGACGTCGGCGGCGGCCGCCGCGCGGCGGTAGCGCAGCATGTCCGGGACGTGCTGCGCCATCTTCGCGGCGAAGCGCCGGCGCGACCCCGCGCCACCGCCGCCGTGGCGGTAGAAGCGCTCCACGCGCTCGTAGCCGTCGGGCGCCGGCACCTCGCCGTAGGCGAAGCGGCTGGTCTGGAGCGTGACGCCGGCGCCGGAGCGGGCGAGCGCGGCGCACAACGCGTGGTCGTAGGGCGGGGTGAAGGCCGAGGGATCGACGATGTCGATGCGCGGCGGCGTTGAGGAGTTCGGGGCCATTGTGCGCGTGACCGGCAGGGTGAGACTACGTCGCGGGCCACGGATGGTGCGGTTAGCCGCACCATCGGACACGGGGCTCCCCCATGGAGTGCCGGCGGCGCAGCGGCGATGCTGCGCCCCATCGCCATCCTCGAGGAGTCTCCGTTGTTTTCCGCGATCGTCACGCCGCCCGCCGAGTCCGGCCCCCGCAGGGGTCGCACGCCGCGGCGGTTCGCGGAGGTCGAGCTCGCGTCGCGCGCGCCGCGCGTCCCGGTTCGCGTGCGCGCCCGCAGGTCTGCCCGCCCGGCGGCGCTCCCCGGCTCGGGCGCGACCGCGCGGCCGCTGCACCTCGAAGGCCCGCCCATCGAGATGGTCACGCTCGCCGACCCGGAGGCGCTGGCGGTCCAGGAGCAGTTCGTCGCGGATGGGCTGGTCGCCGAGCTCGAGGCCCAGGCGCGCCGCGCCCAGCGCAGCGGCTACGAGGGCTGTTCCGGGCTCGACCACGCCGAGCGCTACCCGGGGCTGCCGCAGTGGCTCGCCCTGCGCGGCTCGGCGTTCGCGCTGCACGCGCTGTACCGCCCGTCGCAGGCCGAGCGGCTCGCGCACGGCTTCGCGTACTCGGACTTCCTGCGCCCGCTGTTTCACGACGAGTCCGCCGTCGACACGCTTCGCGCGCTGCTCGGCCCCGAGCGCGCCCAGCGGGTCGTCGAGCGCCACCGCGTCTTCTGCGAGACGCCGATGAGCGACGAGGCGCGGCTGCTCATGGGCGGCGCCGTCGACGCCCGCGCGATTCGCCAGCGCGCGCTGATCGCGGCGCGCTCGGTCGCCGCGATGCGCTCGCGCTGGGTTGGCGGGGCGCGGATCGCGGCCGTCGGCGCGGGCACGGGCGACGCGGTCGCGCAGATCGCCGCCGGCCTCGATGCCCCGGCCCTGACGCTCGTCGATCGCGACCCGATGGCGCTCGCCGCCGCGTCGGTCGTGGCGCGCGAGCGCGTGCCCGGCCTGACCGTTCATGCGGCGCTGGCGCGGCGCGGCGTGCTGGCCGAGCTCGCCGCGGCGGGCCGGTTCGACGCCATCGACCTCACGGCGCGCTCGACACGCTCGCCGACGGCGCGGCCGTCGAGCTGCTGCGCGGCGCGCGGCGGGCGCTGCGCCCGGGCGGGGTCGTCGTCGCGGCGACCATGCTCGACAGCCGGCCCCAGCAGACGCTCTTCGATCACGTCCTGCGCTGGCCGGCCGTGATCCAGCGCTCGGCGCCGGAGCTCGCGCGGCTCGTCGACGCCGCGGGCTTTCCGGCCAGCCAGGTCTCGCTCGCGATCCCGGCGACCGCGCCCGTCTACGCGATCGCGACGATCGACAGCGCCGCCTGAGCGCCGCGCCCCGGGCCGCCTAGGCACGCGCCGCTCCGCCCGAGGACGCGCCGCACCGCGCCCCCGCGCCACCTCCGTGGCCGGCCACCACCTCCGCAGCGGTCGAGAAGTATCGTCGGCCGCCGCATGGCATCCGGGGTCGAGGTCTCCTTCTGCGTCGTCAACACGCAGCAGCGCGAGCTACTCGTGCGCTGCCTCGACGCGATCGCGGCCGAGCAGGCCGCGCTGCCGTTCGCGACCGAGGTGCTCGTCCTCGACAACGCCTCCGGCGACGGCTCGGCCGGCGCGGCGCGCCGGCACCCCGTGACGACGGAGCTCGTCGCGCTGACGCGACGGCGCGGCAAGGGCGAGAACGACTCCGACCTGCTCCAGCGCTCCCGCGGGCGCTACTGCCTGCTGCTCAACGAGGACTCCGAGCTTCAGCCCGGCGCCACGCTGGCCCTCCACGCGGCGCTCGACGCCCGCCCCGATGCGGCCGCCGCGGGCGCGCGGCTGCTGCGACCCGACGGCCGCCGCCAGCCCTCGGCGTGGCGCTTCCCGACCCCGTCGACCGCGCTCGTCGGCGCGTTCTTCCTGCACCGCCACTACACCGTGCAGAGCGGCGGACACGAGATCCGCGAGGTCGACTGGGCGCAGTCGGCGGCGCTGCTCGTCCGGCGCGAGGCGGCCGAGCAGATCGGCTGGTTCGACCCGGCGTTCTTCGTGTACTCCGACGAGGTCGACTTCTGCAAGCGGCTGCGCGACGCCGGCTGGCGCACGCTGTTCGTCCCGACCGCGGCGGCGATCCACCACGAGCAGCTCTCGACGGGCGCGGTCCCCGAGCGGCGCATCGTCGAGCTGTCGCGCAACCGCGACCTCTACATGCGCAAGCACCACTCGATCGCGTCGGCCTGGGTCGTGCGGCTGCTGACCGCGTTCACGTACGCGGTGCGCGCCGCCGCCGCGGTGGTCCTCCCGCGCCACGACCCGCGCCGCTACTGGCGCCACGTGACCGCCACCCTCCAGCCCGCCCGCGGCGAGGGCCTGCGCGAAGCGGCATCCGAGCACAACCGCGGCCGGAGGCTGTAGCGCCGGCCGCCTGGCGCTTTGACCCCGCATAGAGGGGTCAACACGCCAGTGTGAGACGGCGCACACGACGCGCATCACCGGCGCCGGCCGTGGATCCCTCGAGCACAACGATCGACCCGAGGAGGTCTTCGCCGTGTTCGCACTCTCTCCGCAGCTCCCCGCCCTCGGCCGCACGCGTGGCCGTGTCCTGCTCCTCGCGGGCGCCGTCGCGCTCGTGCTGCTCATGCTCGGCGCCAACGCGCAGCGCGCCGAGGCCAGCTGTAGCGGGCATCCGCCCGAGTACGGCACGTGGACGAACGCCGACCCGTCCAGCGGCGGCATCGCGCGCATCCAGCTCGTCGACTGCCAGCCGGTGACGAGCTGCAGCGGCAACATCTGCAGCACGACCTACGACGCCGGCTGGCGCATGCGCGTGTGGGGCAAGTGCTCGCCCACGAACTGCGACTGGGGCTGGAGCGCGGGCGCGTTCCCGGTCTCCGGCATGGCCTACGGCTACTACGACCAGGGCTTCGCCAAGCGCCGCGTCTACGCGAAGATGTCCGCCTACCGCCCCGGCCAGCTCTGGGTGCATCAGGACACCGACTTCGTGGACCCGTCGCGCGCCGACTACTCCAAGGACGACTGGTTCGTGCGCCTGTAGCGCGCCCGCATCCGCCCGGCGAGCGTGCGCAGGCCCGCACGCTCGTCGGCGCGCATGAAGCCCGTCGCCAGGAGCGCGAGCGGGATCGCGGCCAGCGCGAGCGCGCGCAGGACGAAGCCGCCGATCCCGTCCGCCGGCAGCAGCAGCTCGCCCGCCACGGCGATCCCCGCCAGCAGGACGATCGCGTGCGCGAGGCGGCCCCATTCGAACGGCACGGTGAAGAGCTTGCGCGTCAGCAGGTGCAGG
This sequence comes from uncultured Actinomycetes bacterium, assembly GCA_963766525.1. GTDB lineage: Bacteria > Actinomycetota > Thermoleophilia > Solirubrobacterales > Solirubrobacteraceae > CADCVQ01. The sequence goes on from CAVYAX010000021.1 coordinate 100,463, forward strand.
ACGACGAGCATCACGCCGTAGGCGGCGCACAGCGCGATGCCCGCTCCCGCGATGCCCAGCGGGTCGACGAGCGCGACCAGCACGACGACATTGACGACGACGCCCGCGAGCGCCGCGGGGAAGTTGCGCGACGTCACGCCGGCGCGTCCGCCGATCGTCACGAACACGAGGTACAGGCCGTACATCGCCCAGCCGAGCGCGACCCATGGCAGCGCCTCGTGCGCCTCGAAGTACTCCGGCGCCGCGAGCAGCCGCACGACCCAGCGTCCGAGCAGCGTCAGCCCCGCGACGACGAGCCCCGTGACGACGACGTACCACGTCGTGACGGCGGCGTAGAAGCGCCGCGCGCGGGCATCGTCGGCGATCGAGTAGGCGAGCGGCGGCCACGCCAGCTGGAAGCCGCGCACGGCGAGGATGACGGCGGTCGCGAGCTTCACCGACAGCGCGAACAGGCCGGCCGCGGCCGCGCTCTGCGTGCGCAGGATGTACGCCCGGTCGATGACGTTCAACGCGAAGACGGTCGCGTCGGCCGGGACCGTCGGGACGCCGAAGCGCAGCAGCGGGCCGAGGGGGACGTGCGGTCCGTGGACGTTGCCGCCCAGGCGATCGTGCAGCGTCCACCACAGGCCGAGCAGCACGATCGTCGAGCCGGCGTAGTTGCCCGCGACGTACCCGCGCGCCCCCTGGTCGAGCACGACGACGAGGAGCACCGTCAGCGTGACCGTCAGCAGGACGTTCGCGAGCGACGCGAGCAGGTACGCGCGGCGGCGCTCCTCGACGCGCAGCAAGGCGTAGACGATCTCGAGGTTCGTGAAGGCCCATAGTCCGAGCACCCCGAGCCGCATGATCCCGGCGTCCTCGAAGCCGAACAGCAGCCGGCTCAGCGGCCCCGCGGCGGCGACCGCGATCAGCGCCGCGACGGTCGCGATCGCGAGCACGGTGGCGACCGTCGTGGCCGCGAGGCGGTCGCGCTCGTCGCCCGCTTCGGCGGCGTGGTAGTAGCGCACGAACGCCTCGCCGAGGCCGAAGCGCAGCAGGATCGACGCGAGGATGATGAACGTCAGCAGCGTCTCCGCGATGCCGAAGTCGGCCTTCGACAGCGCGTGCGTGTAGAGCGGCAGCGTCACGAGCGCCAGGACGGCCGCCACGATGCTCGACGCCTGGTACGCGGCGCCGCCGGTCAGCAGGCGCGTAAAGAGGCTGCGCATTGGTAGTCAGGGGCGCAGTGCCCGCGCGTCGCGGCTCTGGTTCCCCGTTCCCCTTTCAATTCCGTGCGTGCGGTTTTCCCGCACACGGCTTACCGATGATCTTCTTCGCATGGCCTACGCGGCCCTCGGGTAGCGGATCGTGCCTCTGAGCCGGTGAAGGCCCAGGCCCATAAGCCAGTCCTCAGTCCAGGCGGCGGCCTCTCCGGCGCGTAGGTTGCGTCCCTTGCGCTTGACGAGCAGGCGCTTGAGCCGCCACGCGACGTAGCGGTCGATCGTCCGGAACTTGTCGGCGGCGTTGCCGGTCCGAAAGTAGGTGCCCCAGCCGCGCAGGATCGGGTTGAGCTCCGCGATCAGCACGCGGACATCACCGACACCGACGCGGTTGCGGCCGGTCTTGGCCTTGACCTTGGCTCGCAGGCGCTTCAGCGAGCGTCGCGACGGCCAGCGGTGCAGGTAGTAGCGGCGAACGCCGCGCTCCAGCAACCGGCCCGACACACGCGCCCGGAAGTGCCAACCGAGAAAGTCAAAGCCCTCGCGTCCGTCTCTGAGGTCCACCACCTTCGTCTTGTCCGGATGCAACTCGAGCCCGAGGCCGCCGAGGATCTCCCCGGCCATCCCAAGGGCCGCGTTCGCGTCTTGCTCAGACCGGCACAGCACGACGAAATCGTCCGCGTACCGGACGAGCTCGCCGAGGCCGCTTTCGGTCATCGCGCGGTCAAACGCGTGCAGGTAGACGTTGGACAACAGCGGCGAAATCACGCCGCCCTGAGGCGTCCCGGAGACCGTCTGCGAGTACACCCCGTCCTCCATCACGCCCGCCTCAAGCCACTGTCGCAAGAGCTTGAGCACCCGCCGATCCGAAACACGTTCAGCGACAAGCGCCAGCAACTTGTGCTGATCGATCGAGCCGAAGTAGTCACGGATGTCGGCCTCCACGACCCATGCGCTACCGCGCGGAAACGAGACCCGGATGCGTTCCGCGGCGTCCGTTGCCGACCGCTTGGGACGAAACCCGTACGACACCGACAAGAAGTCGGCCTCGAAGACCGGTTCCAGCACCAACCGGGTCGCCTGCTGAACGACACGATCACGCACCGTCGGAATGCCCAACGGCCTGCGGCCACCATCTGACTTGGCGATCGTCACACGCCGCACCGGCGCGGGACGATACGACCCTGCTCGAAGCGCACCCTGCAACTCGCCGAGCATCCGCTCGACGCCATACGCCTCGACCTCGGCCAGCGTCATCCTGTCGACGCCGGCCGCCCCACGGTTCCCCCTCACCCGTCGCCACGCCTCCCGCAGAACGTCACTTCTGCGGACACGGTCAAACAGCGCGTGGAAACGACGTTCCGGGGACCGCTTTGCACATGCGCATAGCGTGCGCTGAAGTTCTCGCACGTCCCCGCCACCAGCCGCTCAGAACCGGACCGGCACACGGGTCAGCGAGCGAACACTCGCCGAGGTCGTTGGATCGCACCATGGCGACCATGCCCTAACGCTTACCTCCGCCGCACGCGTGATCAAAGCAGGGGCCCTTCGCTCCCGGCGCGTTGTTCTGCACGCCGATCTCGGCTACTACGACCCCCTCGGACTCCCGCTGCGCTCCGCTCGCTTTCGCCATCGGCTTATACAAGCGGTCTTCGCTGACAAGGCTGCGCAGACGGGCCTCTCCTGTTCCGCGATCAGACCTTGCGCGCGTGCAAGTCTCCCTACCCCGCAGGGACCCGCCGCACCCAATTCCGGAATGGGACTGGCGGACATGGCCTTCGCCGTGACATGAGCGGCCCGGCTCCCCGATCGTGAGTTTGACGAGGCTGCAATCCCAGCCCACGCGCTTGCTCCCTCCAAAGAGGCTCTCGACACCCCGCTCAGCCACGAGGATCTCTCCCCGAGACCGGGGCCTGCTACCCGGCGCTCCGGCGCCTACCGGGACGGGACTCCCACCCGCCGGCCTGATCCAGCTTGCAGGACGCAACATGGGGCGCCACGCTACTGTCCGGGCGTGCCGGAGCCCCAGCCTTTCGCCCTGCTGCTGCTGCCCCGGCCGCTCGAGGGCTTCATCCTGGAGGACCAGGCGCGCGACCTGCTGCGCGCCCCGGGCGTCGTCGCCGCGGATCCGCCGCGCGTGCGCTACGGCGCGATCGCGCGGCTGCCGGCGGCGCTCCGCGACCGGCTGGCCCGCGGGACCGCCCGCCGGCTGCTGCGGGCCCTGAACGGCGACCTGCGCGCGGTCGTGATCTTCCACCCGGTGCAGTGGCCGCTCGCACGAGCGCTGCTCGCCGCCAGGCCGGGCGCCGAGCTCTGGTACGGGCGCTGGGATCGCTACGAGGTCGCCTACGACGCCTCGCCGAAGATGCGCGCGCGCTTGAGCGAGCTGCACGAGGCCGCCGCGGAACGCTCGGCGCTGACGTTCGTCGTGTCCGGCAAGCTCGCCGAGCTCGAGCGCGAGGCCGGGCGCCCCGACGCGCAGCTCGTCGGCCTCGCCGCGGACTCCTTCCCCGCGCCCGACCCCGGCGCGGCGGTCGTGGCGGTCTCGCTCGGGCACCTCGGCTGGCGCACGGACTGGGCGCTGCTGAGTGCGGTCGCCGAGCGCATGCCCGAGCTCGTGCTGCTGCTCGTCGGCGAGTGGCACGAGGACGAGTGCGCGAAGGACCCGGACTTCGCGTGGTGCCGCTCGGCGCCGAACCTCGTCTGGCTCGGCCGGCGCTCCGACGACGAAGCCGCGCGCCTCATCCTCTGCGCCGACGTCGGGATCCTGCCGTTCAAGATCGAGCCCTTCAACGACGCCGCGCTGCCCTACCGGATCCTGAAGTACGCGCGGCTGGGCCGGCGGACGATCTCGCCGGAGCTCGCCGGGGTGCACACGTGGGATCGCGCGGTGACGACGGCCGCCGATCCCGCCGCGTTCGTCGCGGCGCTGCGCGCGCAGGCCGGCGCGCGCACGCGGCCGGACGAAGATCTGCGCGCGTGGGCGCTCGCGCAGACCGCCGAGCGCGTCAACGCGCCGCTGTGGGAGCGCTTGCGCGAGCTTGGCGTGGCGTGAGCCGCTGCCGCGGAGCGGCGCCACCGGGCTGGCGCCGCGCCAAGAGCCGAGCGGCGCGGCGCGTCAGGCCGGCGCCGGCTCCACCGGAGCCTCGCCATGGGCGACGAAGTCGCTGCCGCGTACCAGCGCGAGCGCGAGCAGGCCGCCGATCAGCGCGACGGCGGCCGCGATCAGCAGGATGTCGTCGAGCGCGGCGGTGAAGGCGACGTGGATCGCCTGCTCGACGCGCGGGCGGCTGCCGGGCGGCGCCGCCGCGATCACTTGCCGCGCACCGCCCGACGCGACCGCGCGCCCGAGCTCGTCCGCGTCCGGAGCGGCCGCCGTGCCGGCGAGCGCCGACCCGAGGCGGTTCGTGATCTGGCTCTGGAAGACCGCGCCGAGCCCGGCGATGCCCGTCGCGATCCCGACCTGGCGAAACGTCGAGCTGATGCCGGACGCCATGCCGGCCCGCGCGGGCGTCACGACGCCGATCGCGGCGTTGGCGATCGACGGGTTGATCGTGCCGATCCCGATGCCCGCGACGATGAAGCCGGGCAGCAGCGCCGTCCAGTCGTCGCTCGGGTCGAGGCCGCGCATGAGCAGCAGGCCCGCCCCGACGAGAAACAGCCCGCCGCCCAGCAGGCCGCGCGCCGGCAGGCGTGCCGTGAGCTTGCCCGAGATCGCCGCGGCGAAGAACGACAGCAGCGTGACCGGCAAGAAGCGCAAGCCTGTCTCGAGCGGGTCGTAGCCGAGGATCGTCTGGAGGTAGAGCACGAGGTAGAGGAACATCGCGAACATCGACGCCGACAGCGCGAACGCCGCGATCGACGCCCCGCCGAACGTCGGCTTGCGAAACAGCGTGAGGTCGAACATCGGGTGCGGCCGGCGCCGCTCGACAACGACGAACGCGACGAGCAGCAGCGCGGATGTCACGAGCATCCCGGTGATGAGCCCGCTGCCCCAGCCGTGCTCGTTGCCCTGGATCAATCCGTAGACGAGCAAAAACAGCGCGGCGCTGAACGTCGTGAGGCCGAGCCAGTCGATCGGCCCGGCATGCTCGTCGCGGGACTCGGGCAGCTTGCGCAGCGTGATCGCGAGCGTGGCGATGCCGATCGGGAGGTTGAGGTAGAAGATCGACGGCCAGCCGAGCGTGTCGGTCAGCGCGCCGCCGACGAGCGGGCCGACGGCGACCGCCGCGCCCGTGGTCGCGCCCCAGAGCCCGAACGCCGTCCCGCGCTCAGGGCCGTGGAACTCCTGCGCGAGCAGGGCGAGCGAGGTCGCGAACATCGCCGCGCCGCCGATCCCCTGAGCGCCGCGGGCGAGGATCAGCGTCGTCGCGCCCGGCGCGATCGCGCACAGCAGCGAGGCGATCGTGAAGCACACGAGGCCGATCGCGAACACGCGGCGGCGGCCGAGCAGGTCGGCGAGCGAGCCCGCCGTCAGCAGCAGTGCCGCGAGCGTCAGCGCGTAGGCGTCGATGACCCACTGGACCTCGCTGAAGCTCGCCCCGAGCTCGTCGGCGATGTCCGGCAGCGCGACGTTCACGATCGTGATGTCGAGCAGCAGCATGAACGTCGCCGAGCAGACGGCGAGCAGGGTCCACCACTTGCGCTCCATCCTCAGAGCCTAAAGAGCGCCCACCGCGAGCCGGCGCGCTTAGGCGTCGAGCGAGCCGAGGTCGCTCGGGACGTCGACCGCGTGCTCGCGCAGCGCTTCGAGCGGGACGATGTCCAGCGCGCGCATGTGGGTCGACGCGAGCACGACGTACGCGGCGGCGCCGTCGCGGTGGGCGCGCAGCCAGTTGACGGCCGTCACGCACCAGCGGTCGCCCGGGACGAGGCCGGGGAAGCCGTAGAGCGGCATCGGGGTCGAGAGGTCGTTGCCGATCGAGCGCTGATGGTCGAGGAACTCCGCGGTCACGACGGCGCAGATCGTGTGGCTGCCGAGATCCTCCGGGCCGGTGCTGCAGCAGCCGTCGCGGTAGAAGCCCGTCATCGGGTCGGTGCCGCAGGGCTCGAGCGGGCCGCCGAGGACATTCTGATCCGGCATGTGCGCAGTATCGCGGAGCCGGAGGTCAGCAGCGCCGCGGCACGATCACGACGAACGGGCCCGAGCGCCCGGCGGGCTCGGCGGCCGGCAGCCGGTTCGTCTTGCGGCTGACGCCGTCGGCCCGCCCGAAGCGCCGCTCGAACTTCTCGTCGCCGGCGATGTAGACGTCCGCGCCGCCCGGCCGCGGGTCCTCTGCGCGCGAGCGGACGCGCCCCTCGGGGAGGTCGAGCATCCAGCGCGCGTCGGGGACCAGCCGGTACGTCGGGAAGGTCAGCGGGCCGCAGCGCATGCCGTCCCGCACGGCGCCCGTCGCGAGCAGCGCGCGCAGCTCGTCGTGCGTCGAGCCGATGAAGCGCAGCTCGCCGCGCAGCCCGCCGAAGCTCGACGCCTTCACGACGAGGAACACGACGCCGAGCGCAAGCGCGCCGGCGGCCGCTGCCCGCCAGCGGGTGCGAGCCGGGCCCGGCTCGAGCGTCGTGAACCCGAGCACCGCGTAGCCCGCGAGCACGCACAGCGCCACCGCCGGCACCGTGAGGTAGCGCTGGATGATCGACAGCCCGGCGATGCCCGTCGCGACGAACGTCAGCGCGCCCGCGCCGAGCAGCGCGAGCGGCACGGCCATGCGCGCGAGGCCGAGCCGTCTCACCGCGAGCACGAGCCCGGCGACGCCCGCGAGCGCCACCGGCGGGCGCGCGACGTCCGCCAGGAAGGTCACGAACGCGCTCGGCACGTTGGCGATCCCGCGCTCGCGGCCGAGCGCCTCCGACAGCTTGCTCGTCGCGTGCAGGCTGTAGAGCGGATCGCCGGTGACCGCGAGGTCGACGAGCGCCCAGCACGCGGGCGCGAGCACGACGAGGGCGAGCAGGCCGAGCCGCTCGCGGGCCTCCCGGCCGTGCAGGCACCACAGCCAGTAGACGCCCGCCAGCACCCACGCCTCGGGGCGCAGCAGCCCGGCCGCGGCGAGCAGCGCCATCGGCAGCACGCCGCGGCGCGGGCGCGCGGCCTCGAGCGCCGCCGCCCACCCGACGAGTGCGAGGAACGGGACGTCGACGAACGCGCGCACGGCGTAGAGCAGGAACGCGAAGCTCGAGCCGACGAACAGCGCGCCGAGCAGCGCGGGCCAGGTGCCGAAGAGCGCGCGCCCGAGCGCGTAGGACCCGGCGACGAGCGCCACGAGGCTCAGCATCGTCACGAGCACGAGCAGCCGGTCGGCGTCCTGGCCCGCGAGCGACAGCAGCGCGGCGAGCGCGAGGTACAGCGGGTGCTCCGTGGGAGCGGCGAACGTCTCGAAGCCGGGGGCGCCGCCATGCAGCAGGTCGCGGCCCCAGATCAGGTGGTGGTAGGCGTCGTAGTCGGGATACGTCGGCACGAGCGCCCACGCGGCGACCGCCGCGAGCAGCATCGCGGCGAGCGCGCCGCGCTCGCGGGCGGAGGTCACGGCAGGGTCGGCGCCGGTCCGGTCGCGTCCGGCAAGGCCGGATCCTCGTCGCGCTCGTTCCCTCCGCCGCGCGCGAGCGCCGTGCCCACCGCCAGCAGCGCCCACGCCAGCGGGTCCTCGAGGAACGCCGCGTAGAGGAGCGTGTGCACGACGAGCGCCACGAACGCCGCCGCGATGGCGGCGCGCGCGATCGACTCGCGGGCGCCTCGCAGCAAGCCGGCGATCGCCACGATCACCAGCGCGAGGTACAGCGCCAGGCCGCCGAGGCCCTGCTCCGCCGCGACCGTGATCGGGATCGTGTGCGACGCCGCCGACGCCCGCGCGCTCGACGTCTTCTCGTGGCGGCGGTACTCGCGCCGGAAGGAGCCCGCGCCCCAGCCCGCGACCGGCCTGTCGCGGGCGAGGTCGACCCCGCCGGAGACGAGCGTCGAGCGCCCGCTCGTCACCGCGTCCGTGGACTGGTCGACGCCAACCGCCCCCGGCGCGGCGAGCACGGCGACCGCGCCGGCGAGCGCGAACGCCGCCACGACGAGCGCCGCTCGCTTGACCCCCCAGCGCAGCGCGCCCAGCACCGCGAGCCCCGCGAGCAGCGCCGTGAACGACGACTGCGACAGCGTCAGCACGAGCCCCGCCCACAGCAGCGCGAGCGCGCACGCGCAGCCCCAGACCAGCGCCGTGCGCTTGCACCACAGCAAGGCCGCCGTGAGCCCGAGCATCACGGTCACGAGGAAGCGCCCGTAGATGTTCGGGTCGAAGAACAGCGAGTTCACGCGGAAGTACGACTCGAACTGGTTCGAGCTGATGACCTTCGGGTTCAGCAGCAGCTCGCGCTTGGCGTACTCGACGAAGCCGATCCCGACGAACGCGACGGCCAGCACGAGCAGGACGACGAGGCAGCGGCCGGCGAGCCGCGGCGTCCAGTCGATCCGCACGAGCAGCGCGTAGAGCAGCGCGAACGGGACGTAGAAGAAGATCACCTGCGCGAGCGCGCGATCGAAGTCCGACGAGTAGGCGGCCTGCGCCGCGTACAGCACGAGGGCCGCGGCGAGCAGCCACTCGAGCAGCCCCGGCCGCCGGGCCCCGGCATCGTCCTCGTCGAGGCTCGGCGGCGCGCGCAGGCGCGGCACGGCGTAGGCGAGCACCCCCGCCGCGATGACGAGGTACAGCGGCAGGAGCAGGTTCGCCGTGTCGCCGCCGGACTCGATCGGGACGCGGAACGGCAGCGCGGCGGCGGCGGCCAGCGCGACGAGCTCCGGCTTGCGATGGATCGCGACGGCGCCGAGGGCGAGCACGAGCAACCCGGCGCACGCCGCCCCGAGCGCGACCAGCGGACGGTCGCGCAGCGGCTGAAGCTGCGGCGTCGACCAGATGTTCGCGACGAGCAGCACGGGCGTCAGCACGAGCGCCGCGAGCATCGCGGCCGACCGCGCGCGGTCCGAGCGCGCGAGCAGCGCCGCGCCGCCGAGCAGCGCCGCGACGACCACGCCCGCGGTCTGGGCGAAGTCGCCGAGCGTCGAGATCGCCCCGATCACGGGCTGACCAGCAGCGTCCACGCGCGCTCGAGGAAGCCGGCCAGCTCGGCGTTCGAGCGCAGGCTCGCCGAGAAGTCCGGCAGGCCCGGCCGGATGACGATGCCCTTGCCCAGCCGCGACGCAACGATCACCTGGCGCTTGCCGTCGAGCGTCGCGGCGGCCGCGGCCACCGCGCGCGAGCCGCCGCGGACGTCGACCGTCTGCTCGAAGGCGCCGATCCCCGAGAACTGGCCCTCGGTGCCGGCGAACAGCTGGATGTCGTCGACGACGTTCGTCAGCGTCTCCGGTGCGTCGGGGCGCACGATCGGGCGCAGGCGCGCGCCGAAGAGGTCGCGCGGGGTGGGCAGCGTCGGGTCGATCGCCCGCCCGCGCAGCGTGAGCGTCACGGTGCGGCGCAGCGACTGCGTGCCGACCGAGAGCAGCGTCCCCCCGTCGCGCACGAAGCCGCGCAGCGAGCTCGCGACGCGGCTGTCGAGCCAGCGCGTGTCGCCGGCGAGGATAACGCCGCGGTGGCCGGCGAGGGTCGGGCCCTCCTTGCGCGCGAGCGCGACGTCCGTCGTGAGGTCGTAGCGGTGCCCCTCGCGGTCGAGCTGGGCGAGCAGCAGCGCCTCCTGCTTGGGTAGCTGCGCCGGCAGCCCGCTCTTGACGAACGGCCGTCCGATGCGCACGGGCAGCCCCGCGGAGAGCGTGTCGGGGCGCCCGTCGCCGTCGTCGTCGACGGGGTTGGTGCCCTGCCAGGTCGTCGTCGGCAGCACGACGAGCACGTCGCGGTTCTCGGCGGACTGGACGACCACCGGCGCCGCGACCTTGCGCGAGCGCGAGCGGACCTCGAACAGGTACAGGCCGGACTTGCCGCGCGGTGCCGTGAAGCGCACCCCGCGCGTGCGCGAGCCACGACCGCGCTTGCGGATCCGGCGCTCGGCGACGCGGCGCAGCGTCCAGGTGAAGCGCCGCAGCGACGACACGGCGACCAGCGCGCGGTCGCCGCTGTTGACGGGGTTGGAGTCCGCCTGCGCGGCGAGGTAGCGCACGGTGATCCCGCCGCGCCCCTCGAACGGCCGGGCGTACGCCGGCCGCGGCGGCACCGGGACCGACGTCCCGACGTTGCCCGCCTGGTCGCGCGCCCGGATGACCACGACGTAGGTCCCCGCGGCCACGCGCCGCCCGTTGGCGGTGCCGTCCCACTCCCAGCGGCGCGCGTCGTCGGGGAGGTCGATCGGCTTGTCGAAGACCTCGCGCGCCGGCGTGACGTCGGTGCGGAAGACGAGCACCTGCTTGCGGCGCTCCGGCGCCTTGAACGACACCCGCGCCGGCTCCCCGTCGGTGCGCGGCAGCAGCTCGGGCCGCGGCACCGTGTCCTTCTGCGGCCCGATCGACGTGACGCGCACGTCCGGCGGCTCGGTGTCCTTGACGATGTTGCGCGGCAGCACCACCGCGCGTCCCTGGCGGCGCAGGTTCAGGCGGATGCGGTACGTGCCGTCGGGCGCCATGCGCCGGTCCGGCAGCCGCCCGTTCCACACCAGGCGCATCGTCTCGCCGGCGACGAGCGTGCGCCCCGGGGCGATCACGCGCACCGCGTCGCCCGCGCGGTCGATGACCGTGGCGGTGACCTCGTCGGTGCGCTTGAGGACGAAGGAGGCCCGCGCGCGATCGAAGCGGCCGTCGCGGTTGGGCGAGAAGAACGGCGTCGTCTTGAGCTCCTGCACGCGCGGCGGCGTGCTCTTGAGCTCCTGCGCGGCGAAGAACGCGGCGAACGTCGCGCAGACGAGCAGCGCGAACGCGGTCCGTGCAAGCGCGCTCACGCGCTAGTGCAACGTTCGCGCACGGCCCAGGGCTAGCCGGTGTTGCTGCGGTCGCTGCCGACGACCACGACGACCTTCGCGTCGGGTTGCACCGCTGTCGCCGTGTTCAGGTCGATCGGCTTCACGGAGCTGGCGGGGACGTCCATGATCTGCGCGACGACGCGGGCGGCCTTGTCGCTGCCGTCGGCGTAGGAGATCGTCGTCGTGGAGATCTGCTGATCGGAGTTGTCGCCGACGGAGATGATCGTGAAGCCGCTGCTCTCGAGCTTGTTGCCAACGTTGCGGGCGAGGCCCGTCTGCGTCGTGCCGTTGAGCACCGCGACCTGCGTCGCCTTGCGGTCGACCTTCGTCGCGGACGAGGACGCGGGTGGCTCCGAGGCGGCGGGCGGCGGGGTCGAGCCGCCGATCTCGTTGTCGGCCGGCGGCGTGTCGCTGCCACCGCCGAGTAGCAGCACGAGGACGACGCCGACCACGAGCACCGCGGCGCAGCCACCGGCGATCAGCCCGGTGCGGCGGCCACCGCCGGAGTCGCGCTCCTCGTCGCGCCGCGACGACGCCGCCGGCGCGACGCGCGAGCGCACGGGCAGGTCGGGCAGCGGGGCGGGGCGGGCGGCGTCGGACTCGTGCGTGTCCTGACCGCCGGCGCCGTTGGCGAAGGCGGGCGTGCGAGCGGGCGGCCCGGCCTGGCGCGCGGCGGCTGCTGCCGCGCCCGCCGAAGCCGCGGACCCGGACGAGCCTGCGGTCAACGCGGGGGCGTCGGGCGTCGACGTCGCGGACGCGTCGCCCGCGGCAGGCTTCGCGGCCTGGTCGCCCGCGGCGGCCGGCGCCGGCGCTCCGCTCGCGGCGGCCACGCTGCCCGGCGCGGGGGTCGCCGTGCCGGCCTCGCCCGCGGAGGCCGCGGGCCTGTCGAGTGAGCCGGGCGGGCCGACCGACGGGCCGCCGGGCGCCGGGGACTGGAACTTCTCCATGACCGCGGCCGCGGCGGCCTTGCGCGCGGCGTCGGCCTGCTGGGCCGCGGCGGTCTGCGGGCTGCCGGGCTGCGGCACCGGGCGCGGGACCTGGACGGGCTGGGCGACCACGCGGCGCTGCGCGTCGGACTGCACGCGCTGGGCGAGCTCGGCGTCGCGCTCGGGCGAGCGGCCCGCCCATTCGCGCAGGCGCTTGACCTCGCGGGCTTGCGCGAAGTAGAGCAGCGACAGCACGCCAAGGCCGATCACCGCGGCGAAGCCGAAGTACGACCCGAGACGCTCTACCTGGTCTGCCAGTGCGACGGCGGAAAGGCTTGGCACGTTCACGACCGCACGATCCTAGTGGTTCGTCCGGGGGGCACGTGCCCCGTTGGGCGGTCGCTGGCGCCGCCTGGCAAGGACGCAGGGAGGAAGGTGTGCCTCTGGCACATCGACGACCGAGGACGTAGCCAGGCGGTGATCAGCGGCCGACCCAACGGGGTGCGGGCTCCTCGGACGGACCACGTGTAGGCAGACCGTCCGGAACGACGGACAGCTCCGAGACCTTGGCGGCCAGGCCCGCCGCATCGCCCTCCAGCACGAGCAGGCCAATCTGGTCGAACATGGCATCGACGGCCTGCGGCGCGCGCTGCTCGCGCTCGGCGCGGAGGATCTTCTCGGCGGGCGTCGGCTGCGGGCGCTCGTACGTGTTGAAGAGCTCCTCGTGCAACTTCTCGCCCGGGCGCCGGCCGACGACCTCGATCGCGATGTCGCGCTCGGGGTCCAGCCCCGACAGCTCGATCATCGTGCGCGCGAGGTCGATGATCTTGACCGGCTCGCCCATCTCGAGCACGTACACCTCCATGCCGGGGTCGCCGTCGGCGGCGGGGTCTTGCGCCCTGGTCAGGCCGCCCGCCCGGATGATGAGCTGGACGGCCTCCGGGATCGTCATGAAGTAGCGCGTCATGCGCTCGTCGGTCACCGTCACGGGCCCGCCGAGCGCGATCTGGCGGCGGAAGATCGGCACGACCGACCCCGACGAGCCGAGCACGTTGCCGAAGCGCACGCAGCAGTAGCGCGTCGCCGGGAAGCGCGCCTGCTCCGCTTCGAGGGCGAACTCCGCGAGCGCCTTCGACGCGCCCATGACCGACGACGGCGCGACCGCCTTGTCCGTCGACACGAGCAGGAACGCCTTGACGCCGGCCTGGCCCGAGATGCGCGCCATGAGCCGCGTCGCCATCGAGTTGTTGCGCACGGCCTCGACGGGGTTCTGCTCCATCAGGCCGACGTGCTTGTAGGCCGCGGCGTGGAAGATGACCGTCGGGCGGTAGGCCTCGAAGACCTCCCGCATGCGCTCCTCCTCCTTGCAGTCGGCGAGCACCGCGTCGAGCGTCGAGTGGTGCACGTGGCGGTCGTGCTCGAGCTCGCGCTGGATCTGAAAGAGGTTGTCCTCCGCGTGGTCGAGCAGGATCAGCCGGCGCGGCGCGACGCGCGCGATCTGGCGCGAGAGCTCCTTGCCGATCGAGCCGCCGGCGCCCGTGACGAGCACGACCTCGCCGTTGAGGTACGCGCCCACGCGGTCGAGCTCCATGCGCACGGGCTCGCGGCCCAGGATGTCCTCGACCTGGACGTCGCGCACCTGGCGGACCGCGGTCGCGCCGGTCTGCAGCAGCTCGAAGACCGTCGGCAGCGTGCGCACGGGGATCCCGCGATCGCGGCACGCCCGCACGACGTTCGCGCGCACGATGCCGGGCGCCGACGGGATCGCGATCGTGACCTCGTCGGGCTCGACCTCCTCGAGGATCCGCCCGAGCTCTGACGTCGTCCCGAGGACCTTGACCCCGTCGATGCGCAGGCGGGCCTTGAGCGGGTCGTCGTCGACGAAGCCGACGGGCTTCAGCCCGAGCTCCGGGTTGCGCAGGATCTCGCGCAGGACCAGGCGGCCGCCGTCGCCGGCGCCGACGATCAAGATGCCGCGCGCGTCTCCGCGGGCGCGAAAGCCGCGCAGCGGGCGCTCGTAGACCGAGCGCGCGACGAAGCGCGTGCCGCCGACGAAGACGAGCGTGAGCAGGAAGAACAGCGCGAGCACGCCCGACGGCGCGGTGACCGTCGCGCCGAACTCGGCGCCCGAGGCCGTCGTGACCGGCTTGACGAGCGCGATGTACGCGGGCAGCAGGAGCGTCGCCACGACGATCGCCTGGAGGATCCGCACGTAGTCGCGCTGGGTGACGTAGCGCCACCACTTCGCGTAGAGGCCGAGCGCCGCGAAGACCACGGGCGACCCGATGACGACGGGTGGGAGCGTCGCCGCGAAGAGGTCCTGGAAGCGCTGCGGCACCCCCGCGGGGCCGTCGAAACGCAGCCGGTAGGCGAGCCAGTACGCGAGCGCGACCAACGCCCCGTCGACCGCGATCTGAGGAAGCGAATGGCGGTGCAGGGGAAAGGCCGCGGAGCGGATCCGTCGGCGCATCGCCGCCGATTGTACGTGTGAGCCGGGCGTTCCGGGCTGCCGCCATGCTTCGCATGGCCTCGTTCCCGCGAGCGGTCGGACTGGCCATCGTGGTCGGCGTCGCGTTGGGTGGTCCTCGGCCACACCAGCGCGGACCTGCATCCGGGCATGCGCTGGGTCGTCGCGCTCGGCGTCCCGCGGCTCGTGACGGCGTTCGTCGCGGGGGCGCTGCTCGGCGACCGCGTGCGGGGCGTCGTCGCTCGTGTCCGGTGCGCTCGTCGGCGAGGCGCGTGAGCGCGGTCAGATGAGATCGAAGGCGGCGTGGATGGCGTCCGTCAGCGCTGCCTCCTGAGCGTCCAGCAGCACGCCGACGTGCGAGCCGAGGCGCTCAGCGCGGATCGTCTCGATGTTGTCGCAGCTGACGACGCTGCACGCGGAGAGGCCGTTTGCGGGGCCGACGGGTACCTCCGTCGAGAGGCCTCGGACGGTGGTGGTGATGGGCGCGACCGTGACGCGCCTCATGTGCGGTCGCACACGCTCACGCGTGAGCACGACGACCGGCCGCACCTTGTCCAACCGCGCCATATGGATCGGGCGCATCAGTCAAGGTCGATCGGAAGTCGAGCCGCGTACTCGGCCAGACCGTCCATGTCCGGGTAGTCACCGTCTCGTATCAGGATCTCGACATCCCGGGCCACGACCGCTCGCCGGCGCTCTCGTTCGAGAGCGCGCGTCACGACAGCCGCCCGACTCTTCGCATCTCCGTCGCTCACAAGAGCGTCCACGAACGCAACGAGGTCGTCGGGTAGGCGCACGGCGATCTGCTTGCTCATCCCACAACGGTACCAGGACGGGATGTCACTCTTGCAGACCCGGCTCAGGCATCGGGCGACGGCGCGATCGGCATGCGAGTCAGGCTATTCGGCAGTGGCCGGCCGTGCGAGGTAGGCAGCGAGGAGGGCAGGGTCGCGGCGCACGCGATCGCGGGTGCGCGCGGCGGCGGGCCGCTTCTCGAGCACGACGTCCTCCGCGCGCTCGAGGACCTTGAGCCGCCCATCGGCGATGAGCTGCTCGTCGACCGCGCCAAGGCGGCCCTGGAACGTCGTCCAGACGGGCGTGCCGAGCGCGACGGCCTCGCGGTTCATCGTGCCGCCGGCGGACACGACCAGGTCGGCGTACGCGATGAGCGACTGCGCGTCGATCGCCCGCTCCGGGACGATGAACTCGCGACCCGCGAGCTCCGCGCGCTGCTGCTGCGTGCGCGGCAGGACCACCGTCTGCTCGCCGCGCAGCAGCTCGAGCACGCCGCCGAGCACGTCGTTCTCGAAGCGGTGATAGAGCGACACCGCCGGCGGCGTGCGGATCACGGCGATCGGCTTCGCGGGGCTCAGGCCCAGCTCGGCGAGCACCGCCGGGTCGGGCTCGAAGTCCGCGAGGTAGTACTCCTCCTTGAGGCCGGCGTACGCCGCGATCTTGCCCTTCGCGCCGTAGCGCGCCAGCCGCTGCGCCGGGATCGCCTCGGGGACGACGACGGTCTGCGCCAAGCGGCAGTTCACCGTGTGCTGGACCGTCGCCCACTCGTAGTCGAACATCGTCGAGCAGGGGATCCGCAGCAGCCGCGCCGCGACCGTGACGTCGTTGGAGCCGTGGCCGAGCGCCAGGTGAAACCCGCGGCCGCGCGCCCAGCGCGCGAGCGCCGTGGAGCGCGATAGCAGGCCGACGCCCTTCGCCGCGAGCTTGCCGCCGCGGTGGCGCCCGACGACCGTGTGGTCGATCCCGAAGCGCTCGAGCAGGCCGAGCGTCTGTGCGAAGTCGCGCGCGGTGATCTGCACCTCGTGGCCCTGCGCCCGCAGCACGTCGACGATCGGGCGCAGCACGAGGACGTGCGGGCTGTTCGTGAGGTCGACCCAGATGCGCATCGCGGTCGCAGGCTACGTCACCGTCGGCGGCCGGCCGGGCCGCCATCGGTACCGTACGGCCGCGTGAACGCGCTCCTGCTCGCCTCCATCACCGACCCGATCGTCGACTTCGCGGTGAACGTCGTCGCCGACCTGGGCCTGCCCGGCGTCTTCGTGCTCATGCTGCTCGAGAGCGCGTGCATCCCGATCCCGAGCGAGGCCACGATGCTGTTCGCGGGCTTCAACGTCAGCGAGGGCGAGTACTCGCTCGTCGCCGTGACGCTCGTCGGTTCGGTGGCGAACCTCGTCGGCTCGTGGGTCGCCTACGGCGTCGGCTACTACGGCCGCGTCGACATCCTCGAGAAGCACGGGCGCAAGCTCCACATCAAGCCCAAGCACCTGCAGGCCGCCGACAGGTACTTCGAGAAGCACGGCGACGCCACGGTCTTCTTCACGCGCATGCTGCCGATCATCCGCACGTTCATCTCGCTGCCGGCCGGCGTCGCGCGGATGCCGTTCGTCCGCTTCAGCGTGCTGACGTTCCTGGGCTGCCTGCCGTGGGTCTTCATGCTGACGTTCATCGGCATGCAGGTGGGCGAGCGCTGGGAGGACTGGAAGGACTCGCTGCACTACGTCGACTACGCGGTCGCGGCGATCATCGTCGTGACGTTCGTGTACCTCGTCGTGAGGTACCGCCGCGACGGCGGCGGCGACGACGAGACCGTCGCGTCCGGCAAGCCGGCCGCCGATGCCGCCGGCAGCTGAGGCTCGACTGAGGACACGCGAGGCGGTCGCGCTCGGGCTGTTGCACGGCCCGGCCGAGCTGCTGCCGATCTCCTCGTCGGCGCACGTCACGCTCGTGCCGTGGCTGCTGGGCTGGAGCTACCCCGACCTGGATGCCGAGCAGCGCAAGGCCTTCGAGGTCGCGCTGCACGCCGGGACCGTCGCGGCGCTGCTCGTCGGCCTGCGCGGCGAGGTCGCAGACGAGCTGCGCGCGCTCGACCGCGGCGGCCTGCGCAGGCTCGCGCTCAGCACCCTGCCGCCGGGCCTCGCCGGGCTTGCCTTCGAGCGGACCGTCGAGCGGCGGCTGGGCACGCCCGGCGCGATCGCGACCGGGCTCGCGGTGGGAGCGGTGGCGATGGCGGTGGCCGACGTCGCCGGCCCGCGCACCCGCACGCGCCACGACGCCGGCGACCGCGACGCGCTGGCGCTCGGGCTCGCGCAGGCCTGCGCGCTCATCCCGGGCATCTCGCGCAGCGGCGCCACGCTCACCGCCGCGCGCGCCCGCGGCTTCGCCCGCGCCGACGCGAGCGTCCTCTCGCGCCATGCCGCGCTGCCGGTGATCGCGGGCGCCGCCGGGCTGAAGGGCGCGCGAGCCCTGCGCGACGGCCTGCCGCGCGGCGCCGCGCCCGGCTTCGCGGCCGGGATCGCGGCGTCGTTTCTCGGGACGCTCGCGGCGCTGCGGCTCGCCGGGGCCGCCGACCGCGACCGCTCGCTCCCGGGGTTCGCGGCCTACCGGATGGCGCTCGCGGCGGTCGTGTACCGGCGCCTGCGCGCCACGCGGAGGGGGTAACGGGCGAGTTCCCACGAAATCCATCCTGCATCTCACGTGAAACCGCCCCGCGCCGCTGCACAATAGGAACATGGCCTCGCCCGTCGGCACCCTGCTCTCCCAGCGCTACCGCCTCGACGCCAAGGTCGGCACGGGCGGCATGTCGACGGTCTACCGGGCGTTCGACACCGTGCTCGAGCGCCAGGTCGCGATCAAGCTCATGCACCGCGAGATCGCCGGGGACTCCGACCAGCTCGAGCGCTTCCGCCGCGAGGCGCGGGCGGTGGCCAAGCTCAACCACCCGCACGTCGTCGGCGTCATCGACGCCGGCGAGGAGGAGAGCGACGACGAGGGCTTCTCCACTCCGTACATCGTCTTCGAGTACGTCGAGGGCGAGACGCTGAAGGACCGCATCCGCCGCAACGGCCGGCTGCCCGTGTCCGAGTCCATCGCGTACGCGATCGAGATCGCCCGGGCGCTCGGCTGCGCGCACGACAGCCAGATCGTCCACCGCGACGTCAAGCCGCAGAACGTCCTCGTCGACGAGGAGGGCGCGGCGAAGGTGACGGACTTCGGCATCGCGCGGTCGCTCGCGCAGGAGGGGCTGACGGCCGACGGGCGCGTGCTGGGCACGACGGACTACGTCTCGCCCGAGCAGGCGCTCGGCCACGTCGTCTCAGGGCAGTCGGACATCTACTCGCTGGGCATCGTGATGTTCGAGATGCTCACCGGCGACGTCCCGTTTCAGGGCGAGAACCAGGTCGCGGTGGCGATGAAGCACGTCCGCGAGGACCTGCCGGACGTGCAGATCCGCCGCCCCGAGGTGTCGGCGGCGCTCGCCGCCGTGCTCGACCGCGCGACCGCCAAGGAGCTCGACCGCCGCTATCCGGACGCGGCGACGCTCATCGCCGACCTCGAGGACGTGCTCGCGATCGAGACGTCGCGCAGCGGCCAGGTCACGGGCGAGGCGACCGCGGTGCTGCGCAGCCTGCCCCCGAACACCCGGCGCAAGCTGCCGCTGCGCACGCGGCGCTCGACGAAGACGATCGCGTCGCTGATCGTGCTGATCGGCGCGATCACGGTGGTCGTCACGGTCGGGCTCGGGCTGCGCCAGACCGAGCGCGGCACCGGCAAGCGCGGCGGGACCGTCACGCCGCCGGCCGGCCTGCAGGAGATCGCGCTCGGCCAGCGCGCCGCGCACGACTTCGACCCGCTCGGCGACAAAGCCGAGCACACCGACGAAACCAGCGCCGTGGTCGACGGCGACCCGTCGTCATCGTGGTCCACCGAGGGCTACTCCAGCGGCGCGCTGCAGAAGGACGGGGTCGGCATCGTCATCGACGCCGCGCCGAGCGTCGCCGCGCGCCAGCTCGAGCTGCGCACGCCGACGGCGGGCTTCGAGGCGACGGTCTACGTCGCGAAGAGCGCGACCCCCGACACCCCGCCGCCCGACGGCTGGACGGCCGTCAGCGCGACGCGCAAGGTCGCGGCCCGCGAGAAGTTCGACCTCGACACCGCCGGCCAGAGCTTCCGCCGCTACCTCGTCTGGATCACACAGCTCCCGCCGGGGGCGCAGCGCGCGGAGATCTCGGAGATCCTGCTCTACCGCTGACGACCGGCCGCGCTCGTCAGGGCGTGATGAGCTTGAGAGCTGGCAGCAGCGTGCGGTAGCGGCCCGCGTCTCGAGTCAGGAGCGCTCGGCCCGTGACCGCTGCGTGCGCGCCGATGTAGAAGTCGGGGAGCGGCGAGCGTCCGGCTCCGCCGCGGCGGCGGTACTCGAGAAAGCACTTGGCGGCGAGGAACGCGGCCTCCCATGGCAGCGCCTCGCGTCCGAGCCGGTCCGGCAACGCTCGTTCGAGCGTCTCGATCCGGTCGAAGGCGACGGAGATCTCCGCGTAGACGATCGGGTTGATCACCACCTGGCCCGCGTCGAACGCCTCGGCGAGCCTCGCCTGCGACCAGGGAGCCCAGGCCAGATCGTCGGTGAAGAGATCGAGCAGGACGTTCGAGTCGACGAGCACTCCGCCCACCGGACCGGCTCAATCGTCGCCGCGGGTCAGCGCCATGATCTCGTCGGTGCTCATCGCCACCGTGGCGCGGCCGCGCATGGCGGCTGCGAGCGCCGCGCCCTCGTCCGGGCTCACGCGCACCAGGCGAGCGCCCTGCTCGTCTAGCTGAAAGTCGACCTCGCTGCCGGGCGTGATGCCCAGCTGCTCACGGACCTTCTGCGGGATCGTCACCTGACCCTTGCTCGTCACGCGCATCGATGCAGCCTAGCAAGGTAATACCGCCGAGTATTACCTCAGTAGCGGTAGGCGCGCTCGCGCTGGTGGCGCTCGATCGCGAGCTCGCACAGGCGCGTGACCAGCTCGTCGTAGGGGACCCCGCTGGCCTCCCAGAGCTTCGCGTAGACGCTCGTCGCCGTGAAGCCGGGCATCGTGTTGAGCTCGTTGAGCAGGACCGTCTCGCCCTCGACGAAGAAGTCCGCCCGCGCGAGGCCCGAGCAGCCGAGGCGGTCGAAGGCCGCGAGCGCCATCGTGCGCAGCCGGTCGCGCGCGGTCTCGGAGATCCGCGCCGGCACGTGCAGGCGCATCCCGTCGGGCTCGTACTTCGCGGCGAAGTCGTACCACTCGGACATCAGCACGATCTCGCCCGGCTCCGACGCGCGCGCCGCCCCCGTCGCGCCGAGCACGGAGCACTCGACCTCGATCCCGGCGCTCATCGCCTCCACGATCACGGACGGGTCGTGCACGAAGGCCGCGTCGAGCGCCGCGCCCAGCGCCTCCGCCGCGACGACCTTCCCGATCCCCACCGACGAGCCCAGCCGCGCGGGCTTGACGAACACCGGCAGCCCCAGCGACGCGAGCTCGCCGAGCACGCCTTCGCGATCCGCCGCCCAGCGCCCCGCGCCCACGCCCGCGTAGTCCACCTGCGCGATCCCGGCCCCCGCCAGCAGCTCCTTCGCGACGACCTTGTCGAGGCACACGGCCGACGCGAGCACGCCCGAGCCGACATACGGGACGTCGAGCAGCTCGAGCAGGCCCTGCACCGTGCCGTCCTCGCCGAACGGGCCGTGCAGCACTCCAAACACGACCTCGGCGTCCAGCAGCCCGCCTCCCGCGCGCAGCGCCAGCTCCTCCCCGTCGCAGAGCCATGTGCCCTCGCGCGCGAGCAGCACCTCGACGACGTCGTGGCCGACCGCGCGCAGCCCGGCCGCCACCGCGCGCCCACCGGCCAGCGAGATCTCGTGCTCCGAGGAGCGCCCGCCGGCGAGGATCGCGATCCGCATCAGGGCACCGTGGTCGTGGTCGTCGGTGGGGTCGTCGTGGTCGCCGACGGATCGGGGTTCAGGTCGGGATCGAAGATGCCGACGGTGATCGTCACCGTCGAGCCGCGGTCGACCTTCGTCCCGGGGTCGGGCGTCTGCGCCTGCACGACGCCGTCGGCGTCCGGCGAGTCGACGTCGCGCTCCTCGACGACGACCTTCAGCCCGGCGCCCGACAGCGTCTCCGTGGCCTTGTTCTGCGTGGCGCCGGCGACGTCGGGCACGTCGACCTCGCTGGACTCGGCGGCGACCGTGATCGCGACCGGCGCTCCGCGAGCGGCCGTCGCGCCCTTCGCCGGGCTCTGCTCGAGCACCGTGCCCGGCTTCGCCCCGGCGTCCTCGCGCTTGGCGACCGTCACGCGGAAGCCCGCGCCCTCGAGCGCCGCGCGCGCGTCTTCCTCGGTCTTGCCCACGACGTCGGGGACGACCCCCTGCGCCGGCCCGCTGGAGACGTCGAGCGTCACCGTCTGGCCGCGCTCGGCCTGCGAGTTGCCCGACGGCGTCTGCCGCACGACGCGATCGGCCTTCACGCTGGCGTCGGGCACGCGCCGCTCCTGCACCTCGAAGCCCGCGTCGGTCAGCGCCTTGCGCGCCGCACGCCGGCCGAGGCCGACGACGTTCGGGACCTCCTGGATCTGCGGCCCGTCGGAGATGTTCAGCGTGACCTTCGAGCCCTCGTCGACCGACGACCCGCCCGCCGGCGACTGCCCGACGACCGTGTTGCGCGGCTTGTCGGAGTTGTCGCGGACGTAGGCGACCTCGAAGCCCTCGCTGCGCAGCCGCTGCGTCGCGACGGAGATCGAGCTGCCGACGACGCTCGGCACGTTCGTGCGGCTCGGCACGGCCACCATGACGATCGCGACGATGACCACGATCCCGATGAGCGCCGCCAGCACGAACCACGGCCAGCGCTGCGAGCGCCGCATCGCCACGCGCGCCGGCGCCACCGTCACCTGCTCGCGCTGGTAGGGCTCGACCGGCAGCAGGACGCCCGTGTCGTTGGAGCTCGGCGGCGGGATCGGCCGCATGACGACCGGCGGCAGCGAGGCCGCGGCGGCCTCCGCCGCGGCGATCGCCGCGTCCGACGGGATCCGCGACGACGCCGCTTGCAGCGCCGCGATGAACTCGTCGGCATCGGCGAAGCGGTCGGCCGGGTCCTTCTCGAGCGCCCGCAACGTGATCGCCTCGAGCTCGGGCGGCACCTTCGGGTTGCGCCGCCGCGGCGCGATCGGCGACTCCGAGACCTGCTTGAGCGCGACGGTCACGGCGGACTCGGCATCGAACGGCACGCTGCCCGTGAGCAGCTCGTAGAGGATCACGCCGATCGAGTAGAGATCCGAGCGCGCGTTGACGGCGTGCCCCTGCGCCTGCTCGGGGGACAGGTACTGCGCGGTGCCCATGATCGAGCCCGTCTGCGTCATGTCCGACGCCCCGGCGCGGGCGATGCCGAAGTCCGTGACCTT
The DNA here is from genome assembly GCA_963766525.1 of uncultured Actinomycetes bacterium. GTDB lineage: Bacteria > Actinomycetota > Thermoleophilia > Solirubrobacterales > Solirubrobacteraceae > CADCVQ01. Next base: position 123,151 of record CAVYAX010000021.1, read on the forward strand.
CGCGCGACCCTCGTCGTCGACGATGACGTTCTGCGGCTTGAAGTCGCGGTGGATGACGCCGCGGCGGTGGGCGAAGCGCGCGGCGCGCAGGATCTGGATCGTGAGGTCGATGGCGAAGGCGGGGTCCAGCGGGCCGCGGTCGCGCACGAGCGCCTTCAGCGTGCTCCCCTTGACGTACTCCATCGCGATGTACGGCGTGCCGTCGGACTCGCCGCGGTCGTACACCGAGACGACGTGCTGGTGTTGCAGCCCCGCCGCCGACGACGCCTCGCGGCGGAAGCGCTCGACGAACTCCTCGTCGCGCGCGAAGCGGTCGTGCAGGAGCTTCAGCGCGACGTTGCGCTCGAGCTGCAGGTCGTACGCGACGTAGACCTCGGCCATGCCGCCGGTGCCGAGGTGCTCCAGCACCTGGTAGCGGTCGTCGATCACCGTGTCGGCAGCGATACGCGTCATTTCAGCAGCTCCTGCATGACGACCTTGGCGATCGGCGCGGCCACGGCGCCGCCCTGGCTCTGCTCGCCCTGGACGCGCTCGACCGTGACCGCCACCGCGACCTTCGGGCTGTCGAGCGGGGCGAAGCCGATGAACCACGGCTGGTTGATCCGCTGCTCGATGTTCAGCTCGGCGGTGCCGGTCTTGCCGGCGACCTCGATGCCCTCGAGCGCGGCGCCGACGCCCGTGCCCTCGCGCACGACGTTGCTCATCATCGTCGTCAGCTCGCCGGCGCTGTCCTCGTCGATGACGCGCTCGGCTTGCTTGGGGGCGATCCGCTCCACGGTCCGGCCATCCTCGTCGACGATCCGGTTGGTCAGGTGCGGCTCCATCCGCAGGCCGCCGTTGGCGACCGTCGCGGCGACCGTCGCCATCTGCAGCGGCGTCACGAGCAGGCGCTCCTGCCCGATGCCGACGCGGCCGATGTCGACGCTGCCGGAGTCGGCCGGGATGACCTTGTTGCGCTTGACGTCGAAGACCCCGCTCGGGCGCATCTGCCCGTCCGGGTAGTCCATCGGCGGGTCCGTCCCGAAGCCGAAGCGCTCCATGTAGTCGCCCATCGTCTCGCGGCCGAGCTGCTCGGCGACCTGGCCCCAGACCGTGTTGACCGAGTTCGTCAGCGCCGTCGTCAGCGTGATGTCGCCGAACTGCTGGTCGGAGAAGTTCGACAGCGGCGTGCCCGAGATGTTCACGGGCGACTTGCCGCTGACCGTCGAGTCCGGCGTGAACTTGCCGCTGTCCAGCGCCGCCGCGGCGGTCACGACCTTCATCGTCGAGCCTGGCGGGTAGCCGCCCTGCGTGGCGCGATTGAGCAGCGGCGAGTTCGCGTCGTCGGTCGCGAGCTTCGTGAAGACGCCGGGCTGGTCGAGCGAGTTGGGCTCGTAGCCGGGCGTCGAGACCATGACGCGCACCTTCCCGGTCGCCGGCTCGATCGCGACGACCGAGCCCTTGCGGCCCTGCAGCGCGGCGATCGCCACCCGCTGCGCTCCCGGATCGAGGTTCGTCACGAGGCTGTCGCCGACGCGCTGGCGCCCGCGGAGCTGATCGATGATCGACGTCAGCTCGCTGCGCTTGCCGGTGAGCGCGTCGTTGCGCTCGCGCTCGATGCCGGCGCGGCCGGTGCGCAGGAAGTCGTAGCCCACGGCGTGGGCGAACAGCGCGCCCTCGTCCGAGTAGCGGCGCGTGTAGAGGCCCGAGTCCTCGAGCACCGAGCGCGCCATCACCGTGCCGTCGCGTGCGCGGATCACGCCGCGGTGGATGCGCTGCTCCTCGATGATCGGGCGGCGGTTGTGGCTCTCCTCGCGATAGGCGTCCGCGTTGATGACGCTGTTGTAGCTCGTCATCGCGATGAGCGCCGCGAACAGCACGAGCACGAGCCCGAAGAGCTTGAGGATCGGGGCGTTCATCGCGCCTCCTGCGCCTCTCTGCGCGCACGGTCGGAGACGAGCAGCAGCAACGCCAGCAAGATGAAGTTCGCGACGATCGACGAGCCTCCGTACGAGACGAACGGCAGCGTCACGCCGGTCAGCGGGATGAGCTTCGTGACGCCTCCGACGATGACGAAGACCTGTAGCGCGAGCACCGCGGTCAGCCCGGTCGCGAGCAGCTTCGAGAAGGAGTCCGTCGCGATCATCGCGGTCTTGAAGCCGCGCTCGATCAACAGCAGGTAGACGAGCAGCACCGCGGCGCCGCCGAGCAGCCCGAGCTCGTTGACGATCACCGCGAAGATGAAGTCCGTGTGCGCGGCGGGCAGGATCGGGGCGCGTCGCCGAGCTGGATGATCGCCTGGCCGAAGCCCTGGCCGAACAGCCCGCCGTCGGCCTGCGAGTAGATCGACTGCGCGATCTGGTAGCTGCCGCCGACCGGCTGGTCGTAGAGGCGGTCGTCGAACGGGTGCAGCCACGCGTCGACGCGGTTTTCGATCGTCGGGCGGATCGCGTACAGGACCCGGGCTCCGAGCGCGAACAGCCCGAGCCCGATGACGACGAACCCGATCCGGTTCGTCGCGACGTAGACGAGCGCCAGGAACGCGCCGAAGAACATCACCGACGAGCCGAGGTCCTGGATGACGAACAGCAGCACCATCGCGGTGCCCCAGACCGCGAGCAGCGGGCCGAGGTGCTTGAGCGGCGGAAACGTGATGCCGGCGAAGCGGCGCGCGCCGACGACGAGCACCTGGCGCGTGTCGCGCAGGTAGGACGCGAGGAAGATGACGATCGCGATCTTCGCGAGCTCCGCGGGCTGGAAGGCGATCGGGCCGAGGTCGAACGAGAGGTACGCGCCGTTGACGGGGTTGCCGAGCCTGGGCAGCAGCAGGAGCACGATCCCCACCAGCGCGATGCTGTAGCGGTAGCGCTCGAGCACCCGGTGGTCGTGTCTGAGCGCGACGATGGTTCCCGTGAAGAAGATCAGGCCGACGACGAACCACTGCGCCTGCTCGCGCGCGAAGTCCTCGTCGAGGCGGTAGAGCATCACGAGGCCGAAGCACGCGAGCACCGCCACGAGCGGGAAGAGGTAGGGGTCGGCGTGCGGCAGCGTCATACGCAGGACGACGTGCGCGGCGAGGCACAGCCCGAGGAAGATCAGCCCGTACGTCAGCGACAGGTCCGTGAGGAGGTCGTCGCGCTGGATGAAGACGGCGGTGAAGCCCGCCGTCACAAGCAAGGACGCCGGGATCAGCGCGAAGAGCTCGCGGTTTCGCTCCTTCACGATGCGACCCGCCCACGCTCGAGCGCGCGCATGAGGTCCGCCGCGTCGTCGTGCGAGCGCAGCGTGTGGTCGATCAGGCGCTTGCGGCGCGACGAGGGCAGCGACTTCAGTGGCACGCCCGACGTGTAGGTCGGGCTGTACAGGTCGATCCCGGCAGGCAGCGAGTACGGCAGGCCGCGGTACATCGTGACGAAGCCGTCGTCGTCGGTGCCGACGAAGTACACGGCCTGGTTGGCGATGTACCCGCCGAGCCCGAGCGGGACGACGACGAGGGCGAGGACCGCGAACATCGCGCCGAAGCGCCGGCCGCGGCGCCGGCCGCCGCGGCCGTCCTGCTGCTCGGCGGGGAGCGTGGGGCGCAGGCGCCGCGAGGCTTCGGGGCCGGCGGGCGCGGGCACGGGCTCCGGGGGCGCGGCGGGCGGCGCGAGCGCTTGCGCATGCGGCTCGGCCGGCCCCCTCTCCGTCGCGACGGCGTGGCCGACAGCGTCCGCGGCCGGCACCTTCATGCCGACCTGCGTCGGCTGCTCGCCCGCGAGGTCGGGGCTGTCGATCTCCTCGAGCTCGAACAGGACGACCGTGATGTTGTCGCGGCCGCCCGCGTCGTTCGCCGCGGCGATGAGCCGCCGGCCGGCGTCGCGCAGGCTGCTCGCGGCGCGCACGATGTCGGCGACGCGCGACTCGGGCACCATCGACGTCAGGCCGTCGCTGCACAGCAGGTAGACGTCGCCGGCCTCGCCGCGCCAGGAGTAGGTGTCGACGAGCACATCGCGCTCTGGGCCGAGCGCGCGCGTGATGATCGAGCGCTGCGGGTGCTCGTCGGCCTCCTGCGCGGTGAGCTGCCCGCGGCGGCGCATCTCCTCGACGAGCGAGTGGTCCTCGGTCAGGCGCTGGAAGTCGTGGCCGCGCAGGCGGTACGCGCGCGAGTCGCCCACGTGCGCGACCGCGACGTCGTGGTCGCCGACGTGGGCGGCGGTGATCGTCGTGCCCATGCCGGCGCGGTCCTGGCTGGCCTGGGACATCTCGTGGATGCGCACGTTGGCCTCGAGCACGCGCTCGGCCAGGAGCTGCTCGGCGCTGGCGGCGCCGACGTCGCCGAGGCCGCGCTCGAACGCCTCGACGGCGACCCGCGAGGCAACCTCGCCGGCTTGCGCGCCGCCCATCCCGTCCGCGACGACGAACACGGGCGAGCGCGCGAAGTACGCGTCCTCGTTCGCGCGGCGGGCGCGGCCGGTGTCGGAGTGGGCGAAGTGGCCTGAGGTCGGGCGGAGCATCAGCGATCCGCGTAGGAGAAGGTGCTGTCGCCGATGCGCACGAGGTCGCCGGGGTGCAGCGGGCGCGGCCCGCGCAGCAGCTCGTCGTTGAGGTACGTGCCGTTCGTCGAGCCGAGGTCCTCGATCACGACGATCGCGCCCTGGCGGATGAGCTGCGCGTGTCGCGAGGAGGCGAACGGGTCCTCGAGCTGGATCTCGACGTCGCCGCGCCCGAGTGTCGCGCCGGCCGAGACGTCGTATGACATCCCCCGCGAGAGCCCCGGGACGGACTCGACCACCAGGCGCGGCGAGACGTCGGCGTCGCCGGGCATGACGTCCAAGCTCGACGCTGGGTGCATCCCGGTGGCATCCGACGCCGCCGGCTCGTAGGCGCGCGGGGCGCCGCCGAAGGCGCCGCGGCGCAGATCCTTCAGCGCGCTGCGCGACACCCACAGCAAGAAGAGGTAGAGGATCGCCAGGAAGGCGAACTTCAACCCGACGGATACCGGTTCGAGCATCCGCGCCTCAGCCGCGTCGCGGGAGGGGCCCGCGCACGCGCGGGCGGGAGGGGGCAGCGAAGCTCATTCGAGCTCGAACGCGATCTCGGCCGTGCCGAGCGCGATGCGGTCGCCGGCGGTCAGCAGCTCCGCGCCGGCGATCCGCCGTCCGTTGACGAGCACGCCGTTCGTCGAGCCGAGGTCGGCGACCGTCCAGGCGCCGGCCGCGGCGGGCAGCACCTCGGCGTGGCGCCGCGAGACGTTGGCGTCCGCCAGGACGACGTCGCAGTCGCGGCTGCGACCGATCGTCGCGCCGCCCGGCGGGATCACGTGTCGCCGGCCCTCGGCGATCAACAGCGCCCGGGTCGGCCGCGGCCCTTGAGCCTCCTCGACCGGGCCGCGGATCCGGCCCGCCGTGGAGTAGATCATCGTGTTGCCATGGTCCGCCTGGACGGCGTGGTGGCCCTCCTCCGCGACGGCTTCGTCGGCCGGCCGCACGACGCGCGTCTGGATCCCGAACTCGCCCAGCGACAGGCGCTCGTCGGTCCGGAACTCGATCAGCGGGCGCGACAGCAGGGCGAGGCGCTCGCGCCGGGCATGCTCGAGCAGGTAGCCGCTGAGCTCCTCGATGAGCGACCCCTCGACCTCCTCGAAGCGCTCGCGATCCTCGGGCGACAGCCAGACGACGTACTCGTTGGGGACGTAGGTCCGCGAGACCGACACGGTCTTGTGCTCGTCCATCTCGCGCGCGAGCTTGCGCGCCAGCTCGACGGGGCGGACCTCGGAGCGAAAGACCCGCCCGAAGGTGCCCTCGACGAGATCGGCAAGCTTCGTCTCCAGGTTTCGCAGCACGCTCATCGATGCCGCTCATGCTACGGACAAGCGCGCGCAGGCAACGGCGGCGAGCGCTGGCCTAATCGACCGCGCCGCGGGGGCGCGGGGCTCACGCCCGGCCCCGCGCGGCCCGGACTCCCACGGCGAGCACCCCGCCCGCGAGCGCGCCGAGGACCGCGCCGCGCGGCGGATCGAGCATGAGCGCCTCGCCCAGCGCGCTCGTGCTCGCGGCGAGCGCGGCCGCCCAGCCGGTCGTCGCGACGAGGTCGAGCGCCGCCGAGCGCCCGCGCACGAGCAGCGGCAAGACGGCGGCGAAGAGCGCCCACAGCGCGGCGATCGCGAGCGTCCCGCCGGACCAGATCGGGACGAGCGCGTCGCGTGCCGCGTCGAGCGCGGAGCCGTCCCAGGCGCCGAGCGCGAGGACGTCGCGCGGCTGGCCGAAGAGCAGGCGATCGGACGTCAACGCTTCGGCGAGCACGAGCCACAGCCCGCCGAGCGCGCCGAGCGCGGCGCGCGCCGGCCAGCCGCGGGCCTGTCCCGCGAGCGCCGGCCACGCGCCGGCGAGGCCGATCGCGCCGAGCGCCGGCGCCGCCGCGGGCAGCGACCAGGCGGCGCCGCGGCGGGGCATGACGAACGGCACGGGCGCGGCGGCGACGAGGACGACGAGCGCGATGCCGGGGGCGGTCGCGGCGAGCCACACGAGCAGCGCGAGGACCATCGCGAGCCAGCCGAGCCGCGGCAGCAGCAACACGACGGCGGCGGCGGCGAGCGAGCCCGCGGCCGGCTCGACGGGCGGCTGCGGCCCGAGCCAGGCGAGCCCCGCGGCGGTGAGCGCGGCGGCGCCCAGCGCCGCGGCTGCGCGCAACGGCCAGCGGGGCGGCCGGCGGCGTGGCGCTTCCGCGGGCTCCCGGTCGCGTCCCGGTAGCGCGCGGGCGTCCCCCGCGCGCCACTGGCTCGCGCGCACGTCGGGCGGCGCCACGTCCTCGGGCGCCCGGCCGCGCAGACGCCGCGCGCGGATGCCGGCGCCCTCGTCGAACCGGGGAGCCTCGAACTCGAAGCACGGCGTTCGATCCTCCTCAGCGGCGGTGCGGCGCCGTCCCCGGCCCGGCCGCATCCGCGCGGTCTTCGCGAGGCCTTCGTGCGCATCGATCGGCCCGGCGTCGTCGGCGACGGCGTCGAGCGCCTGCGCGAGCGCCGATCGCAGCGGCCCGAGGCCGGCTCGCTGCTCGGGCTCGGGCAGCACCGCGGCGTCGATCGCGCGGCACAGGCCGGCGGGCAGGTCGCGCCGGACGCGCTGAAGCGGCGGCAGCCGCGTGCCGACCCGCCGCGCCGTCGCCGCCGGGTTGTCCGCGCGGATCGGGTTGACGCCCGACAGGCCCTCGTACAGCACGACGCCCAGCGCGTAGACGTCCGACGCGCCCGTCGCGCCGCGGCCCGCCGCCTGCTCGGGCGCCATGTACGCGAGCGTGCCCATGATGTCGCCGGTGCGCGTGAGCACGTCGCCGCCGGCCATGAGCGCGATCCCGAAGTCCGTGAGCTTGGCGGCGCCCGCGCCGTCCTCGTCGCTGTCGGGGCAGATGATGTTCGACGGCTTGACGTCGCGGTGCACGACGCCACGGGCGTGGGCGTGCTCGAGCGCGTCGCAGAGCGTCATGCCGATGAGGACCACGTCGCGATCCGACAGGTCCCCGTCGCGGATGAGCTCGGCCAGCGTCCGACCGCGGACGAGCTCGGAGACGAGGTAGACGGCGTGCTCGTCGCGGCCCGACTCGTACAGCGCGACGATCCCCGGGTGCGACAGCCGGGCGGCCGCGAGCGCCTCGCGCTCCCCCCGCTCCTCGCGGTCGAGCTCGATCGCGATCCGCTTGACGGCGACGTCGCGCTCGAGGTGCTCGTCGCGCGCGAGGTAGACGACGCCCATCCCCCCGGCGCCGATCCGCCGCACGAGGTGATAGCGGTCGAGGACGACCTCGCCCGCGTGAGCGGCCTGTGCGGACGTGTGGGCCTGGGACACCGACTCGGCATTCGGCGTGCTCAACGATGGCTCCTTGCTGTCAGAGGCAGGAAACCGGCCACTGGCAGGAAAGTTGCACCTCGACCAGCGGACCTCCTGCACGGTCATACTGACCCATGTCCGACCTCGCCAAGGAGCGGAGTCCTGTCTTTCTTCGACGATGACGAGCCTCGCACGACCCGCGCTCGGCCACGGAAGCCCGTGACCGCGGCACCCGGGCCGGGCTCCGACCAGCAGCAGCTCATGGTGCGCCGCCTCGTCGCGGTGGGCGTCGGCTTGATCGTGATCATCGTGCTCGTGCTCGGCGTGAAGGGCTGCCTGAACAGCCGCCAGGAGCAGGCGCTGAAGGACTACAACCGCGACGTGGCGAGCCTCGTCCAAGAGTCCGACGCGAACACGGACGACTTCTTCACGGCCCTGACGACCGGCGGCACGTCGCCGACCGACGTGCAGTCGCAGGTCAGCCAGCTCAGGCTGCGCGCGAAGGCGCAGACGAGCCAGGCGCAGAGTTTCGGCGTCCCCGGCGACATGCGGCCGCCACATCGCAACCTCCTGCTGACCCTCGGCCTGATCGAAGAGGCGATGGGCAAGGTCGCCGAGAAGATGCTGCCGGCGCTGTCGACGGACGCCGCGACGGCGGAGCCGGCCGTGGTGTCGATCACGGGGGACATGCGGGCGTTCGACGGCGCCGACGTCGTCTACACCCGCCGCGTGGCGGCGCTCATCAAGCAGGTCCTCGACGACCACGACATCGGCGGCCAGACGATCCAGGCCTCGAGCTTCCTGCCGAACTTCGGCTGGCTCGACGCCTCGACGGTCGCGCGCCGGATCCACGCGGACGCGGGGCGGGGCGCGGGCTCGACCGTCTCGACGCAGCCGCCCGCGCCGGGCCTGCACGGCCACGGGCTGCTGGGCGTGAGCGTCGGCGACGTCACGCTCGAGGCGGGCACGAACGCCGCCAACCGCCTCCCGGCGGGCTCGAACGTCACGTTCAACGTGAAGATCGCCAACCAGGGCGAGAACAACGAGCAGGACGTCGCGGTGAAGGTCACGATCCGCGGCGGCGGCAAGACGATCACCGCGCAGGACACGGTCGACCAGACCACGCCGGGGGCGGAGGTGACGGTCCCGGTCGCGCTCGGGCAGGCCCCGCCGATCGGCGTCGGGGTGAAGATCACCGTCGAGGTGCGCAAGGTCCCGGGCGAGGAGAACACCACCAACAACAAGGCCGAGTACCCCGCGATCTTCACGCGCAGCTGATCGCCGCGATCGCGCGGCTCGCCGCGCCGGCGCGCCCCGGGGACCTCCATGCAAAGCCCATGACGCCTACCCTGTGCCGGGATGGGTGCCGAGCTCAGCTCCACGGTCGGGATCGTCGCGCTGGTGGCGTCCGCCCTCGCGCTCGTCTGCCTGTGCCTGTGCGCCGTCCTGTTTCGCCAGCTGCGCCGCCTGCGCGCCGACCAGCGCGCCGTGCTCGGCGAGCAGCAGGAGCAGGATCTCGTCGCGCACGCGGCCGCGCTCGACGCCTCGTTTCGCACGCTGCACGACTACGTCAGCGGCGTGGCGGAGACGCTCGACGGCCGGCTGACGGTCGCCGAGCAGCGCCTCGACGGCGCGATCGCGCACTGCGGCCTGATCCGCTACGACGCGTACAACGAGATGTCCGGCCGCCAGTCGACGTCGATCGCCCTGCTCGACAGCCGGCGCTCGGGCGTCGTGCTCTCGTCGATCCACCATCGCGACCAGGCTCGGCTGTACGCCAAGCAGATCTCCGAGGGCGACGCCGAGCTGCGCCTCTCGCCCGAGGAGGAGGAAGCCCTCCGCCTCGCCCTGCCCAAGCCGAAGTGACGCGCCACAGCAGGACCGGACGCTGATGCGCCTCGGCTATCTCGGGCCCGCTGGCACGTTCTCCGAGGACGCCGTGCGGTTGTCGCCGGAAGGCGAGGACGCCGAGCTCGTCGCGCTGCGCACCGTGCGCGACACGGTCCTGGCCGTCCACGACGGCTCCGTCGACCGCGCGATCGTGCCGATCGAGAACTCGCTCGAGGGGCCGATCGGGGTCACGCTCGACACGCTCGCCGAGGAGCACGACGTGACGATCGTCGGCGAGCTCGTGCTTGCCGTCTCGCCGTGTCTGATCGCCCGCGAGCCGCTGGAGCTGTCGGCGATCGAGCGGGTCGTCTCGCATCCCCAGCCGCTCGCCCAGTGCGCGCGCTTCCTGCGCGACAACCTCCCCGCCGCCGACGTCATGTCCGCCTCGTCCACCGCCGAGGCGGTCCGCGTGGTCGTCGCCGAGCAGGCGCCGTGGGCGGCGCTCGGCACGGCGCGGGCGGCCGAGCTCTACGGCGCGACGGTGCTTGCCGACGGCGTCGAGGACGAGCCCGGCAACGCGACGCGCTTCGTCTGGCTCGCGCGCGCGGCGGCCGAGCACGACCCGTCGCGCCCCGCCAAGACCTCGCTCGCGTTCTGGGGCTCCGACGACGACAGCCCGGGCTGGCTCGTGCGCTGCCTGTCGGAGTTCGCGTTCCGCGGCGTGAACCTCACGAAGATCGAGTCGCGGCCGCTGCGCGCGCAGCTCGGCCACTACCGCTTCTTCGTCGACTGCGAGGGCGACGCGCGGGACGCGGCGGTGGCCGCGGCCGTCGCCGGATTGCATGCGCACTGCGAGCGCGTCCACGTGCTCGGTTCGTACCCAGCCGCTGAGTCGTGACCTTCTCGTAGCAAGCGGTCGATGAAAGCTGGACAGGCCATTAGACTCCCGGCCACGTCATGGCGACCCAGTCGACGTACCCGGGCCCACAAGGGTTCGCGCCGCATCCGGAGCACCGGCGGCGCGGACGTGATTGTGGCCGTGTGCTCGTCCTGAACGCCACGTACGAGCCGATCAACGTGTGCACCGTGCGCCGCGCCGCGGTCCTGCTGCTGAAGGACAAGGCGGAGATCGTGGAGCACTCGCGCTACGAGCTGCGCTCGGAGAGCGCGACGCTGCCGCGGCCGGTGGTCATCCGGCTCGTGACGTTCGTCAAGGTCCCGCGCGACACGCACCGCCGCAAGATCACGCGGCGCGCCGTGTTCGCCCGCGACGGCTGGGCCTGCCAGTACTGCGGCGCGCGATCGAATCTCACGGTCGACCACGTGATCCCGCGCTCGAAGGGCGGGCCGTCGACGTGGGAGAACATCGTCGCGTCGTGCGCGCCGTGCAACCGCCGCAAGGGCGACCACCTCCCGCACAAGGTCGGGATGCACCCGCGCCAGGCGCCGCGCGTCCCGCACCCGCAGGTCTTCATCCACGTCGCGAGCCCGACGATCCCGCCGGCCTGGCGGCAGTGGCTGCCCGAAGCGGCCTGAGCGACCGCGCTCACCGTCCCACATCCGCTCGCGGACGCGCGAAGCAGGCGGATATCGTCGGGCGATGCCCGATCGCGACCAGGCCTCGTACGAGCTGCTGAACACGCTGACGGCGGCGGACGAGAGCCACCACGAGGAGCCGCCCGGGCTCGAGGTCGCGCGGCGGCTCTTCGCGGACTTCGGGCTCGACACGACGAGCTTCCTCGGTCGCTACGACGTCACGCTCGACACGGTCGTACAGCGGATGCGGGCGCTCGTGCCGCCGCCCGCGGATCGACTCTCGGGCCTGCGCGGGGTCGCGCTCCTGCTCGGTGAGGCCGTCACGATCTCCGCACGCGTCTCGGCAGAGGGCGGCGCCGCCGAGCCCGCGGAACTCACGCACCTGTCGGAGGTGCTGCGCCGCGACGACGTCATCCCTGCCGTCCGTCGGCTCTATGGCCTCGCCGGCCGATCGCTGCCGGCGTCCGCAGCATGCAGTCCGGGCGCGCGGACGAGGCTGCTGCCCGGCATCCACTGGGACGAACTCGCGGTGCACCGGATCGGAACGACCTCGCTGCTGCTCAGCGCGCCGGCGACCTTCCCCGACCGCCGCACCTACGTCCTCAAGCTCGTCCACTTCCAGTTTCAGGACGTCAAGCCCATCAGCGACGCGACGAAGGGCTACTACGCCGCGTACAAAGCGGCCGGCGCGCCGAGCATCGGCGCAGAGGTCATCGCATCGGGTGACGGCTGGGTCGTTCAGGAGCTCATCCCGGGCCTCACCCTCGCCGAGAACATGGCCCACGAACGCGCGAGCGACGACTTCGCTCCCGCGCGCGACCGCGGGAGGCTGCTGCGCGACGTCTTCATTCCCGTCGTCAGCACCCTTGCGCAGCTGCACGGTCGCGGTGTCACGCACGGCGATCTCAACCCCTCGAACATCATCCTGCAGGACACAAGCGCGCCTGCCGACCAGTCGGGGCTCGGCCTCGCGTCCGGGCGCACCCGCGTGCGGTTCATCGACCTCGGCCGCAACTTCCTCGCCGGAGAGGTCATCGGGCGCGTGCGGTCCGCCGACGCGGAGTACGTCGCGCCCGAGGTGAGGGAGATGTCCCCGGACGAGCTCGTGCCGGAGCCGAGCGCCGACCTCTACTCGCTCGGGCTGTTGCTCCCCCTCTGCCTCGGGATCGCGCCAGGCGAGTTTCGCCGCGGACGCATCCCGGACGAGCTGTTCGTGCGCTCGCCGCTGCTCGCCCGCGTCATGGCCGATCTCGCCGATCCAGAGGCCGACCAGCGCTTGGCGGCACTGCGGCGCGACCGCGGTGGCGACGCCGGCATCGGCGCCTTGCGCAAGTACCTGCTCGAGCTGGATGCCTGCCTGACGAAGCGCGAGGCCGAGCCGCGCGGCGGCCGCCAAGGCGCGGCGACCGTCGTGAAGTCGATCCAGGTCATCCGCAACCCGAGCAAGGGGCTCACCGACCTGTCGGCGGCGATGTCCCACCTCGATCTGCCGCAGGCGACCGAGTACCGCTACCTCGCGTTCTGGGCGAAGTGCGCGCTGGCAGCGTTCCGCCTGATCGTGCTCGCCGTCGCGGTCAACCTCTGGGCGCGCTACGGGCGCGGAACGGGCATCGAGCCGCTCACGTGGTCCGCCGACCAGCTGCGAGCGGCGTTGTCGGCGATCGGCCTGGAATTCGACCCCTCGAAGAACAGCGCCTACAACCAGGCGTGCGCCGTCGGTGCCTCCTTCGCCGGCGCCGTCTACGCGCTCTACCGCAACGCCTTCGAGCTCGTGGACCTGCATCGCTGCGCCCCGCGGAGCCGCCTGGCCTTGGCCGCCGAGGGCATGATCCGCGTCCAGACGTTCCTGATCCTCCCGTTCGTGCTCGTCGGCGTGACCGTGGCCCCGACCGCGTGGGTGGCGCTGAGCTCGCTCGGCGTCGCCACGGTGGCGGCCACGACCGGGCTCGCGTATTGGCGCCAGTCCGAGGTCATACGCCACGTGACCGATGGACTCGAACCAAAGGATCGCCTTGCGACCGCGTACTGGGATGGCTTCGAGCAACCGGCAGCGCGGTTGCTGCAGTGGGTGCCGATGCTGCTGTACGTGTCCGTGGGCTACGCCGCGCTAGCTGTCGCCCTGGCTGCCGACTACGGCGAGGACGTTCACATCTACGCGCTCTTGGTGACGGCCGTCAACGTGCTCGGCTTCGGCATCGAGCAGGCACGGCGCAGCGCCGACGAGGTCGCGCCGAGTCTCATGCGCACGGCGGTGCTCGCGGACCGGCGGCGCAGCGGCGCGTCTCGCCACGATGCCACCGGCGCCGAGAACGACGAAGGGCGCCGCGTGGACGGCGCCCTTCGCCCTGCTGTCTGACTGGACTGAAAGCCCGAGCTGGATCGGCTACTACTTGCCGGTGGGACCAGTCCGGCATCCTGCTCGGGGGTGGCCCGGTGTGGATTCGCTGGTCGAAGCCAGCCGTCCCGACCTAGCGGCCGAGCACCTCCAGGGTCCCGCAAGAACTGTGACTGATCTGGACCACCTCCTTTCTCTGGTCTCGGAAATGTAGCGAACGCCGATGACGTTCGTGCGGAGGCCCGATCAGCTGGCGCCGTCGCCGTCGCCGTCGCCGTCGCCGTCGGCCTCGTCGAGGTCCCCGAGGTCCGCCTCGCCCGCCGCCTCGAGCACCGCGCCGTCGGCGCTCGCGCCACCTGCGTCGGCCGCCGCGTCCGCCGCGCTCTCGACGATCAGCGCCACCGCAGAGACCACGTCGTCTTCCTTCATGTTCATGAGCTTCACGCCCTGCGCGAGGCGTCCGTAGCGGCTGATCCCGCGCACCGCGGTCCGCTGGACCATCCCGCTCGTGGAGATGAAGACGAGCTCCTCGTGCTCGCGCACGACCAGCGCGCCGGCGAGCGCGCCCTTCGTGTCGGTGAGCTTGATCGTCCCGACGCCCATCGCCCCGCGGTTCGTCTTGCGGTACTCCGCGATCGATGTCCGCTTGCCGAAGCCGTTCTCGGTGACGACGAGCAGCTCCTGGTCGTCGCGCGCGACGTCCATGACGAGCACCTCGTTGTCGGGCTGGTCGACGTTCATCCCGCGCACGCCGGACGTGTCGCGCCCCATGGCGCGCACGTTTGACTCGTGGAAGCGCACCGCCTGGCCCTTGCGCGAGACGATGAGGATGTCGTCGTCGCCGCTCGTGCGACGCACGCTGACGAGCTCGTCGTCGTCGCGGATGTTGATCGCGATGATGCCGTCGGCCTTGATCGGCGTGTTGTAGGCGAGGAACTCGGTCTTCTTCACGATGCCCTTGCGCGTGGCGAAGATCACGTACCGGCCCTCGGTGAAGTCGCGCGTCGAGAGCACGGACTGGATCCGCTCGCCGTCGCGCAGCGGCAGCACGTTGACGAGCGCGCGGCCCTTGGCGGTGCGCGACGCCTCGGGCAGCTCGTACACCTTCGATCTATAGACCTTTCCTCGGTTGGAGAAGAACAGCAGGTAGTCGTGCGACGAGCACACGAAGAGGTGCTCGATGAAGTCGCCGTCCTTCATGTCCATCCCGGTCACGCCGCGGCCGCCGCGCTGCTGCGCCCGATACGTCGTGAGCGGCAGCGACTTGATGTAGCCCGACTTCGTGATCGTGATGACCATCTGCTGCTCGGGGATGAGGTCCTCGATGCCGATCTCGTCCTCCGAGTCGGCGATCACCGTGCGGCGCTCGTCGCCGAAGCGGTCCGCGATCTCCCGCAGCTCCTCGACGATGATCGCGAACACACGCGACTCGTCACCGAGGATCGCCCGTAGCTCGCCGATCCGCTCGACCTTGTCGGCGTGCTCGGTCTTGATCGCGTCGGCCTCGAGCGCGGTCAGCTGCGACAGCCGTAGGTCGAGGATCGCCGACGCCTGGATCTCGGTCAGCCCGAAGCCGGCCACGAGCTCGATGCGCGCGTTCTCGCGGTCGCGCGACGCGCGGATGAGGGCGATGATCGCGTCGAGGTTGTCGAGCGCGATGAGCAGGCCCTCGAGCACGTGGACGCGGCGCTCGAGCACGCGCAGCTCGTGCTGCGTGCGGCGCACGATGACCTCGCGCTGGTGCTGGACGTAGTGCTTGATGACGTCGCGCAGGTTCAGCGTGCGCGGGACGTTCTCGACGAGCGCGACCATGTTCACGCCAAACGTCGTCTGCAGCGGCGTGTGCTTGTAGAGCTGGTTGAGGACGACCTCGGGGATCTCGTCGCGCTTCAGCGTGATGACGACGCGCATCCCGCCGCGCTCGGACGAGTGGTCCTCGAGGTCGGCGATGCCGCTGATCTTCTTCTCGTGGACGAGCTCGGCGATCTTCTTGACCAGGCCGTTGTCGCCGCCCTTCTTCACCGCGTAGGGCAGCTCGGTGACGACGATCGCCTCGCGCCCGCGAGCGAGCTCCTCGGTGTGAGCCCTGCCGCGCACGCGCACGCGGCCGCGCCCGGTCGCGTAGGCGTCGAGGATGCCCTGGCGCCCGAGGATGATGCCGCCGGTCGGGAAGTCCGGGCCCGGCATGTGCTTCATGAGCGTGGCTGCGGCGACCTCGGGCTCGGCGCGCGCGAGCGACGGGTCCTCGATGTACGCGATGACGGCCTCGATGACCTCGCCGAGGTTGTGCGGCGGGATGTTCGTCGCCATGCCGACGGCGATCCCCGAGGAGCCGTTGACGAGCAGGTTCGGGAAGCGCGCCGGCAGCACTGTCGGCTCCTGCTTGCGCCCGTCGTAGTTCGGGACGAAGTCGACCGTGTCCGCGTCGAGGTCGCGCAGCATCTCCATCGCCACGCGCTGCAGTCGCGCCTCGGTGTAGCGCATGGCCGCTGGCGGGTCGTCGTCGATCGAGCCGAAGTTGCCCTGGCCGTCGACGAGCTCGTAGCGCATCGAGAACTCCTGCGCCAGGCGCGCGAGCGCGTCGTAGATCGCCGAGTCGCCGTGGGGGTGGTAGTTGCCCATGACGTCGCCGACGATCGAGGCGCACTTGCGGTACGGCCGCGCCGGCGTGAGGCCGTTCTCGGACATCGAGAACAGGACGCGGCGGTGGACGGGCTTGAGGCCGTCGCGCACGTCGGGCAGGGCGCGCCCGACGATGACGGACATCGCGTAGTCGAGATACGACGAGCGCATCTCGGCTTCGAGCGTGCGCGGCTCGACGTTCCCGCCGGAGAGCATGTCGATGGATGCCATGGGCTAGACGTCCAGATTTGCGACGAGGCGGGCGTTGTCTTCGATGAACTGGCGGCGCGGCTCGACGGGGTCCCCCATGAGCGTCGAGAAGATGCTGTCCGCGGCGGTCGCGTCCTCGATCGACACCTGTGCGAGCGTCCGCGTCGCGGGGTCCATCGTCGTGTCGCGCAGCTGCGCGGCGTTCATCTCGCCGAGCCCCTTGAAGCGCTGCAGCGTGATGCCCTTCTGCGAGACGGTCAGCACGGCGTCGCGCAGCGCGTCGAACGACGCGGCGTCGGCCGTGGCGTCGCCGAGCTTGACGGTGAACGGCGCGCGGCCGGCGAGCTCGATGAGCTGCCCGTGCACGCGCGTGAAGTTGCGGTAGTCCTGCGCGCCGAAGAGCCGCAGCGGGATCCGCAGCGCGCGGGCGAGGCCGGACTTCGTCTCGACCGCCCGCACGACGAGCACCTCCTCGTCACGGCTGAGCAGCGTCGTCTCGTAGGGCGCGTTCTCGATCCCGACGCGGTCGATGAGATCGATCGCGGCCTCGATCGTGTCGACGCGCTCGTCGAGGATCCCGGACTCCTCGAGGAAGCCGACCGTGTCGTGGCCGTACTCGGCTCGCAGCGTCGACGACCAGCCCTGGTACTGCTTCAGCAGCCGCGAGAAGCGCTGCCACCGCGCCTCGGTGAGCTTGAACTGCGTGGCGTGGCGGTCGAAGCAGACGATCTTCTCGAGCTTGTCCGACAGGAGGATCTCCTCGAGCTCGGAGTCCTTCTCGATGTAGCGCTCCTTCGCGCCCTGCTTGAGCTTGTAGAGCGGCGGCTTGGCGATGTACACGTAGCCGGCCTCGATGAGTTCCGGCATTTCACGGTAAAGGAGTGTTAACGCAAGTGTACGGATATGGGCTCCGTCGACGTCAGCGTCGGTATTCGACGCGCAGGTTCCGCCGAGGCCGCAGACGAAGTTCTCGTCGGCCTTTACCGAAAAGTCATAGACACGCCGGCGGGTCGGCGGGACGCGCCTTACCGACCGCACCGACAGGCCGACGACGTCGCCGGAGGCGGTCGCGATCCACTGCGGAGGGATGCGGCGGGGGCGGTCCAATCGGGCGCGAACCGCCGCCGCTCCCTTGTGGTCCGCCCAGATCGCCTCGATCCGCTCGAGCCCCATCTTGTGAGTGACGGATACGCCGTAGCTGGTATGGCGCTTGGTCACCACTTGGCCGTTGGCCAGCGCGTTGCTTCGGGCTCCCGGAGGGACGGTGGACACCGTCGCCACCACCCCGTAGCAGGAGAGGAGCAGGCTCAGTCCAGCAGCAATGTCGCGGGACGACGTTCCCCAGGACACGGTCCCGCCGGACGAGCAGCAGCCATCGCCGGCGAGGTAGCCCCGCAGGAACGCCGACCGCAACTCCTCGCCGACTTCGAAGACCAGGTCCGGGATCCGCTTGGTGACAGCGGTGACGCCGTCGAAGCCAAAGAGGTGACACCACGCCAGCGCGGCAACGCGGTTGTTGATGCGCAGCTCGTCGATGCGCGTGTCGGACCGGTACTGGCTGGCGATCCGCCCGAAGACCCGGATCGAGGCGCGGCGGATCTCGGGGACAAAGTGCGCGTTGCCGCTGCCGATGGCGAACCGCAGGCCGGCCCGCGGATTGCCGTAGCCCTCGGCCAAATAGAAGCCGAGCAGCGTCATCAGCGCGTCGTCGACCGCGATGTAGCGGTTGACGGGATCGCTCGCGTAGTGCTCCGGGGTGAGCTCGACGTCGTCGCGATCCTCGAAGAACTCGAGGTCGTCGGCACTGAGGTCGGCGAGGCGGACGTACGGCCGCACGCGGTTGCGCGGCGCGGCGCGGTACTGCGTGGCCCACGTCCGGTCCAGCCGGCTCTCGACGATGTTGACCTGGCCGAGGATCGTGCCGACATCTGCTCCGACGGCCTCGACGTACGCGGTGAAGTTCGGCAGCGTCGGCCGGCTCTTGCCTTTCTCCCACGCGTAGAACGTGACGGGCTGCTTGATGCCTACCGCGCCGCAGAGCGCAACGTTTGACAATCCGCTCGAGCGCCGCAGCGCTGCGAGCTCCTCACGGACCGCAGCCGGGATGTCCACGCGCGGCGCGGTCATCTCGCTGTTGTCGGCGTACTCCGAGCGCACCTTCCAGCGCCCCCAGGCCTCGACGCCGGGACCGCGCGCCCAGACCTGCGAAGCCGCCTCGGGAATCCGCCACAGCTCGCGCATCAGATCGATCCGCTCGGGCGCGGTCTCCGGCAGGCGGACCGTCCGCGGTGCCGCGATCCGATCGCCGACGACGAGCTCGTCGCCGCGCTTCTTGCGCAGCCCGCCGTCCTCGAGCACGTAGAGCGAGTGGTTGCCCGTGACGCGGGTTGACCGCCCGTACTGCGTCGTGACCTCGAACAGCTCCTCGTCCGTCTCATGGCCGATGACGGCCTTGATCGACCGGAACCGCACCTCGTGGTCGTCCTTGCCGACGCACAGCACCTCGCCCAGCTCACCCGGCTGGCCGGCGAGCACCTTCTTGTAGTTCTGCGGCCCGGAGACGGGAGCGTGCTCGAGCCACGGATCGATGTACTCGGCGACGCGCGTGAGGCGCGTGCGGCCATCGCGATCGCGGACGAGCACGTGCTCGTCGCCGTCGACGCTCATCAGAATGATTTTGTGGTAACGCGCCTTCTCGATGTCGAACTCGTCGCGCACGCCCGTCCCGATCGCCGTGATGAGCGCCTGGATCTCGAGGTTCTTGAGGACCTTGTCGATCCGGCTCTTCTCGACGTTGAGGATCTTGCCGCGCAGCGGCAGGACCGCCTGCGTGTTGCGGTCGCGACCCTGCTTCGCCGAGCCGCCGGCGGAGTCGCCCTCGACGATGAAGATCTCGGCGAGCGACGGGTCCTTGACGGAGCAGTCGGCGAGCTTGCCCGGCAGCGTCGAGTTCTCGAGCGCGGACTTGCGCCGCGTGAGGTCGCGCGCCTTGCGAGCGGCCGCGCGCGCCTGCGCCGCGGACACCGCCTTGCGGATGATCGCGTTGCCCTCCTGCGGGTTCTCCTCGAGGAACTCGGCGAGGCTCGCGTTGACGACAGAGGCGACGAAGCCCTCCATGCCGGGGTTGCCGAGCTTCGTCTTCGTCTGGCCCTCGAACTGCGGATCGGAGAGCTTCACCGAGATGATCGCGGTGAGCCCCTCGCGGACGTCCTCGCCGGTGAGGTTCTCGTCCTTCTCCTTGAGGTGGCCCTTCTCGCGCGCGAAGCGGTTCAGGGTGCGAGTCAGCGCCGAGCGAAAGCCCGACATGTGCGAGCCGCCCTCGTGCGTGTTGATGTTGTTCGCGAAGGAGAACACCGACTCCTGGTAGGTCGTGTTCCACTGCATCGCGATCTCGACGGCGCCCTCGCCGCTCTCGCCCTCGAAGTAGACGACCTTGCGGCCGATCGACTCCTTGTTGGCGTTGAGGTAGCGGACGAAGTCCTCGATGCCGCCCTCGTATTGGAACTCGGCCTTGTTGCCCTCGCCGCGCTCGTCGGTGATCGAGATCCTCAGGCCGCGCGTGAGGAAGGCCGTCTCGCGCAGGCGCTGCTCGAGGACGGAGAACTCGACGTCGGTCGTCTCGAAGATCTCGGCGTCGGGCCGGAACGTGATCGACGTGCCGTGCGCGGACGAGGGCTCGCCCTGCTGCAGGTCGTTCTGCGGCTTGCCGCGCATGTAGGTCTGGCGCCAGACGTGGTCGTCGCGGCGGATCTCGATCTCGAGCAGCTCGGATAGCGCGTTGACGACCGACACGCCGACGCCGTGCAGGCCGCCGGAGACCTTGTAGCCGCCGCCGTCGCCGAACTTGCCGCCGGCGTGCAGGACGGTCAGCACGACCTCGACGGCCGGGCGCTGCTCCTTCTCCATGATCCCGACGGGGATGCCGCGGCCGTCGTCGTCGACCGTGATCGAGTTGTCGGGGTGGATCGTGACGTCGACGCGGGTGCAGTGGCCGGCGAGCGCTTCGTCGACGGAGTTGTCGACGACCTCGTAGACGAGGTGGTGCAGCCCGCGCACGCCGGTGGACCCGATGTACATGCCGGGTCGCTTGCGAACCGCCTCGAGGCCCTCGAGCACGGTGATGTCCTGCGCGTCGTAGCTGCGCTCGCCGGTGCGCCCGTCGAACTTGCCGTCGTCCTTCGCCACTGATCCTCCGAACGTGAAGAAGCCCCGAGTCCGCGTCACCTTCAGACGGGCCGGGGCCGGGTCCTGCGTGAGCGCACAATGATAGCACAAGCGGTTACATAACTCCGCCCGCCAGGTGTTACAAATGTGCTGCAAATAGCAACAAAACAGCCCCGTCGAGGAGGGCTGCCGGACGGCGGGTGTTCAGCCCCGTCCCCGGGGCGGTCCGCGGCGACCCGTCGTGGCAACGCAGCGCACGCCCGCGACCCGCTCGCCGCCGAGCAACTCGTTGAGCTGCGCGACGAGCCCGGGGCCCATGAGATCGATCTCCTGCATCCACACGGCCGACGAGCATTCGAGCGTGACGGTGCCCGCGCGCTCGGAGACGGGGGCCGCTTCCTTGGCGATCGCGGGCCCCGCCGCCTGCTCCCAGACGCGCTGCACGTCGCCCAGGAGCGTCGCCGGCGCGAGGCGCCCCGTGAGCGCCTCGATCGCCAGCGCGAGCGGCCGCGGCGCGCGGCGGCGCGTCATGCCGGCACCGCGTCCTGCAGCACCGCGCCATGCGCGACGGCGAGGCGAACGACCGCCGCCGCGCCGGCACCCGGCACGTGCGCGAGGTCGGTCGTCGTGATGATGCTCTGGCCCTCGCCCCCGAGCATCTGCGCGAGCAGGGCGCGGCGATCGGGGTCGAGCTCGCTCATGACGTCGTCGAGCAGCATCAGCGGGACGGCGCGGCGCGTGGCCGCGAGCGCCTCGCGCTCGGCGAGCAGCAGCGCGAGCAGGGCCAGGCGCTGTTCGCCCTGCGAGCCGTAGGCGCGCAGCTCGCGCCCGGCGCGCAGCAGCCCGAGGTCGTCGCGGTGCGGCCCGTGGCCCGTGAAGCCGCGATCGAGGTCTGACGCCGTGTGCTCCGCGAGCTCGGCGGCGAGGCCCGCGGCGTCGGCCGCCCGCGATCTCGGCTTGTAGCGCAGCTCGGCCCCCTCGCCGAGGCCCAGCGCCGCAGCGATCACGCTGAAGCGCTCGGTGAGCAGGTCGATCGCGGCGGCGCGGTCGTCGCGCAGCGCGATGCCGTGGCGGGCGAGCTCGGCGTCCCACGCCGGCAGCGAGTCGCTCGACGCCCGGCCGCTGCGCACCCGCGCCAGCAGGGCGTTGCGCTGCGCGAGGGCCTGGCCGTACGCGCGGCGGGTCGCCGAGCGCGCGGGCCACATCGCCGCCACGACCTGGTCGACGTGCGAGCGGCGCAGCGCCGGGGGGCCCTTGACGAGCTCGAGGCGGTCGGGGAGGAAGACGCAGATGAGCGGGCGCGACTGCACGTCGATGCGCTCGACGCTCACGCCGTCGGCCTGCAGCCGCTTGGCCTCGCCCGGCTCGAATCCGACCGTCAGCGCGTGCTCGGCGCCTTCGTCGTCGAGGAGGTCGACCTCGACGCGGGCCACCTTCGCGTCGAAGCGGACAACCTCCCGCTCGTTGGACGTCCGGCACGAGCGCCCGGTGCAGCCGAAGTACAGCGCCTCGAGGAGGTTCGTCTTGCCCGCGCCGTTGCCGCCGTGCACGACGGTCAGGCCGGCGCCGAGCGCGACGTCCGCCGCGGCGTAGCTGCGAAAGTCGCGCAGCCTCAGACGGGTCGCGATCATCGCGCCTGCAGCCGCCTCCGACTAGACGTTCAGGCGGATCGGCATGATGAGGTAGAGAAAGCCGCTGCCGTCCGCCGACCCGATGAGCCCGGGGCGCAGCGGGCTGATGAGCTTCAGCACGAGGTCGCCGCCCTCCGAGCTCTCGAGGCCGTCGCGCAGGAACTCCGGGTTGAAGCCGATCTCGAACGGTTCGCCGGCGAACGGCACGGGCATCGTCTGGCTCGCCTCGCCGACGTCGGGCGTCTGCGCGGAGATCGTCAGCTCGCCCTCGCTGAAGCGCAGGCGCAGCGGCGCGTTCTTCTGCGCCATGAGGCTGATCCGGCGCACGACCTCTGTCAACTCCACCGAAGCCAATGTCAGTTCGTGTTCAAAGGCGTCCGGGAGGAGCTGGCGGTAGTTCGGGAACTGACCATCGATGAGGCGCGAGGAGAGGACGTCGCCGCCGATCTCGAACACGATCTGGTTCGCGCGCACCGAGACGCTCAGCTCCTCGGCGTCGGCGGACTGCGAGATCCGGGCGAGCTCCTGCAACGCGCGCGCCGGCACGGTCGCCTCGAACTCGCCGTCCAGCGGCGCCTCGAGGCTCGTCTCCTTGACGCTCAGCCGGTAGGAGTCCGTCGCGACCATCCGCAGCTCGGAGGCCGAGGCCGACACGAGGATGCCGGTGAGGATCGGCCGCGTCTCGTCGCGCGACGCCGACCGCGCGACGCGGTTGATCGTCTCGACGAACGCCGCGGCCGGCACCTTGACGACCGTGTCGCCACCCGGCTCGGGCAGCGGCGGGAAGTCCTCGGCGCGCAGCGTGCGGATGTGGAAGGTCGCCGTGTCGGACAGGATCTCGACGTCCTGCTCGGCGGGACGCAGCTCGAGCGACGCGCTGGCGCCCGGCAGGGAGCGGGCGACGTCGAGCAGCAGGCGGGCAGGCAGGACGACCGTGCCCTCGCGCTCGACGGTGGCCTTGAGCGGAACGCGCAGCCCGACGTCCATGTCGGTTGCTCGCAGCTCTGCGCCGTCGGCGCCGGCGATGACTTGGACGCCGGACAGGGCCTGGACGGCGCTGCGGGTCGAAGCCACGCGTGAGACGACGCTGAGCTGCGCGAGCAGATCCGCAGAGGACGTCGCGAACTTCACGATGAGCACCTCGGATGATGTTGTTTAGAGGTCATAGGGCCTGTGCAGGGTGTGCAGAAGGGCGAGGGAAGGCGGAGGGTGCGGGCCGGGGGGTGCCGGGCGCGCGCGAAAGGATGGGGAGAGTGTGTCAAGTCCGACGGTCGGTCAGCCCGGGTCGGTTAGGCGGCGCTCGAGGGCTTTGACGGCGGCTTGCGCGGCGGGGTCGGCGGCGACGCGCTCGGCGGCGCGGCGGCAGGCGTACATGACGGTCGTGTGGTTGCGCCCGCCGAACTCCCGGCCGATGGCGGGGAGCGTCGCGCCGGTGTGCTCGCGTGCGAGGTACATGGCGACCTGGCGGGGCCAGGCGACGCGGCCGCTGCGCCCGCTGGAGAGCAGCTCCTCGCGCGAGATGGAGAAGGCGTCGCAAGTGAGCTCCTGCACGCGCTCGATCGTGGCAGGCCGGTGGGTGGCGCGCGCGTGCGGGTAGAGGCCGGCCAGCACTTCGTCGGCGAGCTCGGCGTCGATGGGGCGGCGCGTGAGGGAGTGGTAGGCGACGACGCGGATGAGCGCGGCCTCGAGCGCGCGGGTGTTGGAGGTGATGCGGTGCGCGATGGCGTGCAGCGCGCCTTCGTCGGCGAGCTCGATGCCGTCGTGGTCCACGCGCTTACGGAGGATGGCCAGGCGCGTCGCGAGGTCGGGCGGGGCGAGCTCGGCCACGAGCCCCGACTGGAAGCGCTCGAGCAGGCGGGCTTCGAGCGCGGCCATGTCCTTCGGCAGCCGGTCGCACGTGAGGACGAGCTGGCTGCCCGTCTCATGCAGCGCGTTGAACGTGTGGAAGAACTCCTCCTCGGTCTTCGCCTTGCGCTGGAGGAACTGGACGTCGTCGATCAGCAGGACGTCGGTGTCGCGGAAGCGCGCCTTGAACTCGTCGACGTCACGCGTCTGCAGGGCGGCGACGAACTCGTTCGTGAAGCGCTCGGCGGTCGTCGAGCGCACGCGCAGCCCGCCGCCGTGCTCCTGAACGTAGTTGCCGATCGCGTGCAGGAGGTGGGTCTTGCCGAGCCCCGGCTGGCCGTAGAGGAAGAGCGGGTTGTACGCCTGGCCGGGCAGCTCGGCGACCGCGAGGGCGGCCGCGTGCGCGAAGCGGTTGGAGTCGCCGATGACGAACTGGTCGAACGTCAGCTTCGGGTGGAAGACGGGCTCGGCGCACGCGACCGCGCCGCCGCCGGCCGTCCCGGGCTGTGGCGCGGCCGTCTCGAGCGAGGCGTCTGGAGCGACGACGTCGACCGTCGTCTCCGGACCGAGGACCGCGGCCGCGCACGTCTGCAGCACCCGCGCGAAGCGATCGGCCACCCAGCTGCGGATCTCGTCGGGCGCGCCCACGATCAGGGTGCCGTCGACGACCGCACGCGCCGTCAGCGGCGCCAGCCAGATCTCGAAGGTCGAATCCGGCACGGCGCTGCGCAGCTCGGAGCGAATGGACGCCCAGTCGCGGGCGAGCTGCGGGTTCGGGCCAGGCGTCATCGACTCCTTCTGGAGAGGGCTTGGAACATGGACGGCGAAGGACCCCGCGAAGGAGCCCGGGCGGCGGCGAATATACCAGCGGGCGGCTGGCGAGATCGGGCCTTCGGAAGGGCCTCGCGCGCTCAGCCCGCATGTCGCGGCAAAAACCTCCGCCGCTGCCGGTCAGACGGGGTGCGCTACCATCCGCCGCCGCGTCACCGACGCACCTTTCGCCATGAAGCGCACCTACCAGCCCAAGAAGCGCAAGCGTGCCCGCAGCCACGGGTTCCGCAAGCGCATGCTCACGAAGGCCGGGCGCCAGACGCTCAAGCGCCGCCGGGCCAAGGGCCGCAAGCGCCTCACCCCCTGACGCCGGGCCGGCGTCAGCGACCATCTAGGCTCAGTCTCGTGGACGAGCCGCTTTCCCGAGTGCCGGCGAGCACCCGTCGTGCGAAGCGCAGCCGCCTGTCGCGCAGCGCCGAGTTCGAGCGCGCGTACCGCCAGGGACGCTCGCATTCCAACCGCCACCTCGTCGTGTACGCCTTCCCGCGTGGCGCCGGCGAGGAGGCTCGGCTGGGCGTGTCGGTGTCGCGAAAGGTCGGCGGCGCCGTGCAGCGCAATCGCGTGAAGCGGCTCCTGCGCGAGGCCTACGACGCGGAGGTCGCGGCGGTTCCGGCGGGCCACGACGTCGTGGTTGTGGCTCGGCCTGGCGCGCACGATCTCGCCGAGCGCGAGGGCCTGGAAGGCGTGCGCAGCGCGCTGCGCGAGCTGCTCGAGAAGGCCGGGCGCGCGTGAAAGCGGCGGTCCGCATCGTGCAGGCGCCGATCGTCGTGTACCAGCGCGTGATCTCGCCCGCATTGCCGCGCCGCTGCCGCTTCGAGCCGACCTGCTCGGCCTACGCGGTCCAGGCGCTGCAGCAGTTCGGCATACTTCGCGGGCTGGTTCTGGCGACGTGGCGCGTTCTGCGCTGCAACCCGTTCAACCACGGTGGCTACGACCCCGTCGAAGCCCAGCGTGTGTTCTCCCCCGACGGTCGCCTGACCCATCCTCATGATCTCTTCCGCCGCCACCGCATCTGTCCTCGCGCTGATCGCGCCCGTCCAGTGGATCGTCGACCTGCTGCATCCGGTGCTGCTGTTCTTCCACGACAGCGTCGGCGTCGGCTGGGGCACGTCGATCGTGCTGCTCACGGTGGTCGTGCGGGCCCTGCTGGCACCGCTGACGGTCAAGCAGTTCAAGTCGATGCAGTCGATGGTGCGGGTCGCTCCCGAGCTGAAGGCGCTGCAGGCGAAGCACAAGGACGACAAGCAGCGCCAGCAGCAGGAGGTCATGAAGTTCTACGCGGAGAACAAGATCAACCCCTTCGCGTCGTGCTTGCCGCTGATCGCGCAGATGCCGTTCTTCATCGGGCTCTTCTACCTCCTGCAGAGCGACCTGCGGCGCGACATCTGCGGTCCCGCGTCCTTGGCCTCGGATGCCATCAAGAAGATGCCGTGCGAGAAGGTGCCCGGCGCGATCCACGGCTTCGAGGACTTCCTCTTCATCCCGGACCTGACCGTGAAGGCGACGGGCTGGGTCTTGGCGGTGCTGATCGTGATGTACATCTGCTCGCAGCTGCTGTCGAGCCTGCTGACGCCGTCGACGGCGGACCGCAACCAGCGGATGATCATGTACGGCCTGCCGTTCGTCTTCGTCTTCTTCATCATCGCCTTCCCGGCGGGCCTCATCGTCTACTGGATCACGACGAACCTCTGGACGGTCGCGCAGGGCTACGTGCTGCGAAGGCGGATGGGGCCGATGACCGCGCCGAAGACGGACGACGGAAAACCTGTGCTCGCGGGGATACCCGGCTCGGCCACGGACGGGCGTGGCGGAGGGTTCATGGCGCGGCTGGCCGCGGCGACCGGCTCGACGGCGAAGGCCGACGCGGAGCCGGCGGCGAACGGCCGCGCCAACTCGTCCTCCTCGTCGAAGTCGTCGAAGCCCGCCGCGGCTGGTGGCGCGAAGGCGAAGGACCGCACGCCCGCGGCCGCCGGCGCGAAGTCCGGGGGGTCGAAGTCGGGCGGCGGCAAGTCGGCGAGGTCGGCGAAGTCCGCGGCGTCCTCCGAGCCGGTGCCCAAGCCCGCGCGCACGGGTCCGCCCCCGCCCCCGCCTCGTAAGAAGAAGAAGCGCTCCGGGAGGCGCCGCTGATGAACGACGATGAGGAAACGCCGGCCGAGGCCGTCGAGGAACTGCTCGAGGAGGTCGTGCGAGCGCTGGGACTCGACGCGACGGTCGAGGTGACCGAGGACGACGAGACCGTCACCGGCACGGTCCACGGGGACGATCTCGGCTTGTTCATCGGGCGCCACGGCCAGACGATCGACGCCGTGCAGCATCTCGCGCAGCGGATGGCCGGGGCGCGCCAGACCGAGGGGCGCAGGATCGTCATCGACGCCGAGGGCTACCGCGAACGCCGCGAGATGATGTTGCAGCGCCAAGCCGACAGCGCGGTGGCGGATGTCCTGCGCTACGAGCGTCCGGTGGCGCTCGACGCGATGACCGCGAGCGAGCGCAGGCTCGTCCACGAGTACCTGCGCGACCATGGCGAGGTGCAGACGTACTCCGAGGGCGACGAGCCCGATCGCCATCTCGTCGTCGCGCCGCTGCAGCAGTAGCCGCGACGTTTCACGTTTTTCTCCCCGGTGTAACAATTGGGCCAATGCTGACCGACACCGAGCGCGGCCTGGTCGCGGGCGTTCTCATGAGCGAGGGGTCGTTCGGCGGCGACGGCAAGCAGCCCCACGTGATCTTGCGCAAGCACATCCGCCACGAGTCGCTCATGCGCTGGCTCGTCGCGCGCTTCCCCCGCTCGCGCCTCTACGGGCCCTACCACCACGGCGACCGGTCGTACTTCCAGTGGGTCGCGCGCGGGCCCGCGCTGGTCGAGGACGTGCTGCCGGTGCTCGAGGAGCTCGTCGTGCCCGAGCTGGACGCGCACGCCGCCGCCCGCCTCGGCGAGATGCGCTCCCGCTACGCGACGTACATCGCCCGCGTCCAGGCGCGCGAGGGGCGATGAGCACGCGATCGCGTCGTCGGCTCGCGTCGCTTGCCACGCGCTTCGATCTCCCGGACTCGGCCGTGCCTGCGCTCGACGCGCTCCTCGAGCTCATCGCGTCCGAGCCGACCGCGCCCACGACGATCACGGATCCTGCCACCGCGGTCGACTCCCACGTGGCCGACGCGCTGGTCGCGCTCGAGCTCGACGAGGTGCGAACGGCACGGCACATCGCCGACCTCGGGTCGGGCGCGGGGTTCCCCGGCTTGGCGCTGGCGGCGGCGCTGCCCGATGCTCGCGTCTGGCTCGTGGAGAGCAGCTCGAAGAAGTGCGCGTTCCTCGAACGCGCGGTCGAGGCCATGGGCCTCGCCAACGTCGAAGCCGTCGCGTCGCGTGCAGAGGAGTGGGAGGCCGGGATGGGCCGTTGCGACCTCGTGACGGCGCGAGCGGTCGCGCCGCTGAACGTCCTCGTCGAGTACGCCGCCCCGCTGCTCGCCGCCGGCGGGGGGCTGCTCGCGTGGAAGGGCCGCCGCGACGCGGCCGAGGAGGCCGACGGCGACGCGGCCGCCGCGGGGACCGGCCTTGGCCCCGCCACCGTGCGCCCGGTGCGACCGTGGGACGGGGCCGCACATCTTCACCTGCACCTCTACTTGAAGGTTGGTTCGACACCGAACCGCTACCCCCGCCGGCCGGGAATGGCCAGCAAACGGCCCATTCGCGCCTCGACCTGAGGGGGAGACTTGAGTTCGGCAGCGAACGGATCACCAACGACGACCGTCGGCACCGGTACCGTTGTCAGCCGATGGGCACCGTCTACGCGATCGCGAACCAGAAGGGTGGTGTGGGCAAGACCACGACCGCCGTCAACGTCGCTGCCTGCATCGCCGAGGCCGGCTTCGGGACGCTGCTGATCGACATCGACCCGCAGGCCAACGCCACGCTCGGCCTCGGCCTGCCGAAGGACTGCGAGCCCAACGTCTACGACGTGCTCGCCGGCCGCGCGACGCTCGAGGAAGCCGAGCACGACACGGCGATCGACCTGCTCAAGCTCGTCCCGGCGCATCCCGACCTGGCGGGCGCGAACGTCGAGCTGCCACGCGAGCCGGGCTCGGAGATGCGCCTGCGCGACGCGCTGGGCGGCGTGCGCGAGCGCTTCGACTACGTCTTGCTGGACTGCCCGCCGTCGCTCGGCCCGCTGACGGTGAACGCGCTGGTCGCGGCCGACCGCGTGATCGTCCCCGTCCAGACCGAGTATTTCGCGCTCGAAGGGCTTGCCGGGCTGCTCGACACGCTCGCGCTGATCCAGCGCGAGCTCAACCCGCGGCTGACGATCGCCGGGATGCTGCTGACGATGCACGACGGGCGCACGCGCCTGGCGCGCGACGTCGAGCGCGAGGTGCGCGAGCACTTCCCGTCGCTCGTCTTCGAGACGGTCATCCCGCGCAACGTGCGCGTAGGCGAGGCGCCGAGCTTCGGGCGCCCCGTGACCCACCACGATCCGCACTGCGCCGGCTCGGACGCGTACTTCGAGCTCGCCAAGGAAGTCGTGCGCGCGGGAGCGGGCTCGTGAGCCCCGCCCAGCGCGGCATGGGCCGCGGCCTGGCGGCGATCCTGGCGGTCTCGGGCGGTCGGGGGCCGGCGCTCGAGGACCTGCGCATGGTCCCGGTCGAGCTTGTCGCGCCGAACCCGAGGCAGCCCCGCCGGGTCTTCGACGACGCGGCGCTCGAGGCGCTTGCCGGGTCGCTGCGCGAGCGCGGCGTGCTTCAGCCGGTGCTCGTGCGCCCCGTCGCCGGCGGGACCTACGAGCTCGTCGCCGGCGAGCGGCGCTGGCGCGCGGCGCAGATCGCGGGGCTCGAGACGATCCCGGCGCTCGTGCGCGAGCGCGACGACACAGAGGCGCTCGAGACGGCGCTCATCGAGAACATGGCGCGCGAGGACCTCAACCCGGTCGAGGAGGCGCGCGCCTGCGCCGCCCTCGTCGAGGAGCTGGGCCTAACGCGCGAGACCGTCGGGCTGCGCGTCGGCCGCAGCCGCGTAGCGGTCTCGAACCTCTTGCGGCTGCTCGACCTGCCCGACGAGGCGCTCGAGCTGCTCGAGCTCGGCCATCTGTCCGAAGGCCACGGCCGCGCGCTGCTGCTCGCGACCGAGCACGCCGATCGCAAGCGCCTCGCGCGCTCGGCGGTCGCCGACGGCTGGTCCGTTCGGGTGCTCGAGGCGAAGGCGCGCGAGGCCAACGAGCCCGACGCCGCCCCGAAGGCACGCGGAGCCGGCAAGCGCGCGGCGCCGCACCCCGACCAGGAAGCCGCCGCAACGGAGATCGCCGACGCGCTCGGCGGGGCGCTGGGCGTCGAGGTCACGGTGAAGCCGAGCGGCACCGGCTACCGCGCCGAGCTGACGTTCGACGACC
Source organism: uncultured Actinomycetes bacterium (assembly GCA_963766525.1). Lineage (GTDB taxonomy): Bacteria > Actinomycetota > Thermoleophilia > Solirubrobacterales > Solirubrobacteraceae > CADCVQ01. Next base: position 153,314 of record CAVYAX010000021.1, read on the forward strand.
CGGCCGAGGCCCTCGCCCTCGCCCGCCGCCTGCGCCGCCCGCGCGCCGTCGCGTGAGCTTGCCGCGCCCGCGCGAGCGCCCGCTAGACTGGCGAGCCGCGCCACGGCGCACACGGGCGATTAGCTCAGTCGGTTAGAGCGCTTCTCTGATAAGGAAGAGGTCCCAGGTTCGAGTCCTGGATCGCCCATCGAAAGGTCCTTTGGCTATCGGGCCCTTTGGCGGCCTGACCACCCGAGCGATTTCCTCTGGGCCAGGTGGATGAGGCTCTGGGAACGTTCTACGTGAGCACGCGCGCGATAAACGCGCGCACCCCGCCGAGGACATCGGTCCGAAACGCCACCGAGCAGGCACGCGCGGCCCGGACGCAGCGAATCGTTGGCGACCGGCTCTGCGTCCGACCGACCCACCAACCTTGTTAGCCCATGACCATCGTCGTCGCCGCCATCTCGTCCGAGGGCATCGTCTTGGCCTCGGACAGTCGGACAACAGAACAGCTCAATAGTTCTCATCGCCGCGTGTCATCGCAGTCCGCCCACAAGGTGTTCGACGCGCTTGGCCGGTTTGGAATCGCCACCTATGGTCAGGCGATGGTGCGCCTTGCAAGCTGGATCAGGCCGGCGGGTGGGAGTCCCGTCCGGGTAAGCGCCGGAGCGCCCGGTAGCAGGCCCCGGTCGTTGGGAGAGATCCTTGCGGCTAAGCGGGGTGTCGAGAGCCTCTTTGGAGGGAGCAAGCGCGTGGGCTGGGATTGCAGCCTCGTCAGATCCACAATCGGGGAGCCGAGCCGCTCATTTCACGGCGAAGGCCATGTCCGCCAGTCCTGGTTCCGGATCGGGCTTGGCGGGTCCCTGCGGGGTATGGAGACTTGCACGCGCGCAAGGTCTGATCACGGAACAAGGGAGACCCGTCTGGCCAGCCTCGTCAGCGAAGACCGCTCGTATAAGCCGAAGGCGAAGTCGAGCGGAGGTCAGCGGGAGTCCGAGGGGGTTGTAGTAGCTGAGATCGGCGTGCAGAACAACGCGCCGGGAGCCAAGGACCCCTGCTTTGATCACGCGGGCGACGGAGGTAAGCGTTAGGGCATGGTTGCGGTAGCGCAACCCAACGACCCCGGCGGACGATCGTCCGCCGACTCGTCCAGCGAAATGGCGCGGTTGGTGGCCACTGGCGGGGACGTGCGAGAACTTCAACGCACGCTATACGCATGTGCAAAGCGGTCCCCGGAGCGCCGCTTCCACGCGTTATATGACCGCATCCACAGGAGTGACGTCCTGCTGGAAGCGTGGAAGCGGGTGCGTAAGAACCGGGGCGCGGCCGGCGTCGATCGATTGACGTTGACCGAGGTCGAGGCGTATGGCGTCGAGCGGATGCTCGGCGAGCTTCAGTGCGCGCTTCGGCGGGGCTCTTATCGTCCTGCGCCGGTTCGGCGTGTGGCGATCCCCAAGCCAGGTGGTGGTGTGCGGCCGCTCGGGATCCCGACGGTCTGTGACCGGGTTGTTCAGCAGGCTGCGCGTTTGGTGTTGGAGCCGATTTTCGAGGCCGACTTCTTGGAGGTCTCCTACGGCTTTCGGCCCAAGCGCTCGGCGCTGGACGCCCTTGAGTGCATCCGGGTTGCGTTTCCGCGCGGCCGGGTGTGGGTCGCGGAGGCCGATATCCGAGACTATTTCGGCTCGATCGACCAGCAGAAGCTGCTGGCGCTCGTGGCCGGGCGTGTGTCGGATCGGCGGGTCCTCAAGCTGTTGCGCTTGTGGCTGGAGGCAGGTGTGATGGATGACGGGGTGTTGCGCGAGACGGTCACCGGGACGCCTCAGGGCGGTGTGATTTCGCCGCTGCTTTCCAACGTTTACCTGCACGCTTTCGATCGCGCGTTCGTCGCGCGGGGCATTGGCACGCTCGTCCGCTACGCGGACGATTGGCTGGTGCTCTGCCGGACCGGGCGTGAGGCGCAGGCGGCCCTTGACGCGGCGCGGGCGATCCTCGCCGAGTTGGGGCTCGAGTTGCATCCGGACAAGACGCGGATCGTAGATCTCCGCGACGGCCGGGAGGGCTTTGACTTCCTCGGCTGCCATTTCAGAGCGCGTGTGTCGGGTCGGCTGCTGGAGCGCGGCATTCGCCGCTACTACCTGCATCGTTGGCCCTCGATGCGTGCGATGAAACGCATCCGAGCCAAGGTCAAGGCGCTGACCGACCGTCGTCGCCGCGGCGGGATGAGAGATGTCCGTGAGGTGATCGCGGATCTCAACCCGGTCTTGCGTGGTTGGGGCAACTACTTCCGTACCGGCAACGCCGCCGACAAGTTCACCGAGATCGACCGTCACGTCGCGTGGCGGCTCAAGCGCCTGCTTGTCAAGCGCAAAGGCCGCAACCTGCGCGCCGGGGAGGCCGCTCAGTGGACGCCTGACTGGCTTTGGGGTCTGGGCCTGCATCAGCTCATGGGCACGATTCGCTATCCCGGGGCCGCGTAAGTCATGCGAAGAAGATCATCGGCAAGCCGTGTGCGGGAAAACCGCACGCACGGAATTGAAAGGGGAACGGGGAACCAGACCCGCCGCTGGCGGACACTGCGCCCCTGACTACCAATGATCGGCAGCAAGACGATCCGAAGCCTGTTCGACGAGTGGGTGGTAGGGCTAAAGACGGAACCCGCGTCGATCGAGGAGTTTGCCGCCGGGCTCGGCAGCTTCTTCGCCGGCCGACTGCCCGCGATCCGAGGACCCGCCGGAATGACCCCGGCCGGAGCGTGGACGTTGGGCTTCGTGGTGGCGGCTTACGACGAGGACGGGACCGGGCGCGTAGTCGAGGTGAAGGTCCGAACCACAGACCACACGATCACTCCGCTGGGATCTACGAACGAAGGCCCCGCGGTGTGGTATCGAGGGCAGACGAGCGCGATTAGGCGCCTGATCCGCGGAGTCGATCTGGACGAGATGCGCGAGCATCGCTTCCAGCTCGATCAAGAGCTAGAAACGCGACTTGAGACGCTGCACTACGAGTACGTCGGACCGACCACTACTCAGGACGCAGTCGATCTCGCGTACTTCCTGATCGAGGTCACGATCAAGATGCAGCGTTTTACGGACGGCACCGTGGTGGCAAGGAAGCGCGACGGACGAGGCCCAATCCCCGGTTGCGGCGGCCCGGTTCAGGCCCTTGCGATCGAGCCCCGTCGGATCACCTGGATCGCCCAGAACGACCCGCGTCCCCGCGCACGAGACACGATCGATCTCGATTAGGAGGACTGACCGGTCGGCACGTATCGTTCCGCGATCTCGCGCAGGCGCTCCATCCGCTTCGGTGTGACTGAGTCCACTTCGACGTCGGCGTCGGTGGTCACGAGCAGGTCACGCCAGTAGACCTCGTCGCCTTTCGCGAGAGCGGACTTCGACCCATCAAGCTGGGCCGGGAGCGGAGTCGTCTGCATGGTGGCGGTCGCCTTCGGTGCGTGAGTGGGCTCGTTGGCGCGGTACCCGGATGACTCGGGAGCCGACGCCCGCTCAGGAGGATAGGAACCGATCCGTCCGAGCCGTATGAGAGTGTGCCTGAGTTGGGTCCTCAGTGCCATGCCAAACCACACGGTCTTGGCCTGCACTGGGCGAACGAGCGACCCGGCGAGTATTCGCATTCCTGCATACTGGGCAGGGTACGTGGCACGTCGGACGCACCAACTCTACGCTGTCCTCGGCGACGAAAAGCGTCTGCGAGTACTCCGCGAGGTGCTCGATCGGGGCGGGGTTCGCCCCAGGGAACTCGCGATCGTGCTCGGCTGGCCGCAGCCGACCGTGAGCCGCCTACTCTGCGCTCTGGCCAATGAGGGCCTGGTAGCGCGTGGTAATCAACGTACGCCCTACGAGGTCGTACGACCCAGGGAAACGCGCTGGCTGCTCCTGTCGGCCGCTCTCATCGAACACGCGTCTACCGGCAACCCCCGTGCTCTTAGTGACGCGACGGCCCTTCGAAAGACGGACATGATCCAAGGCGCGCACGACGACCAGGATTTTGGCGCGCCTGCGGCGTGATCGCGGCTGGATCGCCGATGGGAGCAGTCGGGGCGAGGCTTCCAGCCGGGCCACGTCGAGCGGGTGGTCAGCGAAGGCTCGATCCAGAGATAGCGGGCTGAGTCGATCCGAGCGGTGCTTCCTCTCGGGGTGCCGCCCTGCCGGACGACGTAGAGTCCGCGGCAGATGCGGCGCCTGAAGCGAATCAACCCGGCCTGGGTCGCCCTCGCCGTCATCGCGCTCGCGGCGCTGTGGCTCTCGCGCCCGCTGTTTCACGGGTTCGCGCTGTTCTTCTGGACCGCGCCGTTCGTGTGGCTCCTCCCGCTCCTGCTGCTGGCCATCGGAGCGTTCCTGCTGCGCCGCTCGCAGCGCAGCTGGACGACGCTCGAGGACCTGCGCAGCGGCGTCCGTCCGCCGAACTGGCTCATCGCCTTCCCGATTGCCGCCTTCGTCGTGTTCGTGTTCGGCGCGTCGCTCAGCGGGCCGCTCATCCAGCGCGCGATCGTCAAGCACACGGAGTACGAGCCGATCCCCGGCCTGCCCGCCGGCGGCAAGGTGCGGATCGTGCCGCGCGAGGTCGCCGAGCAGAACGCCTCGAGCGCGTTCAACTCGCCCACCGAGACGCTGACGAACTTCCGCATCGTCAACACCGAGGACGGGCTCGCCTGGACCGCGCTGCGCACGCCGCAGGGCGTGTTCCGGGTCTTCAGCAAGAAGAGCCAGGGCATCGTCGAGCTCGACGCCGAGCAGACCGCCCGCACGCTGCAGTTCATCGACGGGGAGCTGAAGTACGCGCCCGGCCTTCAGATCACCGACAACCTGCGCTGGCAGCTGCTCAAGCGCCGCTTCCTCGTCTCGCTCGAGGAGCCCGTCGGCATCGAGACGCCCGACGGCCCGCGGATCCTCGTGCCGTACCTCGAGTACAAGGGCTTCCTCATCCGGCGGCCGGTCCTGGGCGGCGTCTTCGTCGTCGCGCCCGACGGCAAGATCGAGGACCTCGAGCCCGAGGAGGCCGCGAAGCGCCCCGAGCTCGCGATCACCGGCCGCATCTTCTCCGACACGCAGGCCCGCCGGGTCCAGGAGGCCTACCAGTACAAGGGCGGCCTCTGGAACGCGTGGTTCGTCCACGAGAACCAGACCCGCATCACCGACACGGAGGTCAACCGCCAGCCGTACCTCGTCGACTTCGGCGATGACGGACTCGGCCGGCAATGGGTCAGCGTCGCCGAGCCCTACGGCCGGGCGTTCGCCGCCAGCGCGATCTTCCTGACCGACGCGTCCACCGGCCGCACCCGCATCTGGCGCGTCCCCGAGCGCACCTCGCTGAGCGGCAACCGCCGCGCGATCCAAGCCGTCAAGGCCGTCTCGATCCCCGGCATCGACTTCGGCGACGAGACGCCGGGCTCGGGCAACTTCCGGGTCGTCGAGCCGCGGCCGGTGTTCGTCGACGGCCACCTCGTCTACCTCAGCTCGATCATCCCCAACAGCGCCAACGCCGTCTCGAAGACCGTCATCGTCGACGCGGAGACGAACAAGCTCGTCGCGATCTTCGACAACGACCGCGACCCGCAGGCCGAGCAGAAGACGCTGCGCTACATCGAGACCGGAGAGGTTCCCGACGAGGCGGTGGCGCCGGGCGCGACGACGACGCCCGAGCCCGAGACGACCACGCCGGGCACGACGACCACCCCGGGCACGTCCACGACCCCCGGCGGCACCACAACGACGCCCGGCACGAGCGTCGAGCGCCAGATCGACGACATCCTCAAGCGCCAGGAAGAACTCGTGAAGGAGCTTCAGCGCCTGCGCGACGCCGTCCGCAAGCAAGACGGCCCCTAGGACCCGACGAAATGAGGCGCCGCGGCGAGCGGGGATCCCGCACGCGACGCCCGACCTCACACACACCCGGGCCGCCGGGCTCCTGACAGCGACTCAGCCGTCGAGGTGACGAGCGGTCTCGTCGAGCAGCGCGCGCCACTCGAACGCGCGATCCGGCGACCCGGCCCGCGGGCCGTCGGGCTCCCACGCGACGATCGGGCAGATGCCGTGGACAGCGTTCGCCAGCCACGCCTCGCAGCCGGCGAGCTCCTCCGGCAGGGGCAGGCGCCGGCGCACCGCCACGCCATGAGCGGCGGCGAGCTCGAGCAGCAGCCAGCGCGTGATGCTCGGCAGCGTCCGCTCGTCGGGCGTCGTGCACAGCGTGTCGTCCTCCCACCACAGCAGGCTGTGCAGCGCCCCCTCGAGCAGCCTGCCATCCGCGTCGCAGACGACGAGCTCGTCCGCGCCCGCGGCGACGGCCTGCCCGCGCAGCGCCAGCAGCAGCGGCAGGTCCGGGCCCTTGCGGCGCGGGTACGCGCGCAGGTCGCCGGGGTCGGCGACGAGCACGCGCGCCGTCTCCATCGGCGCCTGCGCGGGTCGCACCCGCAGCACGAGCTGCGCCGCCCCGGCGCGCCCGGCCGCGCTGCCGACAAGATCGACGCGCGGAAACCAGCGGCCGGTCCGCGGCAGCGCGGCGGTGACCGCGTCGCGAAAGCCGACGAGCTCGGCCGTAGCGATACTGAGCTCCTCACACCAGCCGCGAAAGCGCTCCCAGTGCTCGAAGTAGCCGCGCACGCGCCCCTCGTCCAGAAGCCAGGAGTCCGCCGCGAGCACCGCTCCCATCGGGGCGTCGTGGACGGCCTGCAGCTCGCCGCCGAACCAGAGCAAGACGGTGGGGGGAGCGTCCGCGGGCACCGCGCGCCACGGTAGCGGCACGGGGGCGGAGGCTCCCGTCGCGTACGAGCTCGCGGGCGCCGAGGGGCTCCGCGTCGGAGACGCCTCAGGCGGCCGGGAGGGCGCGCGCGCGCGTCAGCGGCCGATGAGGACCGGCGTCCCGACCTTCACGCGCCGGTAGAGCAGCTTCACGTCCGCGACGTGCATGCGGATGCAGCCGTGCGAGGCGCGCGTGCCGATCGACCAGTCCTGGCCCGTGCCGTGGATGCCGACGCTGCCCGCGACGCCCAGCCAGCGCGCCTTCAGCGGGTTGGCCGCGCTGCCGCCGCCGACGGTGCTCCCCGCGAGCTCGCCGGCCCACGGGCTGTTCGGCACCGACCAGACCGGGTCGATCTGCTTGCTCTGGATCGCGAACCGGCCGTTGGGCGTCGGATAGCCGGGCTGGCCGACTGCGACCCCGTAGGTCCGCACGAGCTTGAGGTTCTTGAACAGGCGCAGCTTGAACGTCGACTGCTTGATCGTGATGACGGTGGAAACAGACTTGCGCGCGGCGGCCGCGTTGACCTTGGGCTTGACCTTGCGCACCTTCAGCTTGAACACGCGCTCGATCCGCGGATCGACGAGCGCCTTGGCGAGGCGCGTGGCGAGCGCCTTGGCGTTGATGTCGCGGCCCGTGCGCGAGTGCGTGACCCGCACGCGGCGCAGCGTGATGATCGCCTTCGAGTCGCGTGGCGCCCGAGCGATGCGCTTGTCGATGCGGTTCGCGAAGGACTGGACGGCGCGCTGCGTGTGCGTCACGGCGAGCGGTACCTCGACGGGAGCGCCCTGCGCCGCGCGGCCCGCGTAGATCGCGCGCTTGGCGGTCTTCTCGCGGTCGAAGACGACGTTCGCCGAGCTCGTCTTGAGCGTGAACTGCTGGTCGGCGACCTCGACGAGCACGCTGCCGTGCTCCAAGCGGTCGGTCAGCGCCTCCAGGCGCGCGGTGGCCTGCTCGACGGTCAGGCCCGACAGGTCGACGCCGGCGGCGGTGACGCCCGCGGCGATCGGCTCGGTCGGCAGCGGCGGCGATGCGGCGGCGGGCGCGACGGCCAGGATGCCTGCCCCGGCGCAGGCGCAGATGAGGATTCGGCGAGAGCGATGCACTGCCTTGACTGTACCCGCGGCGGCGGCGTGGTTACGCCGCTCGGCGCGCCGCCGCGCCACGCCCGCGGGCTTAGTGGCCTGTCTCGCAGATACGCACGCGTTTGGATCGGCGCTGATCACCGCCTGGCGGCGTCCTCGACCCTCGAAATGCTGGCGCATTCCTTCAGGTCTGCGTCCTTGCCAGGCGGCGCCAGCACCGTCCAAACGCGCACGTACCTGCGAGACAGACCACTTACGCGCGGCCGTAGACGGGGACGTGCGCGCCGCTGACGATGCTCGTCCCGTCCTCGCACAGCGCGCGCACCACCGCCGCGATCTCGGCGGGCTTTACCCAGCGGTCGTAGTCGTCGTCCGGGTTGGCGCGGCGGTTGGCGGGCGTGTCGATCACGCTAGGCAGGATCGCGTTGGCGCGGATGCCGTCGTCGCGGTACTCCGTCGCGAGCACGTCGACGAGCGACAGCACGGCCGCCTTCGAGACGATGTAGCCGGCGGCGCCCGCAAACGGCTTCAGCGCGGCGCGCGAGGAGACGCACACGATCGCGCCGCCGCCGGCGTCGATGAGGTGCGGGATCGCCGCCTGGCAGACGAGGTAGGCGGGGCGAAGGTTCAGCCGCAACTGCGTGTCGAAGTCCTGGATCGGGGTCTCGTGCACCCGTCCGCCCATCGCGAAGCCGCCGACGAGGTTGACCACCGCGCGCAGCGGCGCGTCGCCGTCGCCGGCGGCCAGCGTGGTGACGCCCGCCACGGAGGCGGGATCGAAGAGGTCGGCCCGCTCGAGGACGAGCCGCTCGTGCGCCGGCACGCGGTCGCGCTCGGCCTCGTCGTACAGCGGCACGACGACCCGCCAGCCGCCGTCGAGGAACGCCTGCGTCACCGCCGCGCCCAGGCCGCCCGTGCCGCCGGTGATGAGCGCGCTGCGTGCCATGAGCGACAACCTACAGCGGTCCGTCCGCGCCACTTGCGAACGTGTCGGCCATGTTCGTAAAAGACCTGCAAGCGGGCGCTCCCGTCGACGGCGTGCTCGTCGTCCGCGAGGCGGAGCTGCGCGCGCGCCAAGGCGGCGGCCAGTACCTGCGCCTCGTGCTCGGCGACCGCACCGGGACGCTGCCGTCGACCCTCTTCGAGGACGTCGCGGCGGCGAGCGCCATCGCGACGGTCGGCGCGCCGGTGCAGGTCAGCGGGCAGCTGCAGGCCTCCAACGGCCGCGGCGCCGAGCTCGCGCTGCACACGCTGAGCGCCGCGATCCCCGGAACCTTCGACCTCGAGGCGCTGCGCGACGGCCCGCCGCGCTCGCCGGCGCTCATGGAGGCGGACCTGCGCGCGCTCGTCGGCACGGTGCAGGACGGCGACCTGTGCCGGCTGCTCGATGCCGTGTTCGGACCCGGCGCGCCGACCTGGGCGACCTACCGCAGCGCGCCGGCGGCCAAGCGCTTCCACCAGGCCTACCGCCACGGGCTGCTCGAGCACTCGCTGTCGGTCGCGCAGGCGGTCAGCGCGATCAGCGCGACGTTCGCCGGCATCGACCGCGACGTCGCGGTCACGGGCGCGCTGCTGCACGACATCGGCAAGCTCGACGCCTACGCGTTCACGGCCGCGGGCATCGAGATGACCGACGCGGGCAAGCTCCAGGGCGAGATCCCGCTCGGCTACTACCGCGTGCGCCGCCTCATCGACGAGATCGACGGCTTCGACGCGCGGACGGCGGAGGCCGTCCTGCACATCGTCCTCAGCCACCACGGCAGCCTCGAGCACGGCAGCCCCGTGCTCCCGTGCACGCGCGAGGCCACGCTCGTGCACTTCTGCGACAACCTCGGCGGCCGGCTCGGCTCCTTCGACCGGCTTGAGAAGGAGCTGCCGGCGGGCGAGCGCTGGTCGCGCTTCGACCGCGCGATCGGCGGCGGCGCGTACTTCGCGCCCGGCACGCAGGACGCGCACGAGGCACGCGAGGCGGCCTGACCCGGGCAAAGGTTCGGAGCTTGACGCACCACCTGCGCGAAAAGTGCGGAAAGAGCGGGCCGACTTCTCGCAACCGTGAGGGGCCGCGTGGCGGCGGGCCGTATCGTGTCCGCCATGGCCAAGGACACGGAGAAGCTCATCCGTCAGCTCTCCCTGATCTCTTACCTGATGGCGGAGCGGCGCCCGGTGACCGCGCTGGAGATCAGGCGCGACGTCGAGGGGTACAGCACGATGAACGAGGACGCGTTCGCGCGGCGCTTCTACGCGGACCGCTCCGAGCTCGACTCGCTGGGGATCGTGCTAACGGTCGAGCGGCCCGTCGACGGGGTCGCCGAGCAGGAGAACTACTCGCTGCGCCCGGAGAACTTCCACCTCCCCGCGATCGCGTTCACCGACGGCGAGCTGGCCGCGCTGCAGACGGCGCTCTCGCTGCTGGACGGCGAGTTCGCCTACGCGGAGCCACTGCGGCTCGCGCTCCAGCAGATCTCGTGGGGTCGCCAGAACCCGCTGCGAGCGCCGGAGCAGCGCGGCGTCGGGCTCGGGATTACCGCATCCGCCGGCGGCCACGACCTCTCCCAGCGCCTCGCGAAGATCGAGACTGCGATCTTCCGCAACAAGACGATCACGTTCGACTACTACACGATGGCGCGCGACGCGACGGGCACGCGCAAGGTCGACCCCTACCACCTGCTCTTCCAGGGCGGCCAGTTCTACCTTCTCGGCCACGCCCACGAGCGCGGCGCGCTGCGGGTCTTCCGGCTCTCGCGCATCCAGGGGAAGGTCGCGTACGCGACGAAGTCCGAGCACGACTTCAAGGGCCGGCCCGAGGGCTTCGACCCGCGGGCGTACGCCAACCGCGCCGTCTGGCAGTTCGGCGAGGCCGGCGAGACGGCCGAGATCAGGATCTCCGAGCGCATCGCGTGGCAGATCGAGCGCCACTTCGGCCGCTTCGGCGAGGTGCGGCCCGCGGGCCCCGAGCACGCCGGCGACATCGTGTTCTCGACGAAGTACGCCGACCGCCGCCAGCTCGCGGCGTGGGTGCTGCGCCTCGGCGAGCACGCCCGCGTGCTCGCCCCGCCGGAGCTCGAGCAGGAGGTGGCCGACCGCGTCGAGCTGCTCTACGAGCGCCACCGCGACGGCGGCGACGGCCGGCCCGCGTTCGACCTGGCGCCCGAAGCGGCGCCGCGGCACCCCGAGCCCGCCGCGGCCTCGTCCAACGGCAACGCCCGCCGCACCGAGGCCGCGATCCGGCCCGAGCGCATCGCGCGCCTCGTGACGCTCGCGTCGATCCTCATCCAGGCCGGCCGCGCCGAGCAGCGCCTGCAAGCCGCGGACGTCTGCGAGCTCATGCAGATCTCCGACGCGGAGCTGCGCGAGGACATCAACGTGCTGAACGTCGTGAACTTCGGCGGCGGCTCGTACGTCCTCTACGCGGAGATCGGCGACGGCGGCGAGATCGAGGTCGATCCCGAGCCGTACTCCGACAACTTCGCGCGCCCCGCGCGCCTCTTGCCCGTCGAGGCGAAGGCGCTCGTCGCCGCGATCGACCTCATCGGCGAGCACCTGCCCGAGGGCTCGCTCGCGTCGTCGCGGCAGAAGATCGTCGACGCGCTCGGCTCGGACCCGATGGAGCAGGGCCTGCACGTCGCGGACAACGGCGGCGACGACTCCCGCATCGCGCGCCTCGCCTCGACGGCGATCATGGAGCGCCGCCTCCTGCGGCTGGACTACTACAAGCCCAACGAGGACGAGTTCTCCAAGCGCGTCGTCGAGCCGTACGCGCTCGTCAACGGCCGCGAGGGATGGTATGTCGCCTGCTACGACCCCGATCGCGGCGACGTGCGCCACTTCCGGCTGGACCGCATCCGCCACGCGGAGGTCACCGACAGGTCGTTCGAGCCGCGCCCCGAGGTCGACCCCGCTGCGGAGGTCGACGGCTGGCTTCGCACGGGCGAGGTCGAGGCCTCACGGGTCGCCAGGGTGTGGGTTTCGCCCGACCGCGCGCGCTGGGCGCGCGAGGAGCGCCGCATCCTGCGGGAGCTCGCCGACGGCTCGGTCGTGGTCGAGCTGACGTTCAAGGGGACCGACTTCCTCGTGCGCGACGTGCTCGCGGAGGCCGGCGACGCAGCGGTCCTCGAGCCGCCGGACGCGCGGGAAGCGGTGCTCGCGGCGGTCAGCCGCCTTCGGGCGCTCGCGCTTCGCTAAGCGAGAAAAGCACGAACTTCTTCAATGGGCCTGATTACGGTGCGCCGATGATGGGCAGAGGACGTTGTCAGGGGGAGGGAAGATCGGTTTAAGTCGGAATCCCTTAAGGGGACTTTTGCGCCAAGATGGCAGCGAGGGTACATTCATCGGGGCGTGCGTTGGCGCACCGAGGAACCAACCCTCGGTGAACGGGGCGAGAACAGCGCCTTCAAGAGGGCCGGGCCCGGGGGGCTGGCGTCTACTACAGCAGGGAGAGACCCGAATGACCCGCAAACTTCTAGTGGCCGTCGCCGCGACGCTTGGGGCGCTGTTCGTCGTCGAGAGCGCTCAGGCGTTCACGAACGCGCCCGTGTGGAAATGCCGCGCGAGCCCGCTCTACACGTCGGTCAGCGGCCAGAACCGCGTCGAGCCGATCGTGGCCAACGGCAATATCAACACGGCGAACGGCGGCAACCCGGATCACGCGCAGTGCGCGAACGCCGAGACCGGCGCCGGCAACACCGCGACCCAACTCGCGATCCCGCAGGATCTCATCGGCGCGAGCACCACGCAGGCCAAGACGGAGATCGTCCCCGAGCTCGGCAAGGCGATCAACCAGAAGGTCACCTCGACGGCGAAGGTCGAGAATCTCCAAGTGCAGCTCCCGGCGGGCTCCCCGTCGCTGCTCGGCGTGAAGGCCGCGACGTCCGCCGCCACCGCGACGTGCACGAGCGGATCGCTGACGCCGAAGTTCGACGGCACGAGCCAGGTCGCCGATCTCACGGTGCTCGGCGCGCCGATCGGGCTCGACGGACTGCTCGGTGCCCTGACGCAGGCGCTCCAGCCGCTCGGTGCGCTCGTCGACATCAAGATCAACGAGAAGGTCATCGGTGCTGACGGCTCGCTGAGCGTCCGCGCACTGCACCTGAAGGTCATCCGCGGCAACGGCACGCCGCTCGTCGACCTCGTGGTCGCGGAGAGCAAGGTCGGCGCCAACGGCACGGTCTGCGATCCCGACAACCAGGGCGACAACCCCGGTGGCACCTTGGACGGCGTCTGCCCGAAGGGCTCGGTCCTCGTCCCGTCGACCAACCTCTGCGTCATCAAGGGCGACACCTCCGGGTCGAGCCTGGGCGACGTCATCGTCGGACCGCCGTTCTCGGGTCCGAGCGGCGGCACGGTCGTCCCGATCGACATCGCGCGCAAGAAGTACGGGGCGAGCCCATGCCTCAGCGGTAACGGGACACCGAAGTTCGCGATCATCGGAACGAACGGCCGCGACCGCATCACCGGCACGAACATCGCCGACCGGATCATCGGTCTCGGCGGCAACGACCACCTCGACGGCGGTCGTGGCAACGACTGCATCGAGGGTCGCGCCGGCGGCGACAACATGTCCGGTGCCCTGGGCAACGACAAGCTCTACGGCTCCACGGGCAACGACCACCTCAACGGTGGTCCGGGCACCGACTACCTGTCGGCCGGCAACGGCAACGACACGATCAACGCGGCGTTCGGTCGCGATACCGCCCTCGGCGGTGCCGGCCGCGACTTCATCAACGTCGCCACCGCCGGCCCGCCCGCCACGGTCAACTGCGGCGGCGGCAAGGGTGACGTCGCCCGCATCAACGGCAACGAGCGCAAGCGGGTGAAGGGCTGCGAGCGCGTCGCGGTCTTCACCGGCGGCGAGCGGTAACCCACGCGGCAAGGCGCGGGCGGGGCTGACTACAGTCCCGCCCGTGAGCCGCCGCAAGCAGATCCAGATGTCGCAGGAGGAGGCCGGCGCGTTCCTCGCGGAGGAGCGCACGGTCATCTGCGCGACCAACGGCAAGGACGGATTTCCGCACCTCATGCCGCTGTGGTTCGTCGTACGAGACGATGAGCTGTGGGCATGGACGTTCGCGAAGTCCCAGAAGGTGCGCAACCTCGAGCGCGACCCGCGCGCGACCTTGCAGGTCGAGGCCGGGAGCGAGTACCACGAGCTGCGCGGTGTCATGCTGAAGGCCGACGTGACCATTCACCGCGACACCGACCGGGTGGCCGAGCTCGGCCTCGAGCTGTTCAGCCGCTACGGCGGCGGCGAGCTGAGCGACGACGTGCGCGCGATGGTCGCCGCGCAGGCGCCCAAGCGCGTCGCGCTGCAGTTCACCGAGCGCTCCCGAGCGACGTGGGATCACCGCAAGCTCGGCTTCCGCCGATCTACTGATGAAGGGCCTGATCCTCTCCGGCGGCAAGGGCACGCGCCTGCGCCCGATCACCCATACGAGCGCCAAGCAGCTCGTGCCTGTCGCCAACAAGCCCGTGCTCTTCTACGGGATCGAGGCGATGGCCGAGGCCGGCATCGAGGAGGTCGGCATCATCATCGCGCCGGAGACCGGCGCCGAGATCCGCGAGGCGGCGGGCGACGGGTCGCGCTTCGGCGTCAAGCTCACCTACGTCGAGCAGGACGCGCCCTCGGGGCTCGCGCACGCGGCGCTGACGGCCGAGGGGTTCCTCGACGGCGACCCGTTCGTCATGTACCTCGGCGACAACCTCCTGCAAGGCGGCATCACGGACCTCGTCCGGGCGTTCGCCGCGAGCGCTCCCGACGCGCTGATCCTGCTGACGCCCGTGCCCGACCCGCAGAACTACGGCGTCGCCGAGCTCGACGGCGACCGCGTCGTGCGGCTCGTCGAGAAGCCGGCCGAGCCGGCGACCAACCTCGCGCTCGTCGGCGTGTACATGTTCACCGCGGGCATCCACGATGCCTCGCGCGCGATCGAGCCGAGCGCGCGCGGCGAGCTCGAGATCACCGACGCGATCCAGTACCTCGTCGACGGCGGCATGCGCGTCGAGCCGCACATCGTCCGCGGGTGGTGGAAGGACACCGGCCGCCTCGACGACATGCTCGAGGCCAACCGGCTCGTGCTCGACCGCACCGAGCGGCGGATCGACGGCGAGCTCGTCGACTCGCAGTGCGAGGGGCGCGTCGTCATCGAGGCGGGCGCGCGCCTGGAGCGCACGACGGTCCGCGGCCCGGCGATCATCGGCGCGGGCGCGAGGCTCACGGACTGCTACGTCGGGCCGTACACGGCGATCGGCGAGGACTGCGTCATCTGCGAGGCCGAGATCGAGCACTCGATCCTGCTGTCGAGCTGCTCGGTGTCCAACCTCGCGGGCCGGATGGAGTCCTCGCTGCTCGGGCGCAACGTCACGATCTCCCGCGGCGAGCGCCAGCCGAAGGCCTACCGCTTCATGGTCGGCGACAACTCCGAGATCGGCATCTTGTGAGACTCCTTCTCACAGGCGCGGGCGCCGTACCCGAGGCGGCCGTCGTCGAGGTTGCAGGCAACTCCGAGATCGGGATCCTTTGATGCGGCTGCTCGTGACAGGCGCGAGCGGGATGCTCGGGCGCGCGGTCGTCGAGGCGGCGACGCGGCTCGGCCACGACGTCCATGCCGTGACCCGCGCGGACGTCGACATCACCGATGCCGCGGCGGTGCGCGCCGCCGTGCTGGACGCGCGAGCGCAGGCGGTCGTGAACTGCGCGGCCTACACGGACGTCGACGGCGCGGAGTCCGACTGGGCGGCCGCCGAGGCCGTCAACTGCACGGGAGCGGGGAACGTCGCCGCGGCCGCGGCCAGGGCCGGCGCGCGGATCGTCCACGTCTCGACGGACTACGTCTTCGACGGCAGCAAGCGCGAGCCATGGCTCGAGTCCGACGCGACCGGCCCGCTCGGCGTCTACGGCGAGACGAAGCTCGGCGGCGAGCACGCCGTCGCGGAGGCGAACGCCGAGCACGCGATCGTGCGCACGGCATGGCTCTTCGGCGCGGGCGGCAAGAACTTCGTCGACACGATGCTCAGGCTCGGCGGCCAGCGCGACGAGGTCGCGGTCGTCACCGACCAGGTCGGCTGCCCGACCTGGACCGGCCATCTCGCGGGCGCGCTCGTCGAGCTCGCCGAGCGCCCGGACGAGGTCGGGATCCACCACATCGCGAGCGCCGGCTCGTGCTCGTGGAACGAGCTGGCGCTCGAGCTCTTCGGGCGCGCCGGCGTCGACTGCCGCGTGCGCCCGGCGACGACCGCCGAGTTCCCGCGACCGGCGCGCCGCCCGGCCTACAGCGTGCTCGGCACCGAGCGCGCCGAGCCGCTGGTGCTGCCGGCATGGCAGCAGGGCGTCTCCGACTACCTCGCCACGAGGGTTCCCGCCGCATGAGGCTCCTCGTCTGCGGCGGCGCCGGCTTCATCGGCTCGAACTTCGTGCGCCTGCGCTTGGCCGAGCACGGCGACGACGTCGTCGTCCTCGACAAGCTGACGTACGCCGGGCGGCGCGAGAACCTCGAGGGGCTCGACATCGACTTCGTCCACGCGGGGATCGAAGACGCGGCGGCCGTCGCCGAGGCGCTCGACGGCGCCGACGCGGTCGTGAACTTCGCGGCGGAGACGCACGTCGACCGCTCGATCGCCGAGCCCGACGCGTTCGTGCAGACGCACGCGGTCGGCACGTGGGTGCTGCTCGAGGCGGCGCGCCAAGCAGGGGTGCGCTACCTGCAGGTCTCCACGGACGAGGTCTACGGCTCGATCGAGAGCGGCTCGTTCACCGAGCAGTCGCCGCTCGCGCCGTCCTCGCCCTACAGCGCGACGAAGGCCGGCGCCGACCTGCTCGTGTCGAGCTACTTCCACACGTTCGGCCTCGAGACGCTGATCTGCCGCGGCTCGAACAACTACGGGCCCTACCAGTACCCCGAGAAGCTCATCCCGCTGATGATCCTCAACGCGCTGCACGGCGACCGGCTGCCGGTCTACGGCGACGGGATGCAGGTGCGCAACTGGCTCTACGTCGAGGACTTCGGCCGCGGGATCGGCCACGTGCTCGAGCACGGCACGCCCGGTGAGGCCTACAACGTCGGCGGCCCCGACGAGTGCCCGAACATCGAGGTCGTCAAGCGCATCATCGAGCTGACGGGCGCCTCCGAGGACCTGCTCGAGTACGTCACCGATCGACCCGGCCACGACCGCCGCTACTCGCTGGGCTCCGAGAAGGTGCGCGCGCTCGGCTGGGAGGCGCGGATGCACTTCCTCGAAGGCCTCGAGCAGACCGTGAGCTGGTACCGCGACAATCCGGCCTGGTGGGAGCCGATCCGCTCGGGCGACTATCGCGAGTACTACGAGCGCCAGTACGGCTCGCAGATCAAGGACTGAGCTTCGCTGCGGCCGCGCGCCTGAACGCGACCGTGCAGACGGTCCGATTTTCGGTCTTGACGGCGCGCCGCCACGACGGCAGCATCGCCTGTCGCGGGATGGATCCGGGGGGATTGACCGTAAGGGCGTGATCATGCGGCGGGGCGTGTTGGCAATCGCGGTGGCTGGGGCGATCGCGGTATTCGGAGCGTTGGCGGCACTGGCTGGCGCCACGGCGGCGTCCGTCCTGCTCACGGGCCAGAACGGCGACGGGTCGTTCACCGACCGGCTTGACTGCGGCACGGAGAACGGCGCCGGCGACACGTGGCGCTACGCCTGGCAGGACCAGCTCGCAAGCGACGGCGCGGGCGGCCTCGCCGGCCGCTGGGACGGTGTCTTCGAGGTGCATCGCGCCGCTCGCGGCGCGTTCGTCCCCGCCGGCGACGGCCACCTGGCGCTCACGGTCTCCTCGCCCGGCGGGCGCTCGGGCACCGCGTTCTTCGACACCGCGGGCGGCGGCTCGTGCGACGATGCGGCGCTCGCGCTCACCGCGCTCGACCCGACCGATCCGAGCGCGCAGCAGGTCTCGGGGACGCTGCCGATCGTCGCGACCGGCGGTCTCGGCGCGCTGCGCGGCCTGACGGGCAGCGGCACGGCGGAGCTCGCCCTGGAGCTCACGCCCGGCGCCGACAACGCGGCGTCGATCGCCGTCGCGGGCGACCTCGACGTGCCCGACCCCGCGATCGGCGTCGTCTCCGGGTCGGCGCGCTGGGCGAACGTCACCGCCTGGCTGGCGCACAAGCTGACGGTGTCCGTGACGCTCAAGAACGCCGCCGAGGCGGGGGACGCCTTCGACGTGCGGATCACCGGCGTCTCCGGCGGGTCCGCGACCGGATTGCCGACCGCGGGTGCGACGCTCCCGGCCGGCGCCAGCACGACGGCGTCGTTCGTCCTGAACAACGCCAGCGGCGGCCACACCTACACCCTCGGGGTAAGCGTGGCGGCGAAGGACGGCCTGCTCGCGGCGCAGCCGCCGGTCACGGGCACCGTCAAGGTCAAAGCCCCCCTCCTCCCGTAGCGAGCGACGGTCACCGCGATGAGCTCGATCCGCGCGTTCGCCAACCGGCGGCCCCTCTCGGTGGCCGTCCTCGTCTCGGCGCTCGTCGCCGCCGGGTCCTGGGTGCTCAGCGCGGGCGCCGCCACGCCGATCCCGGTGCCCGACGCGATCGTCGTCGTCACGACGAAGTCCGGCAACGTCACCAAGACGCACCTCGTGCCGATCGGCGGCGCGCCGATCCCGATCGACGTCGACGGGCCGACCCTGCTCGGCGTGCTCGAGCCCGACATCGACGTGTCCGTCGGCCTCGTCGCGATCGACGAGCTGCCCGGCAAGCCGATCGTCCCCAACGTCGTCGTCACCCGCAACGCGCTCGCCGTCACCACGAACCGGCCCGCGCCGCCGCTGGACTTCGACGCGCGCGTCATCCTCCGCGACGCCGCCGACCTGCTGCGCCCGTTCGTCACGGTCCACTACGGCTTCGAGACGCCCGCCGGCGCGCGCATCCCGCAGAAGCTCAGCGCGAAGCTCGTCGGCCCGATCACGGGCGGGTTCGTCGACCCGCTGCAGGCGAAGATCGACAGCCCCGGCTACAGCGGCCCGCTGAAGCTCAAGATCTCCGCGCTGACCCACGACCTCGACGCGAAGTTCGCGCTCGACTTCGACGCGCTGCCCGAAGCGATCTTCATCTCCGAGGACCCGCGCGAGGACGGCCTCGACGTCCTCTACCAGCACAACGCCCCGGTCGCGGACGTGCACCTCGACGCGTCGGCGAGCCTGCGCAACCTCACGAACAACGAGCTGCTCGAGGTCGACGGCGAGATCGAGCGCCTGCCGCAGCGCATCGCGCTGTCGAACACGAACACGCCGACGACGACGGACATCGCCTACGACTCGTCCTCGACGATCTCCAACCCGGACGTCAGCGCCCGCTACCGCGACCTCGACGGCGACGGCGGCGTCGTCACGGACGCCAAGCTCGACATCGCGGGACTGCCGCCGAAGATGGCCGGCACGATCACATCCGTTCCGAACGACGAGGGCGGCTCGGACCTCGACGCCGTCGACTTCCACGTCGTCGAGGGCCAGCAGATCGACTCGGTCGACTTCGAGGTGCGCAACTTCGACGGGCCGTCGCCCGTGCCCGCGCCCGTCCTCAATCCCGAGCAGCACATCGCGTTCGCCAGCCGCTTCGTCGACGGCGCCGCCCGCTCGCGCGCCGCCGGCCGGCTGCTGGGGATCCGCTCGGCGAAGTTCGAGCTGCAAGGCCCGAAGAACGACATCGTCGACGCCACGACGAACCTCGGCGACGGCGTGCGCCCGCTGCGCGCGCTCGTCGACATCGACAACCGCGACGACCCGGAGGTCGCCGACGAGGACGACCAGCGCATCGCGATCGACACGATGCTCGCGCCGCTGCCCGAGACGATCCACGCGATCTACAAGCCGTCGGCGGGCGCCGGCGATCCGCTGCGCCTCTTCTTCGAGACGTCGCGCAGCATGGACGTCGACGCGCAGGCCGTCATCGCGACGGGTCCCGCAGACGGCTGCGGCCAGGCCGAGGTGACGTGCGCGACCGCGCGGATGGACGACGTCCCGACGCAGCTCGAGGCGTTCCTGCCCGGCGAGGGCGGGACGGACTTCGTCATCCGTCACAACGGCGTGCCGGTCGTGCAGCGGCCGGATGTCAGCGCGGCGATCGACGTGACGAACGCCGCGGCGGAGCGGACGTACGCCGACGTGCGCATCGACCGCGTGCCGCCGAAGGTCGACGGGCGGCTGGACACGCGCAAGGAGGTCCTGCGCGCGGCGGAGTTCCACGGCTGCGACTTCGACTTCACGCCGAGCGTCAACGCGTGCGTCTCGCCCGCCACCGCCGAGGCGCTCGGGCGCGTGCGCTTCACCGTGCGCGACCGGCCCGAGCGCGGGACGCTGCCGCCGCGCGAGGACACCGCCAAGCAGTTCGTCTCGCTCATCTCGCGCGACGAGCGCTTCGAGGCCACGGGCCGCGTCGACGAGGTCCGCAACGTCGCCTTCCACCAGCGCGACGACAACGACGACGGCGAGGCAGACGGCACGCTCGGCGCCCTCGTCGACGCCGGCACCGGCGGGCCGTTCGACGCGGTCATCGACGACATCTCCGACGCGCTCGATCCCGACGACGAGACGGAGCCGTTCACCGTGCTCGGCAAGGGGTCGACGAAGATGCGCATCGGCGTCGACGCGCTGCCGTCGACCTTCTCCGCGTGCGTGCGCGAGAACGACGACGACAAGCCGGCGCCGGTCCCGGCGAGCCTGTCGCCCGATCCGCTGCTGGCGCCGTGCGACCGCGACGACGTCCTCGGCCGCTCCTCCGGCCAGCTCCCCGTGACGCCGCTGTCGATCCAGTACAACGCCTCCGCGAAGACGAAGGTCACGGCGCGGATCGAGTCCGAGGCTCCCGACAAGGACGACGAGGTCGTGCCGAAGACGATCCCGCCGACGTACAACCGCTCGGCGACGGTCTTCGCGACGACCGTGGACAAGGTCCCGTCCTCGCTGCGCACCGACGTCATCGCGCCCGTCACGCCCAAGCCCGACGAGGTGCCCGCGATCGCCGGGCGCAAGCTCGAGATGGACTACAAGGCCGCGCAGCGCATCGACCGCATCGACTTCGAGATGCAGGCGCGCCGCGCCGGCTCGCTGTGCGAGGACCCGCGCCCGAACCGGCGGGCGACCTGCCTGACCGCCGCGCTGACCGACCTGCCGTCGGACATCTCGATGTCCTACGACCCGGACGACCAGAAGGGCGACATCGTCTTCAAGACAGCCGCGCCGAAGGAGTCGGGCGGAGGGTCGTGCACGAACGGCACCGACAACGACGGCGACGGCCTGACGGACGCCAACGACCCGGACTGCGTGAGGCTCTCGGTCAACAAGCCCGGGCCGTCGAACCCGGACCCGCTGCGCCTGTCGATCGTCGACCCGGACCCGACCAGCTCGCCGCTTGTGCTCGACGCGCGCGTCACCGACATCTCCGACGAGCTGCGCGGCAAGCTCATCTCAAAGGACGTCGACGGCGAGGGCGGCCTCGGCCCGAGCAAGTGCGACAACGACGCCGACGACGACTCGGACTCCGGCGACGTGGGCGGCGGCGTCGACGAGGCCGACGACGACTGCGAGAAGGACCTCGCGCAGATGGTCTTCAACGCCTGCCCGTCGGGCCCGCCCGGCTCGGACATCGAGGTCGTGGCGAGCGGCTGCTCGGGCATCGGCGCGATCGAGTTCAAGGCGACCAACGCGCTCGTCGGCGATCCGCTGCCGCAGCCCGTCCCGAGCACCGCCTCGATCGGCGGCGTGACGCAGGACTTCAGCTTCATCCAGCGCGGCGACACGTTCCGCGCGCAGGGCAAGATCGGCCAGCTCAAGAAGATCGGCCTGTCGCAGGTCGACAAGAGCGCGCAGGCGAACCCGTCGGCGACGACGCGCATCGGCGCGGCGTTCGGATCGGGCGCGCCGACGGAGAAGATCCGCGCGTACGTCGACACGGACTCGGGCGCCGAGCAGCTGCTCGCCGACGCGGTGATCTCCGAGGCTCCCTCCGGCATCGAGGTCTGCCTGCGCGACGCGATCCCGACGGGCTCGGACTTCGCGCAGAACGCCGGCTCGGACATCTACTGCGACACCGCGGCGCCCAACCAGCTCGCGCTCCAGGCGGCGCTCACGCAGCCGGCGACGACGAACAAGCCCGACATCGACATCCGCCAGCTGCGCGTCGGCTCGGGCGGCGGCACGAGCGTGCTCACCGGCTCGGCGAAGGTCGACAACCTCGGCGAGCGCATCGACGTGCTCGCGGGCAAGCGCGACGCCGACGGCGACATCCGCGTCGAGGGCCACGCGCTGTCGGATGACAACCACGCGCCGTCGACCAGCGACCCGGACAACGTCGCGGACCGGATCACGTTCGACTTGCGCAACCGGGATTCCGACCCGAGCACGGGCAGCCAGTTCCCGTGGCAGTCGCTCGAGAACGCCGACCCGAACCCGATCGACGACGTCGACACGGTCGACGTGGACAGCGCGGACGGCCTGGCGGCGAACGACGGGAACTTCCTGAAGTTCGTCACCGACGCCGCGGGCCGCTTCAAGGCGAAGGGCTCGGTGCCGGACATCAAGCGGATCGTCAAGCGCAAGGGCGCGTGCGACCCGAACGACCCGCGCTTCCCGGCGTCCGGCTTCTCCGCGACGAAGGTGCCGGAGTACCAGTGCCTGGAGGCGGCGGTCGCGGGCGGCAAGAAGCTCGGCCTCAACGTCCGCACGCTCGACGCCAAGAACGAGGTGCTGGAGGTGGAGGAGGGCCACATCTCGGCCGTGCCGTCCGGCGGGCTGAAGGTGTCGCTCGGCAAGTCGCCCGACGCGGCGAAGCTCGACCCGATCTGCAGCTCGAGCCAGGGCCCGGACTGCCGGCCGCCGATGCTGTCGCTCGAGGCGCCGCGCGGCGGCGCCGCCGTGCCGCGGCTGCGGGCGCGACTGTCGACGGGCGCCAAGGACCTCGTCGTCGGCAAGCTCCTGCGCGAGTCGCCCGCCGACGACATCTCCCGGTACTTGAGCTACGAGCAGGCGCCGAAGGACTTCGCGGAGGCCGGAGCGCGCGTGAAGGTCGGCACGGACCAGGCGGCCGACGGGTCGGAGCTGCTCGGCATCCGGCTGAACGCCAACCTGCCGCTGCACCAGTTCCTCGACCTCGACCCGCCGACGCTGTGGAGCTGCGTGCACTCCGTCCAGGATCCCGATCCGGTCGCCGACTGCGCGGCCGACCCCGCGAACGCGAGCTCGGACACGAACAAGGGCTTTGAGTCCAAGGACATCTTCTTCAAGCTCGTCGCGGCCGACAACCACCACGACGGCTCGGACGTGCCGTTCCTCGGCCGCGTCGCCGTGCTCGTGCAGGACTACAAGGAGGGCGGCACCGAGACCGTGCTGACCGGCACCCCGACGCCCGACAACCGCACGTGGTTCAAGGACCGGCCCGGCACGCCCTTCGCGAACCAGTACAACGAGCCGCCGAACGTCACCGGGGCCGACAGCCACTTCCCGGAGAACATCGCGCCGCAGAGCGACGCCTCGCACCGCGGCTTCATGGTGCCCGGCCACCTCGACGCCAAGGTCTACCTGCGCAACGACTACCGCGCGTCGGATTCGAGCAAGCAGCAGAACTACGCGCAGGTCGACGGCCGCGTGAACCGCCCGCTGTCGCTGGCCGTGCGACTGAACGACGGCACGGAGACCAACCGCGCCGGCGACGTCGTGCCGCCGACGCAGCTCACGATCCGCAACGGCCCGTCGTCCAACGGCAACGACGCGTACGGCATGCCGACGTTCCGCGTGCGCGCCGAGCTCAAGAAGGACAAGGTCGACCTGTCGCCGCCCGGCCTCGCGGAGAACGTGTTCACGTGCCGCGGCGAGGGCTACGGGATCGAGATCCCGGCGTTCTTGACGGTCTGCCTGATCGTGCCGACGAAGAGCAAGGCGCACTGGCTCGACGTCGGGCTGAACATGGACCCGAACTCCGACGGCCAGTCGACGACCGGCAACCCGGCGCGCACGGTCGACGCCGTGGCCGGCCCGTTCGGCGGCTCCAACGACGCGGATCTGCGGGGCTTCTCGCAGGTCAACGGCGGCGGCGGGGACGTGGGCAAGGGCAACGGCGCGCCGATCGTGCCGCAGGCCGGCCTGCGGCTGGACAACTTCAAGATCGGCCTGAAGGTCGGCGTCGGGTTCTTCGGCCTGTTCGGCGGCTCGGTTACCTACACGGAGGAGGGGGACCTCGTCGTCGGCCTGACCGGCGAGCAGTCCGAGCGCGCGCGCCTGAACCACAACCTGCTCGTCATGCGCCTCGCCGGCGGCACGTACGCCAACAAGAACCGCATCAGCTCGAACCTCCAGTCGATCTTCCGGCTGAAGATCACCGCCGAGGCGCTGTTCGGGCTCGTCGAGGAGGACATCGTCAACGAGACGATCGGCCCGTTCCACCACGACGTCGTGTTCCGCGACTGCAAGGGCGACTTCCTCGCGCTGGGCGGACAGGCCGACCAGTTCCGCGCACCCGAAGACAACCTCATCGACGACGGCGAGAAGGCCGCGATCGCGCTCGGCACCACCGACTCGGAGCTCGGCGACATCGCCGCCGACTTCAGCCAGATCCTGACGGGCGTCGGCTCGCAGATCTTCTGCCTGTTCGGGACGTCGGAGTCCAAGGACGTCAACTCCGGGCACCCGGCGCCGCGCTATGCGACGGACCGCGGCATCGAAGACGGCCCCGGCCCCAACGGCGACAACTCCTCCGGCACGCCGCCGCAGGTCTCCGACCCGGCGGCCGAGCGCCAGGACGTGACGATCTCCTCGAGCACCGTGCGCTGCGGCGCGATCGAGGCCAAGAAGCTCACGGTGAATCCCGGTGTGACGGTCACGGTGGGCGACCAGGATCTCGACAACGACGGCGACGTCAACGGCGTGCCCGCGGGCTTCGTCGACCCCGGCGACCGCGACCCCGTCACCGGTGCGCCCTGCGACGGGCGGCTGAACATCGACGCCGAGGAAGTCCAGGTCGACGGCACGATCTCGGCCACCGGTGCGCGCGACGTCACGGCCGGCCCCGGTGCGGGCGGTGCCGGAGGCGGTGGCGGGCACGCGGGCGCGGGCGGCGGGCGCGGCGGCTTCGGCGAGCCCGGCGGCGGCGCCTCGTACGCGGCGCCGGCCAACGGCCCGTTCGACGACTTCGGCTCGGCCGGCGGCGGCGGCTTCGTCAGCGGTGCCGCGGGTGGTCGCGGCGGCGGCGTGATCCGGGTGGCGTCGGCGGGCGACGTCCTCGTGAGCGGTTCGATCCTCGCTCGTGGCGGCGCGGGCGCCGGCTCGGGCGCGGCGTGCAACGCCTCGGGCGGCGGCGGCGGCTCCGGTGGGGCGATCGAGATCAGCGGCTCGCGCGTGGTCGGCGGCGGCACGATCAGCGTGTCCGGCGGGTCGGGCGGCAGCGGCGCGCGCGGCGGCGGCGGTGGCAGCGCCGGGCGGCTGACGGTCAACCGCGTCGTCGACGGCGCCGGCATGTTCTTCGCCTCGCGCGGCAACGGTGGCACGGGCACCCAGAACTGCGACGGTGCCGGCGGCGTCGACACGGGTGGCGACGGCTTCGGCGCGCCCGGCACGGAGATCGTGCCGCTCGGCACGGACCTCGACCGCGCTGCGGTCGTCTACCTCGACAAGACGACGAACCCCGGGCCGTTCGTCAAGGGCGCGGTCAAGCTCAACCTCCGTGGCGTCCAGGATCCGCAGCCGACGGGCGAGGGCTGGATGGACATCATCGTGTGCCGCAAGTACCTCGATCCCGAGGACACCGTGGCGCCGTTCGAGGATCCGGCCCTCGACCCCGGCGACGACACGCTCTCCGAGCGCCTCGACAACGACCGCTGCTTCGTCTCGGAGTTCGACGACCCGAACGTCGGCGACGACCGCTTCGAGCGCACCGTCACGGTGCCGCTGACGTTCCTCCCGTTCATCACCGAGGGCGACGGCTTCTACGGCTGGTACGCGATCGCGGCGCGCCGGCCCGGCGACCTGCTCGGCGAGCGGATCGGCGAAACCGACTACTGCCTGGACGCGTCGCACATCCTGTCGCCGGAGTGCGACTACCAGAGCCCCGAGGGATCCGGCGGCACGGACGACGTGTCGCTGCCGGCCGCAGCTTCCGCGCGCATCGGCTCGGACACCGTCGCGCCGACGTACGACACGCCCGCGGCCAGCCGCGCGCTCAACGGCTTCGCGGGCTGTCCGGACAGCTCGCTGTGCCTGCCCGAGCCGAAGGCGCACCTGAAGGTCGAGGCGAGCGACGGCACGTCGGGCATCGACACCGTCACGTGCACCGTGGACAACAGCGGCATCGGCAACCAGGACTGCACGCCGGCCCCGTCCGTCGAGCTCGACGTCGGCGGCGGCGACGGCCTGAAGACCGTCAACATGCGCCTTGAGGACCGCGCGGACGACCTCGTCGCCGATCCCACCGGCAACGTCCGCAACCTGTCCGACATCGCGCGCTGGTTCACGGACAAGACGAAGCCGGGCAAGCCGACGGTCACGCTCGGCGCTTGCGGCGGCGGCTCGAACGGCTGGTGTACGACGATCCCGTCGATCTCGGTGACCGGCTCGGACTCCAACCCGTCGTCGGGCTACAACGCGGGCGCGCTGACGGTCCTCGTGGACGAGGCCGGCAACGACTGCGGCGGCGCCGCGGCCGGCTCGAGCTCCGGGTCGGGGACGACGGCGATCAGCTGCGCCGCGGGCACCGTGGCCGTGACGCAGGAGGGCCGCCACGTCATCTCCGCGTTCTCGACGGACCGGCTCGGCAACGAGTCCCCGCGCGCGGACGTCAAGACGATGAAGGTCGACAATACGCCGCCGCAGTCCGACATCGCGCTCGGGCCGCGCAAGCCGGACGGCGCGGAGATCCCGGGCACGAACTGGTACCGCACGCGGCCGTTCTTCGCGTTCGCGGCGACGGACAAGGCGGGCGGCTCGGGCGTGGACCGCTCGATCTCCCCGTCGGGGATCTTCTACGCGGTGGACGGCGGTCCGTCGGGCACCTACGCGCCGGCCGACTTCACGTTGTTCGATCCGAACGCCGACCTGCGGCTCGCCAACGGCACGCACGACATCTGCTGGTTCGCGGTCGACGTCGCCGGCAACAAGGAGGCCGGCGGCAACCCGCGCAACAACGACGCGGCCGGCAACTGCCAGTTCGCCATCAAGGTCGACGACGTCGCGCCCGGGATCGACAACCCGATCAGCCCCGCGGCGCCGGACGGGTCCAACGGCTTCTACATCTCGTCGCCGTCGGTGAGCGGCACGTCGACCGACGCCCACTCCGGGGTCGCGCGGGTCGAGCAGCAGATCGACGAGGGCGACTGGGCGTCGCCCGCGCCGACGCCTGTGGCCGAGGGCATGCACACCGTGCGCACGCGGTCCTTCGACGTCGCCGGCAACCCGTCGGCGATCCTCGAGCGGCGGGTGTTCGTCGACCGCAGCGACCCGAGCTCGAAGCTCGTGTCGTTCCCGCCGGCGCCGAACAGCCGCGGCTGGTTCCGGCGCACGCTCAAGGACTCGATCGCGACGTCCGACGGCCGCGATGGCTCGGGCCCGAACAGCGCGACGTTTACCGTGAACGGCGGCGGCCCGAGCACGTACCTCGCGCCGTTCGACGTGACCCATGGCGTCAACACCGTCGGCGTGCGCGCGCGGGATCTGGCCGGCCGCCAGGGCGCGCTCGTAACCGCGACGCAGAAGGTCGACACGATCGCCCCGTTCGGCGCGCCCGTCGGCCAGACGACGCTCCTCACGCTGCCGGCGATCGGCCTGCCCAACCCGGTGGCGCTGAAGTACAACGCGACCAACGAGCTCGCGGGTAAGGTCCGCGTGCAGGTGTTCATCCGCAACGTGCTCGGCGTGGTCGTACGCAGGATGGACGCCGGCTGGGTCAACCAGGGCAGCGGGCAGTTCAGCTGGAACGGCCGCGACGACGCCAACAAGGGCGTCCTGCCCGGGACCTACACGTACCGCGTCCACGTGACCGACGAGGCCGGCAACACCGTGCTCTCGACGGAGAGCAAGCCGTTCATCGTCGTGCTCGGGCTGCTGCCGCTGTAGCGGCGAGGCCCCCACGCTCGCAGGCTTTCGGGAGACTGACGTACGGCTGACCGCAACTGCGTTCGCCTGCTCTAGGTCGTGCACTCGTGGTACCTGCTCAGATGTTCGGCGGCACGCGGACGCGAGAGCGCGCCTGACCACGCAGCCTTAGATCGTGCCCCACCTGACATCCTATTTGGGGCCACGGCGGGTGACGTCAATATCAACGAGCACACACCGTGGCACCGCGGCTATCTCTGGACACGACAGTCTCGCCAGAGTTCGCGCGCGTATCCGCGAGCATCCTTGCTCACCGCGCCGCGCCGCTACACCCGTGGTCTAGGCTGCCGCTTGCTATGCACCATGGCCAAGCCGCACTGCGTTCGCGAGTTCCGTCCCCTTGGCGTCGCACGACCCGATGGCCAGTGGCGGCGCTGCTGATGGTCGGCCTGATCGCGGCTGGACCTGCGGTCGCACCAGAGGCGGCAGGCGGTGGCGGCAGGGTCGTTCTGCTTGCGCCGAAGTCGAGGGTCCCACAGGGCCAGAATGTCACTCTCATTGCGAAGACATCACGCGTACCGCAATGTCGTCTACGGACAAGGAGCCCGACGGGGCGCCGAACCAACTCCGCCCTCGCGCTTCCAGCAGCGGTTAACGTAGTCGCATTCACGGTCTCGGCGGATGCCCGCCGCGGGGTCTGGCGGCTCACCCTCACGTGCGGCGCCAAGTCTTCGCGCGACAACCTACATATCAACGGCACGGTGGGCCGTCAGACGGCTCGCCTCTTTGCGGAGCAAACCCTCACCGCGCGCGCCGCAGACGAGGGAAAACTCGATACCGGCGGCATTCCAGAGGATCTCGAGACGGTCGGCGGCAAGGGCAGCGGCGGGCCTGACCCCGACTTCCGAGTTCCATTCCCATGCAAGGCGGTGTGGGAGGCATCGACGTACCCCGGCCACGGGTATGCCGTCGACTGGAATGCCGCCGGCAACGACGCTGGTCGCGTGGTCGCCGCCAGCGCTGACGGCGTCGTACATCGGCTGCCGTTCGGCCGGCGCAACGGGGGTTACGGAAATGCCATAGTGGTCGTCCACGGAGGCGGGTGGACGACGCTGTACGCGCATCTGCGGACGTACCTAGCGCGGCCAGGGCAGATTGTCACCCGAGGTCAGCTTCTCGGCCGAATCGGGCGCTCCGGCAATGCGACCGGACCCCATCTCCACTACGAACAGCGCTTCGGTGGCATTCCGCGGCCCGTACGGTTCTCAGACGGGCTGGTCCGCAGCGCGGAGTATCACAGCGATAACTGCGCGCCGCCTGCGCTCGTGCCTCCTCCGCCGCCACCTCCCCCGCCCCTGCCGCCCCAGGCGCGCAGGACAATAGCGGTCGATAACCGTGTGACGAATGGGCTCGTCATGCGGGAGGACGCTGTTCCTCTCCGCCTAACGACGCAGCCGCGTACGTTCTGCGGGACTTTGGGCTGCAATATCAATGGCACGGAGCGCGCGACAGGCGATGTGTACGACGCAGCGATCTGCCAGACGCGCGGCGAGCGCTTCACCAACGGCAATGATGCCGACCCGTCTGACGACAACAACCCGCAGCTCTTCGAGAGCACCCTGTACTACGGAGTGCTCCTCGCCGACGGAACGTTTGGGTACGTCAACGAGGTCTGGATCCGAGCCGCGGATCGGGGCGGACTTGGGCTGTCGACGTGCTAGGGACACGCGGATTTCGCCGCGCCTTCGGCAGGCGGTCCGGTGGTGGCCCAGCGGTTCGCGCCGGTTCGATCTACGCGCCGGCGCTCGACCTCAACCGCGCGACGCGTGTCACCGCGGCTCTAACAGGCGCATCGCTGGAACTCATGCGTAGTAGACGAGAGTTGATGACCGCCGTCTCCGGTGGCGCATGACGGGGTTCCTGCAGTTGAGCACCCCACTCGGACTCGCAGCGATCACGGCACTCTGCTTTATCGCGCTGGTGGTGATCTGGAAGCTACCGCCTCGGCAGGCAAGGCGCTGGGCGAGCGAGGGTACCGAACTCGCCGAATTAGAAAACACCGCCCGGAGCACTGTGGTGCAGATCGTGGGAGGAGTTGCGCTCCTTCTCACGTTTGCGGCCACTTGGGCGCAGATCAACGACTCCCGCATCGCCTCCAACCGAACCCTTGAGATTGCCGGCGACCAGCAGATTACCGAACGGTTCACACGCGCCGTCGAGCAGCTCGCGCTTGAGCGCGTCGAGATCCGTATTGGAGGTATCTACGGACTCGAGGGCGTTGCTGATGATAGCTCTCAGCGACGGACGGCGATCGCGCAGATACTCATGAGCTACCTCCAGCAGCATCATCGCGCGACGGCCCGGACTCGCAGGGCGGTGCCGATCGTAACTGCGCTTACTCAGAGGCTAGAAGCAGGGGCCTGCGAGACGGTCGCCCCACCAAACGCAGACGACATGCACGCGGCTGCGACTGTCGTACTGGGAGTGGCGGACGCGACCCGCGGGCGGTTTCGGCTCACCGGCCTAGACCTGCGATACCTCCGTGTCGGGCGCGCTGATTTCCGTGAGGCTGACGTCAGCGGCTCCTATATCACTAGCGCCCGGCTTCCTAGAGCACGTTTTGACCGTTCGATACTGATGGCGACGGACTTCACACGGGCATGCCTGGCCAACGCGTCGTTTGTGTCGGCGCGGTCGGCGGTGTTCGGAACGTCATTCCGCGGCGCTGATCTCCGGGGAGCGGATTTGTCGAAGGCGACATTCGAGCTTGCGTCATTCGAGTTCGCGGATCTGCGCGATGCAGAACTCCGCGGAGGCCACTTTCGCAGTGCCGTTCTCACAGGTGCAGATCTCCGCCACGCTGACCTCCATCGGACTGACTTGCGCGAAGCCGATCTTCGGCACGCGAATCTAACTGAGGCTGACCTCGGGGGCTCGCGGCTCACCGGCGCCGACCTTCGCGGCGCGAACCTATCCGATACCGGGATAGAACTTGGTAGCGGACAGATAGTCAATGCTCGCACTGACGATTGCACACGATTTGACAGTGCGCGCCGGATAGCGAGCGCGTGTCGCGATCGCTCACCCTGAGGTGAGGTGGGGCATCGTGATGGTGCTGCGGCCGCCGTCCTCGCGTACGGTTCCTGATCGAGTGCGTGTGTGGTTGTCGGGGCCGCCCAGCGGACGCGCTTAGCGCTGACGCATTGTGTGTCGCGCTAGCTTCAGCGCGGCGCTGGAGCGCGGGGGAACGGGGTCGTGCCTGTGGTTGACGGCACCCCCGACGGCGATCCCTCGCCGCATGGTCCGCCATCCGTCGGAGAAGCTACGACGCGAGCGAGTCGACCTTCCAGGCCGTGCCGTCGCGCTTCAGCGTCAGCGTCTCGGACTTCTTCTTGGATCCCGTTCCGGCGGTGATCTTCGCGGTCGCGGTGTCTCCGGTGATCGTGACGTCGTCGACGGTGATGTCGAAGGAGTCGGCGTCCTTGAACGAGTCCTTGACCCCCGTCTTGCAGTTCGTGCCCTGCGCCTTGAGCACGGACAGCCGGTCGCTCGTGAAGAGGCGCTCGCAGACCGTGTCGGCATCGTCGGCGCGCGCGGCCTTCTCGATCTGGACCGTCATCCAGCGGGCGATCACGGTGACCGCCGATGCCAAGAGCCGCGCCTATGGCGATACCGATCCGGCACTGACCTATCAGGTCGGCGGCTCGGGCCTGGTCAACGGCGACACCCTGTCGGGCGCGCTGGCGACATCGGCGACGACTTCCAGCGATGCCGGCGTCTACGGCATCACGCAGGGGACGCTGGCGGCCTCATCGAATTACGCCTTGGCCTATGCTGGAGCGAACCTCACGGTTATGCCAGCGGCGGGCCCTCGCGTACCGACCGCAGAACTCGCAGCTTACGTGAAGTCGCGGGTGGCTTTGCCCGCGCCGCAGCCGCCCGAGCAGATGCGGGAGCCCGTGAGCATCGAGCAAGCGTCTCCCGCAATCGTCTGCCATTCCAGGCAATGCCTCGAGCTTCCTCATCCGGACAATCGGCGGATCGGCGAACGCGCCAAATTCGTCGACACGATGATCGATCGCAATCGGCTGCCAGCCTTTGTCGACAATTGATGCTGATGGCGTGAGGCCGCGGCAGGCGGCCACGCCACATTCGGAAGTGCGATGCACGCATAAGTTGGTGCGCGCGAAGTCGTTTCAACCGTACGCACGCTACGGTTATGTCACACGTGGAACTCAACTTAAACCGTTCTTAATCCATAAACCATATTGGTTGACTAATTCATTGTTCGCCGTGTGCGACTGAACGTCGGGACGTGCAAACCCATGCAGACTCATCCGTCGATATCCCGGAAAGCCCGGGCAGGTCCGGTCGTCATGATGCAGTCGCTTTCAGGACATTTCGGATCGCCCATGACACAACGGGTGCGAACATCCGTGCGTCATGGAAGCGGAATCGGCACCTGTTGCGCGCTGATCATGGCCTGCGTGATCGCGATCGCGCCTGACGGCATCGCGCAAGCGCAAGTGGTGGAGCGCAATCTGCCGCCGGAGCCGCCGCGCCGCGCGTCGCCGATCAAGATCGATACCAACGATCTGCTCAAGAGCGACGATGCAACGCCGCTCGGCGTGAATGTTCAAGCCATCGTCCTGATTGGCGCGAACGCCGGCGCGAAGCCGGCCAGCGGCGTGAAAGGTGTCGATGCAAGTCAGGTCAGCGGCATCGACGCCGCCGCGCTTCGCGAGCAACTCACGCCATTCGTCGATCGGCCGCTCAGCCGCAAGCTGATTGCCGAAGTGCAGGCGGCGGTGGCCGCGGCTTACCGCGAAGCCGGGCGACCATTCGTATCGGTCACGCTGCCGCCGCAGGAAGTGTCGTCCGGCGTGCTCCAGCTCCGCGTGATCCTCTTCAAGGTCGCGGGCATCAAGATGACGGGAGCCGCACCCGAGAGCTACCCGCCAAGTCGTATCCGCCTCGTCCCCGGACAGGAAATCGATTCCCGCAAGCTCGAGACTGATCTCGACTGGGCCAACCGCAATCCGTTTCGGCAGGTCGAAACGGTGTTCGGTCCCGGCAAGGATCTCGGCATGACCGACGTCAACATCCAGGTGACGGACCGCAAGCCGTGGCAGGTGTACGCCGGCTATGCCAACAGCGGCACGCTCCTGACCGACCGCAACCGTTACTATGTCGGCGCCAGCGGGGCGCCGTCCGCCGATGTCTTCGCGTCCTATCAGCTACCGGCAGCGGCAATTTCTGGATGAACGACGGGCTGTTCAATCGGCCCGACGACGCCAAGATGTCAGTCAGGCGGGGCGCCTGCTCACGCCGCTCGGATTGGCGCGAGTCTCGAAGTCGTGGGCGATCATGTGCTGACCAATGAGCGGCCGAACAATCTGTTCCGGATCAAACTCAAACCAGCCAGGCGTCGGCAATCGTTCGGACCGCGCTGTCCGATCTGCTGCCGCCTGCGGTCGGCGATCTGCTCGGCGGCGTCGAACTCAAGCACCAGCTACGTACCACCATCTTCGATGGTACGCCCGTCGCGGAGGGCAGCGCCGATATCGCCCAATTGGTGGTCGGGTGGAATGGGCGCTGGTCGGACAATCTGGGCACCAACACGCTCGACGTCCGTTTCAAGTCGAATCCCGGCGGCATCCTCACCGGCAACAACTCGCTCGCCTGGAGCGCCTTCACCAATGGACGCGTCACCGACGTGCAGACCAATCTCGTCACGCTCGAGTATGGCCGCGTGACGCCGTTGTCGAAGGGCCTGTCGCTGAAATCGGAAGTGTCCATGCTGGCATCTTCCAAGCCGCTTCCGGACACCGAACGCATCGGGCTCGGCGGGAGCCACGCCGTGCGCGGCTATGTGACCGAAGACGGTGCGGTCGACCAGGCCCTGATCCTGCGGAATTCGCTTTACGTCTCGATGCCCAGCATGCCGTCCTGGATGCCGGGCACGCTGGCGCCGTTCCTGCTGGCGGACGTGGGGTGGGGGCGGGATTTGTTCTCCCGGCGCAACTCCACGCTGTCGTCGGTCGGGGCCGGATTCGACTTTGCGGCCGGGACCAACTTCAATTCCAAGATGCTGGCGGCCAGAGCGATGACCGACGGGCTGCATACCCTGGCCGGATCCTGGCGCGTGTCGCTGCAGGCGTCGGTAAGCTATTGAGGTTCTTGCAAGCCGCGGCAGCTAACAAGCCGCGGCGGTCAAAGAGGCAAAAAAACAAGGCCGTCGACGCAATATACCGTCAACGACCTTGCCAGCCCCGGATATTGAAATCGGCTCACGCCATCCGGTGAATTTCCGGATGCCCGGGATTATTGCGGGGATATGTGAACCAGTTCACAAAGGTGGAAAAAAGTTGCGGCATGGCGCGCCGTCGCGGTGGAAAATATCCCGTCATCCGGCCGCATGGTGCAATGACCCGATCGGGCCGCCTCCCAAAATACCTGCAATGACGGTCCTTGTGAGGCGGCGGGACAGGCAAGGTACTAATCAATGTGCAATTTCGGCCGGCCGCGCGTCAGCCCGCTGAGCCGGGCTTCCACCGAACGCCGTCCAGACCGATCAACCGCGCGCCTTGGCGCGGCTGCGGTTCGCCGTCCTGTTAGCGCGGGGCTTTGCCTTGGCTGACCGCTTGCGCGGCGCGGGGGCCGCGGAGGGTTCGGAGGTTTGCGCGCTGGCAAAGGATTGCCGCAAGCCCTCGATCGCTTCCGTCAGGGTGCCGACCTGTTCGGAAAGCTTTTTGGTGTCGGCCTGCTGCGCGGCGAGCAGGCGGCGCACGGTCAGCAACTGATCCTGCACCATCTGCAACTGATCGATCAATTCCTGCTGGGTGGCTTCCAGACCCTTGGTCTTCTCGACCAGTTGTTCGGACGCCTGCGTGGCGCGGGCCTGCAACTGGCGGGTCGCGACAACGCGATCGGTCTCGGGCGCGTTGCCGGTATAGGCACGCCAGACGGTGATCGAGCCTACGCCAAGCACGACAATGACAAGGGCCGCGGCGGCGATCACGATCGGTTGTCCGCCGAAACGCGCGATGGGGCTGGCAATCCGGGGGGCGAGTTCGATCATGCAACTCCAAATCCGGACGTAATTGCAATGTTCCAGAATAGCACAGGCCAGACCGCCTAAAACCCGGGATTTGCCGGGAGGCCGGGGGATTCCGGGCAAAATCCGGCAAGATCAGGGGTTTGGGCTGCAGGAATGGCCCTGGGGCTAACGGATACGCGCCCGGATGAACTCGCCGGCGTTCGCCAGCGCGCGCCGGCCGTCCTCAAGGCCCGCATTCCAGACCGGCCAGGCATGGATCATGTGCGGCCAGATTTCCAGCGTCACGTCGACATCGGCTGCGCCCGCGGCCTCGGCAAGCCGCGTTGCGTCGGCGAGCAACGTCTCGGCCGAACCGACCTGGATCAGCATCGGCGGAAAGCCCTTGAGATCGGCGAACAGCGGCGAGATCAGCGGATCGCTGCGATCGATCGGTGGCGGCACATAGGCGTCGGCAAGCTCTTCGAGATAGGCCTTGTGGATCAGCGGATCGACGGCGTCTTTGGTCGCGAGCGTGTCGCCGGACATGGTGAGGTCCGTCCATGGCGAGACCAGCCAGGCGCAGGCCGGCAGCGGCTCTCGCCTCCGCGCGCAGCCGGCTGATCAGCGCAGCGTCAGATTGCCGCCGGCGCTGTCGCCGCCGACAGCGATATGATCGGCCGCAATGCCTTGCCGGCGCAGGAAGCGCCAGGCGGTGAGCGCGTCCTCATGCTGCGGCGGGAAAGGGATGCTCGGGCGCACAGGCGATAGTCGATCGCGAGCGTCCGCATCCCCGCCGCGCGCCCGGCCTCCGTCACCAGGCGGCGATGGCTCAGGATCGAGCCGGAGCAATAGCCGCCGCCATGAAAGTACAGCAGCACGCGCGAAGCGCTCGCTGCCGGGCGCGATCGACCATTCGCCGGCGACGCCGTCGCAATCGACGCCTCGCATCGTGATGTCCGTCGCCACCGGCCAAGCCGACCCGACCTCATCGAGCCGTGCGCGGCGCTCCGCCCATCCGACCGGCCGCGGTTTCGAGGTCAGCAATGTGCGGATGGCGTCGATCTCGCTGTGCGCCACGGCAGCTTCCCCCGATGATGTCGTCCATCATGGCACGTCGTTCGTGCAGTGCAAAAACGTAACGGAGACGGGTCGGCACGGCGTCAAAAATTTTTCGCTGCCCCCTTGAAACCAAATCGCGTTTTTCTATTTTTTTGCTCGCCACCGCAGGGCGGTCCGGGCGCCTGACGGGCCCGGCCTTGAGACGGGCACCGGTCGTGTCCGGTGCCGCTCGTATCCAACTTGCTCTACTGGAGGATTTGGCTATGCGCACATACGACTTTACACCCCTCTGGCGTTCGACCATCGGTTTCGATCGCCTTTTCGACCTCGTCGAAATCGCGCAACGCGCAGGCGAGGATAACTACCCACCCTACAATATCGAGCGGCTGGGCGAAGACCGCTATCAGATTTCGCTCGCCGTCGCCGGCTTCTCGGCTGACGAGATTGCCATTACCGCCGAGCAGAATACGGTGACGATCGAAGGCCGCAAGGCCGAGAAGGACCGGCGCGAATATCTTCTACCAGGGGATTTCCGGCGCGCCCATTCAAGCGCCAA
This sequence comes from uncultured Actinomycetes bacterium, assembly GCA_963766525.1. Lineage (GTDB taxonomy): Bacteria > Actinomycetota > Thermoleophilia > Solirubrobacterales > Solirubrobacteraceae > CADCVQ01. The sequence goes on from CAVYAX010000021.1 coordinate 189,823, forward strand.
TTCAGCCTTGCCGACCATGTGCAGGTGAAGAGCGCAACTTCGAAGACGGTCTGCTGAGGATCGAGTTGTTCCGGGGAGTCCCGGAGGCGATGAAGCCGCGCCGCATCGCGATCAACGGCGCGCCCGCAGGAAACGTTCAGCAGATCGAGGCGAAGGCGGCGTAAGCCGCCACGCCTCGCGAAGGGACGGGCTCCCGCCCGAATATATCGGGCGGGAAGGTTTTCCATCTTTTGGGGAGAACAAATCAATGATCGACCAGACAGACAATGTGTTTGATCTGAATGCGGTGCTGCATCCGGGGACCGTGTTCGATCACCCGCGCGACGTGGTCGCGCGACGCGACGCTTTCGCTGAGTAAAAAGCGCGCGATCCTCGCGTCCTGGGCCTCCGATGCGGCGGCGGTGACTTCAAATCCCGCGCTCCGCGAACTGGCAGGCACAAGGCGCATCGTGACCATCGACGAGATTCTCGAAGCGCTCTCGATGCTCGACCACAAACCATCGGGACCGCCCGGCGGCAAGCCGATGCGGCAAAAGTCCGCCTCGCGCGTGGCGCTGGCGGCGTAGGCCTCGAGCGACGGGTATCCCAAAAAAGTTGCGGCCAGCCTTTGGGGGAAGGCTGGCCGCGCGCGAACCGGTCTGGGACGGGGAGGGGTGGGGCTCGGGCGTCTCCTTCGTTCCCGGTGATCCGCTCAACGAGAACCTCGCGCGCTATATCGCGTACTGCCTGGCCACCTCCCTCGGCTGGGACCTCCCCCGGGCCGTGGTCACCGTCGTCCTCACCCTCACCCTGGGCGCCACCATTCTCAAGGCGCTGCGTCGCGCCACCCGCCGCGCCGCCTTCGACGTCCCGGTCTCCTTCGCCCGCCACCCCGCCTCCGGCACCCACACCGCCCCCGAGGCTCCGGCGGCCTCCCGCGACGGCCGACGGCCGTCCGACGGGGGCGCCGCGTCCCCTCCGGGCGGCAGCTGACCGAATGACCGCCGGGCGGACCGGGCAGGCCGGGCGGGCCGCACCGCCGGTCCGGGACGGCCCGCACCCGGGCACCGACAGCAGCGGTGCATCCGGGACAGCTCCGGTGGGATCCTGGACCGGAGACCCCGGAGGTCGCGATGGGCTTCTACTCCGAGCAGGTCGTGCCACGCCTCATCAACGTCGCCTGCGGCCTGAAGACCAACGAACCGCTGCGGCGCCGGGTCTGCGCGGGCCTTTCGGGCGACGTCATCGAGATCGGTTTCGGCTCGGGACACAACATCCCTGTTCCCCGTCCACCGTCCGCTCCGTCACCGCGATCGAGCCTTCCGACCTGGGATGGAAACTCGCCGGCGAACGCGTCAGGGACGCCCGCGTCCCGGTGCGGCGGGCAGGCCTGGACGGCCGGTCACTGCCCTTCGAGGACGGCAGCTTCGACGCGGCCCTCTCCACCTGGACGCTGTGCACCATCCCGACGCCGTCACCGCGCTGCGCGAGATCCGGCGGGTCCTCACGCCCGCCGGCACCCTGCACTTCGTCGAGCACGGGCTGGCCCCGGAAGACGACGAGCAGGTACGCCGCCTGCAGCGCCGCCTCGAACCGCTGCAGAAGCGCCTCCTGGGCGGATGCCATCTCACCCGGCAGATCGTCGAGATGCTGACGACCGCGGGCTTCACGGTCACCGGACTCGACGTGTTCTCCCAGGAGGGCGCCCCGAGAAGATGCGAAGGAGCCGCCTCCCTCGGCCTCGCCCGCCCCGCAGGGACAGCTACAGGCGCTGGATGATCGTGCCCGTCGCCAGCGCGCCGCCCGCGCACATGGTGATCAGCGCGAATTCCTTGTCCGCGCGTTCCAGCTCGTGCAGCGCGGTGGTGATCAGCCGGGCTCCGGTGGCGCCGACCGGGTGGCCGAGCGCGATGCCGCCGCCGTTGACGTTGACCTTCTCCAGGTCCTGGTCGAAGACCTGGGCCCAGCTGAGGACCACGGAGGCGAAGGCCTCGTTGATCTCGACGAGGTCGATGTCCTTGAGGGACATGCCGGCCTTGCCGAGGACGGCGCGCGTCGCGTCGATCGGGCCGTCGAGGTGGTAGTGGGGGTCGGAGCCGACCAGGGCCTGGGCGACGATGCGGGCGCGCGGGCTGAGCTTGAGGGCGCGCGCCATCCGCGAGGCCCACATCACGGCGGCGGCGCCGTCGGAGATCTGCGAGGAGTTGCCCGGCGGTGTGGACGGCGGTCGGCATAACGGGCTTGAGGCCGGCCAGGGCCTCCATGGTGGTGTCGCGCAGGCCCTCGTCGCGGTCGACGAGCGCCACATGCCCTGGCCCGCGGCCTGCTCCTCCTCCGTGGTGGGGACCTGGACGGCGAAGGTCTCCCGCTTGAAGCGGTCCTCGGCCCAGGCGGCGGCGGCCCGCTCCTGGGAGAGCAGCCCGAGGCGTCGACGTCCTCGCGGGTCAGGCCGCGGTTGCGGGCGATCCGCTCGGCGGCCTCGAACTGGTTGGGGAGGTCGACGTTCCACTCGTCCGGGAAGGGCTTGCCGGGGCCGTGCTTGGAGCCGGAGCCGAGCGGGACGCGGCACATGGCCTCGACCCCGCAGGCGATGCCGATGTCCATGACGCCGCCGGAGATCATGTTGGCGACCATGTGGTTGGCCTGCTGGGAGCTGCCGCACTGGCAGTCCACGGTCGTCGCGGCGGTCTCGTACGGGAGGCCCATGGCGAGCCAGGCGTTGCGGGCGGGGTTCATGGACTGCTCGCCGGCGTGGGTAACGGTGCCGCCGACGATCTGCTCGACGCAGTCGGGCTGGATACCGGTACGGGCGAGGAGTCGCGGTAGGTCTCGCCGAGGAGGTAGGCGGGATGGAGGTTGGCGAGCGCGCCCCGCGCTTGCCGATGGGGGTGCGTACGGCTTCGACGATGACGGGTTCCGCGGCCATGAGTGTCGTCCTCTCCTCACGTCCGGCGCGGCGGGCCGTCCCGGCACCCGCGCGCCGAACTAGTACGCGTTCTAGTTCTCCCCGCAGTCTTATGACCTCACGCCCCGCCACGCAAGGGTCTTGCACGCGCCCTCACGGATTCCACACGCAACAGTTGGCGCCGCGACCCTTGTCACTTCTAGAACTCGTTACTACCTTCAGGAGCCAAACTTCTGATGGGCCGTCAGACCTGGAGTCGCCCGATGCCGTGTCCCGCGCTGCCCGAAGGCTTCGACGCCACCGACCCCGACCTGCTCCAAAGCCGGGTCCCGCTACCGGAGTTCGCACAGCTGCGGCAGACCGCACCCGTGTGGTGGTGCCCGCAGCGGCGGGGCATCACCGGCTTCGACGACGAGGGCTACTGGGTCGTGACCCGGCACGCGGACGTCAAGTACGTGTCCACGCACCCCGAGCTGTTCTCCTCGACCACGAACACGGCGATCATCCGCTTCAACGAGTCGATGACCCGCGATGCAGATAGATGCCCAGCGGCTGATCATGCTGAACATGGATCCGCCCGAACACACCCGGGTACGCCAGATCGTGCAGCGCGGCTTCACCCAGCGCGCGATCCGCGGCCTGGAGGAGGCGCTGCGGGACCGGGCCCGCGCAGATCGTCGCCGAGGCGCGGCGCGTCAGCGGCGGCGGCTTCGACTTCGTCACGCGAGGTGGCGTGCGAACTCCGGCTCCAGGCGATCGCGGAGCTCATCGGCATACCGCAGAAGGACCGCGCCAGGATCTTCGACTGGTCGAACAAGATGATCGCCTACGACGACCCCGAACTGCGCCATCACCGAAGAGGTCGGCACCAATGCGGCCATGGAGCTGATCTTCGTACGCGATGAACCTCGCCGCGGCGCGCAAGGA
>CAVYAX010000022.1:0-23027 GCA_963766525.1 uncultured Actinomycetes bacterium
TCCGGCTCGCGGTCAAACAGGCCGACCCGAACCGCGAAGACGACGTCGAAGCGCCGCTCGCCGAGATCGAGCTCCTCGAGCCGCCGGAGGAGAACTCGGCCGTTCTGGCCTCGATGTGCGCTGCGTTGCGGGCCGCGGCCGCCGCGACCATCTTCGCCGAGCGATCGACCGCCGTCACCCGGCCGCCGTCGAGCCGCTCGCAGACGTACGTCGCCGCGACCCCTTGCCCGCACCCGATCTCGAGTACGCGGTCCGACGGCCCGATCCCCAGCTTCTCGACAACGCTCGGAAGCCGCTCGCTCACGGTCAGGATCATGCCCCGCCGCCGCCGACCTACACTCGCCACATGCCCGCCGACGCGACGACCGGCGAACTCTGGGTGTGCGAGCTCGGCGTCGTGGAGTACGGCGACGCGCTCGCGCTGCAGGAGCGCGTTCGCGCCGCGCGCCAGGCCGACGCGATCCCGGACAGCTGCTGCTGCTCGAGCACCCGCCCGTCTACACGCGCGGGCGGCGATCGCCGCGGGCGAGCTGCCGCTCGGCGAGGACTGGTACCGCGCGCAGGGCATCGACGATCGTCGACGTCGATCGCGGCGGCAAGCTGACCTACCACGGCCCCGGTCAGCTCGTGGGCTATCCGATCATGCGTATCGCCGACGTGATCGCGTACCTGCGGACGATGGAAGCCGCGATCGTCGCGGCGCTCGCGGACATTGCCGGCATCGAGCGCGCGCGCGGCCCGACGACGGCCCCGACTACACCGGCGTGTGGACGCAGGAGCGCAAGATCGCGTCGATCGGCGTGCACGTCGCGCAGGGGCGTCACGACCCACGGGTTCGCCATCAACGTCGACAACGACCTCGCAGCCGTTTGCGTGGGTCGTCGACCTGCGGCCTGGACGGCGTCAGCATGACGTCGGTCGTCGAGGAGACCGCTCGCCGCCCAGGCCTTGGCGGCCGTCAGCGCCGCCGTCTCCGAGCGCTTCGCCGCGGCCTTCACGCGAGCCGCACACGGTCTCGCTGGACCGCCTGGACGCGGCGCTGGTCGCCTCGTGAGCCGCGTCGCCGACGCGGTGCGCCTGCGCGCGAACACCGTCCGCCATCGCGGGACGCGGTCGTGCCCCGTCTGCGAGCAAGCTTCGACACCTTCAAGAACGACTGGAACCGCTTGAACGCGCTGTGCTGGCGTTGCGGCTCGCACGAGCGTCACCGCGCGCAGTGGCTGCTGCTCCAGCGCCGCCCCGAGCTCTTGCGCGACGCGACCTCGCTCCTGCACTTCTCGCCGGAGTGGTGCATCCGCCGGCGGCTGCAGGCGCTCCGCGGCCTGCGCTACGTCACCGCCGACCTGGAGCCCGCGGGCGTCGACCTCAAGCTCGACGTCACGCGGCTCGACCTGCCCGACGCCGCCTTCGACGCCGTCCTGTGCTCGCACGTCCTCGAGCACGTCCCCGACGACGCGAGGGCCATGAGCGAGCTGCGCCGCATCACGGCTCCCGGGGGCTTCTGCCTCGTCATGGTCCCGCTCGCGCTCGACCGCGCAACCACCTACGAGGACCCGGCGATCGCCTCGCCGGAGGATCGCGAGCGGGAGTTCCTCCAGCACGACCACGTGCGCCTCTACGCGCCCGACATCGAAGGGCGCCTGCGCACGGCGGGCTTCGAAGTCGAGGTCGTCGACATGCCCGCCGAGCTCGGCGCCGAGGAAGCCGAGCGCTACCGCCTGCTCGCCTCGGACCTCGCCTTCCTCTGCCGCCCCTGACGCGCGCCCTGCCGCGGAAGCCTGCTCCAGCCGCGTCGCTACCCTCGATGCAGCGATGGCCACCGACGAACGCAGGCTCTCCACGCGCTCGCGCGCCAACCCCGGCGGGATGGACGTCCTCAAGGTGCTCGGCCCCGACGTGCGCCCGATGCGCGAGCGAAAGCCGCCGTGGTTCAAGGTCCCCGCCCCCGGCGGCGCGAAGTACCGCGAGCTGACTCAGCTCATCAAGGACGAGAACCTGCACACGGTCTGCCAGGAGGCCGCCTGCCCGAACGTCGGCGAGTGCTGGGAGCGCGGCACCGCGACGTTCATGATCCTCGGCGACACCTGCACCCGGCGCTGCGGCTTCTGCAACGTGCGCACCGGCAAGCCGACGTGGAACGATCCGCTCGAGCCCGCCCGCGTCGCCCGCTCGATCGCGAAGATGGGCCTGCGCCACGCCGTCATCACCTCGGTCGACCGCGACGACCTGCCCGACCTCGGCGCGAGCGCCTTCGTCGGCGTCATCCGCCAGTGCCGCATCCAGGCGCCGCGCTGCAAGGTCGAGGTCCTCACGCCGGACTTCCGCGGCCAGGAGATGCCGCTCGCGAGCGTCATCGCCGAGCGCCCCGACGTCTTCAACCACAACGTCGAGGTCGTGCCGCGGCTGTACCCCGTCGCCCGCCGCGGATCGACGTTCGAGCGCTCCTGCCGCGTGCTGCGCAACGCCAAGGAGATGGGCGGCGACGAGGTCACGACGAAGTCCGGCCTCATGGTCGGGCTCGGCGAGACGCACGACGAGATGGTCGACACGTTCGCCCGGCTGCGCGAGCACGGCGTCCAGGTGCTCACCGTCGGCCAGTACCTGCGCCCGACCGAGCGCCACCTGCCGGTCGTGCGCTACTGGCACCCCGACGAGTTCAAGGCGCTCGAAGCGGCGGCCTACGAGCTCGGCTTCGACCACGTCGCGGCCGGCCCGCTCGTGCGGTCGAGCTACCACGCCGACCAGCACGTCCCGCAGCACGAGCCGGGGTCGGGCCCGCTCGCGCGCTCGCTCGTCTCCGCGTAGTGGTACCTTGACTTCAGATACCGTCGGTATCAACATACCGGCGGTATCTGTCGCCCGGAAAGGAGTCGGTTGCCGCCGAAGGTGAAGTTCTACGGGTTCCAGGGCTCGAACTCCGTCTACACGGGCCGGCTCATGCTCGAGCACAAGGGCATCGACTACAAGCCCGTCATGCTCATGCCGGGCCCGCACGCGTTCATCATGCTCGGGCTCGGCTTTCAGACCATGGGCGTGCCGGCGGTGAAGATCGACGGCCGCCGCGTGCAGGGCACCCGCGTGATCTCCCGCGAGCTCGACGACCTCGTGCCGAGGACCGCTGTTCCCTGCCGACCCCGCCAAGCGCAAGGCCGTCAGCGCGCCGAGCGCTGGGGCGAGGACCTGCAGAACGCCGTGCGCCGGCTCTTCTACTGCGCCGGGCGCCGCGACCGTGCCGTCTTTCGCAGCGTGATGAGCCCGGCCCGCTCGCTGCCGATGCGCGGCGCGCTGTATCTGGGGACGCCGCTCATCGTCCGGCTGGCCTCGGGCGCTCACCGTGCCTCCGATGCCGCCGGGCGCGAGGACCTCGAGCTCATGCCCCAGCGCCTGGACCAGATCGACGCGTGGATCGCGGAGGGCGTGCTCGGCGGCGAGGAGCTCAACGCCGCCGACTTCCAGATCGCGGTGAACGTCTCGGCCATGATGCTGTTCGACCAGCTGCGGCCGTTCATAGAGGACCGGCCCGCCGCTGAGCTTGGACAGCGCGTGGCGCCCGACTACGTCGGGCATATCGGAGATGTCTTGCCGCACGAATGGCTGGCGCCGCTGCACGCAGACGCCACCTCCAAGGCTGCCGGAGGGGCCACGGCGGCGGAGCCCCCGGCCCGCCGCCGTGCCGGTGGTCTGATCGACGGTGGTGACCGAAGCGCGCCTGACGCGCACGGAACGCGCGGCACTCACTCGACGTGAGCTGCTCGCCGTCGCCGAACTGCGCTTCTTCCGCGACGGCTACCACGGCACGACCCTCGACGACATCGCCGTCGAGGCGGGCTACACGAAGGGCGCGGTGTACTCGACGTTCAAGAGCAAGGGCGGGCTGTTCCTGGCCCTGTTCGACGAGATCGTCGACCGCCGCGTCGAGGAGCTGCGCCGGCTGCTCGACGCCCATGAAGACGAGGAATCCAAGCTCGCCGCGCTCGCCAGCCAGCCCGCCGACGAGGGGCGATCGCAGTTCCTCCTGCTCACGATCGAGTTCTGGGTGCATGCCGCGCGCGATCCCGAGCTGATGGACGCGTTCTCGCGAGGGGTACCGGCGGCTGCGGACAAGCTCGCCGAGATCGCCCCGCCAGCGCGCCGTTCGACGAGGAGCGCTGGGCGATCGTCTCGCTCGCGTCTCCAACGGCTTCGCGCTCGAGCGCCTGATCGATCCGGAAGGCGTGCCCCAGGATCTCATGGCGTCGGTTCAGCGGCGATTCTCGCGTCTGACACCCCGACGGCGGGTAGCCTCCGCGCGGATCGCGCGTGTTCCCGCTCAAGGACAACATCCCGACAGAGCGCTTCGCGGTCGTCACGATGGCGCTCATCGTCGATCAACGTCATCGTGTACTTCCTGTTGCAGAAGGGCGGGATCTCGGCGGGCCGGACGAGGCATCTCGTCGATTGGGGAGCGATCCCGTTCGAGGTCACGAACCTCGGTGACAGTGCGCCGACGCCAGCCAGCGACGCCTGCGGGCCGGCTGACCGAGCTCGCGGCCGAGGTCCTTCGCTCCAGTCAGCCGCCGCGGTGGGTGACGCTTTCTCGTCGATGTTCATGCACGGCAGCATCCTCCACCTCGGCGGCAACATGCTGTTCCTCTGGATCTTCGGCAACAACGTCGAGGACGCGATGGGCCGCGTGAAGTTCGTCGCCTTCTACCTGCTCGGCGGCCTCGCGGCGATCGGCGCGCAGATCGCGATCGAGCCGAGCTCGGCGGTGCCGACGATCGGCGCCTCGGGTGCGGTCGCGGCGGTGCTCGGCGGCTACATCCTGCTGTATCCGAAGTGCACGGGTCGTCACGATCATCTTCATCATCTTCTTCTTCACGATCCTCGAGCTGCCGGCGATGCTGATCCTCGGGTTCTGGTTCTTGCAGCAGGTCGCATTCGGCGTCTACGGGCTCGGCAACCCGACGGGTGGCGGGGGCGGGGTCGCGTACTTCGCGCACATCGGCGGGTTCGTCTTCGGGCTGGCGGCGATCAAGCTCTTCGCGAGCCGCACGAAGGACTACAGCCCGCCGCCGAAGTACCCCGTCTACTAATGGTTCGCGCCGACGATCCTCGGGTCGGCGCTCCTGTTCATCGCGATCCTGGCCACGCTCACCGTGGTCGCCGTGATCTCCGGCGGCGTCAACGTGCTGACGATCGTGTCGCTGCTCGTGCTCGCCCTGCTGGGCGTCGGCATCGTCGGCGCGCTGCTCGGGCCTCCTCCCCAAGACTGAGGTCTTGCGTACCGCCGCTCTCGTCGCTAGCTTGGAAGCCGGCATGGACAGGGAGCGTTGCGAGTGACGGTTTCACCGGACAGGCAGCCCGTCGTGGTCGCCGACCTCGAAGAGGCGATCAAGGTCGTGCGCGGCGGCGGCCTGCGCGCGACCTCCGCGCGGCGACTCGTGCTCGAGGCGCTGCTGGCCGCGCGCAAGCCGATCTCGGCCGACGAGATCGCCGACGGCCTCGGCGGCCGCATGACGCAGTCCGACATCGCGTCCGTGTATCGCAACCTCGAGACGCTGGGCGAGCTTGGCCTGGTGCGCCATTTCCACGCCGGTCATGGCCCCGGGCGCTACGTCCTCGAGGGGCTCGCGGACCACGAGTACCTCGCGTGCGAGTCCTGTGGCGCGCTCGAGGCGGTCGACCCCTCGTCGCTGGACGGCGTGCGCGACGCCGTCCGCGATCTGTCGGGCTTCGAGGCGCGCTTTTCGCATTTCCCGATCGTCGGGCTGTGCCCCCGCTGCGCGCGCAAGCAGAAGGGCCGGTCCAAGCGCACCAACGGCGCCAGGCGCTGACCCGCCTCGGTGCCCGCGCGTGCTGCCGGCCGCCTCACGGGTACGCGGATCACCATGACCGCGTAGGTTGCGGGACGGCGCGGCTGCCCGACCCACGGGGGGTCGAGGCCGGGCACGGCACCGAGTGCGGTTGACATGCGCGAATGTGCATGTAAGCATGCACGCAGATGGGATTCGCACACGGCGTCAGCTCCAGCACACCGGTCAGCGCAGAGGACGCGCGCCACGTAGCCCGCGTGATGAGCGCGCTCGCCACGCCGAGCCGCGTTCGCATCCTCGCGCGCCTGCGCGAGGCGCCGTGCACCGTCGGCGATCTCGCCATCGCCGTGGACATGGAGCAACCGGCCGTGTCACACCAGCTGCGCATCCTGCGCGACCTCGATTTGGTCACCGGCAGCCGCAGCGGCCGGCACGTGATCTACGGGCTGTACGACTCGCACGTAGCGACGCTGCTCGACGAGGCTCTGCGCCACATCGAGCATCTCCGCCACGGCGCGGCCGACACGCCCGCGGACCCCATCGACGCACACACGACAACAACGATCGAAGGAGCGGCATGACCGAGCACACACACGACGCACCCCACGCCCACGAGCACGAGCACGACGGCGAGACCCACACACACGCCCACACCGGGCACGACCACGAGCACGTCGAGCACGAGCACGACCACGAGCACGACGGCGATGCCCACGCGCACCCGCACGTGCACGAAGCCGGCCTCGAGGACGTTCACGAGCACGATCACGCCTGAGCCGCCCGCCGTCGGGGCGCAGGCGCTGCGCCCGCCCCGACGCGCGACCAGCCCGGGCCGCGGGCGCCGGTCGCGACCTGTGTGCCTCAGAAGCCTCCGACCGCGACCGAAGTTGCGCTGACGGGTCGCGATCGCCGCCGGATCGCCCTGAGCTCGAAGCCGGCCGGAAGCTCCAGGTCGTGCGCCGCGAGCAGCTCGTGGTCACCGAGAATCTCGTGGCAGGGGCCGTCGCCGACGATCCGGCCAGCGGCGAGGATCACCGCGCGTTCGCACAGCTCCGCGGCCAGCGGGAGGTCGTGCGTCGTGACGAGCATCGTGCGATCGATCGTCTCCAGCACCTCGAGCAGCTCACGCCGCGCGCGCGGGTCGAGGTTCGCCGAGGGCTCGTCGAGCACCAGCAGCCTGGGCTCCATCGCGAGCACGGTGGCAATCGCGACACGCCGGGCCTCGCCGCCCGAGAGCTGGTACGGCGCCCGGTCCACGACGTGCATCATCCGTACCTTCCCGAGCGCAACGGCAACGCGCTCCTCCACCGCGGCGCGATCGAGCCCCATGTTCAGCGGCCCGAACGCGACGTCCTCGCGCACCGTCGGCATGAACAGCTGGTCGTTGGGGTCTTGGAAGACGACGCCCACCCGCGAGCGCAGTTCCTTCAGCGTGCTCTTGCCGACGGTCAGCCCGGCAACCTCGAGCTCGCCCTCGCCCGTCATGAGCCCGTTGAGATGCATCATGAACGTCGTCTTGCCGGCCCCGTTGGGTCCGAGCAACGCGACGCGCTCGCCGTGCTCGATGCGTAGATCGACCCCGCACAGCGCCTCGTCGTGGCCGGGATAGCGGTAGCGCAGGCCGCGCGCGTGGACGACGCAGGTCACGCGGCAGCCCCGGCGATCCGAACCGAGAGGATCAGCGTCAGGATGCTGGCGACGAACACGAGGTCGGTCCGACCGAACGACAGCGGGACGAGATGCGGCATCGCTCCGTCGTACCCACGCGCGAGCATCGCCTTGTAGACACGCTCGCCGCGACTGTAGGTGCGCAGGAACATCGCGGTGGCCATCCGTCCCATCGGGCCGGCCTGCAGCGAGTGGCGGGGGTCATAGCCACGCGACGCGAGCGCCGATCGCATGCGCCCGGTCTCCTCCACGATGACGAACAGGTAGCGGTACATGAACGCCGCGATGAGCACGAACAGCCGCGGGGCGCGCAAGGCCTCAAGCGCGCGCAGCACCTGCGGAAACGTCGTGGTCGTCCCGAGCAACGCGGCGCTGAGCGTACCGATGATCGCCTTCGCGCTAACCGCCAGGCAGACCTCGAGCCCCGCCTGATGGGCGGTCAGCAGGCCGAGGTCGTACGTGTCACCGCCCGTGCGCACGAACGGCACGAGCGCGCCGAGGACGAGCACGAATGGCAGCACGACCCGCACGCGCCGCCAGATATCGCGCGGTCCCACCCGGGCAGCGGCGGCGTATGCCACCTGGATCGCCGCGCAGACGAGGTACACCGGCCAGAGTTCGAGCGGCGCAGAGACGGCGACGATCGTGAGAGACAGCAGGCCGACGACCTTGGCACGCGGATCGAGCCGGTGAACGCGGCTTTCCGGATTACCCGCCAGCCCGGTGAGCTCGAGCGAGTGGTTGCAGAACCCGCTCACGCCGTCCGGCGCTCAGGTCGCCGCGGCATCGGACCGCGGCGATTCCCGTCGGCGCACCGCGTACGCCAATCCGTAGCCGAGCGCGAAGACGAGCAGCACGCCGACGAATCCGGCGACTCCAGTGGCCATGCGCGGGTTGTCGATGCCCGGGAAGGCGTAGTCGGGGATCGGGGCGTCCTCCTGGATCGAGTGCAGCTTGCCGTCGTCGATGAACGACTTCTTCTCCGCCACTTTCTCGAGCCCGTCGGGGGACGACGAGGCGTACGGCGAGACCGCGGTGCCGAGCCCGACGGCAACCGCGAGCCCGACGATCACGAAGACCTTCATCGAGAGCTTCATGATGCGCTCCTCGCAGCCGCCGCGTTCGCCCCGGCCGGCATCTCTTCGAATCGCCCCAGCGCGATGAGATCCGGTCGGGAGACCAGCACCGCGCTGATAGCGGCCACGGTGATCACGGCTTCGCCGATGGCGATCAGCGCGTGGACACCGAGCATGGCCGGAAGCACGGTCCCGACCGGGACCGTGCCGGAGATCGCGAGCTCGAGGCTCGTGGCCGTGGCCCCGACCATGACCGCAAGCCACGCCGTCACTCCGACCGCACCGAGAAATGCTCCGCGTGACTTCGGCAGCATTGGCATGAGGACCTTGATGAGGTAGCCGGCGAGCAGCGCTCCAAGGACGCCCATGTTCACGATGTTCGCTCCGAGCGCGCTAACGCCACCATCCGCGAAGGCGAAGCATTGCGTCGTGAGCACCACCGCCATCACGAGGCAGGCAATCCAGGGCCCGAGCAAGACGGCCGCCAGCGTTGCTCCGAGCAGGTGCCCGCTCGTACCACCGGCCACGGGGAAGTTCAGCATCTGGACGGCGAAGATGAAGGCCGCGAGTACGCCGAGCAGCGGAACCCGCGCTTCGTCGAGCTCCGCGTTCGCAACCCGTAGGCCGTTGGCGACGGCAAGGATCGCGAGCAGCCAGAGCAGCGTCGCGACGCCACCGCCGAGAAATCCATCTGGGATGTGCATCGCGATGACAGGCATGCTGGTCTCCTTGGATGTGCGTCGAGCATCTGCCGGGTCCCACCGAGCACAAGGCGTCGGCGGCCTCGCGGTCGGCACTGCGACTTGCTCGCAGATTCAACCCGTTCGAGATCTGCATTGCAACCTACCTGCTGGATCCCGAAACGCGCTCTGCGGCAGGAACGCCGCGGTGCCGACCCCGCGGCCCGAATTGGCGGCCGCGCCCTACGCCAGAGCGGTCGGCACGTTCGCCCAATAGCGCCTTGCGCTCCATCCATCCGCGAGCGTTCATGGTCGCGATCCCTCCTCGCGATCGGGGCGCGGTCCGGTGGTCGCGCCGGTGGCCAGCGCAACCGGGTGCTCCGCACGAGCGAGCCTGTCGAAGCCCAGCCGCGTCCTGCCCGTCTCCGCGTCGACCCAGCCGCGCAGTCGCACGCCGAACACCCGCGCCACGAGCTCGGCGGTCAGCACGTCGTCGGGGCGCCCGGCGGCAACGACGGTCCCCGCGTCGAGCACGTAGAGGCGGTCGCAATGGCCGGCCGCGAGCGCGAGGTCGTGCATCGCCGCGATCGTCGTCACCCCGAGGCCGCGGACGAGGTCCAGCAGCTCGAGCTGAAAGCGGATGTCGAGGTGGTTGGTCGGCTCGTCGAGCACGAGCAGGTGCGACTCCTGCGCGATCGCTCGCGCGACGTGCACACGCTGCTTCTCGCCGCCCGACAGCGTCGCGAAGTCGCGCTCGGCGAAGTCGTCCATTCCGACGCGCGCGAGCGCGTCAAAGCACACGTGCTCGTCGCGCTCGGTCTCGCGATCCAGCGGCCCCTTGTGCGGGTTGCGGCCCATCGCGACCACGTCGAACACCGTGAAGTCGAACTCCGAGATGCCCTCCTGCACGACGACCGCCGTGCGTTGCGCCGACGCCCGCGCCGACAGCGCCCAGGCGTCGTCGCCGCCAACGAGGACCGCGCCCGCGACCGGCCGCAGCGCGCGGTAGATCGTGCGCAGGAGCGTCGACTTCCCGCTGCCGTTCGGGCCCACCAGCCCGACGAACTCGCCCGGCTCCGCGACGATGCCGACATCCGTGAGGATCGTCGCCTGGTCGAGCGTTCACGGTGACGCCCTCGACGGTCAGCCTCATCCGAGCAGCCCCTCGCGGCTGCGGTCGTGGCGACGCAAGAGCCACAAGAAGAACGGCACGCCGACGATCGCCGTGACGATCGTCAGCGGCAGCTCGGATGGCTGGTCGACCGTTCGCGCGGCCAGATCGACAAGGACCAGGAACGCCGCGCCGACGAGCGCCGCCACGGGTAGCAGGCGCCGGTGATCGGAGCCGACGACGAGCCGGCACAGGTGCGGGACGATCAGCCCGACGAACGCGATCGCGCCGCTGACGGCGACCATCACGCCGACGAGCAGCGACGTGACGACGAGCAGCTGCACGCGAAAGCGGTTGACGTTGAGCCCCAGCGACACCGCGGTCTCCTCGCCGGCCAGCAGCGAATTGAGCGAGCGCGCCTGCAGGAGCAGGAACACGCTGCCGGCGAGCAGCGCCGCCGCTGGCAGCCCCAGGTCCGGCCAGCGCGCGCTACCCAGGCTGCCCAGCAGCCAGAACAGCACGCCCTGCGCCGCCATCGGCTCGCTCTTGATCAGCAGGAAGCTGTACAGGGCTTGGAAGAGGTAGGCGAGCGCGACGCCGGCGAGCACAAGACGCAGCGGGCTGATGCGGCCATGGCGCCGCGCCAGCACATACACGAGACCCATCGCGAGGAGCGCGCCGGCGAACGCCGCGCCCGACAGCGACAGCCCGCCCAGCGCCGACGAGCCGAGCACGAGCACGATCACGGCACCGAGCGCCGCGCCCGACGAGACCCCCAGGAGATACGGATCCGCGAGCGGGTTGCGCACAGCCGCCTGCAGCGCGCACCCCACGAGCGCGAGCCCGGCACCCACGACCACGCCGAGCAACGCGCGTGGCAGGCGGAAGTCCCAGATGATCTGGTCCTGCACGGAGTCGGCCGGTGCGCTGACCGCGCCCGGCAGCACGTGGTGGAAAACGATCCGCCACGTCTCCCACAGCGGCACCGCCACGGGTCCCAGGCTCGTCGCCAGGAGCACGCTCAACACGACGACCACTGCGAGCCCTGCGAGTAGGACCGAGTAGCGCGCCCGCGAGGCCCGTCGCGCGGCGCGCCCCCGCCCCGCCGCCGTCCGTGCGGCGACGGTGCCCGCGGCTTGCATCGACCCGGGACCTACTCGCCCGCGGCGGGCGATGCGCCGCCGCCGAACGCGTCGGGATGCTGGTGGCGGGCGAGGTCCTCCACGGCCCGGGCATTCGGCCAGCCCAGGGGCTCGCCGGACACCGTCCTGACCGCGGTCCGGGCCGTCATCGCGCTCCCGGACCCTGGTCGGCGATGAGGCTCGCATAGGTGCCGCCGGCGGCGACGAGGTCGTCGTGCTTGCCGACCTCGGCCACGCGCCCGCCGCTCAGCACGACGACGCGGTCGGCAGTGCGGATCGTCGAGAGGCGGTGCGCGATCACGAGCACGGTACGTCCCTCGCGCGCCTGCGCCATCGCAGCGGTCAGCTCCTGCTCGCTCTCGGCGTCGAGGTTCGACACCGGCTCGTCCATGACGAGGATCGGGCTATCCTTCAGCACCGCCCGCGCGAGCGCGATGCGCTGGCGCTGTCCGCCCGACAGCTTCGAGCCACGCTCGCCGACGGTCGTCTCATACCCCTCGGGCAGCCCGTCGATGAACTCGTCGGCGAGCGCCTGGGAGGCGGCGCGGCGCACCTGCTCGTCCGTGGCGTCGGGTCGCCCCAGCCGGATGTTGTCGGCGACCGAGCTGTGAAACAGGTAGGTGTCCTGGGGGACGAACGTCACGAGCTCGCGCAGCGTGTGCTGGGGGAGCTCACGCAGGTCGTGTCCGCCGACGCTGATCGACCCGTCGGTGACGTCCCAGAAGCGCAACAGCAGGTGGGCCGCGGTGGACTTGCCCGCACCCGAGTGCCCGACGAGCGCCACCGTCTCGCCCGGAGCGACCTCGAAGCTCGCGGCGTGCACCGCGTCGGGCAGCTGCGGCCCGTAGCGAAACGAGACGCCGTCGAAGCGAATGCGAGGCTCGATCGGGCCGGCAGGCGCCTCGATCACATCGTCGGGGACCGGCGTCGGTGCGTCGAGCACCGCCGCCACCCGCTCCGCCGCGGCCGCGACGAGGTTGAGGTCGCGGATGTTGTCGACGAGCGTCGTCACCGAGTTAAACGTCAGCGCGGCGAGCACGACCGCCGGCGGGAACAGCTCGATGTCGAGGTGACCCGACGTCGCGAGCCCGGCCGACACGACGAGCACGGCCAGCATCCCGATCGTGATGATGACGTCGACGCCCGCGCGCTCGACCCCCGAACGGCGGCCGTGCGCGAGCTGGGCGCGATGCAGTGAGCGCCCGGCGTCGCGCAGCCGGTTCAGCACGCGCTCTCCGGCGCCGAAGCTCACGACCTCGCGCAGGCCTTGGACGCTATCGACGACCTCGGCTCCGACCTCGCCCGTACGATCGCGCACCTCGCGGCCCTGCACCTCGGCGCGGCCCTGCAGCCACGACGGGACCGTTGCCACCATGACGAGCGCCGGGATCAGCACGAGCGGCAGCGACCAATGGAAGAAGAGCAGCGCGACGGTCGCGGCGAACGGGACGACGATCGCGACGACGAGCGGGCTGAGCGTGTGCGCGAAGAACAGCTCGAGCACCTCGACGTCGCCGATCACGGTGCTGCCGAGATCGCCCGTGCGGCGGTTGAGCAGGTAGCCGGGCGCGAGCCGGGCGAAGGCCTCGTGGACTCGGTCGCGGATGTCGACGAGCACCCGGAAGGCCATGATGTGGGCGAAGAACGACTCCAGCCAGGGCGTGATCGCCTGCGGCACGATCAGCGCGACGAGCACGATCAGCAGCGGCTGCAGCTCGTCGGTGCTCGCGCCGGTCGCCGCGCGCGCGACGATGTACGCGCCCGTCACCGCGCTCGCGATCGCGATGAGGTGGTTCAGCGCACCCGACAGGATCGCCCACCACAGCATCCGGCGGTGGCGGCCGAGCAGGCTCACGAGCGGCCGCAGCCGCGACCACAGGCCGCGGCGACGCGGCGCGTCCGCGACCGCCGCGCCGGCCACGGCGCTCACGACCGGCCGCCCTGCGCCGCGACGAGACGAGCGTAGGCGCCGGACTGGCCCAGGAGCTCGGCGGGGACGCCGCTCTCGACCGGCCGTCCGCGATCGAGCACGATGATGCGGTCGGCGTTTCGCACCGTCGACAGGCGGTGGGCGATGACCAGCGTGGTCCGGCCGGCGGTGAGCGCGTCGAGCGCGGCCTGGATGGCACCCTCGCTGGCGGCGTCGACGCTCGACGTCGCCTCGTCGAGCACGAGGATCGGGGCGTCCTTGAGCAGCGCACGCGCGACCGACAGGCGCTGGCGCTCGCCACCCGACAGCTTCAGCCCACGCTCGCCGATCACCGTGTCGTAGCCGTCGGGCAGCGCGGCGATGAAGTCGTGGGCCCGCGCGGCGCGCGCCGCGCGTTCGAGCTCGGCCGGCGAGGCGCCGGGTCTCGCCACGCGCATGTTCTCGGCCACGCTCGCGTGAAACAGGAACGTGTCCTGCGCGACGACGGCGATCCGGCCGCGTAGATCTTCGACCGGCATGCCGCGGACGTCGCTGCCGCCGACCAGCACTGTTCCCGAGTCGGTGTCGAAGAAGCGCAGCAGGAGCGACACGATCGTCGTCTTTCCGGCGCCGGACCGCCCGACCAGGGCGACGGTCTCGCCGGGCGCGACCGCGAACGTCAGGCCGTCAAGCGCCGGGGCGCCGTCGGGGCGGTAGCGGAACGTGACGTCGTCGAAGGCGATCGACGCGACGAACCCGCGCTCGCCGATCGGCGCGCGGCCGGCCCGCTCGCGCAGGACGGGTCGCGCGTCGAGCAGCGTGAAGATTCCCTCCGCCGCCGCGGGCGCCATGTACGCGAAATGAAACGCGTTCTGCAGGTCGGTCAGCGGCCGGAAGCACTCGCGCGCCAGCAGCAGGAGGATGAACAGCTCCGAGACGCTGAGATGCCCGCCGGCCAGGCGCATCGCCCCGACGCCGGCCGACAGGGCGATGCCGGCGCTCGCGGCCAGGCCGACCAGGCCGTACGGGATGCTCGCCGCGACCATCAGCCCGATCGACGACTTGGCGAACCGGTCGCCCTCGACGTGCAGCGCTTCGCGGCGGCGCTCGTGCGCGTTGAACGCCTTGAGCGTCGTCATGCCCTGCACGGCGTCCAGCGACTCCGCGTACAGGGTTTTGTAGTCGTGAAACCAGCGCTTCATCGCCGCGCGCATGACGTAGCGCGACCCGATCAGCGAGGCGAGGACGAGCACCGCTCCGCAGGCGACGATCGCGCCCACGACCGCGTCGACGCTCGTGACGTACGCCGCCAGCAGCGTCCCGCCGATCACGGTCACGGCGAACTGGGGCAGGAAGCTCGAGTAGTACTTCTCGAGCGACTCGACGGCGTCGACGATCGTCGACTGCGCCTCACCGGTGCGCGTGCCGGTCGTGTAGCCGGGCCCGAGATCGAGCAGCCGCCGGTAGAGCCGGTCGCGCACCCGCTGCTTGACGGCCCCGGCGATCATGATCCCGTTGATCTCGCGTGCCCAGATGAGCGCGGCCCGCACGGCCTGTAGCGCCGCGACCGCCGCGACCATCGGCAGGATCGCGCTCCATTCGCTGCCTGCGAAGACGTCGGTGAGGATCTTCGCGAGCGCGAAGCCTTGCGCGGCGTACGTGGCGGTCACCAGGAGGCCGAGCAGGATGCTCACGGCGATCCGCCGCCACCCTCCGTCTGCCAGCGCGGTGAGCTTCCGGCTGATCACGAGCCGAGCATATAGCGACCCGAAGGATATTGCTGGGCTGTCTCAAGAACTTCCCCAGTCTCGTTGCATTTGCGAAGAGGCCGCAATAGGTTGCTCCCGGTTGGCGCTACAGCCGCCGCGTCCCGATGCGTGAAGGAGTCCCGATGAACTGCCCCAAGCTCCCGCCGCGACGGCACCGCCGGTCGCTGACCGCGTTGACGTGCGCGATGCTGACGGCGACGCTTGCGCTTGCCGCGTGTGGCAGCGACGACGAGGACTCCGGCGACCGTGCCAGCCAGCCATCGGCGAGCAGTGCCGCCGCGCGCACGACCTATCCGCTGACGATCCGCAACTGCGGCCGCTCGATCACGTTCGACAAAGCGCCGCAGCGAGTCGTCACGTACTACCAGACGACGCTCGAGACGCTGCTCGCGCTGGGCCTGCAAGACCGCATCGTCGGCCGCTCCAAGCTCGAGGAGCCCGCGCTGCCCGACCAGGCCACAGCGGCTGCGGCGATCCCTCAGCTGTCCGGTTCCTTCACGGCCCCGACGAAGGAGATCCTTCTTACCAGCCGGCCCGATTTCGTCTTCGCGCGACTGCCGGGCAGGGAGTTCGACGCGGCCGAGGGCTTCGCCACCCGCAAGGAGATCGAGGCCGCGGACGCCGACGTCTACGTGATGAGCGCGCAGTGCACGCCCGAGACCGTCGCCACGCTCGAGCTCGTGCTGTCGGACCTCGAGACGCTCGGCAAGATCTTCGACGTCCAGGACCGGGCCACGAAGCTGACGGAGCGCCTGCGGTCCGAGCTCGCAGCGATCGAGTCCGGTGTCGAGGGCGAGCCCGCGGTCAAGGCCGTCTGGTACGACAGCGGCGAAGGACCGCTGTTCGTCTACGGCAAGGCGCTCGGCTCGGACCTCATCGCGCGCGCCGGGGGCGAGAACGTCTTCGCCGGCGCCGACACCTCGTTCCCGGAGGTCAGCGTCGAGGAGGTCGCCGTCGCCAAGCCCGCCGTCTGGATCACGAACAACTACAAGCCCGGCCCGACGGCCAACGAGAAGGAGGCGCTGCTCATCAAGATGTTCCCGGACGCCCCGGCCAGCAAGGAACGCCGCGTCGTTGCGCTCAGGAACGTCGACGGCAGCCCCGGGATCCGCAACTTCGCGGCGGTCGCGAAGCTCGCCGAGGCGTTTCACCCCGAAGCCTTCTGAGATCCCGAGCGCGGACTGCGCACACGGGCCGGCACGCGGTCAGCGCGGGCTCAGGGCGCGCGGCGCCCGCCGATCAACTGGGTATATCTTTGTATCTGCGCAGATGAGCAGCTTACGACGACACCCCGGTTCGATGCGATGAGCGGCGTGCAGTCGATCGAGCTCCCCCTGGACGGCGTAAGCGATTGCGATGCGTGCGCGACCCGTCTGGAAGCGATACTGCAAGGCCACCACGGGATCGACGCGGTCCACGTGAGCGGCGACGGGCGCGGACTGGTCGTCCGCTACGACCCCGGCCTGTGCTCGCGGGAGTGCATGGGCGAGGCGACGGCCCTTGCCGCGCTGCAGTTCGAGCGCGACTTCGGCCATCAGGTACTCGAGATCGGCGGCATGGACTGCGGAAGCTGCGCGCAGACGATCGAACGTGCGGTGGGCCGCATCGACGGCGTGACGTTCGCGTCCGTGAGCTTCGCGGGCGCGCGGCTACGGGTCGAGTACCGGCCTGCCGTCGTGGACCCGCTGCGCATCGCGTCCAGCGTGCGCGCGCTCGGCTACGCCGTGCCGGGCGCCGGTGGCGCGGACGCGGGCGCATCGCGCTGGCCGCGGACGCAGGTCGTCACAGCGGGCGCCGCCGGCCTGATGGCGCTTGGGATCGCAGCGGATCTGGCACTTGGACGAGGCCTCGTCGCGCAGATCCTCTACGCCTTGGCGATCGGGGTGGGCGGCGCCCCGATCGCGCGATCGGGCTTCGCCGCGCTGCGCGCGACGCATCGCGCCGACATCAAGCTGCTGATGACGACCGCCGCGCTGGGCGCGATCGCGATCGGCGCCTGGACGGAGGCGGCGCTCGTCGTCGTCCTGTTCTCGATCGGAGAGCTGCTCGAGCGCCGCGCGGCCGACCGCGCGCGGCGCGAGCTCGGCAGCCTCGTCGCGCTCACGCCCGCGACCGCGCGGGTACGGCGTGCCGGTACCGGCGGCGTCGAGGAGGTCGACGTCGACGCGTCGCAGTTGCAGGTGGGCGACGAGGTCGTCGTGCGCCCCGGCGAGCGCCTGCCCGCCGACGGCACCGTGCTCGAGGGTATATCGGCCGTCGACGAGGCGGCGGTGACCGGCGAGTCGACGCCGGTCGACAAGGCCCCCGGCGATGGCGTCTTCGCCGGCACGCTGAACGCGCAGGGCCTGCTGATCGTGCGGGCGGACACGGCGCCGGGCGACAGCACGGTGGCCAAGATCGCCAGGCTCGTGTCCGAGGCACAGGCGCGCAAGGCGCCGTCCGAGCGGTGGGTCGACGCGTTCGCGCGCGTGTACACGCCGCTGGTGATCGTCGCCGCGGCGCTCGTCGCCGGGCTCGCGCCGCTGGTGCTCGGGATCGCCTTCGCCGATGCCTTCTACGCCGCGCTCGCGCTGCTGATCATCGCGTGCCCGTGCGCGCTCGTCCTGTCGACGCCGGTGTCGATCGTCTCGGCGCTCGGGCGCGCGGCGGCTGCCGGCGTACTGATCAAGGGCGGCGCGCACCTCGAGCGTGCCGCGACCATCCAGGCCGTCGCCTTCGACAAGACGGGCACGCTGACGCTCGGGCGACCGCAGGTGACGGCGGTCGAGGCGTTCTCGGTCTCCGAGCACGAGGTGCTGCGGCTGGCGGCCGCCGTCGAGCGAGGATCCGAGCACCCGCTCGCCCGCGCGATCGTCGCCGCGGCAACCGCACGCGGCATCGAGCCCGCGCCGCTCCAGGACTTCCAGGCGCTCACGGGCCTCGGCGCGCGCGGGCGCGTCGGCGATCACGAGGTCGCGGTCGGCAGCCCCCGCATGCTGGGCATCGACGAGCCACCCGCTCAGGCCAGCGGTGCGCTGGAGCGCCTCGCGACCGGCGGGCGAACCGCCGTCCTCGTGATCTGCGACGGCGAGCCGATCGGCGCGCTGGCGCTCGCCGACGATCCGCGCCCGGAGGCCGCCGAGGCCATCGCGCTGCTTGGCCGCCTCGGCATCCGGCGAACGGCCCTGCTGACGGGCGACAACAGCGTCGTCGCCGAGACGATCGCGCGCCGCCTCGGCGTCGCCGAGGTGCGTGCCCAGCTGCTGCCGCACGACAAGGCGCGCGCGCTCGAGGAGCTCGGCGCGGGCACGGCGATGGTGGGCGACGGCGTCAACGACGCCCCGGCGCTCGCCGCCGCGGACCTCGGCATCGCGATGGGCAGCGCGGGCAGCGACACCGCGATCGAGGTCGCGGACGTCGCGCTGATGGGCGACGACCCGCGCAAGGTCGCCGAGCTGATCGGCCTCGCGCGCTGGACCCGGACGATCGTCCGCCAGAACATCGCGTTCGCGCTGGCCACGAAGCTCGCCGCGCTCGGCCTGCTCGCCGCCGGCAGCCTCCCGCTGTGGGCGGCCGTGGCGAGCGACGTCGGCGCGTCGCTGGTCGTGGTGGCAAATGGGCTGCGCCTCATCGTCGGCACGCCGCGCGGTCGCTCACGCGGGCTGCCGATCCTCACCGCGCCGGCGCGCGGCGGGGCGCGTCACAAGCACGAAGCGCCGCACGATCACGAACATGGACAAGAGCACGACGAGCACGACCACGACGATGATCGCGACCACGACCACTGCTGCCACGACGACCACGACGCGCCGACGACCACCCCACCTCAAGGCCCGACACCGCCGGCGTAGACTCGATGTCGCGATGAGCGACACCGCCGACAACGACGACCGCACCGCGGCAGAGGAGGCGGTACCGCTCGATCGCTGCCTGACGCGGCTCGTGAACCCGCAGCGTGTCGCCGCAGTCCGCGAGCGGTTGCCGGCTCCGGAGATCGCAGACGAGCTCGCCGCGACGTTCCGCGTGCTGTCCGAGCCGGCGCGCATCAAGATCGTCTCCGCCCTGCTCGAGGCGGGCGAGCTGTGCGTCTGCGACCTGGCCGCGAGCGTCGGCCTGTCGGAGACCGCGACCTCCCAGCACCTGCGGATCCTGCGCGCACAGCGTGCCGTGCGCAACCGCCGCGAGGGCCGCATCGTCTACTACGCGCTCGCCGACGCGCACATCAGGCTGCTCATGGACGTCACCCTGCAGCACGTGTCACACGCCGACGACTGACGCCCGCCCGGAGGGACGCCCCCTATTCGTCGAAGGCGCCGGGATGAAGCTGCGGGGCCAGATCCTCGACCGTCTGGGCGTTGCGCCAGCCTTGCACGCTGAAGGTGAAGTTGAACGCGGCGTAGCGCTTGTCCTTCGTCGCCTCCAGGTTCGGAAACGACGTGTAGAGCGCCTGCTCGAGCTCGTCGGTGCTGGTGTTGATGATGTACGCGTCGACGTCGGCTCCGGCGACGGACTCGAGCCCGACCTTCGGGAACGCATCTGTGGGCCAGGGCGTTCTTGCCGCCGGCGAGCTGAACAGCTGGTTGGGGAGGCCGCTCGCGGCGCCGAGCGTGCAGAGCGGACCCTCACCGCGGAAACAGGCGAAGAACCGGACCGGCGGCTCGTCGGCGACGGCTGCCTCCACGTCAGCGATCTGTTGCGCATCTGCGCGATCCTCGCCGTCGCGGTCGCTGACGCGGAAGATCTTGCCGAGGTCCCGAGATCGTCCGGTAGGTCTGCGACAGCGGCGCATCGCCGCCATATTGCACGGTGTCGACCTGGATGCCGGCGGCCTCGAGCTCCTAGCCCGCTCGTCCGACAGCGCGGTGGGTGAGTCCCAAGCCGACGAAGATCTCCGCCATCGGGTGGTAGGACAGCACCGCACGGCTGGGGCGCCTTTCGAACGTGGGCTTGCGTCCGCAGTTCTGGATGGTCACCCGGTTGCCCGCCGGGCCGGCCGTCGGCCTGCCGTTTGCGCCCTCGCCGTCGCCGCCGCAGGAGGCCAAGGTGAAGCCGGCGCCGGCGCACGCCCATCCGAGCAGCCGCAGCCACAGCCATCGGCGAGTGCGAGCCTGCGCCCCCCTTTCGGCGCGTTCTGATCCATCGTCATGCGGCGACGACGTACCACGGCGCTACGCGTTGACGAGCGCGTTCGCGGCTGACCGCGCCCGGACCTGAACCAGCTGAGCAAAGCTCGCGCTTCGCGGTGAGCCTCGCCGTGCACGGGCTCCACCGGCCCAGTCGATTGCGGATCGTCGTCGCCGACGGCACGTCGCCACCGCCAGCGGCGAAGCGCTGGTAGGCGAGAACCGACGACGGGACGCGGCCCATGCGCCTTGCCACGGACCTCAGCGCGTCCGCGATGTCGCGGTCGGTGTAGACCTCCGCGCCACGCGCGCTGGACATGTGCGCGCTGCGAGCCGCACGGTCGAGATCGGTGGCGGAGCGCTCGATCACGGTCCGGCACGGGTGCCCTGCAAGCCGAGCGCGTCCGCGACGCCGCGCGCGTTCGTCCCCGCCCGCCAGAGCGCGAGCAGCTCGTCGATCCGCGCCTCGGCGAGGCGCTCGGCGCGGCGCCGGCGCGCGACGGTGACGTGCTGCGGATCCGGTCCGCCGTGGACCTGCAGGATCCGTCGCACCCGCTCTGCGTGCCTACTGTCAAGCTCGTCGGCAAGACAAATGCGCGCGGTGCGTAGCATTGCGTCGGATGGACCGCGAGCCTCTACCCGTCCGGCGCTCTCGTCCGACCCAAGTCGGCGCCCGCCTGTTGCACCTGGCCCTGCTCAGGAGGCGTTGCGGATCGTTCGGCTCGATCGCGCACTATGAAGAGCTGCTCGGTCCGTTCTACCGTCGCAATTGGGAAGCTCGGTCCGGCGAGTGGCGAAGGCCCTAGCCGACGGGCTGTCACGTTGGCCATATGTGCGGGCTTTGCTGGCAACCGTTGCCGGGGATCAATGGAGCGCCAAGAGGACCGCACTGGTAAGCAAAGCTCAAGGCGATCATTGGCGGTGGAAACAGCCGGGGGGCGCGTAGGCGGCGTCCCGCCCGCGGGCCACGGACGCCACGGCCACGCGTCGGGATGATGCCGGGCAACCGGCTCGCGGCGCTGTGCGGCCGGGGCCGGGCTCGGCGGCAGCCGGCGCGCACTACCTGGGGCCGCACCCGGGTACGGCCTTCATCTCAACGATGATGGAGGTGCTGAAGCAATGGTCAAGCTGTCAAGGATCCTGGGCCGCAACGAGGACGCCGACGAGGCACCCGGCACGCAGGCCGACGCGGCCCCCGCGGCCGCCGCGCAGCCCGAGGGCGACACGGAGCATCCGCCCGCCGCGATGCCGGCCGACGCCCCGGCCGTCGCGGTCCCCGGCGATGCCGACCCGGCCTACTCCTCGATTCAGGAGTACGAGGAATCGTTACCGGCGCCCGACTTCGCGAGTCCCACGCCGCAACAGGACGCCTGACGCGCCGCGATCGGCCCGGCGCCTCGCGATCTCGGTCGCGCTGGCGCCGCCGGTCGATCGGGCCTACGCTGTAGCGATGCCGGTGCGCTATTGGTTTCGCTGCGACATCTGCGGGAGGATTCCCGACGATGAGACGCGGCGTAGCATCGGCGCTTCGACGCGCGAGGATCTCTTCGGCGAGCTCATCGACGCGATGCCCGGCAAGTGGCTCGTCTGGCACGCCGGCGGCCTGCTCGGCCCCCGCCGCTACGCCTGCCCGGACCACCGCAAAGCGCTGCTGAAGTCGATCCGCTTCCATTACGCCTACGCCGGCGAGCAGTGGGTCTGGAAGCAGCCGCCGTACCCGCAGCGCTGGCCGCCGGACGGCATCGCCGACGCGCCCGACGGCACGCTCGTCATCCCCGAGTGGTTCGCGCCGGGGCCCGACGAGCTGCCGACCGACCCGTAGCGCCGATGCGCGAGCGGCCCGGCGCGCCGGCTCAGACGCCGGGCCTTGGTGGCTGCTCGTCGCCGCCGAGACGACCGGGATCGCGGTCCTTGGCGCCAACGCGCTTGCGCACATTCATCGACGGTGTCGGCCGGCAGCGTTGGCAGCTTGAACGTCGTGATCCCATAGTCGAGCGTGAGCTCGACCTGCGCGGCGTCGTATGCCGCTTTCGCACGCGTCCAATCACTGCCGCGCGCCGTAGAGCTGCAGCCAGCGCCCGTTGTAGACGATCCTGACGTTCGCCTCGTCTTCGACGACGTGCGCGACGTAGATCTCGAGCGCCATAGGATCCTCGCCCGCCGCAAGCAAGGACCTCCACGGCGTCGAGGTCGTCGAGCGAGACGTCCTCCTCGTCGCCCTCGACGGTGATCACGCACACGAGCGGATCGAGCGGGCCCGCCTCGACCGCGGCGCGCGCGGCCTGCACCATGACGCCGAGGTTCTCCCACCCGTTCCAGCGTTCGCTGAGCGCGAAGCTGTCCATGGCGCCAGAATAGCTAGGAACGCCCGCGGAGCCCAGTGCGCAGAGCGTGCAACGCGCCAGCTCGCGGGGGACCGGACGCAAGGCGCCTTGGCCACCTCGCCGGCGTGCTCGCCGAGCCGGCGGATGTCCACGACCTCGCCGCACCAGGTGTCGGCCAGGATCCGGTCGTGCGTGATGAGCAGCACGCCGAGCTCGCGCTGCGCTTGAACCGCCGCGATGGCCTCGAGCAGCGCTGCCTGCAGCGACACGTCCAGCATCGAGGACAGCTCGTCGCAGATGAGGTAGCGCGGCCGCACGACCAGCGCGCGGGCGAGGCATGCGCGCTGCAGCTGCCCTTCGGAGACCTCGTGCGGGAAGCGCTCGATCAGGTCCGGCGTGAGCCCGACGCGCGCAGCCCACGACGCCAGCAGGGCGTCGCGCTCGCCCGCGT
>CAVYAX010000023.1:0-123736 GCA_963766525.1 uncultured Actinomycetes bacterium
GTCTGCTGTTCCTCGTCGACGTCCTCCTGACGCCGATCGGCTTCATGGCGGCCGTCGTCGCGCAGGACGCGCCGCTGGCGTTCCTGCTCGTGCTGCCGCTGGCCGGGCTTCTGCGCGTCTTCGCGCGCGAGCGCGCCGCGCGCATCGACCAGGCGATCGAGCTGTCGGCCGCCTATCGCGGCACGGCGTTCCTGCTCGGCGAGGTCATCGTCGCCGACGACGAGTACACCGGCGAGCACAGCTACGGCGTCATCGCGCTGTCGCTCGAGATCGCCGACGAGCTCGGGCTCGACGAGGACGACCGCCGGCTCGTCGAGTTCGGCGCGCTGCTGCACGACGTCGGCAAGATCGCCGTGCCGAAGTCGATCGTCAACAAGCCCGGGCCGCTCGACGACGACGAGTGGGCGGTCATGCGCCAGCACACGATCGCCGGCCAGCGGATGCTCGACAAGGTCGGCGGCAGCATGACCGACGTCGGCCAGATCGTCCGCGCCTCGCACGAGCGCTGGGACGGCAGGGCTATCCCGACGGGACCGCCGGCGAGGCGGTGCCGCTGCCGGCGCGCATCGTCTCGGTCGCCGACACGTTCCACGCGATCACGACGACGCGCCCCTACCGCCGCGCGCAGACGCCCGAGGCGGCGATCAAGGAGCTGCGCGACTGCGCCGGGACGCAGTTCGACCCGGAGGTCGTCGACGCGCTCGTGCGCGTGCTCGCGCGCCCCGGCGCCGCCACGCCGACGGAGTTCTTCGCGCGCACCGCGGCTCCCGAGCCGCCGAGCCTGCGCGTCGTCCGCAACGTGGACGACGACGCGGAGTCGGACGCTCGACAAGGCGCTCGAGGAGCAGCTGAAGAATCTGCTCTGACGGGCCGTCGCCGACTAAGCTGTTTCGACGCGTCACGGAGGGCGAGGTGGGGTGCCCGGCACAACCAACAGGGCCATGTTGCAGTCCGACAGGGAAGCACCCGATCCGGCCGCCACGGCCGTGGCCGGCATGCGCGCGCTCGCCGCGCTCGACGACCTGCCGGTCGGGGCGGTGCTGCTGCGGCCGCTGCGCGACGCGTCCGGCGGCGTCGTGGACTTCGTCTTCGACTACGTCAACGCGTGGGCGGGCTACGCCGCGGGGATGCCGATCTCGAGCGCTGCTGGGCCGGCGCGTCCTCGAGGGCCCGTGGGCGGTGCCGCGGCACGCTCTTCGACGCGTTCGTCGTCGTGCTCGTGACCGGCGAGCCGCTACGGACCGCGCTCGACTACGGCGAGCGGTTCGAGGGGAACCCCGAGTTCTCGGGCAGCTTCCAGCTGACGGCGTCGCGGCTCGGCGACGCCGTGCTCGTCGTCTACGACGATCTCGCCGCCTCGCAGCGACCGAGAAGCACTACGGCGCCGTGCTCGAGGCGACGTCGGACTGGGTGTCGATCGCCGATCGCGACCAGAACCTCGTGTACGTCAACGCGGGCGGCCGGCGGATGGTCGGCATCGGCCTCGACGAGGACATCCGCGGGACGCCGAGCCGGCGAGTTCTCGCCTGCGTGGGCCCGCGAGCTCGTGCGCAAGCACGCGTTCCCGATCGCCCGGCGCGACGGGATCTGGCGCGGCGACGGCGGGCGCCTGCATCGAGACGGGCATGAGATCCCCGTCTCGCAGGTCGATCGTGGCGCACACCGGACCGGATGGCGAGGTCGACTTCTACGCCACGATCGCGCGCGACATGACGCGTGAGCATGCGGCGGAGGCAGCGCTGCGCGCGAGCGAGGAGCGCTTCCGGATCGCCTTCGAGCAGGCGCCGGTCGGCATGGCGCTGACCGACCTCGCCGGCCGCTACGTCCAGGTCAACGACGCGTACTGCCGGACGGTACGCCGCACGCGCGAGGAGCTCATCGGCGCGACCCCGATGGACATCACCCATCCCGAGGACGCCGGCGACTCCGAGCACGCGATGCTCCGGCTGCTCGCGGGCGGAGTCGGACGAGTACAGCTTCGAGAAGCGCTACATCGCCCCGGACGGCGAGACGATCTGGGCGGAGCTCACCGTCGGCATCTTCCGCGACGACAGCGGGGCGCCGCAGTACCTCATCGGCATGGTGCAGGGCATCGGCGAGCGCCGCCTCGCCCAGACCCTGCAGCGCAGCATGATCACGACGCCAGCTGCCCGAGGTCGACGGGATCGAGCTCGCCGTGCGCTACCTGCCGGGCAGCCGCGAGACCGAGGTGGGTGGCGACTGGTACGACGTCATCCCGCTTCCGTGCGGTCGCGTCGGCGTCGTCATCGGCGACGTCGTCGGGCGTGGCATCGAGGCGGCCGTGACGATGAGCCAGCTGCGCACCGCGCTGCGCGCCTACGCGATCGACGGGCTCGAGCCGGCCGAGGTCGTGCGCAAGCTGCATCACATGACCGACCACCTCGCCGAGGGGCTGAGCACGACGCTCGTCTACCTCGACCTGGATCTCGCCACGGGCGAGCTGCGCTACGTCAGCGCGGGTCATCTGCCCGTCCTGCGCATCGGCCGCGACGGCGAGTCGTCGTACCTCGACGGGGCGCGGTCCACGCCGCTCGGGACGCTGCCCGCGGGCGCCGCGATCCCGCAGGGGCGGCTCACCCTTCAGGCCGGGGAGCGCCTGCTCCTCTACACGGACGGCCTCGTCGAGCGCCGCGACGACGGGATCATCAACCGGCTCGAGGCGCTGCGCAAGGCGGTGCACGGCGCTCCGCCCGGGCTCGAGGCGTGCCTCGAGCACGTCACGGCGACCATGGCCGGGGACGCCGTGCGCTTCGACGACATCGCGATGCTCAAGTTGCGGTACGCACCGCCGGCATGATCGGCCGGTAGGGTTCGAACGCGATGGAGTCCTACTGGTTCTTCGATCAGCTGATGGACGTGCTGGTCCCGGGAGAGCGCACCGGCGGCTCGTACTCGCTGTGCGAGTTCTGGGCACCCGCGGGCTCCGGAACGCCGCTGCATGTCCACCGCGACCTCGACGAGGGCTGGTACGTCATCGAGGGCGAGCAGACGATCTGGGTCGGAGACGACAAGCACGTCCTCGGGCCGGGCGACTGCGCGCACGGACCGCGAGGTGTGCCGCACACGTTCCAGGTCACGGGCCCGACCGCGCTGCACGGCCTCGTCACGATGTTGCCGGCGGGGTTCGAGGACTTCGTGAGGAGCTTCGGCACGTCCGCCTCAGAGCACCGCCTGCCGGTGCTCGACGGGCCGCCCGACATCGCGCGCGCGGCTCCGCTCGCGGCCGAGCACGGCATCGAGCTGCTCGGCCCGCCCGGCATGACGCCGGCCGAGCTCAAGGCGTGACGTGCGCTACGTGGTGAGCACCGCGCCGTCGTCGTAGAGCTTGATGACCTTGACGGCGCCGTCGGACTTGGCGAGGCACAGGCCGCAGAGGACGCACTCGTCGACGTTCTCGTCGACGATCTGCAGGCCGCCGCCCTCGGCTTCGCGGTAGATGTCCACGGGGCAGACCTGCGTCAGGTGCGCCGGCAGCTCGGGGTGCTTGGCGAGCGCCGCGTCGTCGACCTCGACCGCGATGAAGATGGCGTCGGACCTCATGCCGCGCTCCTCAGGGCCGCGAGCTTGTCCTTCATGATCTCCGGGATCTCCGAGATCTCCTCCGCGACCGTGATGCCGGCCTCGGCGAGGCGCGCGATCTTCTCGCTCGCGGTGTCCTCCTTGCCCTCGACGATCGTGCCGGCGTGGCCGAAGCTCATGCCCGGCATCTCGTCCATGAAGCGCCCGGCCATGAACGCGACGATCGGCATCGTGCAGCCGGTCTCGGTGACCCACTTTGCGAGCTCGGCTTCCATCCGGCCGCCGGGCTCGGTGTAGATGACGATCCCCTCGGTCTGGGGGTCTTGCTTCGAAGAGCGGCATGAGCTCGGCGTAGGTCGAGCCGATGATCGCGTCGCCGCCGATCGAGACGGCGGTCGACTGGCCGAGGCCAGCGGCGGAGAGCGTGCTCGACATCTCCGTCGTCATGCCGCCGGAGCGGCTGATGACGCCGATCGGGCCGGGCGTGTAGGCCTGCTCTGCGTTGCGCGCCGGGCCGCCGATGCCGCCCATCTTGACGACGTCCGGGACGATCATGCCGAGGCAGTTGGGGCCGATGATGCGCGCGCCGCGCAGCGTCGCGAGCTCGACCATCTGCGCGACGTCGCGGCGCGGGATGCGCTCGGTGACGATGACGATGAGCTTGACGCCGTTCTCGATCGCCTCGAAGACGGCATCCTTCGTGAAGGCGGGGGGGACGGTGACGACCGAGCCGTCGATCGGGCCGCCGTGCGCCTCGACGACCTGCGCGACGGTGTCATAGACCTTGACGCCGTGGACGTCGCGGCCCTTGCCGGCCGGGCGTGACGCCGCCGACGATCTTCGCGCCCGCGCCGTAGTCGAGGCACTCGCGGGTCAGGTTGACGGCCTCGCGGCCGGTGATGCCCTGGACGATGAACGTCGTGTCGGCGTCGACGAGGATGCTCATGTGGCTGCCACCGCCTCGGGACCGGCGATCTTCGCGACGGCGCGGCGCGCGGCCTCGTGCATCGAGACGGAGCGATCGGCGTACTCGATGCCGTACTTCTCGAGGATCTTGAAGCCCTCTTCCTCCCAGGCGCCGGGGATGCGGAAGATCGCGATCTTCTCCGCCGGGTCCATGCCGAGCTCGAGGCAGGCCTTGATCACGCCGCGCGCGACGATGTCCACGCGGGTGTTGGAGACGATCGACATCATCACGGCGATCTTGTCGACGCCGGGCTTGGTGAGCACGAGCTTCGCCAGGCCGCACGTCTTCTGCACGTCGGGGTTGCCGCCGATCTCGCAGTAGTTCGCGGGCTTGCCGCCGTGCGCGCGGATCGCGTCGAAGAGCGTGAGCGAGCCGCCGCCCGCGCCGATGACGAGGCCGATGTTGCCGTCGAACTCCGTGACGTTGCCGGCGACGCCGCGGTGGCTCGAGCTGTCGACTTGCTCGCCGGCGAGCTCGAATGTGGTGGGCTCGCGCGCCTCGCGGGTCTCGTCGTCGCCGACGCCGAGGTCCTTCAGCAGCTGCTTGTGGCGCCCGCGGGCCTCGTTCTCGATGTCCATGTGCGCGTCGAGCGCGACGAACGAGCCGTCGTGCATCTCGGCGAGCGGGTTGATCTCGGCGAGCGTCATGTCGTTGTCGACGAACAGCTGCGCGAGCTTGCGGACGATCGGGGTGAGGCGCTGCAGCGCCGTGCCGGTGACGCCCGTCTGCGCGATGCACTCCTTCGCGTGGAAGTCTGAGAGCGGGAGGATGTTCGAGAGGTGGACGCGCCCGACGTGGTCGGGGTGGTCGCGTGCGACCTCCTCGATGTCGATGCCGCCCATGTCGCTGAAGAGGATCACGGGCTTCTTCGCGACGCCGTCCCAGACGACGCCCGCGTAGTACTCCTGCTTGACGTCGGCCTTCGGGTCGACGAGCACGCCGCGCGGCTGCTGGCCGTTGATCTCGAGCTTCAGGATGTCGGCGGCGTAGGCCTCGGCCTCCTCGCGGCGTGTCGGCGAACTTCACGCCGCCGGCCTTCATCCGGCCGCCGGTCAGGACCTGCGACTTGATGACCGTCGGCCCTCCGATGCGCTCCGCGATCGTCTTGGCCTCGGCCGCGTCGGTCGTGAAGCCGAAGTCCGTGACTGGGATGCCCGCGCGCTTGACGATCTCGCGGGCTTCGTATTCGAAGAAACGCATGGGCGCGGACCCTATAAGACGCGTTCGCGTCACCGCCGCGTCGTGCTACGCCGGAGCGGGCTCCATCTCGTAGGCGGCGGCGAGCTCCGGGTCCTTGCGGGACAGCATCTCGGCGAGGTCGACCATGACGCGGCACTGCTTCCACGTCGCGTCGTCCTGCATCTTGCCGTCGATCATGTGGACGCCGCGGCCGTCGGGGATCGCCTCGATGACCTTCTTGGCGAACAGCACCTCGTCGGGGTTCGGGCTGAAGACGCGCTTGGCGATGTCGATCTGGACGGGGTGCAGCGACCAGGCGCCGACGCAGCCCATGATGAACGCGGCGCGGAACTGCGTCTCGCAGCCGGCGACGTCCTTGATGTCGCCGAACGGGCCGTAGAACGGGAGCAGGCCGGCGCTCGTGCAGGCGTCGACCATGCGCCCGAACGAGTAGTGCCAGAGATCCTGCTGGGCCGATTCGCGCGGCGCGTCGGGGTTCTCGGGGTCGGGGTCGGAGAGGACGCGGTAGCCGGGGTGCCCGCCGCCGACGCGCGTGGTCTTCATGCGGCGTGACGCCGCCAGGTCGGCCGGGCCGAGGCTCATGCCCTGCATGCGCGGGCTCGCCGTCGCGATCTCCTCGATGTTGTTGACGCCGAGGGCGGTCTCGAGCAACGCGTGGAGCATGATCGGCCGGTCGATGTTCGCCTTCGCCTCGAGCTGGGCGAGCAGGCGGTCCATGTAGTGGATGTCCCACGGGCCCTCGACCTTCGGGACCATGATCACCGACAGCTTGTGGCCGATCTCGGTGACGATCTGCGTGACGTCGTCGAGCACCCACGGCGACTCGAGCGAGTTGATGCGAACCCAGAGGGCGGTGTCGCCGAGGTCGATGTCGCGGCCGACGGTGATGAGGCCCTCGCGCGCGGCCTGCTTGCGCTCGACGGGCACGGCGTCCTCGAGGTTGCCGAGCAGGATGTCGACCTTCTTGGCGATGTCGGGCGCCTTGGCGACCATCTTCTCGTTGGAGAAGTCGAGGAAGTGGATCATCCGCGACGGGGTCACGGGGATCTCGCGCAGCGGATCGGGTGCGCCCATCGCGAGCGGCTTCAGAAAGGCACGGGGGTCACGCAAGGGGACGGCCTCCAGGGTTGTCGGGGGCGGGACGCGTCGTTGGGTCGGAACCTATCGCGCCTGCCGATGTGGGGACTGGTGCTAACTTGACGTGTACGTAAGATGCTGATACGAGCTGACACAGTCAGAACGTCCCGACGCCTCGGCGTCGGCGGCGATCACGCCCATTACAAGTGGTGGGCGCTCTCGTGCACGAGCCTCGGGATGCTGCTCGCGACGATCAACTCCGGCACGCTGATCATCGCCCTGCCGGACCTCGAGCGGTCGCTGGACGCGGGCGTCCTGTCGCTCGTGTGGGTGATCCTCGCATACATGATCGCGTCGACCGTCTTGGTCTTGACGGCGGGGCGGCTCTCGGATCTCTTCGGGCGCAAGCGCGCGTACGTGGGTGGCTTCGTGGTGTTCGCCGGGGCTTCGCTGGGCGCGGGCTTTGCGGACGACGTGACCCAGCTCATCCTGTGGCGCGTGCTGCAGGGCGTGGGCGGGGCGTTTCTGTTCGCAAACGCGGCTGCTCTGGTGACGGACGCGTTCCCGCGCGCTCAGCTGGGCGTGGCGCTGGGGACCAACACGATGGTCGCCGCGGTCGGGCTCGTGTTGGGGCCGGTGCTCGGTGGGGCGCTCGTGGCGATCTCGTGGCCGTGGGTGTTCTGGTTCAACGTGCCGTTCGGGCTGCTTGGTGCTCTGTGGGGCGCGCTGATCCTGCGCGAGCTCGCGCGTCCCGACACGGTCCGGGGGCTCGACCTGCCAGGGACTTTCGCCTTCGTGATCGGGCTGACGGGGCTCGTGCTGGGGATCTCGCGCGGGGGGATCACGTCCTG
The DNA here is from genome assembly GCA_963766525.1 of uncultured Actinomycetes bacterium. Lineage (GTDB taxonomy): Bacteria > Actinomycetota > Thermoleophilia > Solirubrobacterales > Solirubrobacteraceae > CADCVQ01. The sequence continues at coordinate 7,636 of CAVYAX010000023.1, forward strand.
GAACGACCCGTTGGTGATCGGCTCGCTGGCTTCGGCGGTCGTGCTGCTGCCGGCGTTCGTGCTGATCGAGGCGCGCAGCCGGGCGCCGATGCTCGACCTCGCGATCTTCCGCGACCGGCTGTTCGGGGCTGCCGCGGGCGCCGCGTTCATCAACGGCCTGTCGCGCTTCGCGCTGATGTTCGTCTTCGTCTTCTACTACCAGGGCGCGCAGGGCGACGATCCCATCACGGCGGGTGTGAAGCTGGCGCCCTTGGCGCTCGGGATGCTCGTCGCGTCGCCGTTGGCCGGGCTGTGGGCGGATCGCCACGGGTCGCGGGCGCTGGCGGCGGGCGGCATGCTGGTGAGTGCGGCGGGTCTCGCGTCGATGACGACGCTGGCGGTCGACACGCCGTACTGGGAGGGGTGTCTCTGGCTGGCGATCGTCGGGATCGGCTCGGGCATGTTCAACTCGCCGAACACCGCGGCGATGATGGGCGTCGTGCCGGCGCACCGGCGCGGGATCGCGGCGGGCGCGCGGATGATGCTCCAGAACACGGGGGCGGTCCTGTCGATCGCGTTCGTGCTGGCTGTCATCACGAACGCCGTCCCGCGCGAGGTGCTGCTGCAGATCTTCTCGGGGCTGGCGTCTGGGCTGTCGGACGAGCGGCTGGCGCCGTTCATCCACAACATGCACACGGCGCTGTGGGCGCTGGCGCTGACGTCCGTCGTCGGCGCCATCGTGTGCCTCATGCGCCCCTCGCACGTCGTCGCGGAGCCGCGCGCTACGTCCGCCGTCGGGCGCGCCGCGGCATGAGTGCCTCGGCGCCCGCCCGCGGCTTGCGCATCGGCGAGCTCGCCAAGCGGGCGGGCACGACGCCCCGCACGATCCGCTACTACGAGGAGCTCGGGCTGCTGCCCGAGGCGCCTTCGCGCGATGCTGGCCAGCACCGCTTGTACGGCGAGTCCGACGTCGAGCGCGTGCTGCAGCTGTTGCGGCTGAAGGACCTGCTCGGCCTTTCCCTGGACGAGCTGCGCGACGTCATCGAGGCGGAGGAGGCCCGCGGCGCGCTGCGAGCGGAGTGGCACGAGGGCTCGCCGTCTCGCGATCGGCGTCGCGAGATCATCGAGGAGGCGCAGGCGCACATCGCCGGCCAGCTGGAGCTGCTGCGCCGGCGCCGCGAGCGGCTCGACGAGCTGGAGCGGGAGCTCGCGGCGCGTCGCGAGACGCTGCGCCAGCGGCTACGCGAGCTTGACGCCGGCTGACGGCCACCTCGCTGGATCGGCGGGTCCGTCATGATGCGCCAGCTTCCTGATACCCAAGGAGACCCACCGGATGAGCGACGACTTCACGACCGACCAGGCTGAGCGCGAGGCCTCGGGGGCGCACCCATACGGCCGCTACCTCGAGGAGTTCGAGGTCGGCGCGGTCTACAAGCACTGGCCGGCGAAGACGATCACGGAGTCAGAGGACCACCTCTTCTGCCTGCTGACGATGAACCACCATCCCCTGCACGTGAACGACGTGTACGCGGCGGCGTCGCAGCAGGGCCGCAACGTCGTCGTGGGGCCGATGGTCTACTCGCTGGCGCTCGGCATGAGCGTCTCGGACATCAGCGGCAAGGCGATCGCCAACCTCATGACCGAGGAGCTCAAGCACCCGGCGCCGGTCTTCCACGGCGACACGCTGTACTGCGAGACCGAGGTCCTCGAGAAGCGCGAGTCCAAGACGAAGCTCGACCGCGGCACGGTCCGCGTCCACACGCGCGTCCTCAACCAGAACGGCGTCCTCGTAGCCGAGTTCAAGCGCCTCGTCCTGGTCCCCCGCAAGACCCACGGAACCCCGGCGCCGGAGAGCGGCACGGAAGACGAGATCCGCCGCCGCTGACGGCGCTTCTGAGCAAGAAATTCCTCGCAGTTTGCGGGGTTCGAGCGTTGCTCGGGGGGCGAACTTCGGCTTACGGTTGCTCTTCCTTGCAAACGGGCCGGTGGGGCCTTTTCGACGAGGGATGGGTTCGATGAGCGATCCGTGGGGTTTAAGCACTTCGGCGCGGGCCGCCGACGGCACTGGTCATCGCGACAGCGTGCCAACGGGTGAACGGCGTCGCGCGTGGCGAGCTACGACTGCCGCGGTCGCGGTCTTGGCAGCCGGCTTGCTCGCTACGGAGCCTTCTGTTGCGGGCACGTATGTGATGCGGACCTGCAATGTCCCCGGATACGCAGCCGCGCCCATCGGCCCTTGGAGTTCGAAGCCCACGCCAGACGTTGCGATGGTTGATGGGTGCGTAGCGGATCGCGGACTCAGCTTCGAGCTCTCGGTCTCACGGAACATGACCTATCCCTCAACCGCCTCGCTCGATCTCGCAGTCCCGGCGGATCGCGCCACGGCCATCGAGCGCGTCCGCGTGTGGGCTAGTACCCGGCTGTCCGCAACAGCGGGACTGTTAAGCGCCGAGATCAGGGCGACCCAGGTCTCAGGCGCCGTCAACCTCGGCGGGCTCGGTGACGTAGCCGAGGTGGTCAACGAGGTGCCGATTCCCGAACGCTCCACGGCTGTGCAACTCATGCTGAGATGTCGCGGGAGCGACCGTCCCGCCATACGAGCTCTCGAGTACTGCGTCGCTAACGAGGCAGCTCCGTTGAGGATCCACGGCATCGAAGCCACGATCCGGGAGGATGTTCCACCGACTGGCTCGGCGACTGGCGGATCGCTGCTAGGCGACAAGCTCGTGTCCGCCTTGCGAACCCTCGACTACTCGACGGCCGACCAAGAGTCTGGGGTCGCTCGCATCGAAGCCCTTCTCGGGGGAACGATCGTCGCAGCGAGAGACCTGGGCAGCAGGTGCGCGTATGCGGACTTTGCGGCTTGCCCTCGCTCAGATCGAGACACGCTCGTCGTGGACACGCGCGGCGTGGTTGACGGACGTCATGCGCTGACGCTGAGGACCATCGACGCAGCTGGCAATCGGCATGACGAATCTTTAGGGAGCATCGACGTACAGAACGGCTCGGCTGCGGAGCCGGGCGGCGGCATCGGGCTGGGTGCCGCCGGTCTGGCGCAGCTGACCGCCGGGTTCGGAGGCTCCTTGCGCCCGGCGTTGATCGTGCCGTTCGGTCGGCGGGTTGCCGTGCGTGGCCGACTCACATCGTCGTCGGGGGCTGCCATCGCGAGGGCGCAAGTCGATGTCTTTCAACGGTCGACGCTGGCTGGAGCAAATGAGGTTGCGTCGGGTCAGGCTCAGACGCGCGCAGACGGGCGGTTCACGTTCAAGCTCGCGCCGCGGCGGCCGTCGCGGACGGTGCGGCTTGCGTACGGCGCGATTGCGTCGTCGCCGCTGCTGAACATCCGGGTGCGGGCGGGCGCTTCGCTGAAGGCGACGTTGCACGGGACGGTGGTGCGGTACAGCGGTCGGGTGCTGTCGCGGCCGCTACCGCGGGGCGGCAAGCTGGTGCGGCTTGAAGGACGAGCACCGGGGTTTGCCTGGACGAAGTTCGCGACGTTGCGCTCGGATCGCCTTGGACGCTTCGCGGGGCGCTACCGCTTACGGGCTCGCCGGCCCGGAGTGCGGGTGCAGATCCGCGTCCGGGTGCCGGTGGAGCGAGGCTACCCATATCTCACGTTCACCGGCCGGCAGGTCACGCTTCGCGTCCGATGAAGCTTGGTGGGCACCCGCAGACTCCGGAGACAAGCTCACACGTGCATCTACGCGGATCGCAAAGTTGGGCTTGTGCGCAAACCCGCGGGCACGGCGTCGTGTTTGTTCGAGTGACAAGACAACCAGGAAGGGCCGACGATGCGGGATTCCATCGTTACAGTCAGCATAGCTGTCACACTCCTTACGGGCGTCGTGTGTGCCCAGACGGCGGAGGCAGGCACGTACGTCATGCGAAACTGCGATGTCCCTGGACAAGCGAACTCGCTGATCGGACCGTGGGTAGGGTTAACCCCGAGCGTGCAGTAGCGGTGCCTGAACGATCCGCGCCCCCGGTGGGCGGGGGCGCGGAAACGTCCGGCTGAGCAGGGATCCTTGGGCTTGCTAATTTAGGGAGCGATTCGTTCGGTCTAGGTGTCAGATGCTCGTACGCCACTGGGCAGGAGTGTCTGCCGGACAGCAGTCTGCCTTTGCAGCTACATGGGATGGAGGTCACACTGAGTGAGACCGTACAACCTGTCGTTCCACGCATGGGTGGCACGCTTGTGGAAACCGGTTCGCAATCCGGCGTGCGAACGGTGACCTACTCGGCGTTCGACCCGCAATCGGGTCTCGCCAAGGTCGAGGTGCCGCTAGGCGAGTCGGTGGTCGCCCGGCGCGACATCACGCCGCTATGTCACTACTATGACTTCACCGTCTGTCCTGCGGGCGACGAAGCGACCATATCCGTCGATACGCGTGCCGTCCCGAATGGCTCGCATCGTCTGATCTGACGATCCGCGTTCATGACGCAGCCGGCAACATAACCTCAGTGCTGCTTCCGGATGAGGTCGAGGTGGCGAACGTTGCTGCGGTGGACACTGCAACCGGAGGCGTCGCAGGGCCGCCCGGCGTCGCGGCGGGTGGGCTGCGTCTCTTCGCGGGCTTTGCCAACGCGCCCCGCACATCTCTGGTCGTGCCTTGGGGCTGCAGAGTCGAGCTTCGTGGACAACGGAGCACGGCTTCCAAGCAAGGAGTCGGTGGAGCGGAGGTCGAGGTACTCGAGCGTGCCGCTCAAGCGGGGCCCGTGAGCGCTCCGGTGGGCGGGCCCAGACCGGCCCCGGGGCGATTTCAAGCACGTGCTGCCAGCCCGGCGGCCGTCGCGGACGGTCAAGGTCGTGCATCGGGCGTTGGGGGGCGCACTCGTCGTGTCGCGGACGCTCAAGCTCAGGGTCCGAGCGGCGTCGACGCTGAAGGCCACGTTGCGGCACCTTGGTGCGGTTCAGCGGTCGGGTGCTGTCGCGACCGCTTCCGGCAGCCGGAAAGCTCGTAGCGCTCCAAGGAAAGGCGCCGGGGTTCGCGTGGTCCCAACCATTCGCCAGGCTGCGGACTGATCGCCGCGGACGTTTCTCCGGTAGCTATCGGTTGAAGGCCCGGCGGCGCGGTGTCCGGATTGACTGGACCCCGTTCTTCGATCCACCTGCTGTGAGAGCCGGATGGATGTGGTACGGGCACGCTAGGCCGCTGGCCGGACGGAAGCTCGTCGCGAAGGCGAGCCCGTGGGCGAGCCGAGCGACGTGCTTCCGTCCGCGCGCGCCGCGGCCAGGGGTCGGGCATCGTCGGTTGGGTCGGCGGACCACGCGGCGGCGAACGCGGCCGGGGTGCGCATCCCCAGCGCGGAGTGCGGTCGCCGGGTGTTGTAATCCTCGTGCCAATCGCCGATCACGACGCGCGCTTCGGCCAGGCAGAAGAACTCCTCGACGTTCAAGAGCTCGTCGCGGACGCGGCCGTTGAAGGACTCCACGAACGCGTTCTGCGATGGCGACCCCGGATCGATGTAGCTCGTCGACGTCGCGGAGAACCGACACCAGTCGATGAGCGCGTGCGCGGTCAGCTCGGTCCCGTTGTCGCAGCGCAGGTAGGCGGGCGCACCCCGCGTGGAGACCAGACGCTCGAGGACCGTCACGACCTCGTCGGCGGTGATGCTGCGATCGACGTGCATCGCCAGCGCCTCGCGGGTGTACTCATCGACGACGTTCAAGATCCGCAGCACGCGGCCGTCGGCGGTCTGGTCGTGCTGGAAGTCCAGCGCCCACACCTGCCCGGGACGCTCGGCTCGCAGCCGCCTGGCGGCGACCGCGGATGCCCCGAGCCTGCGGCGCTTGCGCGTGCGCTATGGCACCCGCAGGCCCTCCTCGCGCCACAGCCGCTGGGTGCGCTTGCGGTTGAGCTGCCAACCGTCCTCGACGAGCAGCTGGTGCGCGCGGCGATACCCCCACCGCGGCCGATCGACGCTGATCTGACGAAGCCGCGCGCGCAGCGCCGCATCGTCGACGGCGTCCGTCGGCTCGTAGCGCTGCGTCGAGCGGTGCTGACCAACGACTCGGCACGCCCAGCGCTCGCTGACATCCAGGCGGTCGCGCAGCATCGCGACCGCCTGGCGCCGGCGGGCTGGGCTCACCAGTTTCCCTTGGCGATCTCCTTCAGCGCGACGTTCTCAAGCTCCTTGTCGGCAACGATGCGCTTCAACACCGCGTTCTCGCGCTCAAGCTCCTTCAGGCGCTTGGCGTCGTCGGCCTTCATCCCGCCGTACTGGTTGCGCCAGCGATGGAAGGTCTGCTCGCTGATCTCCAGCGCCTTGGCGACCTCCGCGATCGACCTGCCCTCGCCAAGCAGCCGCTCGGCCTCGCGCAGCTTGCGGATGACCTGCTCGGGCGTATGCCTGCGTCGCTTCATCGTGAATGTCCTCGCTCGCCCATGATCGTGGGCGCGTAGAACTCTCACACGCACCGGACCGAACCGCCGGGATCACGCCAGGATTGAGATCCGCGTACGGCTGCCAATCGAGCGCGGCCATCCGTATCTCACGTACATTGGCCGATCGGTCACGCTGCGCGTTCGCTGACGCGAGGAGGGGGCGCCCGGCGGCGCCCCCTCTTTGTGGCGAGACCTCTCTAGCAGTTCAGCGAAACGTCAAACTTGGGGTCGCTCGGTGCCGGCCGAGTTGCCGGTCTTGACGGTGACTATGGTGTTGCCCGCGACGAGTTCCGGGTTCGCGATGATCTCGCCCAAGTTGACGCCGGACAGGGTGGCCGACACCGCGCACTTGGTGAGGTCGCCTGCGAACGTGAGCGATGTACGTTCCGTCACGCGGCGTGTACCTGGTTCGTGGTCACCAGGCCGCGAGACTCGATGACGCCGTCGGAGGAGATCTGCGCGAACCGCGGGCGGAGGTCGTTGGAGTCGAGGCCGTCGACTGTGTCGGCGTCGAGGCCCGTCTTGACGCGCGCGGTGGCGACGATGCCGGCGGCGTCGAGGTTGTCGACGCGGTCGGCGTTGAGGCCCGTTGCGACGCCTGTGGCGTTCGTCGTGAAGGGCTTCTTGGCGTCGCCGCCGGTGCCGGCCGTGATCGAGCCGACGACGTCGCCGATCGACGAGTTGAACTCGAACGCCAGGCCGCGCGACAGGTTGTTCGCGCGGATGCACGGGTTCTGCGGCGTCGGGGTCGCGCGGGAGCCGCCGGCCTGCGAGCGGCAGCCGTAGATGGCGCCGCCGCCGGAGTCGGAGAGGTTGGACTGGCGCGTCGAGTAGCCGCCCTTCAGCGCCGTCGTCGACTTGATGTTCGACACGATCTCGGTCTCGTTGACGGTCGTGCCGTTGCGGCGGCCCTCGCGGAGCGGGTCGCCGGTCGCGGCGATGCCGAGCGGTGCGATCACCACGGCCAAAAAGCCGCTGGCCAGCAGGACGGATCGGGTGCGCGGCGCGCGGCCCAGGACAAGGCGACGACGAGCTTTGGACTGCTGTTCGGGAGCATGCATGGATGCCTACCTCTCTGTCGTAAACGGTCGACAACCCCGGCTCGTGGAGCATCGGGGCAGAGCGGCGCCGCACGTCGCCCCTGCGGTGCGAACGCGCCTCTTGTAAGGTCGGACCCGCTGCCGCGCCGGAAGTTGCGCCCTGGTCGAAGCCTTGCGCGGGCACGTGCTTCGCCCATGGCGCCGATCACACGCGTTCATCTAACGCGCACGTGGTCGCTTCGACACATGCGCGACAATGAGCAGCGTCCGAACTGAGAACGAGGAGCAACGCGTGAGCCAGACGACCGTGCCGACGACCAACGAGAAGCTGCTTTCCTGGGTGGAGGAGATCGCGGCACTCACCAAGCCCAAGAACGTCCACTGGTGCGACGGCTCGGCCGAGGAGTACGACGACCTCGCTCAGCAACTCGTCGACGCCGGCACCTTCCACAGGCTCGCGGACGCCAAGCGCCCCAACTCCTACCTCGTCCGCTCGGACCCCGGCGACGTCGCGCGAGTAGAGGACCGCACGTTCATCTGCTCGCAGGACCAGCACGACGCGGGCCCGACGAACAACTGGACCGACCCCGGCGAGATGCGCGAGAAGCTCAACGGCCTCTTCGACGGCTGCATGGAGGGCCGCACGATGTACGTCGTGCCGTTCAGCATGGGCCCGCTCGGCTCGCCGATCGCCCACATCGGCGTCGAGCTGACCGACAGCGCATGCGTCGTTGCGAACATGCGGATCATGACCCGGATGGGCCAGGGCGCGCTCGATGTCCTCGGCGAGGACGGCGAGTTCGTGCCGTGCGTGCACTCTGTCGGCATGCCGCTCACGGAAGGCGTCGAGGACGTCTCCTGGCCGTGCAACGCCGAGAACAAGTACATCGTCCACTTCCCCGAGACGCGCGAGATCTGGTCGTTCGGCTCGGGCTACGGCGGCAACGCGCTGCTCGGCAAGAAGTGCTTCGCGCTGCGGATCGCGTCGGTCATGGCGAAGGACGAGGGCTGGATGGCCGAGCACATGCTCATCCTCAAGCTCACGAACCCCGACGGCGAGGTCAAGGTCGTCACGGGCGCGTTCCCCAGCGCCTGCGGCAAGACGAACCTCGCGATGCTCATCCCGACGCTCGAGGGCTGGACCGTCGAGACGATCGGCGACGACATCGCCTGGATGAAGTTCGGCGACGACGGCAAGCTCTACGCGATCAACCCCGAGTCGGGCTTCTTCGGCGTCGCGCCGGGCACCGGCGAGAAGACGAACCCGAACGCGATGAAGACCGTCGCGGAGAACTCGCTGTTCGCCAACTGCGCCCTGACCGACGACGGCGACGTCTGGTGGGAGGGGATGACCGAGGAGCCACCGGCGCACGCGATCGACTGGAAGGGCAAGGACTGGACGCCCGACTCCGAGACGCCCGCCGCGCATCCCAACGGCCGCTTCACGACGCCCGCCTCGCAGGACCCGGCGATCGCGCCCGAGTGGGAGGACCCGAAGGGCGTCGCCGTCGACGCGATGCTCTTCGGCGGCCGCCGTGCCACCGTCGTGCCGCTCGTCACCGAGGCGACCGACTGGGAGCACGGCGTGTTCCTCGGCGCCACGATGAGCTCGGAGATGACGGCCGCGGCCGCCGGTGGCCTCGGCCAGCTGCGCTTCGACCCGTTCGCGATGCTGCCGTTCTGCGGCTACAACATGGCCGACTACTTCGCGCACTGGCTCGACGTCGGCAAGACCGAGGGCGCCGAGCTGCCGAAGATCTTCTACGTCAACTGGTTCCGCAAGGACGCCGACGGGAAGTTCATCTGGCCGGGCTTCGGCGAGAACTCGCGCGTGCTGAAGTGGGTCTTCGAGCGCTGCGCCGGCACGGCCGACGCCGTCGAGGGCCCGCTCGGCCTCGTCCCGACCGAGGGCGCGATCGACACGACCGGCCTCGACATGTCCGACGAGGATCTCGCGGCCGTGCTGAGCGTCGATCTCGACGCGCTGAAGGAGCAGCTCCCGCAGATGAGGGAGTTCCTCGCGAAGTTCGGCGACGACCTGCCGGACGAGATCGCCGCCCAGCTCGACGCGCTCGAAGGACGGCTGGCAACGGCCTGAGCATCGCGCGTGGCGTGTTGACCCCGCATATGGGGGTCAACGCGCCAGGCGCCTCGTTCACCCGACGACGGCCTTGCCGAGGGCGGCGAGGCGCGTGTCCCACTGGGCGCCGACATCCGTCATCCACGCGATCGCGTCGGCCAGCGGAGCAGGCGTCGCTTCGAAGCGCGTCTCGCGGCCCGCGCGCCGGCCGTCGACGAGCTGCGCGCGCTCGAGCTGAGCGAGGTGCTTGGCGACCGCCTGGCGGCTGATCGGCAGCTGCGCCGCGAGCTCGGTCGCGGTGCTGGCCTCGCCCGCAGCGACCGCGCGCAGCACATCGCGGCGCGTCGGGTCGGCGAGCGCCGCGAAGATGGCCTGCTCGTGCTCGGGGTTCATCGCGGCGCGGCGCGGAGGGTCGCCAAGGGGAGCGCCGCGCGGAAGGGCGCGGCGGCGAGGGTCGCGCCGGAGGCCACGGCGCGGAAGGGCGCGGGGGCGAGGGTCGCGCCGAAGGCCACGGCGCGGGAGGGCGCGGCGGCGAGGGTCGCGCCGGAGGCTACGGCGCGGAACGCCGCGGTGCGAAGGCTCACCGTGGCCTACGCCGCGACGAGCTCGAGCGCGTCGCGCAGGCGGTAGAGCGGCGGCTCCCAGTCCAGGCCGCTGACGATCCAGGCGCTGCCGAGCGGGTAGCTCGGCGACGCCGTGCCAGCCGCCGCGCTGCGTGCGCGCGGGCCGCTCCAGGCGCCGCCCGCCCACGGCGAGCCGCACACCGGCTGGCTCGCGTAGCCGCGCTCGACGACCACGACGCGCGTGCCGGCCACAGCGTCCGTAAGCGAGACCTCGACCAACGTTGCCAGCGCATCGGGCGCGTGCCACCAGAACGACAAGAGCTCGCCCGGCAGCAACCTCCTCCACGCACGCCCAGCGCGTCTCCCCGCCCGGCAGCGTGAGCGAGCCCTCCGCGCCGGGAGCGAGGTCCAGCGACCCCTCGGCGACGAGCCAGCGCTCGAGGTCGGTGACGGCGTCCCAAGCTGTGTCTCGATCGACGGGCAAGACGATCTCGCGGCTGACGTCCATGAAGAGCTCCTTCGAATACATGCAACTGAACGGTTGCGCCACATGCTACCGTGCCGCCGAAGCAAAGCGCAACCCATCAGTTGCGCGACCACGGAAAGGACCAAGAGCACATGCCCCTCATCCCGATGGTCGTCCAGCAAGACGGACGTGGCGAGCGCTCGTTCGACATCTACAGCCGCCTGCTCAACGAGCGCATCGTCTTCCTCGGCCAGGCGATCGACGACGAGATCGCCAACCTCGTCGTCGCGCAGCTCTTGCACCTCGAAGCCGCCGACCCCGACCGCGACATCAGCCTCTACGTCAACTGCCCCGGCGGCGTCGTCTACGCCGGCCTCGCCATCTACGACACGATGCAGCACATCGCGCCCGACGTGCAGACGATCTGCTGCGGCATCGCGATGTCGATGGGCGCGCTCATCCTCGCCGCCGGGGCGCCCGGCAAGCGCCAGACGCTGCCCAACGGCCGCATGCTCATCCACCAGCCGACGGGCGGCTTCCAGGGCCAGTCGAGCGACATCGAGATCCACGCCCGCGAGACGCTTGCCCTCAGAGCGCGGCTCGACGAGCTCTACGCCAAGCACACCGGCAGGTCGCCGCAGCAGATCCACGACGACTCCGACCGCGACCGCTACATGACCCCCGAGGAGGCCGTGGAGTACGGGCTCGTGGACAGGATCGTCGACGGCAGACGATGAATGGCGCGTTGCGCGCGTCGCCAAGCCGGCGGCGCGCGCTACGGTCCGCCCGGGATGGCGACTCACCTCGAAGAAGAAGACGCCGCGGTCGCGACCGGCCGCGAGTGGGGCTCCGAGCTCTTCCGGATCGCCCGCGACCAGTTCGGTCGCGCCTCGGACCTGCTCGACCTCGCGCCCGAGTTCGTCGCGCGCCTCGCCGACCCCCGCCGCTCGCTCGTCGTGAACTTTCCCGTGCGCATGGACTCCGGCGAGGTCCGCTCGCACACCGGCTATCGCGTGCAGCACACGCTGACGATGGGCCCGACCAAGGGCGGCTTCCGCTACGGCCCCGACGTCTCGCTCGGCGAGTGCGCCGCGCTCGCGATGTGGATGACGTGGAAGTGCGCGCTGCTCGGGCTGCCCTACGGCGGCGCCAAGGGCGGGGTGCGGTGCCTCCCCAGCGACTACAGCGTCGGCGAGCTCGAGCGCCTGACGCGCCGCTACGCCGCCGAGCTCATCCCGATCATCGGCCCCGAGAAGGACATCCCGGCACCCGACATGGGCACGGGCGAGCGCGAGATGGCGTGGTTCATGGACACGTACTCCCAGCAGGTCGGCCACTCCGTCCCGGGCGTCGTCACCGGCAAGCCCGTGGTCGTCGGCGGCACGGTCGGCCGGCGCGAGGCGACCGGCCTCGGCGTCGTCTACGTGCTCGAGGCCGTCTGCGACCGCATCGACCTGCCGCTGCGCGACTCGCGCGTCGCGATCCAGGGCTTCGGCAACGTCGGGGCCGTGGCCGCGCGCGAGCTGCACGCGATCGGCGCCAAGGTCGTCGCCCTGTCGGATCACAGCGGCGGGCTCGTCTCGCAGGACGGGCTCAACGTCATGGCGATCAGCGACTGGGCGGCCGAGCACGGGACCATCGAGGGCTATCCGAACGCCGAGCACGTCGGGCCGGCGGACGTGCTCGAGGTGCCGTGCGAGATCCTCATCCCGGCCGCGGTCGAGCGCCAGCTCACCGATGAGAACGCCCCGCGCGTGCAGTGCCGGCTCGTGATCGAGGCGGCCAACGGCCCGACGACCCCCGAGGCGGAGGTGATCCTCCAGGAGCGCGGGATCCTCGTCGTGCCCGACGTGCTCGCGAACTCCGGCGGCGTCACGGTCTCGTACTTCGAGTGGGTGCAGGACCAGCAGCGCTACTCGTGGGACGAGATCGACGTGCAGGAGCGCCTGCGCCGCCAGCTGCGCGCCGCGTTCGGACGTGTGGTCGATGCCGCCGAGCGCCACCAGTGCGACTGGCGGATGGCGGCGCTGTCGGTCGCGATCGAGCGCGTGGCCGACGCCGCACGGCTGCGCGGCATCTATCCGTAGGAAAGACGTTCGCAGCGCGTAAGACCCCGGCGCGACAATCGCGGCATGAGACTCCTGCTCCTCACCGCGGCGCTCGCCCTCGTCGCCGCCGCGGCCGCTCCGGCAGCCACGAACGTCGAGCTCCTGCACGGCACCGTGCGCTCGGCCGGCCACGAGGCGAGCGGCCGCGCCGCCGTCGTGCTCACGGGCGGCAAGCGCGTCCTGACCCTGCGGCGCTTCAGGATCGTGCCCGGCCCGAAGGTCCGCGTCTATCTCGTCCCGCGCGGCGTCAAGGGCGACGGCGACGTGCGCAAGGACTTCAAGGACCTCGGCGCGCTGAAGGGCAGCAAGGGCAACCAGCAGTACGCGATCGCCGGCAGCGTCGACCTGCGCCGCTACCGCAGCGTGATCTTCTGGTGCGTGCCGTTCACGCAGACGCTCGCGCGGGCGAACCTGACGCCGTCATGAGCCTCGCGCCCAAGCTCCTCGCGCCGCCGCTCGTCGTCCTCACCCTGCTCGTGGGGCTGTGGTTCTGGTCGGGCGTCGTCGCGCCGGACTACTGGACGGCGCTCGGCTTCGGCGTCGCGTGGTTCGTGGCGTGCAGCGTGCTCTTCGGGCGGATCGCCAAGACGCGCCCGGAGCTGCGCCCGTGGATGCGTGGCACGTTCCTCGCCTGCTCGGCGCTGGCGATCGTGGGCTTCTGGTGGACGTCGATCCGCGAGACCGAGGTCAACGAGCAGGTCGTCAGCGGCGTGCCGGCGAGCGAGCTGTCGAAAGCCGAGCTCGGCGCGAGCGATCCGCTCGCGCCGCAGGCCGAGGCGAAGGCGGCGGCGTCCGCGCCGCCCAAACGCAGCAACGTCGTCGAGCTCGCGGGGCCGGTCCGGCCGCAATCGCACAGCGCGTCGGGCAAGGCGCGCGTGGTCAGGCTCGCCGCCGGCGGGCGCAAGCTCACGCTCTCGGACGGCTTCCGGATCGACCCCGGCCCGAAGGTCCGCGTCTACCTCGCCACCGACCCGGGCGGCACGACGTTCAAGGACCTAGGCGAGCTCAAGGGCAGCAAGGGCAGCCAGCAGTACAAGATCCCCGCCGGCACGAAGCTCTCGCGCTATGACACCGTCGTCTTCTGGTGCGTGCCGTTCTCCGTCTCGCTCGCGAGCGCGGAGCTGCGACCGGCGTAAGCCGAGGTTCAGTGGCGGTCGTCGCCGGTGGCCGCCGGCGGGCGCGACTCCTCGGCGAGCGACGTGATCGCGAGCTGGCCGCGCGCGGCCTCCTCGAGCACCTGCGTCGCCTCCTCCGGCGAGCGTGCGTAGAGCTCGACGAGGAGGTGGACGACGATCGAGTCGCCGTCGTGCTTGTGGAAGCGCACGTGCGTGAAGAACTCACGCGTGCCGTGGTCGCCGAACGCCGCGTAGGAGAGCGCGTCGCCCGCCTCGGGGCCCGAGCACGTCTCGACCTCCTCGGCGTCGACGGTCACCGTGCACGACGCGACCCACGGCGTGCCGGCGATCATCCGCTCCCAGCGGTCTTCGATCGGCTCGACGCGGCCGTTGTGAAAGCCGAGGTGCGGCTGGTCGTGCATGCACTCCAGGCACTGCACGACCGCCTCCTGCAGCTCGTCCACGGGCTCGGCGCGCTCGCCGGTCTCGGGATCGATCTTGTGGATGCCCTCGTAGTGGACCTGGACCTCCAGGTCGGTCGACCAGCAGCGATAGCAGCGCAGCCACGAGCGGGCTTCTGAGGATTCCATCCGGCCATCTTAGGATGCGCTCGCGGACGTCTTCGGGGCTAGCCCGCTCGCAGCCGCGCGTCGGCGACGGTCTGGGCGGCGTGCGTCGAGCGCGCGTGACCGGTGACGGCGCTCAGGAAGTCGTCGCGAGCGAGCGCGAACAGCAGGCCGTCGCCAGCCGCGATCACCGTCGCGGTGCGCGGCACGTCGCGCAGCAGCGCGATCTCGCCGAAGTACTCGCCCGGCCCCATCCGGCGGATCGTGACGCCCGGCTCGCTCTCGACCGCGACCTCGCCCTCCGCGATGACGTAGAAGCGGTCGCCCATTTCGCCGAGGACCACGATCGGCTCGGCGGCGGACATCGGGCGCGGGACCGCGCGCAGCGCGAGCGTCTCGACGGTCGCGAGCGGCAGCGGGGCGAAGAGGTCGAGCCCCCGCAGCGCCTGCAGCTCGCGCGCGGGCACCGTCGCGTGCGCGTCGAGGCGCCGCAGCGCGCGCCGGCGCGCGAGCACGAGCCCGGGCAGGATGAGCGCCGTCGCCACGAGCGCTCCGCGGACGCCGAGCGCCCAGATCAGCGCCGGCGCGAGCGCCGACCCGAGCGTGACCGCGAGCGCGGTGCCCGTCTCCGTCACCGAGAACGCCCGCGCCAGGGTCTCGTCGGACGCCAGCCGCTGCACGAGCGTGTGGCCCGTCGTCTCGGCGATCGCGAACCCGATGCCGAAGACGACGAAGCCGGCCACGGCGACGACGGGGCTCGCGAACAGCGCGAGGAGCACCAGCGGTAGGCCGACGAGCAGCGCGCCGCCGTTCGCCGCGGTCGAGAAGCGCCCGCGCCCGAGCAGCGCCATCGTGACGAAGGCTCCGGCGAGGCCGCCGGCGCCCCAGGCCGAGTTCAGGACCCCGACGCCACCGGTCCCGAGCCCGACGAGCTGCACCGCGACGACCACGACGAGGACCTCGAGCACGCCCGCCAGGAGCCCGATCGTCGTGAGCAGGCCGACGGTCTCGCGCAGCTCCGGCGTCGTGACCACCTCGCGCAGGCCGAGCAGCAACTCGCCGATCAGGTCCGTGTCGGCGGGCCCTTCCCGGTGCGCGGGAACCTCGTCGGGCGTCATGAACGCGAGCGCCAGCAACGCCCCCGCCGACGCCGCCAGCACGATCGCGGAGCCGGCCGCGACCGACAGCTCGGATGCCGCCGCCCCGCCCGCCAGAGCGCCGAGGCAGCGGGCGGCGTTGGCGAGGCCTTGGCGCAAGCCGGTCGCGAGTATCAGCTGGCGCGGGGTCTGGGAGAGGTGCGCGAGCAGCGCGATCTGCGCGGGCTGCTGGCCGCTGGCGAGCACGGAATAGGCCGCTGCGAGGAGGAGGACGATCGCGAATGGGCCGTCGATCGCGGTGACGAGCACCACGCCGGCGAGTGCGGCCGTCGTGCC
The DNA here is from genome assembly GCA_963766525.1 of uncultured Actinomycetes bacterium. Taxonomy (GTDB): domain Bacteria; phylum Actinomycetota; class Thermoleophilia; order Solirubrobacterales; family Solirubrobacteraceae; genus CADCVQ01. Next base: position 23,372 of record CAVYAX010000023.1, read on the forward strand.
GCCGGTGAGCGCGACGAGCGTCGCGTGGCGCGAGCGGCGGTCCGCCATCAGCGAGGTGAACGGCCCGGCCAGCGCGCCCGGCAGCATGCGCGCCACGACCGCGAGCGCCACGGCCCCGGTGCCCCCGGCGTGATACGCCGCGATCGCCAGCACGACGGTGAACGCCCACGTCGTGAGCGACATCGCCGATGCCGCGGCGAGCAGCAGCCGCAGATCCGAGGTCGCCGCGCCCTCTCGCAATCGCTTGCCGCGAAGCACGAGCCGACGGTACCGCGACCCGCGGTGTGCGCTAGCCGAACGTGAACGCGTAGCCCGCGACGCCGGGGTCCAAGCGCAGCGTCAGCACGTGCTCCTGGATCGACCCGATCTTGACGAGCGAGTACAGGCGCTGCCGGCGGACCGTGACCACGCCGCCGCGCACGTCGGCGCCCGCGTCGCGCGCGGAGATCGGCTTGCCGTCGAGGCGCACGTGGACGCGGCGCGGGCGATCGCCGTCGGAGGACAGCACGAGGTAGACGGCGGTCCCGACGACGCGGGCCGTGATCGACGCGCTGCGGACGGCCTTGGCGGACTCCTCGTCCACCCGCCAGCGCCCGCCGAGGCTGAACACGCTCTGAGGCAGCTCGTCGCCGCGTGCGGCCGTGTAGTCACGCGTCCCGTCCGCCGGCCCGACCGGCGAGAAGCCCTGCGCCCGCGCGCTGCCGAGGTACGTCTCGGCCGTCGCCCGCGCGCCGACCGTCTCGATCTCGCCCTTCGGCTTCGCCGCCGACCCGAGCTTGCGCTCGCCGGCCTCGGCCAGGAGCGTGCGGATCGCCGCCTCGGTCTCCTTGTACTCGCCCTCGCCGAGGTGCGCGTAGCGGACCTTGCCCGTCGCGTCGATGAGGAACTTCGACGGCCAGCCCTGGTTCGTGAACGCGTTCCAGGTGCCGAACTCGTTGTCCTGGACGACCGGGTAGCGCAGCTCCTTGTCGTCAATCGCCCGCTGGACGTTCGCCGCGACCTTCTCGAACTGGAACTCCGGGGTGTGGACGCCGACGATCGTCAGCCCCTCGTCGCGGTAGCGCTCGTCCCACGCCTTGATGTAGGGCAGGGTGCGCAGGCAGTTGATGCACGTGTAGGTCCAGAAGTCGATCAGCACGACGCGCCCGCGCAGGCTGCTCAGCTTCAGCGGCGGCGAGTTGAACCACCGCCCGGTGTCGGCGAACTCGGGCGCGTCGCCGAGCACCGGCAGGTCCGGCGTCTGCACGCCGGGCAGGGCGGCGTCGGAGGCGGGGGCCACGGAGCGCTTCGGCGCGACCTTGGGCGCCGTCGGCGCCTGGAACTTCGACGCGCCGCGCAGGTCGGCGAGGCGGTCCTGGACGGGGCGCGAGCGCTCGATGGTGCCGGTCGGGTTGGTCAAAAAGCCGGGGAACTCGCTCGCGAGCGCGCTCTGAAAGCGGATGTCGAGGCTCGCGAACATCAGGACGGCGGTCAGCACCATCACGGCGCCGAACGCGCGCTGCACGACCGGGCCGCGCGGGCCGCGCCGCACGCGCTCGAGCGCGCGGCGCCCGCCGAGCGCGATCGCGAGCAGCACGACGGCCGAGCCGGCGGCGTACGCGACGGCGACCGCGACGAGCTCGCCGGTCGTCCCGCGCGACGCGCTCACCGAGATGACGGCGGCGAGGATCGGGCCCGCGCACGGCGCGTAGACGAAGCCGAGCGCCCCGCCGACGCCGAGGCCCGACCAGAACCCCGTGCCGGCCCGGCGCGGCCCGAAGCGCGACAGCACCGCCATCCGCGCCTCGATCCAGTGGCTCGCGGCCGGCACGAGCAGCGTCAGCCCGAAGACGAGCAGCACGACGATCGCCAGCGTGCGCAGCGTGCCGTCCGCGAAGCCGACGCCGTCGACGACCGACGCGATCCCGACGATCGCGATCGTGTGGGTGAGCGCGAGCCCGCAGACGACGCCGACCGGGCGCCGCCGCCCGCCGCTGCCGCTGGCGGACAGCAGCGCCGGGAGCACCGGCAGGACGCACGGCGTGATCGCGGTAGCGGCGCCGGCGAGCACGGCGAAGGCGAGCAGGACGATCATCTGTGGGTGTGTTCTCGCATCCGCGGCTTACGGATGCATGACGGATCGGCGCGCGGGCGCTCTCTACTAGTCTGCGCGCCCATGAAGCGGCCCTCGCTCAAGCGCTCGAAGAAGCAGCCGACCCCGCAGCAGGCAGCCGCGCCCCAGCCGGGGAAGCCCGGGGGCCCGCCTGCGGACGGCAAGAAGCGCGGCCGCGTACGGGGGGGCCTCGGTCGCGTCGGCCGCGGGCTCGGTCGCCCGGTCCGCGGCGTCGGCCGGCTTCTGCGCGCCCCGCTGCGCAAGCTCGGCGGGCTGCACGGCAAGGCGCGCATCATCGTGTGGGGGCTGCTCGCGGTCATTCTCCTCATCGCCGTGCTGCAGCTGCGCGGCGGGCGCGACGACGAGCAGCTCGTCCGTGAGGCGCTCGCGCGCTTCGAGACCGCATCCGCCGACAAGGACTACCAGACGTTGTGCGACGAGCTGCTCGCTTCGTCGTACGTCCGCCAGACGGCGAGCAGCGGGTTGCCCTGCGAGGTCGCGCTGCGCACGGGCCTCGAGGACGTCAAGAACCCGACGCTCGAGGTCATCAGCGTCGAGGTCAACGGCGACCGCGCCGCGGCCCGCGTGCGCGGCACCGCGTCGGGTCAGGTCCCGGCCGAGGACGTCTACACGCTCGTCCGCGAGGACGACGAGTGGCGCATCCTGCCGCCGCGGCCCGACTCGGCCACCCCGTAGGTCAGCGCCGCAGGATCACGTAGACCGCCGCGAGCCCGAAGCCGATCTGGCCGAAGGAGAGGGCGGTCCCGAGGTTCGGCGCGCCCGCGAGCCCGGCGACGGCGCTCACGAGGACGAACGCGCCGAGCATGATCAGGAGGTCGAGCAGCACGGCGCGGCTCGTGGTGGTGCGTGCGGGCTCGCCGCCCTCCCGAGCGCGCGCGGGCGCCGCGGATCGCGGAGCGGGCCGCTTGCTCACGGGCTCCACGCCTCCTCGAGCGCGCGGGTCAGCGCGGGCACGTCGAGCGCCGCGTCGGCTTCCGCGAGCAGCTTCGCGGCCGCGCGCCGGCCGCCGAGCGCGCGTAGGCCACGCTCGCCGTGCTCGACGGTGAAGTCCGCGAGCGCGCTCGCCCGCCGCGCCGCGAGCCGCCGCGACGGCACGTCGAGCCGGGAGCGATGCTCGTCGAGCGCGTCGGCGAGCTCGCCGAAGCCCGTCGCGGGCGCCAGCGACGAGACCGCCACGACCGGAGTCCCGGCCGCTCCGAGCGAGCGCAGCGCCGCGTGCAGGTCGCGGCGCGAGCGCAGCGCGACCGCCCCGAGGTCGGCTTTCGTCACGACGAGCACGTCGGGGATCTCCATGATCCCCGACTTCAAGAACTGCAGGACGTCGCCGGCCGCGGGCTGCACCACGACCGCCACGGTATCCACGGCCTCGGCGACGTCGGTCTCCGACTGCCCGACGCCGACCGTCTCGATGACCACGACGTCGAACGCGGCGGCGAGCGCGTGGGCCGCGGCGCGGGTCGCCGGGGCCAGGCCGCCGAGCCGCCCGCCGGCCGCCATCGAGCGCACGAACGCGCCGCGATCGCCCGCGTCGACGGCGATCCGCGCGCGGTCGCCGAGCAGCGACCCGCCCGAGCGCCGCGACGACGGGTCGACCGCGAGCACCGCGACCGTCCGCTCGCGCGCGCGCCACGCGGGCACGAGCTGCGCGAGCAGCGACGACTTGCCGGCGCCCGGCGGGCCGGTGATCCCGACGACGTGCGCCGGCGCCTCGCCGCCGAGCGTCGCCGGCGACACGCCCGCCAGCAGCGCGGCGATCTCGTCGCGCCGCTCGGGGGAGCGGTTCTCGACGAGGTTCAGCACCTCCGGGGCCGCGCTCAGGTCGCGTTCGCGCAGGCGTGCGGCGAGGTCTGAGCCGCTCGCGCTCGACACGGCGTGGACGCTAGCACCGCGACGCCGCCGCAACTCGTCGTATCACGGCGGCACCTGCGGCCTCTTACACAACACATCCCCGACCCCACCCGTTTGTGGAGGCAAATCCGATGGCCGCGCCCTCGATCTTCATCTGCTATCGCCGCGTCGACTCCGGCTGGGCCGGACGGCTCGAGCGCGAGCTCACCGAGCGGTTCGGGACCGATGCCGTCTTCCGCGACCGCACGATCGCCGCCGGCGAGAACTGGCGCACGCGCATCGAGGACGCCCTCACGGCGTGCAAGGTCATGATCGTGCTCATCGGCCCGAGCTGGACCCAGCCGTCGGCCCCCGGCGGCTCGAGCCGCCTCTGGGACACCGACGACATGGTCCGCCACGAGATCGAGCGCGGGCTGCAGCGCGCCGACGTCCCGGTGATCCCGGTGACCTTCGACGAGACGGCGATGCCCGCCGCGGAGCAGCTCCCGCCCGGCCTGATCGGGCTGAGCGACCTGCAAGCGGTCCCGCTGTCGGATGGTCGCTGGGCCTACGACTCGGGGGTCCTCTGCAAGCGCGTCGCGAGCTTCGTGCCGCCGCTCAAGCCGATCGAGATCACGGGCAGGCCGACCCGGCTGCCCGCCTCGGTCGCCGGCGCGATGGGCGCCGTCGCCCTGGGCGGTGCATGGCTGGCGTGGCAGGTCTCGGAGTCGCTGCCGCACCGCCCGCGGCCGTCGCGCGACGCGATGTTCTCCAGCGCGTGGACCGACACGACGGTCGAGCGCGTGGCGTCCTACGCCGCCGAGCGCGCCATCCTGTGGGCGATCGTGGGCGCGCTCGTGATCGCCGCGGTGTACGCCGCGATCCGCGAGGTCCGGGCGAGCGCGCCGCTGGGCCTGCTCGTGGGCCTGAGCACCGGTGCGCTAGCCGGCGCGATCGGCGGGGCGCTCTTCATCGTGCTCAAGGACGTGGCCGGCGTGACCTCGGTCATGTTGCTCAACGGCATCGGCGTCGCACTCGTGGGCGCGGTGCTCGCGGGTCGCTTCGCGCATCTCAGCGGCGTCGAGCGCACGACCCTGCGCACGGTCGGGCTCGGTGGCGGCCTCGTCGCCGGGGCGCTCGGCTACATGCTCTTCGGCGCGGACCCGGAGCCCGTGTTCGTCACGCAGGCCGTGGTGCTGATCGGGACGCTCGCGGCCGCACTCGCCGCTCCGAGTCTCACGGGTGCGATGGTCCCTGCCGGCCGCGCGGTCGAGGTCGAATGAGACACGACTTAATCCATCCCATGCGGGTGCTTCACATCGGTTAGGGTCGAATGAGCAGAGTCACGCTGTCTTGATCGCGAGGGGGATCCCGCAGATGACGTTCCAGGGAGACGGTTGTCCGCCAGTCGGGCCAAGCAGGCGTCAGCGGGCGCGCCGCAAGGCGATCGCCATCGCGGTGCCGACGGGCGTGGCGCTCGGCGCCGGCGCGATGATCGCGAACGCCGCGATCCCGGCGGCCGACGGCACGATCGGCGCGTGCTACGCGACCGAAGGCGGCGCGGTGCGCTTCGTCGACAGCGCCGACCAGTGCCGCAAGGGCCCCGACGGCACCCCCGGTGAGACCTTCATCTCGTTCAACCAGAAGGGCCCCCAGGGGCTGCAGGGCCCGGCCGGCGCTGCCGGCCCGCAGGGCGCCGCAGGCCCTGCCGGCCCAGCCGGCGCGCCCGGCGGCGTCGGCTCCCCGGCACCGGCGGCGGCTGCGTCATCGGACTACCTGCTCGAGATCGACGGCATCAAGGGCGAGTCCTCCGACAAGAAGCACAAGGACTCGATCGAGATCTCGTCCTTCAGCTGGGGCGTCTCGCAGACCGGCGCGCACAGCTCCGGCGGCGGCGGCGGCGCGGGCAAGGCGAGCTTCCAGGACCTCCACTTCACGACGCGCGTGAACAAGGCGTCGCCGCTGCTCTTCAAGCGGGCGGCGACGGGCGAGCACATCAAGAAGGCGACGCTCTTCGTCCGCAAGTCCGGCGGTGACCAGCAGGACTACATGACGATCAAGCTCACGGACATCCTCGTGTCGTCCTACAAGACCGCGCCGGATGAGGACTTCGACTCGGTCCCCACCGATCAGGTGTCGCTGAACTTCACGAAGATCGAGTTCGACTACAAGCCGCAGCTCTCGAACGGCGCGCTGGGCGCTCCCGTCCATGGCGGCTGGGATCTGAAGCAAGCCAAGACGGTCTGAGTGGGCTCCCGGCGGGCGCAGCTGGGCGGCGTGCACGCCGGGGGAAGCTCCGGCGCCACCGTCGTGCATCTCGACCTGCCGGCGCCGACGTCCGCGCAGGTGGCCGCGCACGGGCGCGAGCCGCACGCGCGGCGGATCGAGCGCGCGATGGCGCTGCCCGACGGCGCTCGCGCGCGCCTGCCCGACGGCACGGTCGCCTACGCCGCCCACCGGCGCGTGCGCGACGGTGCGCGCGTCGCGCTCATCACGATCCCGAACCTGCTGCGCTTCGACGTGCATCCGCGGGCGGACACCTTCTCGTTCAACGTGCGCAACCTCAACGGCCTGCCGGTGCGAGACAACGCGCATGAGCTCCCTGTCCGCCCGTACTACCGCCCCGACGGGCCGCCGTTGAACGAGTACGAGCTGCAGCTCGAGACGCCGGAGGGCTACAACGTGTGCATCGTCGTGCGGGTGCCACCGTACTTCGGCGCGCTCGAAAACGACTACTCCGCGGTCGCTCTGCTGAGCTGATGCGCCGGATCGACATGCGCGTGCGCGCGGCCGATGTCCCCGTGGCCTTCGACCGGCTGCTGCCGCACCTGCGCGGCGGTCTGCACCCGATGCCCGACGGGGAGGAGGTCGTGCTGGTCGCGCTCGGCGAGCGCGGTGAGCTGCCGCCGCCGACCGCGCTCGAGGAGCTCGCGGGCGACGTGCTCATCGGCGAGGCAACCGAGGACGACGCCGGCGACGACCTGGCGACGGCGCTCGCCGCGCTGTCTCCGCGGTTCGAGATCGGCGGCCGGGTCGTGCTGCGCACGCCCGCGCACCCGCCGCCCCCGCCGGAGCTCATCGACGTCGTCCTGTCGCGCGAGCAGGGCTTCGGGACGGGCGCTCACCCGACGACGCGCCACTGCATCGAGCTCATGCTCGACATCGAGCCGGGCGGATCGTTCGCCGACCTTGGCTGCGGCGCGGGCGCGCTGTCGATCGCGGCGTTCAAGCTCGGCTTCACGGAGATTCTCGGCGTCGACCTGCTCGACGCCGTGTGCCAGAACGCGGCTCGCAACGGCGACCTCAACGGCATCGACGCCGACTGGCTCACGCGCGACCTGCTCACGCTCAGCAAGCTCGAGATGCGGATCGTCGCGATGAACATCTCCGAGCTCGACATCCACCTGCACCTCGCGACGAACGTCGAGCTGCCGGAGATCGAGTGGCTGATCGTGTCCGGGCTGGACCATCCCGGCAAGCTTGCGCACGCGATCGCAACCTACGAGGACGCCGGTTTCACCGAGCGGCGGCGCATCGACCGCGCGGGCTGGCCGGCGGTCCTGCTCGAGGCGGCCCCGCGGGCCTGAGCGTCACGCGGCCGGTTCGGCCACGCCGTGGCGCTCGGCGACGAGCGCGACGACGTCGGCCATGATCTGCGTCAGGTCGAAGTCCTTGGGCGTGTAGACCGCCGCGACGCCCGCGGCCTTCAGGGGCGCGACATCGGCCTCGGGGATGATCCCGCCGACGACGACCGGCGCGTCGACGCCCGCCTCGCTCAGCGCGGACACGATGTCGGGGATGAGCTCGCGGTGTGACCCGGACAGGATCGACAGGCCGATGACGTGCACGCCCTCCTGCAGCGCGCTCGTGACGATCTGCGTCGGGGTCAGGCGGATGCCCTCGTAGACGACGTCGAGGCCGACGTCGCGGGCGCGCACGGCGATCTGCTCGGCGCCGTTGGAGTGCCCGTCGAGGCCGGGCTTGCCGACGAGCAGCTTGATCCGCCGGCCGAGCGCCTCGGAGACGCGGGCGACCTCGTCGCGCAGGCCCTCGAGGTCGGCCTCGTCGCCTGCGCCGGCGCTCGCCTCCCCGACGCCGGTCGGCGCGCGGTAGTCGCCGTAGACGTCGCGCAGCGCCTGCGCCCACTCGCCGGTCGTGACGCCCGCGCGAGCCGCTGCGATCGTCGCGGGCATGATGTTCTCGGCGTCGTCTTGGGCGATCCGCCGGAGCTCGGCGAGTGCGCTGTCGACCTCGGCCGCGTCGCGCTCCGCCCGCCACTCCTGCAGCGCGGCGACCTGCTCGGCCTCGACGCCGGGGTCGACGGTCAGGATCCCGCCGTCCGCGCCGGCGGCCAGGGGCGACGGCTCCGTGTCCGGGTAGCGGTTCTGGCCGACGACGACGAGGTCGCCCGCCTCGATGCGGCGGATGCGGTCGCGATGGGAGTCGACGAGGGCGGCCTTCATGTACGGCACCGCCGCGACGGCGCCGCCGTGCTCCGCGATCACCGCCATCTCCGCCCGCGCGCCCGCGAGCATCTCCGCGACCAGGCCCTCCATGACGTGCGACCCGGCGAAGATGTCGGGGTACTCGAGCAGGTCGGTCTCGTAGGCGAGGATCTGCTGGATGCGCAGCGACCATTGCTGATCCCAGGGACGCGGCAGGCCGAGCGCCTCGTTCCAGGCGGGCAGCTGCACGGCGCGGGCGCGCGCGTCGCGGCCGAGCGTCACGGCGAGCGCCTCGAGCACGATCCGCTGGACGTTGTTCTCCGGCTGCGACTCGGTGAGCCCGAGCGAGTTGACCTGCACGCCGTAGCGAAAGCGCAGGTGCTTCTCGTCGTCCACGCCGAAGCGGTCGCGACCGATCTGCTCCCACAGGACCGACATCGCGCGCAGCTTCGCGTGCTCCTCGACGAACCGCACGCCGGCGTTGACGAAGAACGAGATCCGGCTGAAGACCTTGCCCATGAGCTCTTCGGGAACCCGCTGCGCGACCGCGTCGAGCACCGCGATCGCGTTGGACATCGCGAAGGCGATCTCCTGCACGGGCGTCGCGCCGGCCTCCTGGAGGTGGTACGAGCAGATGTTGATCGGGTTCCACTTCGGGACCTCGGTCACCGTGTAGGCGATGAGATCCGCCGTCAGCCGCATGGACGGGCCGGGCGGGAACGCGTACGTGCCGCGGGCGAGGAACTCCTTGATGATGTCGTTCTGGGTCGTGCCCTGGAGGACCTTCGGGTCGACCCCGTTCTCCTCGGCCGTGGCGATGTAGAGCGCGAGCAGCCACGCGGCCGTCGCGTTGATCGTCATCGACGTGTTCATCGCGTCGAGCGGGATGCCGTCCATGAGCGTGTGCATCGCGGCCTTGTGGGCGATCGGCACGCCGACCTTGCCGACCTCGCCGCGCGCGAGCTCGTGGTCGGAGTCATAGCCCGTCTGCGTCGGCAGGTCGAAGGCGATCGACAGGCCGGTCTGGCCCCGCGCGAGGTTCGAGCGATACAGCTCGTTGGACTTCGCCGCAGTCGAATGCCCCGCGTAGGTGCGCATCATCCAGGGGCGATCGGGCTGCGGCAGGCGATGCGCTGAAGGCTCGGCCATCGCGTGGATCGTACGTGAGGACGAAGGGAGGGCCTGCGCAACCTTCGCCCACCTGCTTGGGTTTGTCGGGCATGACCAAGCGATACACGCGCCGCGGCTTCGTCCTGACCGGCGCCGCCGCGCTCGCGGCGGGCGCGTTGAGGGCCACGGCGTCGGTCGCGGCGGAGCCCGCGACGTCGATCGCCGAGCTGCGCCGCCGCCTGCGCGGGCCGCTGCTGCGGCCCTCGGACTCCGGCTGGGCCGCCGCCCGCGCGCTGTACAACCCGCGCCTGTCGGTCTCGCCACGGGCGATCGCCTTCTGCGAGTCCTCACGCGACGTGTCCGAGGTCGTGCGCTTCGCGCGCAACCGCGGCTGGCCGGTGGCGGCGCGCGGCGGACGCCACTCGTTCGCGGGCTACAGCAACGCGATCGGCGGGATCGTCGCCGACGTCTCGCGGATCGATGGCGTCATATTGGAGCGCGATCGCAGCATGGCGCGGGTCGGCGGCGGGGCGGACGTGCTCGACGTCTACCGCGACCTCGTCGTCCAGCATGACCTCGCGGTGCCGGTCGGGACGTGTCCGACCGTCGGGGTCGGCGGGCTCGTGCTGGGCGGCGGCTTCGGCCACCTCATGCGCCGCTACGGCACGACCGCCGACAGCCTGCGCGGCGCGACCGTCGTGCTGGCCGACGGCAGCGTCGTGCGCTGCTCGGAGGCCGTTCGCGCGGATCTCTTCTGGGCGCTGCGCGGCGGCGGCGCGGGCTACGGCATCGTGACGGAGCTGCGCTTCGCCGCCCGGCGACCAGGCGATCCGATCGCCTTCGCGCTGTCGTTCCCGTGGACGCAGGCGGGCGCGGCGCTCGACGCCTGGCAGCGCTCGCTGCCGCCCGCCGGCCGCGAGCTGGCATACGGCCGCTTCCGCGCGCTGTGCAACCCGCCGGACGGCTCGCTCACCGCCACGGCATCAGGGCACTGGTACGGCAGCGAAGCCGCGTTGCGCGCGCTGCTGGAGCCGCTGCTCGCGTTGCAGCCGCGCGTGACGATCGGCCGTCGCAAGTTCATCGACGCGGCGCTCCCGGACGCGACGCGGCGCACCGCGGACGGGCACGTCACTGCGACCGTCCAGCACTTCCCCAACTACCAGCGCTCGGACTTCTTCGACGCGCTGCTGCCGGCTCCGGCGATCGCGGGGCTGCTCGCCCGGATCGAGGCCTGGCCCGGGCGGCACGGCAGCGGCCACGAGGGCGGCGTGCAGCTCGACGCGCTCGGTGCCGAGATCAACCGGCCGCGCCCGAGCGCGACCGCGTTCATCCACCGCAGACACCGCTTCCACTGCGCGTTCCTGAGCTTCTGGGGCGCGTCGGACTCGCCCGACGTCGCCGCCGCGTGCGCGCAGTGGACGCGCGACACGGAGAGCGCGCTGCGGCCGCTGGCCGCGGGCGCCGCGTTCCAGAACTACATCGACGCCGAGCTTGACGACTGGGAGCGGGCCTATTTCGGCGCGAACCTCGCCCGCCTGCGGGCGATCAAGCGCCGCTACGACCCCGCCAACCGCTTCGCGTTCGCGCAGGGCGTGAGCCCTGGGTAGGGTGCGCGAGGACTGCGGTCGGCGATCGCGTAGCGTGGACGCGATGCGACCCATCGACGTCCGCCACCTCGGCCGCGAGCACGTCATCTGCTGCTGGCAGGTCGACGACGTGCTCGTCGACCCCGGCCCGGAGTCGTGCATCGACACGCTGCTCGACGCGCTCTCAGGCGAGCAGCCGCGCGCGCTGCTGCTCACGCACATCCACTTCGACCATGCCGGCGCGGCCGGCGCGCTCGTGCGCGAGTGGCCCGATCTCGAGGTCTGGGTCCACGAGCGCGGGGCCAAGCACCTCGTCGACCCGGCGCGCCTCGTCGCCTCGGCGAAGCGGCTGTACGGCGAGGACTTCGACCGCCTGTGGGGCGAGGTCGTGCCGATCCCCGAGCGCTCGCTGCGGGTGCTGCGCGGCGGCGAGTCGATCGACGGGTGGGACGTCGCGTACACGCCCGGCCACGCCTCGCACCATGTCTCCTACCGCCACCAGGACTCGAACTGGGTGTTCCCCGGCGACACCTGCGGCGTCCGGCTGCCCGACGGCGACCTCCTGCTGCCGCCGACGCCGCCGCCGGACGTCGACCTCGAGGCGTGGAGCGCTTCGCTGGACGCGATCGAGGCGTGGGAGCCCGCGACGCTCGCGATCACGCACTTCGGCGAGCACGGCGACGTGGCGCCCCACCTCGCCCGCATGCGCGCGGCGCTCACGGAGTGCGGCGAGCGCGCCCGCACGACGGATCGCGCCGGATACGCGGACGCCTTACGCGCCCGCTACGCCGAGGCACTCGGCGCCGAGGGCGCCGCCGCGTTCGCGCAAGCGATGCCCCCCGACGACCAGTGGCTCGGCCTCGATCGCTATTGGAAGCGTCGTGCCGAGGCTGGTCAAACCGGCTGAGCGTCCGTATCCTCCCGCCCTGATGAGCAGTCAGACGATCGAGAAGCCGCGGACCGGGCCGCCGGGCGGAGGGCTGGGCGGCCACTGGCGGGTCATCGTGCGCAACGACGACCACAACACGTTCGACGGCGTCGCTCATGCGCTCGCGCGCTTCATCCCCGGGATCAGCGTCGATCGCGGCTACCAGATCGCCGATCAGATCCATCGCAGCGGCTTGGCGATCGTCTGGTCCGGCCATCAGGAGGCCGCCGAGCTGTACTGGGAGCAGCTCAACGGGGTGGGGCTGACGATGGCCCCGCTCGAGCAGGGATAGCCGCGCCGCGAGCTGCCTCATCGGGGGCGAAGGCCCGCGATCCGTCGCGCGGGGCGAACGGTTAGGCTCGATACCCAGATGGAGAAGCCGATCGTCAGCGCCGGGGACCGCGCCGATCGTGAGCGTGAGCTTCTGCGCCGCTACCACGAGGACGGGGACACCCGCGCCCGGGACACCCTCGCCGAGGAGATGGTGCCGCTCGCCCGCGCCTTGGCCGGGCGCTACAGCGGCCGCGGCGAGCCGCTCGACGACCTCGTCCAGGTCGCGTGCGTCGGCATCATGAAGGCGATCAAGGGCTTCGACCTGTCGCGCGACGTGCGCTTCTCCTCGTACGCGACGCCGACGGTGCTGGGCGAGATCAAGCGCCACTTCCGCGACAAGACGTGGGCGATGCGCGTGCCGCGCGGCATGCAGGAGCTGCAGATCGAGCTCGCCAAGGCGCGCGACGAGCTCACGACGCAGCTCGGCCGCTCGCCGAGGGTGCAGGAGCTCGCCGACAAGGTCGAGCAGCCCTTCGAGGAGGTGCTGATCACGATCCAGTCCCAGGAGGCGCGGCGCACGCGCTCGCTGGACGAGCCGACGGGGGAGGACGTGACGCTCGCCGACTCGATCGGCTCGCGCGACCCGGAGATCGGCCGGGCGGAGATGCGCGTCCTCCTGGACGACGCCTTCGAGGTGCTCTCCGACCGCGACCGCGAGGTGCTGCGGCTGCGCTTCACCGAGGACCTGACGCAGACCGAGATCTCGCGCCTCGTCGGGGTTTCGCAGATGCAGGTCTCCCGCATCATCCGCCAGGCGCTGCGCGCGCTGCGCGACGACATCGACGACACGGGCCGCCAGACCGACGCGGCGTAGACGTTCGCCGGTCTGAGGTGTGCGGGGTCGCCACCAAGGGTGGCCGGATCCGCGCGCGTGGTCGCGCATGATGCTGTCACCGGTCGTTCGTCAAGGAGACACGTCATGCCTTTGCCTGCCTTTCGCCGCGCCGCTGCCTGCGCTGCCGCCGCCTCGCTCGCCCTCTGCGGGACCGCCTTCGCGGCGGCGACGTCCGACACCTCGATCTCCGTCTCGCCCAGCGTGCAGATCGCGGCGCCGGGGGAGAGCCCGGCGAGCTTCCCCGGGATCACGAACGTGCGCGAGGGCGCGCGGCTGCCGCGCGGGTGGGTCGTCGTCGAGCGCGACGTGAGGATCACCCGCGGCGGCGAGCCCGCGTTCGCAGCGCTGCGCATGACCTGCCCGGCGGGCAAGTCCTGGCGCAGCGGCACGGCGAGCGACGACGTCGCCGTCAGCGTCCTGGACCGCAACGCGCGCGGCAAGCGGAGGGTGCTCGTCATGGCCACGTTCTCGACGAGCGCCGTCCGGGTCGGCGAGACCGCGGCCGGCACGGTCTACGCGCTCTGTCGCTGAGCCAGCGCCTCGCGGATGCGGATGAGCGTCTGCTGCGGGCTGTGCCGGACCTGCTGGTAGTCGATCCGCAGGACGCGCCAGCCGTGGGCCTCGAGGATCGCTTGCTTGTGGGCGTCGCGCTCGCGGACGAGCTTGTGCTCGTGCCAGCGCTCGCTGTCGGCCTCGACGACGACGCGCTGTGCGCGCCACAGGAAGTCGGGGATGATCGTCAGGCCGTCGAGCCTCAGCGACGCGTTGATCTCGGGTCGCTCGATGCCTGCGCGGTCGAGCACGTCGAGCAGGCGGTCCTCGAGAGGGCTGCGCGTCGGAGCAGGCCCGCCGGCGATGACGGCCCGCAACGCGCCGGTGCCGGGATGGCCGTTCGAGCGCTCGATGCATGCGAGCAGCTGGCGGACGCTGACCTGATGCGCGGCCTGTGCCCGCCGGGCGGCGGTACGCAGGGGGCCCGGCGGCAGCACGACTGCGAGGTCGAGCAGCGTGCGAGCCGGCGCGGTCACCCAGATCCCCTTGTGGCGGACGTAGTCCAGCCAATGCAGCGACCGCGCGCGGTGGACCCGCAGGCCCTCCACGCGCCGGACGCTCGTACCGACGACCGTGACCTCGATGCGCCGCTCCTCCCACGTCATGAACTCGAGGTGCGCCGCAGCGGAGAAGTGGCTGAGGTAGGCCTCGCCGCAGGCAAGCACCGCGGCCATGAACCGCCCTTCGAGCGTGATCCCGGCGTGCCCGACCGCGTAGACCCCGCGGTGCATCCGATGCAGCCGCCCGCTCCGGACCCGGATCGCGATGCCCTTGTCGTCGATCCCGCAGGCGAGCAGCTGCCGCCGTGTGATCTGTCCCTTCTGCTCGGCAGCTTGCAGCGCGACGAGCGCGTCGGGGGGTGTGTCGTTCTGCACCCCTATAGGACCTGTAGAACGACACACCCCCTTGGCCATGAGGGCATCGTCGCGGGCTTCGTGTTACGGAACTAGACGTGTTTGCAACGAATCACGCGGGAGACTGCGGCGCGAGTGCCCAGAGGGCGAGCGAGTAGCGGCGGCCGTCGCGGACCGGGGCGACGCGGTGGATCGTCGAGGAGCCGAACGCGATCAGCAGGCCCGGCTGGCAGCGCACGCTGACGAGCGGGGGGTTGCGCGCCGCGACCTCCGGCACCGCGCCCGCGTAGAACTCGAGCTCGCCGCCCGAGAAGTCGCTCGAGCCGTCGTTCAGCGCGACGACCAGCGAGACGCGCCGGCGGCGCACCTCGGAGGGCGCGTCGTCGTCGCCGCCGCCGTCGGAGTGCGCGGCGAAGTGGTCGCCGCGACCGTAGATCAGCGCGGTCACGCCGCTGACGTGCGTGACCTCGCAGCCGAAGCGCTCCTCGAGCTGCGGGATGACCTCCCACAGCCGATCCTGCACGAGCACCTCGGTCTCCGGCGACAGCGCGGCGATCGCGCCCCGCCGGCTGCCGGGGTGCACGCCGAAGCCGCCCTCGCCCCAGATCTCCGCCTCCGCCTGGTGCGCGGCGTCGATCTCGGCGATGACGGCCCGGCAGTCGTCAGCGGGCAGAAAGCCCGCGATGAGGGCCGGCTCGATCAGGCGACGTCGTCGACGAGCTCTTCGTCACGGCGCAGCTGGCCGCACGAGACGCAGTCGTTCCACGTGTACAGCAGCGGCACCGTGTACCAGCTCGAGCACGCCGCGCGCCAGTCCGTGAACTCCTCGCCGAACCAGAAGCGGTCCCAGTCCTGCTTGCGCTCGAACTCGATCGCCATGAGGAACTTGTAGCGGTCGTCGCGTCCGCGGAAGACGTCGTAGCGCGTGGCGCCGTAGTTCACCGACAGCGGGGCGAGCTGCTGCAGTGCCGCCTCGATGTCGTCCCCTCGAAATCCCGTCGCGTAGACCGGGAGATGCACCACGCCGTAAGCCATTTAAGCTCCAACCTCCGCTTGGATCGCGCCGGGCCCCTCGGCCGTCTTGCCTTGACCGACGTCGGTCGCGCCCACGAGGATCGCGATCTTCCCGGCGTGCTTGTTCTCGTGCATGAGCTGATGCGCGTTCGCGACGTCCTCGAACCCCATGGTCTTCCACAGGACCGGGCGGATCTTGGACTCGCGCACGAGCTCGTTGGCCTTGTGGCACTGCCACGCGTTGGCGAAGTGCGAGCCGATGATCTGCTTCTGACGCATCCAGAGGTAGCGCACGTCGAAGTCGAGGTCGAAGCCCGACGTGGCGCCGCAGATGACGACCTTGCCGAACGGCTTGACGCAGAAGACGCTCGTCGGGAAGGTCGCCTTGCCGACGTGCTCGAAGACGATGTCGGGCTTGTCGCCGAGGATCTGCTTGACGCGCTTGTCGAAGTCGCGCATCACCTTGACGCGCGCCTTCTCCTCGTCGGGCGTCTCGCCGCCGCGGCGCATCATCCCCGTGAACTCGGACCGGTTGATGAAGCCCTTGGCGCCGAGCTGCTCGACCAGCGCGCCCTTCTCGTCGCTCGACACGACGCCCACACAGTCGGCGCCCGCCAGCGCGCACAGCTGCGTGGCGAACACGCCGAGGCCGCCCGCCGCGCCCCAGATCAGGACCTTGTGGCCGGCCTGCAGGTCGCACTGGTCCATGAGCATCCGGTAGGCGGTGAAGTACGTGAGCCCGTAGGACGCGGCCTCCTCCCAGGCGAGGTGCTCGGGCTTGGGCAAGAGCTGCTGCGCCTGGACCTTGCAGAACTGCGCGAACGAGCCCCAGCTCGTCTCGTAGCCCCAGATCTGCTGGCTCGGCGCGGCGAGCGGGTCGAGGCCGTGGACCTCGACGTCCTCGTAGGAGGCCTGGTTGCAGTGGACGACGACCTCGTCGCCGGGCTTCCAGCGCGTGACGCCTGGCCCGACCTTCCACACGATCCCCGACGCGTCCGAGCCGCCGATGTGGTGGTCCTCGTTCGGGTGGTAGCGAAACACCGACACCGGCTTGCCCAAAGAGGCCCAGACGTTGTTGAAGTTCACGCCCGCGGCCATGACGCGCACGACGACCTCGAACGCGGCCGGCTCGGGGACCTCCATCTCCTCGAGCTGGAATGCCTCCGTCGGCGGGCCCTCGCGCTCCTGGCGGATCACCCATGCCGCCATGGTCGCGGGCAGCTCGCCCGGCTCGGTTTCGACGCTTGATATCTGGGAGAGGTCTACGGCCACGAGCGGGATCCTAACCGCACCCGAGCAGGCGCTCGATCTTCGTGCACTCCTTGTGCGGCGGCGGGGGCGCCACCGGCTGCGCAGGCGGCTCGGTCACCACCGGCGGCGGTGCTGCCGGCTCGGGCTCCGGGGACGGGGTCGTCTCCGTCTCGGGCGGCGCGGGTGCCGGGCGCGGATCCGCCGGTCGCTGCGGATCGGCGGCGCGCTTCTTCGGCTTCTTGCCGGCCTTCTTGTCGCGGCGCTTCTTGCGCTCCTCCTCGTCCTTCTCGCGGTCGGCGGCGAGCAGCTGCCGGCGGGCCTCGTCGCCGAACGCGGCGTCGAACGCGCCGACCAGCACCTCGTCCAAGGCGCAGTTGACGCAGAAGCCGTAGATCTCCCAAGCCTGAGCGCGTCCCATGACCTGGTTGGCGTAGTCGATGCCGAACAGGTCGTGGCCGTAGTACGCGTACGCCGCCGCCCAAGCTCCACCGGCGAGCGCCTCGCCGGCGCCGGCGTCGCGCAGGAGGGCAGCCGCCGCCATCATCGCGTCGAAGTCGTCGTAGACCGACGGGTGCGAGCGGGTGCGATGCGGATAGCTGCGCGGGCGCCGGCCCTGGCGGAAGGCGTCGCGATAGAGCTGCCACGTGCTCGGCGGGCCGTTGGAGACGTTGAACTGCATCGGCCCGGCGCAGCAGCCGAACGCGTTGAGGCCGTGGTACGTACTCGGCTCGGCGGAGAACGCGGTCTCCTGGCGATGGATCGAGGCGATCAGCCGCCAGGACACGCCGAAGGTGCGGGCGGCCTCGCGGTACAGCGGCATGAAGCTCCGCTCGGCGGACGCCGCCACGTGCCGGGAGGCGGTCCTGCGGTAGTAGTCGCGCCCGCCGCGGCCCGCGACGCCGGGCCCCGGCTCCAAGCGCGTCGGGGCGGCCGTGACCGACGCGAGCGTGGCGGCGCGATGGGGCGGCCGCGGCCCGGAGCGCTCCGGGTCCGTCGGGAGCAGCGCCAGCGCACCCTCGCCGCCGCCCACGAAGAAGACGGCGGCGAAGACAAGGGCGCGGCTCAGCCGTGCTCGGCTGTTCTTGACCAGTCCAGTCGGCGATCGCATCAAAGGCCGGCGAAGTGTTCCAAACCGCGCCGCCGGCGCGCGCCGAGCCAGGAGCCCGGCTTACGCGCCAACTGCCTCGCGGGCCGGCTCGGCGGGCGGCGCGACCGCCTCGCCCGCGGGCGGCGCCGGCACCGTCCGGCCGGCCAGCTCGGGCGAGATGAGCTTCCACGCCACGAGCGCGCCGAGCGCAGCCACGGTTGCTCCGATCTCCAGGCCGTGGCCGAGCGCGGCGACGAACTCCTCCGGCTCGCTCGGATTGCCGACCAGCGCGCCGAGGACCGCGACGCCGAGCGTGCCGCCGACCATCCGGCTCATCGAGAGGATCCCGCCGGCGACGCCGGCCTTCGTGCGGTCGACCGCGTTCATCGCGGCCGTGCTCATCGGCGACATGATCAGGCCCATCCCGATGCCCATGAGCACGAAGCCGGGCGCGAGGAAGGAGAAGCCCGCGCCGACCGACAGGTGCGACTGCCAGAACAGGGAGATGGCGACGAGCACGAGCCCGCCGGTCATGAGCGGCCGCGGCCCGATGCGGTCCGCGAGGCGCCCGGAGAACGGTGAGATGACGATGATGCAGAGCGTCGTGGGGAGGAAGCGGATGCCGGCCTCAAGCGGCGAGTAGCCCTCGATCGTCTGCATGTAGATCGCGACGAAGAAGAACATCGCGAGCATCGCGAACGACACGATGAACGCGACGAGCGAGGCGCCGAGGAACGTCTTCGAGCGAAAGAACGCGAAGTCGACCATCGGCACGCGCACGCGCCGTTCGACCAGGGCGAACGCGACGAGCCCGAGCGCCGAGACCGCGAGCAGCGCGAGGTTGGCCGGCGAGCCCCAGCCCCACGCGTGCGCCTCGACGAGCGCCAGCGTCAGCGCGCCGAGGCCGACCGTGATCGTCGCGATGCCAGCGAAGTCGAGCTTCGGCAGGACGGTCTCGTCGCGCGACTCGTGCGTCGCGAAGAGCGTGATCGCGAGCGCGCCCGCCGCCACCGGCAGGTTGAGGAAGAAGATCGACTGCCACGAGACGTACTCGACGAGGTAGCCGCCGACGACGGGCCCGATCGCGAGCGCCATCGCCGAGACGCCCGCCCACGTCCCGAGCGCCTTGCCGCGCTCGTGCGGCGGGAACGTGTTCGTGATGATCGACAGCGTCGCCGGCAGCATCAGCGCCGCGCCGATGCCCTGGCTCGCGCGCCCCGCGATGAGCCACGCGTCGGTCTGCGAGAACCCGATGAACGCGCTCGACGCGGCGAACAGCACGACGCCGAGCAGGAAGACCTTGCGCCGGCCGAAGATGTCGCCCAGCCGGCCGCCCGTGATGAGCAGCACGCCGAGCGACAGCGTGTACGCGCTGACGGTCCACTCGAGCGTCGCGTAGGAGGCGTGGAGGTCCGCCTTGATCGACGGCAGCGCGACATTCACGACCGTGTTGTCGAGCATGATCATGAACAGCGCGAAGCACATCGCCGCGAGCGTCCACCAGCGGCGGTTGCCCTCGTTGAGGGCCATGCGCTTGGTCATGCGGGCAGCTCGTCGAGGATCGGCCGCAGCGCGGCGGAGAGGCGCCTGCACTGCGCGGCGGGAAGGGTCGCGGCGAACGAGGCGATGCCGGCCAGGCGCGCCTCGTCGAGGCGACGCAGCGCGTCGCGGCCGGCGTCGGTCGCGAGCAGGCGCTTCTGGCGGCGGTCGTCCGGGTCCTCGCGACGATGCAGCAGTTCGCGTGAGACGAGCGCGTCGACGGCGCGGCTCGCGCCGGGCAGCGAGAGGCCGAGGCGCTCGGCGAGCTCCTTGACCGTGAGCTCGCGCGACGCGAGCACGTGCAGCGCCTTGGCTTGCGTGAGCGTGAGGTCGAGCTCCTCGAAGACCGCGTAGGCATCGGTCGCCGCCGTGCTCAGGACGTGGCGCCAGAGGGCGAGCAGGTCGGCCGCGAGGTCCGCGGCGGCGGCGGGCGAAACAGATGCGTGCATGCACGCAAGTATTGCACACACGCATCGATTCCCCGCCGGTTGAGCCGGTGCCGGGCGCGCGCCGTAAGCGCCCGCGCAGCAGGCTCAGGCCGCGAAGTCCGGGCGGCCCGCGTGCGCCGCGGCTGCCCGGCCCTCGGGCTTCTCCCAGTCCTCCTGGCGGCCGAGCGCCGTGAGGTCGAGGAAGTAGTACGAGCCACCGGTCATCTCGGCGCCGCGCGCGTAGGACGAGTAGGTGTGGAAGACCGCGGCGCCGTCGCGCAGGAAGAAGCTCGCGCCGGGCATCTCGAACGGCTGCTGGGCCGGGTCGGCGAAGAAGTCGAAGCCGTTGGCGGCGTGCTCGGCCGCGCTGCGGTAGTTGTACTCGACCGGAGCGACGGACTCGTCGATCGTGGCGTGGAAGTCGTAGTTGAAGTCGCTGCCGTGCGACGAGTACCACGGGAACTCCCAGCCCTTGCGCGCCTTGTAGTCCTCGATCGCGGCCAGCGGCGCGCGCGAGACGTACGCGAGCGTCGTGTCGCGTGCGTGCAGGTGGTCGAGCAGCCCGCGGGAGACCTCGTCGGCGCCCGCCGAGCAGCTCGGGCAGCCGTCCGTCCAGCTCGGGTCGAACATGAAGTGCCCGACGATGAGCTGGAGGCGGCCCTCGAAGAGGTCGAGCAGGCTCGCCGCGCCGTCGGGCCCCTCGAAAACGTAGTCCTTGTCGATCCGCACCATCGGCAGCCGGCGGCGCCTGGCGTTCAGCTCGTCGCGCGCGCGGGTCAGCGCCTTCTCCTCGGCGAGCAGCTCGATGCGGGCGGCCCGCCACGCGGCGGGCGATGCGATCTCGGGGAGGCTCATGCGGTCTCCTGTCGGTTCGAGGGTTCACAAATAGGGACCGATCGCGCGCGCCCAACTCATCGCGTGGTGCGGTTTTCCCTACCCGAAGACACGAGTTGGCCTCCATGGTCGGTGGTTGCACCGGACGCGAGAGTGCGCTGAAAGCAAGCCACCGACCGCGCAAAAGAGGACGACACGCAATGACCAGCATCGGGATCGTCGGGACGGGAATCGCCGGACTTCAGCTCGCACTGAGCCTCCAGCAGGCGGGCATCGACACGACGCTCTACGCCGATCGCACCCCCGACGAGATCCGCGGCTCGCGCCTCATGAACACGGTCTCGCGCTTCGGCGCCACGGTCGACCGCGAGCGCGCCCTCGGCGTCGCCCACTGGGTCGAGGACCCGTCGAACTACCGCGACATCCAGGTCTCGGTCACCGGCACGCCGGTCGCGTTCTCCGGGAAGCTGCGCCAGGCCGCCGGCAACGTCGACTTCCGCGTCTACCTGGCGCAGCTGCAGGAGGACTACGCCGCCCGCGGCGGGAACGTCGTCATCGGCCGCCGCAGCGTCGAGCAGATCGTCGACGGCGCCGCCGATCACGATCTGACGGTCGTCGCCGCCGGCCGTGAGAGCGTCGCCGAGTTCTTCCCCCGCGACCCCGAGCGCTCGCCGTTTGACGCGCCGCAGCGCAGGCTCTGCGCGATGATCGTCGACGGCATCGCGCCGACCGATCCGATCGCCGGCGCCGTCACGCTCGTCCCCGAGGCCGGCGAGATCTTCGTCATGCCGTACCTCTCGCGCCACGGCGCCCTCACGGCGCTCACGATCGAGGCGATCCCCGGCGGTCCGCTCGAGCGGATCGTGGATATGCGCTACGACGCGGATCCCGGGGCGTTCGAGAACCTCGTGCTCGACCTGCTCTCACGCCATGCGCCGTCCGCCTACGCGCGCGTCGACCGCGCGGCATTCAGGGTGACCGACCCGCGCGACGTGCTCCAGGGCGCGATCGTCCCGACCGTCCGCAAGCCGTACTGCGAGGTCGCGCCCGGCAAGTTCGTCGTCGCCGTCGGCGACGCCTACGTCGCCAACGACCCGGTCGGCGGCCAGGGCGCGAACCTCGGCTCGCGCAGCGCGGAGATCCTCTCGGAAGCCATCCAGCGCGACGTCGCCTACGACGAGTGGTTCTGCCGCAGCCTCGCCCGCGACTTGTGGGCCGCCGCCGAGCCGGTCGTGCGCTTCAACAACGCGTTCCTCGCTCCGCCGCCGCCGCACCTCGAGATGCTCCTCGGCGCCGCGATGATGGATCAGGCCGTCGCCGACGCGTTCTGCAACCTCTGGTCGGCGCCCGCCGACATGTGGGGCACGATCGCCACGCCCGAGCGCGCCGCGGCGTTCGTCGCGAAGTTCGGCACGCCCCAGGCCGCGCTCGCGGCGTGAGCTAACCCGCCGGGGTCGTCGTCGTGCCGGTCGGCCCCGGCAGCTCCGCGGAGCGGCGCCGCTTGAACGTCTTCGCGCTGTCGCTCCACGCGTAGACGCGCTGGAGGATCTTCGAGGGGCAGCACAGGTCGTTGCCGCCGGCGAACAGCGGCGTGCGCAGCACGAGCTCGTCGCCGATGACCTCCGTGCTCGCACCGTAGAGCTGCTGGGAGCGAAAGACCGCGCGCAGCTCGCTGTCCTCGGCCCGGCCGTGCGTGCTGAAGACGTAGAGCGCGACGGCTCCCGCGGCGCCGCCCGTGTCGACGAGCACGACCGCGTCCGAGCGGCTGTCGCCCGTGAGGTCGGCGAACTCGATCTCGGGGGAGACGAAGCCGCCGCGGTCGCGCAGGAGCGCCTTCACGCCCGCCGTCGTCTTGGCGTCTTCGAGCAGGGTCGTGCGAAACAGCTGCTGCGACGCCGACGGCTTGGCCTGCGAGAACGCGACGACGGCAAGGACGCCGGCCGCGGTGAGCGCGAGCGCGGCGGGAACGGTCCGGTGCCGGCGCATAGCCGCGCATTGTCGCAGCAGGCGGAGCATGGCGCTATGGCTGCAAGAGGCGATCCGAGCCGCCGGGGCGCGGCGACCCGACGACGATCGTCGCCGGCTCGATCGCCGACGAGCGCACCGAGACGACGTATATGCCCGGGTCGAGGTCGGCCTTCAGCGTCGCGGCGCCGCCAGGGTTGACCGGCCCGGTGCTCTGCGCGAGCCGCGTCCCGCCGCGCGTGAGGCGCACGCTGCGCAGCTGCACCCGCTGCGACCTGGCGGTCTGGTTGCTCGCCAGCAGCTCGATCGTGCCCGCGCCGAAGCGCGCCGGCGCCACCGTCACGCTCCTGACCGTGACGACCGCGGACACCGTGATCGACGGCGGCGGGCGCTCGTCGTTCGCGAAATCGTCTCCGCCGCAGCCACCGAGAGCCCCCATCAGGGCGAGCGCGACCGCGGCTCGCCGTCGCTTCGCGCCGGCTGCTCTCAGCATCTTCGTGACACGGGCATACGAAGGCGTAACCCGCAACCTACCGCGAGGTCGCGGCGGCGGCCCTGGCCGGATGCCCGGGTCAGCGTGGCGCGGGCAGCGCGGGGCGCCGCGCCGCGAGCGCACGAAGGTTGGCCTGCAGCCGGTCCCAGGCGATGATCTCGGCGTCCGCGTACGCCTCGCCCTCGAGGCCGCGCAGCTCGTCGCTGTACGTCGTCCAGGCTGCGCACGTGAGCGCCTCGAGCTCGAGTTCGTCCGGCAGGGCGGCGTAGGTCGTCATGTCGCTCCTCGCGTCGGGCTCTGTCACAGCGATCGCAAGGCTAACCGGGCCGTCGGTCGGCGTCGCTGCAAGCGAACGTGCAAACGTCTGGCGCACGCGAGAACATACGTTCGTGGACCTGCTTGCCCAGCCGCTCGCGACCGCCGAGTTCCTCGTCGTCGACACGGAGACGAACGGGAAGGCGGGGGAGGCGTGCGAGCTCACGGAGGTCGGGGCGGTGCTCGTCGGCGGCGGCGAGCTGCACGACCGCTGGGAGACGCTCGTCAACGGCTCGGCGCCCCTGTCGCGCGCGATCCAGCGCTTCACGCAGATCTCCCAGCAGATGGTCGACGCGGCGCCGGCGGCCGACGCCGTCCTGCCGGACCTCGCCGACCTGATCGGGTCCCCGCCCACCCGGGTGCTCGTCGCGCACAACGCGTCGTTCGATCGCCGCGTGCTCAAGCAGGCATTCGCGCGCGCCGACCTCGACTGGCCCGACCCGCCGGCGCTGTGCACGGTCGCGCTGGCGCGCCGCTTCGCGCCGCTGGTGCGCCAGCGCCGGCTGGCCGCGCTCGCCGACGCGCTCGGCGTCGAGGTCGAGACGACGCACCGCGCGCTCGCCGACGCCGAGACCTGCGCGCGCGTGTTCTGCGCGCTGTTCGGGCGGCTGTGCGCGCATGCCGGCACCGTGGCGGACGCGCTCGCGGTGCTGTCGCCGCCGCGCCGTGCGCCGCGCCCGCGGGCGGGCCGCACGCTCACGGGCGGGACGATCAAGCGCCACAAGCCCGACACGTCCGCGCTGCCCGACGCGCCCGGCGTCTACATCTTCCGCAACGCCGCGGGGCAGGTGCTCTACGTCGGCAAGTCCGTCGCGCTGCGGACGCGCGCGCGCTCGCACTTCGCGACGTCGGCGCCGGCCGAGGTCTGGACCGACCACGCCGCGATCGTCGACCACCGCCGCACGAGCTCGGAGCTCGGCGCGCTCGTGCTCGAGCACCGGCTCATCCGCGAGCTGCGCCCGCCGGGCAACAAGGTCCACAAGCACGACGACCCGTACGTCTACCTGCGCTGCCGCCTGGACATCGCCTACCCCGTGCTCGAGGTCGCGCGCGAGCCGGCGGCGGGGCGGTCTGTGACGATCGGCCCGCTGCGCAGCCGCGCGGGCGCGGTCGAGCTCAAGGAGCAGCTCGACTCGCTGTTCGGGCTGCGCCACTGCGGGCGCAAGCTGCGCCTGCGCCCATGGCCGTCGGCGTACGGCCAGATGGGTCGCTGCCTGTCGCCGTGCCTCAACGACCTCGACCCGAACCTCTACCGCCGTCGCCTGGACGAGGCGCTCGGCCTCTTCACGGGCGGCGGCGACGGCGGCGCGGCGCTGCTCGCGCACCTCGACGCGCAGATGCGCGAGGCGGCGGACGAGCAGCGCTACGAGCGCGCCGCGTGGCTGCGCCGCCGGCGCGAGCGGCTGGCGGTGCTGGTGCGCGCGCTCGGCGGGGGCGAGGGCTCGCTGGCCGCGACGCACGCGCGGCCGCGGCTCGTGCTCGCGCAGCATCCGCGCGTATCGGACGGCCACGACGCGTTCTGGATCGTGGGCGGCCGGCTCGCGGACTGGTCGCCGCTCGACGCGGCGGGCGATCTGCACCACCGGACGATCAGGGCGCTGGGCGCCCGCCATGACGCCGTCGCGCAGCTGCCCGCGGAGGCCGTCGCGGAGGCGCGCATCGTGCAGACGTGGCTCGCGAGCCACGACGCGGAGACGCTGGACCTGCAGCCGGTCCCGGACGCCGCGGCGCTCGAGGCGTTCCTCGCGCGAGCCGCCGGGCGGGTCGCAGCCTGACCGGAGGTCAGGCGAACGGCAGCTCGACGACCTCTGCGGTCGCGCCGCCCGCGACGTCGACGGTGTCGCCGACCGCGGCCTCGCGGCGCACGAGCGCCAGCGCGATCGGGCCGTGCTCGGGCGAGACGACCGAGCTCGACAGCCGCCCGACGGTGCGCTCGCCGAGCTTGAGCTCCGCGCCGGCGTCGGCGGGCTCCGACAGGCGCAGGCCGCGCAGGTGGCGGTTGGGCTTGCCTCGGTAGAACAGCCGCGCGACGGTCTCCTGGCCGACGTAGCAGCCCTTCGTGAAGCTCACGGCGCGAGCGTTGAGGCCGGCCTCCTGCGGGATCGTCGTGTCGTCGAGGTCGAAGCCGTAGCGCGGGCGGCCGCGCTCGACGCGCACGATCTCCAGCGCGTCCTCCGACACGGGCGTCGCCCCGGCCTCCTCGAGCGCCGCGCGGATGGCGTCGGTGTCGTCGGCGTCGCAGAGGACGTCCACGCCGACGTCGGTCGCGATCAGGCGCACGGCATGGCCGGCGATCTCGCCCGCGCGATGCGCGTGCTCGTCTGCGGGCAGGTCCTCGGCGGCCGCGAGCGCACGCGCCCGGGGCCCCACGAGCGACAGCAGGCCGCGCTGGACGGTGCGCTTGTGCAACTCGACGTCGAAGCCGATCTTGAAGCGCCGGACCATGTCGAACAGCGCCTGCAGGGTCGCGCGCTCGGTGTCCAGCAGCAGCTCCTCGTCCGTCGCGAGGACCCGCAGGTCGCCGAGCATCTTGCCCTTGTGGGTGAGGAACGCCGCGTAGCAGCCGGCGCCGCTCTCCAGGCCGACCGTGTCGTTCGTGACCTGCCCGGCGAGAAACGACTTCGCCTCGGTGCCGGTCAGCGCGAGCTTGCCGCGCTCGGAGCGGTCGACGAGGCCGCAGCCCGAGGTCAGCGCGCGGTACTCGCCGACGAGCTCATCGGTGATCGTGGGCATGCGAGCGAGGATAGCCTTCGCACAACCGGGTCACGACGCGCTCGGGCGCCGTTAGTGTGACCCTCGCCATGGCGTCGCGCTCACCCATCCGCATCGTCCTGATCGCCGCGAGCCTGCTCGCGCTGCTGACCGCCACGACGACGGCGCTCGCCGTCACGAAGCGTGGCACGCGCAAGGCCGACACGATCACCGGCACGTCGAAGGCCGACAAGCTCTACGGCCGCAACGGCCGCGACCGGATCTTCGGCCTCGGCGGCAACGACCTGCTCGACGGCGGCGTCGGCGGCGACCGCCTCGACGGCGGCTCGGGCGCCGATCGCATCCTCGGCGGCAAGGGCAACGACACGATCAAGGGTGCCGACGGCCGCGACAGCGTCGACGGCGGCACCGGATCCGACCAGATCGACGCCGGCCTCGGCGACGACGTCGTGGTCGGCGGCGGGGGCAACGACCGCGTCTTCGGCCGCGCCGGCGTCGACGACGTCGACGGCGTCACCGGCAACGACACGATCGACGGCGCCGGCGGCGACGACCGGCTGCGCGGCGGCGGCGGGCTCGACAGGATCACCGGCGCGCTCGGCAACGACACGATCGGCGGCGGCGCGGGCTCCGACACGCTCGACGGCGGCGATGGCAGCGACCTCATCACCGGCGAGTCGGCCAACGACACCCTCGGCGGCGGGGCCGGCAACGACAACCTCAACGGCGGCACGGGCAACGACACGGTCGACGGCGGCGAGGGCGACGACCGCGTCGACGGCGGCGACGGCGACGACACGCTGCGCGGCTCGGGCGGCAACGACTTCATCGTCGAGGCGCGCTTCGGCAACGACGTGCTCGTCGACGGCGGGCCCGGCGACGACTACATCCACACGAGCCGCGGCCGCGACAAGATCGTCCGCGGCGGCGACGGCAACGACGTCGTCCTCACGGGCTCGGCGCCCGACGGCCTCGTGAGCTCCAACGGCACCCCCGCGGCCGACGCGATCGTCGACGGCGGCCCCGGCGACGACATCGTCGTCACCGGCCCGTCGGAGGACCGGCTCGCCGGTGGCCCCGGCAACGACCGGCTGTACGGCGGGCAGAACGGCGCGACGCCCGACTTCTACGACTGCGGTCCCGGCTTCGACGTCGCGTTCGTCGAGAACGCCGCCGAGGCCGCGCAGGCGGCGGGCTGCGAGTCGATCGTGCTCGGCGACCCATCCGTCGGCGACCCTGGCTTCGACGGCCTCGGCGGCCAGTACCCGACGCCGCACGCCGGCAAGGCGACGGGCGGCGCCGAGGGCGCGGCGATCCTCGTGGCGATCGCGGACCAGGCCAAGAACCCGGTGATCCTCGGGACGCCCGGCAACGACACCTTCGTCGGCAGCATCGTGGCCGACTCGATCAACGGCCAGGACGGCAACGACTCGATCCGCGGCGGCGGCGGCGACGACGACATCCGCGGCGACGACGGCAACGACCAGCTCTTCGGCGAGGCCGGAAACGACATGCTGTTCGGCGACGCCGGTGACGACGTCCTCGACGGGGCGGCGGGCAACGACGAGCTCGAGGGCGGTCGCGGGGCGGACACGCTGCGCGGCGGCGACGGCGATGACGCGCTCAACGGCGGCTTCGACCCCGACCGGATCGAGGGCGGCGCGGGCAACGACGACATCAAGGTCGTCAGCGGCGGCACGGACACGGTCGACTGCGGCCCCGGCTTCGACCGCGTCACGAAGGACCGCACGGACCGCGTGCGCAACTGCGAGTCGATCGGCTGATCGCGCGCCGCGGCGGCGCGGAGGCTCCGGCTCGCGCGGCGCGGAGGGCCCGGCTCGCGCGGCGCGGAGGGCCCGGCTCGCGCCGCGGGCCGCGCGCCACCGCGAGCGCGCCGCAGGACACGTCGTGATCGTGAAAGCCCGTGTCGTGGTCGTCCATCCAGCAGATGAGCCAGACGGCGACGTGCTCGTCGCGCAGCAGCTGCTCGTACGTCCGCACCGCGGGGTCGTGGTGGACGAGGTGCTGCCACGCCTCGGGCCGCGACGCGAGGCCGGCCACGAGCGACCGCAGCTCCGCACGCGTCAGGTCGCGGCCGGTCCCGAGGTCGATCACGCCGCCACCGCCACGGCCCGGCCGCCGAGCAGGCGGGCGACGTTCGCGCCGACCATCGCCGCGTGCGCCGCGCGGCCCAGCGGCGCCGCCGGCCCGGCGTCGACCACCGGCCGGTCCGTGCCGTGGACGAGCTGGTCGATGCCGACGCAGCGCACGACGGCGTCGATCGTCCGCGCGCCGTAGGAGGACGTGTCGTAGAAGACGCGGTCGTCGGCGACGGCGCCCGCCGGCCCGCCGCGCGCCGCGAGGCGCTCGGCATGAAGCGGCGCGCCGCCCGCGAGCATCGCGAAGACCGCGCGCAGCCGCGGGTGCGAAGGCCGGCCGAAGGCGGCGAACGCGTGCCAGGCGGCGTTCATGTCGGCGACGTAGCGCGTCATCGCCGGCCACCACGAAGGCACGCCGTGATCGGCGTAGGCCTGCGGGCGCCACGTGCGCCACGGGTCCGGCCCGGGGTGGACGAACAGCGGCGCGTCGCGCCGCTCGAGGCGCTCGAGCGAGCGCGGCCACAGCGCCGGAAGCCGTCGGGCCCGCTGAGCGCGCCCGCGGGCAGCGAGATGCCGACGGCGCCGGCCGCAAGCAGCGCGTCGACGTCGGCCGGATCTGGCGGGCGCAGCGACACCGCGCCCCACACGCCGAACGGGCCGCCGAGCTCGAGCAGCCCCTCGTTGTGGGCCTCAAGCAGCGGCTCGGCATCGGGCCGGCTGAGGCCCTCGATCCCCAGCGGGCTCGAGATCGCCAGCAGCGCGCGCTGCACGCCGTCGCGCTCGAGCAGCGCCAAGCGCCGCTCGACGTCGTGCTCGTCGGGATCGAACGCGTAGTCGGGCTCGTCGCGCAGGCGCAGGATCCAGCCGTCCCCGGCGCGGCGCAGCAACGGCGGCTCACGGCCGCCAGGTCAGCGCGTTGACGAGCGCCTCGGGCCAGAGATGCTGATGGACATCGGTGGGTAGCATCATGGACAACGATACCTCATAAAGCAGATCAGAATTTATGTAGATTGCCGGGACAGACCGACTAGAGGAGGCCTCGCATGGCATCGTGGAAGCCCGATCCGACGTTCTATCCGTCGCCGCGCAGCGCGGCGGAGGCGCCGCCCGAGGAGCTGGCGTACGTCGTCACGCTCAACACCGGCTCAAACGGCGACGCCAAGCCCGACGCGCTGACGGTCATCGACCTCAAGCCCGGCTCGTCGACCTACGGCACGACCGTCGGGCGGCTCGACATGCCCAACGTCGGCGACGAGCTGCACCACTTCGGCTGGAACGCCTGCTCCTCGGCGCTGTGCCCGTGGGCGCCGCACCCGCACGTCGAGCGCCGCTACTTCCTCGTCCCCGGCCTGCGCTCGTCGCGCATCCACGTCGTCGACGTCAAGGAGGACCCGCTCAACCCGAAGATCGTCAAGGTCGTCGAAGCGGAGGACATCGCGAAGCGCACGGGCTACAGCCGCCCGCACACGATCCACTGCGGGCCCGACGGGCTGTACGTCAGCGCGCTTGGCGCGCCCGACGGCGACGGCCCGGGCGGCGTGTTCCTGCTCGACCACGACAGCTTCGACCCGCTCGGGCAGTGGGAGATCGACCGCGGCCCGCAGGAGCTCGCCTATGACGTGTGGTGGAACATCGGCTACGACCAGCTCTTGACCAGCGAGTGGGGCCTCCCGAATATGGTCGAGGGCGGGGTCGTGCCGGAGCTCTTGCTCGGCGGCAAGTACGGCCACCAGCTACACGTCTGGGACCTCGGCAAGCGCCGCCACAAGCAGGCGATCGACCTCGGCGCCGAGCACCAGATGGTGCTCGAGCTGCGCCCCGCGCACGATCCCACGAAGCCCTACGGGTTCGTCGGCGTCGTCGTCTCGACGGCCGACCTGTCGGCGTCGGTCTGGCTCTGGCACCCCGACTCAAACGGCGGGGTCGCGGCGAAGAAGTCATCACGATCCCCGCCGAGCCCGCCGAGACCGAGCAGCTGCCGCCCGCGCTACAGCCGTTCGGCGCGGTCCCGCCGCTGATCACCGACATCGCGCTGTCGGTCGACGACAGCGCCCTGTACGTCTCGTGCTGGGGGACGGGCGAGCTCAAGCGCTTCGACGTCCGCGACCCGCACAACCCCGTCGAGACCGGCTCGGTGCACATCGGCGGCATCGTCCGCCGCACGGCGCACCCGTCAGCGGGGCCCGTCAACGGCGGCCCGCAGATGGTCGAGGTCAGCCGCGACGGCAAGCGCGTCTACCTGACGAACTCGCTGTACGCCGCCTGGGACGCGCAGTTCTACCCCGAGGGCATCGACGGCTGGCTCGTCAAGCTCGACGCGGAGGGCGAGCTGCGCCTGGATCCCGACTTCTACGTCCCGTACGACGGCGAGCGGCCGCACCAGGTGCGCCTGCAGGGCGGCGACGCGTCGTCGGACTCCTACTGCTTCCCGTGACGTGAGCCACGAGGGGCTCTGGCTGACGCTCGCCGCGCTCGGGGCCTACCACGGCCTCAACCCCGCGATGGGCTGGCTGTTCGCGGTCTCGCAGGGCATGCAGCACCGCAGCCGCAGGGCCGTGCTGCGCGCGCTGCTGCCGATCGCGCTCGGCCACGAGCTGTCGATCGCGCTCGTCGTCGCGCTCGCGCTGGGCGCGGCGGCGATCGTCGACCCGTCGACGCTGCGGATCGGCGCCGCGGCGGTGCTGCTGGCGTTCGGCATCTTTCGCTTCGTAAGGCCGCGTGCGCACCCGCGCTGGACGACGATGCGCGTCAACCGCCGCGAGCTGACGCTGTGGTCGTTTCTTATGTCCTCGGCGCACGGCGCCGGCCTGATGGTCGCGCCGCTGCTGATCGGCCTCGGCGGCTCGCAGGCCGCATCGGCGCACGAGCATGCCGAGCTGTCGCTCATCTCGGACGCGTCGCTGGTCACGAGCGGCCTGGCGATCGCGCTGCACGTCGCCGCGATGGCGCTCGTCATGGGCGTCGTCGCGGTCGTGGTCTACGAGAAGCTCGGCCTCGAGGTGCTGCGGCGAGCGTGGCTGAACACCGACCAGCTGTGGGCGGGGACGTTCGTGCTCGCGGCGGGGCTGACGCTCGTGACCTGACCGGATCGCGCGATTTCGCGATTCGGCATTGAACAGGCCCGGCGGGGGAACGACACTCGCGCCATGGCGAAACCAGAGAAGGTCAACAAGATGGACCGCAAGGTCTTCGACAAGGAGCTCACGAAGCTACAGCGCGAGCTCGTGCTCATGCAGGAGTACATGAAGAAGGAGGGCATCAAGGTCGTCGTCGTCTTCGAGGGCCGCGACGCCGCCGGCAAGGGCGGCGTCATCAAGCGGATCGCCGAGCGCACGAGCCCGCGCGTCTGGCGGATCGCGGCGCTCGCGACCCCGACCGAGCGCGAGCGCACGCAGTGGTACTTCCAGCGCTACGCCGAGCACCTGCCCGCCGCCGGCGAGCTCGTGATGTTCGACCGGTCCTGGTACAACCGCGCCGGCGTCGAGCGGGTCATGGGGTTCTGCACGCAGGAGGAGTACCAGGAGTTCATGCGCTCCTGCCCGGAGTTCGAGCGGATGCTCGTGCGCTCGGGGATCGTCCTCATCAAGTACTGGTTCTCGGTCTCCGACGCCGAGCAGGAGAAGCGCTTCCAAGCGCGCGTCAACGACCCGATGCGCCGCTGGAAGCTCAGCCCGATGGACCTCAAGTCCCGCGAGAAGTGGGTCGAGTACTCCAAGGCGAAGGACGACATGTTCGCCGCGACCGACATCAAGCAGGCGCCGTGGTACGTCGTCAACGCCGACGACAAGCGGCGTGCGCGGCTGAACTGCATCGCGCACCTGCTGTCGATGGTCGACTACGAGGACGTCATCCCGCCTCCGCTCGAGCTGCCCAAGCGCCAGGAGGACCGCAGCTACGTGCGCCCGCCGATGACCGACCAGACCTTCGTCCCCGAGATCTACTAGGTCCTCTGTGCGCTCCCTCACGGGGGCACTGTGCGGGACATCACGGACACGTCGGTCCCCGTCCGGCTCAATGGATGTACCGGGAAGACGTCGCGCCAGGCGACACCGGTCAGATCATCAATCATTGAAGTCGTAGGGGGATATCGCACCATGATGAGGTCGTCACTCAAGGCAGTTGCCGTCGCCGGCATCGCCGCAGCAAGCGTTGGGACCGCGACGGCGAGCGCCGCGGATACGGGCAACAACGCCCTCCAGGCCGGGACGGAGGCCTACACGGCCGCGTACCCGAACATCTCGAAGGCGCAGGCACGCGCCGCAGCCGCCGGCGCCGACGCGCGCCGCGCCGTCTACGACGCCGCTGCAGCCGACGCCGCGACGTTCGGCGGAGCCTGGTTCGACCCGGCCACCGGGATCGTCCACCTCAACGCGACGACCGACGCCGCCGTCAAGCGCGGCGAGGCGATCGGCAGGCAGTACGCCGTCGCCGTCACGACGCACAGGGTCAAGCGCTCCGCCGCCGCCCTCGAGGCCGACGCGGCGCAGCTCCGCGCCGGCAAGGACGAGCTCGGCCGCGCGGCCGCCGGCAACGTCGGCGTCGACGTGCAGTCCAACGAGGTCGTCGTGGCCGTGCCCGCCGATCGCAAGTCCGCGCTGGCCGCCAACGCCTCCGGGCGCGGCGCGAAGCTCGTCACGGCCTCCTCCAAGGCTCCCGAGCTCGACGCGGACTGCACCGCGCGCAACACGTGCGACTGGACGATCCGCGCCGGCATCGTCATGTGGCGCGGCACCACGAGCTCGAACACCCCGTGGTGCTCGGTCGGCTTCACGGGCCGCAACTCGAGCGGCACGCGCTTCGTGCTGACGGCCGGCCACTGCAGCACCGGCGTGGGCGTCAACTGGGGCACGTGGAACCAGAACATCGGCCCGATGGGCGCCGCCGTGGACTCGGGCGTCGTCGACACCTCTGCGATCCAGGTCACGAACAGCTGGTTCACCGGCGACTCCGGCGGCCAGATCTACGTCAACCCCGGCATCAGCGGCTGCTGTGACCTCAAGGGCGTCGCGCCGACGGTCAGCTACATGGTCGCCGGCGAGACCGTCTGCCTGT
Organism: uncultured Actinomycetes bacterium; assembly: GCA_963766525.1. Lineage (GTDB taxonomy): Bacteria > Actinomycetota > Thermoleophilia > Solirubrobacterales > Solirubrobacteraceae > CADCVQ01. The sequence continues at coordinate 56,744 of CAVYAX010000023.1, forward strand.
CGGCGAACTTCACGGCGCCGACGGTCAACGGCAACTCGTGCGGCGTGCTCGGCACCAACAGCGACGCCGGCGTCCGCGGCATGGCGCGCGTCGACGGCCTCGACGCCTGCGGCGGCGACTCGGGCGGCGGCTGGTACTGGCTGTCCTCGTCGGGCAACCGCTACGCCTACGGCATCCACAGCCGCTCCGACGGCGGCTGCCATGGCGACGCCGGCGGCACGCGCTCCTGGTACACGCCGGTCGCGAGCGCCAAGGCGAACGCGAACTTCTCGGCCATCAACATCGAGACGCGCCCGTAGGGGCATCACCTGGCCCGCCGCCTCGCAGGCGGCGGGCCGGCGTTGGGCGAGAGCGCCGGCACGATGCCGGCGCTCTTTTGCGTGCGCGGGTAGCCTTGCGCGCCATGGCCCTCGCAGACACGTTCAGCCAGATCGTCGAGTCGCTGCCCGACGACTGGACCGACCTCGAGCTCGACCTGCGGATCGCCGACGAGAAGCGCTACGTCGACGCCGCGACCTATCTCGTCACCTGCAACGCCCAGCCGTACTCCAAGCACGACTGGCACTGGAAGCTGCTCGTCGCGCACCGCTTCGGGCACGCGGCCGCCGCGCCGGCGTGTCACGGCGCGCTGAAGCTGCTCGACGACGCGGGCATCGAGGGCGAGCTCGCGCTGCGCGAGATGCGCTCCGGCCGCGTCGAGACGACCCAGATGTGGGGTCGCCCCCAGTCCTACCGCGACGAGTTCAAGCGCATCCGAGCGCAATAGGCGTGGCGCGCGTCCTGGCGCACGTCCCGGATCTCTTGTTCGGGTCGAAGGTCCAGGGCATGCTGAGCGCGGGCGGGCACGACGTCGCGCTCGTCGGCTCCGAGCCGGAGGTGCGCGAGCGGATCGCCGGCAGCGACGTGCTCGTCGTCGACCTCACCGCGGACGACGTCGCGGGGATCGCGCTGCTCGACGGGCTTAGGGCGTCCGAGGACGTGGGGGAGACGCGGACGCTCGCCTTCTACAGCCACGTCGACGCCGGCGTGCGCGCGCGGGCGATCGCCGCGGGCTTCGACCTCGTCGTGCCCCGCTCGCGGATGGCGCGCGAGGGCTCCGCGCTCGTCGACCGCCTCTTGGCGTAGCGCCGCTCGCGGCCGGGTAGCGTCCGCCTGTGATCTCTCACCGGCTGGTCCCTGCTCCGCTCGCCATCACGCTGGCGCTGACCATCGTCGCGAGCGCCGCCGCCGCGACGATCCGCGGCGACGCGAAGAACAACACGCTCAACGGCACCTCGGGGGCTGATCGCATCCTCGGCCTTGCCGGCAACGACTCGCTGCGCGGCTTCGGCGGTCGCGACGTGCTCGACGGCGGACGCGGCAACGACGTGCTCAACGGCGGCGCAGGCGCCGACCGCCTCGACGGCAGCCTCGGTGCCGACCGCCTGCTCGGCTTCGGCGGCGACGACCGGCTGTTCGGCGGAACCTCCGACGACACGATCGCGGGCGGCGACGGGGCGGATCGCATCGACGGCGGCGGCGGCGACGACTCCGTGCGCGGCAACGTCGGCAACGACAGGCTGACGCTCGGCGCCGGGCGCGACAGCGCATTCGGCGACGAGGGCGACGACAACATCGCCGGCGGATCGCAGGACGACCGTCTCGACGGCGGCGCCGGCGCCGACACCATGACCGGCGACGCCGCACGCGACCGGGTCGTCGGCGGCGACGGCAACGACATCCTCGACGGCGGCCCCAACGAGGACCGCGTCGACGGCGGCGAGGGCGACGACCGGATCGACGGCGGCCGCGACAACGACGTGCTGCTCGGCGGTCCCGGCGACGACTTCATCGCCGAGCTGCTGTCGTCGGCGGAGGAGAAGATCGACGGCGGGCCGGGCGACGACTACATCTTCACCGGCGGCGGCACGGATCGCGAGATCCGCGGCGGCGAAGGCAACGACATCGTGCGCGGCGGCTACCAGCGGCCCGAGCGCGAGGCGGCCGACCAGCTCGGCGACGGCTTCTCCGACGGCGGCCCCGGCAGCGACATCGTCCTCGGCGGCGCGGCCAACGACCGCGTCCTGGGCGGCGACGGCGACGACTTCCTGTTCGGCGGGCCGCGGCTCGACCTCTACGAGTGCGGCGCCGGCAACGACGTCGCGTTCGTCGAGAACCAGCTCGAGGGGCAGGTCGCCGCGCAGAACGGCTGCGAGACGGTCTTCGTCGGCGACCCGTCGGTCGCGGACCGGCTCTTCGACGGCCTGCTCGGCAAGCCACACAAGGGCAAGGCCACCGGCGGCGCCGCGGGCGCGAAGATCATCGCCCAGATCGAGGGCGGCCAGCCGCCCTCGTAGGGCGGCCCGCGCCGCCGGCGGCGAGCGCCCGTAGGCGGGCTTTCGGCCGCCGCCGGCAGCGCCCGCAGGCGGGCTTCCGGCCGCCGCCGGCGAGCGCCCGCAGGCGGGCTTTCGGCCGCCGCCGGCGAGCGCCGGAAGGCGGCCGGCGGCCGCCGGCGGCGACCCTCGACGCGCCCGGAACTGGCGCGGCGGCGGCCCAGCGCCGAGAATGCGGGCATGACCTCCCGCCTCGGCCTCACCGCGCTGACGTTCATGCTCGTCCTCGCGCTCGCTTCCGGCGCCACCGCCGTCACCAAGCGCGGCGACCGCAGGCCCAACTCGATCACCGGCACGGCGCAGGCCGACCGCCTGTTCGGCGGCGGCGGCAAGGACACGCTCCGCGGCCTCGGCGGCAACGACCGCCTCGACGGCGGCGTCAACGCCGACCGCCTGTTCGGCGGCGCCGGCGCCGACCGCCTGCTCGGCGGCAAGGGCAACGACGCGCTGAACGGCGCGGGCGGCAACGACATCGCCGACGGCGGGGGCGGCTCCGAGCGCATCGACGGCGGCGCCGGCGACGACCTCCTGCTCGGCGGCACGAACGCCGACACGATCCTCGGCCGCGAGGGCAGCGACCGCCTGGACGGCGGGACCGGCGACGACCGCCTCGACGGCGGCCCCGGCAGCGACCGCCTGCTCGGCGGCGGCGGGCTGGACCGCCTGATCGGCGGCGCGGGCGACGACGCGGCGCAGGGCGGCTTCGGCGGCGACGTCATCGACGGTGGCGAGGGCGCGGACGTCCTCGGCGGCGACTCCGCGAACGACACGCTCACCGGCTCGAACGGCGATGACGCGCTCAACGGCGGCACCGGCAACGACACCGTCAACGGCGGCGAGGGCGACGACCGCGTGGATGGCGGCGACGGCGACGACGTGCTGCTCGGCGGCCCCGGCAACGACTTCGTCGTGGAGGCGCGCTTCGGCAACGACTCGCTCGTGGACGGCGGGCCGGGCGACGACTACATCCACACGAACCGCGGGCGCGACAAGATCGTGCTCGGCGGCGAGGGCAACGACGTCATCCTCACGGGCTCGGCGCCCGACGGGACGCTGAACTCCGACGGCTCGCCGGCGGCCGACGCGATCGTCGACGGCGGGCCCGGGCAACGACATCCTGCTCGGCGGCGGCTCGCAGGATCGCCTCAGCGGCGGCGACGGCAACGACGTCCTCTACGGCGGCGAGAGCTCGAACACGTTCGACATCTACGACTGCGGCGCCGGCTTCGACACGGTCTACATCGACCCGCCGGAGATCCTCGCGCTGCGGCTGCCGAACCTCGCCGCGCTGCTGCGGCTGCTGAACGCGGCGAGCTGCGAGCGCACGATGCTCACCGACCCGTCGCTCGGCGATCCGCGCTTCGACGGCCTCTACGGCGCGCGCCACCTCGGCAAGGAGACCGGCGGCGCGGACGGCGCCGCGATCCTCGAGGCGATCGCCGTCCAGTCGGACGAACCCGAACATCAACGGCACGCCGGGCAACGACAACTTCACCGGCAGCGTCGCTCGCGGACTCGATCAACGGCCAGGACGGCAACGACACGATCCGCGGCGGCGACGGCAACGACGACATCCGCGGCGACGACGGCGAGGACACGATCTTCGGCGACGCCGGCTCGGACCTGCTGTTCGGCGAGGCCGGCGCCGACACGATCGAGGGCGGCGACGGCGACGACGAGCTGCAGGGCGGCGCGGGCGGCGACCTGCTGCGCGGCGACGCCGGCGACGACATCGTCACGGGCGGCTTCGATCCCGACCGGCTCTTCGGCGGCGCCGGCAGCGACGAGCTCAACGCGACCGGCGGCGGCGCGGACGTCGTCGATTGCGGCCCCGGCTACGACCGCGTCTTCAAGGACCGCTCGGACACCGTCACGAACTGCGAGTCGATCGGGTAGCCCGCCCCGGCTCGCCGCGCATGCTCGTCCGCTACGCCACGCCGCACGACGCCGAGGCGTTCGCCGCGGTGGTCGCGAGGGTCGCCGACGAGGATCGCTGGATCGCCACCGAGCCGCCGGTCGACGTCGAGGCGTTCGCCGCGCGCGTGCGGACGTCGCTCGCCGAGGGCCACACGCTGTTCGTGCTCGACGACGGCACGCGAATCGCCGGCACGCTCGGCTTGCATCCCACGCGCGCCGACGGCGTCGTGTCGCTCGGGATGTCGCTGCTTGCCGACGTCCGCGGGCAGGGCTGGGGGAAGGCGATGCTCCAAGCCGCCGTCGACCACGCCCGCGGCGCGGGGAGCCACAAGATCCAGCTCGAGGTGTGGCCCGACAACGAGCGGGCGATCGCCCTGTACGAGCGCTTCGGGTTCGAGGTCGAGGGCCTGCTGCGCGACCACTACCGCCGCCGGGACGGGACGCTGCGCTCGGCGCAGCTCATGGCGCTGCTGCTGACCTGATCGGCCGGGGGTGTGGTGAAAAAGTCGGGATATGCCCGACTTTTTCGCCAGACCCCTCAGTCGCGGTCGCCCGAGCGCGGCACGTAGCGGCCGTCGAAGCCGCGCATGACGTCCGGCAGGCGCTTGACGATGCCGAACGTCCGCTCCCAGCGCGCCCAGGCGCGGAGGCGAACCGGGCTCAGCTCGCCGAAGACGCGCGCGCCGGCGGTGAAGGCGGGGGAGACGGCGTCGAGCTCGCGCTGGACGCCCGCGCGGTCGAGCCCGCTCGTGGCGCCCACGAGCACGCTGACCGCGCTCTCGGGGTCGCTCAGCACCTCGCTGTAGCCGCGCGCGATCGCGATTACGGCGCCGCGCACGACGTCGGGCTCGTCCTGCAGCATCTCGCGCGTCGTCGTCAGGACGAGCTCGGGGTAGGCGGGCGCGCCGTAATCGTTGACGCGGAACTCGCGGGTCTTCGGCCGGCGGGCGCGCACCGCGACACCCTCGACGTTCCAGAAGCCCGTCGCGGCGGCGATGCGCCCGGTCAGCAGGCTGGCGACGGCGGTGAAGCCGATCGTCGTCGGGCGCACCTTGTCCGGGTCGCCGCCGGAGCCGGCGACGATCGAGCGCAGCACGGCGTCGTCGCTCGGCAGGCCCGTGACGCCGACACGCTCGCCCTCGAGGTCGCGCGGCGTCTCGATCGACGGCGAGGCAAGGACCGCCGCCAGCGGCTCCTGGACGAGCGCCATGACGCCGACGAGGTCGCGGCCGCGCTCGCGCGCGATCGCGAGGTCGTGGATGTCGAGGACCGCGAGATCCGTGCGGCCGGCGACGAGGAGCTTCACCGCGTCGGTCGAGTCCGACGGCACGCGGATGCGCAGGTTGACGCCGAGCGCATCGTCGTAGCCGCGGTCGACGGCGGTGTAGATCCCGGTGTGGACGGCGTTGGGCTGGAAGTCCAGCAGCAGCGTCGCGGCGCGGTTGGGGGCGGACTCGTCGCTGCCGCCGGCGCAGCCCGCGAGCGCCAGCGCGACGGCGAGCAGGAGCGCTGGGAGGCGGGGACCCATGACCGCGCCGAGGATACGGTGGGGGGCGCGTGCCTACGCGCTAGCCGCGGCTGCAGTCGCGGTCCAGCCGCGCGTTGTAGGCGCGGACGCGACGGTTGCCGAGCCGCAGCAGGGCGTTGTGCTTGCGCACGAGGTAGTTGTAGCGCTGCGCGACCCTTGGCGGGGCGACGTTGCCGGGGTACTTGCGCTTGAGCTGGCGCAGCTCGCGGCGGATGCGCTTGAGGCTCTTGCGGCCGCGGTCGATGCGACGGCTCATGGCGCGCAGGTCGTGCAGCAGGCCGGATCCGAGGCAGCGGTACTGCTTGCCGTTGGACGAGCCGGCGATGACCGACCCGGCGCTCGACGGGGTCGTGGAGGTCGTAGCCGGGGCGGCGGTGGTGGCGGGCGCCGTGGTGGTGGCCGCAGGCGCGGTGGTGGTGGCGGCGGGGGCCGTCGCGGTACCGGCGATCGACGTGCTCGTGCCGGCGGGCGTCGAGGTCGCGGGCGCCGTCGTGGGCACAGGAGCGGTGCTCGCGCTGTCGTCGTCGGACCCGCACCCGGCCGCCGCCAGCGCGACGCTCGCGAGCGCCACCGCGGCGAGCGTCCTCGAGCGTTGCGGCGTTCCCTGCCTCATCGGTAGTGAACCTACCCCCGCCGGCGCGCACGGTCAATCGCAGGCGCCGGGGCCCGCGCGGCCCGGTCCTTAGACTTCGACGGGTGCGCCGGCGGGTCACCTTCAGCCGCAACCTGACGCTCTCGCTGTCGCGCACGTGCCGCTGCTACTGCAAGTACTGCGCGTTCGCGACGCACCGCACGCATCTGCACGACCCCGCCGAGGTGCTCGAGCTGCTCGACGGCGCCGCCAAGCGCAACGTCAAGGAGCTGCTCGTGCTCACCGGCGAGCGCCCGGAGGTCGACGCGGGGGTGCGCGCGCGGCTTGCCGGCTACGGCCACGAGGACTTCGTCTCCTACGTCGTGTGGGCATGCGAGCAGGCCCTCGAGCGCGGCCTCCTGCCGCACACGAACCTCGGCGTGCTCTCGCGCGAGGATCTCGCGCGGCTGCGCGAGGTGACCGCGTCGCAGGGGCTCATGCTCGAATCCGTCAACCCGGATCTCGTCGCGCACCAGGGCTCGCCGACCAAGCATCCCGCGCGCCGCCTCGAGACGATCGCCGCCGCCGGCGAGCTGCGGATCCCGTTCACGAGCGGGATCCTCGTCGGGATCGGCGAGAGCGAGGACGAGCGCGTCCAAGCGCTCGAGGCGCTGGCGCAGGCACACGCCGAGCACGGCCACCTGCAGGAGGTCATTCTCCAGAACTTCGTCCCGCACGACAGCTACTACGGCCGCGAGCCGGCGCAGATCGCCGACGAGACCGCTCGCGAGCTGTGGCGCACGGGCATCGGCCACGGCCCGCGCCACGACCTTCCGAAGTGGGCGACGCCGGTGACCATCGACGACATGCGGCGGCTGGTCGCCGAGACGCGGCGGCTCATGCCCGACGTCGGCGTGCAGGTGCCGCCGAACCTCGCCGACTGGTGGCCCGAGCTCGTCCGCGCGGGGGCGACGGACCTCGGCGGCCTGAGCGCCAACGGCGATCACATCTCGCCGGAGCACCCGTTCCCGTCCCCGCACCAGGTCCGCAAGCGCCTCGCGCCGGAGGGCTTCGCGCTGACCGAGCGCCTCTGCGTCTACCCGCGGTACATCGACCCCGAGTGGATGGCCCAGGGCGTGCTCGACGTGGTCAAGGCGCGCTACTGGAGCTTCATCCCGCGCCGCGGGAGCGGCCGCACCGAGCCGCCGCGGCCGCTGCGCCCCGACCTCGTCGCGGGTGCGATCGCGCGTGCCCGCAGCGGCGCCATGCTCACACCCGACGAGCTGACCGCGCTGTTCTCCGAGACGCGGCCGGAGGCGATCGAGGACATGCGCCAGGCCGCCGACGACCTGCGCGCCGAGCTCGCGGGCGACACGGTGACGTTCGTCGTCAACCGCAACATCAACGTCTCGAACGTCTGCATCGTCGGCTGCGCGTTCTGCGGCTTCGGCCAGGGCAAGCGCTCGCCCGACGCCTACGAGCTGGAGCGCGAGGACTTCGTGCAGCGCGTGCGCGACGCGGTCGCGTTCGGGGCGACCGAGCTGTGCATGCAGTCGGGCATCCATCCCGACTGGGGGATCGAGGACTACGAGGGCTGGCTGACGCTCGCGAAGGAGGTGGCGCCGCAGCTGCACCTGCACGCCTACTCGCCGATGGAGGTCGCGCACATGTGCGACGTCAGCGGACTGTCGCCGGCGAGCGTGTTCGAGCGGCTGCGCGAAGCGGGGCTGGACTCCACGCCGGGCACCGCGGCCGAGGTCCTCCACGACGGCGTCCGCGAGCGCATCAGCCCGAACAAGCTGCCCGCGGCGCGCTGGGTGCAGATCATCGAGGCCTCGCACCGCGCCGGCCTGCGCTCGACCGTCACCGTGATGTTCGGCCACATCGAGGAGCCGTGGGAGCTCGCCGAGCACATGCGCGTCGTCCGGGAGCTGCAGGCGCGCACCGGCGGCTTCACGGAGTTCGTCCCGCTGAGCTTCATCCCGTTTCACACGCTGCTCGGGCGCACGCACGGCGTGCAGGAGATCTCCGTCGAGGAGAACCTCAAGCACACCGCGGCGTTCCGGCTCGCGCTCGGCCACAGCATCGGGAACCTCCAGGCGAGCTGGGTGAAGATGGGCCTCGATGCCGCCACCGAGGCGCTGCGCTGGGGCGTCAACGACCTCGGCGGGACGCTCATGGAGGAGAACATCAGCCGCCTCGCCGGCAGCTACCACGGGGTGCGCCTCGAGCCGCGCGACCTCGTCGCGGCCGCCCACCGCGCGGGCCGCCCGGCGGCCGAGCGCACGACGCTCTACGAGCTGCGCAGGCGCTACGCGCTGCCGGCCGCGGCGTAGCGCCGGCCGGCGCTGGCCGGGGTTGCCGCGGCGCGAACGCTAGGCTGCCCCGATGCTGGAACCCGAGCAGATCACTCCCGAAGGCCTCGCTGCGTTGCGCGAGGAGATCGCCCACCTCGAATCCGAGGGGCGCGCCGAGATGGCCGTTCGCATCAAGGCCGCCCGGGAGCTGGGCGATCTCAAGGAGAACGCCGAGTACCACATCGCCAAGGACGACCAGGCGCATCTCGAGACGAAGATCAAGCGGCTGACCGAGCGGCTGCGCGCGGCGCGCGTCGTCGAGGGGGCGAGCGATCCGGACGTCATCGGCTTCGGCTCGACCGCGACCGTCGTAGACGAGTCGTCCGGCAAGCAGCACGAGTTCACGCTCGTCGGGCCGACCGAGGCCGACCTGAAGACCGGCCGCCTCTCGTCGGAGTCGCCGGTCGCGCGCGCGCTCGTCGGGGCCCGCGCGGGCGAGACCGTGTCCGTGCAGACGCCGGGCGGCGAGCGCCACTACCGCGTCGAGCGCGTCTCCTAGAGGAAGAGGTCCTCGCCGCGGGCGCGGATGAGCGCAGCGGCACCCGGCCCGTCGGCGTCGATGACGTGACGCTCGATGCCGCGCACGAGCACCGCCGGCTCGCCGCCGTCCTTCGAGCGCGCGAGGTCCGCCGCGGCCGCCGCCTCGTCGGCGACGGCGACGACCGTGGCTTCGAGCACGCGGCCATCCGCGTCGCGGCGCCCGCGCCAGTCGTCGGCGGGCGCCAGGCCCGCGACCCCGATCGCCACGTCGCTCTGGCCGACGCGCCACGCGCGGCCGAAGGAGTCGGAGATGACGACCGCCGGCGCGACGCCCGTCAGCTCGCGCAGCCGCACGCGCAGCGCGCGCGCCGATCCGTCGGGGTCGCGCGGCAGCAGGACGACCGCGCCTCCGGCGTTTGACTGATCGACGCCGGCGTTCGCGCAGACGTAGCCGTGATGCGTGCGGCAGATCAGCACGCCGGGTCGCGAGCGCACGATCTCGGAGCTCTCCCCGAGGATGACCTCGACGAGCCGCGGGTCCTTGCCGTGCTCGGCGCCGAGCGACAGCGCGCGCTCGCTCGGCTCGACCCCGGCCAGCTCGACCACCCGCCCCTCGGCCTTCGAGACGACCTTGTGCGCGACCACGAGCACGTCCCCGTCGGCCAGACGGCCGGCAGCGGCGGCGAGCAGCGCCGCGAGATCGTCCCCGGGGCGGACCTCGGGGATGCCGGGCAGCGCCGCGGCGACGATCACTCGCCCGGAGGCGGCTCGAGCGGCGGCGGCACGGGCGGCACGGCCTTGCGCGTGCCCGCCAGCCGGCTGAGCATCCCGCGGGTGTGCGCGGCGCCGCCGCGGCGGTTGGCCAGCGCGATGCGCAGCTCGGCGAGATCCTCGGCGGTGTCGACGTCGAGCGAGAGCGTCTCGACGGTCTCGACCGTGCACGGCACGCCGGCATCGGCCGCCGCCTGCTCGTGCTTGGCACGGCTGTCGGGGCCGAACGCGGGCTCGATGACGTCCGGCGGCGTCAGCAGCAGCGCGTTCGTCCCGGTGCCGTGGCGGTCGGGGACGATGACGACCGAGCGGCCCGTGACCGGACGGTCGAGCAGGACGCCGAGCTCGGCCGGATCCAGCGCGGGCGTGTCGCCCGGCACGAGCAGGACCCGCGGCGCGCCCTCCTCCATCGCGTGCGCGATCCCGATCAGCACGGCGGCGCTCTGGCCGTCCTCGCGATCGTCGACGAGCACGGTCGCGCCGTAGCCGCGGCCGATCGCCTCGGCCGCCGGCTCGGACGTCACGAGCAGGACCTCGGAGACCGCGGCGGTGCGCCGCAGCGCCATCAGCACGTCGGTCACCATCGACTCGGCGAGCGCGCGGCGGGTGCCGCCCGACAGCTCGTCGCCGAGGCGCACCTTGGCGATGCCGAAGCGCTTGACCGGCAGGATCGCGTACGTCGACGGCGTGACGCGCTGCGGCTCCAGCGGCGGGATCCGCGGCATCACACGAGCCCTTCCGTGAAGCGCAGCGTCTCGCCGGCGACGCGGCGCCGGCTCTCGGGGTCGCTCATGAGCGTGTCGGTCTGCAGGACGGGCACGTCGTCGGCGCGCTCGTCGGCGACGAGGCCGTCGATGAGCCCGGCGTACCAGGACGCCACGCCGGCGGTCGTCGGCGGATAGCCCTCGGAGACCATGAACGCCTCCGTCGGCCCCTTCAGGACCTCGCCGCCGACGATCGGCGAAACCGCGACCACGGGAGCGGGGCTGTCGATGAGCGCTTGTCGCAGCTCGGCTAGTGCGAGGATCGGCCCGATCGAGATGACCGGGTTCGACGGCCCGACGACGATCGCGTCCGCGGCGGCGATCGCCTCGAGCACCTCGGACGTCGGCAGCGCGCGGTCGATGCCGCGCAGCTCGCTGCCCGTGATCGGGCCCTCGCCGCGCTCGCGGATCATGAACTCCTGGAAGGGGACCCAGCGCTCGCCGACACGGACGCGAGTGCGGACGGGCTCGTCGCACATCGGCAGCACGCGCGCGGGCACGTCGAGCGCGGCGCCGAGCTCGGCGAGCGTGTCGGTCAGGCGAGCGCCCTCGCCGAGGCGCCGCGCGCGCTGGATGCCGATCGCGAGGTCGCGGTCGCCGAGGCGAAACCAGACGTCTACGCCGAGGTCGCGCAGGCCGTCCATGACCGCGAAGCTGTCGTCGCGCAGCCCCCAGCCGCGCTCGTCGATGAGGTCGGCGAGCCAGAACGTGCAGAGGTCCGGGTCGGGGCTGACATAGGCCCCGTAGATCTCGAGGTCGTCGGCGGTGTTGGCGATCACGGTCAGATCCTCCCCGACGACGTCGAGCATGCCGCGCGCGAGCTTCGCCCCGCCGGTCCCGCCCGCCAGCACGACCACCGAGGCCATCAGGCGGCCGCCGGCCACAGGTCGTCGGGCAGCCCGGTGATCTTCGCGCCGGCGTGCGCCTTGTAGCGGACATTGATCGAGATCATGAGCGCGGTCAGCTGCTCGGTCACGCGCGCCATCTCGAGGCGCCCGCAGTCGACGCAGCGCAGGCCGTCGATGCCGTCGAGCAAGGCGGCCACGCGGGCCTTGTCGGCGCGGCGGTCGCCGGTCAGCAGGACGTCCTCGTCGAGCACGGCGTCGAGGTCGCGCAGCGCCGCGGCGCCGACCGTGTGAAGGCCGCTGACGACACGTACGCCGTCGGGAACCATCTCCTGCGCCTGCTCGGCCGCCGACCCCTGCCAGACGCCGAGCGTGCGGGTCGCCTTGCCGCCGATGGCGGCCGCGAGCGGGACCGTCGCGTCGACGACGAGCTGGCCGGAGCGCAGGGCGTCGCGCAGGTTGTGCAGGGTCTCGGCCTGGTTGCGAAACGGCACCGCGAGGATCACGAGCTCGGCCGCGGCGGCCGCCTCCGCGTTGGCGCCGCCGCTGAACGTGCCGTCGGGAACGGCCGCGCGGGCGCGCGCAACCGTCTCCAGCGCGCGCTGACGATCGCGCGAGCCGAGAACGACCTCGCCGCCGGCGCGTGCAAGCCGCACCGCCAGACCGAAGCCGAGAGCGCCGGAGGCGCCGATGATGGAGACCGGCTCGGGCAAGCGCTGACGAGCATATCCGCCAGCCCCGACACTGCCCAGGGCGGGCCGGGACGGGCGGGCCGGCGTTCAGCGACCGTGGAACTCCGGTCGCCGGCGCTCGGCGAACGCCTGGACGCCTTCGCGGAAGTCCTCGCTCGTCGCGCACAGCTCCTGCGCGGTGACCTCCTGCTCGAGCGTGCCCTCGAGCGCGGGCAGCGCGGACGCGTCGATGATGCCCTTCGCGAGGCCCATCGCCAGCGGCGCGCACGTCAAGAGCTCGCCGACGAGCAGGTCCGTCGCGGCATCCAGCTCGGCGGCGTCCGCGACCCGGTTGGCAAGCCCGATCCGCTCGGCCTCCGTGCCGCCGACGAACTTCGAGCACATGATGAGCTCCTTGGCGCGGCCGAGTCCGACGATCGCCGGCAGCCGCGAGCACCCGCCGAGGTCGGGCAGCAGGCCGATGCGCGTCTCGACGAGCCCGATGACCGCGTCCTCGGCGACGACGCGCAGGTCGCACGCGAGCGCGAGCTCGGCGGCGCCGCCGAGGCAGGCGCCGTGGATCTGGGCGATCGTCGGCTTCGCCATCCGCTCGCAGAGGTTCCAGATCGCGAGGATCTGCTCGCGCCAGTCGCGCAGGTTCTCGGGGTCCTCGGCGATCGATGTGAGGTCGCCCGCGTCCATCCCGCTCGAGAACATCTTGCCGGCGCCGCGAATGACGACGCAGCGCACCTCCTTGTCGCTCGCGGCCGCTCGCAGCGCCTCGCCGAGAGCCAGGATGAGCTCCGTGTTGAGCGCGTTGCGCTTCTCGGGGCGGTTGAGGACGACGTGGCGGACGGCGCCACGATCCTCCTGCAGGACGATGGTCACTCCCTGCAGGATACGGGCGTCTACCCTGTGGCCCCGATGCCTTCGACCGCAACGTCCGAGCGCCGCGACCTCGCCTTCGCGGGGGTCGCGCGCCAGGCCGAGCTCGTGCGCGCCGGGGAGGTCTCCCCGCGAGAGCTCGTCGAGCTCTCGCTCGAGCGCATCGGGCGGCTCGATCCCAAGCTGAACGCGTTTCGCGTCGTCTTCGACGAGCGGGCGCTGCTGGAGGCCGACCAGGCGGGCGGGCGCACGCGCGGCGGCGACGACCGGCCGCTGCTCGGCGTCCCGATCGCCGTGAAGGACGACATGGCCGTCGCCGGGCAACCGCGCGTGCGCGGCTCCAACGCCCACGGTGCGCCCGAGCCCGAGGACTGCGAGCTCGTGCGGATCCTGCGCGCGGCGGGCGCGATCGTCGTCGGCATCGCGCGGACGCCCGAGCTCATGCTGTGGCCGTTCACCGAGACGGCGAACGGCGGGTCGACGCACAACCCGTGGGACCTCGGCCGCTCGCCGGGCGGGTCGAGCGGCGGCCCGGCGGCTGCTGTCGCGGCCGGGCTGGTGCCCGCGTCCACGGCCTCCGACGGCGCCGGCTCGATCCGCGTCCCGGCGGCCTGCTGCGGGCTGTTCGGCCTCAAGGTCCAGCGCGGGCGGGTGCCGGTCGGGCCGCTGTCCGAGGTCTGGACGGGCCTCGGCGTCTACGGCTTTCTCACGCGCTCGGTCGCGGACGCCGCGCTGCTCTACGAGGTCGCGACCGGCGAGCCGTGGGTCGCGGCGGCGAAGCGCGAGCCCGGCAAGCTGCGCGTCGCGCTGTCGACGAAGATCCCGCCCGGGGTCGCCGCGCGCTGCCATCCCGAGCACAAGCGGGCGGCGGTCGAGACGGCCGAGCTCTTGCGCTCGCTCGGCCACGAGGTCGTCGAGCGGACGCCGAGCTACGGGCTGATCGGCCGCAACGTCATCGCGCGCTACCTCGCCGGGGCCTACGAGGAGGCGCAGACGATGGCCGATCGCTCGAAGCTCGAGCGACGCACGCGCCAGATGGTGCGCGCCGGCAGCGCGGCGCACAAGCTCCTGCGCCGGGCGAAGGCCGCGCAGGACGGCGACGCGCGCCGCATCAATGCGATCTTCGAGGACGTCGAGGTCGTGCTGACGCCGACGCTGACCGCGCCGCCGCTGAAGATCGGCCGCTACGACGGCTGCGGCGCGACGCGGACGTTCAACGGCGCGGCGGGCTTCGTCGCCTACAACCCGGTGTGGAACCACATCGGCAACCCCGCGGCCGCGGTGCCGGCGGGCTTCGACTCGGCCGGGCTGCCGCTGTCCGTGCAGGTCGCCGGCGCGCCGGGCTCCGAGCCGCTGCTGCTGGCGCTAGCCGCACAGCTCGAGACGGCCCGTCCGTGGGCCGGCGCCCGCCCGCCGGTGTCTTGACCGCGGCCGACGCCAGCCCGGCGGCGCTGCGCGTCATCGCCGCCGAGTGCGCGCGAGCGGCCGGCGAGCTGCTGCGCGAGCGCTTCGTCGCGGGGGGCGAGCAGGCCGTGGGGTCCAAGAGCTCGCCGACCGACGTCGTGTCCGAGGCCGACTACGCGGCCGAGCGCGCGATCCGCGAGCTGCTCGCGGCGCGGCGGCCGGGCGACGCGATCCTCGGCGAGGAGGGCGGCGAGACGCAGGCGGGGGAGGGGCTGCGCTGGATCGTCGACCCGCTCGACGGCACGGTGAACTTCCTCTTCGGCGTGCCGCAGTGGTGCGTGAGCGTCGCCGTGCACGACGACGAGGGCGGGGTGGCGGGCGTCGTCTACGACCCGCTGCGCGACGAGATCTTCTGCGGCGAGCGCGGCGCCGTCGCGACGCTGAACGGCACGCCGATCGCGGGCTCTGTCGAGCGCGGACCTGGCGGCGTCGCTGGTCGGGACGGGCTTCGCCTACGAGGCGTCCGTGCGCTCGACGCAGGCCGCCGTCGTGGCGCGCGTGCTCCCGGTCGTGCGCGACGTCCGCCGCATGGGCTCGGCCGCGCTGGATCTCGCGTGGACCGCCGCCGGCCGCTACGACGCGTTCTACGAGCGCGGCGTCCAGGCGTGGGACATCGCCGCGGGGTCGGTGTTGTGCGAGTGCTCGGGCCTCGTCGTGCGACCGCTCGTGGCGCAGGGCGCGGCGCCCGGCGGCGTCGTCGTCGCGCCCGCGGCGCTCATCGACGAGCTGGAGGCGCTGGTCTCATAAACGGACGATCTCGCTGCCGGAAGGCTTGACTGCGGATCGCGGCGCGCGAAGGATGGCGCCATGGCAGGACGCCATCGCATCGCCGCCGCGGTGCTCGCGCTCGCGATCTGCGCGCTGACACCTTCCGCGGCGGCCGCAAAGCTCACCGCGAAGACGTCGATCGTCGTGAAGGACGGGGCCGCGCGCATCGTCGTCGCGATCTCGACGACGCGGACGTTGAAGGCGTCAGAGAAGCCGAAGAAGGCCAAGGTCAAGATCGGCGCCAAGACCTATGAGCTGACGAAGGTCGCCGGCAAGCCGCGCACGTTCCAGAGCAAGAAGACGACACCGCCGGGGCCGCTGCTCGCGCTCGCGGGCAAGAAGGCGTTCGTGAAGGTCACGACGTTCGGCGGCAAGAAGCTGTCGCTGTCCTCGACCGTCGCGCCGCCTGCTCCGACCGGCTCGACGGGCCCGAGCCGGGCCGACCGGCCCGACCGGGCCCACCGGCCCTGGCACGGGCCCGGCCTCGCTCTTCGACGCACCCGGACGGGAGCTGGCCACGGAGGATCCCGCGACGAAGGACGCCGTCTCCGCCTTCCTGTTGAAGTACTTCGCCAACTCGACGTTCACGACGTGCGTGGCGCGCTGGCCGAACTGCGCTGTCGAGGAGTTCTACGACCACTGCGCGAGCGGCGCGTGGCATTACTCCCGCCTGACGCCGACGAGCGGCTCGGACATCCGGTCCTACGGGACCATCTCAGTGGTCGGCGCGATCGTCCACGCCGACGGGTCGTGGATCGTGCGCTACGGCCAGGCCAGCAGCGGTGGCACTCCGTCCTTGTACGAGTGGGCGATCGACACCCGCGGCGTCGCCACGGGCGTGTACCAGTTCCCGGCGGGAACGGGCCCGATCCAGAACCTCGGCGGGCCGTTTGCCTACAGACAGCCGGTGACGCCGGATCCATATACGGGAGAGCACACATGCGCGTAGCACGCGGGACCCTTCTGACAGCCGCGCTGCTCGTCGCCGGCGTGCTCGGCCCCGCCGCCGGAGCCGAGGCGAAGATCAAGGTGTCGGTCCTCGGCTGGACGACGCAGGCCGGCTCGAGCTCGCCGCAGGTCACCAACGACAAGACGATCTCCACCTGCCTGGACATGGGCAACGGGCAGCGCAGCCTGTACGTCGTCTACAAGGGCAAGGGCATCAAGAAGAACATCAAGGTCGGCGTCGGCGTCTGGGGCGGGCCTCCGAACGCCGGCTTCGCGACCGAGCCGACCAACGCGGACGTCATGAAGAACGCGCTCAAGTGGCCGGTCAACGAGAAGAAGTCGTTCACCTCGCGCTACGGCTTCAGCTTCGCCAAGGGACCGTTCGGCCCGCAGCAGATCGACGGCGTCTGGAACGCGAAGGTCGTCATCAAGCAGAAGGTCGTCGCGCGCGGCAAGGTCACGGTCTCCTGCTAACCGGCGGCTGGCAGTACCCGGGGTGGGATTCGAACCCACAATCCCTCACGGGCAATCGGTTTTGAGCCGATCCTGTATACCGTTCCAGCACCCGGGCGCGGGCGATCGATTGTAGGCCGATGGTCAGGCCGAGCGCTCGACCTCGACGCTCCAGCGCTGTGAGAACCCTCGCGCCGAGACGACGATCAGCAGCAGCTGGATCGGCACGAGGAGGAGCGTCAGGACGCCGACCAGACCGGAGTCCAGCGCCGGATCGTCGAAGCCCGGCCCGTTGCGCTCGAACCACCCCGGCGCGCTGATCGCGGCGAACAGCAAGAGCACGATCGCGAACGCCGCGGCGACCGGCAGCAGGCCGCTGCGCCAGCGCGCGATGTAGTACGCGAGCACGAGGTAGAGCAGCACGAAGGCGATCTGCAGCGGCTTGGCGCCCTGGATCCGCGTCCATCCGCCGGCGGTGACGATCGCGAGCAGCAGCGCGCTGCCGATCAGCAGCGCGACGACCAGCGCCTTGGTCGACCTCGACCCGGCCTTGTCGCGATTGGGATGCTCGATGACGGAAGCGCCCTGAGCCATGCTCGGCCAACATACAATCCCGCACGGCGAGGGGAGCAGGGTCTCGGCGGAAGCCGCTCGCGGGCGTGGTGGAATTGGTAGACACGCCGGCTTTAGGTGCCGGTGGCGCAAGCCTTGGGGGTTCGAGTCCCTCCGCCCGCACTAGCGATCGCCCAGTCCATCCTGCGGCTTTCCCGCGAGCACGTGGCGGGATACCGCCGATGCCGGGACGGCGCGGCGCTTCTAGTGTCGCCAGCATGACCACCTACACCGACGCGAACCCGCTGCACGTCGTGATCGCCGGCGGCGGCGTGGCGGCGCTGGAGACCATGATGGCCCTGCGTCACCTTGCCGACGATCGGGTCCAGATCACGTTGCTGGCGCCCGAGCGCGAGTATCACTACCGGCCCATGGCGGTCGCCGAGCCGTTCTCGATCGCTCACGCCCGGCAGATCGCGCTCGTCGCGATCGCGGCCGACTTCGACGCGCGCCACGTGCGTGGCGCGCTCGTCGCCGTCGAGCCGGACCAGCATCGCATCGTGACGAGCACCGGAGACCGCATCGCCTACGACGCGCTCGTCATCGCCTGCGGGACCCGCATGCGCCCCGCGATCGACCGAGCGATCACCGTCGACGACCGGTCCATCGGCGTCACGCTGCGCGGCCTCGTGCAGGACATCGAGGAGGGCTACACCCACAAGATCGCGTTCGTCGCACCCGCGCAGGCGTTCTGGCCCCTGCCGCTCTACGAGCTCGCCCTGCAGACCGCCAACCGCGCCAGTGACTCAAGCGCGACGGTCGACATCCGGATCGTCAGCCCGGAAGCGGCGCCGCTCGCGCTGCTGGGCGCGGGCATCTCCGACGACGTTGCGCGGCTGCTGCGCGACGCTCAGATCACGTTTCACGGCTCGTCGTCCGCCGAGCTAGCCGACGGCACGCTCACGCTGCGCCCGAGCGGCGACGAGCTGCGCGACTACCGCGTCGTCGCGATGCCCGTGCTCGAGGGTCCCCGGATCAGCGGCGTGCCGACCGACCAGGACGGATTCATCGCGGTCACCGGCTACGGCGAGGTGCGCGGACTGGATGGCGTCTACGCCGCCGGCGACGCCACCGCGTCCACGATCAAGCACGGAGGGATCGCCGCCCAGCAGGCCGACCTGGTCGCGGCGACCATCGCACGGCGTGCGGGCGCGGACGTCGAGCACCGGCCTCTGCGGGCGACGATTCGCGGCGCGCTGATGACCGGCCGCGAGACGCGCTTCCTCGAGGCAGAGCTCGGCGACGATGGCGCCCACAGCTCGACCGTGACCGACACCTGCCCCTGGGACTCACCCGCCAAGATCGCCGCGAAGCACCTCGGACCGTACCTGGCAGATGGCGATCGATACGCAGTCCGCGCCTGACTCGGCGCCGGCGCTCAGGCCGGTCGCGCCGCTCGGGTCGACCGAGCGGTCCGGCGTGCCGCTGCGCTTGGGCGACGGCGTGGCCGCGTGGCTGTGCTCGCTGGAGTCGGCGAGCGCACCGGACGAGCACGCCGAGGTCGTGGCCGAGGACCCCGGGGGGCGCGTCATCGGCCGCGTCGCGTACCGGCGGATCTACGGGCTACGGGCCGAGTTGACGCTCACGGTCGACGCGACCTACTGGAATGCCGGCCTGCCGCAGACGTTGATCGGCAGCATCGGCCGCGTGGCCGCCGCGGGCGGGATCGCGAGGTTCCTGATGCGGATCCCGGCGTCGGACGAGCGCCTGCTCCGAATGCTCGTCGACGACTTCTCGGGGCGGTGCAGGCTCGACGGCTCCCATGCCGACGTCGAGCTCGACGCGCTGCCGTAGCCCGCGATCTGCGGTAGCCGCAGCCGCTGCTGCCGCGCACGGCCGGTGCCTACCGGGCCGTGGCGGTCGCGACCTGATCTTCCAGGCCGCTGATCGGCTTGACCGTCGTGCCCGTCCGCTTGCGCTCGCGGATCTCCAGGCGCCGCGACAGCCGCGACAGCAGGAGGTTCACGACGATGAACAGGATCCCGACGAAGATCAGCACTTGCAGCACCGGCGCCTGCACGGTGCCGAAGAAGCTGTTGCCGGAGACGATGCGCGCGTGGCGCATGACCTCCTGGATGCCGATGATGCTGATGAGCGTGGTGTCCTTGTTCAGCGTGATGAGCTGGGAGATCGTCGCCGGCACCATCCGCCGCAGCCCCTGCGGGAGGATCACGAGCCGCATCCGCTGGGCGTAGCTCATGCCCAGCGCCGCGGCGGCCTCGCCCTGGCCGCGGTCCAGCGACTGGATCCCCGCGCGCATGATCTCCGCCAGCACGGCCGAGTTGTAGAGCACGAGGGCCAGCAGCGCGGCGAACACGCGGCCGCTCTGCAGCACCTCCGGAAGAAAGCCCGGCGCGTGGTCCTCGTAGGCGTCGCGCCACGTCACCGGCAGCGCGATCGCGAGATAGAGGATCACGAGCATCAGCGGCAGGTTGCGCCAGAGGTCGATCCACAGGCCCGTCGCGGTGCTCACGGGCCGCACGCGCGAGATCCGCAGCAGCGCGAGCCCGAGTCCGAAGATCAGCGAGAAGACCATCGCGATCAACGCGATCTCGAGGTTCACCAAGAAGCCCTCGAGGATGAAGCGCGCGTTGCGGCCGCTGACGAGCCACTCCCAGTTGTCCGGATCGAAGAGGTAGCTCATGCGCGCCGCCTACCTGCTGATCACGAAGCGTCGCTCGAGCAGCCGGAACGCGACCGTGGCGGTCAGCGTCAGCAGCAGGTAACCGACCGCGGCCCAGAGAAACGCCTCCTCGACCTTGAACGTCTGCGCCTGCACGATCCGCCCGTTCTTCAGGATGTCGCCGAGCGCGATCAGCGAGACGCCGACGATCGCCGAGTTCTTGATCATCGCGATCGTGATCGAGCCAAGCGGCGGGATCACGGTGCGAAACGCCTGCGGCAGGATGATCCGGCGTAGCGTCTCCCCGTACGAGAAGCCCAAGGACAGCGACGCCTCGATCTGGCCCTTGCTCACCGCGAAGACGCCGGAGCGCAGCACCTCGGCGACGTACGCCGCCGTGTAGAGCCCCAGCGACGCGATCCCCGCCGTCCACTGGCCGACCGGCACCCCGGCTCGCCGCATCCCCGCGTAGGACAGGGTCAGCAGCACGAGCAGGGGGATGTTGCGGAACGTCTCGACGTAGAGCCCGCCGAGACGCCGCAGCCAGGCCGACGGCGCGATTCGCAGCGCCGCGATGAACGTCCCGACGACGAGCGCGATCGCGAACGACCCGACGACGAGCCGGAAGGTGACCCACAGGCCACCCCCGAACTCGTCGAGGTGCTCCGTCAGGACGTTGAGCAGGTCCGTCACTTGCTGAGGTCGAGCGCCTCCTGCAGCGTCATCGAGGGCGGATCCTGCTTCTCGCCCGTGTACTGGCCGACCCACTTCTGGTACGAGGTCGCCCAGC
Source organism: uncultured Actinomycetes bacterium (assembly GCA_963766525.1). GTDB lineage: Bacteria > Actinomycetota > Thermoleophilia > Solirubrobacterales > Solirubrobacteraceae > CADCVQ01. The sequence continues at coordinate 77,563 of CAVYAX010000023.1, forward strand.
TGCCGTCCTCCTTGTACGTCGCGATGACCGAGTCGACGAACTCCTTGAAGGCGGTGTCGCCCTCCTTGATGCCCGCGCCGTAGGGCTCGGTCGTCAGCTCCTTGGCGTCGACGAGGGCCAGCGAGTCGTCCTGGATGATCATGCCGGTGAGGATCACGTCATCCGTGGAGACCGCGTCGACCGCGCCGTTCTGGATGAGCTCCAGGCACTCCGAGTAGGAGTCGACGAGGCGTAGCTTGGCCTTCGGCGCCTGCTTCTTGAGCGTCTCCTCGTACGTCGAGCCCAGCGCGGTGCAGACGTTCTTGCCCGCGAGGTCCTCGACGCCCTTGATCGAGGTGTCGGACTTCTTGGTGAGGATCCGGCCCTTGGCGATGAAGTACGGCTCGGAGAAGTCGATCTCCTCGTCGCGCTCGGCGGTGATCGTCATCGTCGACAGGATGAGGTCGGCGGTGCCGTCCTTGAGGAACGCGATCCGGTTGTCCGAGAGCGCCTCGATGTACTTCGGCTTGGCGCCAAGCTCGTCCGCGATCGCCTTGGCGAGGTCGATGTCGAAGCCCTGCACCTCGTTGGTGGTCGGGTCCTTCGCGCCGAACGGCGGCACGTCGAACTTCACGCCGATCGTGATCTCGCCCGCGTCCTGGAGCTTCTTCATCGTCGTGCCTGCCGCGAAGGTCGTCGCCGCGGTCGTCGCCGTCGCCGCCGACTCCGGCTCGTCCTCGTCGTCGCCACAAGCTCCCAGCGCCAGTGAGCTTGCCGTCAGCACGACCGCTGTCAGACAGCGCCATCTCTTGTTCTGCATGTTCCCCCTCGTCCTTCTAGTGGTGAATGATCTTGTCCACGAACTCCCGCGCGCGCGGGCTCTTCGCGTTGGCGAAGAACTCGGCGGGCGGACCCTCCTCGACGATCTTGCCCTCGTCGATGAAGACGATCCGGTCGCACACCTCGCGCGCGAAGCCCATCTCGTGCGTGACGACGACCATCGTCATCCCGCCGCGCGCGAGGTCGCGCATGACGTCGAGCACCTCGCGGATCATCTCCGGGTCAAGCGCCGACGTCGGCTCGTCGAAGAGCATGAGCTTCGGGTCCATCGCGAGCGCGCGGGCGATCGCGACCCGCTGCTGCTGGCCGCCCGAGAGGTCGGCGGGTGCGGCGTCCGCCTTCTCCGGGATGCCGACGATCTGCAGCAGCTCGCGGGCGCGCTTCTCGGCGGCGGCGGGCTCGATGCCTTTGACCTTGATCGGCGCGAGCGTGATGTTGTCGAGCACCGACATGTGCGGGAAGAGGTTGAACTGCTGGAACACCATGCCGATGTTCGCGCGGATCTTCTGGATGTCCTTGCTCTGCGGGTCGATCCGCGTGCCGTCGACGAGGACCGAGCCGGAGTCGATCGACTCAAGCCCGTTGATGCAGCGCAGCATCGTCGACTTGCCCGATCCCGACGGCCCCGCGATGACGATCGCCTCGCCCGGCGCGATCGAGAGGTCGATGGAGTCGAGGACGAGGTTGTCCCCGAAGCTCTTGCGTACGTCGGTGAGCTGGACGAGTGGCTCCGCGCCACTGCGCTGCGACATGGCGCCTACCCTACGCGGGCTGGCGCCTGTCGGCTAATCGATGGCGGGCTGGCTCTGCGGCGCGGCGTGCGAATGCGACGGCGGTCCGCCACGGGTCGCGCACGAGGAAGCCGGCGTCGCCGTGCGGCTCGGCTGTGAGGCCCGCCGCCTCGACGCGCGCTCGTACCTCGTCGACGTCCGCGGCGCTGTCGAGCAGCACGGTCCAGTGGCGCAGGCCGGCGGCGTGCTCGGGCTTGGGCTTGACGTCCGAGCCCAGCCAGACGTTGAAGCCGAGGTGGTGGTGGTAGCCGCCCGCGGAGACGAACGCCGCGCTGCCGAGGTTGACCATGACCTCGAACCCGAGGACGTCGCGGTAGAAGGCCAGGCCGCGCTCGACGTCGCCGACGTGCAGGTGGAGGTGGCCGGTGCGCAGCCCGGGGCTCGCGTTTGGCGGGGCGGGCTCGCCCTGGACGGTCTTCAGGAGCGCCTGGACGTCGAGCGCGATCGTGTACATCGCGACGCGCTCGTCCGGGTGGCGCGGCTCCGGCCACTCGGACCGCGGCCGGTCGACGTAGAGCTCGATGCCGTTGTCGTCGGGGTCGCGGAGGTAGATCGCCTCGGAGACGCCGTGGTCGGAGGCGCCCTCGATGCGGGTGCGCGTCTCGGCGAGTCGCACGACGGCGTGGGCGAGCTCCTCGCGCGAGTCGAACAGCAGCGCGAAGTGGTAGAGGCCGGCGTGGCGCCCGCCGAGCGTGGCTTCGGGATCCTCGACGAGGACGAGCAGGTCCTCGCCGCCGGCGCCCAGGGTGGCGGTGTTGCCGTCGCGGTCGTGCACCTGCAGGCCGAGCGAGCGCTCGTAGAAGGCGATGGAGCCGTCGAGGTTGGAGATCGTGAGGTGCGTGGGGCCGAGCCGCAGCGTGGCGGGCAGGGTCGGCGCGGGTGAGGTCTCGAGCGTGGACATAGCCACAGTGTTAGGCCTGCGGCGGCCGCGATCCATGGCTCAAGATCGCCGATGCATGGACAACACCTTGCCAGGGGCGAGTTACACGCGGGCCGAGTCCTGCAGGTGGCGAGTTACCCGCGGGCCGAGTGACGCGCGGGTTACGCGGGCGCCAGTCCTCGCGTCTGGTCGCGGAAGACCGTCGGCGGCTGGCCGTGGTGGCGCTTGAACGCGCGCGAGAAGTACAGCGGATCGCTGAATCCCGTCTGCCAGGCGATCTCGCCGACGGTGCGGTCGGTGAAGCGCAGCAGGCGCGCGGCTTCGAGCATGACGCGGTCGGTGACGAGCTCCTTCGTCGACTTGCCGACGACCCGGGAGAGCGCGTGCGAGAGGGCCGCGGGCGGCATCGCGAGCGCGTCGGCGTACCAGCCGGCGTCGTGGTGAGCGGTGAAGTCGCGCTCGAGGACCTTCGAGAAGCGGCGAAACAGCGCGAGCGCGGCGGCGTCGTCGCCGTCGCGGCTCTCGGTGTGCTGGCCGTCGTACCAGCGCTCGACCCACAGCAAGAGGACCGAGAGCAGGTGGCGCTGCAGGTCGGCGCTGCGCGCGTCCAAGGGGCCGGCGCTCTCGGACTTGAGGGTCGCGATCGTCGCCTCGAGCGGGGCGTGGTAGCTCTCGGGGACCGTCACGTTCCAGCCGCCGCAGCCCGCGAACAGCCAGGCCGGGTCGGCGCGGGCGACGGGCCCCTCGTGCAGCAGCTCGTCGCCGAAGCGGACGGCGGCGCCGTAGAGGCGGTGCGCGCGCTCGAACACGTGCACCTGGCCCTTGCCGATGACCGTGATCGTGCCGGGCACGACGGGGACGGTGCGGCTGTCGAGCATGTGCCGGCCTTCGCCCGAGCGCGTCCAGATGAGCTCGTGGTAGTCGTGGCGGTGGGGCTCGCGGATGGCGTCGCCGTCGCAGCCGACTTCCAGCGAGTCGAACAGCACGACCTCGACGGGGTCGTGCCTGTTCGCGAGACGATCGATGGCGAGCTCGGTGCTCTCGACGCGCAGGACGCTCACGCTCGGTGTGGCCGTGGATGTGTCACCGAGCGGATTGTGACCGACGCCCTGCGCGCCGTGGGAACTACGCCTGCTTGACGGCCTCGATGTCGAGGTCGAGCTTGACCTTGTCGCTGACGACGGCGTTGCCGGTGCCGAGCGCCGCGTTGAACTTCATGCCGTAGTCGCCGCGGCTGACCTCGCCCGTGGCCTCGAGGCCGACGCGCTCGCCGCCGAACGGATCGGGGCCCGAGCCGCCAACCTCGGCTTGGAGCGTGATCGGCGCCGTCACGCCGTGCATGGTCAGGTCGCCGGTGATCTCCCACGTCTCCTCGTCGACCGCGGTGATCGAGGTGGACTCGAACGTGATCTCGGGGTAGGTCTCGGCGTCGAAGAAGTCCGGCGACTTGAGGTGGCCGTCGCGATCGGGCTCGCCCGTGTCGATCGAGTCGACCTTCGCCGACCCGGAGGCCTGGACGCTGCCGTCCTCGCCGATCACGAGTTGACCCTGGAAGTCCCGGAACTGGCCGCGAACGGTGGAGATGCCGAGGTGCTTGACGCGGAAGCCGACGAGCGAGTGCGCCGGGTCGATGTTCCAGGTTCCAGTCGGCAGGGCGGTCTGTGTAGTGCTCATCGGTGCTCTCCTCGAGTCGGGCTCTTCGGGACAAGTGGTTGTGCGTGCAATGATCTAGGCCGCAGGGTAGCGAGGCTATGGCAGGAGCTACCGGATGCATGGACTTTGCCGCGGGCAGCGCGCGCCCGGCCGCATGTGGCTTATCGGCGGGGGGTAGGCCGGGCGCCGGCCGGCGCAATCCGGGCAGCGGTGCTGCGGTACCCTCAAGCTCGCACGGGTCACTGGCTCAATTGGCAGAGCACCGGTCTCCAAAACCGGGGGTTGCAGGTTCGAGTCCTGCGTGACCCGCTGTCCGGCCTCGCCGTTCCGCCGCAGGCCCGTCCTAGCCGCCTCGGCGCCGGCGTGCCTCGTGCGCCGCGTGCTGCGGGCCGCGGCGCGGTATCCTCCCGCCGGGTGTGCGGGCGAAGTGTTGTGGCTGCACAAAAGCCTTCCAAGCTTTTAGGGCGGGTTCGATTCCCGTCGCCCGCTTAGCACGGCCACGGGGAGTGGCGCAGTCTGGTAGCGCACCCGGCTGGGGGCCGGGCGGTCGCAGGTTCAAATCCTGTCTCCCCGATCGCGATGGTTGCCGTGCGTCATGGAGCTCGGCCCCGGGTCGACTATGTCGAAAAGTGAGCGGATATCGCTCACTTTTCGACATTAGATCTCGTCGAGACGCGGCGCGCCCGGCTTGGCGCGACGCGCGGCGGCTCGTTGGGCTGCTTCGGGTAGACGGGCGGCCATGGTGCGTCGAGCAGGCCGTTCGCGCGGTCGCGCTCGTGGAGCGCGAGTAGCGGCTCGAGCGACTGCGGGGCGTCGTTGATGGCCGCCCACGGATCGCCGACCTCCTCCAGCCGGGTCGGCATGCTTGCGATTGTCAGCTCGTCGGGGTGGATCGCGTCGAGCTCGCCCCAGTGGATCGGCGTGGAGACCTGCGCGGCGACGCGGGCGCGCACCGACCACGCGCCGAACACGGTCTTGTGCGGCGCGTTCTGGTTGTAGTCGACGAGGATCCGCTCGCCGCGCTCCTCCTTCCACCACGCGGCGGTGAGGATGTCCGGGCGCCGGCGCTCGAGCTCGCGCGCCGCGGCCACCGCCGCCGACCGCACCTCGTAGGAGTCCCAGCGCGGCTGGAGCCGGACGTAGACGTGCAGCCCGCGGTTGCCGGTGGTCTTGATGAAGCCGGCGATCCCGAGCTCGTCGAGGAGCGCCTTGAGCTCCAGCGCCGCCAGCCGCGCCTCGGCGAAGCCCGTGCCCGGCTGGGGATCGAGGTCGAGGCGCAGCTCGTCGGCATGGTCGGGGTCCGACGCGCGGTACGGCCACACGTGAAAGCCCAGGCACGCGAGGTTCACCGCCCACGCGACGTGCGCGACGTCCGCCGCCACGAGCGCCCGCGACGGCGTGCCGTTGACCGTCTCGACCGTCGTCGTCTCCAGCCACTCCGGCACGTTGTCCGGCACGCGCTTCTGAAAGAACGACTTGCCGCCCGCCCCCTGAGGGAAGCGCTGCATAAGCACCGGCCGGCCGCCCATCGTCCGCATGAGCGGCTCCGCCACCGCGGCGTAGTAGCGGACGAGGTCGAGCTTCGTCTCGCCGCGCTCCTTGAACAGCACCTTGTCCGGAGAGGTGATCCGCACCTCGCGACCGGCGAGCTCGAGCACGTGGGCATCCTCAGCGGCCACGCTCGCACCGTACCGGCCGAGCTGGCCGGGAGTGAGTGCTCAGCCCGCCGTCTCCGTCGCCGCGGTCGCGCGTGCCGGGAGCTGGCGCGGCTGCTCGCGGCGCTCGGCATGGGCGCGCTCGATCCACGGGCGCTCGATCCAGCGCCAGCTCGCCGCCGCTGCGGCGACGCTCACAGCGAGGACGACCGCGAAGCGCAAGGGGAGCGGCTCGGGGAGAAGGCCCGCCTCGCGCACGGCGATGAGCAACGGGAGGTGCCAGAGGTACAGGCCGTACGAGATCACGCCGAGCGCGGCGAGCGGACGCCAGCCGAGCCAGGCCACGGCGGGGCCCGAGCCGCGGGCCGCGGCGGCGATCAGCAAGGCGAAGCCGGCGGCCACGGCGAGGTGGCCGAGCGCCTGCACCTGGACGGCCGGGCGCAGGAAGCCCTGGCTGAAGCTCAGCCACCAGCCGTTCTCGTGCCACACGCCATCGCCCACGACCACCACCACCGCCGCGACGACCAGCGCCGCGGTCAAGCGAGGTCCGACCGGGCGGTCCGAGCGGCGGTGCTGCGCCCAGAGCGCGACGAGCATCCCCAGGCCGAAGCACCCCAGGAACGCAGGCAACGCGCGCCCCGCCACCGCATCCCACCCGCGCGCGAGCACGAGCAGGTCCCACGCCGGGGAGATCGCGATGAGCGCCAAGACGAGCATGACCTGCGCCCGCAACCGGCCCGGGCCCAGCCGCAGCGCGATCCAGCCGACGAGCGGCAGCAGCGCGTAGAACGCGATCTCCACACCCAGCGTCCACATCACGGGGTTCAGGCGGCCCATCGTCGACATCGAGTAGTTCTGCAAAAACAGCGCGAACATCGGCAGCTCCCGAGCCGACGGCGTGATCGGGTGAAAGCCGACCACGGCGAAGAGGACGAGGCAGCCCGCGCCGCAGACCCAGTACGCCGGCACGATCCGCGCCGCGCGCCGGCGCAGGTACGGCAGCAGCGCGACGCCCGGCCCGCCGCTCAGCGCCGCCCGCGCGAACGCGCCGTACAGGAGATAGCCGGACAGCACGAAGAAGCAGATCAGGCCGATGCTCGCGCGCGAGAGCACCTGGTCGAGCAGCGCGGTCTGATTGCCGTGCGGGCGGTCCACCCGGTACAGCCAGACGTGGAAGCAGAGCACGCCCAGCGCCGCGATCGCACGAACGCCGTCGAGCCGGGACACCCGGCGGGAATGCGCGCTCGAGCCTGCGGACAGGGTGCAGTCAACGGTACAACGGGCGGTCTGCATACCGGGGTTGTGCCCGAGGATCGTCCGGCGCACCGCCGAAGACATGCGAGAGTGCCCCACGTGGCGCTCTTCCCCACCACCGACAGCGCCGATCCGGCCGGGCATGGCAAGCGCATCGCCGCAGCGCTCCTCGACGCCGTGTTCTACGTCCTGGTCGTGGGCGGGTTCGGCACCGCCGGCTTCGTGATCGGCCTCGTCGGCGGGACCGACAGCAGCAGCGACTCGGATGGCTGGGAGGAGCTCGGCTGGATCCTGCTGGGCTCGGTCGTCGGGCTGATGATCGGCTTCGTCGTCTGGGTCGTGCTGACGGTCTGGCTCGTCCGGCGCCCCGCCCCGCGCAACGGGCAGACGCTCGGCAAGCAGATCGTCGGCATCCGCGTGACGCGGGCCGACGGCGCCCAGGTGAGCACGGGCATCGCGCTGGTCCGCGAGATCTTCGCCAAGTGGGTCCTGATCTGGATCGTGTCGTCGCTGATCTCCGCGCTGCTGGGGTTCATCGACGGCGGGTCGATCGGCCTCCTGGTCGCGTTCGCCATCTGGTACGGGCCCGCGTTCGCGGACGACCGGCGGCGCGCCCTGCACGACCGCATCTGCTCGACGCGCGTCGTCGATGCCGGGCCGGGATCCGCCCCGCCGAGCGCCCCGGCCGGCGACGAGCTCTGGCCCGCCACCACGCCGTAAAGGCCGCAGGTTGGCCACGTCTACACCTTGGGTGGTCGACGACGCGCGGCGGCCGCCCGTTAAGGGCTACATGCTCAAGCGACTGCTCATCTCCTCCGTCCTCCTCGCCGCCCTCGCCGCGCCCGGCGCCGCCAGCGCGGCCGACACCGTCGTCGTCCCCGGCGCCGCCGCGCAGCGCATGACCGCCCTCGATGGCACCATCGTCTGGACCACCGGCACGTTCCCCAGCCAGACGCTCATGCAGCGCAGCCCCGACGGCACGGTCGCACCGGTCAAGGGGGCCACCACGGCGACCTATCGCTCGATCGACCTCGGCCACAACGCTGGCGGCGAGCTCGTCCTGACGTACCTGCGCTGCGCGGGCAACCGCAGCTGCGTCGCGATCTCCGACGACCTCGCCGGCCACCGCGTGAGCTACAAGCGCCTCGTGCCCAAGCGCTGCGCCCTGACGACCGCGCCGTCGCGCTGGGGCAGCCGCGTCGCCTACGGCCTGCTGTGCACGAAGCTCACCGGCAAGCCGAACGTGCACGACGCAAAGCGCTCCGGCCTGTTCGTGCGCAAGAACAGCGCCGCGCCCAAGCGCCTGCGCTTGCCGAAGGACGCCGTGAGGTTCGGCGCCGACCTGGTGTCGCGCGTCGACCTGCGCGGGACGATCGTCGGCGCGACGGCCAGCGACATCTACTCCTACGCGTTCGCGCAGACCGTCAACGGCTCGAACCTGCGCTCCTCGTTCGCCGCGGCCTCCGAGGGCGAGAGCGACGAGCAGGTCGTCGGCCAGTCGCTCGGTGCCGGCGGCGTGCTGTGGACGCTCGTCGACGCCGTCCACACCGGCGACCCCAACCAGGCGCGCATCTCGCGTCTTGTCCAGGGGGACTGCGCGGACACCGAGTCCATGAGCAGCCCGGCCGAGCAGGAGAGCTTCCGCGCCGAGGCGCTCGCCGTCGACGGCAGCACGCTCTACCTCTACGTTCCCGGCACCGGCATCGTGACCCACACGTTCAGCCCGACGTTCACCTGCTCCTGACGGCGAGGGTAAGGTCGCCGCGTGGACCTTCAGGAGCTCGCGTTCCGCCCCGCCACCCTCGAGGACGCCCGCCGGATCGCCCAGCTCGTCTTCGACGGCTTCAGCACGTACAAGGCGTTCGCGCCCGAGGGCTGGTCGCCGCCACCGCTCGAGGACGAGGTCGGTCTACGTGCAGCAAACGCTCGCCCAGCCGAGCGCCTGGTGCCGGCTCGCGGAGGACGGCGAGGGACTCGCCGGCCATTGCGGCTGGCTCGCGGCGTCGGAGGCTCGCGTGTTCTCCGACGAGGCCGGTCTCGCGCACTTCTGGCAGCTGTTCGTGCGCCGGGACTTGTGGGGCAGCGGCCTCGCTGCCACGCTTCAGTCCTCAGGGATCGAGGCCGCGCGCGAGCAGGGCTACTCCGCGCTGCGCCTGTTCACGCCCGCCGGGCACGACCGCGGCCGCCGCTTCTACGAGCGCGAGGGCTGGACGCTGAAAGGCGAGCCGTTCGAGGAGGAGCGCTTCGGCATACCGCTCGTCGAGTACCGCTTCGCGCTCCGCTAGCAAGGGCGTAAGCTCGACCGCATGCAGGAGGGCGAGCACCGCGAGCTCATGATGGCCGCCATCGGCACCGAGGGCGAGGCGCACGCGGCCCTGCTCGACGGCGACCAGGACGCGGCCCGCGCCGCCTACGCCAAGGCCGTCGAGCAGTACCGCGCGTCGTGGGCGCTCGCCCCGCCGAAGAGCTACGGCCGGCTCGTCGGCTTGCTGAAGGCGGCCGTGCTCGCCGGTCAGGCGCAGGCGGCCGCGACCGAGGTCCGCAACGAGCTCGACGGCGACGAGGACGCCGAGGGCTCGCCCGTCGCGTCGTACGTGCTCGCGGTCGCCGCCGTGATCCTCGGCGACGACGACGAGGCCGCCGTGCGCGCCGCGCGCATGGAGCCGCGCGGCGAGGCGTTCGAGCGCACGGCCACGGCGCTGCGCGCCCTCGCGGCGCGCGACGCCGGCGCCTACGCCGCCGCGCTGACCGCGATCGAAGCCGACTTCGCCGCCCGCACGGACCACCTCACGGGCGTGGCGATCGCCGACACGGCCGTGATGCTCGAGCTGCTCGCGGACGAGCGCGGGATGGCCGTCAGGCCATCCAGCCCTCTCGTTCCGTCGATCTGACGCCGGCCTCGCCCTTCGGGGCGCTCGCGGCCTGCACGTCGGCGACCGTCAGCTCCATGAGCGACCGGCGGTCGGGCTTCGCGCCGCTCGCCAGCAGCCGCTCGGCCTGGTGCGCGACGACGTCGTCGAAGAGGTTGCGCGCCGTCCGCGCGTTGCCGAAGTAGCGGTCGCGCGCCGCGTGCAGGCGCTCCATCACGCGCGCCAGCTCGTCACGGGCCTCGGGCAAGAGCGCGTAGTCCGCCTCGGCGGCGAACTTCTCGAAGATCAGCACGAGCTCGGCCGGGCCGTAGTCCTCGAAGTGGATCGTCTCGCCGAAGCGGCTGCGAAAGCCGGAGTTCGAGGCGAGGAACTCGGTCATCTCGTGCGGATAGCCGGCGGCGATGACCGCGAGCCGCGCGCGGTCGTCCTCCATGCGCTTGAGCAGCTCGACCACCGCCTCGGGGCCGAAGTCGCCCTCGGCGCCGGGTCGCACGAGCCCGTACGCCTCGTCGATGAACAGCACCCCGTCGAGTGCGCGGTCGACGGCCGCGGCGGTCTTCGTCGCCGTCTGGCCGACATAGCCCGACACGAGGTCCTCGCGGCTGACCTCCACGACGTGGTCGGTCGCCAGCAGGCCGAGGCTCTTGTAGAGGCGGCCGAAGAGCCGTGCGACCGTCGTCTTGCCCGTGCCGGCACCGCCCTGGAAGACGAGGTGCAGCGACACCTGCACGGTCTTCAGCCCTTCGGCGCGGCGCATCGTGGCGATCCGCAGCAGCTCGGCGAGGCGGCGCACCTCCGCCTTGACGGCCGCGAGCCCGACGAGCGAGTCGAGCTCCGCGAGCACCGCGTCGAACGCCTGCTCGTCGGCGCGCAGGACGGGTGGCGCCGCGGGCCTCGCCGGGCTCGCGGTCGAGCGCGGCACGGCCGCGGTGGCGGCGGCGCGCCCGGCCGCGTCGCCAGCGGGCCGGGGGCGCAGCGCATCCAGCGCGCGCCGCGCCGCGAGCGCGATCCGGTCGCGGCTCTCGCGCGGCGCATGCTCGGCGGCCGCGATCGCCGCCCGCAGGCTCTCCTCGGCGTCCGCGCGCCGCCCGAGCCGGCGCAGCGACTCCGCGCGCCCGATGTGCACGTAGGCGGCCGGCGAGAACGCGCCGCTGATGAGCGCGGCCACGGTGATCGCCTCGTCGAATGCTTGGAGCGCCTGCTCCTCGGCGCCCTGGTGCGAGCGCGCGATCCCGAGCTTCTGCAGCAGCTCGAACTCGTCGCGGCGGTTGGGGCCGGACTCGCGCAGCGCGGCGAGCGCGTCGGTGAACGCCGTCTCGGCGTGCGGGTAGTCGGCCTGGCGCATCGCGCGGTCGCCGCGCAGCGCGTGGAGCTTCGCCGCCAGGTCCGGCGGCGAGCCCAGCCGCTCGAGGGTCTCGCGGGCGAGGCGCTCGAAGCCCTCGGCTTTGGCGAGGTCCCCGCCGCGCAGGAGCTCCGCGGCGCTACCCAGGTAGGAGTCGAAGCGATCGGGCATCGGTGCGAACGCTACGCCACGCGCTCGGCGCCGCTGTAGACGTTCACGCTGTCGCCGCGGGCGAATCCGGCGAGCGTCATGCCGCGGTCGGCGGCGAGCGCGATCGCCAGCGACGTGGGGGCGCCGACGCCGACGAGGATCGGCGCGCCCGCCACGGCCGCCTTCTGGACGAGCTCGAACGACAGCCGGCCGCTGACGCAGAGGAGTTCGTCGTGCAGCGGGAGCAGGCCGTCGCGCAGCGCGCGGCCGACGACCTTGTCCATCGCGTTGTGGCGGCCGACGTCCTCGCGCGCGAGCACGAGCGCGCCGTCCGTCGTGAAGAGGCCGGTGGCGTGCATCCCGCCGGTGCGCGCGAACGCGGGCTGGCGCAGCTGCTCGGGCAGCGATGCGAGCAGCGCGCGCTCGACGACCGGCCCTTCGGGAAGTGCGCGGCGCGTGGACCGCGACCTCCTCGAGCGAGCCCTTGCCGCACACCCCGCACGACGACGTCGTGTAGAAGCGCCGCGCCCCCGGGTCGCGCCGCAGCGGCCCGCGAACCTCGATCGTGTTCGCCGCGAGGTCGTCCGTCAGGCCGGCCTCGTGCTCCGCGTCGATGAGCCCCTCGCCGTAGAGGAACCCGAGCGCGAGCTCCTCGTCGTGGCCGGGCGTGCGCATCGTGACCGTCAGCGCGACGCCGTCGACGCGGATCTCCAGCGGCTCCTCGACGGCAACCTCGTCGCGCTCGCCGTCGCGCCGGACGACGGCGGTCATGCGCCCGGCGACGGGCTGGCTCACCTCGCCGTCGCGATCGCCGGGGTGCGCCGCGGCTCCTCGGCGACGGGCCGCACGTCCACGGCGACGACCTTGTACTCCGGGCACGACGTGTTGACGTCCGCGGACGGCCCGATCAGCAGGTTCGTGCGGACCTCGGGGAAGTGAAACGCCGTGAAGACGTGGCCGGGCTCGATCCGCGTGGTCACGCGGGCGGCGAGCTCGATGCGGCCGTAGGGGCTGCGCACCGACACGAGCGAGCCGTCGTCGATCCACAGGCGCGCGGCGTCCTCGGGATGGATCTCCAGCCAGTCCTCCGGCAGCAGGTCGAGGTTCGCGGTGCGGCGGGTCATCGTGCCGGCGTTGTAGTGCTCGAGCCTGCGCCCCGTCACGAGGATCACCGGGAACTCGTCGCTGACCTCGCTGCCGGGCGGCTTGTACGGCAGCGCCGCGAGCAGCGCGCGCCCGCCGGGCAGCTCGAAGCGCTCGCCATAGAGGATCGGGGAGTCCGTCCCGTCGGCGGCGACCGGCCACTGCAGGCCGCCACGCCCGAGGCGCGCATGCGAGACGCCCGCCCAGTCGGGCGTCAGCGACGCGACCTCGTCCATGACGTCGGCCGGCGTCGCGAAGCCCATGTCGTGGCCGAGCGCCCGCCGAGATCGTCGTGAGGATGTCGAAGTCCGTGCGCGCGTCGCCGGGCGGGTCGATCGCCGCGTCGACGAGCTGCACGCGCCGCTCGGCGTTCGTGAACGTGCCGGACTTCTCGAGGAACGAGGACGCCGGCAGGACGACGTCGGCGTAGCGCGTGGTCTCGTTCTCGAAGATCTCCTGCACGACGAGGAACTCGAGCGACTCCAGCGCGCGGATGACGTGCGTCGTGTTCGGATCGGTCTGCGCGACGTCCTCGCCGAAGATGTACATCGCCTTCAGTTCGCCCGCGACCGCGGCGTCGAACATCTCCGGGATCTTCAGCCCGCGCTCGCGCTTCATCGTCACGCCCCACGCGGCCTCGAAGCGCGCGGCCACCGCGTCGTCGGCGACCGACTGGTAGCCGGTGAACGTGTCCGGCAGCGCGCCCATGTCCGACGAGCCCTGGACGTTGTTCTGCCCGCGCAGCGGCAGCAGCGCGCTGCCCGGCCGCCCGACCTTGCCGCACATCAGCGCGAGGTTGCAGATCAGCCGCACGACCTCCGAGCCGTAGCGGTGCTCGGTCACGCCGAGGCCCCACAGCAGCGACGCCTCGCCGGCCGACGCGTAGATGTGCGCGGCGCGCTCGAGGTCGGCGGCGGGCACGCCGCTGATGCGCTCGACGTCGGCCGGCGTGTAGTCCTCGAGCAGCTCGGCGAGCGCGTCGTAGCCCTCGGTGCGGGCGGCGAGGAACGCGTCGTCGGTGAGCCCGTCGCGCGCGACGACGTGCGCGAGGCCCAGCATGACCGCGGCGTTTGAGCCGGGGCGCGGGCGGAGGTGCAGCACGCCGTAGTCGCGAGCTCGATGCGGCGCGGGTCGATCGTGACGAGCTTCAGCCCGCGCAGCGTCGCCTGCTTGATGCGCGCGCCGACCACCGGATGGCCCTCGGTCGGGTTCGCGCCGATGATGATCGCGGCGTCCGCGGCCTCGATGTCGTCGAACGAGCCGGTCGCGCCGGACAGGCCGAAGGACTTGCGCAGCGCCCACGAGGTGGGGGAGTGGCAGACGCGCGAGCAGTTGTCGATGTTGTGCGTGCCGATCGCCGCGCGCATGAGTCGCTGCATGACGTAGCAGTCCTCGTTCGTCGCCCGCGAGGACGCGAGCCCCGCGATCGCATCGGGGCCGGCGCTGTCGCGGATGCGCGTGAGCTCGGAGACGATGCGCGCGATCGCCTCGTCCCACGAGGCGGGGCGCAGCTTCCCTTCGGAGCGGATCAGCGGCGTGGTCAGCCGCTCGCGGTTGCGCGAGAACTGGTGCGCGAAGCGGCCCTTGAGGCACGTATGGCCCTTGTTCGCGGGCCCGTCCAGCGCGGGCGTGATGTTCGCGACGCGCCCGTCGCGCGCGTGCGCCTCGAGTCGGCAGCCGACGCCGCAGTAGCCGCAGGTCGTGGTGACATCGCGGTCCATCACTGCGCTTAAGCAGAGAGATCTCCGTGATGGCGTCGGTGGGGCACGTGTCGGCGCACGCGCCGCATGCCACGCATGTCGATTCGCGGAAGCCCTGGTCTATCCCGGCCGCGATGTTCGCCTCGAAGCCGCGGCCGGTTGCGGTCAGCGCGAACGCCCCCTGGATCTCGTCGCAGGCGCGCACGCAGCGCCCGCAGGAGATGCACAGCTCATGGCGCAGCGCGAGGTACGGGTGGCGCAGGTCCTGCTCGCGCTCGTGCGTCTCGCCAGGCCAGCGCAGCTGCTCGTCGCTGAAACCACTCCGCGCAGCGCGCGAGCTCCGTCCCCGGCCGGCGGCGGCTCCGGCAGCTCGGACAGCACGAGCTCGACCGTCGCCGCGGCGATCCGGCGCGCGGTCGCGTCGAGCGTGTCGATCACCATGCCGTCGCGGCACGGCGTCGTGCAGGACGCGATCGGCCCGGCCGCCCCCTCGAGGCCGACCATGCACACGCGGCACGCGCCGAACGGCGCCTGGCGCTCGTCGTAGCAGAGCGTCGGCACGCCGATGCCGAGCGCGTGCGCGGCTTCGAGCACGGTCGCGCCGGGCTCGACCTCGACGGCCCGGCCGTCGATCTCGACGCGCAAGCGGGTCATGCGAGCCCGAGCTCCTCGGGGAAGTGCGCCAGCAGGCTGCGGATCGGCGCCGGCATGCCGCCACCGTGCGCGCACAGCGAGCCGAGCTCGAGCGTCTCGAGCAGCGCCTCGAGCTTGTCGCGATCGACGAGCCGCCCGTCGAGAACATCTCGTGCGCCGGCGCAGGCCGATGCGGCACGGGAAGCACTTGCCGCAGCTCTCGTCGGCGCCGAAGCGCAGCAGGTGCGACGCCAGCGCGCGCATGTCCGTGCGCTCGTCGAACCCGACGATCCCGCCGTGGCCGAGCATGCAGCCGACCGCCGCGAGGTCGTCGAAATCGAAGCGCGTGTCGAGCAGCGAGGCCGGCAGGATCCCGCCGAGCGGCCCGCCGATCTGCAGCGCCTTCAACGCATGACCGTCGCGCAGGCCGCCCGCGAGGTCCTCGCAGAGCTCGCGCATCGTCAGCCCGAACGGCACCTCGTAGACGCCGGGCGCGACGAAGCGCTCGTTGAAGCAGACGAGCTTCGTGCCGGCGGTCGGCCGGGGCACAGGCCCACGTAGCGCTCGGCGCCCACCCGCGCCACCACCGGGATGTTGCACAGCGTCTCGACGTTGTTGACGACGGTCGGCATCCCGTGCAGGCCGCGCTGCGCGGGGAACGGCGGCCGGGCCGAGACGGTCCCGCGCAGCCCCTGGAGGCATGCCAGCAGCGCCGTCTCTTCGCCGACCACGTACGAGCCCGCGCCCTCGACGATCGTGACGTCGAAAGCGAAGTCGCTGCCGAGGACCGACGGCCCGAGGACGCCGGCGCTGCGCGCCGCCGCGGCGACGGCATCGAGCGTCGGCTTCGAGCGCGGGTACTCCGAGCGCGTCAGCACGAAGCCGTGGTCGGCGCCGACGGCGTAGCCCGCGAGCGCCATGCCCTCGAGCAGGAGCTCCGGGTGCTGCTCCATGAGGATCTTGTCGATGTACGAGCCCGGGTCGCCCTCGTCTTGTCGCTTCGTTGCCTCGAGCTCGTAGTCGAGCTCCTCGAGGATCCGCTCCTTGAGCTCCGCCGCCAGCTCCTTGGGGTCGAGCCCCGGCGCGAACGCCTTGCCGAGCCGGATCAGCATCCCGGCGTTGCGCATGTCGGCCTCGAGCGCTTCGGCGACGCCCGGGTACTGGATCTTGACCGCGACTTTGCGGCCGTCGTCGAGCTTCGCCCGGTGGACCTGGCCGATCGACGCCGCCGCAAACGCCTCGTGCTCGATCTCGGCGAAAACCGACTCCGGATCTTCGCCCTCGTACTCCGCGACGAGGACCTCGCGGACCTGCTCCCAGGGCATCGCCGGCGCCGAGGTCTGGAGCTTCGAGAGCTCGCGCTGGTAGATCTCCTGGAACTCGGGCGGCAGGAAGTCGGTGTCGATAAACGAGGCGAGCTGGCCGAGCTTGAGCGCCGCGCCCTTCATCTCGCCCAGCGTCCGCAGCATCTTCAGGGCGGTCTCGATGTGGCGCTCCTCGGTTTTTGCCGCGGCCGCCTCGTCGGAGCGGCCGACGTTGGCCGCCGCCGTGCCCGCATAACGCGCAGCCTGGCCGCCGACCGCCGAGGCCAGCTTGGTCGAGCGGCGAACACGGCCCTTCGGGATCTTCTGCTCGTCGTTCATCTATCGCGAGGGTACCCGTCTCCCGGCGAGGCTACCCGTAGCCCGGGGTCCGCCTCTTTACCAGCGCGGCAGCCCGGTGGGCCGGGCCTGGGTCCGCCTGAAATAGCCGAAGACGGCGGCGAGGATCGCGACGATCGTGAAGATCTCGAGGCGCCCTGTGAGCATCAGCACGATCAGTACTGCCTTCCCCTCGCCAGGCAACGCCGAATAGGACTCGGTCGCGCCAAAGTCGCCGAGACTGGGTCCGGTGATGTTGATGGTGGCCGAGGTGGCGCCCAGGGCGCTGACCGGATCGACCCAGATCGTCAGCGCCAGGAAGCCGGCGACGAAGACGGTGACGTAGACCGCGAAGAACCCAAGGACCGCTCTGCGAACGTCCTCGCTCAGCGACCGGCCGCCAAAGCGGAGGACGTGGACCGAGGTCGGCTGGATTTGGCGATCGAGCTCCTGGCGGCCCGCCTTCCAGAGCAGGATCACGCGGATTACCTTCATTCCACCGCCCGTCGAGCCGGCGCAGGCGCCGATCGCCATCAGCGCCACGATGCTGATCCGGAAGAAGTGGTTGAACGCGTCGAAGTCGTCGGTGACGAACCCCGTCGTCGTGATGATCGAGGTGACGGCGAACGCCGCAGAGCGAAGGGCATCGCCGAATCTCTCGAAGTCGCCGGCGAACAGAAGGCTTGCGGTCAACGCTCCGATCGCGGCCGCGATGATCAACAGATAGGCGCGGACCTCGGCAAACTGCGGCATCAGGCGCCCGCCCCTGATCACCTGCCAGTAGAAGGCGAAGTTGATGCCGCAGAGCGTCATGCCGGCGATCGCGACGAGCTCGATCGGCAAGGAGTCGAACCCTCCGAGCGACGCGGTCCGGGTCGAAAAACCCCCGGTGGCTACGGTGCTCATCGTGTGGTTGATCGCGTCGAACGGGCTCATCCCGGCGATCAGAAAGCCGATGCCGGTCGCGATCGTGAAGGCGAGATAGATGCCGACCAGGATCTGGGCGGTGTCGATGATCCGCGGTGTCAGCCGCTCGGCGCCGATCCCGGAGACCTCGGCGAAGAACACCCGCTGCAGGGCAAGGCCCGACGCCGGTGCGATCGAGACGACGAGGACGACGATGCCGATTCCCCCAAGCCAGTGGGTCAGGCTGCGCCAGAGCAGGACCGCGTCCGACTGCGGCTCGATCTGGGAGATCACCGTCGCGCCGGTCGTCGTGAACCCGCTCATCGCCTCGAAGACCGCGTCGATCGGCGAGCCGAGGACCCCGGCGGTCATGAACGGCACCGCACCGGCCAGCGCCGCAGCGACCCAGGCGAGGGTGACGGCCAAAAAGCCGACGATCGGGCGGTGGGTCACCACCCCGTGGCGGCTGCCGATGACGGGCGCGAGCAGCGCCGCTCCCGCAGCTGTGATCGCAGCCCCCGGGATCGCGAAGGCCGCGACGTCGCGGCCGTCACCGGCCAGTGCGACGAGGACGATGACCAGCATCGCCGCGCCGACGCCGGCGAGGGTCCCGCCGACGACCAGCAGCATCAGGGCCGGCACACCGGGAATCGCGAACCGGCTCATCCGGATGCTGAGAAGGAGGGCTCGATTCCGGCGAGGGCGCCCTCGACTCCGAGTATCAACAGCCGGTCGCCGGCTTCGACCGTCGTGCCGCGCCGGGGGATCAGCACCTCGTCGCCCCTGAGGATCGCTCCGACCCGCGTGTCGTGGAGGATGCCGTGGGTTTCGCCGACCGCCATTCCGACGATCTTCGACTCCGGCTCCGCCTCGAGCTCGACCGCCTCGAAGCCGGAGTGCAGAAGGTGGATCGCGCGAACGCTGCGCGTATGGACGAAGCGGATGATCGCCTCGGCGGTGATCAGCCGCGGCGAGTACGCGGCATCGATGTCGAGAGCGTTGACCAACGGCACGAACTCGTCGCGGGAGATCACCGCGACGCAGAGCCCGACGCCGAGATTCTTCGCGTTGCGCGCCGCCAGCAGGTTGGCGCGATCGTCGCCGGCGCAGGCGACGAAGGCTTCGGCTTCCGAGACGCCGGCCATCTGCTGGGACTCCCGGCTGACGCCTTCGTCGTGGAGGACCGCGGTTCGCGGCAGGTTTTCGGCCAGGAAGCGCGCGCGCTCGGCTTTCGCCTCGAAGATCGTGGTTCGGATCGAGGTTCTCTCGAGCCGCTGCGCCAAGCGGTAGCCGACTCGGCCGCCGCCGAAGATCACGCACTCCTTGACCCGGCGCGTCCTGCCGGCGAAGCGGGCGACCGCCGAGCGCAGGGGATCGCGGCCGGCGGCGACGAGGATGTGGTCACCCGGCTGGAGAACGTCCTCGCCGGTCGAGAGCTTCGACGTGCCGTGACGGGAGTGGCCGACTATGTAGGCGGGCTCCTCGCGCTCGCGGGCGGCGAGCGGGATGCCGACGAGGAAGGAGTCCTCGGAGATGATCACCTCGGCAAGTCCGAGCTTGCCGTCGCCGAAATACTCGACCGAGACGGCGCCGGGCAGCATGATCGCCTCGGCGATGTCGTAAGCGGTCGCCCGGTCCGGGTTGATCGCCAGGTCGATGCCGAAGATTCCCTGCGCGGACTCGTTGACATCGGGGTAGAAGTCGGGATCGCTGACCCGGGCGACCGTCGTTTTCGCACCCAGCTCGCGGGCCCCCAGCGCGGCGATGATGTTGACCTCGTCGGACTCGGTGACCGCCGCGAGAAGGTCCGCCTTGCCCGCTTCGTATTCGGACAGAACCTTTGGGCTGGCGCCGTTCGCAGTGACCACGAGTGCGTCGAGCGCGACCTCGAGCGCGGCCGCCCGGCCAGGGTCTCGTTCGATCACGGTCACGTCGTGACCGTCCGCAACCAGGGTCCTGGCGACGTTGGCTCCGACCTCCCCGGCCCCGATGACGATGACGCGCATGATGCGTATTCAACCGCGCCGGTATCCTGCCGTGCAGATGGCCGCCGGACGCGCAAAACTTCGTGCTGCTGAGCGGGCCCAATTCGGGTCGCGCTCAACTCGCCGCTTGCGCCGCGACGGACTCGTTCCGGGCGTCGTCTACGGCCGCGGCGAGGACGCCCGGCCGTTCCAGGTCAATGCCCGCGAGCTGCGGGCGTTCATGGCCGAAGGCCATTCACTATTCGACCTCGAGATCGAAGGAGCGGGCGAGGTGCCGGTCGTCGTCAAGGACCAGCAGCGCCACCCCGTTCGCGGTGAGCTCGTCCATCTCGACCTGCTCGAAGTCGACCTCGAGCAGGAGATCGTTTCGACTGTCGAGGTCATCCTCGAGGGCACCGAGGAGGCGCCCGGCGTCAAGGAGGGCGGTGTCCTCGAGCACATCGCGCGCGAAATCGACATCGAGAGCGCTGCCGGCCAACATCCCCGACAACCTGGTCGCCGACGTCTCGTCGATGGAGATCAACGACACGATCAACCTCGACGCCATCCCGCTTCCGCCCGGCGTCAAGCTGACGACCGAGACGCCCGAGGAGATCACTGTCGCGACCCTCTCGCCGCCTCGGGTCGAGGAGGAGCCGGAGCCCGAGGTCGAGGCAGAGGCCGAGCTCGTCGGCGAGGAGGGCGCCGAGCCCACCGAAGAAGGCGCCGAGCCCGGCGAGGGTGGCGGCGAAGCCGGCGGCGGAGAGACCGGCGAGGACGCCGGCGGCGAGGGCTAGGGCCTCTGCGCCTCTTCGGGCGCTTTGGGGACCGTCCCCCTTTAGATTCGGCGCAGGTCGAATCTAATGGGGGACTGTCGCCGATCCTGATCGTTGGGCTGGGTAACCCCGGTTCGCGCTATGCCCAGACCCGGCACAACATCGGCTTCGAGGTCGCGGCCGAGTTGAGGCGGCGCTGGGATCTGCCGAAGGCCAAGCCTCGCTATCGCGGATTGATCACCGAGGGCCGCGCCGGGCCCGGCGCTCCCCGGGTCGCTGTTCTGTTGCCCCAGACCTTCATGAACGAATCCGGCACCTCTGTCGGGCCGGCGCGGGGAGCGCTCGGCGCCGATCTCGGCCGGATCATCGTCGTCCACGACGAGATCGACCTGCCCTTCGGCACGGTCCAGAGCCGCCTCGGCGGCGGGCTCGCCGGCCACAACGGGCTGAAGAGCACGGCCGCCGGGGTCGGGGGCAGTGACTTCTGGCGCGTACGCCTCGGCGTCGGCCGCCCCGATTCGACCGATCCCGAGATCGTCTCGCGCCATGTCCTCGGGCGCTTCGCCGAGTCCGGCGAGGAGGTCCGCGATCTGATCGCGGCAGGCGCCGGCGAGGTCGAGGATCTGATCGGCCGGATCGCATCAGGCGAGGCCGATGGAGCCGGATCGGCGGCCGGCGATGGCTGACAGCGTCACCACCTACGACGTCGACGATTTCGGCGTCGCCCTGCTTCGCCTCGACCGTCCCAAGAAGCGCAACGCGATCGACACTCAGATGCTCGACGAGCTTCTCGCCCACCTCGACTCGGCCAAGGCCGACGAGCAGGTGCGGGTATTGGTTATCTCCTCGACCGACCACATGGGTCTCTCGGCGGGGGCCGATCTGAGCGAAGAGCTCGACAGCGACGCGCATCTCTCCCGGATCGAGAAGTTCGCCCGCCTCTACGAGCAGCTGGTCGAATTCCCGAAGCCGACGATCGCCGCCTGCCACGGCGCCTGCGTCGGCGGCGGCGCGGAGATCGCGATCGCCTGCGACCTGCGGGTCGGCGGATCGAACCTGCGCCTGCGCTTCCCCGGCGCCGCCCTCGGCATGCCCGTCGGTCCCGCCCGGCTGGTCTCGCTCTGCGGCCTCTCCGTCGCCAAGTACCTGTTGCTGACCGGCAAGGAGGTCGCGGTCGACGAAGCCCACCGCTGGGGCCTCGTCCACAAGGTCGTGCCGGCGCCGGCCACCGAGCGAGGCCGCGCTGACGCTCGCTGCCCAGGTGGCTGAGCACGACCCGGACTCCGTGGCTCGGCTCAAGCGGATGCTGCACGCGTGGGATGGCGTCGAGGAGCGCACCCGCGATGAGGGCATCGCCCAGATCGAGCAGGTCCGTTCGCGGGGCTCGATTTCCTAGATGATCGATTCCACGACCCACCGCATCCGGATGCCGGATCAGCGCGTCGCATCTCTGCGTCCTCGGGTACTCGCGTGGCTTTGCCACGCCACGCACCCTGCGTCCTTGATCTGCTCGGCCAGATCCAGCCCCGGCCGCAGCGGGCCGTGGAATCAACCATCTAGGTGGGCCTGCGCGCGCTCCTACCGGTCCTGCGCGAGGGCGACCCCTACAGGGCGTTGCGCGAATCGGTAACCGGCGCATCTCCAGGCGGTGGGCTCGAGGCGCGGATCTCGTCCTCGTTGCGGCCGGCGATCCTCGCTGCGCTTCTCGACGACCCCGAGGCGCTCGGCGGCCGGCCGGGGCTGATCGTCGCCGCTGACGACCGGGCGGCGCGCGAGCTGGCCGGCGATCTAGCGGCGTTTCTCGAACCGCGGCGGGTCCGCGCCTACCCGTCACGGGGGACGGGGTACGAATCCCATATCTCGCCGCCGCCGCACCTCGTCGGGCTGCGGATCGCCGCCATGGACGCGCTGCGGGCCGGTGTCGAGGATGGCGAGCCCGCGATCGTCGTCGCCAACGCGATCGCGCTCACCGAGCGGGTGCCCGATGCGGGCCTGCGCCCCGAGGGCTTCGCCGTTCACGCGGGTGAGGAGGTGGATCTCAGCGACCTTGCCGAACTGCTGTCGATCGCCGGTTACGAGCGGGTCGAGCAGGTCGACGACCGCGGCCAGTTCGCGATCCGCGGCGGTATCTGCGACGTCTTCGCCGCGACCGCCGATCGCGCCGCGAGGATCGAGCTCTTCGGCGACGAGGTCGAGTCGATACGGGAATTCTCGACCTTCACGCAGCGTTCGATGGGGGAGCTCGAGCGGCTCGAGGTCTCGCCGGCGGCGGAGATGGACCCGGAGCACGCCGATCTCGCCGCGCTCGCCGCCGACGACGAGGTCGACCTCGCCGATGTGCTGCCTCTCGATCGGTTCGTCGCGCCGCTCGAGGGCGTCGGTGCGGAGACGGCGATCCTCGTCGCCGACGGCGACGACGTGCCTGCCGCGCTCGCCGATCACGCATCCGACGTCGAGGCCTCGATCGATCCGGCCGATGCCGAGCATCTCTATGTCTCCGGGGCCGAAGCGCCCCAGCGCGCCCTGCTGACCCTGCGCCGCGCGACCGACGAAGAGGCCGAGCACGTGATTCGCGCCGCGCCGCCGGTCTCGGTCGCCCGCAACCTCGCCGAGGGCGAGGCGGAGCTCGAGCGCCACGTCCGTTCGGGCTACGCGGTCGGTCTGACCTTCGAGCGCCGGGGCGAGGCCGAGCGGATCCAGTACAGGCTCGAACGGACCGAGGCGCCGTTCCTCGACCGGGCGCCGTTCGCCGGTCCCGGAGTCCGCCTCGCCGAGGCGCGGATCGCCGAGGGCTTTCTCGCCCCCTCGCTCGGCGTCGCGGTCATCCCCTACGCAAAGCTCGTCCATCGCCGAGCGCCGGACGTGGTCGCGCCGGCGCGGGCCCGGCTCGCCTCGTTCGCCGATCTCCGGGTCGGCGACTACGTCGTCCATGAGGACCAGGGGATCGCGCACTTCGCCGGCTTCGACACCCGCGAGGTCGGCGGTGTCGTTCGCGACTACCTGACCCTCGAGTTCCGCGACGAGGCGAGGATCCTGCTGCCCGCCGACCAGCTCGGGCGTTTGACCCGCTACCTCGGCGCCGACGCGAGCCCGCCCCAGCTCTCCGAGCTCGGCGGCAAGCGCTGGGCGGCCGCCAAGTCGCGCGCCCGCCGGGCGGCGCAGGAGCTGGCCGGCGACCTGCTCAACCTCTACGCCGAGCGCCGGGCGCGGCGCGGTCACGCCTTCGAGCCCGACGGCGAATGGGATCTCGCCCTCGAGCGCGACTTCCCCCACCGCGAGACCGCCGACCAGCTCGGGGCGATCGAGGCTGTCAAGGCCGACATGGAATCGGAGCGGCCGATGGACAGACTGATCTGCGGCGACGTCGGCTACGGCAAGACCGAGATCGCGATCCGCGCCGCCTGCAAGGCCGCCGTTCAGGGCAAGCAGGTGATGGTCCTGGCGCCGACGACGCTGCTCGCCAACCAGCACCTCGGCACCTTCGCCGAGCGGCTGCGCGACATCCCGATCGAGGTCGAGATGATCTCGCGCCTGCGGACGACCGCCGAGGTCAACCAGGCCCTGAAGGCTTTCGCCGAGGGCCGGATCGACGTTCTCGTCGGCACTCACCGGCTGCTCTCGCGGGACGTCCGCGCCAAGGACCTCGGCCTGCTGGTGATCGACGAGGAGCAGCGCTTCGGCGTCAAGCAGAAGGAGCTGCTGCGCCAGCTCAAGCTCCGGGTCGACGTGATCGCGATGTCGGCGACGCCGATCCCGCGGACTCTCCAGATGAGCCTTGCCGGGCTTCGCGACATCTCCGTGATCACGACGCCGCCGGAAGGCCGCCGCCCGGTCCGAACCCACGTCGGGCCCTACGACGAGCGCCTCGTCGTCCGCGCGATCGAGCGCGAGATCGAGCGCGACGGCCAGGTCTTCTTCCTCCACAACAGGGTCGAGACGATCGACGACGCGGCCGAGGCCCTGCGGGCGGTCACCGCCGGCGCCCGCGTGATCGTCGCTCACGGGCAGATGAAGGAAACCGAGCTCGAGCGCTCGATGATGAGCTTCGTCCGCGGCGATGCTGACGTCCTCGTCGCGACGACGATCATCGAAGCCGGGCTCGACATCCCCCAGGCCAACACGCTGATCGTCGAGCGGGCCGACATGCTCGGCCTTTCCCAGGCGTACCAGATTCGCGGCCGCGTCGGCCGCTCTGCCGAGCGGGCCCACGCCTACCTCTTCTATCCGTCCGACGCCGCTCTCTCAGCCGAGGCCAAGGGACGGCTGGCAGCGCTCGCCGACCACACCGAGCTCGGCGCCGGGTTCCGGATCGCGATGCGCGACCTCGAGTTGCGGGGCGCCGGCAACCTGCTCGGCGACGAGCAGTCAGGGCACGTCGCCGCCGTCGGCTTCGAGCTCTATTGCGAGTTGCTCGACGACGCCGTCCGGGCGATGGAGAGCGGAGACGCGCGTCCCGCAGCCGAGATGCAGGTCCGGCTCGATCTCGACGTCGACGCTTACGTGCCGCCGGAATACGTTCCCTACGAGGCGGCCAAGGTCGACGTCCACCGGCGGATCGCTTCGGCCCGCGACGCCGACGAGCTAAGCGAGCTGCGCTTCGAGCTTCGCGACCGCTTCGGCCCGGAGCCCGAACCGGTCGCGGCCCTGCTCGAGCTGCAGCGGATACGCAACGTGCTCTCAGAGGAGAACGCCACGGCCCTCGAGGGCCGTGGCGCGAAGGTGAGCATCGCGCCGATCGAGCTCGATTCAGCTCGCGTCAAGGCCTTGCGAGAGCTGCTCGAAGGGGTGATCTACGAGTCGCGAGCACGGACGCTCTCGCTCCGTGTCGAGGACGAGGCCGGTGCCGGCGCCGCGCGGCTCGCCGCCGCGTCAGCGTTGGCGGACGCGCTCGTCGCCACGAAAACTGTCCGGGGACAGGCTTAGGTCTGTCCCCGGTGGTGGCAACTCGCTAATCTGCCGCCCTCGTGAGTGTTCCCGGCTCAAAGAGAGCGGCGCTGGTCGCCGTCGGCGGTTTCCTCGTCCTGTTCGTCATCGCGATCGCCGTCTTCCGCGGCTTTGGCGGCCCCGACGTCCCGGACGGCGCGGTCGCTGCGGTCGACGACGTCGACGGCGGCGGCGTGGTCACCCAGGAGATCTACGACTCGGCCCTGTTGCAGGCGGCCGCGTCGGCGGGTCAGCAGAAGCCGCCGGCGGAGGACGATCCGCTCTACGCGCAGTTCCGCGACGCGGCGATGCAGGACGCACTGCTCGGCATCTGGCTCGAGGGCGAGGCGGACGAGCGCGGCATCGAGATCTCCGAACGCGAGCTTGCCGAGCGCCTCGAGCAGATCATCGAGCAGAACTTCGGCGGCCAGAAGGCATTCGACGAGTTCAAGGAGCAGTCGCAGCTCACCGACGAGGACGTCACCGAGCGCGTCCGGCTGACGATCGTCCAGGAGCGCGTGCTCGAGGAGGAGACTCCGCAACCCGACGATGCCGGCAACCTGCCGGTCGACGTCTCCGACAGCCTGATCGAAGCCTTCTACGAGCAGAACGCCGCCCAGTTCGAGCGGCCCGCCACACGTGACGTCCGGGTCATCCTCAACGAGGACGAGGCCAAGGCGCAGGAGGCCCTCACCGAGCTCGAGGCTGACGACAGCACCGAGAACTGGAAGGCCGTAGCCAAGCAGTACTCGACCGACGACGCTTCGAACAGCAACGGCGGGCTACTGCGCGGGATCGTCGAAGGCCAGGGCGGAGACGCCGCATTCGACGAGCAGGTCTTCGGCGCCGGCGAAGGCGAGCTCGTTGGACCGTTCGAGACCGACCGCGGCTTCTACGTCGTCCAGGTGACCGGCGTCACCGAGCGCGAGATCACGCCGCTCTCCGAGGCATCCGAGCAGATCCGCCAGCAGCTCGCGAGCCAGGAGGCTTCGACGATCCAGGATGCGTTCGCCAACGCCTTCGTCGCCAAGTGGACCGAGCGAACGGCCTGCGCCGATGAATTCATTACCGACCGCTGCCGGAACTTCGAGCCCGAGAGCGTGCTCGCCGAGGGCCAGGCCGCGGCCGCGCCCTTCATCCGCCCGGCGGCGCCCGGCACCGCCGGCGCGATCGGCTTCACCGCCGCCCCCGGCCTGCCGCAGGGTCCGCTGCAGCCGCCGCCCCCCGCCGCCGAGGGCGTGCCCCCCGGCCTCGTTCCCGGCCTGCCGCCCGGTGCGGCACCACCCGCACCCGCACCCGCACCCTAGCCCTGAGCGATCCGGCCGAGGCCCTGATCCGGCTCGACGAGATCACGCGGCGCCTTCGCCGCGAGTGCCCCTGGGATCGCGAGCAGGACGAGCGCTCGATCGTTCCTCACACCGTCGAAGAGGCCTACGAGCTGGCCGACGCGGCCGCGAGCGGCGACGACGCGAAGCTCGCCGACGAGCTCGGCGACGTCCTCTTCCAGGTCCATTTCCTGTCGCTGCTGCTCGAGGAGCGCGGTGCCGGAAGCCTCGCCTCGGTCGCCGAGGGCATGATCGACAAGCTGATCCGCCGCCATCCACACGTCTTCGGCGAGGTCGAGGCGGATAGCGCCGATCAGGTCCTGGCCAACTGGGATCAGATCAAGACGGAACTGGAGGGACGGGGCAGTGAGGGGGATCCGTTCGCAGACATTCCCGAGAATCTGCCGGCGCTGCTTTTGGCCCGCAAGGCGCAGCGGCGGGCGGCGAGCCGGCTCGGCCGGGAGGATCCGGCGGTCTCCGATTTGGAGAGCGAGATTCAGAGGGCGCTGGGGGAGCTTGGTGAGGTGGCCGGTGCGGGCGGTAGCGGGGGGCCGACGGCCGATGAAACTGAGAGGGGGAGGGTGGAGGCGCTCGTGGGCGACGTGCTGTTCGTGCTGGTTGACCTTGCCCGCGAGCTGCGGGTCGACCCCGAGCTCGCCCTCCGCGCAGCCACTCAACGTTTTCAGGACAAATTCGATGGCTGAACCACCGATGCGGGGTTCGTGCCGGTCATAGCCGGTAAGAACCAGCATCGCGGTGAATTGAAAGGATCCGGGCGATGAGTGGGATCGAAAAGGTCGTCGCGAGGCAGGTCGTCGATTCGCGGGGGAATCCCACGGTCGAGGTCGACGTCACGCTCGTATCCGGCGCCTTCGGCCGGGCGGCGGTGCCCTCGGGGGCGTCGACGGGCGAGTTCGAGGCCACCGAGCTGCGCGACGGCGGCGATGCCTGGGGCGGCAAGGGCGTCACGACCGCTGTCGCCAACGCCGGCGGCGAGCTCGCCGCCGCGGTGCGCGGCCTCGATGCCGGCGACCAGCAGGCCCTCGACGACGCCCTGATCGCCGCCGACGGCACCAAGAACAAGTCGCGACTGGGCGCCAACGCCATCCTTGGAATTTCGTTGGCAGTCGCCAAAGCCGCCGCGGACGACCAGAACCTCCCCCTCTACCGCCATTTCGGTTCTCTTTTTGGAGAGCCAAACCCCCACGTGCTGCCCGTGCCGATGATGAACGTCCTCAATGGCGGCTCGCACGCGGACAATTCGGTCGACTTCCAGGAGTTCATGATCGTCCCGTCGGGCGCTGCGACCTTCAGCGAGGCGCTGCGGACCGGGGCCGAGGTCTTCCACGCCCTGAAGCGCACACTCAGCGAGCAGGGCCTTTCGACCGCGGTCGGCGACGAGGGCGGCTTCGCCCCCGATCTGAGCTCCAACGAAGCGGCGCTCACGGCCCTCGTTGCCGGGATCGAAGCTGCCGGTTACGAGCCGGGGGCGGAGGTCGGTATCGCGCTCGACCCGGCGACGAGCGAGATCTACTCCGGATACCGGTGCTGCAGGCGTCTACGAGCTGAGCACGAAGGCCGGACCCTGAGCGCCGCCGAGCTGGCGGACTACTGGGCGGACGCGGTCGACCGTTATCCGATCGTCTCGATCGAGGACGGCATGGACGAGGAGGACTGGGATGGCTGGTCGGCGCTGACCGGCCGGATCGGCGACGCTGCCAGCTCGTCGGCGACGATCTCTTCGTCACAACCCGGAGCGCCTGGAGCGCGGAATCGAGCTCGGCGTCGCCAACTCGATCCTGATCAAGGTCAACCAGATCGGGACCCTGAGCGAGACGCTGGCCGCGATCCGGATGGCCCGCGGAGCCGGCTACACGGCCGTGATCTCGCATCGCTCGGGGGAGACCGAGGACACGACGATCGCCGACCTCGCCGTCGGCACCGGCGCCGGCCAGATCAAGACCGGCGCTCCCTCGCGCTCCGATCGCGTCGCCAAGTACAACCAGCTGCTGAGGATCGAGCAGGAGCTTGGCGCCTCGGCCGTCTATCCCGGCGCAAGCGTTTTTTCTCGCCGGCCGGCCTAGGCAGGCTTTCCACCGTGGCCGTTGAAGCTCGGCCTGATGGCCACGCGTGCTCAGACCGCCCGCGGTTACCGCTACCGGCCGGCACCTCGCCGAAAGGGCGCAAACCGGATTACAACCGTTCGCTGGGATCGCGTCGGCCGGATCATGCTGCTCGTCGTGCTCGCGGTCATCGTCCTGCTCTACATCCGGCCCGGTCTCAACGTTGTCGAGACCTGGGGCGAGAAGCGCACCGAGCAGCAGCGGGTCGCCGAGCTCGAGCGCGAGCACGCCAATCTCAAGGCCAAGCTCTCCTCGCTACGGGAGCCCGGAGCGATCGAGCAACAGGCCCGCTCGATGGGGATGATCGCCCCCGGCGAGCGGCCCTACACCGTGCGCGGCCTCTCAGACCGCTAGATTTTTCGGCGGCGCCGGGACCCTCCGCGCCTCTCACTCGGGGCCCCGTACCTCCTGCCCGGGGCCGCGTCGTCACCTGATGACCGAACGCGCCATCAAGACCGAGCCTGCCGAGCAGGCGCTGGCCAGCGGGCCGCTGGGCGCTCCCCTGCTCTTCGTCGGCGGTACGGGGCGGAGCGGAACCCACATCGTTGCCCGGATGCTCTCCCATCACCCCAGCTACGCGAACGTCCCCGTCGAGGCCCGTTTCCACTGCGACCCGGGCGGCTTTCCCGACCTGATCGCGGGAACGACGACCCCGACGCGATTCGCCCGCCGCCTTCGCGGCCGCTGGTGGCGCCGAATCGACCCGATTCGCGCCTCGGTCTACGGGATCCGCCGGATCGTGCCACGGCCGCTCTTGCGCAGTTCGCTGGCGGACTTCCGGGCCCGCTTCGAGGCTGAGCCCGAGCAGGCCTGCCGGCAGCTCTTCTTCGACCTGCTCTGGCCCGCTGGCCGCCGCCGAGCAGAAGCCCGGGCTGATCGAGCAGAGCTGCGACACCGTCGCCGCGGCACCGGCCCTCGCACGCGCTTTTCCCGAGGCGAAGTTCATCCACGTCGTTCGCGACGGGCGCGACGTCGCCGCCTCGCGCTCCGGCCCAGACCCGCTGGCCTCGTCTATCCGCGGACGATGCGCCAGGGCCTGGAGTGGTGGGAGGAGCGCCTGCGACGTATCGACGCGGCGACCAGCGGACTGCCCGACGGCGTCATCAGGGTCGTCAACCTCGACAATCTGGTCGAGCACCGGCGCGACTACGCGATCACGCACCTGATGCGCTTCGCGGGCCTCCGGGGGGCAACGTCCGCCGTTTCCACCGCAACCAGATGAGCCCCGAGTCGGCCAACCGTGGCCGCTGGCGCGAGTCGCTCTCGCCGGAGGCTGCAACGCGAGGTCGACAGCGCCTACGAGGAGATCGTCGAGCGGCTGATCGGCGACGGCGTCGCCGGGGCCGAGAGCCTGCGCAACACCCGTAACCGGGACCGAGACGAAGACGGCGGCGACGATCTGAGCTGAGCCCGGGCCTCGACCGAGGGCGATCTGCTCTTCGTCGGCGGCACCGGCCGCTCGGGGACCCACGTCGTCGCCGAGCTGCTCTCGCGCCACTCCCAGTACGCGATGGTCCCGATCGAGGCCCGTTTCCACGTCAATCCGAAGGGGATCGGCGACCTGCTCGAAGGCCGGGCCGAGCTCGCCGACTTCCTGGCGAAGCTCCGCGGGTTCTGGTGGAGCAGGCGCGTCGATCGGCTCGACCGGGCGCGCCGTTCGCCGCACGGCTCCGCAGCGGGCCGCAAGCGCCGCGGCCTGCACCTGGTCTTCGAGCGCGAGGCCTTCGATCAGATCGCTCGGCCGGTTCGAGGGCGCCGCCGCCGGCGATCTCGAGACCGCGTGCCGGCAGCCTGGTCCTCGATCTGCTCTGGCCGGCGGCGAGCCGAGGCGGGCAAGCCCGGCCTGGTCGAGATGAGCTCGTTCAACATCGCCGGCGCGCCCGACCCTCGCCCGGCTTTTCCCGGAGGCGCGGTTCATCCACGCCGTTCGCGACGGCCGCGATGCGGGCGCGTCGAAGGTCGCCAAGCGCGAGAAGCGCCACCACCCCCGCGAGGTCACCGAGTGGCATGCGCTGGTGGGCCGAGCGGATCGACGCGATCGAGGCCAGCTCGCGCGGCCTGCCCGCCGGCTCGCTGCACGTCGCCGGCCTCGACGAGCTGGTCGCCGGCGACCGCGAGGCGGCATACGGCGCCCTGCTGGCGTTCTGCGGGATCGAGGAGGAGCCGGAGATGCGCGCGTTCTTCGACGTCTCGAGATGAGCCCGGCCGCGGCGAATGTGGAGCGCTGGCGAGCCGGACTCGGCGCCGCGAGGCAGAAGCCGTGATCAGCGCCTACGACGCCAGAGCTCTCGCGGATGGAGGATGCCGGCTACCACTGTGCCGGGCCGCTCCGCCGTGCGCTGCGAAAGGCAGCGGGCGTGAGCGCCGCGATCCGGGGCGGCGAAGGCGGCCGCGAGATCGTCTTCGTCGGCGGCACCGGCCGCTCCGGCACGCATGTCCTCGCCCGCCTGCTCGGCCACCACTCGCATCTCGCCGACGTGCCGATCGAGGCCCGCTTCCACTGCAACAAGCGCGGCTTCGCCGACCTGCTCGAGGGCCGGATCACGCTGGCACGCTACATGGCCAAGCTGCGCGGCTTCTGGTGGCACCGCGTCCGCGTCGACGGCCAGCCCCGCGGCCTCTACAACCTGATGCGCCGGCCACGAGTTCGACGCCGCCGCCGAGCGCTTCGAGGACGCCTTCCACGACGACCCGTCGGCGCCTGCCGCGAGCTCGTTCTCGACCTGCTCTGGCCGGTGGCCGAGCGCGCCGGCAAGCCGGGCCTGGTCGAGATGTCCTCGCACAACGTCCGCGAGGCGCAGACGCTGTCCGCCTGTTCCCCGACGCGCGCTTCATCCACACCGTGCGCGACGGCCGCGACGCCGCCTCCTCGGTCGGCGACCAAGACCTGGGGCCCGTCCCGCGTCGGCCCGGCGATCGACTGGTGGGCGACCGGCTGCGCGGAGATCGAGCGCGGCGTCCGCGGCGACCGAGGACGGCGCCGCGTTCGCGATCCCCGCCGGCCGGTTCCGCGTCGTCCTGCTCGACGAGCTCGTCGGCCCCGACCGCGAGCGCGCCTACGCCGGCCTGCTCGCGTTCCTGCGGGCGCGCCGACGAGCCGCGATGCGCCGCTTCTTCGACTCCCGGATCAGCCCCGAGGCCGCTCACCGGGCCGCTGGCGCCGCGGGCTCGGCCGGGCGGCGCGGCTGCCGGGTCGCCGACCGCTACGAGCGGGCCGCTGCGACGCTCGAGCGGGAGGGCAACCACGCTCGCGCCGCGCCTGCGCGGCGGCGTTCGAGCGCTCGAGAGCGGGAGGCCGGACGGCGGCTGAGACTCGCGGCGGCGGATCGTCTTCGCGACCAGCAACGGCAGCGGCCTCGGCCATCTGAACCGGGGGATGGCCGATCGCGCGGCGGCTGCCGGAGCCGAGCTCGAGGCCGATCTTCGTTCACGCTCTCGCAGGCGGTGCCCGCGGTCGTCCGCGCCGGCTTCGAGGTCGAGTACTTCCCCTCCTTCGGCGCCCGGGGTCGGGGTCGGACTGGCGGTGGAACCTGCGCCTGCGCCGGCGGCTCGAGCAGCTGCTCGACGGCCTCGCGCCCGATCTGGTCGTCTTCGACGGCGTCCACCCCTACCGGGCGCTGACCCACGTGCTCACGGCCCGGCCCCGGCTGACGCTCGTCTGGTGCCGGCGGCCGATGTGGCGCGCCGAGCGCCGGCGGCGGCGCTCGCGCGCTCGGCGCCGTTCGACGCTCGATGCTCGAGCCCGGGGAGCTCGCCGCGCCGCCGATCGAGGCCCGACGGCGCCCGCACGCGGCGAGGTCTGCCGGTCGGGCCGATGGTCTATCTCGCCGCCCGACGAGCTGCTCGCCGGGCCGAGCGCGGCAGCGGCGCTCGGCCTCGACCCCGCCCGCCCCGCGGCGCTCGTCAAGCTCGGCCAGGGCGGCGCGGCTCGAACGCCGCAGCCCGCGCGGCCACCGAGCGCCTCGGCGCCGATCCCGGGCTGCAGCTGGCGGCGCTGCAGTCCAGCATCGGCCGCCGGCGTTCGAAGGCCCGCCCGGGGACGTCGTCCTGCGCGAGCATCTTCCCGATCGCGAAGTACTTCCGCGCCTTCGACTTCGGCGTCTTCGCGGCCGGCTACAACGTCTTCCACGAGGTCGATCGCCTGCGGCTCCCGACGCTCTTCGTGCCGATGCCGCGCGACACCGACGATCAGGCGGCACGCGCCGGCTGGGCGTGCTCAGCACGGCTACGGGATCGCCGTCGTCCGGACCGCTGCGACCGCCTGATGCCCGAGCTCGGCGCCTCGCTCGCCGATCCGGCCACGCGCTCGCCGATCGGCGGGCGCTGCGCCGGGCTGGAGATCCCGGACGGCGCCGGCGCGGATGGCGAAGAGCTCGAGGCGCTGGCCCGCGGGCGAAGCGGCGGCGGCCGCGCCGAGCGCGCGGTTCAACGCTGGCTCCGCCTATCCGCGCCACCCGTCGGCCCGAGCCTGCCCTGGGCCGGAATCGTCACCGCCCGCGAGCTCTGGTGCGCCCCCCGAGCGCGGGCGCCCGAAGCTCGGCGTCCTCGCCCTCGGCCTCGAGGGCGGCGAGCTGCTCGAGCGGTGCGCTCGGCGGCGGTCCGACGCGGGCGCCGAACCGGGCCGGATGCTCGTGATCACCGACAGCCTCGCCTTCGGCGAGCTCGCGCGCTGCGGGCTTCGGCATCGAGCGGCGTGCCTGACCGGCGAGCAGGCCGCTCGCATCTATCCGCGAGCTCGGCTACGACGAGCTGATCGCCGAGCGCCTCGGAGTCGCCCTCGCGCGGCCGCCGGCCGGCGCGCAGCATTGCGGTCGCCGACGCGCCCGACGCCGCCTGCAAGGCCCTTCGGATGAGCTCCAGCTCCACTCGCTACGCTGGATCGAGCACATGAGCCAGGCGACTATTGGCAGCAGAGAGCCGCTTGGCGAAGCGGACTCGCGGGACCGAGGAAGCGGCTGCCTCCCTGCCGCGCCCCGGAGGGCGGCGCTCTGCCCAACCTGATCGTCATCGGCGCCCAGAAATGCGGCACCAGCGGCCTGCACTACTACCTCGGCCTGCACCCCGAGATCGTCGATGTCGAGGCCGAAGGAGCTCAACTTCTTCATCGCCGAGCGCAACTGGTCACGAGGCCTCGAGTGGTACTCGCGCCATTTCGACCCGGCGGCCCGCTGCCGCGGCGAGTCGTCGCCCAACTACACCGCCTATCCCCCAGCACATGGGCGTCCCGGGCGGATGGCGCGGTCGTGCCCGACGCGAAGCTGATCTACATGGTCCGCGACCCGCTCGACCGGATCGCCGCCCATTGGGTCCACAACTACGCCAAGCGCCGTGAGAAGGGCGACCTGGGCGCGACGCTGACTGCACCCGAACACCTCCTACATCTCCCGCAGCCGCTACTTCAGCAGCTGCAAGCGGTTCCTCGAGCACTACGACCGGCGAGCAGATGCTGGTGATCGAACAGGACGATCTGCGCGACGATCGCGCCGGCGACGCTGCGCGAGATCTTCGAGTTCGTCGGTGTCGACCCGGACTTCGCGCACCCGAAGTTCGAGCAGATCCGGCACTCGACCTCGCGCAAGAAGCCGCGCGACGCGCCTCGGCATGAGGGTCCAGAAGCTCAGCAAGCGTCCTGGCCGGCGGCTGCCGCGCCGCGCCTGGCTGGCGCTCGACGTCGCGCTGCCGCTCTCCTAGCCGATCTCGAAGCCCGACGATCGCGGCGGCGCTCGGCCCGACGAGGTCACTCGAGGTCCTGCGCGAGGATGCCGCAGCGGCTGCGCGAGCTGACCGGCGGCGAGCGCTCTCGCACTGGTCGGTTTGAGCGCCGAGCGCACGTCGAGATCGAGCCCGGCGGCCCGTGGAACCGGCGCCGCGTTCGGCGCCCAGATGCTGCGCCTCGGGGGCTTCCACTCGCTGTCGCTGATGGTCGCCCGAACGTGCCTCACGTTCGGCGCGCGATCGTCTTCGCGAACTTCCTCGAGCCCGCCGACTTCGGCCGCTCGGGCTGCTGCTCTTCGTCCGGCCTGCTGACGCTGGTCCTCACGCTTGCCGTCAAGCAGGGGACGATGAAGCGGACCTTCGGCGGTGACGACGACGACGATGAGGACGACGAGGACGAGGTCGCCCTGGCGTGCTCGCACGCCGGGGCGGACGATCGGCACCGGCCTGGTCACGATCACGTCGTCTCGGCGCGCTCGGCATCGCCCTGGCGCTGCACTCTTCGCCGATCCGATCGCGACTCGGTCTGCTGGCGGCGACCGCTCGGCCGCGACCTCGTCGTCTGGGCGGCGATCGCCGGCGCCTCCGACGCGGTCAACAGGCTCGCATCGATCGCGATCTGGCTCGAGCGCCGGCCCTACCCCTACATCGCGGTCGAGGCGACCCGGCCGCTGCTGACCCTCGCCGTCGTCGTCCCGCTGCTCGTCCCGGGCCAGGGCATCGAGGCCGCGATCATGGGCTACGCGCTCGGCACGGGTCGTCTCGGCGATCGTTCTCGGTCGCCGTCCTCTGGCGCGTCGACTCACGCCCACGTTCTCGATCGCCGAGGCCTTGAAGATCTACCGCGAAGGGCGCGGTCCGGGTCCCGCTCGTGCTCTCGTTCTGGACCGTCGGCTACGCCGACGTCTTCATCCTCTCCAGGTTCGTCTCGACGCCACGACCTCGGCACCTACCACCTCGCGTCGAGGGCGGGCTTCCTGGTCTCGTTCTTCCCGGCCGGCTATCGCAAGGCCCTGCGGCCGCTGCAGAGGACGACCGACCTTCCGCGCCCGTCAAGGAGAGTACGGGTTCGGCACCGCCCGCGGCATCCAGCTCGGCTACTTACCTGCTGATGCTGGTCGGCGTCTGCTGGCGATCACGATGCTGGCCCGCGTCGTCGTGCGCGTCGCGCCCGCCTCGTACGCGGACGCGGCCGACGCTGATCCCGCTTCCTGGCGGCCGGGCTTCGTCGCGCCGACCACCTTCCGGATGGTCCAGAAGTCGGTCCAGTACCCCAACAAGCGCATACTCGTTCATCGTCGGCGTCGTCGGCGGCGCGCTGCTGTTCATCGGCCTGACGATCGCTCTCGTCGGGCCGCTCGATGCCAAGGCGAGCGGGATCGCGATGATCGCTCGCGTTCCTGCCGGGGATGGCGCTGACCGTTCTATCGCTCCCAGACCGGCGACCGCCCGATCGAGCTGCCCGTGCGGCCGACGGCGATCGCGCTCGGCCTCGCGATCGCTGCCGTCGGCGCCTTCGAGCTCGCCCGACCGCCCGGGATCGTCGCCGAAGCCGCGCTGGCGCGTGGCTCTGATCGTCGCCTGGGCGGCCGGCGTCTTCACGCTCGGCGCCGTGCCCGACCCACCACCGCGCCGCGCTGCGCGACATGGTCCGCGTCTTCTCCGGCCGCGTGCCGCGCTTCGACACCCGCGCGGCGCTCGCCGGCCTGCAGCCCGAGCAACGGGTCGCCCTGCACCGCGCGATCGTCCTCGCGCGAGGCGCCCGAGCTGGCGGCGGCCGGGTTCGGCAACCCCGACAACCCGCCGCCGAAGCGCCTCGTGCGCCGGCTCTGAGGCGGGCGGCGATCCACTGCCGGCGGTGAGATCGCCTGGCGCGGCTCCGATGACGTCGCGCTCGGGCTCGTACCTGTTCGGCGACGGCGTCGACCGCCCAGCGCGATCTCGTCAGAGGGAGCTGGTCGCCGGTACCGGCCGCGAGCGCGTCTTCGAGGTCGAGCTGCTCGAGGGCCTGCTCGAGGACCTCGCGGTCGCATCGCCGGAGGTCTGGAGCGAAGCCCTCGGCGAGGAGGCGCCGAGCGACGCCCGTCACGCCGGCACCGGCGCCGTCACCGGCGCCGGCGGCGCTAGCACGGCCATCAGAAAAAACCGGTGCCGGCCGTTCGCGGTCGGAGCTCCGCCGCGGCGGATCACGATCCGGTCGGGCTCGATCGTCACCTCGACGGCCTCGTGGCCCTTCCAGTGCTCGGCGTAGACGGGGTCCTCGGCGACCGCGGGATCGAGCCAGAGGCCGTAGCCCTCGTCGCCGCCGTGGTCGAAGCTCGCTTCCATGCGGACGCCCGCCCGCTTGACGCCGCCACCGCGGCGCCGTCCGCGGCGCCGGCGGCGTCGGCGATCGTCCCGCCGGCGTCGTCGGCGGCGCCGTGACCTCGGTGCGTCAGCGTCGCGGTCGCGGTGCTTCGCCGCCGTCGTCGTCGCCTCCTCGTCGCCCTCGTCACGTCTCGGTCCGAAGTCCTCGTCCTCGTCGGCGAGGTCCTCATCCTCGTCCTCGTCTTCGTCGTCGAGGTCCTCGTCCTCGGGCTCGGCCAGCGCCGCGGCTTCGATCTCGGCCTCGATCGTCGTCGCGCAGGTCGTCCTCGGCGGGCGCCTCGTCGTCGGCGGTCAGGCCATGGCGCTTGCGGAAGCCGCGAAGCTCGTTGGCCGAAACGTCGAGTTGGTGGGCGATCCATGCGTCGGTGCGTCCCTCGCGGGCCCAGGCGCGGATCTGGTTCAGTTGTGATTTGAGTGGTTTCTTTGCCATCAGTTCCGTGTGGTTGGAGAGCGGCGATCCTAACGGTCGCCCGCCGCCTGCGCCGCGTCCGGCGACGATGGGAACTTGCGCAATCGAGCGCCACTCTCCGCTAGAGTCCTTCCTGTTCGGTAGCCACCGGGCACACCGGGAAGATCGATTGGGGTAGTGGACATGCTGGTTCTCACGCGAAAGCTTGACCAGAGCATCATGATCGGGGACGACGTCGAGATCTCGATCCTCGCCGTCTCCGGAGAGAAGGTGCGGATCGGGATCGATGCGCCTCGCGAGGTGCCGGTCTTCCGCAAGGAGGTCTACGAGACCCTCGGCGAGACCCAGCGCGGCACCGGCGAAGGTGCCTCCCGGACCGACCGCCAAGAAGCTCAGAGGTCGAAGTAGCGCCCCAGTAGAGCGGGCGCCGGCACGCTCAGCCGACCAGCCAGGCGAGCGTTTCGAACATCACGAAGACGACCACCACGACGGTAATCGTCAGCGCAATCGCGAGCACTCCGAAGCGCGTCCTGCCGATCTTCTCGACGCGGGTGATCCGCCGCGCCCGCAGCGCGTTTCTGCGCGCTGGCGGGTCAGCTGGATCGCGGCGCTGGCGGTCGAGCTCGGTCTCCCGCTCGAAATCGCGCTCGATCTCGGCCAGGCGAGCGCCGCATCCGAAGCGACTCTGTTGCTCTCTCAGCCATAGTCAGCCACTTGGGCCTGGCTCCGAAGCTAGCAGAGGGACTAGGCCGCTTCGGCTTTTTTGCGCATCTCACGCAGGATGAAGCGGTGGAACAAGTGGGCGACCGACTGTCTCTACCAGCCGCCAGAGCGAAGCGCGGCCTGCGGCTCGACGTTGTAATTGGTCTCGAGCGAGACGTCGGTGCCGCCGTCGGCCCGCTCGCGGTCGAGCGTATAGCCGCCCTTAGAGAGCCTCATAGCCGCCGGCCGAAGGCGACGCGTTTGCTCGACGACCTCGAACGACGTAATGGACGGTTCTCCTCGATCTCGGTAACCCGCTTGAGCAAGTGGCCACCCTCGATAGAGGCAGGTCGCGACATCTCCGACCTCGGACTTGCGGCCCTCGGTGCGGATCGGAATTGGCAGCAGAAGGCGCAGATAAACCGGGGGCTTGCGCTCGATCTGCTCGTAGAACATCAGGTTCTGCCAGGCCTTCTCCGGCGGAGCAGCGAAAGCGCAGGGTCGTGAGCGACCGTGTCCTTGCCGGGCGCGGGCGCCGCCCGAGCTCGGACCCGCTCTCGGCGGCGGTATCTGTGGTCGCCTCGGTGGCGGTGGGCGAGTTCATCTCAGGTCCTTCCTAGGGGGTCCGGGTGACGGACGCGAGCATGATCTCCTTGATCTGCTCGACGATCTCGAGCGCCTCCGACCATTCGCGCTGCCAGACGTTGCGGCCGTAGATCACGCCCGAGCCGCCGGCCTGCATGATCGACCGGGTCTGGGCGAGCAGCTGGTCGTCATCGACCTTCGAGCCGCCGGAGAGGACGACGAGGGCGCGGCCGGCGGAGTCGACGCAGTGGCGAATCGCCTCCTCCTGGGAGACGTCGCAGCTCGTTGTAGGGGGCCGGGGCGTCCTTGTCCTTGCCCGGGTCGATCTTCGGCATGTTGAGCTTGACGACGTCGGCGCCCATCTCCATCGCCAGCCGAGCCGCGTAGTCGATCGCGTAGAACGAGTTCTGCGCCGCCCTTGGCCTCGACCGCGGTCGCCCCGCGGGTAGGACCAGACGATCAGCGGCATCCCGAAGCGGTCGCAGTCCTGGCGGACCTGACGCAGCTGGACGAGATCCTCGTCCTGGCGGGGGGAGCCGACGTAAAGGGTGTAGCCGACCGCGTCGGCGCCGAGCCGGACCGCGTCCTCGACCGAGGCGTTGCAGGTCGAGAGCGCTTCGCCGGAGGGCGGGATGTCGGTCTTGCCGTTGACCTTGAGGATCAGCGGCACGCGCCCCGCGTAGTCGGGGTAGTACTTGGTCGCCATCCCGATCTGGCAGGCGAGGGCCGAGTAGCCGGCCTCGGCCGCGAGCTTGAACTGGTACTCGGGATCCTTCGAGGCGGGATTCGGGAAGAAGTCCCGCGGGCCGTGCTCGATGCCCTGGTCGATCGGCAGCAGCATCATCGTCCCGTTGCCGGGGCCGAATTCGTAGAGCAGGCGGTGAAGCCGGGCCCGCTTGCCGGGCGCTAGTGCGGCCAGAAGTGACTTTTGGGACGTCTGCTCGGTAACGGTCGTTGCCTCCATGGGCGCGTGAATTCCTCCTCGGGAAGATGGCTTGAGCGGTTCGATGAGGGCCCTGCGCCCGCGTCTGGCGGGGCATCGGTTGGGACCGGCCCAGGCGGGGAGTATAAGCCGCCACGCACGGGTACGATCGCCGAGGCGGCCCCCGAGTGATCGAGCACCGGTTCACCGGGCCGCCGTTCACGGTCGGCGATCGAGGAGGAGCTGATGCTCTGCGACGCCCGGACGATGGCGCTCTCGCCGGGCATCGAGGACGTCCTGGCGCTGTCCCGTGCCGAGCGCGAGGGCGAGATCAAGCCCGAGCTCTTCCAGTCGGTGCTCGAGATCGCGACCAGGCCCTGCGGCACGGTCGACGAGGCGGTTGGCGAGCTGACGGCCCTGCGGCGCCTGGTCAGCGAGATCGCCGGCCGAGCGCGGGATGGTGGTCGCCGCCGCCGGCACCCATCCATTCGCCAATGCCCGCGACGAGCCGATCACCGAGCGCGACCGCTACCAAGAGCTCGGCGGCGGAGCTCGGCTACCTGGTTCGCCACGAGCTGATCTTCGGCGTCCACATCCATGTTGCGATCGAGGGCGCCGACAAGGCCGTCTACGTCGCCGACGGGATCCGCCGCTACATCCCGCTGCTGCTCGGCGCTCTCCTGCAACTCGCCGTTCTGGCGCGGCGAGGACACCGGGATGCGCTCGGCGAGGGTCTCCCAGTTCCGCAGCTTTCCCCGGGTCGGCGTGCCGCCGCACTACGGCACCTGGGACCTCTTCGAGGAACGGGTCCAGACGATGGTCAACGCCGGCGCGATCCCCGACTACACCTACCTCTGGTGGGACGTCCGGCCCGCATCCCAACCTCGGCACCGTCGAGGTCCGGGTCTGCGATCAGCAGACGCGGATCGAGGAGACCAGGGCGCTGACCGCCCTCGTCGTCGTCCCTCGCCCACGGGCTCTCGTTGCAGTTCGACCGCGGCGGCCCGCTGGTCGAGGCGCCGACCGAGCTCGTCGACGACAACAAGGTGCGGGCCGGCCTCGGCGGGATCGACGCGATGCTCGCCGACTTTCGCGCCGGGACCAGGGTCTCGGTGCGCGAGTGGGCAGACCGGCTGATCGAGACCGTCGCCCCCGACGCCGAGGTCCTCGGCTGCCGCGACGCCCTCGAGTCGCTGCACGGCGTGATCGCCGGCGAGACGGGCGCCGAACGCCAGCAAAAGGCATTCGCGTCGCACGGCGACCTCGCCGAGCTGGTCCGCGGGCTCGCCGCCGAAACCGTGCCGAGTGAATCGACCCCAAGAATGATCTGCGGCCGCTTTGCGGCCTGTCCAGACCGATTCGGGCGCTGAAGCGCCCTCACCTCAAATGATCTGCGGCCGCTTTGCGGCCTGTCCAGACCGATTCGGGCGCTGAAGCGCCCTCACCTCAAATGATCTGCGGCCGCTTTGCGGCCTGTCCAGACCGATTCGGGCGCTGAAGCGCCCTCACCTCAATATCCTCGATCCGCGAACGAGCCCCAGCTCGAGGTCGTCTGCCCGAATTGCTCGGAGCATGTCAGCCCCTACGTGACCGAGTGTCCCTACTGTGGCGCCGCGTCCGCAAGCGGGCGCCGAAGCTCGAGCGCCACGGGGACTCGCTGGAAGCCCGCATTCCGGTCGCGCGGAGGATCCGGCAGGCGGCCTCGCGGCGGAGCTCGGCCACGAGCCGGCCGCTGGCCACCTTCGCTCTGATCGCGGCTCCGGCGGCGCTGCTGGTCGCCGCCCGCGCGGCCGAGTGGCGCCTCGACGAGATCGGGGCGATCGTCGGCGCCCTCGACGGCGATTGGTGGCGGTTGGGCGCCGCGCCGTTCGCCTACGACGACATCGGCTATCTGTTCGCCTGCGCTCTGGCGATCTCGATCTTCGCTCCCGGCCTCGAGCGCCGCTTGAGCTCGGCCGTCACCGCGATCCTGCTGCTCGCCTGCGGTGCGCTCGGCATGCTGGCCGCCGACGCCGCGAGCTCGGCGGGGGTCGACGACGCGCTCCTTGCGGCCGGGGGCAACGGGATAGCGCTCGGCGCGCTCGGCGCCTGGACGATGCTGCGGCTCGGCGAGGCCCGGCGCGGCGGGGAGCCGGCCGATCTGATCGGCGCTGCGGTGATCGCCGTCGCGCTGTTGGCGCTGCCGCTCGCCGAGACGACCGCGAGCCCGATCGCCGGCGTCGCCGGGGGCCTGATCGGCGTCGCCGCGGGCTGGATCGGCGCCCGGGCCGGGATTGGCGAATGACGGGCAGCCGCTACAGCGACGAGCAGGTGAGGGCGGCGATCGAGTCGCTCGGCGAGCGTCAGCGCTTTCGCGAGGCCGAGAGCGCCGTCGCGTCCGCCGCGCCCCAGCTCCAGCAGATCCTAGGCGAGGCGCTCGCCGGTGCCGGTTGGTTCGGCGAGTCTCACGATGCAGAGGTGCTCAAGGCCGCGACCGATCCCGATCCAGACCGGCGGCTCGCCGCGCGTTCGCACCCTCCTCGCCGAGGAGACGAGACTCGGCATGATGGTCGGTGTGGCGGTTGGCTGGGCGATCGCCGACGAGCTCAAAACAATTAACGAACTGGAGGAATGAGATGGAGATCCGCTACCACGGTCATTCGACCGCTTCCCTGATCGACGGTGACACCCACGTCCTGATCGATCCCTTCCTGGCGCCGAACAACCCGGTCGCGGTGGCCAGCGCTGACGACGTCGACCCGACGCAGATCCTGATCACCCATGCCCACGCCGACCATCTCGCCGACGCGGTGGCGGTCGCGAAACGGACCAACGCGCCGGTCGCCGCGATCGTCGAGCTTGCGAACTGGCTCACCGAGCAGGGCGTGCCCGAGGTCAGCGATCCGAACCTCGGCGGAACGGTCACCTTCGACGGCGGCTGGGCGAAGCTCGTCCAGGCCTGGCACACCTCGACCGCTCCGGGCTCGGCCGACGCGCCGTTCAGCCCAACATCGGGAACGGTGATCGGCACGGCCGGGGGCTGGGTCGTCAACGTCGGCGGCACGACCGTCTACCACCTCGGCGACACCGCCCTGTTCGGCGACCTCGAGCTGATCGCCAAGCGGACGCCGGTCGACGTCGCCCTGATTCCAATCGGCGGCCACTACACGATGGATCGCCACGACGCCGTCGTCGCCGCCGAGCTGATCGGCGCCGCAACGGTTATTCCGGTGCACTTCGACACCTACCCGCCGATCGAGACCGACGCCGGGGCGTTCAAGAACGACGTCGAGGCCCGGACCGGTTCAGAGGTCGTCGTCCTCGCGCCCGGCGAGACACATTCGGTTTAGTCCGGAGTCGTCTAGACCGGGGCGGATTCGCGGGCGAGCCAGAGCGACCGGTCGTGCCAGTCGTCGGCCATCAGGGCCGTGCCGAGCAGAGCGATCTCGAGCGTGGCGATCGTGGTCATGCGCCTCGAGGCCAGGCCCGCGACGCCGGCTCCGGCGATCAGGGCACCGGTCAGGCCGTGGTGAACGCGCTGGTCGGCAAGCCATAGGCGCCTCTGCCGCGCGTCGTAGCGAACGAGGCCCCGTGCCCAGGAGCGGAGAGCGTTACCCGCTGCGTTCGCGGGCGTTGCGCCGGTTGTGCCGCTGCCTTTCATGCTCCCCGTATCGGCATCTCGCTTCGACGCCATTAGCGGGAACCTTCGGAGGACGCTCCCGGTGCTGAGGCTAGGGGCCCGGGGGAACCGGGGTGACAGGCGGCGCGCCTGGCCGACGGGTGGGCGCCGCGGTGCCGGTGCCCGTGCCGGGTGCGGTCGTCGTGCCGTCGGTCTCCTCAGGCGCGTAAGGCTCGCCGGTGGCGATCGGCTCGCCGCCGTCGCTACGCGCCCTCGACCGTGCCCTCCTCGGCTGGAGCCTGGCGACCCTCGGCGGAATCGATCAGCGGCTCGGGCTCGGCCCCATTCGCTTGGCTGCCGGCTTCGGAGCCGACGACGGCGGCCGAGGGTGCCGGCGGCTCTTCCGCGACAGCCGGCCCGGCAGACCGGTTCCGCCGCGGCGACCGGCGCTGCGCTGGCGACCGGCTCCGGCTTGCTGCGCGGCTGCGGAGCCGCCGGCGGATGATGCTCGGCCGGCGCGCTCGCGCTTGCCGGTCTCTCCATGGCCTTGACGATCGGCGACGCCGGCGGCGGCGGCGCGGGGCGGGGGTCCGCGAGACCTCGACGGCGCCCGCTGTGATGATCGCCGCGGTCGCCGCTGTCGCGGCGGCCTTGACCCCGACCGCTCCGACCGAGCGAGGGCGCCGCCCCCCGCGGCGGCGGTGCCCGATCGCGCCGGATGTCGCGGCTGCGCCGGTCGCCCCGGCTGCGCCGGGTCGCGCCAACCGCGCCGGCGCGCCGAGCCGCCGGCCGCCGAGCCGCCGGCCGCGCCACCGAAGAGCTTTGCCAGCAGGCCCTGGGCTATCGCCAGGATCCCGATCGGCGAGAGCGCCGCAAGAGCCTTGCCGTCGGAGCGAAGCTGCTTGCGGAACGAGCGGCATTCCTCGCAGTCGCGGACGTGGCGGCGCATCGGCCCGTTGACCTTGGCGATGCCCTCGGCAGCGGCGGCCAGCTCGACCCTGACCTCGTCGCAATTGAGCAGCCGCGACTCGGATGTCTCGGCGAGCGAGATCCGGGCCCGGACCAGAAGCGACTTGACCGACGGGATCGTTGTCTCCATCGCCTGGGCGATCTCCTGATAGGAGAGCGCGTTCATCTCGCGCAGCACGAGCGCCGTGCGCTGGGTCTCGGGAAGAGTCTTGACGTCGGCGACGAGCTGGCGCACGTTCTCGCGTCGCTCGGCGTCGTCATGGACGCTGGCGCCGTGGGCGTGGAGGTGGCCGTCCATCGTGTCCTGGCCGTCGGCGACTGGCTGGCGCAGATGGTTGAGCGAGCGGTTGCGGGCGATCCTGTACAGCCACGGCCGGACCTGGATCTCGCGCTCGTCGGCAACCATCGCGACGTGGGCGTTGACGAAGACGTCCTGGAGGACGTCTTCGGCGTCCTCGGCCGAGCGGACGATCGAACGGCAGTAGGAGAGCAGCCGGGAGCGGTAGCGGTCCCAGAGGACCTCGAAGGCGCTGTCGTTCCCGGCCCGCACGAGCGCGACCAGGCGGTCGTCGCCCTGCAGGCGCAACAGTGGCGAGCGCCGTGCCAGAAGGCCACGGCGTGATGCGTGGGTTAGCGCTGAAGCTTCCATCAATGGTTGGCGGGCGACGCGAGGGAGCTTTCCCCCTCTGTCGCCTTCAAACAAGGTACCGCCGCA
This sequence comes from uncultured Actinomycetes bacterium, assembly GCA_963766525.1. GTDB lineage: Bacteria > Actinomycetota > Thermoleophilia > Solirubrobacterales > Solirubrobacteraceae > CADCVQ01. The sequence continues at coordinate 122,092 of CAVYAX010000023.1, forward strand.
CCGGTCAAGTTTCGGTCAAGTGGAGGATGCCGGGGGAGGGACTCGAACCCTCATGCCCTTTCGGACAGCGGGACTTAAATCCGCCGTGTATGCCAATTCCACCACCCCGGCGAGCACGATTTGCCGGCTGCGGAGGCGGCCGGCGCGCTAGCTGTCGCCTAAGCGGTCGTTGACCGAGGCAACCTTGTCGGCCAGCGTCTGCTGCTTGTCGCGGCGCTCGTCGATCTTGAGCACCGAGTAGGCGCGGGGCAGGCCGAGATCGAATGGGACCGAGTGCAGCTCGCGCGCGATCTCGAGGATGTCGGCCGTTTCGCCCTCGAGCGATGTTCCCATCGGCCCGAGCTCGTAGCCGACCTTCTCCTGGGCGGCGAGCCGGCGCTGGATCTCGGCGATGTACTCGCTGGCGCTCGGGTCGGAGCGTCCGAGACCGAGGACCGTTATCTCCGCTGTTGCCATTGCTTCAGGGTAGCGTCCCGGCTGATGCGATTCTTCAAAGACCCCGATTTCGACGCGATGATGGAGCTTGCGCTCGGCGCCTGCTACCACCGCGGTGCCGACGTCGGCGAGGTCCTGGCAACCGCTGACCGAGTTCGCACCGGCGATCCCGAGAGCTGGTACGAGCAATGGCGGCTGACCGCAGAGCGGATTCGCACCCGCGCCGAAGCCTCGGCATCGGCAGGCCATGCAGTCAGCGCCAGACGGGCTTTCCTGCGGGCCTCGACCTACTACGACGCCGCAACCTTTTTCATCGACCGGACCACCGAGGCCGAGCGCTTCGACCAGAGTTGGCGTGATCACCGCGACTGCTGGAACCGGGCGATGGGCCTTGCGGATCCCCCGGTCGAGACGGTCGGCATCCCATACGGATCGACGACCCTGCCCGGCTATATGTTCCGCCAGAGCGGAGAGGGACGCAGGCCGCTGCTGATCGTCACCAACGGTGCCGATGGATCGATCACGGCACTCTGGCTTCGCGGCGTGGCCGGAGCGCTGGCCCGCGGCTACAACTGCCTGGCCTACGACGGGCCCGGTCAGGGAGCGGCGCTGTTTCGCGACGGCCTTCACTTCCGACCGGACTGGGAAGCGGTGATCGGCCCGGTGATCGACTGGGCGAGCGCGCGCGCCGACGTCGACAGCGACCGGATCGCGGTGCTCGGTCTCGGGCAGGGTGGCTTCTGGTCGCTTCGAGCAGCCGCCTTCGAGCGCAGGATCGCGGCCGTGATGGCCGATCCCGGGGTCTGGGACGTCAGCGTCCCCTGGAAAGGGATCCTCAGCCGGGCCCAACTGCGGCTGCTCGAGCGCGGCGAACGCGATCGATTCAACCGCTCGCTCGAAGGCGCCCGCTTCGGCCGCGCCCCCCGCGGCGCTCTGTCGACGAGGATCCGCCCTTACGGACTCGACTCCGCCTTCGACGTCTACAAGGCCCTCGAGAGCTACAACCTCGAAGGGATCGCGGCCAAGATCCAGTGCCCCGTGCTCGTTACCGAAGCGGAGAACGCCCGCTTCTGGCCGGGCCAGCCGCGCAAGGTCTACGACGCCGTCAACGACGAGCGCAGCTGCCTTGTCCGCTTCGCCGCCGCCGAGGGCGCCGATCACCACGGTGAGCCCAAGGCGCTGATCCAGCGCCACCAGCGGATCATCATCT
>CAVYAX010000024.1:0-7055 GCA_963766525.1 uncultured Actinomycetes bacterium
GGCCGGGGCGCCGGAGTCGCCGCGCTGACGCGCGGACCTGGTCTCAGCGCGCCGGGCTCACGGTGCGCCGGCCGCGCAGATCGCGGTGGCACGCACCGCCCAGCTCTCGGTCAGGCTGGGGTCGAGGTCCTGCGCGATCGCACGCCAGCGGTTGTCGCCGAGCGGCTCGCTGGCGCTGATGACCCGTTGGCCGGTGACAGGGGCGTCGATGCTCGCGCCGCCGCCGACGACCTTCTTGCCGGCCGGGCACTCGGCGATCGCGGACTTGAGCTGGTTCGTGTCGGCGGTCGTCTGGGCGACGACGATCTCGTATCCCGCGACGCCGGCCGGCGTCGCCTGAATCCAGCTCAGCGGCTTCTCGTAGGAACGGCAGCTCTCCGCCTGATCGACGACCCGCAGGTCGCCCTTGGAGTGCGGGATGCCCAGCAGGAGCCCGTTCGTCGTGGCGTAGCAGGCCTTGATCGTGCCGTCGGCCGACGGGATCGCCGCATAAGCGGCGCCGCCGAGGGCGAACATCGCCAGCACGATGGCCGCGAGCTCGTACGGCGACGGCGCTCGCAGGCGGCGGCCGCGTCGACGTTCATCTCGCATGCGACGCATCGTGCATCGCTCGCGGGCGCCGCGCGACGTGGGACGACCGCGGATCTTTGGCGCGCCGACCGAGGAAAAATTCGCGGCGGTCGCTCGGCGGCGACGATGCGACGTGAGAAGGTTGCCGGGGGCTGGACATGCACACCCGCGACACAGACACGGTGTTGCTCGAGCGCGAGTCGGAGCTTGCGCTGCTCGCCCGGCTGATCGCCGGCGCGACGTGCGGTGAGGGTGCGACGGTTGCGCTGGAGGGCGTCGCGGGCGTGGGCAAGTCGGCGCTGATCGCGCGCGCGGCGCAATTCGCGCGGGATGCCGGCATGACGATCCTCGTAGCGCACGGCGGCGAGCTCGAGCGCGACTTCGCCTACGGCGTGGTTCGCCAGCTCTTCGAGCCCCCGCTGGCCGCCGCCGCCGTCGCCGAGCGCGAGCGCCTGCTGGCCGGCGCAGCGGGACTCGCCCGAGCCGTCGTGGCGCCCACGGAGCACGGCGAGGAGATCCGCGGTGACGCCGGCACGGTCGTTTTGCACGGTCTGTACTGGCTGGCGGCCAACCTCGCGGCGGAGCGGCCGTTGCTCGTCGGCGTCGACGACGCCCACTGGTGCGATGCGGCGTCGCTCGGGTTCCTCCGCTACCTCTCGCGCCGCGTCGACGAGCTGCCCATCCTGCTCGTGTACGCGGCGCGGCCGGGGGAGGGAAGCGCGCAGCTGCTGCCGGGCGTAGCGGAGCACGGCGATCGCGACGTCGCACTGGTCACCCCGAGCGAGCTCAGCCCGGAGGCCACCGGGAGCCTGCTCGGGACGCTGCTGGGTCGTGCGCCGACGCCCGAGCTGGCGCACGCCTGTCACGTCGCGACCGCCGGCAACCCGTTTCTCGTGCACGAGCTCGCGCGCACCCTCGTCGCCGACGGCGTCGCCGACGATGCCGACGCGCACGAGCGCGTCGCGCGGCTCGCGCCGACGGGCGTCGCCCGCGCCACGCTGCACCGGCTGCGGCGGCTCGGACCGACGGCGACGCGGCTCGCGTTCGCAGTGGCGGTGCTCGGCGCGACGAGCGGGCTGCCCCGTGCCGCGGCACTCGCCCAGCTCGACCACGAGGAGGCCGCGGCCGCCGCCGATGCGCTCGCGTCGGCGGCGATCCTGACCGCCGGCCGTCCGCTGCGGTTCGTCCATCCGGTGGTCCGCACGACGGTCTACGCCGAGTTGCCGGCGGCACGCCGCGCGCTGGACCACAAGCGCGCCGCACTGCTGCTCAGCGCCGACGGCGTCGCGCCCGACGCGCTCGCGCCACATCTGCTGGCGGCCGAGCCCGCCGCCGATCCCTGGGTGGTTGAGCGCCTCGCCGACGCCGCACGCGCGGCGTTGCTGCGCGGGGCACCACAGGCCGCCTGCACGTACCTGGAGCGTGCCCTCGCCGAGCCCCCATCGCCGCAGGCGCGCGTGGGCGTGCTGCGGGCACTCGGCTCAGCCGAGTTTCGCGCGATGCGCACGGACGCGGCGCAGACCCTGCACGCTGCGCTGCAGGGCGCTCCAGACGACGCCGCCGGCGCGGCCGAGCTGGCGCTCGCGCTGGCGGCCGAGGGCCGCGCGCCTGACGGAGTCGCGCTGCTCGAGCAGTTCTCCGCCCGCATCAGCGCCGGCGACCGCGACGGCGCGCTGCGGCTGGAGGCGCTGCTCGCGGGCATGATGCAGATGGAGCTCACGACCGCCAGGCAGCTTCACGATCGTCTCGCACGCTACGAGGCAGGCCTGGCCGGCGAGACGGCCGCCGAGCGTCTCGTGCTCGCCATCCTCGCGGCACAGGGCTGCTTCGATGCGAGCGGGACGGCCGATCAGCAGGCCGAGCGCGCGGCCACGGCGCTCGCCGGGGGGCGGCTGCTGAGCGAGCAGGACCCGGACGCCCAGCCGTTCTACATGGCCGTGTCGGCGCTCATGTTCAGCGGCCGCTTCGCCGCGGCCGCCGAGATGTTCGGTGCCGCCATCGTCGACGCGCGCGAGCGCGGATCGCTCTTCGGCTTCGTGCTCGCCAGCGCGGGGCGCAGCCTCGCGCGTCACCGGCACGGCTCGCTCGTCGACGCGGAGGCCGACGGTCAGGCGGCCCTGGAGGCGCTTCGCGGCGGCGGTGGCGCCGGTTTGATGCCGATCGTCGTCGCCTACGTACTCCCGACCCTCATCGAGCGCGCGCCCGCCGGCACGGGCGAGGCGCTGGTGGCGGCGACCGGGACCGACGGCGACCTACCTGAGCAGACGATCTGCAACCTCCTGCTGCACGGTCGCGGACGGCTGCGACTCGGCGCCGACGACGCCCAGGCGGCGCTCGCGGACTTCGAGGAGCTGCTCGCACGTGACGGCGCCTGGGGCATGGTCAACCCGTCGGTCTGGCCGTCGCGCAGCTCGACCGCGCTGGCGCACCTGCGGCTGGGCCGGCCGGCCGAGGCGCGCCGCCTGGTCGCCGAGGAGCTCGACATCGCGCGCCGGTGGGGAGCGCCGGGCGCGGTGGCGTGTGCCCTGCGCGCGTCCGCGCTCGCCGGCCCGGGCGACGATGCCGTCGAGATCCTGCGCGAGTCCGTGCGCTACGCCGCCGCATCCGAGGCGCGCGCCGAGCACGCGGGCTCGCTGACCGAGCTCGGCGCTGCGCTGCGGCGCGGCGGCCATCCACGCGAGGCCCGTGTGCCGCTGCGCGAAGCGCTCGACCTGGCTCACCGCTGCGGCGCGACGCGCCTCGCGCAGCGCGCGCGTGAGGAGCTGAGGATCGCCGGCGCCAAGCCCCGTCGCGTCGTCCTCAGCGGGCTGCATGCGCTGACCGCGAGCGAGCTGCGCGTCGCGCGGGCGGCGGCCTGCGGCCAGGCCAACCGCGACATCGCGCAAGAGCTGTTCGTCACCGTGCGGACGGTCGAGGGGCACCTCACGCAGGCCTATCGCAAGCTCGACATCAGCTCCCGTGAGCAGCTTGCCGAGGCGCTGGGCGGTGCGGCGGCGGTGCGCTGACGGGCGGGTGTCCATCGGTCGCGGAAAGTCCAGGGTTCACCCACGGTGCGCTACGGGGCTCGGAGGTGCAGGGTTTGACGCCTGCGCTCGCGCCGCCCCACTCCCGTCACGATCAAGTCGAAGAGCCAGCTGCCGGGGGCGCTCGCCCAAGGCCTCGCCAAGGGCGACGGGAACCCGCCATCCGTGACACCCGACATCCTCTGCGAGCTGCACACGCGCGGCCAGAACGGCGGGAAGATCTGGCGCAAGTCGCTGAGGGGCCGGGACGTCAGGGCGTTTGCGATCCAGGGCTTTCACCTCGGCCGCACCGTGCCGAGCGCGATCGAGCTGCGCTGCCAGAACACCACCGGGCTGACGAGCGTGTTCGTGCGCGACGTCACGCTCTCGGCGTTGCACGTCGAGACGATCGCCCTGCAGGCCCCGTAGCCGTGCGACCATGCCTCGCCCTCATGGCAGCGCTCGTCGTCGTGGCGGTGATGCCCGCCGGGGCCCAAGCAGCGATCGACGTCTCGATCGGTTGCACACCGTCGTGCAGCGTCACCCCCGGCACGACCGTGACGTTGACGCCCGCGACGAGCTCGACCACGACCGTCATCCGCTACGAATGGGACCTCGACGGCGACGGCCTGTTCGGAGCGCAGGACGACCCCGACGAGCCCGACACCGCGACCCCGGAGCCGGTGCGCCGGACATTCGCGCAGGCCGGATCCTTCGCGATCGGCCTGCGTGCGACGAACCTCGGCCGCGAGCAGGCCACCGCGACGCAGACGGTGACCGTCGCCGAAGCGCCGCCGCCACCACCACCACCGGCCCCGCCGCCACCTCCCGCGCCGCCGCCTGGAGCACCGCCGCTCGGCGTTCCCACCGTCGTCGAGGCGAAGGCCGACGCGCCGCTTCCGCCGGGCGGCTCGGATCTCGATCGCGACGGGCTGGCGCTGCGACGCGACGCATGTCCCGGGACACCGGGCGGTGCGCGGCGACTGTGGCGCGGCTGCGCGGCGGTCGACCTCGTCCGCGGCGCGCGCCTACGGGCGCGTCCGGTGCTCACCGGGCTCGCCGAGGCCACCGCGCTGCTGCGCGGCTTCGGGCCGGCGCGCGCGGCGATCGGCCGCGCGAGAGCCTTGATCGGCAGTGCGGTGAAGGCGCTCCAGCTCGGGCGGCCGTGCCCGGCGCGCGTCGCCTACCAGCGCGGCCTCGGGCAGCTCGACCGAGCCATGGCGTACGTCCGCGCGCGGCTCGCCGCCCAGCGCCGGCGGGCCGTGCGCAGGCTGCAACCCGCCCCTGACGTCACCGGCGCGGCGATGCAGATCGCGCTGTCGGATCTCCGGCGTGCGCTGGTCGTCCGCGCGCTGGCGGTCGCGCGCGCCACGCGTGGCGCCTTCACCTCACCGTGTCAGGCGTTGGGTCGCCGGTTCGCGCTGCGCGCCCGCGTCGTGTCGATCGACGATGCGGCCGGTCTTGTGCGTCTGGCCGGCGGCCGGATGCTCGTGGCATCCGAGCGCCTGCGGCGTCGAGGCCCGATCGCCGAGGGAGCGATCGTCCGCGCGCGGGGCGTCGGCTTCAAGGACGGCAGCGGGCTGGCCGGCGACATCAGCTCGGAGGCCGGCAGCGCGCCGCCCGGCGTCGCCAAGGCCCCCTGCCTGACGCTGCTCATCGCGCCCGTCCAGCCGTTCGGGCCGTGGGCGGCGCCCGGAACGCAGCCGACCCTGCACGACCCCGCGGCCTACCGCGCCGGGGGCGCGCTCTGGCTCGAGAGCGGCACGCGACTGGCGGTCACGCAGCGCCCCAGCTGTGCGACCACCGCCCCGGGCGGCAAGACGCTGCGGTACAGCGCGCGGCTGAGCGAGGTGGTCGGGCTCGTGAGCGCGGATCTGGCCCTCGATCTCGAGGAGGGTGACGCTCCGGTCGCGCTGGGGAGCCTGGCCAAGGTCGGCTCGCATGGCTCGATCCGCATCACAACGGTCGTGCAGGCATGCAAGCAGCTGGCCAACGGGACCGACGTCTGCGACCCACCCGCCGACCTCAGCACGCAGCTCGTGGGCTTCCAGCACATCGAGCGCGGCTCGCTGGCGGCCGCGCAGTACGACAGGACGACCTTCGGGATCAAGGACAACGAGCACGTCGGGCGACTACGAGCTCACGCACGTGACGAGCCTTGATCTTGAGGGGACCGCGCAGGGGGCGACGGGGTTCCAGGCGTCCGGCTACGTGCTCGAGAACGGAACGTCGAGCCGGCCCGAGACGCGGCCCGTCGAGCTGGGGGAGAGCTTTCAGATCTTCGCCGACGACTTCACCGACGATGCGCCGTTCGCGCTCCTCTCGCATGGCGTGGTGGAGCCGTCCGCTCTGATCTGGCCGCGCGTCGTGGGGACCCGCAACGGCGAGACGTTCTGGTACAGCGCGCGGCTGCCGACGCTGGTTCGCGACCGGCTGCCCGGGGGCATCTGCCCGGAGATCGCGGCGTTCACCCAACCGACGGGGCCGCCCAAGCCCGATCCCGCCGACGGCACCTACCCGCCGCTGGAGCCCGTTCGCGGTCGCCGCGGTCAAGGACTCCTACTACCGGCTGCCGTTCCCCACGGACTTCGGACCCGGCACGGGCTACATGAACATCGACGATCCGACGCCGGCCGGGCGGCACGGCGGGTCTCAGGCCTACGCCTTCGACCTGACCGCGAAGTCGGGGACGCCCGTACTTGCCGCTCGCGGCGGCACGGTCGTCCTCATGGAGGACGACGACCCGTTGAACGCCACGGACTGGCCGCGGGGCTACTCGAAGATCGGCAACTTCATCTGGCTCGAGCACGAGGACGGCACGTTCGCGGTGTACCTCCACAACAAGAAGGACACGGCTCTCGTCGCGCTCGGAGATCACCGGCGACGCGGCGCGCAGCTGGCTCAGACGGGCAACACCGGGCAGTCGAGCGGGCCGCACGTGCACTTCGGGCTGTTCACGATGCAGGGCGGGAACGTCGTCCCGGCCACGCGCGCGCGGTTCGAGGCGATGATCGGCGCCGGGAAGACGTACGACTGGTGCTACATCCCGCGCTCCGGCGAACCCTTCTTCTCGACGAACGGCCCGCTGCTCGGCGACTGACGATCCGCCATCGCGACCCGGTGCGCGTCAAGATCGAGCGCGTCGAAGACGGCGCGCGGGCGCGTCGGTCTCGTGCCGGCGGAGGCGCCCGAGCAGGTCCTCAGCGCGATGGGAGCCAGTCGCGCGAGAACGCGGCGGGGATGTGGGTGCTGTTCTGGCCCGCGACCGCGACCGCATGTGTCATCGCCGGCCGGCCCGTGAGGAGCGGCGCGAGGTCATCGAAGCACGCCAGCCAGGCGACGTTCGGCGCGATCTGAAAGTCCGCCGCGTTGAGCTCTTCGCTGCCGAGGACACCCTTGGCGACCCACGTGCGCGCGCGCCGCTGAGCGCGGCGCTCGAACTGGCCGACGCCTGCGGGGGGCGCCGGGCGGCCGGCCCACTCC
>CAVYAX010000025.1:0-93922 GCA_963766525.1 uncultured Actinomycetes bacterium
GTGAGGCTGTCGCGTAAAGCGGTGGCGCCTGGTCTTTCGCGCCGCCTGGCCGGATCGGGTCCGGCCGGGTCCGTAGTCAGCCGGGCTGGTTGAAGTGGTGGTGCAGCTTCTGGAGGTTGTGCGTGGCTGCCAGCAGCCGCCATTCGGTGCGCGCGGCTGATCGTCCGCGGCGATGAAAGCGGCTGAAGCCGCGGTTGTGTTTGGTATGCCCGAAGATCGGTTCGATCAGCTGCGCGCGTTGCTTGTAGAGCGCGGCGCCGTGGTCGGTCGCGAGCACCGATCGCATGAAGCTGTAGGCGCCGCCGTCCCAGCCGGGCCGGGCCCGGCCTTTGCGGCGGGTGGAGGCCGGTGGGATGAGAACCGCGATGCCGTCGCCGGTGAGCTGGTTCATCTGCTCGAGGTGCCAGTAGCCGGCGTCGGCGACGACGACCGTGGGGTCCTCGCTGACTCCGGCGCCGGTGAGCTCGTCACGGGTTTGGGCGATCATCGGGCCGAGGTGCCCGAAGTCTGGTGATGCGGTCATGACGTCGGCGGCGAGGATGAGGTGGCGCTCGTTGCAGACCGCTTGGGCGTTGTAGCCCTGCACCCAGCCGCGCATCCCGTGCACGAGCCGGGAGTCCAGATCGGTGATGTTGATCTTGCCGTCGGGCACCGCGGGTGGCGTGTAGGGCTTGGGCGGCGCCCCCAGCAGCCGGCCGTTCTTCTGGCGGCCGTGCGCTCGGTAGCGCTCGTAGGCGCTGTTGGCGGCATGCTCGACGGCGAGCTGTTGCTCCAGGCGGCGCTTGGCCTCAAGCAGTCGCTGCGGCCGCGGGCCGGGGATCGGCGCGGCCTGCTGGGCGCGGCGGCGATCGAGGTCCTGGCGGGCGCGGCGCAGCCAGACCTGGCGGCCCTGGCGCTCGCCGACAGGGTCGGGCAACTGCAACTGCGCGTCCTCGTCGTCGTCGCTGTGGTCGTGGGCGATGGCCTCCTCGATGATCGCGCGGGCGATCTGCTCATACCCGAGCGTGCGATCGCGGTTGGCGCTGGCCGAGACCTTCGTGCCGTCGATCGCGATCACCCCGACCGTCGCCAAGCCGGCGTCGGCGCACAGCGCGAGGACCTCACCGAACAGCCCGGCGAGGGCGTGCTCGTGACGTTCGATGAACCGCGCGATCGTCGCGTGATCGGGACGCTGTTGGGCGGCGATGACGCGAAACGCCACGTCCTCAAGACACGCGCGCTCGATCGCGCGCGAGGACCGCACAGCTCGTGACCAGCTATACAGCAACAGCGCGACCATCATCGACGGCTCATACGCAGGCCGCCCGTGACCATCGGCGCGATAAGCGCCATAAAACGCGTCGAGATCGATCACCGCGACAGCGTCGATGACGAACCACGCAAGGTGATCTCCGGCAGCCAATCCCGCACGTCGGGCGGCATCAAGAACGACTGATCACGATCACAAGCAATGAAGTTCTGGCCCATGCCGTGATCGTTGTAAACCCGTCGGACAGCAGGCGCTTTACGCGACAGCCTCGCGTGGATGCGTCGCTCTCGACCGTCGCCTTGTCGCTGTCAAGGAGCGTCCCGTACGACGACTGGCTGCGCGACTCCGGCCACGTTGTCAGAGGACTTGAACAATGCATCGAACGCCTGGTGCGTTCGCCAGGCGCGCGTCCGTGGTGAGTAAGGAGGTCGCCGCGGCCAGTTCGGTCAGCGCCACGTAGGTGGCGTCGTAGGCGCTGAGGTTGTGGCGCAGCGCCCACATGCGCGGCCTCAGCCAGTCAGCCGGGTAGCGCTCAATCGCGAGTTCGGCGAAGCCGCGCATCGCCAACGCGGCTTGCTCGTCGGTGAGGGCGCCGCGCATCGCGAGGCCTCGAAGGACGTGTGTGACTTCGCTGTCGAGCAGATGCGGGGCGGCGAGGTCTTCGACTCCGAGGCGATCGGGATCCAGCCCGCCGGCGACGAGCTCGACGACCACGCCGGCGTCGACGACCTTCACTCGCCTCGCCCGTCGTGCAGCGTGGACAGGATCAGGTCTCGATCGACGCGCGCGCCGACCCGGTCCTGGGTCTGTCGCGCAACCGCAGCGTTATCGCGCACCCTCTGTGACCGTCGAGCGAGGTGCTCGAGCTCGCGTCGGACATATCCGGTCAACGACAAGCCCTCCGCGTCGGCCGCGTCGGCCAGCGCGTCGCGAACCTCGTCCGGAACATCTCGGATCTGAATGATCTTCGGCATTCGCGCATCGTACCGCTGATGGGTGCAGATTGCACCCATGAGCCCGGCAGACGCGCCGCTGGAGGATCCATGACGAGACGCGCCGCTTGGCGATCAAGAACGCTCCCTACACGCGGTTGCGAAACTCTGCTGGGCGGCGACGCCGCGCTGCCCGGATGCATGGAAAGCATCAGAGCCCTCCCGGGGCAAGGTCCAACGGCTGCCGATGCGATTGAGGCTTCAGGCATCCGCACCGGCGCGGGCACCGACCATTCGCTGAGCGGCCCGATCTTTGGCTCGCAGGCGGTCCGGCGGGTGCCGAGACTCCGGGCATGGCGCTAGACGAGCAGCCGGAAATGATCCGGGAGAAGATGTGGGTCGTTCGACCGGCCGACACGCATCTTTCAGATGCGGACGGTGGCGGCAAGAGCGCGCTCGCTCGCGAGGACGGCACCAACGATCTGGTCACGCACGCCACGCTCCACCCAGTCGCGGACGAGGAGCCGGTTGTGCACGATGTCCACCACTACTACGGCCCGGATTCCGATTCAGGACGTGACGAGGACAACGACGCGCTGATCGCGTTCGCTGTCGCTGTGGCGATCGAGCTCGCGCCGCACGCCAAACGGCTGTGGGACGAACGAGTGCTCCCGGCCGCCAAGGCGCGCTGGGAGAAACGGCGGGCCCGGCGGGCTGCCCGTCGCCTCGCGGCCGCCGACGAGACATCGGTTGTCGAGGAATCGAACGCTGGCGTCCAGCCGACCGAGATCGGCGCCGCCCTGGACAGCTACCGGGCGGACATGAGTAGCGAGGAGGCGCGCGAGCGCTTCGCCGCGGCGGTCGCAGCACGGCTGTTCAGCGACGAGCAGCTGCGGGTGTTGCTCGACGCCCGTATTGTGGACGAGGCCGACTTCCTAGAGGCTCGGACAGAAGCGCTGACGCCCCAGCAGGTCGGTGACCGCATCGCGGCGATGCTTGAGGCCAACCCCGCGTTGCTCACCGACGCGCTGTTTGAGGTCGAGGATCTGCTCGGCGCGGAATCGACTGCTGGCGACGACGAGCCGGCCGCGGCGGTGGAAAGCGACCGACCAGTCGCCTGAGCCGGAGGTGAGCTAGAGGCCGCGGGGACGACGCACGAAGCCGTGTAGTCGCCGATGCCGACCAGGCGGCACCCCAGCCATCGCTTTGGCGGAACCCCGCAACTGCTCCTTCGGACGATGAGCAGAAGCGAGCAACCGCTACACCGGCCAACGAATGCGCAGAGCTTGCGACGACCACGCCTGTCAAGACGAGAGGACTCGTCGACAACAAGAGCCGCGTGGGCGAGAGTGCCAGGCCGCCACTGCCGGCGGTGCCGGAGCGACCTCGCTGAAGAGGTGATAGAAGAACCGCCTGCCGCCGATCCGATCAACAGCACTCGATGTTGCGACTGGGATTGACTGGTCGTCGTGATCTTTCCAGGTGGCCGCGACCTCGCGCGGCGTGCGGTAGGCCAGCCCTGTGGGGCCGGTGGTGGTAGCGGTCGATGTAGCGCCCGATCTTCTCGCGGGCTTCGTCGAGGGTCTCGAACTCCTCTCGCCAGATGCAGCGCTGTTTGAGCTTGGAGAACCACGACTCGATGAACGCCTGGCTTTCGGGGTCGCGGTAGCCGCCGCGGCGATGGACGATGCTGCTGCTGCGGCCAGGCGTGCCCGGAACGCCCGCGACGTGAACGCGGTGCCGTTGTCGGTGCCGAGCGTCAGCGTGTCCCGCGCGAACGCCTCGATCGGCGACCGCGGCGTCGATGACGGCGATCGCCTCGGCGGCGCGGCAGCGAACGTCGATCGCCCAGCCGGTGATCTCGCGGGTGCAGCAGTCGATCGCCGCGTTCAGATAGCACCAGCCGTGCTCGGCGACCCACACGCTCGTCATGTCCAGGTGCCACAGCTCGTCGGGCCGGGTGACCCGAAAGTAGCCCGGCCGTTTGCGCCGGCCCTCGGTGCGCTTGGGCTGGCGCAGGCGGTGTTCGCGCATCAGCCGCTGCACCCGCTTGCGATTGACGCTCGCGTCGAGCTCGCGCCCGGCGAGCGCAGCGACCATCCGGCTGCCGTCAGTCGGGTTGGCCCGGGCGACCTGCAAGCACGACCCGGTCGAGTCTGACCCAGCGGCCGGCGCTGTCCCTTCGGTGGCCGAGCCGGCCGGCGGTAGATCGCCTGACGGCTGATGCCCGCGACCCGGGCGACGACCGCGACGGGGCGGCCTTGCGCGACGAGTTCGCGGGAACGGGCGACGCGCATGCTCACTCCCATCCCCGCAAGAGTTCCCCCGCGACTTCCACCTCCATCGTCTTGCGCCCCAGCGCGCGCTCCAGACGGCTGACCTGGCGGCGCAGCTCGTCAACCTCGCCGCGCTCGGTCTTGCCCTGCAGGCGCTCGGCCCCCGCCGCGAGAAACTGCTCGCGCCACTTGCGCAGCAGGCTGTCAGCGATGTCGTGCTCGCGACACAGCTCGGTCATCGTCTTCGGCCCGCGCAACGACGCGAGCACGATCTCGGTCTTCTGCGTCGCCGTGAACTTGCGGTACTTCTTGGTCTCGCTCAACACATGCTCCTCATGGTTGAGCGGCCGATGCTCGACTCTGAGCCGGACAGGACGACAGCCCGCTTCGCGGGCGTCCCCCTCTCAAATCAGAACCAAGGAACTGTCAACACGATCCCGGGGTCCAGGTCGGGTTGGTCGGTCAGGACGGCTTGGAAGCGATGGCCGTCATGGTCGGTGAACGACAGTTGCGCGCCGGGATGCGCGCGCTCGCGCCTGACGATCACCCGGCAACCGGTCGGCCAGCTGGCCAGGTCCAGGGCGGTGGTGATCTCGGCGATCTGCCCGTTCTCGCGCGGGGTGCCGTCCGTGGCCAGCGCGCAGGTCCACGAGTCTTCGGGGACCTTGAGGATCGCGGTGCGGATCTGCTCGGTCAGCTCAAAGCCGACGGAGAAGCGCAACCGGTGCTCGCGACAGAAGTCCATGACCTCGTGCGTCGCGCCCGCGGAGTCAGCGCGCACCAAGATCTCGATCGTCTCGATCACCTTCTCGGGAATCTGCGCGAGGGCGTCCTGGATGACCGCGATGTGATCAGCGGCAGTGTTCGAGCCCGCGTTGCCGGGCCGCAACACGGCGGCGAGCGCTTCGCCGGTCTCGTCGCAGTAGGCCATCAGCGGGTGAAAGCCATAGCCGCCCTTGTAGGTGCCGGCCGCGCCCTCCTTCTCAGAATGGCTGGCGATCAGCGTCGCGTCGACCTCGATCGTGACCCGCTCGGGAGCCCCGGTCTGCGACCAGACGTGCTCGCGAGCACGCGCGTGCGCGTCGGCGAGCGCGTCCAGCAACCCCGGCGTGCACGCGATCCGGTCGATCACCCTGAACGCGGTCGAGTCAGACGCGACCGCCCCGAACAACGCGTCCTGATCGCGCAGCGCACCGATGTCGCGAGGCAGTCACCGCCGTCGGCGAGCATCACCGCGAGATCGCGAACCACGCGGCCGGGATCGTGCCCGGACAGACGCGCCTTCAGCCCTGCCAGGCGCACCGACAGCGCCTGCGTGAGCCCACTCTTATCGGCAATCTGCGCCAACAACGCGCTGCCCGCGTGCGACACGAGCCCTTCTCCGTCCGCCGCGACTTCTACCGTGACGTTGCGGCCATCGCGCTGCACCTTCAAGGTGATCCCCCTGAGCTCTAACGCGTGCCTTGAGCAGCCACTCCAATATCTCGTTCAGCGCATCGCCGAGACCGCTAACGAGGGTGTCTCGTTCGTCAGTGCAGCAACTCTGTCGGCCGATCCGGTGTCGGTCCTCGACGAGCTCATCGATCGCGCCCGGGCGTCGGTGGGCAATGCACGTAGCGCCCCGAAGTTCGGCATCCTCTACGACAATTACGCGCTCGCGTTGGCGACCCTCCGTGACATTCGGGAGGTCGCCGGTTGGTACGCGCCGCACGCCACCGCGGTCGTGACCGGATTCTCACGAGCGACCAACATGCGTCTTGCCGCGGCCAGCCAGTATTCGCAGCCGGACTGGCTGCGGCGGGAGGGGTGGCCCGTCGTTCGTGATCATGGCGTTCCGCTCGTCGCGGCCATGCGCAGCGGCTATGCGGACCGGATGCTGCGAAAGGTGCTCTCGTGGCGCTCATCCGATCTGGCACGTCCCGGTCACTGGATCGACTACGACGACGACGTCAGGCATCTGCTGGCCGCGCTACTCGGGGAAGGCCGGCCTGGGACCTGGATAGCCGAGCGCGCGATTGCGGCGTGCCGTTCGGCTGATCCGCGTGCGGCACTGCTGCAGGAGCTCCGCTCCGGGGTCGCGCGTTTCCAGGTCGCTTTGTCGCTGTGCCGTGCCCGATCAGTGCGTTACGCGGCGGCCTTCGGGTGCCGTCCAGCGGAGGACGGCTGGGAGGAGCCCGTCAGCCTCGCCGCAAGGCGGACGCTGGCGCAATTCGTGCGCACGGAGGCGCAGGAACGAAACTGGGCGTTCGTGGTGTCAATCGACGCGCACGACCGGGACCACGCTGTGGCGCGCGCTCGGACAGTCGCTGCCGAGCTTGTGGCGCAGCTTGCCGCGGCCGATCGCACACGGCCGTTCACCCTCGGCGAACGCGCGCTTGTCTGGCAGGCCGGCCATCCCGTCCGACAGGTGCTGGCCGAGACACCGCCTGCACGGGAGGTTACTCCGCTTCTTCAGGGTCGCGAACCCAGGCTGCTGGCGACGGTCGCGCACCTGCAACATGCGCGTGACGCCCGCGCGCCCGTGGCGGGCATCTTGCACGGCTGGATCGCGCTGGAGGCACTCGCCTACCAGCTTCGACGACCTCCCGCAGTGCCTACAACGCGGCAGAAGAATGCGACGCCGTACGACTGGCTTGGGCATGTGGTACCACGATTCCTGGCACTGCACGGCATCCGGCAGGCATTGCTGGATCTGTGGCATGTCGTTGTCGCGAGCGAACGCAAGCGTGGCTCCCAGCGCTGGAGCGACGTCGAGAATTGGCTCGGCGTCACAAGTGCACGGCAGCTCGCCGACGTCAACCGCTGGTTCGACGTGCTGGCTGCCGACCCATCGCAGGCGACCCGGCCAGCGGGGCCCGTCTCGTCACATGCCGAGGCGGTGCTGCTCATGAGCGAATGTTTAGCGTCAGGGCCTGCGTACCCGCGTCGACAGCTCGAGCTGTGGAGGATCCGCATTACGCAGCGCCAGCGGATGGCCGAGTTCTATGACCGCCTCCTCTGGGACGTCGAAGCTCAGGTGGCGCGCCTGTACGCGCTCCGCAATCTCACGGTTCACCAAGGGGCGGCAGTCGTGCCGAGCGAGGAGGAGCTCGCGCGCGCCGCAGCACGGCTCCTCGACGCCCTCCTCGAGGTCCTGCCGGCGTGGCTGGCTACTGAGCCGCACGATCCGCCCGCCGTCGCGCTTGACAAGCTTGCATCGCGCGCCGGCTACGTGAGGAACCGCTGGGACCCCGCGAGCCACGGGCGTGTGCGCCTCAACGCCGACGCGCTGACCCGCCCAGGGGGCGATGGGATCAACCGCTAGCGCTGGTCAGCTTATGGAGAGGGCGCCCCGCGGGCGCCCTCTCCGGAAGGCTGAGACGGTGTTCTACGAACCCATGCCCGAGGGCGCAGGGCCGCACTCCCGTCTGCTGCCCGGATGGTGGCCTCAGCCCCACCCGTATTGCTGCGCATGCTAGCGCGCCGTCATAGCGATGCAACGAGCAATCCTCGAATGTCGTGGATGACGGGCATCTCTAACGCGTACTCAGGCGCGGTTCGCTCCGAGCGAGGTGCCCGATCTGACGGCGAGAATCACGAGCGAGGGTGCCGTGCGCCGATCCGCGTTATCACACGGCTCGCGACGCTCGGCCACTGCCGTGGCGCCTGTTCGAGCGCGGCCGCTGGACGCGTGACGCAGAGCGCTCCAATCCGACGAACTGAGCCTCTCGCGCTCGCTTCCCCAATCGACGACAGGGCCAGCCTCTCCTTGGGGACGCGATTTATAGTCGCGCTCCTCCAGAAGGTTGGCACAGCGATTGTCCCAACGTGTTACCAAGACGTGATTCCATGTGCGAGGAGCCGGGGCTCCGCCGAGGGCGTGAACTGATACGTACGAATGTCGAGCCCGGCGACTGACGGGCAGTACACGGAAGCCATGTTGGCGACTACCTCGAACGCCGGGACCAGTTCCAACTTGACGCCTGCGCTGCCGCCCCCGAGCACCAGCACGCGGTCGTCCGCCCCCATCCATCGAGAGTCGACGATCCCCGCCCTACCCATCGAACCGACAAACGGCATGTGCTGATGGCCGTGTAACACGGCGTGGACGCGAGCCTGCCGGCAGTGTGCCATGAAAGCACCCGCATCCAGTGTAACGCTGAGCGGACGATCAATCCTAGGTTCGTATACCGGCTCGACAGCCAGAACGTGATGATGCATGACCGCAAGATTCAGCCGCTTCCGACCGGCAAGCTCACGTTGACTCCACTCGCCGTCGTTATCTTCAACGAAGCCTTGCAGCCAATCGGGTGCCCGATGGCCGACGTAGCCATACTCATAATCTGCGGTGCCTTTGTCTCGCAATCGGACAGAATTGAGCCCTATCACGCCGACGGTCCAGCCATCCGCTGTGACGTAACGAGTATGGCTCTCAATCTCCTGGATCTCGGCTCCGTAGAAGGCGTTTATGAAGCCGCGATACGGATCCTCGTGCGCCGATTCCCATGTCGGGTGCTCTTGTCCCTCGTCGAGCCAAATATCGTGATTACCAGGAACGAGCACCATGTGCTGTTTTTCAAGGTTCAAGCGTTCCAAAAGCTCTTGAAGCTGTGGTATGGCTTCCCGGTAAAAGGCGTCGGCCTGCCCGAATGTGACGATGTCGCCGGACACAATTACTAGGCCGACGTCCACACTGGAGATCTCTACGAGCTCAACCAACCGATCGACCATGGAGTCGTGTTCCACGCCGCGAGTGGCTCTTCCGCGCGGAAAGCCGTGGCTCTCGCCAAAGTGAAGATCAGAGATGTGCAGGACGTTCGGGCTTCGAGCGGTCACGCGCTTGCCTGGCGGCAGTTGTGGATGCACGGTGGGCTTGCCGCCGCGGTCGGTGACCCAAAAAAAAAGACGGATCCGCAAGCGGAATGTCACCAAACCGGCGTCTAAAGTCAAGCTCGTCGACTTCTCGAATGTGCGTGAGATGAAACCACGCAGGATTAGCGGCCTTCCGGTAGTACTCGGGCGTGAGCATAGGGTCAGGACTGCGGGTTCGGTCGCCGGTGACGTTAAGTACTATCTGGTCGCATGTGGCGACATAGAACGATCGACTCGTACGATTGAGGAGACCGATCTCGTGCGGACCGGGTTGTTGAGAAAGCTGCTGGAGCTCTCGCGCCGGCATATACTCGCGGCGCTTTTTCCACCATCCCGCCCACACGGCACCGCAATCGTCGATGACCTGCTGATGTTCATCGATTGACGACGTCCCGCTCTCAAGAGGGAACTCGTAATCAGAGAATCGGAGGATGACCGCAGTGACCATATGCTTGGATTGGAGCGACCCGAGGCGCCACGATACAGATCGTGTGGATCACGTGAAGAGCCTCGCACAATCGCAGACGCGGTAGGCTCGTGCCTCAGCCGCGTCGTGCATCTGTCATCTGGCGGAAGAGGGACGGTCCGAGCTCCGGAAGTCCGCTCGTCCCGTCGTCGCGGACCCACCGGAGACGGTGATGGCCTTATCTGCGGTCGGCGGCGCGCCGCCCGTGAGTTTCGCTTGTCGACGGATCCGGGTGCGCCTTGATGGGCGCTCGAGTCCTGCCTCAGTCGGGTGACATCGGAGGCCGTCGGTGGTGGCGCACCGCCTGCGGCGTCGTGGGACGGTCGGGGCGTCATCGACGCTGGGAGGGATCATGGAGCCGGTCGTGTTGTTGGATGCTGCTGGTCGCCGCCGGTCGGCGGCCACGTTGCCGGGTCACCGGCGAGGTCAGGCGCCGCGCAACAAGGGCATGCGCTATCCCGCCGATCCGCCGACCGTCGAGGAGATCGTGCTCGTCATGCGCCACGCCGGCGATCGGCGCATGGCCTGCGCTTGCGCGGGCTGATCGTCGTCATGTGGCGTGCCGGGCTTCGCATCAGCGAGACGCTCGCGTTGACCGAGAGCGACCTCGACGCCGGATCGCGGCGCGATCTTGGTGCGCCACGGCAAGGGCGACAAGCGGCGCGAGGTCGGCATGGACCAGTGGGGCTGGGAGCTGCTGCGCCCATGGCTTGCCTACCGCGTGCAGATCCCCGTCGGGCCGCTGTTCTGCGTCATCGACGGGCGCACTCGCGGGCGGCCGCTGACGACGACGAGCGTGCGCCAGCAGCTGCGTCGCACAGCTGCGAAGGCGGGAGTGCGGCGCCGGTTCGCGCCGCATCAGTTGCGTCACGCGCACGCAGTCGAGATGGCGCGCGAGGGTGTGCCGCTGAACGTCATCCAGCGCCAGCTGGGGCACGCCAACCTCGGGATCACGTCCGTCTACCTGGAGGGAATCGACAACGCCGAGATCATCGACACGGTGCATGCGCGGCGGGCACCGATGATCTCCGCCAGCGCCGGCCTACGCCAGCCGCGATAGGGACCGCACCGCCCGGCCGAAGCGCGCGTCCCCCGATCGAACCTCGGGTCGCGCTCCTCGTCGCAGCAAGCGGCGGCCCGCCGCTCGCACGCGGTAGGGGGCGCTTTACGGAGAACCCGCCGCGCTGCTCAGTGCCATGCAAGCAACGGCCCATGGTCGACGCGGTCGAGGAGAATGGAGACTGCCAGCTGGGTCTGGCCCGCTCCGCGTCCTGGGCTCGCCGTCACCGCTCGTACACTGAGTCCATGGCCGAGAGACGCCGCATCATCCGAATCGAGGGTCCGGCGACGTGCCGCGTCCGTTACGGGCGGGCGACGCTGACGATCGCGCAGAGCGGCGGGATGGTGATGAACGAGCTTGGCGAGGGTGTCGAGGCGTACGAGAGCGGAGAGATTACCGCCGAGAAGCTGTGCGAGCGCTTCGCCCGCACGAGGGTGAAGGAGCACTCGCCGAGCTTCTCCTGGGATGACGCGGATCCCCAGCGAGTCCTGAAGCTCGTCGTCGGGGTCTCGGAGAAGCCCCGTTTCGATTCTCTCGAGCCGCAGCACGTCGCCGATCATTTGGTTGCCTCGGCGGGGGAGGAGCGCGAGGCGGTGACCGCGAACCTCAACCAGCTCCGCGGCGCCCTCAGTGCCCCCGTCAAGATCAACGAGGTTCTCGGGATCAGCCGCATGCACCTGGCTTCGGACTCGCTTGGGCGCATGCATGTGGCTGGGAGCCTGAGCAGGCGGCTTGGCCTCGACCAGAAAGCGCTTGGACTGGCTGGCGGCTTTGCCGAGCGGCTACGCCCGCAGTTCGGTGCAATCCGCCGGATTCAAGGGGATCACCGGGCTGGACCACGACACGGTTCGCGGGTTCCGGGGGATCGCCGGCTTCGACAATGACCAGCTCAAGCGGATCTCCGGGCTCGCGGGGTTCAAGGCGGTCGACCCTAAGCTCTTCGAAGCGGCGGGCTGGATGCGAAGGCTCCCAGATCCCGCTCCCTGGCTGCGCGGGTTGCAGGGCCAGATCGGCGAGAGGTTCAAGGCACTTAAGCTCTCCCTGCCGGCGAACTGGCGCGAGCTCACCTCCCATGAGCTGGACGATGTGGTGAACCTGATGAAGACCGAGGGGCTCAACCTCGCATGGGCCCCGCGGCCGGAGATCCTTCATCAACTGATCGCCGCTGACGGGCACGAGGCACGATGCGAGATCCTCATCAAGCACCGCGAAGAGGTCGTCGCCGACGTCGCGCAGGTTCTCGACGATGTCAAGCGCAGCGACCTGGAGGCGATCGTCGCCGCCGTCTTCGAGGCGATCGAGACCTACCGCGCAGGACATCCCGCGCCCGCCCAGACCTACGCGTCAGCTGTGCTCGGTGAGATTCTCCACAGCGCCCTCGGCTACGAGGCCTTCGGTGAAGCTCAGAGGGAGTTCCGCGAGAAGGATCCGCTGCACGACGTCGGCTACGCGGTCTTCCCTTTCTACGCCGTTGGTCACGCGCTCGCGCGCACGCTCGACCGCTTCAAGGACGCTGGCGAGGGATTCAACCGCAACCTCACCCAGCACCGGATCGGGACGCCCCACACCGAGCCGAACCTGCTGACGGTGCTCCTACTCCTGGCTGGACTACTGCGCGAGGTGGAGCGCGTCCTCAATCGGCATGACGCGCGCGAGGAAGCGGAAGCGGCCTAAGTTTGTCCTGCCGAACTAAGGACGACGTCCCTAGGGCCTCGATCGGGGCGCTCTCGATGAGCACTCCTGCTTAGCGCGAGAACCAGCGCCGTCGACCCTCGGCCGGCGCGCCGCCCCGAGAGCCCGACCGCCACAGGCAACCGGCCCGCCGCCGCGCACCCTCCGGCACCGGCCATTGGTGGGTGCCATACGTCAGCTCGCGTGGAGTCGGGGCGACGGATGCGACTCGACGGCAATCTCGATGATCCGCCGGGCCGACCACAGGTGCAGCGTCACGCGTTCGAGGCACCCGGCGGCCACGCTGAGGCCCGGCTGTTCCGCAATGAAAGCCGCGACCGCCTCCTCTCCGGGGAAACGCATGCCTCCCCGGTCTGGCCCACCGGCGGTCAGCAGCAGGTGGTCGATCTCTGGCTTGTCGTGCTGGTGGACAATGCGGTCGAGATTGACTCTTGCGGAGGTCGCGGTGACGTGCACTGACATCTGCAACTGAACCTCGAAGCCGAGGCCGGTCGAGAAGCGCGCACCGTCCATGGGTCCGAGCAGCGCGTTGGCCACGAACCCCGCGGTACCGTCTGGCGTCGTGCGCGTTTCGATTACGGGGGGCATGACCTGCGGGAAGCCACGCTCAGCGATCTCTTGGTTCAGACGGGCGATTGCCGCGTGATCCACTTGGCAGTCGGCAATACAGTCGAGCAGCGGCTCAACGACGGAGTCGTCCCACCGCTTGGGCGGTAGGCCACTCAGGTTCTCTCCGAACCAAATGGACAGCACGCAGCCGGCGACGCCGGAGAAGTCTCGGCCGCCACCGCCTTCGACGAGGCGGGCGCGCAGGTGCTCCATCAGCCGGAATCCTAATCGTCGGTGGTGGTCGGCCAGTGCGGCGCAATCGAGCCCGACTCGGCGGTCGCCCACGTTGACGACGAAGTCAGGGCGGTTGCCGCTCCCGCGCGCCACATCCCCGAAAGGAGCGACGCCGGCCTGCAGTACGTGGTCGGCTCGAAAACACTCGAGATGGAAGCGCTCGAGTACTTCCTTCTCCACCTCGCCGTCGAAGCCCTGCACGCGCTCGGGGTTCTCAGAGGTGACGATCATCATCGCCTCGCCATCCTGGGTGGTCCCGCCCATGAACATGGCACCGATGATCGGCAGCGTGTGGAGGAAACCGGCTGGCATGCAGTGAAGCATCGCAAGGCCGGCGGCCGTTCTCAGCCACCTGTGCGACCAACGGAATGGCCAGATGGTGCTTCTTCTCAGCTCGGACCGTCATTGCGGGTCCGCCATCTCTGCCAAGACGTGTGAGACGGTCTCCAAGACTTCACGGCGCGGAGCACCTCCCAGGCGGTAACCGCGCGGATTCCGCAGCGCTCGCAGACTGCCCATCTCGACGAACCCGGCACTCGCGCTCGCGCTCGGCCACTCCTCCGCCTCCATAGTCGAGCAGCCATGCGGCTCGAACGTTCCGACGCCGCTCCCTGTCACCCGGGGGCCGACAGCGACGACCATGCAGCGCCACTCGGCATGCCAGTCGACTCATCAATGCCCCATGGCGCGCCGCGACCATCTCGTAGAGCGGGTCCGCGCGTTCTGTGCCGCGCGGCTTGCCGAGTTGGGTCGGTGCACCGCAGCCGCTGGCATGAGGAGCGAGATCTTTGAGGCGGCGGGCCCGCCGTCGCAGCTGACGCACCGCGCGACGACGCGGCCCGGGCCCGCGGCCGCGGGCAGGGCTCAACGGCCAGGTATTCGCTGACGTCGAGCCCGCTTCGCTCGCGCGCCGCGCCGGCACACGATCAGCGAGCCGTCAAACGCCGCTCACACCCGCAATGCACGGTCCAGGCGGTGGGGGCTCGGCCGGCGTTCTCGAACCTCCCGTCGGCCAAGTTCGGGCCGGACGCGGAGACCAGCACGGCTCGCCGCACGGTCGTCACGGCCAGGACACGGATCAGTCACGAGGCTGCGCTGAAGTCGTGCCAAGACGCGCCCGGATGCGCTCGACCGGGGGTTCAGCGCGGTGCTGATGTGCCCGTGATGACGGCCATGGAGATCATCGAACTGCGAAAGTCCCCCGTCGCCGTCGTGACCGGTGACGAAGCGATCATCGCCACGCACATCACCGGCGGCGACCGCAAAGGCGTCCAAGCCAAGGCGCTGCTGTTCGCGATCCAGATGGCAGCCGGGACCCGCCGTGGGCCGTACACAGGCGCCGGCGCCGACCGACGGCAAGACACAGGCCCGCTCCTCAACGATGCCGTTCGCGCGTGCCGCCCGATGGAGGTGGCGCCGACAACCGCCGCGCCACGCCCCCGAGATCTACCGTCATGGTCCCCGCCACCTACGTGGACCGTCACGCCCGCCATCACAGCCTGCGGTCTCAGGCCTTCGTCCAGTCGGCCTCGTCTAGAGCTCCGGCCTCCGGCAGCATCGCCTCCGGGCTCCGCCCTGGACCCGATGCACGCTACGAACAGCTGCCACCCCGGCAGCCGCACAAAGCCCTCAGACGCCAGAAAGCGGCGCCGATAGGCGGCGTCGTGCGTGTCTCGTTCACGGGCCGAGGGCACGACCGATCGTGGGCGACGCTACGGGCTCAGCCCTCTATGCCACGCAGATCCCTCGATCCAGCGCGCCGATTCGGGCGCCGCCGCGACAGGTTTCGCAGGCTTTGGTACCTCCTGCAGCAGGATCGCGACCGGCTACACAACGGGCTAGCGGGACCGCGCGCGGCGCGGGTCGGCGTAGGCGGCGGCGACGCGATCCAGCGAGGTCGTCAGGGAGAGGCGATCCGCGTTGCGCTGAAACCACGCCGCCGTCGATGCGCGCAGCTCGGGGCCGGCGTCGCGCACGCGCAGGATCGCCGCCGCGAGGTCCTCGGGCGACGCGGACGGCGCGACGAAGCCGTTCTCGCCCTCGTCGACGAGCTCGGTCGCGGCGTTGTCGGGGTCGGCGACGACGACGCTCGGGACGCCGCGCGCGGCCGCTTCGATGACGACGATCCCGTAGCCCTCGCGCCGCGAGGGGAGGACCATGCACAGCGCGCCCGCCAGCGCCGCTTCCAGCTCGGCGGCAGCGACGAAGCCGGGGGCGCGGGCGACGTCGTCGAGCTCGAGCGACGAGATCAGCACGCGCACGTCCGAGCGGAGGCCGCGGCATTCGTCTTCCCGTCGCCGTACGAGGGCTTCGGCCTAGCGGTGCTCGAGGCGACGCGCCGGCGGCATGCCCGTCGCCTGCTCGAACCGCAGCTCGCTGCCCGTGGTCGCCGGCGTCGTCGCGCTGCTCTCGACCCCCAGGGACCCGCATGCGATGATCGCCGCGATTGAGCACCTCCTCATCGGCACCGGGGAAAGAAGCCGATCGCCTGCGCGCCGCCGGCCGCGAGCAAGTCACCCGCTTATCCGGGCCGCGACGGCCCGCGCAACCGCGGAGACCTACGACCGCGCGATCTCCCCTGCGCAGCGCGGGTGGCTCAAGCGTCACGAATCGTCAGGTACGTCTGCTCCGGTTCCGCGCGGTGAAGCTCGTTGGCCCGCAGGATGTTCCACTCGCGGCTGAGGATCGCCCCGATGTCGAGCGACAGGGCGAAGAGTCCGCCGCCGCCGGGCGCGCGCAGTTCCTCGCCGGTCTCGAGGCTGACGCGGTAGCGCCCGTCGATGTCACCGTTTCGTAGCCGCGCCCTCGGCGGCCCGGACGGCGCAGCGTCCAGCTCGCGGAGCGACCCTCCCGCGGAGGCCGCGGACTCGTATGCCCGCCCCGAGCGCCCAGAATCGTCCGTGAATCGGATCAGATCGAGCTTGTCTCGTGGATTTTCGATCGTCATGAGTGTCATCCCGGTGCTAGCCGCGACCCTGTAAGGCGCGCCAGGGAGGATGTGTACCGAGGTCTGCGCAACGAGCTTGATCTCGCGGCCGTCACCTGCGGTCAACATGCCCTGACCGTCGAGGCACAGCAGCAAGGTGTCCTTCCTAACGTGGGCGTGCAACGAGCTCCGCGTTCCGGCGTGCATCGCGACGAACCACACATCGATGAGGATGTCATCGTAGACGCGGTACTCGTATCCCCACGGCTTGAAGATGAGAGAATCGAGATAGCGGAACGAGTCGCTCTGCGGCTGCTCACTCCTGCTCGGTACGTGGGCCAGCACGCGTCGCAGCGCCTGAAGGTCGGCCCGCGCCGGTGACACCATGTGGGGCATGGCGGTCGACTGGTCGTGGCGGCGCTGGGGTGGATCGTCCCGACTACGCATTGATTCCTGGTCGCGGGTCGTGGCCAGCAGGTCGTCCTCGATCAGGCCCAGCGCGGCGTGTAGGGCGTCCACTGGATCCTCGGTCCGTGCGCCATCGCGAACTGCTTCGTCCTCGGCGGCCTGAGCGACCTGATCACTTGCCAGATCGAGCACCAGCTGTGCGGCAGCCACGAGGATCGGTGGCGTCTCGTCGGACCGATCGCGGCCATGCTCATCGCTCATATCAGGTCTCCGTTGTCGTGCGCGATGAGATATTCACCGATGATGGCGCCGGCGCCAGCCTGCAACACCAATCGCCACCTGTCGGCATCGAGCACAGGCTCAGCCCCGCCGTGCTTGCTCACGTGCGCGAGGAAGGTCCGGTCGTGCCCCAGTACGAACGCGATCCAGCTCAAGACGTCCTGTTCGGTCGGCGCGATGCCGAGCGCTTGAGTGAGGGTCGCGGGACCGTCGGCGACCGCCTTGTAGTAGCGCTCTCTGCGGCCCTTTGCCGCGCCGAGGAAGGCCTTGAGGTGGTAGAGGTCGCAGACGACGACGTGCCCCGGCTCCGGGAGCAGACGCTTCCAGATCCCATCGTCGGCACGCATCACGCCTGGCGCCGGAACAACAGTCGGACGACGGTCCAGGCCACGAGCGGCTGAGCGACGATGCCGATAGCCAGGCAGATGACTGGCACCTGCTCGTCGATTCGTGTGGGCCAGTGATTGATGAAGAGCCTTGACCACGCAAAGGCGGCTCCGATCGCGACCGTGGTTAGAACAAGGCTGACGCCCAGCGCGAGGGCGCGTGCGGCCGCACGAGGACTCACCGGCAGCGAGGTGACCGTGCTCAGCGACGTTGCTGCCGCGACCCCTGCGAACAGCAGGCTCTCCACGGTCAGCAGCGTCGTAAGGGCGTTGCTCGCCGTGAACGGCGTGGACGAGGCGATGACAGACCGGAGCATTGACATCGTAAGTGTCGCGCACGCCCGGCGGTCACTACCGCATGAGCCCGAGAAGCGCTGGATGCACCTGCGTGTCGATCAACTCGTTGATGCCCGCCAGCGTTTCGATGAGGTCGCCGAGCACTTCGGGAGCTTCGTTCAAGCGCACCTCGTAGGAGGGACGGACGTACACGTCCGTGTCGCGATCGCGGCCGAGAGCGAGCGAGACCGTGTATCCGTCGTCTTCGTCGGTGACGGCCACGTGCGTAGTCGGAGTTGGTCCGGCGAACAGCGCCCGCCCGCGTGAGTCGACGAAGCTGAGCGCTGCTCGATGCGCCAATAGGTTCAGTCGCCGGTGCTTGTCGCGATTGCTCAAGACCTGCAGCGCCAACAGCGGATGGCGGGCGGGATCCACCCGCGGCACTCCATAGAACGGCTGAAACCGCTTGATGATCGCCTTGGTGGCGATAGGCGTACCGCGGAGGTTCCTCGCGATGGCGCCGTCGGGATCCTCCTCCCACCATTTGTCAATCTCCTGCCAGGGTCTGCGATTGATGCCGTGGATCGGGAACTGGCTGTGAGGGTGCTCTGCGCCGCCGGCGCTTCGAATCAGGGCAGTGACGAGATAATCGAGGCTCGCCCGAGTGTTGTAGACGAAGTCTCCGAGGACAACCGCCCAGGTGGGATCCAGGGGCTCCAAAGGAACTCGGAAGATGCGTAAGCCAGCGGGGCCCAGCTCGCCGCGGACTGGCTCGCGGTCGCGGTTGGCGAACCGATCGACCGCTGCCCGAAGAGCGTTGAAATGCTCCACCGCACGGCGACGCTTGCGCTCATAGTCGCGCAGTAAGGCAGCGGTCATCCGAGCAGGCTACGACGGAGCGATGCGGCGCGGGTCGGCGTAGGCGGCGGCGACGCGATCCAGCGAGGTCGTCAGGGACAGGCGATCCGCGTTGCGCTGAAACCATGCCGCCGTCGATGCGCGCAGATCGGGGCCGGCGTCGCGCACGCGCAGGATCGCCGCCGCGAGGTCCTCGGGCGACGCGGACGGCGCGACGAAGCCGTTCTCGCCCTCGTCGACGAGCTCGGTCGCGGCGTTGTCGGGGTCGGCGACGACGACGCTCGGGACGCCGCGCGCGGCCGCTTCGATGACGACGATCCCGTAGCCCTCGCGCCGCGAGGGGAGGACCATGCACAGCGCGCCCGCCAGCGCCGCTTCCAGCTCGGCGGCATCGACGAAGCCCGGGGGCGCGGGCGACGTCGTCGAGCTCGAGCGACGAGATCAGCGCCCGCACCTCCGAGCGGTCCGGCCCGTCGCCGAAGATCAGCAGCCGCAGCTCGGGCGCGCGCTCGCGCAGCGCGGCGAACGCGTGGACGAGCGCCGGGACGCGCTTCTCGGGGATGTGGCGGCCGGCGAAGACGATCGCGTTGCCGGCGGGCTGCGGCGCCGAGACGGCGGCGGGCAGCGGCTGGATCGCCGTCAGCACCTCGACCTCCCCGCGCACGCCCTCGGCGCGCAACCGCTCGGCGGTCATGCGCGCGAGGGCGAACGCGCGCTGGGGCACGCGCAGGCACAGCTTCTGCACCGCCCAGCCGACCCGCCCGCCGGCGCCGCCGAGGTAGTCGTGCCAGTACGAGCGCGACCACAGCTCGAACCAGTCCACGACGAGCTCGTAGCGGCGCACGGGGCGCACCGCCGCGGCGGCCAGCAGCGAGAAGTACGGAAACGACGAGGTGTGCACGACGTCGTAGCGGCGGCCGTGGCGCAGCAGGTGCCAGAGCACGCCCGCGCCGAAGACGAGCGGCGGCGCGATCCGCCGCCGGCCGCCGGCGTAGAGCTTCATCCGCGGCCCCGCGACCTTGACGTCGACGCCCTCCACGACCCCGCGCGCGCCGCGGTCCCACTGGCGCAACGTCAGGTACGTCACGTGGTGTCCCTCCGCCGCGAGCCGCTCGGCGAGCGTCCGGTACCAGCGCTCGCCGCCACCGATCGTGTACGGGTACAGGCAGTCGTAGACGATGAGGATCCGCATGCGGCGCCCAGCGTGGCAGACGCGCCTCCGGAGAGCGCGGGTGTAATCTCGCTCGGACGACCGTCGAGTCTTCGCGGCATGAGCGCAACCTTTCGCCGCTCGCGCGTTAGACGGTCTGACGGCGACACCGCTCACAGACACAGCCATGGCCTCGATCCAGAGCACACCCCCCGGCGTCGGTGCGCCGCCGGACCCCCTCGCCGCCGTCGAGGTCTCGGTCGTCATCCCCTGCCTCAACGAGGCGGAGAACATCGAGGAGTGCGTCCGCCTGTCGCTCCAGGCGCTCGCCGAGGCAGGCCTGCACGGCGAGGTCGTCGTCGCCGACAACGGCTCGGATGACGGCAGCGCCGAGATCGCCACCGAGGCGGGCGCCCGCGTCATCCACGAGCCGCGGCGCGGCTACGGCTCGGCCTACCTCGCCGGCTTCGCCGCCGCGCGGGGCGAGTACATCGTCATGCTCGACGCCGACCTCACGTACCCCTTCGACAAGATCGGGCGCTTCGTCGAGGAGCTGCGCGACGGCGCCCAGCTCGTCATGGGCGACCGGATGGACAACATCCAGCCGGGCGCGATGCACTGGGTCAACCGCTACATCGGCAACCCGCTGCTGAGCGGCATGCTCAACCTCTTCTTCCGCACGGGCATCCGCGACGCGCACTGCGGCATGCGCGGCTTCCGGCGCGACATCCTGCCGACGCTCGACCTGCGCACGACGGGCATGGAGTTCGCCTCCGAGATGGTCATCCGGGCGTCGAAGGAGAAGCTCGACATCCGCGAGTTCCCGATCTCCTACGCGCCGCGCGGCGGGCAGACGAAGCTCTCGCGCTGGCGCGACGGCTGGCGGCACGTGCGCTTCCTGCTCGTCCACAGCCCGACGCACCTGTTCATCATCCCCGGGGCCGCGATGCTCGTGCTCGGCGCGATCATCGCGCTGATCTCGCTCCTGCAGATCAGCCTCTTCGGGCGCGAGTGGCAGCTGCACTCGATGATCGCCGGGACGCTGCTGTGCATCGTCGGCACGCAGGTCGTCGCGCTCGGGCTGTGCGCGCACGCCTACGGGACGTACTTCATGGGCGAGAAGGACCCGTGGTTCGACCGCGCCCGCGCCCGCTACCGCCTCGAGCACGGCCTGCTGCTCGGCGGCGGCGTGCTGCTCGCGGGGCTCGTCCTCGCGGCGTGGATCCTCATCACCTGGATCGACCGCGGCTTCGGCGCGCTGTCCGAGGAGCGCTTGGCGATCGCGGCGGTCAGCCTCGTCGTCATCGGCGTGCAGATCTTCTTCACGTCGTTTCTCATCTCGATCCTCGGGTTGCGCCGGCGCGGCGACGAACCCGCGAAGTGAAGCTCCCGCAGCGCTGGCCGGGCGTGCTGCGGGCCCGCGGCGACATCGCGCGCACCGCGCTGCTCGTCGGGATTCCGCTCGTCATCGTCCTGATCGTCTGGGCGTGCTCGCCGCGCCCGTACTACACCGGCACGAACAGCATCCGCACGCGCGGGAACGTCCAGGGGGTCAAGGGCCATCAGACGCTCTGCGTCCGCGGCCTGGCGCTGCCCGCCGGGACCGCGCTCGTCGAGCTCGACATCGTCATGGGCTCGCCGCGGCCGGCGATGCGGCTGGACGTGCGCACGCCGTCGGGCAAGCTCATCGCACGCAGCAGGATGCCGGGGGTGCGCGGCGGCGCCGCCTACCGTCGCGACGCCGAGCGCGCGAAGGTCGCGTTCGCGATCGCGCAGCGCCCGAAGCGCCCCGGCACCGTCCCCGCCAGCGTGTGCCTCACCCCTGAGCGGGTCGTGACGCTCGGCGGGACGTTCGGCGCCCTCGGCCCCCCGCCGACGCTCGACGGCAAGCCGGTCAACGCCGAGCGTGTCGCGGTGTGGTTCCGCCCGCCCGCCGGCTCGGAGCGCAGCCTCGCCGCGCAGCTCCCGGCGATGTTCGAGCGCGCCACGCTGTTTCGCCCGCCGTGGGTCGGGCGCTGGACGTACTGGCTGCTGCTCGGGCTCGTCCTGCCGATGACGTTCGCCCTCGCCCTGTTCCTGCTCATCCGGGCGCAGGCGCTGTCGTGGCGGCGGCTCGCGGCGGGCGTCTTCGCGGTGGCGGCTCTGATCACGCTGAGCTGGTCGCTCGTCACGCCGCCGTTTCAGAATCCCGACGAGCAGGACCACTTCGCCTACGTCCAGCAGCTCGCCGAGAACGGCGACGCGGCGAGCCAGACGGCGGCGCTGCCACCGTGGTCGACGCAGCTCACCCTCGCCCTGCAGGCGACGCGTGCGCTCGCCGCAAACGAGCAGGCCGACGGCCGCGCGCCGTGGCTTGCGCGCGACGAGCGAGCGTGGGCGCGCAGCGACGGCGGCCGCGCGTCGCGCAAGGACGGCGGCGGGCCGACGACGGCGGCGACCCACGGGCCCGTCTACTACGGGGTCATGACCGTGCCCTACCGGGTCGCCGGCGGCGCGTCGATCTGGTCGCAGCTGACGCTCATGCGGATCTTCTCGGGCCTGCTCAGCGCCTTGACCGTCGTGTTCGTGCTGCTCGCCGCGCGCGAGGTCGCGCCGCGGCGCCCGCTGCTGTGGGTCGGCGCGGCGCTGCTCGTCGCGCTGAACCCGATGTTCACGTTCATCGGCGCCTCGGTGAACAACGACGTCGGCGTGAACACGGCGGGCGCGCTGCTGCTGCTGCTCATCTTGCGCGCGGCGCGGCGGGGGTTGAGCGTGCCGCTGGCGGTCGGGATCGGGGTCACGCTCGGCGTGCTGCCCGTGATCAAGGGCACGAGCTACGCGCTCTACGTCGTCGCGGCGATCGCGCTGCTCGCGCTGCTGCTGCACAGCCGCAGCCGCAAGGCGGTGGTCGGCGTCGCGGTGGCGATCGTGGCGGTCGTGCTCGTGCAGATCGGCTGGAGCCAGGTCGCGGCGGAGTTCGGCCGCACGACGTTCACGACGCCGGGCGGCGGGGCGCCGATCGCCGCGGGCAGCCTGTGGAGCACGGCCGGGGCCTCGCTCTCGTACCTGTGGCAGATCTTCCTGCCGCCGCTTCCGTCGATGTACGACCACTATCCGCTGGACGACTGGCCCGCCTACACGATCTACGTCAAGCGCGGGTGGGCGTCGTTCGGGTGGTACACGGTCGAGTTCCCGGCGCTCGTCTACCAGGCGATCGTCGCGGGGATGGCGGCGACGCTCGTCTGCGCGGGCGTGTTCGCGCGGCGGCACTTCGGCCTGCTGAAGGCGAACTGGGTCATGGTCGTGACGCTCGTCGCGACGCCGGTCCTCGTCGTGGCGGCGGTCGAGCGTGCCTTCGCCACGACCGGCCAGCGCGCGCTCGTCGCCGA
Organism: uncultured Actinomycetes bacterium; assembly: GCA_963766525.1. Lineage (GTDB taxonomy): Bacteria > Actinomycetota > Thermoleophilia > Solirubrobacterales > Solirubrobacteraceae > CADCVQ01. The sequence continues at coordinate 23,021 of CAVYAX010000025.1, forward strand.
GATGGGGCGCTACGCCTTCCCGGCGATCGGCGCGCTCGCGATCGTGGCGGCGGGCAGCTGGGCCGCGTTCGGCGAGCGGTGGGCGGCGCGGATCACGACGGCCGTCCTCGTGAGCCTCATGGTCCTCACGTTCGCGTCGCAGCTCTTGACGCTGGGCGGCTTCTACACGTGAGCTTCGACGTGACGGTCGCGCTGCCGGTTCGCGACGGGGGCCCGCGCCTCGCTGCCGTCCTGCGCGCGGTGCGCGACCAGGAGACCGCGCGCTCGGTGGAGCTGCTCGTCTGCGACTCGGGGTCTGCCGACGGCTCCGCGGAGGTGGCGCTTGCGCACGGGGCGCGCGTGCTGCGCATCCCGGCGGCGGAGTTCTCGCACGGGGCGACGCGCAACCTGCTGATGCGGGAGTCCGGCGGCGAGCACGTGGTCTTCCTCACGCAGGACGCCGTGCCGGCTTCTCCACATTGGCTCGACGCTCTGCTCGCCGGCTTCTCGTATGGACCCGACGTCGCGCTCGTGTACGGCGCGTACGTGGCGCAGCCGGGCGCGACGCCGATGACCGCCCACGAGCTCGAGTCGTTCTTCGCCGGGATCGGCGACGGGCGGGTCGACCGCCTCTCCGAAGCCGAGCGCGCGGCGGGCCCGCGGGAGCTGCTCGGCGCGCGCGGCTTCTTCACGGATGCGAACGGCGCGATCCTGCGCGCCGCCTGGGAGCGGGTGCCGTTTCGCGACGTGCCTTACGCCGAGGACCAGCAGCTCGCCGTCGACATGCTGCGCGCCGGCTACGCGAAGGTCTTCGTCGCCGGGGCCGCCGTCGAGCACTCGCACGAGTACGCGCCGCTGCGGCGGGTGCAGCGCTGCTTCGACGAGTGGCGCGCGCTGCGCGAGGTGTACGGGTTCGTCGAGCCGCTCGGGTTGAGCACGGTGCGCGACCGCGTGCTCGCGCCGGCGAAGGCCGACGTGCGCTGGGCCCGTGCGCGCGGCGACGCGCAAGCCGCGACGCTCGTCCCGCGCGCGACGCTGGCGCTGCGGGCGACGCTGCACCACGCCGCGCGCACGGCGGGCGCGGTGCTCGGCTCGCGGCACGACCGGCTGCGCCCGCGCGTGCGCCGCCTCCTCTCGCTCGAGTCGCGCACGACCTTCCCACCGATCGCCGCCCCGCCTCCGCCCCCCCGCGCGAAGCCTTTCCGCCCGGCGACCGTGACAATGACGTGCGCACATGACCGAGCCCCATCCCTCCGCCCCCGACACCGAGGCCAGCACCCCCGACGCCGCGATCGCCGCGATGCCGCGCGGCCCGCTCGCGAACCTGCGCCGCCGGATCGTGCTGACGTGGCAGTACCTCGGGCCGCGCGAGGTGCTGTGGCGCGCGGTCACGTTCCCGATCCGCTTCACGCCGCTGCGCCACCGCCTGAAGCTCGGCACGCTCGCCGAGGCCGAGCAGCGCCGCGCGGTGTCGTGGTATCGCGAGAAGGGCCGCCCCGTGAGCGTCGTGATCCCGACCTACGGCGATCCGGAATTCGTCGCGGAGGCCGTGAAGAGCATCCGCCGCACGACGCAGCGCGAGCTCGTAAAGATCGTCGTCGCCGACGACGCGACGCCAGCGCCGGAGCACGTCGCGGCGCTGAGGGCGATCGGCGGCATCGACAAGCTCATCCTCGGCGAGGAGAACGTCGGCTTCGCGGCGAACGCCAACCGCGGGCTGCGCGCCGCCGACTCCAAGCTCGACGTCGTGCTGCTCAACGCGGACATCGTCGCGCGCGAGCGCTGGCTCGAGTCGCTGCAGTACTGCGCCTACGCGGGCGACGACGTCGGGATCGTCGGCGCCAAGCTGCTGTATCCCGACGGGCGCATCCAGCACGCGGGGGTGCAGCGCAACCTCGGCGCGCCGGTCTGGTTCGACCATCGCTTCCGCTTCAAGCCGGCGAACCACGGGCCGGCGAACATCACCGTGCCGTGCCTCGCGGTGACGGGCGCGTGCATGTACGTCAAGCGCGAGGTGATCGAGGCGATCGGCGTGCTCGACGAGCGCTACCCGATGGCCTACGAGGACGTCGACTGGTGCCTGCGCGCGTGGCAGGCCGGCTACCGGGTGCTGTACTTCCCGCCGGCGACGCTCGACCACCACGAGTCGGTGACGCGCGGCAAGGAGCTCGGCGAGCGCGAGAAGGCGTCGCAGGTCGCGTTCTGGGAGCGGTGGGGGGAGTTCTTCGACGGGCGCGGCGCGTCGGTCCGGACGCCGGATGGCCGGCTGCGCGTCGTCTACGTCACCGAGGACACCGGCGTCGGCGGCGGCCACCGCGACATCTTCGAGCACCTCAACCGCATGCGCGAGCGGGGGCACGACGTCAAGCTCTTCACGCTCGGCGATCAGCCCGACTGGTTCGAGCTCGACGCGCCGGTGCACACCTTCGAGGACTACGACGACCTGACGGCGGCGCTCGCGGCCGAGGACGCGATCAAGGTCGCGACGTGGTGGAACACGGGCACGCCGGTGTGGACGGCGAGCGTCCTGCGCGGGATCGGAGTCTTCTTCGTCCAGGACATCGAGACGAGCTACTACCCCGACGACGAGCGCAACCGCTACGCCGTGCTCGCCGGCTATCGCAACGAGTTTCGTTACATGACGATCTCGGGCTGGAACGCCGACCGCCTGCGCGAGCTGGGCTTGGAGTCGACGCTCGTGCCGCCCGGAATCGACCTCGACACGTTCCGCCCGCTTCCCGAGCTCGAGCGCCGCGAAGACATGCTCCTGGCGCTGGGCCGGACGAACCCGCTGAAGAACCTGCCGCTGACGATCGATTCGTGGAAGGCGGTGGACGGCGAGCCCGAGCTGTGCCTGTTCGGCATCGAGCCGGAGCTGGGGGAGAAGTACGGCGCGCGGTACGAGGAGCGCCCAAGCGACGCAGAGGTGAACGTCCTCTTCAACGAGGCGACCGTCTTCGTCCAGACGTCCACGCACGAGGGCTTCTGCCTGCCACCGCTGGAGGCGATGGCGACGGGAGGCGCGGTCGTCTGCACGGACTCGCACGGCAACCGCGACTTCTGCGTCGACGGCGAGAACTGCCTCATGCCCGCGCCGACCGTGGCGGCGGTGAGCGCGGCGATCAGCCGCCTGCTCGAAGACCCCGAGCTGCGCACGCGCCTGGGCGAAGCGGGTCGCGTCACAGCGGCCGACTACACCTGGGAGCGCCGCATCGACGAGCTCGAAGCGTTCCTCGAAGGCGTCGCCGCGGCGCCCGCGAGCGCAACGGCGCCGCGCCGCTGACGCCGCGAGGGGTCACCGCGAGTCGCGGCAACGGGGGGTGTGTCGTTCTACTTGTCGTATACGGCAGTAGAACGACACACCCCCCGGCTGGCGAGCGCCGCGTGCACAGCGGTGTGCCGCGAGGCGAGGACGTGCCAATCGGTGTGCTTCGAGCAGCGCGCTTGAGGCGATCGCATCGAGGACCGGATGGGAGCGTACGACCAAGCCGGACCGGCAATGCTTCGAACTTCGGACTCCGCTACAGCTCCTCCGCGATTCGCGGCGCCTCGCGGTTGAACACCCACAGCCCGAGCAGGAACGTCGCGATGACGATCACGATCGGGAACACGAGCATGCCGGCGCCGCCGAGTCCCTCGACGACGTTCACGTAGGACGGGTCGACGGCCAGGTGGCGCGCCTCCTGGAGGACCGCCGCCAGCGGATTCGCCATCAGGATGCTGCCGAGCGTCCCGTAGCCCTCCGCGACGATCGTCTCGTAGGGGACGAGGATCAGCGAGCCGTAGAAGATGATCTGCAGCGCGACGTCCCAGATCGGCTGGACGTCCCGATAGCGCACGTACAGCGCCGAGAGCAGCATCGCGATTCCGGCCGCGAAGACCACGAGGATCACGAGCATCGGGATGAGCGCGAGCCAGCCCCAGTGCGGCCGCAGGCCCGAGATCGTCCCGAAGATGAACACGACGACGAGGTTCAGCACGAGGTTGAAGCAGGCCGTCAGCACGACGGCCATCGGGATCACCATGCGCGGGAACTGGATCTTGCGGACCATGTTCTCGCGGTCGATCACGCACGTCACGGCGGTGCCGGTCGCCTCCGCGAAGAACGTGTACATCACGATCCCCAGCAGCAGCGCGACGCCGAACAGCGGCTGCGTGCTGATCTCGAAGATCACCGTGAACATCACGTACAGCACGCCGAACAGCATCATCGGGCGCATGAGCTGCCACAGGTAGCCCAGTGCCGAGCCGAAGAACCGCAGCTTGAACTCCTGCACGGCCATCGTCCGCGTCAGGGCAAGAAACCGGCGCAGGCCGCCGCTGAAGGCCGAAGGGCCCGTCACCTCTTGCCCCTTGGCGGGCATCTCGAGCGGCGCTGCGTCTGCGACGGACACGCTCATGCGGGCGGCGCTCCCTGCTCGGCGGCGGCGGGCTGCTCGGCGCGCCGCAGCGCGACCTCGTGCGGGATGTCGGTCAGGCCGCCCGTCGCATACGGACCGCTGATGACGAACGACAGCACGCCCTCACAGCGCGTCAGCTCCGTCTGGCCGACGTTCGGGTGTCCGACGATCAGCACGCAGCTGTAACGGCCGGGCCGGAGCACCGGGTCGAGCGTCACGGCCACCCCGATGCTCTCGCCCGCGCGATAGTGGCCGTCACCGCCGCGGTCGTAGGCGGTCGTGGCCACGAGCATGACCTGGTGCTGGTCGTCGAGGAACAGCACGGTGAACGCCGGGTCCACGAGATCGGCGAGGAACTCGACCATCGTCACGAACGCGTAGCGCTGACCCTGGATGCAGGTCGCCACGCGCTCGCCGGCCTCGTTCTCGATCCACGCGCGCCGCGGCCGGATGGGCGGGGCGCCGGCGGCCTGGCGCAGGTCGACGGTCGAGGGCTCGACGCCGGCGTCGACCTCCTCCCGCGCGAAGTTCAGCTCGAGATAGCGGTTGGCGACGAGATCGGGGTCGTCGATCATCACGGTGTCGCCGTGCTCGAGCAGCAGCGCGCGGTCGCACATGCGCGTCACGCTGCCCATGTCGTGGGTGACGAACACGACCGTGCGCCCGGCATCGCGCATGTCGTTGAACACGTCGAAGCACTTCTGCTGGAAGTTCGCGTCTCCGACCGCGAGCACCTCGTCGATGAGCAGGATGTCGGCCTCGACCTGGATGGCAACGGAGAACGCCAGCCGCACGTACATCCCGGACGAGTAGTTCTTGAGCTTCAGCTCCTGGTAGTCGCGCAGCTCGGCGAAGTCGATGATCTCGTCGTAGCGCGCCTGCGCCTCACGGGGCGTGAGACCGAGCATGATCCCGTTCATGATCACGTTGTCGCGCGCCGCGAGATCGGGGTTGAAGCCGACGCCGAGCTCGATGAACGTCGACATCCTGCCGTCGACGACGATGCGCCCGCTGTCGAGGCCGTAGATCCCGGCGAGGCACTTCAGCAACGTGCTCTTGCCCGATCCGTTGCGGCCGACGACGCCGAAGAACTCGCCGCGGCGCACGCCGAAGGACACGTCGCGCAGCGCGGTGAACTCCTCGTAGCTGCGGCCCCGGAACGGGTGAAGCGCGCGCTCCTTGAGCGTGTGCGACGCCTCGCGGGGAATGCGGAAGGTCTTGTTGGCGCCGCTCACGCCGATCACGACGTCCTGCGCAGTCTGGCGTTGCATCCCGTGTGTTAACGCGCGGCCGGCCCCGGCGTTGCTCCGGAGGACCGGTCGACGTGTACTTCGAGTGGTGAGGGGTCGCCGAGCTCGCACACGAAGTAGCCGTTGATCGTCGCGAACTCGCCGGGGGGGCCGTCGTGCGCGTCGAGCTGGCGGATGACCTTCAGCCCGACGGACTCGAGCATCCAGCGCATCGCCAGGCGGCCGGGGACCCACCACCAGGTGAAGTCCTCGTAGTAGGCGCCGGGCACGAAGCGCGCGTACTCCGACATCTCGGGGTCGGCGAGCATCATCGAGCCGAAGTACATCGTCCCGCCGGGCGCGAGCATGGTGCGCAGGCGCTGCAGCATCGCCATCGGGTGCATGTCGTGGTAGAGCACACCGTGGCAGTGCACGATGTCGAAGGTGCCGTGCACGGCCGGGTCGAGGTCCTGCCAGCCGAGCGGCTGGAAGTCGATCCCGGTCTGGTAGGTGCGCTCGAGGAAGCGGGCCTGCTCGATGAACATGAACGGCTCCGCGCCGAGCACGTACTCGGCGCCGCGCAGGTGGAACATGAACGGGTCGTAGCCGGCGTTGCTGCCGACGTCGAGCACGCGCTTGCCGCCGAGGTCGGCGGGGACCTCCTTGCCGAAGCCCTCCCAGCGCGTGTCGTTGCGCCAGGCGCCGCCGATGACGAGATCGCCACCCAGCCAGAACGGGCCCTGCAGCCACGGGTCGAGGCGATCGGCCTCCGCGACGAGCTCCGCCCGGCGCTCGGGCTGAAGCTCGGCGGGCAGCTCGCCGCCGAAGCGCGGCAGCGCGGCCATGTCGGTGTCGGCCGGCAGCGGCCGCTCGACGCCAAGCTGCTGGCCCACGACCTCGCGGATGCGGGCCATCGCCTCGTCGATGTCGGTGGTGGGATCGGTCATACGGGACGCACCACGAGTCCGAAGCGCGACGCCCAGGGTACCGCTACGCGCGGCAGGTCCAGCGTGCCGGTGACCGGCGCCCGCTCGCGTAGGAAGCCCAGGAGGGTGATGTCGGAGTAGCCCATGTCGTTGGCCTCGAACTCGTGCCGGGTGAGGAGCTGGTCGCCCGTGGCCGGATTGATCCCCGACCACAGCGCGATGCGGCCCGGCCCCCCATCCGGGTACAGATAGCCCGCAAGGCGGCCGGGCGAGGGACCGCCGTTGCGCTCCCCGGCGACGAGCCCGGGCGCGTCGAGCAGGCGGCGTGCGATCGCGCGGGCCCGCCCGCGGTGGTAGCCGAAGTCGCGTCCCCAGCCCGCCGGCGCGAGCGCCCAGCGCGCGACGTCGGCGGGCGCCGGCGCAAACGCGGGCGGCCGGTGGGCATCGGTGTACGCCTGCCCGCCCGGCGTCAGCCACAGCGCGATCGACTGCTCGGTGGGCGTGCCCGGGAGCGCGCCGAGCTCGCCGACGAGCTGGCACCCCGGCGGCGGCGCGCCGGTGGCGTAGACGTGGCGCCGGCGCCGCGTGTCGATCGCCCGCAGCAGGCCGCTGAGGTCGTAGTCGCTGTTGCGCGCCTGGAGCGGCTCGCGCGGGTAGATCGGGAACCCCTCGATGAAGCCGAGGCCGCCGTGGATGTCGCATTCGGCCAGGAGCGCCGGGTCGTCGTCGCTGGTCAGCAGGAGCTGGCGACCGGTGGGGCGGTGTGTCGCGTGCAGCACCGCGAGCAGCAGTGGCAGCGGCGCGAGCTCGAGGTGCCCGAGCGACGTGACGCCCGGGTCCGGGTCGCACGGCGCCTCGCGGTCGACCACGGAATACGTGCCATCGGCCGCGCGCTGGAGGCGCGCGGTCCCGGGCGGACTCGCGCGCTGCAGCACGCCGAGGTCGTGCTCGATGACATAGCCGGGCGGAGAGACCCGCGAGTTCGAGACCTCGCGCCAGCCGGTAACCGGATCGAGATGCCGCACGAGCGGGATCGTCTCCGGCGTCGTCCACGCGATGTTCGTCGCCCAGCGTCGCGGGATGAGGACGCTGGCGCCCGGGGTGTAGACCGGCTCGCTGCGGTGCCGCTCCCGCACGGCGGCCTGGGCCGAGCGGGCCGGGGGATCGCGCTCGTAGTGCACCCAGCGTGGCTCGGCGCCGGGATCGGCGGTCCGTGCGACGGCCGGCAGGTGGCACCACTGCACGCGATCGTCGGCCGAAAGCGGGGCCACCAGCGCACCGATCTCCCGTCCGGGCGAAACCTCGACCTGGACCGGGAGGTCGCCGTGTCGCAGCAGCAGCGCCGCGTGGGGGTGCGCACCCGGCTCGGCCGGCGCGGCGAGCGGCGCCAGCGGGTTGGCGTCGCCGCCGCCGTCGGCGAGCGCGACGGCGTGGATGTCGAGCTGCGCGGTCGCCATGCGCACGAGCTTCTCGAGGAACGCCGGGTCGGCGAGCGCGTCGGCGAGGCCGTGGCTGATGACGAGCACGCGCGGCGCGCGCGCGAGCTGCAGGCCGAGCGCGAGCATCTCCGGCGCGCCGCCGACCTCGCCGGGCGGGATGCGCCGGACGCAGCGCACCTCGCCCTCGACCGGCCACGGGCCGGCGTAGCGCACGATCAGCTCGAGGTCCTCGAGGCTCTGGCCGCTCAGCCGCTGGGCGAGCGCGCTCAGCGCCGAGCCGCCCTCGACCTCGTCGAGCACGACGATCGACAGCCCGGGGCAGTCGTGCGGCTTGATCGCGCGGTCGGTGAAGAGGGCCGGATGGCGCGCGGGGATGCCCTCGTTGAAGCAGTCCTGCGCGTACTCGACGGAATCCGAGCGCGTGAAGCCGTGCTTGCGGTACAGCAGCGTCTTGCCGAGCGCCGGCTCGCCGCGGACGCCGCGCGACGCGAGCTGCAACATGAGGTCCCAGTCCTCGTGGCCGAGCTCGATGTCTTCGGCGAAACGCACGCCGGCGTCGAAGACGGCGCGGTCGAACAGCGAGCAGGTGTCGCAGAAGTTGCCGCGCAGCAGCGCGTAGAGGTTGTAGTCCGGAGCCTCGAAGTAGTCGTTGCGGTTGCCGAAGTACTGCGGGTTGGGATAGATGAAGCCGACCGTCTCGCCGGCGCCCTGCAGCCGCACGACCAGTCGCGAGACGGCGTCGGGGAGCAGCAGGTTGTCGGCGTCGACGGGCAGCACGTAGCGGCCCCGGACGATCTCCAGCGCCGCGTTCCGTGCCGCGCTCGGCCCGCGGTTCTCCGGCTGGCGGATGACGCGCGCCCAGCCCTCGGCTTCGACCTCCGCGATCACCGCCTGCGTCTCGGAGTCCGTCGAGGCGTCGTCGACGACCACGACCTCGAGCTCCGGGTAGTCCTGCTTGCGGATCGACAGCAGGCACGCGGGCAAGAAGAGGCCGTGGTTGAAGCACGGGACGATGACCGAGACGAGCGGCTGCCCGATCGCCGGCCGGTCCACGAGCGCGATCCGCTCGGTCGACACGACCTCCGGCCGGTCCGCCGCGGCCGCGAGCTTGGCGGCCGTGCCGGCTGTGCGCGCCGCCTGTCGCGCGATCCGCGCCGAGCGCGTGGCGAGCAGCTCCTCGTAGACCCGCTCGTGAGCGGCGGCCATGCGATCGACGCCATAGTGCTCGCGCACGTGCTCGCGGGCGCGGCGACCGGCCTCCCGCCGGAACGCGCCGTCGCCCGCCAGCGAGCAGAGCTCCCGCACGTACGCGGCGTGGTCGTGGCGCGGCGAGATCAACGCGCCGCCGCTGTCGCCGACCGCCTCCGCGATCCCCGGAAGCGCAGGCGCGACGACCGGCAGGCGCATCGACATCGCCTCGAACACCGTGCACGGGATGCCCTCGAACGTGCTCGTCATGAGCAGCGCGTCGCAGGCGGAGTACCACGGCCGCAGATCGATCTTCGGCCCGTGGAAGCGGACGTGGTCGCGCAGTCCGCGCGCGTCGACGAGCGCCCGCAGCTCGTCCTCCATCGGCCCGTCGCCGATGACGTGAAACAGCGCCTCGCGGTGCCGCGCGACGACGCCGGCGGCGACGTCGAGCATGAGCTTCGGATCCTTCTGCCCGACGAGCCGCGCGGCGTACAGCACGTGAAAGCGCTCGCGCTCGAGCGGCTCCGGCACGATGCGATCGGGGTTGTACTCGGCGCCGGCGTCGACGCCCGTGTGGATCACGTGCCGCTTGCTCTGCGGGACGTGGTAATCGGCCATCGCGGCGGACAGGTGGTGGCCGCTGACGGAGTAGGCATCGACGAGGTTGCCGTAGCGCGTCGTCACGTAGCGGACGTAGCCCGAGCGATCCTCCTCCTCGACGTGTAGCTGCACGACGGTCGCGGGCCGCCGGCTCATGCTCGTGATGTCGGGCAGCAGGTCGAAGCCGATGCGCGAGTTCATGATGTGGACGAGCTGGATCCCGCGCGAGGAGATGAACTCGAAGATGAAGCGCGGGAAGCGGTCGGCGGGCATGAGATCGGGCAGCGCCCAGACCTCCGTCGCGTACGGCCGCACCTCTTTGAGCCAGCGGTTGAGCGACGGCTGGGTCGTTACCAGCGCAGGCGCGAAGCGCCCGCGGTCAAGCCAGCGAAACCAGTCGACGGTCGCCTTGTCGGAGCCTCCGAGGTCGACCCAGGGCGCCATGTAGAGGATCGGGATGCGGTTGTCGCGTGCCACGCTCACGGCGACCATATCCACCATGCGGCCGAACGGCCTAGCGCCCGCCGCGCCCGGGGCGAGCGCGCTCGGGGCTCGCGAACGCGCTCAAGCGGGGCGCTGGGCCTCGACCGTGAAGCCGAGCGGGAGCTTGGAGTAGGTGTCCAGCGGGGCGAGCCGCGCGACCTCGCCGGCCAGCGCGCGCAGCGTGCTCGATGCCTGCTCGGCCTGCGGGCTCATCTCGCCGACGTGCAGCGTCCAGGCGACGTTCGTCATGAGCTGCGCGAGCGCGGTGAAGGAATCGCTGCGCGCCTCGATCGAGACCGCGTTCATGCCGGCGTCCTCGAGCAGCGCGGCCAAGGCGTAGCGGGTGAAGCGCCAGTAGTCGTGCGGCTCCTCGTGCAGCTCCCAGACGAACGGCACGGTGGCGTACAGCCAGCCGCCGGGCTTGAGGACCCGCGCGATCTCGCTCAGCACGACGCCGGGCCGGCGCACGTGCTCGAGGACCTGGGTCAGGACGACGACGTCGAAGCTCGCGTCGGGCAGCGGCATCGCGTCGGCGGACGCGGCGACGTCGGCGGTGCGAGCGCCCTCGTGCGGCGAGCTCTCCCAGTCCAGCGTGACGTAGTCCGTGTGCGCGAACAGCTCCGCGTATGGCGCGTCGCCCGCGCCGACGTCGAGCACCCGCGACCGGTGGGGGACCTTGCGCCCGACCGCGAACATGAACTCGAGGATCGGCTTGCGCTCCCAGGGCGCCTCCGCCGTGAAGTCGAGCAGCTCCTGAGAGACCGGCATCGCGCGCGAGGAGTCCACCGCCGGAAGCATGCCAGGGCGGCGCGGCACCGGCGCAGCGGCTCGGTCGACCTCGGCCGTCAGGTCCGGCGCAGCCAGAGCGCGCCGGCGCCCTGCTCGGTGCACTGGGCGAACTGCGGGAACGCGAGCGCGAGCTCGCCGGTCGCGTGGTGCAGCGCCCACTGCGCCGCGAGCAGCACCTCGTAGCCGCTGTTGAATTGCAGGAACGCCTCGACGAGGTAGTTCTCGTTCCAGCCCCAGCCCTCGCGGATCCACTGCTCGGGGTAGTCGCCCGGCAGGAACACGTCGTGGATGTGGACGACGACGCCGGGGCGCAGCCGCGGCAGCACGCGCCCGTAGAGGTAGACGACGTCGTTGCCGGTGCGCACGACATGTGAGGTGTCGATGAAGAGGACGTCGCCGGCCTCGAGCTCCTCGAAGCGCGCGAGGTCGACGTCCTCGACCTTCTCGACGACGAGCTCGGAGATGCCGTCGACGCCGCGCTGCAGGAAGCCGCGCGGGTGCGGCTCGATGCAGGTGAAGCGCAGCTCGCCGCCGAGATGCTCGCGATTGACCTGCGCGGTGACGAGCGACGAGAACCCGGAGCCGACCTCGATCATCCGCGCCGGCCGGAGATGACGCAGGATCCCCTCGAGGATCCAGGCATCCAGCGGCGGGTACTGGCCGTTGGCCGCGTAGTACTCGCCGTCCTCGGGGTCGCCGTCGGGTCGCAGCGCGAGGCGCTCCTGGCCCGCGAGGACCTCGCGCATGAACGCGCGCTGACCGCTCTCGTTCCAGTCGATTCCCGGGTGGTCGTTGGGCTCCGGCGGCCAGATCCGCGAGCGGGCGGGCTCCTGTGTGAGCTCGCGCGCGTCGTACATCGACGAGTAGTAGTGGCCCGCGGGAAAGCGCACCGGCGGGCCGTCGACGGCGATCGGGATGTCGGGGGCGGGCCGCGGGGTGGCGCCGTCGGGCGTGCTGGCGATCCTGCCCGCGAGCTGGCGTATCCGTCCTGCGAGCGTGTACGGGCGAGCCATCGGCGGCCAGTCTGGCACGTCGCGTGACGCCTGCGCCACGCGATCGTGGCTACAGCGCGGCGTTCGCGCGGCGCTGCTCGTCGTCGGCTGCGGCAGTGGCCGTGAGGCCGTCGACGAGCGGCGTCGGGGCGAAGTCGAGCTCGCGTCGCAACGCCGTGATGTCGAGCACGATCCGGCGCACGTCGAGGCCACGGTCGGGCTGCCAGTCGATGCGGGCCGTCGTCCCGGTCACCTGCTCGAGCAGCTCGAGCAGCTCGCGGATCTCGATGCCCTCGCCCGAGCCCACGTTCAAGACCCGCGGCCCGCCGGAGCGCGCCGCCAGCGCGACCATCACGCCGGCGACGTCGGGCGCGTAGACGAAGTCCCGCACGTTGCGCCCGTCGCCGAAGAGCGTGATCGGCCGGCCGTCTCGCAGCCGCGCGAGCGCCGCGGCGACGAAGCCCTGCCCGCGATCGGCGGGCTGGAACTCGCCGTAGACGTTCGAGCAGCGCAGGATCCGCACGCCGACGCCGTACAGGCGGGCGTACATCAGCACGTACTTCTCGCTCGCGAGCTTCATCACGCCGTAGGAGGTCTGCGGCTCGGTCGGGTGGCTCTCCGGGACCGGGATCGTCACGGGGTTGCCGTAGACCGTCCCGCCCGAGGACACGTACGTCAGCCGCACGCCCGGTCGCACCCGCAGCTCCTCGAGCACCCGCAGCAGCGGCGGCAGCGCGAGCGCGGCGTCGGTCGCCGGGTCGAGGTTCGACTGCGCGGGCATGAGCCCCCCGGCGCAGTAGAAGACGTGATCGACGCCGGCGAGGGCGTCGCCGACGATGCCCTGCACGGTCGCGTCGTCGATCACGAGCTCGGCGTCTTGCAGGCGCGCGCGCCGCTCGCGCTCCGGCGGCGAGCGCGTCAGGACGCGAACGGCTGCACGTTCGGCCTGTAGGCGCTGGACGAGGTGGGTTCCGATGAAGCCCGCGCCGATGACGAGCGATCGCGTCCGGGCGCGCTCACGTCGGGCCGGCCGGGTCGAAGAACGGCGGCCGTCCCCACTCGGCCGCGGTCGCCACGCAGGCCTTGCGGCTGGCGATGCGCCTGGCGTCGCCCGTGCTCGTGTTGACGAACCACAGCGGCGAGGCGACCCCCGCGTAGCGCGCGAACGGCGCGCCCGCGACATCGGCCCCCTGAGCGGTGCACACGGCGGTGTCCATGAACGGCACGGCAGCCGGCGGGTCGAGCGGCGTCTCGACGTCGATGGCGCCGCGCAGGTCCCAACCGGCCGAGAACACCGGGATGAAGCCGGGCTCCCAGAGCGGGTGCCCGAAGGACATCACCGTCGCGTCCGCCGGGAGCCGGGGCGCGGCGAGCTTCAAGCCCTTGATGGCCGTCCGCTGCGCGTCCCACGATGCCGCCCACCTGGACTGCGACTCGCGTGCCACGTCGACTTGGCTCACCGCCACGCCGGCGATGAGCACGCCGACGATCACGGTCGCGACGCGGCCCGCCAGCCAGTGCGACAGCGCCGACCAGAGCGCGCCGGCGAGGGCGACGAACAACAGGCAGTAGGCGGGCGCGGAGACGATGTTCAAGCGGTTGAACAGGCTGTAGGTGTCCGGGACGTAGAGGCCGTTGGCCGCGAAGTAGGGCGCCACGGCGAGGACGGCGAACGCCGCCGCGCCGGCCGCGATCGCGAGCCACACGACGATGGCGCGGCGGGTCTTCGCGTCGTCCGCGGCGGCGGTGACGATCACGAGGACCGCGACGACCGCCACGACGGCCGCGGCCGTGCCCGGGACAAACAGCGAGTGCCACGAGACCCAGGCGCCTCGGAGCACGGCCGAGACATGGTCCAGCGACTCCGACAGGGTGCGCTCCGGGACGAACCCGGACGCTGCATCGACCGGGGCGAACACGAGGCGGTAGAACGTGAAGATCGCGGCCAGCGTGAGGTCGAAGGCCCCGCGGATCAGCGCCGCGCGCCGATCCTTGGTCGCGAGCAGATACAGCGCGCCGGCCACGCCGATGAGCGGGATGACGACCTCGTAGGTGAACACCAGCAGCAGGAACAGCAGCAGCGAGCCGATGTGACACGCGAGCGCCTTGCGGCCGTCCCGCCGCAGGCCCTCGATCGCGAGCAGGACTCCGGCGAGGTACGCGCCGAGGATGTACTGCGCTCCGATCGAGGTGGGCCACAGCCGCGTCGAGTCCGATCCCGGATAGACGACGTAGAGGACGCAGACGAGCAGCGCGGGCCAGTGGCCGAGCCCGCAGCGTCGCAGCAGCAGGTAGAACAGCAGCGTCGACGCGACGAGCAGCACGATCGAGAGCACGTGGTAGGCGGCCGGGTCGGCGCCGAGCAGCGCGTACACGGTCGAGTGGTAGGCGCAGCCGCCGGGACGGCCGGCGGGCTCGACGACCCGGCACGCCGAGAACAGGTCGCCGAGCGACCTGCCGGACGCGTCGCCGAAGGTGGCTTGCAGAAGCCAGTCGTCGTAGTAGAAGCCCAGGTCGAACACGGGCTGCAGGTACAGCAGCAGCGATGCCGACAGGATCGCGACGAACGCGACGAGCAGTTGCGGTGGCCGGGGCAGGGCGCGCGTCCGGCCGGCGGGCGGTTGTTCGGGGCGGGCTGCCACGGGCGCCGAAGGTACCTGCGGGTGCGCCACGGCTCGAACACTACCGTCGCGTGCTACCTTCACGCCCTGCCCCGGCTCACACGTCCGGCACGTCATGACTCCGCCTGCGAATAGCCTCGGCTCCGCCGCTCCCGAGATCAGCGTGGTCATCCCGGTCTTTCGGTGCACACCCTGCTTGAGGCCGCTGCACGCACGCCTGGTCGCGGCGCTCGAGCCGATCGCCGACGACTTCGAGATCGTCTTCGTCGACGACCGCGGTGGTGACGGTGCGTGGGAGGCGATTTCGGAGATCGCCGGTCTCGACCAGCGCGTGCGCGGCGTGCGCCTCAGCCGCAATTTCGGTCAGCACGTCGCGATCACCGCCGGGCTGAGCGACGCGCGAGGGGCATGGGCCGTCGTCATGGACTGCGACCTGCAGGACCCTCCGGAGGAGATCCCGCGCCTGTACGCCAAGGCGCGCGAGGGCTTCGACATCGTCTACGGGCGGCGCAAGAACAAGCCCGCGTCGCTCGTGCGCCGGACGACCGCGCGCATGTACTTCAAAGCGCTCAACGTCTTCACCGGAGCCGGCGTGCAGGGCGAGTTCGGGAGCTTCAGCATGATCTCCCGCAAGGTGATCGACGGCTTCCTGCGCTTCCGCGACCGCGACCGTCACTACATCTTCATCCTGAACTGGCTGGGCTTCGACTGGGCGGCGGTCGACTACACGCCGTCGGCGCGGCACGCCGGCAAGAGCTCGTACTCCTTCGCCTCGCTGATCAAGCACGGGCTGGACGGCGTCTTCTTTCAGACCACCGTGCTGCTGCGCTGGATCGTGTACTTCGGGTTCGTGCTCGCGACGCTGGGGGTGCTGTTCGCGGCATACCTGACCGTGGCGCGACTGACGGGCACGGCCTTCCCGGGCTGGACGAGCATCGCGGTCATCACCCTGCTCGGCAGCGGGTTCATCATAACTACCACCGGGATCACCGGCCTGTACATCGGGAAGGTGTTCGAGCAGGTGAAGGATCGCCCGCTGTTCATTGTCGACAAGACCACCGACACCGCCGGCGAGGCGGCCGGCGACGACGAGCGCGCGGCCCACCTGTCGCCGCGGAACGCGCTGCATGGGTAAGCGCGTCGCAGCGATCCAATCGAACTACGTCCCGTGGAAGGGCTACTTCGACGCCATCAACGTCGTCGACGAGTTCATCCTGCTCGACGAGGTGCAGTACACCAAGCGCGACTGGCGCAACCGCAACAAGATCAAGCCCGCGCAGGGGGCGACCCAGTGGCTCACCGTGCCGGTCGCCGTCAAGGGGAACTTCTACCAGCGCATCGACGAGACGCGCATCGCCGAGCCCGACTGCGTGCAGCGTCACTGGAAGACGCTGACCCATGTCTACCGGCGCGCGGCGTGCTTCGACGAGGTCGCGCCGCGGATCGAGGCCGCGTACACCGGCGGGGGCTTCGACCGGCTGTCTCACCTCAACCGCACCCTCCTGGAGGCCGTCGCGGAGCTGCTCGGGATCACCACGCCGCTGAAGTGGTCGACGGAGTACGAGACCACCGGCACCCGCGGCGAGCGCATCCTCGAGCTGTGCCTCGCGGCGGGCGCGGACGAGTATGTCTCCGGCCCCGCCGCGCGCAGCTACATGGACGAGGCGGAGTTCGAGCGCCACGGCATCAAGGTGCTGTGGTGCAACTACGACGGCTACCCGCCGTACCCGCAGTTCACGGAGCCCTTCGAGCACGGCGTGTCGATCCTCGACCTCCTGTTCCACACCGGCAGCGAGGCCACGCGCTACATGAAGACCTTCGGCGGCTCCGATGGTGGATTCGTCTGAGATCGAGCGCCGCGTGGGCGCCTACTACACGGGGCGCGTCGAGGAGCACGGAGCGACCGCTCGCGGCGTGGACTGGAACTCCGAGGAGTCCCAGCGGCTGCGCTTCGAGCAGCTGCTGAAGGTGGCGCCGCCCGACGGCGGCTTCTCGCTCAACGACTACGGTTGCGGGTACGGCGGGCTGCTCGAGCACCTCGACGCGCTTGGCCGTCCTGTCCGCTACCACGGCTACGACGTCGCGCCGGCGATGATCGCAAGCGCGCTCGAGCGCCACGGCGGGCGTGCCGACGCCACGTTCGGCACCGACCCGGACGAGCTGCCGCTGGCCGACATCACGGTCGCGAGCGGGATCTTCAACGTCCTCGCGGGCGCCGACGCCTCCGCATGGCCCGAGTACGTGCGCGAGACCGTTCGCCGGATGGCGCGCGTCAGCACACGGGGCATCGCGTTCAACATGCTCACGAGCTACTCCGACGCCGATCGCATGACGCCCCGGCTGCACTACGCCGACCCGGGGCAGATGTTCGACTGGTGCAAGCGGGAGCTGTCGCGCCACGTGGCGCTCTTGCACGACTACGGACTATGGGAGTTCACGATGATCGTGCGCTTCGACGAGACAGGAGGCAGGACTTGACCAGCGAGGACGGCCGCAAGATCGTCATCTTCGGCACGGGTGACTTCGCCCGCATCGCCGCGGTCTACTTCGACGAGGACAGCCCGCACGAGGTCGTCGCGTTCACCGTCAACGAGCAGTACCTCGACGGCGAGCCGCTGCTCGACCGCGAGGTCGTCGCGTTCGAGACGCTCGAGGAGCGCTTCCCCCCGGCCGACTACGGGATGTTCGTCGCGATCGGCTTCAGCCGCGTCAACCAGGCGCGGGCCGAGGTCTACGAGCAATGCAAGGCCAAGGGCTACGAGCTCGTCTCCTTCGTCAGCTCGAAGGCGGCCGTGCTGGGGCGCGTCGAGATCGGCGACAACACGTTCATCTTCGAGGAGAACGTCGTGCAGCCGTTCGTGAAGATCGGCAACGACGTCGTGCTGTGGAGCGGCAACCACATCGGCCACGACGCGACGATCGGCGACCACTGCTTCATCGCGTCGCACGCGGTGGTCTCCGGCAACGTGACGATCGGCGAGTACTGCTTCGTCGGCGTGAACGCGACGTTCCGCGACGGCATCACCGTCGCTCCGCGCTGCGTCATCGGCGCGGCCGCCTTGATCATGAAGGACACCGAGGAGGGCGCGGTGCACGCCGTGCGCGGCACCCCGGACATCGGCAAGAAGAGCTGGGAGCTGAGGGGCTTCTGAGCGAACGCTGGGACAAGCGCGGGCTGCTCGTGGAAGCTCCGGTGCCGCCGCCGTGGGCGGCGTCGCACGCCGGCCTGGCGCTGCCGGTCTCGTCGCCGGAGTCGGGGCTCGAGCTGTACTACTCGGCGCGCGACGCCGACGGGCGCTCGCACATCGGTCGCGCCCGGATGAGCGCCGACGGCGATGGCCTGCACGTCGAGGACCACGATCCCGAGCCGGTGCTGGCTCCCGGCGCGCTCGGGACCTTCGACGACCGCGGGGTGACGACGTCGTGCCTCGTGCACGTGGGCAGCAGGTCGCTGCTGTTCTACACCGGCTGGAGCCTGGGCGTCACGGTGCCGTTCTACCTCTCCGTCGGCGTGGCCGTCAGCGAGGACGGCGGGCGCACCTTCGAGCGCCTCTCGGCGGCGCCGCTGCTGGATCGCAGCCCCGCCGACCCCTATCTCACGGCGTCGCCGTTCGTCCTGCGCGACGGTCCGCTGTGGCGCATGTGGTACGTCTCGGGCGCGGGCTGGGATCTCGAGGACGGGGTGCCGCGCCACCGCTACCACCTGCGCTACGCCGAGAGCGACGACGCGCTGAGCTGGAGCCGCAGCGGGCATGTGGCCGTCGACTTCGCGGACGACGGCGAGTACGCCTTCGGCCGCCCGTGTGTCGTCAACGAGGACGGGCGCTACCGCATGTGGTTCTGCGCACGCGGCGGCGCATATCGCCTGGCGTACGCCGAATCGGCGGACGGGCTGCGCTGGGACCGGCTCGACGGCGCCGCGGAGCTCGAGCCGTCGCCGGACGGCTGGGACTCCGAGATGGTCGCCTACCCGTATGTCTTCGATCACGACGGCGCTCGCCACCTCCTGTACAACGGCAACGGCTACGGCCGGACCGGCATCGGCTACGCGACCGCGAGCGCGTCCGCATGAACATGAGCTGGCTCCTCGTCGCGACGACGATCGTGCTGACCGTCTACGGCCAGCTGATCATCAAGTGGCGGGTCGGCGAGGCCGGCGACTTCCCCGAGGCGACCGGCGCGAAGCTCACGTTCCTGCTGCGGCTGGCGTCCAGCCCGTGGGTCATCAGCGTCTTTGCCGCCGCTGCCGTCGCGGCGCTCTGCTGGATGGCCGCGATGACCAAGCTCGAGCTGAGCCGCGCCTACCCGTTCGTGGGCGCATCCTTCGTGGCCGTGCTGCTCCTGAGCGCGGTCTTCTTCGACGAGCGGCTCACCTTCTACAAGGTGGCCGGCGTCGCGCTGGTCGTGCTCGGCCTCGTCGTGGGGAGCCGGGCGTGAAGCGCTGTGTCTCCTGCGGCGGGACGGTGGACGAGAGCTGGAGCTGCGCCGCCTGCGGCTTCAGTCCCTCGCGCCGCGACGGGCTGCTGAGCTTCGCGCCCGAGGCGGCCGCCGGTGGCAACGGCTTCGATCCGGCGGCGTTTCGCCTGCTCGCCGAGGTCGAGGACGAGTCGTTCTGGTTTCGGGCACGCAACCGGATGATCCTGTGGGCGCTCGATCGCTACTTCCCGCAGGCCGGCGCCCTGCTCGAGGTGGGCTGCGGAACCGGCTACGTCCTCGCGGCGATCAGCGCAGCCCACCCGCAGATGCGCGTCGCCGGCGCCGAGCTCTACGCCGAGGGGCTGGCGCACGCCCGCCGGCGCGTCCCCGCGGCGGCGATGTACCAGCTCGACGCGACCCGCATCCCGTTCGTCGCGGAGTGGGACGTCGTGGCGGCGTTCGACGTCCTCGAGCACGTCCCCGACGACGAGGCGTTCCTCGCCGGCATGCACACGGCGGTGCGCCCCGGAGGCGGGCTGCTCGTCACCGTTCCTCAGCATCCGCGACTGTGGAGCGCGGCCGACACGTACGCGCACCACGTGCGCCGCTACCGCCGTTCGGAGCTGCTGGAGAAGGTCGAGCGGGCCGGCTTCCACGTCGAGCGGGTGACGTCGTTCGTCTCGCTGCTGCTGCCCGCGATGTGGCTTTCGCGCGTGCTGCACCGGCGATCGGACGTGGCCTTCGACCCGGCGCGCGAGCATGCGCCGACGCGCTGGTCGGGAGCCCTGGAGCGCGTGCTCGATCTCGAACGGCGGGCGATCGCCCGCGGGGTGAGCTTTCCGGCCGGTGGCTCGTTGATGCTTGTGGCGACGCGCACATGACGCACATCCCCTTCAACCGCCCACACGTGACCGGTCGCGAGACGGAGTACATCACCGAGGCGGTCGGCCTCGCACACCTGTCGGCGGACGGCTCGTTCACCGCGCGCTGCCGGGCCGGCCTCGTCGACCTGACCGGCGCACGCGACGCGCTGCTCGTCGGGTCATGCACCGCGGCGCTCGAGATGAGCGCGATGCTCATCGACTGCGGGCCCGGCGACGAGGTCATCATGCCGTCGTTCACGTTCGTCACGACGGCGACGGCCTTCGTCCTGCGCGGCGCCACGCCGGTGTTCGTCGACATCCGCCCGGACACGCTGAACCTCGACGAGACGCTCGTGGAAGCGGCGATCACGAGCCGGACGAAGGCGCTCGTCCCCGTCCACTACGCCGGCGTCGCGTGCGCCATGGACGAGCTGAACGAGCTCGCCTCCGAACACGAGCTGGCCGTGATCGAGGACGCGGCGCAGGGCGTCGGCGCCAGCTATCGCGGGCGTGCGCTGGGCACGCTCGGCGATCTCGGCGCGCTGAGCTTCCACGAGACGAAGAACGTCACGTGCGGCGAGGGCGGGGCGCTGCTGCTCAACGGCGAGATCCACCTCGAGCGCGCCGAGCTCCTGCGCGAGAAGGGGACCAACCGCAGCCGCTTCTTCCGCGGGCAGGTCGACAAGTACACGTGGGTCGACATCGGCTCGTCGTTTGCGCTGAGCGACCTCGCGGCCGCCTTCTTGTTCGCCCAGCTCGAGCAGGCCGGCGCGATCACCGCTCGGCGGCTGGCCATCTGGCGGCGCTACGACGAGGCGTTCGCCGACCTCGAGGATGCCGAGCTGGCGCGCCGGCCGGTCATTCCGGAGGGCTGCCGGCACAACGCTCACATGTACTACCTGCTCATGCCCGACCCGGCGGCGCGGACGGCGATGCTCGCCGAGCTGCGCCGCTTGGACGTCGACGCGGTGTTTCACTACGTCCCGCTGCACTCGTCGCCGG
Source organism: uncultured Actinomycetes bacterium (assembly GCA_963766525.1). Lineage (GTDB taxonomy): Bacteria > Actinomycetota > Thermoleophilia > Solirubrobacterales > Solirubrobacteraceae > CADCVQ01. The sequence continues at coordinate 43,951 of CAVYAX010000025.1, forward strand.
GCGGCCGGCAGCACGGACGGGTCAGCGGCTCGATGCGGCAGACGGACGATTGCAGCCTGCGGCTGCTGCGGCTGCCGCTGTGGCCGGACATGAGCGACGCCGACATCGGCCAGGTCATCGAGGCCGTGCAGCGATCGGCCCGGCTCGCGCAGCGCCCGGCCCGCGCCGGCTGACCGTGGCGCTCAGGCCGCCGGCCGCGCCTCTGCGTAGAGCACCAGGGCGCGCGTGCTGTCGCGAAACGCCCGCTGCAAGAGGTGCAGCGGGAACAGCGCCCTGTCGTTGAGGACCAGGCGAGCGGCGGACGGAAACCACGTCTTGCCCGCGACGTCGCGGTTGCCCGAGTGCAGCGTCCGGTCGAGCTCGCTCATCCCCAGGCGATCGCGCTCGGCGCGGCCGACGAGCCAGTTGGAGGCCGGCAGGAGCAGATTGGACAGCGGGAAGGTCAGCCCGGCGATGTGCTCGAGCTCCCAGCCGAGCTCGGCCAGCCGCCGCGCCAGCCCGTCGCGCTCGTAGCGGCGCTGGTGCCCGGCGATGTCGTCCTCGATGCCCCAGTGGGCGGGGGACGCCGGGACGAGGACGATCGCCCGGCCTCCGGGGCGCAGCACGGACCGGGCGCGCTCGAAGTACAGCGCCTCCTGCTCGGCCGGCAGGTGCTCGATCACCATCGACGAGATCACGAGGTCGGCCGGCTCGTCGTCCGTGGCGCACAGCCAGTCGTCCTCGCGTAGCTCGTAGCGCCCGTCCGCGAGGGCTTGCGCGTTGCGCTCCCGCGCCCGGCCGGCTGCGGGGCCGGGCTCGTATCCGACGCCCGTCCAGCGGGCGTCGAGCAGCAGCGCGGAGAGGTCGCCGGCACCCGTCCCGACCTCGATGAAGCGGCCCGGCACGAGCCGCGCCAACCGCTCGCGAACGTAGCGGTGCTGCAGGAGCGTGCCGGGTGGCAGCACGGGACGCGGGGCCGGTGGCGAGGTGGCGCCCATGGCCGTCATGCAACCATGTCGCGCCAATGAGCGTCCTCACCCCAGCGACAACCGGCTTCCACGCGCCCGACGACGGCGCCTGGCTCGAGAAGGCCCTCGGTAGCCTGCGTCATATCGGCTTCGCCGTGGTGACGGGCGTCCTCGACGCCGACCTGGTGGCCGCCACGCGCGACGCGATGTACCGCGTCCGGCAGGCGATCGCGCAGGATGTCGGCGAGGAGCGGCTGCGGCGGGCCGGCGAGCACGGCGTCCTGCGCAACATGCTCGCCTACGACGAGCACTTCATCAGGCTGCTCGAGCTGCCCGAGATGCTCGCGGTCGTGGACAGCGTGCTGTCGCCGACGGCGATCCTGCACCTGCAGAACGGGTTCATCCTCCCGTCCGCCGAGGGCGACACGACGAGCTTTCAGCACTCGTTCCACATGGACTTCCCGCGCTACCTCAACGGCTACGTGGCGTCGGTGAACGTCATGCTGGCGATCGACGACTACACCGCCCAGAACGGCGGCACGATCGTCGTGCCCGGCACCCATCAGCGCGCGGAGCGCCCGTCGGATGCCTTCATGGCGGCGGCCGAGATGCCCGTCGAGTGCCCGTCCGGGTCGATGGTCGTCTTCGACTCCACGCTGTGGCACGCCGCGGGGCAGAACCGGTCGGGCGCCGACCGGCTGGGGATCAACCACCAGTTCACCCGGTCCTTCGTCAAGCAGCAGATCGACTACGTCCGCGCGCTTGGCGACGCTGCCGTCGAGCGTCAGCCGCCGCGAACCCAGCAGCTGCTCGGGTGGTACACGAGGGTGGTCACGAGCCTCGACGACTACTACCAGCCGCCGGAGAAGCGCCTCTACCGCGGCGGGCAGGGCTGAGGCGTCAGAACGGTAGGTCGGCCGCGATCTCGCTGAGCGGCGGGGCGTGCATGTCGCGCTCGGAGACGAGCAGCGCCATGTCTCCGGGCCACGCGATCCCGACCTCCGGGTCGTCGTAGGCGAAGCCGCGCTCGTTGGCCCCGTCGTAGTACGTCGAGCACTTGTAGGTCACGTCGGCGAGGTCCGACAGCACGCAGAAACCGTGGGCGAACCCGACCGGGATGTAGAGCTGGCGGCCGTGCTCGTCGTCGAGCTCGACGCTCTCCCACTCGCCGTAGGTCGGCGAGCTCCGGCGGAGGTCGACGACGACGTCCAGGATGCGGCCGCGCGCACAGCGGACGAGCTTCGCCTGGCCTTCGCCGACCGAGAAGTGCATTCCGCGCAAGACGCCGCGGCGCGAGCGCGAGTGGTTGTCCTGCACGAACGTCTCCGTGATGCCGTGCTGCGCCCAGACGTTCTCGCGGTAGCTCTCGACGAAGAACCCACGCTCGTCGCCGTGCACGTCGGGCTGGAGGTGGATGAGGCCGGCGAGGCGGGTGTCAAGGCGGCGCATGCTCCCGGCAATCTAGCCTGCGCCCGATGGACGACGCCCGCACGAAGCGGCTCACGCTGATCGCCTGCATTCTCGGGTCGGCGATCGTGTTCGTCGACCAGACCGTCGTCAACGTCGCGCTGCCGGCGCTGCGCGAGGATCTCGGCGCGTCGCTCGCCGATCAGCAGTGGGTCGTCGAGTCCTACCTGCTGCTGCTCGCCTCGCTCGTGCTCGTGGGCGGGTCGCTCGGCGACCTCTACGGCCGCCGGCGGATCTTCGCGATCGGGACGGCCGGGTTCGGCGCCGCGTCGCTGATCTGCGCGATCGCCCCGTCGGTCGAGGTGCTGATCGCGGCGCGCGCGCTGCAGGGCGGCTTCGGCGCGCTGCTCGTGCCGAGCTCGCTGGCGATCATCACGACGGTCTACGGTCCCGCCGAGCGCGCGGCCGCGATCGGGTCGTGGACGGCCGGGACGAGCGCCGCGATCGCGATCGGGCCGCCGCTGGGCGGGCTGCTCGTCGACGTGCTGTCGTGGCGCGTGATCTTCGCGATGAACGTGCCGCTCGTCGTCGTCTGCCTGTGGCTCATCGCGCGCTACGTGCCCGAGTCGGCGGGCGACCGCTCGCACCGCATCGACGTGCCGGGCGCCGCGCTGTGCGCCTTGGGACTGGCGGGGCCGGTCTACGCGCTCGTCCAGCAGCCGGTGGTCGGGTGGTCGGATCCGTCGGTGTGGGGACCGCTGCTGGGCGGGCTCGGGGCCTTCGGCGCGTTCATCGCCTACGAGCGGCGCGCGCCGGACCCGATGCTGCCGCTGGCGGCCTTTCGCTCGCGCAACTTCGCGGTGGGCAACGCGGTGACGTTCGTCGTCTACGCCGGCCTCGGCGCGGCGACGTTCTTCATCGCGCTGTTCCTCCAGCAGGTCGCGGGCTACTCGGCGTTCGAGGCGGGGCTGTCGCTGCTGCCGATCACGCTGCTGCTCGTGACGCTCGCGCGCCGCTTCGGCGCGCTGTCGGCGCGCGTCGGGCCGCGGCTGCCGATGACCGCCGGGCCGGTGATCTGCGGCCTGGGGCTGCTCGCCTTCGCGCGCTTGGACGAGCGCGCCGACTACGTGACGGGCGTGCTGCCCGCGTCGCTGCTGTTCGGCCTCGGCCTGGCGATCACGGTCGCGCCGCTGACGGCGACGGTGCTGCAAGCGGCCGACCGGCGGCATGCCGGCGTGGCGTCGGGGGTCAACAACGCGGTCGCGCGGGTCGCGGGGCTGCTGGCGATCGCGGCCGTGGGGGCGGTCGTCTCGGCGCAGTTCTCGGCGGCGGTCGACGAGCGCCTGCCGGCCTCCGGGCTGGCCGCCGCCGAGCGGGCGTACGTCGGCGAGGCCCGCGAGCGGCCGCTGACGGTGCCGGGCGATCGCGTCGCGCCGCGCGTGCGGGCGGCGGTGCGGGAGGCGGGGGTGGAGGCGTTCCGGACGGGCATGGTCGTGTCGGCGCTGCTCATGATCGGCGGCGGCCTGATCGCGCTGGCGGGGATCCAGAACGCGCGCCCGGAGGATCTACCGCTCACAGACCCAGCCGCCCCCGCCTCCGCCTGATCTGGCCCCCGGCGGGCGGCCGGCCGCGCCTCCGCCTGATCCGGCCCCCGGCGGGCGGCCGCCCGCGGCGCAGCCTCCGCGCCGGCCTCCGCCTAACCTTTCCGCCCGATGAGCGAGCCTTCCGCCCCCGAGCGCTTCACGCTGACCCCCGAGCGCTACGCGCTCGTCGCGCGCGTCGCCCTCTGGACGCTGACGCTCATCGTCCTCACCGGCGCGGCCGTGCGCGTCACCGGCTCGGGGCTCGGCTGCCCGACGTGGCCGAAATGCACGGACGAGTCGCTCTACACGGAGCTCAACACACACGGGCTGATCGAGTTCGGCAACCGCATGCTGACCTCGGTCGTCGGCTTTGCCTGCCTCGCCGCGTTCGCGGGCGCCTTCCGCCGGCGGCCCCGGCGCGGCGACCTCGTCAAGCTCGGCGCGCTGCTGCCGCTCGGCGTGCTCGCCCAGATCGTCCTCGGCGGCTTCACGGTCCGCTACGACCTCGCGCCCGGCCTCGTCATGAGCCACTACCTGCTGTCGATGCTCATCATCGTCGCGGCCGTGGCGCTGGACTGGCGCGCGCACCGCGAAGAGGGCGAGCCGCGCCCCGAGACCGACCGGCTGCTCGCCTTCGGCGTGTGGGCGCTCGTGCCGGTCGGGGCGATCACGATCTTCGCGGGCACCGCGGCGAGCGCGGCGGGGCCCCACGCGGGTGGCGCCGGCACGGGCGACATCATCAACCGCCTGACGTTCAAGGGCGCGGACACGCTGCGCTTCGTCATCGAGCAGCACGCTCGCCTGGCGACGGTGCTGGGCCTGATGGCGGTCGGCTTGTGGGTCCTCGCGCGCCGGCGCGGCGCGAGCGGCGAGCAGGTGCGGCCGCTGACCTGGGTGTGCGTGCTCATGGCGGCGCAGGGCGCCGTGGGGGCGCTGCAGTACAGGCTCGAGCTGCCGGCCGAGATCGTGTGGGTGCACGTCGTGCTCGCGGCGGTGACGTGGGTGGCGATCCTGCTGAGCGTCGCGGCGATCGGCAAGCCGGCGCCGCGCGGGGTAACGAGCAGCGAGGCCGCGACGGCGTCGTAGCCGACCCTCGCCGCCTCGCCTCCGCGCGCGATTAGGAGACGCCGGGAACGACGATCGCCAGCACCGACAGCGCGGCGAGCAAGGTCGCGGCCGATAGCACCGCAAAGCCGAGGACACTGCGAGCACGCCGCCGCGCCCAGCGGCGATCGCGCCGGGTGAGCGTGCTCGCGTAGATCTGCCGCGGTTGCACGAGGCGATCATGGACCATGCGTCGGATGTCACATGGACGCGCCCGTTCGTGCAACCCTCGTCCCCGCATCCTGCGCGGAAAACAGGGTGGCGAGACCAAGGCTTTCCGCTATGTGCGCGAAGGCAAGCGGTGGCTGGCGCTTTCACCCCGTATAGAGGGGTCAACGCGCCATCCGCCGCTTGCCGGAGCGCTAGTACACGCGTCCGAAAGCTCGCCGGGTTTTCCCGGCGCCCGATCCGCGCCTGACGGCCGCCGGCGCCCGCCCACGTGCCACCAGCACGTCGGCGGGACACCGCCGACCGTCAGCCACGGCCGGGCATCCGGGAAAACCGGCGCTCCTGCTGTTCCCGTGGGTCGGTGAGAGGGCGGTAGAAGGGCGCACGCCGCTTGCTGCCTAGGGTTCCGGCTTCTTCAGGGCTGGAATCGAGGGGAGCTGAAACGGCGTGCGCGGGATCAGGGTATGGGCGCGGCTGCTGGGCATCCAGCGCGCGGTGGTGGAGGACGTGCAGGTTGGCGATGAGGGAGAGATCGTCGTTGCGGTCAGGCCTGTCTGGCGCGAGCGCGAGCGCTGCGGTGTGTGCCGGCGACGCAGCCCCGGCTATGACCTCGGTGACGGGCGCCGGCGGTGGCGTGCGCTGGATCTCGGGACGACGCTGGCGTTCGTCGAGGCCGACGCGCCCAGGGTCCGCTGCCGCCGTCACGGCGTGGTGGTGTGCGCGGTGCCGTGGGCCAGGCACGGCGCGCGGTTCACGCGGGCGTTCGAGGACCAGGCCGCGTGGCTGGCGGTCAACACGAGCAAGTCCGCGGTCGCCGAGCTGATGCGTGTCGCGTGGCGGACAGTCGGCGGCATCTGCGAACGCGTCTGTGAGGAGGCGACCGGCGAAGTCGATCTGCTCGACGGGCTCAGGCGGATCGGCATCGACGAGATATCGCATCGCAAGGGCGCGCGCTACTTGACCGTCGTCGTCGATCACGACAGCGGCCGACTGGTCTGGGCCGCGGCCGGTCGTGACCGCAAGACCGTCGAGCGGTTCCTCGACGAGCTCGGCAAAGAACGCTGCAAACAGATCGAGTTGGTGTCCTGCGACATGGCGTCGTGGATCGCCGGACCGGTCGCCGACCACCTCCCCGATGCGGTGCGCTGCGTCGACCCGTTTCACGTGATCGCGCTCGCGACCGACGCGCTGGACGAGGTCCGTCGCGAGGTCTGGAACGATGCCCGCAGATCAGGTGAGGTCGCGGCCGCGAAGGATCTGAAGGGCGCGCGCTACGCGTTGTGGAAGAACCCCGAGAACCTCACCGATCGCCAGCAAGCGAAGCTCTCGAGCATCCAGAAGACCAACGCGCGGCTGTACCGCGCGTACCTGCTCAAGGAGCAGCTCAGGCAAATCTATCGGCTGCCCGCCGCAGAGGCGATCAAGCTGCTCGACGAGTGGATCGCATGGGCCAGACGGTGTCGCCTGCCGTCGTTCGCGAAGCTCGCCAAGACGATCACCACGCAGCGCGCCGGGATCGCCGCGGCGATCGAGCACGGCCTGTCCAACGCCCGTGTCGAAGCGATCAACACCCAGATCCGGATGATCACCCGCCGCGCCTACGGCTTTCACAGCGCGGGCGCGCTGATCGCTCTCGCGATGCTCTCGCTCACCGGGCTCCGCCCGCCGCTGCCGCGGTGAATCGGGCGTTCACCGACCCACGGGAACGTCAGGAGACCCGGAAAACCTCGCCGAACTTCCGGCCGCGCGTACTAGCGAACGACGACCGTCGCCGACAGCGGCAGTGCCCTGAAGACCTGCTCGGCGAAGACGGTGGGGACGCGCACGCAGCCGTGGCTCGCGGGCGCGGGGCGCACGTCGCCGGCGTGGATCGCAAGGCCGCGGGCGCCGTCGAAGTAGCTCGCCCATGGCATCCAGACGTTGTACTCGCCCGACCACGAGCGCGTCTCCTTGCGCACGACGCGGTAGGTCCCGCGCGGTGTCTCGTGGCCGGCCATGCCGGTCGTCGCGGCGTAGATGCGCTCGACCCGGCCGTCGCGGACGATCAGGAGCAGCTGCTTGGCGAGGTCGACCTCGACGTGCCGGCCGGCCCCGCGCACGCGCGCCACGGGACGGACCGGCGAGCGCAGCGCGCGCCGCGTCAGCGGGCCGGCGACGCCGTCGGCAACCAGGCCCTGCGCCTTCTGGAAGGCCTGCACCGCGGCGCGGGTGGCGGGGCCGTCGCAGCCGTCGGCGCGGCCGACCGCGTAGCGCAGGTCCCGCAGCTTGCGCTGAAGCGTGGCGATCGCGGCGTCGCAGCCCTTGGCGACCTTGAGCGGCGCCTGCGCCCGGGTCGCCGGCCCGCCCGGCGCCGCGGCCTGTGCCTGCGCGGAGGTCGCGGGCTCCCGGGGCGCCGCGCCCTGTGCCTGCGCGGAGGTCGCGGGCTCCTGAGGCGCCGCGCCCTGTGCCTGCGCAGAGGTCGCGGGCTCCTGAGGCGCCACTGCTTGTCCGTGCGCAGTCGCTCCGACGGCGAGGGTCGTCGCGAGCGCGGCGCTCGTGGCGAGCATCCTGCAAGCGATCGTGCGGGCGGTGGGCATGCAGCCACTCTTGCGCCGCGGGGCCCCGCATTCACTGGAGCTGGCAGGCGTCCGCGGGTGCGGTCAGCCGTACGCGCGAGATCACAGATCGCCACGGCGCCAACTGCTAGGAGCAAGCTCGCCGGCTACCCACCTCTAGCCTCACCGAGCATGACCCGCGTCCTCGTCACCGTCCTCGTGATCCTCGCCACGGTCGCCGGCGCGGGCACGGCCCTGGCGACGTACCACCGCGAGTACGACCTCGACGTCGGCAGCGTGAGCCTCTCCGTCGACCCGTTTCACGACGGCGCGCTCGACCTCTACGTCCCGCTCGTCGACTGGGGCGTGCGCTTCCCCGCCGTCCGCCTGCCGGCACGGCTCAGCGTGGACGTCCGCTCGATCGACCGCGACGCCGTCGTCAAGCTCGCGCAGGCCGGCCAGCTCGACGTCGCGGGCGTCCGCGAGCAGGCGACCGGCGCGCTCGCGTCATACCTGCGCCAGGCGATCGCGGTCGCGGTGCTGGCGGGCCTGATCCTCGGTCTGCTCGTCGCGCTCGCGGCCCGCGGCGGCAAGGGGCCGCCCCTGCGCGCGACGATCGCCACCGCGCTCGCCACGGCGATCGGCGTCGGCGGCGCGCTCGTCGTGCTGCTGCCCCCGCGCTCGAACGTCGACAGCCCGCAGTACTACGCCAACGGCCCCGAGGTGCCGGCCGCGCTGCGAACGCTCGAGTCGCTCGGCGGCGCCGCGAGCACGCTCGACGACGAGATCGACGAGCAGCTCGTCGGCATCGCCCGGCTCGTCAGCGCGCCCGCCAACCGCGAGCAGCTCGGGCCGATGCTCCCGCGCCTGACGGTCGCCTCCGACCTGCACAACAACGTCATCGCGCTGCCCGCGCTCGAGCGCGCCGCGGAGGGCGGCCTCCTGCTCTTCGCCGGCGACCTCACCGATCGCGGCTCGCGGCTGGAGACGACGCTCGCAGGCCAGATCGTGCACGCCGGCAGCCAGCTCGTGTTCGTCTCGGGCAACCACGACTCCGACGCGCTCGAGCGCCAGCTCGCTCGCGCCGGCGCGATCGTCCTGACGCGGCGCGGGCGCCTGAAGGCCGACGGCACCACCGGCGAGCTCGTGACCACCGTCGGCGGCCTGCGGATCGCCGGCTACGACGACCCGCTCAAGCGCCTCGCTGCCGACGGCTACGAGGATCGCGGCGCCAAGCCGACGCCGGAGCAGCAGCAAGAGTTCGCGACGTGGCTCGAGACCGTTGCGGGCAGGGCGGACATCGTCATGGTCCACGCGCCGGGGCTCGCGAAGCTCGCCGTCGACGCGCTGCGCGCCGGGCCGCGCGCCCCGGCCCGGCCGCTGCTCGTCGTCTGGGGCCACACCCACATGTCCGAGGTCACCCAGGACGGGACGCTCACGACGCTCAACCCCGGCTCGCTCGGCGGCGGCGGGACCGGCAACCTCGCGGAGGGCGGCGGCGACATCGGCCTCGCGCGGCTGATCTACCGTCGCACGCCGCGCTTCGAGCCGCTCGCCGCCGACGTCGTCCAGATCGATCCCGGCACCGGCGCGGCGCAGGCGGAGCGCCAGCGGCTCGACGAACCGGTGCCGGTGGCGCCGTGAGAATCGCGTGAGGAGGCGCATCCTTGCCGCCCGGAGTGGGTTCCCTTACGAGCGAACGATCCTGAAAGGACCACATCGCGTGACCCCGTTGAAGCCCCGAACCTGCATCATCGTCCTGGCACTCGTCGTCATCGGCGCGCTGCTCACAGCCCCCTTCGCGTCGGCGCGCAGCACGATCAGGGTCGGCGTCGCCGACCAGAGCCCGGCGATGTTCTCGCAGCCGCTGTTTCAGGCGCTGAACACCAAGCGCACGCGCTACTTCGTGCCGGCGAACGTCATGTCGAATCCCGTGGAGCTGGCCAAGGCGACGAGCTTCGTCAACGCCGCGCGCGCAGCCGGGGTCTCGACCCTGCTGCACGTCTCGACGAGCGATCTGCGCGCAAAGCGCGGCCCGATCGTCTCGACGGCGAACTACCAGAGCAGGGCCAACAAGCTCGTCGTCTACTTCCGCGGGCTCGGCGTGAAGGACTTCGGCGCGTGGAACGAGGTCAACCACAAGACCCAGGAGACGTGGAACCGGGTCGGCAACGCGGCCTCGTACTTCAAGAGCATGTACCGCGCGGTCAAGGGCCGCTGTCCTTCATGCGCCGTCGTCGGCCTCGACGTGCTCGACCAAACCGGCGTCGAGAAGTACATGGCGAGCTTCTACCGCCGCCTCAGCTCGACTTGGCGCAAGCGCCTGACCGTCGTCGGCATCCACAACTACTCCGACGTCAACCGCAGCCGCACGACCGGCACCGCGAAGATCATCCGCACCGCTCGCAAGTACAACCGCCGGACGAAGTTCTGGTTCACGGAGACCGGCGCGCTCGCGGGGTTCGGCCGGTCGTTCCCGTTTCACCTGACCCGGCAGGCGTCGCGCATCAAGAACATGTTCACCTACGCCTCGCGCTATCGCACGCAGGGCGTAGAGCGCGTGTACTCCTACAACTACTTCGGCGCCGAGGCGGGCGGCTGCGGGACGCGCTGCAAGTTCGATGCCGGGCTCGTCAACACGAACGGCACGGCGCGCCCGGTCTACAGCGTGTTCAAGACGAAGCTGAAGAACTACTCGCGCTGAGCGCGCTCCGGGGGCGGGCCGGCCGGCGTTATTCCGGCGGCGCGTCCTCGAGCGGCAGCAGCGCGCCGAGGCCGGAGATCTCCAGGACGCGCTCGATCTGGCGCGAGCCGCGCACGATCGCCAGCGTGAAGTCGTCGCTCCTCGGCGCGGGCGTTGGTCTGCGCGAGCGTGCGCAGGCCGGTCGAGTCCATGAACGTCAGCTCGCGCAGGTCGAGCACGAGCGCCGCGCCCGGCTCGCTCGTCGCCTCGGCGATCGCCTGCTCGAGCGCGGGCGTCGTGGCGATGTCGAGCTCGCCCGATGGCACGATCCGCGTGGACGCGCCGTTGCGGACGACCTGGATGCCGAACGTTGGGAATCGACATGGCGCGAGATTCTAGTGCCAGGCGACCCTGGCGCCAGCCTGACGCCGGAAGCGTTACAGGCCCGCGGGGTGGCGGGCGACGAACCCGCGCCGTGCCGCGCATGTCTGACTGCCAGCGCGAGCCGGTGTTGCGCGTGCCCGACGTGTCGAAGCGCACCCCGGCGACGACCATGAAGACATGGCCCGGGTTGGTGTAGATCGTGACCCACTTGCCCTCGCCGGGCTCGCCCCAGCCCATCAGCCGGCCGGAGTCCAGCGGCGCGTTGAGCAGGCCCGCGCGGGCGAGCGCGTAGGAGATCGAGCCCGAGCAGTCATAGCCCTTGTCGAGCCACTTGCCGTGGCCGCCGCCCCACAGATACGGCGTGCGCGCGATGTAGTTGCCCGCCTCGATGATCTGGCGCACGGCGCCGGGCGCCTCGATCGGCGGCAGCGCGATGCCGTTCTTCAGCACGTCGGCCTCGCTGACGGCGGCGTCGCTCGTCGGGCCGTTGTCGGTGTCGGCCTTCAGGCGCGGCGTCGACGTAGCCGAGGCGGCGGCGGCCGGCTGATCGGACGGATCCTCGGTCGGCAGCGCGGCGGACGCGGCCGACTCGCCGGCGACGGGCTCGACGACCTTCGCGCGGCGGTTGCGCGTCGGCAGCTGCGTCGTCGCTCGCGCGCGGCGGCGCCGAGGTCGCAGGGGCGGCCGCGGCCGGCTTGTCCGCCGAGCCGCCGGAGGAGGCGGACGCAGACCGCGATCACGATCACGACCGCGGCGACGAGCAACGACGAGAACAGCAACCGGCGGCGCACGCCGCGCAGTATGGCGGTCCGTGGCCCGCGATGAGCCGCCATGCGGCCGAACGGGCGGCGCGCCGCGCTCAGCCGTCGCGCTGCGCGCGAAAACTCCGCAGGCGCAGGGAGTTCGACACGACGAACACGCTCGACAGCGCCATCGCGCCGCCGGCGATCATCGGGTTGAGCAGTCCCGCCGCCGCCAGCGGCAGGCCGGCGACGTTGTAGCCGAACGCCCACACGAGATTGCCCTTGATCGTGCGCAGCGTGCGCCGCGACAGGCGCAGCGCGTCCGGCGCGGCGCGCAGGTCGCCGGACACGAGCGTCAGGTCGGACGCCTCGATCGCGACGTCGGCGCCGGTGCCGATCGCCATCCCGAGGTCCGCCTGCGCGAGCGCGGGCGCGTCGTTGACGCCGTCGCCGACCATCGCGACGACCCGGGCTGGCGGGCCCGCTGCAGCCGGCGCACGACGCCCGCCTTGTCGGCCGGCAGCACCTCGGCGACGACCTCGTCGATGCCGACCTCGGCGGCGACGGCGCGCGCGGTCGCGTCGTTGTCGCCGGTCAGCAGGACGGGGCGCAGGCCGAGCTCGCGCAGCCGCCGGACCGCCTCGGCCGCGCCGGGCTTGACGTGGTCGGCGACGACGAACAGCGCCCGCGGCTCGCCGTCCCAGCCGGCGGCGACGGCCGTCAGGCCCTCGGCCTCGGCGGCCGCGCGGGCGCGCTCGAGGACGGCGGGGAGGGGTCCGGCGGAGGTGCCGCGCGCCGCGCGCGGCTCGGCCCGTCCCCGCGCGGCCGCGTTCCGTGGCGGGCAAGCCGGTGCCGCCCGGCAGCGCAACCCCGGCGGCGCCATGGGCGAGCGCAACCGCCCGCCCCGCGAACACCGCGTGCCCGTCGACCGTCCCACGCACGCCGATCCCGGCGTCGCTGGCGAAGCCCTCGACCGCGGCGAGCTCGCCGCAGCGCTCGCGCGCGGCGGCCGCGATCGCGCGCCCGATCGGATGCTCGGAGGCGTTCTCGAGCGCGCCGGCGAGCGCCAGCGCGCGCGTCTCGTCGACGCCCGGCGCCACGACGACGCGGCGCAGCGACATCCGCCCCTCGGTCACCGTGCCGGTCTTGTCGAGCACGACCGTGTCGACGAGGCGCGTCGACTCGAGGATCTCCGGGCCGCGGATCAGCAGGCCGAGCTGCGCGCCGCGGCCGGTGCCGACGAGCAGCGCCGTCGGCGTCGCGAGGCCGAGCGCGCACGGGCAGGCGATGATCAGCACCGACGACCGCCGCGGCGAACGCGACGCCGGTCTCGCCCGCGCCGATCCAGAAGCCGAGCGTCGCGACGGAGATCGCGATCACGACCGGCACGAACACCGCCGCGACGCGGTCGGCGAGGCGCTGGACGGGCGCCTTGCCCGACTGCGCGCGCGTGACGAGCTCGCCGATCTGGGCGAGCGCGGTGTCCGAGCCGACGCGCGTCGCGCGCACGACGATCCGCCCGCCGGCGTTGACCGTCGCGCCCGTCGACCTCGTCGCCGGGCGAGACCTCGACCGGCACGCTCTCGCCGGTCAGCAGCGAGCGGTCGACGGCCGACGAGCCCTCGACGACCTCGCCGTCGGTCGCGATCTTCTCTCCCGGCCGCACGACGAAGCGGTCGCCCACGCGCAGGCGCTGGACGGGAACGCGCTGCTCGCTGCCGTCGGGGCGCAGCAGGGCCGCATCCTTGGCGCCGAGCGCGATCAGCGCGCGCAGCGCGGCGCCCGCGCGGCGCTTGGCGCGCGCCTCGAACGTGCGCCCGGCGAGCATGAACGTGATCACGACGCCGACGACCTCGAAGTACACGTCGCCCGCCGGCCCGCCGCGCTCGGGCACGAAGCTCAGCTCGTGGCGCATCCCGGGGTCGCCCGCGCCGAGGAAGAACAGCGACACGACCGACCAGCTCCAGGCGGCGATCGTGCCGATCGAGATCAGCGTGTCCATCGACGCCGTGCCGTGGCGCAGGTTCGTCCACGCCGCACGGTGAAACGGCCAGCCCGCCCAGAACAGCACCGGCGTCGCGAGCTGCAGCGACAGCCACTGCCAGTTGTCGAACTGCAGCGCGGGGATCATCCCGAGCAGCAGCAGCGGCAGCGAGGCGGCGGCGGCGACGATCAGCCGCACGCGCGGCCGCGTGCCCGGCGGCCGCGCGGCGCGCGGCGCGCCGGACTCGCGCGGCGGCAGCGGCGCCGTGTAGCCGGCGCGCTCGATCGCGGCGACGAGCTCGGCCGGCGCGGACTTGTCGGGCGCGTAGTCGATCGACGCCTGCTCGGTCGCGTAGTTGACCGACGCCAGCACGCCGTCGAGGCGGTTCAGGCGCTTCTCGATGCGCATCGCGCACGACGCGCACGTCATGCCGACGATCGGCAGGTCGAGGTGCTCCAGCGGCGCGGGCGGCGGCGTGCTCATGGCTGCCGCACGACGTGCGTGAAGGCGACCGTGCGCACGCGGTCGCGGTGGCGGAACTGGAAGAACAGGCGGTAGCGGCCGGGCTCGCTGGCGCCGGCCTCGAAGGCGACCTCCGGCGGCGGCCCGCCGAGCGGATGCACGTGGCGGTAGGCGAGGTCGCCCTCGCGCAGCGCGACGAGGTGGCCGCGCGCGCCGAGGTGGGGCTCGAGGTCGGTCACCAGGCGCCCGTCGCGGCGCACGAAGAAGCCGAACTCGCCGGCGTGCTCGTGCAGGCGCACCTCGTAGTCGCCGCTCGTCGCGCGCTCGGCGGGCGCGGGCAGCGCGAGCGGCGCGAAGTCGCCGGGCACGAACAGGTCGACGCCGAGCGTGTGCCGCTCACCGCTCGTGGAGAAGTCGGCGAACGCGCGGTAGACGCCGGCGTCGGGCAGGCGCAGCGGCGTCGACCACGCGCCGTCGGGCCCCTGCGCGGGGTGCAGGTGCTGGTAGCGGCGCAGGTCGCGGCGCACGACGATGACGTGCATCAGGCGCGCCTGCTCGGCGTCGAAGTCGCGCACCGTCGCGCCGCCGGCATCGACGATGCGAAAGCGCAGCGTGGCGCTGCGGCCGGCCGCGAAGCGCGTCTCGCCGGGGACGATCCGCAGCCCGTCGTGCGAGGAGGAGACGCCCGCCGGGGCCTCGCTCGCGCTCGCGCCGCCGCCGCCCGCCGTCGCGTGCTCGCCGCCGTGCGCGTCCGCCTCGCCGGCGTGCGCGTCCGCGGCCGCGTGCGGCTCGCCGGCCGGCCCGGAGGGATCGATCGCGCCGCCGGCCAGCGCCGCGCCGGCGAAGATCGCGGCGAGCAGCGCGACGAACGCCGCGACGCGCGCGACCGGGCTCATGCGACGGCGTAGCCCGCCTCGTCGACGGCCGAGTGGATCGCGGCGTCCTCGAAGGACTCGCCGCGCACCGTCAGGCGGCCGCTGTCGAGGTCGACGTCGACGGCGCGCACGCCGGGGACCTGGAGCACCTCGTTGACGACGGCGGACTTGCAGTGCCCGCAGGTCATGCCGGTGACGTTGTAGCTGCGATCGGCGTCGGTCATGTGGTGGGGCTCCTCACGATACGGACGGGGGGTATGCGGACGGTGCGGCGAGTATACCCCCACGGGGTACTGTACGATGCACCGCATGGCAACCGACGAGCCCACGCCCCCGCCGACCGGCCGCGGCTACAGCACCAGCAAGCAGCAGCTCCTGACGCGCCTGCGGCGGATCGAGGGCCAGATCCGCGGCATCGAGCGGATGGTCGAGGACGACCGCTACTGCATCGACGTGCTGACGCAGATCTCCGCCGCCCAGGCCGCGCTGGAGAAGGTCGCGCTCGGCCTGCTCGACGGCCACGCGCGCTCGTGCGTGCTGCCCGCCGACGGCCAGCTGCAGTCCGACCGCACCGACGAGCTGATGGCCGCCGTCGGCCGGCTCGTCAAGCGCGGCTGACGGATTCCACGCGGCGACCGCCCGTCGCCGTAGGCTGGGCCCAACGCTAAGAGACCCTCATTCGACAAAGGCGTCGCATGGCCAGCGCCGCGCGAATGGCGCCATGGCGACGCGGCGACTACATTGGCCCATGAGCACCCCAAGTGGACAGCGGCAGACCTCCCCGACATGGCCGGTACGCACCGTCGTCGGTCGACGGGCGCCAACAGCGGCTTCGGCGCGATCGACCGCGCGCGAGCTTGCACGCGCCGGCGCCCGCGTCGTGCTCGCGGTGCGCGACACCACGCGCGGCGAGCAGGCCGCCGCGGCGATGCCCGGCGAGACCGAGGTGCGCGAAGCTCGGACCTGGCCGACCTCTCCTCCGTGCGCGCGTTCGCGGCCGCCTGGAGGGCCCACTCGACATCCTCGTCAACAACGCCGGCGTCATGGCGCTCCCCGAGCGCCGCACGGCCGACGGCTTCGAGATGCAGTTCGGCAACGAACCACCTGGGCCGTTCGCGCTGACGGACCTCCTGCTGGCGCAACACCGACCGCGTCGTCACGGTCGCGTCGTTCGCCCACCGCTGCGGCAGGATCAACTTCGACGACCTCAACGCCAGCGCCGTACGGGCGCTGGAGCGCCTACGGCAGAGCAAGCTCGCGAACCTGCTGTTCACGCTCGAGCTGCAGCGCCGGCTCGAGGCGCCGGCTCGCGGTGAGCGCGCACGCCGCGCACCCCGGCTACGCGTCGACCAACCTGCAGGGGCACACGACGCACGCTCGTCGACAGGTCGTCATGGGCGTCGGCAACCGCGTCCTCGCGCAGAGCGACGCGATGGGCGCGCTGCCGATCCTCCACGCCGCGACGCAGGACCTGCCGCGGCGCGAGCTACACCGGGCCGGGCGGCCGTCAGGAGCTGCGCGGCTACCCCAAGGCCGCGGGCCGAGCCCCGCCGCCAAGGACCCGATACCGCCAGGCGCGCTGTGGGACGTCTCCGAGGAGCTGACCGGCGTGCGCTTCCCGCTCGCGCGCGGCCGCCGCGTGAGCGATCGGGCGTACCCGCCCGATCGCAAAGCTTGAGCGCTTCACCGGAAACCTGAGTCGTTTCCGCGCGGCGGAAACGAACGACCTCGCACATACGTCGGGCCGCTGGAGGGTAGGGTGACGACGATGCCCGCGATGTGGTCCGGCGTAACCCCCGGTCGGGATGTGGGCACGGCGCTGACCGTGACGACGGCGCTGCTGTGCGCGCTGCTGGTCGGGCCGGCGCTCGCCCGGGCGCAGGTCGGAGCGAGCACGTCGATGACCTATCCGCCTCAGGTGACCGTCGGCCAGAAGGGCATCACGGGCAAGATCACGGTCCGCAACGCCAACGCTGGCCTGCAGAGCTTGCTCGGCAATCGCGTCTGCAACGACTTCGATCTCGGTGGCTGCGACCTACCCGCCGAGCGCGGGCTGGTGTTCACGCCGACCTGCCAGCTGCTGTCGGCGCCGGGGACCTGCGGCGTGGCCGAGATCAACACGTTCGCGCCTGTCCGCCACGGGCACGGGCACGGCAGGCACGTGCTTCAACATGCCTTCAAGATCGACTCGGTCGACGGCCAGTTCGGACGTCACAGCGTCACGCCGGCGCGTGACGGGCGCGCACATCCTGCTGCCCATCGCAGGGTCGTTCTGCGAGATCAGCTACACGTTCGATGTCTTGCGCGCTCCGGTCGACGGGGACCCGGCCACGCCCCTCGCGCAGACCCGGATGCTGACCGCGCACACGCAGTGCCTGCAGCCGTGCGCGGGCGTGGAGCCGCGCGCGTCGACCTCCGGCGCCGGCACGATCACGGTGCTGCGGTCCCAGCCGACGATCACGACCACGGCGGCCAACGGCGTCGTCAATCAGCCGATGGCGGCGAGCGTCGCCATCAACGGGCTTGTCAGCCACCCGGTTCAACCGGCAAGGCGACCTTCAATCTGTACCCGCCGTCCAACCCCGCGTGCAGCGGGACGCCCGTGTTCACCGACGTCCAGAACGTCAACTTCTGGTCGCCCATCGATGGCGGTGGCGACGTCGGCGCCGTTCACGCCGCCGGCGCTCGGCGTGTACCGCTGGGTGGCGAGCTTCAGCGGCGACATCAACAACCTTCCCGTCGCAGGCACGTGCGGAGATCCGAAGGCGACCCCGACCGTCAGCCTCACCGGGCCTCCGCCTCCGCCGCCGCCGCCCGCCGCCCCCGCCGCCTCCTCCACCGCCAGGCGCACCCGGTCCGGGCGCGACGCCCCCCGGCCCGCCCCCGTTCTTCCCCGGGGCCGAGTGCGCCGGCAAGCCCGTGACCATCGCGGCGGTCGCCGGACAGCTGACCATCAACGGCACGGCGGGCGCCGACGTGATCCTCGGCGGGGCCCGCCGCGAGCGGATCGACGGCCGCGGCGGCAACGACACGATCTGCGGCGGCGGCGGCAACGACGACGTGCGCGGCGGTGCCGGCAACGACGTCTGCGCGGCGAAGCGGGCGACGACCTCGCGTCGGCGGCGCCGGCAACGACACCTGCTCGGCGGGGCCGGCCGCGACCGCCTCGGCGGGGGCGACGGGGACCGACCGCATCGACGGCGGAGCGGGGCACGACTCGCTTGACGACCAAGCACTCGGCGGCGGGGGCGCGACCGCCTGATCGGCGGCCTGGGCAACGACCGCGTGCGCAGCGCCGACCGGACCCTCGACAGCGTCGACTGCGGCCGGGCCGCGACGTGCGCCTCGCTCGACCGCAGCGATCGCCGGTGCGCTGCGAGCGCGTGAGCCGCAACGCTAGCCGCGGCGCCGCCGCGCGTCGAGCCGCGCGCCGGCGCGCCGCCGCGCCTTCGCCCGCGCGCCCTCGCGCCTTCGCGCCGCCGCGCCCTCGTGGCGCGGCCGCGCACCCGCAGCGCGAGCGCCAGCTCGAAGCGGCCGTCCGGCGTCGTCGAGCGCGGCGCCGAACGTCTCGCGCAGCTGCGCGAGGCGGTAGCGGACCGTCTGCGGGTGGACGCCGAGCGCGCGTGCGGTGTCGTCGACGCGGCCCTGGTGATCCAGCCACTCGCGCAGCGTCGCGACGAGCCGCTCGCGCGCCGCGGGGCGCAGCATCGTCCAGCGGCGCCAGGCGCGCCGCCGCGAGCTCGGCCGCGAGCTGCGTGTCGGCGTGCAGCAGCAGCGTCGCCGCCTGCTCGTCGGTGACGACGAGCCCGTCGGCCGCGATCGCGCCGGCGTCGCGAGCTCGAGCGCGCGGCGCGCACGGCTCGACGCTGCGCGCGCCGTGGCCGCGAGCGCGACCGTCGGGCCGAGCGCCGCGTGGCGCGCCCCGACCGCCTTCGCGATCAGCGCGCGCCGGCCCGGACCGTCGGGGTCGGGCACGAACGCCAGGACCTGGCGCGCGCGTGCGGCGGGCCCGTCCGGCGCCCTCGGCGGGCTCGAGCGCCGCGGCGACCGCGCCCGGCCCGAGCCGGCCCGCGATCCGATCCGCCGCGACGCCCTCGATGACGAGCGCCGCGACCCGCGCGGGCAGCGTCCACCGGCGCGCTCGGCCGCGGCGCGCAGCGACGTCCGGCGGCGCCGGCGGGTCGCTCGCCAGCAGCGCGCACGAGCTGCGCGCGGCGCTGCTGGTCCTCGCCGGCCAGCGCCGACTGCTCGGCCGCGTAGCCCTCGATCGACTCGCCGGAGATCTCGTCGATGTAGGCGAAGATCGCCTCGCCGACGCGGTACAGCACCGCCGGCTCGAGGCCCGCGGCCACGCCCGCCTCGACGAAGCGCCGCCACGCCACCTGCGCGCCGACGCGGTAGGCCGCCAGCAGCGCGTTGAGCGTGCGGCCCTGGCGCATCTCGCCGCGGCCGAGCTCGACGTACGTGCGGCGGTCGCGCTCGCTGACGCGCTCCGGATGCTCGATCGAGTCGACGAAGCGCCGCAGCGCGCGCTCGACGCCGTAGCGCAGCGTGACGCCGAACTCGCCCTCCAGCGGGCGCGAGTAGTCGGGCACCTGCGCGCCGATCTCGCGGATCATCTCGGCCGACAGGTCGGGCAGGACCGGGCGCAGGATCCGCTGCGACTCGGGCGAGATGCCCTCCATTGCTCACAAACCTACAGATCGACGCGCCAAGACCGACAGATATCCGACAAGAAACCCGCAGACATCAGTCTTTAGGCTCAAACGCATGTCAACTCTCCAGCGCTACGCCAATCTTGGAGCGGTCGTTGTGCCGTTCCTTGCCTTGCTGCTGGCCATCGTGCTGCTCTGGAACCGCGCCGTCGGGGCCATCGAGCTGTCGCGTCATGGCCTTCATGTACATCCTGACCGGCCTCGGGATCACGGTGGGCTACCACCGCATGCTGACGCACAAGGCCTTTCAGGCGTCGCAAGCCCGTCGAGTACTTCTGGGCCGATCGCTCGGCTCGATGGCCGTCCAGGGACCCGCGATCGCGTGGGTCGCCGACCACCGCAAGCATCACGCCCACACCGACGAGGAGGGCGATCCGCACAGCCCGCACGTCGGCCAGGGCTCGGGCCTCAAGGGCCTGTGGTTCGCGCACGTCGGCTGGCTGACGAAGACGCAGGGCTCGGCCGAGTTTCGCAAGTACGCGCCCGGACCTCTGCGAGGACAAGGGCATGCGCTGGATCAGCCGCAACTTCCTCGCCTTCGTCGGCCTCAGCCTGCTGATCCCGTTCGTGCTCGGCTTCGTCCTGCACGGCTTCTCGCTCACGGGCGCGCTGTGGACGCTGCTGTGGGCCGGCTTCGTGCGGATGTTCTTCCTGCACCACGCGACGTGGTCGATCAACTCCGTCTGCCACTTCTTCGGCCGCCGGCGCTTCGACGTCGAGGACAAGTCGACGAACGTGCGCGTGGCTCGCGATCCCGACGTTCGGCGAGTCGTGGCACCACAACCACCACGCGTTCCCGCGCTCGGCGCGCCAGGGCCTCGGGCGCTGGGAGGTCGACATCTCCGCGATGGTCATCTGGGCGATGGAGAAGGTCGGCCTGGTCCACACCGTCGTGCGGATCTCGCCCGAGCGCCAGGCGGCGAAGCTCGCCGGCGCGAAGCCGGCCGAGCCCGCGCAGCCGCCGCCTGAGCGCAGCCGCCCCGCGGGCGCCTCGCGAGCGGCGCCCGGCCGCGGGCCGGCGCTGCGGGCGCTCTCGGCGCGCGCCCGGCGTCACCCGCTTAGCGCGTCCTGATCCGCACGCTGCGCAGCACCTTGCCGCGGCGGTCGAGCGTCACGATCGTGACGTTGCGGTAGGCGGCGCGCAGGCGCAGCCTCGCGACGCCGCGGCGCGCGCGTGCGGACGCGACGGTGCGCCCGCGCGACCCGGGCCACGACGCGGCTCGTGCTCGTGCCCGCCCTCACGGTGCAGCGCACGAAGACGACGCGCCGCGCCGCCGCGCCGCGCGCGCCGTACCAGCGTGCACGTGACCTTCGGCAGCGGCGCGGACTTGCCGCGCGGGCCGGTCGCGCCCGTCGGCCGCCGGCCGGTGGCCCGTCGCGCCGGTGTCGCCCTTGACGCCGGGCCCCTGCGGACCGGTCGCGCCCGCGGGACCCGTGAGGCCGATCGGCCCCGCCGCGCCCGCTGGCCCCGCCGGCCCGGTCGGGCCCCGTCTCGAAGTCCGCGACGGCGGCCGTCGCGCGCGCTCGTCACGGCCGCCGCCGGCGCGCGCACCGGCCCCGCGACGCGCGTCGCGCTGACGCGGCAGGCGATCGTCTGGCCCGACGTCGTCGCTCGAGAGCGTCAGGTGGCTCGTGTCGGCGCCCGCGATCGGCGTCGCGCGCGCAGCCATTCGTAGTCGACGGACAGCGTGCCGTGCCGGTGTAGGTCCCGGGCGCGCACGTCAGCGTGCGACCCGCCTGCGCGGTCCCGCTCACCGCGGGCGCCGTCCCCGACGGCCGCGTCGTGTAGAAGCGCAGCTGCTCGGTCGGGTTGGCGGACGGCGAGATCGTCAGGTCCGCGGGCTGGTCGAAGCCGAAGTCGTTGTCGTTGACGATCGCGATGCCCGCGCATGCCGTCGAGCATCGCCACGCCCTCGGGCTTGCCGAACTCGAAGCCGATCCCGGCGGGCGCCGAGCCGATGTCGAGGTACGTCGACTTCGCGGCGGGCACGACCGGCGTGGGCAGCGCTGCGAGCTCCGCGGCGGTGCCGCCGTCGAGGTAGCAGCCGATCGGCTGCGTGCCGGCGTGCCCGCCGAGGCCCGCGACCCGTGTCGCGCGCTCGGTGAACGTGTCGTACGCCGGGTCCGTCGACGAGGTTCGTCGCACCGTTGAGGTCGACCTCGTGGATCCTGCGGCCGACGGCCGTGCCGGTGACGGCGAGCGCGTCGTCGTCGTGCTCGTCGACGAGGAGCTTGCGCGGCCCCGCCCAAGCGATGTCGCTCATCCGCTGGCGTCCCTGGATCGCCGAGTCGCCCGCGTTCTGCAGGTCGAGGCGGTAGATGAACTCGCCGGTCACGACGGGCGACGCCGGGTTCGAGATGTCGAGCTCGGCGATCCGGACGTTGCGGTAGAAGTTCGTGCTGCCCGCCCCGCCGGTGTTCTCCGGGCCGGTCGTGACGCCGTCGCAGCGCCCGCCCGTCACGCCGTTGGAGTCGCCGTAGCCGAACGTCTTGTAGAGGTCCTGCGTGCCGGCGGTCAGCGGGTCGATGTCCGAGTTGTTCCGCGTGTCCAGCGGGTTCTGCATCATCGCGTAGAGCTTCGTCCCGTCCGCCGACATCGCGAGCCCTTCGAGGCCGCGGTTCTGGCGCCGCGCCTTCCACTCGGCGGGCAGGAGCTCCTGCAGCTTGGGTTCGGCGGGGCCGTCGTAGAAGTCCGACAGCGGGACGGTCGCGGCCGTCGCGTCGGTGTCCTGCGCGCCGTTGCCGGCCGGGACGATCCGCTGCAGCATCACGCCGTGGCGGTCGAGGTGGACGATCGACGGGCGGTACTCGTCGCTGAGCCAGTAGCTGCCGTCGCGCGGGTCGCGCTGCAGGCCCTCGGTGTCGAGGCCGTACGGATCGGTCGGCAGGAACGCCGGGCCGATCGTGTTGTCGCTCGTCTGGAGGTACATGTTGTCGTCGAGCGCCAGCGCGGCGAGGTTGCGAAAGCCGGTGATCGTCGAGCTGTCGCCGGGGAACGTCGCGGGCTGGGCGACGCGCAGGGGATCGGTGCCGGGCACGCGGATCTGCGTGCGCGAGACGACCGACAGGCGCCCGTCGTCGTCGGCCTGGAGCTCGTAGATCGTCGGCGCGAAGCCGGGCGAGGGGAACGTCCGCCCGCCGCTGGCGGCCGCCGGCTGGCCGTTGGGGCCGCGATCGGAGACCGACAGGAAGCGGCGGTTGCCGGTACCGGGGATGACCTGCAGCGACGACAGCCCGCCCTCGCGCAGCCCGCCGGCGGCGACGATCGGGCTCGCCGGGCTAGAGCGCCGGCGTCGGCAGCACCTGGCTGCGATCGAACGTGTAGCGCCCGGCCTCGACCGGGTCGGTGAGCGGGGCGGCGTCCGCAGGCGTCGCGGCGGCGGCCGCGAGCCCGGCGGTGATCGAGAGAGCTGTGAGAAGGCGCATGTGCTCGCCACGCTCGCGCCGCGCGCGCAGCGCGGCGGTGAAGATCCCGTGAAGCGTGGTTTGGCAGGTAGCGTGCGCGCATGGCGCACGACTCCCGGCGGCGAGCAGCTCGAGCTGACGCTCGGGCCGCTGTACGTCGTCATGGTCGACGACCGCGTCAGCGGGCCGCTCACGAACCGGCCGGCGCGGCACTACCGCTCGCCGCCGCAGGCGCTCGAGGAGGCGCGCTGCCTCGCGCTGCTGCTGCTCGACCGCGGCGAGGAGCTCGACGGCGACGGGCCGTGGCGGCGGCCGCTGCCCGGCGGCCAGCGCCAGTCGCCATCGAGCGCGCGCCCGCGGGGCTCGATCGGGTAGATCCGTCCCCGATCTTTCACGACGGCAGGCCCAGCAGACACTAATCTGCGCGCCGGCTCGCTCCCGAACCCCGGCGGAGGTCGCCGCATGTCCAGGCTCGCGCTCGCTCTCGTCGTCCTGCTCGCCGTCGCGCCGGCTCCGCCGCGCAGGCGCAAGACGAGTTCGGCCCGCCGCAGCCTCATCGGCCGCGCCGTGCTGCCCGCCGAGACCTACGCCGACGGGCCGCCGTCCGGCGCCGCGCTCGGCACGGCGCCGATCAACGGCGTCACGCCGCCCTTCCCGAGCCAGCCGGTGCAGGGCTTCTCGGCCGTGCTCGACGCCGGCGGCGGGCGAGTACTGGGCGATGCCCGACAACGGCTTCGGCGCGAAGGCGAACTCCGCCGACTTCCTGCTGCGGATGTACCGCATCGACCCCGACTTCGAGACCGCGGTCGGCGGCAGCGGCACGATCGCGCGTCGGCGAGCACATCTCGCTGCGCGATCCCGACAACAAGATCCCGTTGCCGATCGTCCGCGGCGACCTGCCGGGGCGGCTGCTGACCGGCGGCGACTTCGACATCGAGTCCGCGCGCGCGCGACCGCAACGGCGACCTGTGGTTCGGCGACGAGTTCGGCCCGTACCTCCTGCACACGAGCGCGACCGGCCGCGTGCTCGAGGCGCCGATCCCGCGTGCCCGGCGTCAAGTCGCCCGACAACCCGACGCTCGGCGCCGGCGAGGTCCCGAACCTCGGCTCGCAGCAAGGGCATCGAGGGGATGGCGCTTCAGCACGACGGCGACGAGCTGCTCGTCAGCCTCGAGGGCGCGCTGACGACCGATCCCGACCAGCGCCGGCGCCTGATCTTCACGTACGACCTCGAGCACGGCCGCTTCGTCAGCCCGACGCGCGCCATCCAGCTGCGTGCCGCCGGCAACTCGATCGGCGACCTGACGGCGCTCGACGACTGCCGCCTGATCATCATCGAGCGCGACAACCTCCAGGGCCCGGCCGCGGCCGTCAAGCGCCTGGACCGCCTCGACCTGTGCGCGCCGAGCGCGAGCGGCTTCTGCCGCGCACGCCGATCGTCGACCTGCTCGACATCGCCGACCCGAGCGGCATCTCGCTGCCGCCGCGCGCCGGCGACTTCGGCCTCGGCACGCAGTTCAAGTTCCCGTTCCAGACGATCGAGGACGTGCTGCCGATCGGCGACGACCGCCTGCTCGTGCTCAACGACAACAACTTCCCCTTCAGCACGGGGCGCAACGCCGAGCCGCCCGGACGACAACGAGGCGATCGTCATCGACGTGCCCGGCCTGCGTGACGGCGGGCCGCCGGCCGGCGGGGCCGTCGGTCGACGTCCAGGTCATCGGCCTCAACGACTTCCACGGCAACCTCGACCCGCCGGCGCGGCCAGATCCTGCTGCCGGGCGGCGCGCGCGTCGACGCGGGTGGCGTCGAGTTCCTCGCGACGCACGTCGACCGGCTGCGCGCGACGAACCCGCGCAACACGATCGTGGCCTCGGCCGGCGACCTCATCGGCGCGAGCCCGCTGCTGTCGGCGCTGTTCCACGACGAGCCGACGATCGAGGCCATGAACCGCCTCGGGCTCGACCTCAACGCCGTCGGCAACCACGAGTTCGACGAGGGCGCCGAGGAGCTCGAGCGGATGCAGTACGGCGGCTGCCACCCGGTCGACGGCTGCCAGGACGGCGACGGGTTCGGCGGCGCGGACTTCGAGTTCCTCGCGGCGAACGTCGTGCGCGACGTCGACGGCCGGCACGATCTTCCCGCCCTACGCGATCAGGCAGTTCGACGGCGTGAAGGTCGCGTTCATCGGCATGACGCTCGAGGGAACGCCCGAGATCGTCACGCCGTCCGGCGTCGCGGGTCTCGAGTTCCGCGACGAGGCCGACACGATCAACGCGCTCGTCCCCGAGCTCAAGCGCCGCGGCGTCGAGACGATCGTCGTCCTGCTGCACGAGGGCGGCGCGCAGACCGGCCTGTTCGACCAGTGCACCGGGATCGCGGGCGCCGTCGTCGACATCGTGCAAGCGCACGAGCGACGAGGTCGACGCGTTCGTCACCGGCCACACCCACCAGGCCTACAACTGCGTCATCGACGGGCGGGTCGTCACGAGCGCGAGCTCGTTCGGCAGGCTCCTGACCGACCTCGACCTGACGATCGACCGGGCGAGCGGCGAGGCGACGCGGATCTCCGCGAACAACCTCGTCGTCACGCGCGACGTCGCGCAAGGACCCGTCGCAGACGGCGATCGTCGACGAAGTACCGCGCGCTGTCGGCGCCGATCGCCAACCGCGTGATCGGCTCGACGAGCGCCGCGATCACGCGCGACACGACGCCCGCCGGCGAGTCGGCGCTCGGCGACGTCATCGCCGACTCGCAGCTCGAGGCCAGAGCGCCCGCGCGGGCTTCGGCGACGCGCGGATCGCGTTCATGAACCCCGGCGGGATCCGCGCCGACATCGACGCCGGGCCGGTGACGTACTCCGAGGCCTTCACGGTGCAGCCGTTCGGCAACACGCTCGTGACGCTGTCGCTCACGGGCGCGCAGATCGAGCGCGTGCTCGAGCAGCAGTGGCAGAGCCCGACCTTACCCGCATCCTCCAGCCGTCGCGCGGCTTTGCCTACTCGTGGGACCCGTCGCGGGCGATCGGCGACCGCATCAACCCGGCGTCGCTGCGGCTCGACGGCGTCGCGATCGACCCCGCGACGACGTACCGCGTGACCGTCAACAACTTCCTCGCCGACGGCGGCGACGGCTTCACGGTCCTGCGCGAGGGCGCGAACCGCCTGGGCGGCGCGGTCGACCTCGACGCGCTCGCGGCGTACTTCGCCGCGCACTCCCCGGTCGCGCCCGGGGCGCGCGACCGGATCGCGACGGGCCCGTACGGCGCTGCCGCGCCGCCGGAGGACGAGGTCCCGAGCCCGGTCCGGGGGCGGGCGCGCCGCCGCCGCCGCCGCTGCCACCGCTGCCACCGCAACCGCCGCCGCCCGCCGCCTCCGCGCCCGGTGCGGCGATCGCATCGCCGTCGACCGGCGGCGCGATCGCCGGCACGCCGTCGGCCGATCGCACGGCGCCGGTGCATCAGCGCGGCGCGCCTGACGTCCGTCCGGCTCGCGCTGCCCGTGCCGCCGCGCGAGCCAGGCCACGACGATCCGCTTCCGCTCGTCCGAGCGCGCCGCGGTGACGGTGACGTTCACGCCGCGTCGTGCGCGGGCGCAGGGTGGTCGCGGGCACGCTCAAGCGCAGCGCGACGGCCGGCGCCAACGCGATCGCCTTCCGCGGCCGCGTCGGCGCGCGGCTGCTGCCGGCCGGGCACGTACGCGCTGCGCATCGACGCGGTCGACGCGGCCGGCAACCGGGCTCGGCCCGGGAGCTTGCGCCTCACCGTGACGCGACGCTGACGGAACGCCTGGCCCGAACCCTCGCGGCGCGGTGCATCGCGCCGAGCGCACGCCCAGCGCTCATCCTCGCGGCTCGGCGTGACGCGACGCCGACGCTTGCGCGACGATACGCGCATGGCCACTCGCCGCGTCATCGTCGAGTACCGAGCCGATCCCGAGCTCGACCGCCAGGCGACGTCCGCGATCCGGGCGCTCGATGCCGACGCCGCTCTCGCACCTGCTCGCGGTCGACGGCATCGCCTTCGACCTCACGTTCGCGCCGGTCCGGCTGCCGGCGTCGCCGCGAGCGCACGACGTACATCCTCCGCGCCGAGGCCGACGAGCCGCAGGTCGAGGCGCTGCGCGCACACGACGCCGTCATCGAGGTGTTCAGCGATCCGGTCGTCGAGCGCTGCCTGACCTGCATCGACTCGCCGCCGCTCGGCACCGATGCCGACGTCGAGTCGCTGCTCGGCGTCGCCGCGCCTGCGCGGCGTGCGCGATGGACGGCAGCGGGGTGCTCGTGGCGATCGTCGACGCGGGCCTCAACATCGAGTACCTCGAGGGGAAGGGCAAGACGCCCAAGTTCCTGGCCGAGGCGTCGTGGGGCTACGCCGCCCAGCTGCCGCTCGGGGCGATGCCGGTCGACCACGGCACGATGTGCGCGTACGACGCATGCATCGGTGCGCCGGCCTGCACGCTCGTCGACGTCGCGCTGCTGCGCCCGTTCGGCGGCGGGCATGCAGGCGCTGCTGTCGGACGCCGTCCGCGCCTACAGCCACCTGCGCGACGTGCTCGAGCGGTCCGCCTGCGGCCGGCCGACCTGCGCGGGCTCGTCGTGAGCAACAGCTGGGGGATGTTCCACCCGAGCTGGGACCTCCCGCCCCGCGACGCCGGCAACTACTCCGACAACCCGAACCACCCGTTCAACCGCGCGGTCGGCGCGCTCGAGGCGCTCGGCGCCGACATCGTGTTCGCGGCGGGCAACTGCGGTCGCGCAGTGCCCGGACTCGCGCTGTCAGGGCGTCTCGGACGAACGCCATCTACGGCGCCAACGGCCATCCCGGCGGTGCTGAGCGTCGCCGGCGTCGACACGCGGCGCGAGCGCGTCGGCTACTCGGCGATCGGGCCGGGCCGGCTGGCGGAGCGCAAGCCCGACATCAGCGGCTACACGCACTTCAAGGGCTCCGAGGTCTTCGAGTCCGACGGCGGCACGAGCGCGGCGTGCCCGGTCGTCGCGGGCGTCGTCGCCGCGGTCCGGTCCAAGCGCGCCCTACGACCCGGCCGACGCGGCGACGATCGCCGGCCGCGATCCGCGCGCTGATCACCTCGACCGCCCTCGACCTCGGCGCCGCGGGCTACGACTTCGAGCACGGCCACGGGGTCGTGAACGCGGCGGCGCTCGCGGACCTGCTCTGCGACGAGACCTCGCCGCCGTCGGGCGAGCCGCCACCGCCGGCTTAGCGGCACAGCGTGGCGTCGCTGCTCCAGTTCCACCAGCCCGGCGCGGCACCGTCGCTCGCCGAGGTGCTCGCCACCTTCGGCCTCGACCGCGACGACGTCGACGCCGAGTTCGGCGTCGTCGCGACGGATCCGAGCGCCGGCCTGTTCGTCGTCCGGGTCGAGGATCGCGCGCTCGACAAGGTCCGCGCGGCGCTGGCCCTGCGCCCGCGGCACCCCGCCGAGGGCCTGTTCGGCGATCCGCGCGTCGAGCCGCTGTAAGTTCCCGCCCATGCGGATGCGTGCAGCAGTGCTGGAGGAGTTCGGACAGCCGCTCGTGGTGCAGGAGCTCGAGCTCGCGGAGCCCAAGGTGGGCGAGGTGCTGGTGCGCCTCGTCGCCTGCGGCGTCTGCCACACGGACATGTACACGGCCTCGGGCGTCGACCCGTCGGGCTACGCGCCGGCGGTGCTCGGCCACGAGGGCGCGGGCGTCGTCGAGGCGCTCGGCGAGGGCGTGCGCGACCTGCAGGTCGGCGACCACGTCGTGACGCTGTTCTCGCCGCAGTGCCGCGAGTGCGAGCACTGCCTGAGCCCGAAGACGAACATCTGCCTCGCGATCCGCGAGCAGCAGGGCAAGGGCTACCTGCCCGACGGCACCGCCCGCCTGTCGCGCCCGGACGGCGAGCCGATCCGCCACTTCATGGGCACGTCGACGTTCGCGGAGTACACGGTCATGCCGGAGATCGCGCTCGCGAAGGTCTCGCCGGAGGCGCCGCTGGACCGCGCGTGCCTGTTCGCCTGCGGCCTGTCGACGGGCCTCGGCGCGGCGATGTTCACGGCGAAGGTCGAGGCGGGCTCGACGTGCGTCGTGTTCGGCGCCGGGATGGTCGGCCTCGGCGCGGTCGCGGGCTGCCGGCTGCAGGGCGCCGAGCGGATCGTCTGCGTCGACCTGTCCGAGGAGCGCCTCGCGATGGCCACCCACCAGGGCGCCACCGACACGCTCGTCGGCGGGCCGGACGCCGTGCAGCAGATCCTCGAGCATGACGGGCGGCTTCGGCGCGGACTACACGATCGAGGCGACCGGCCTGGTCGCCGTCATGCGCCAGGCCGTCGAGTCGGCGCGGATGGGCTGGGGCCTCGCGACGATGTGCGGCGTCGCCGGCAAGGGCGAGACGCTCGACGTCATCCCGCGCCTACCTCATCACCGGCCGCCGCGTCGCGGGCTCGTCGTTCGGCGGCGTCAAGGGCCGCGACCAGGTCCCGCAGCTCGTCCAGCGCTACCTCGACGGCGACATCGACGTCGACGCGTTCCTCTCGCACCGCATCACGCTCGACGAGGTCAACAAGGGCTTTGACCTCATGCACGCGCAGGACGGCATCCGCAGCGTCATCGGCTTCGGCTGAGCGGCCGCGACCGCTCGAGACGTCGCGCCGGCACGGTCGATCCAACGTCCGTCCACCGGCGCGTCCTCCGCGGCGGCGGGCCGTTGACGTGACCATGCGACCCACATCGATCGTCCCCGCCGCGCTGCTCGCGGCCATCGCCGCCGCTGCCCCGGCGCAGGCCGCCACCATCTCGCCCGACCGGCGTCCGCTTCCCCGAGTGGCCGTCAACGCAGACGGGCGCGACGATCGTCGCCTGGGAGCGCGAGACGAAGACCGCCTTCGCCGTCGAGGCCCGGACGGGCGCCGGCGCCGCGCGCGCCTCGGCCGGACGCAGCGCCTCGCCCAGCAGGGCTACGACCCGCGCGTGGCGATCGGCGCCGACGGGACGCGCGCGGCCATGTGGTTCGAGCGCGAGGCGCGCGACGTGCGCTCGTGCGCGTCGCCGTCGCGCGGCCGGGCCACGGCTTCGGCAGGGCCAGCTGCTCGAGCGGCGCAGCGGGCGAACATCGGGCACGTCGGCGTCGCGGTGCAGCCCGACGGGCGCGTCGTCGCCGTCTGGCGACGCGCTCCAGCCTGCTCGGCTTCGCGCTCGCACCGCGCAACCGCGCGTTCGGCGCGAGCGCGCTACCTCACGACGACCGGATCGATCAGGCGCCGACGACGATCGCGCTCGACCCGCGCGACGGCGCCGTCGTGATCGCGTACGGCACGCCGCTGAGCGTCGCGCCGCTGACCAACCAGCAGGCCGCCGCGCGGACGCTCGCGATCCGCGGCGACGACCTTCTCCGCGCCGGTCGTGCTGTCCGATCCGGCCGGGCCTCGCCGAGTCGTGTCCCGACCGTCGGTCGCCGGGTCGGGCGGCGCCGGCGTCGCGTACACCGAGCGGCGTCCGGGAGCGTCCGCGCTGCACCTCGCGCGCCGCACGGCGCGACGGCACCTGGGCGCGCGCCGCAGCGTCATCGCGACGCCCGCCTACGGCCAGGACGTCTTCGCCGTCGAGCTCGATCGCGACCCTGCCGGCCGACGGCGGCGCGCTCGCCACGTGGTCGATCAGCACCGAGCCCGGCGGCCGCGGCTCGGTCAGCAAGCAGACGCTGTGGAGCATCGCGCAGCCGGCCGGCACCGTTCGGCGCGCCGCGTGCCGATCACGCCCGCCGACCGACACGTACGGCGCTCGATCGCGGTCGCGTCGGCGGGCGCCGACGCGTTCCTCGCGACCGCCAAGGCGCACGGCCGGTTGTGCTCGCGACGCGATCCGCGGGCTCCGGCGACGCTCGACCCGCCGCGCCTGCTCACGGCCAACGGCGACGGCGACGTCCGTGCTCGCCGCGGCCGGCTCGCACGTCGCTCGCCGCCTGGCAGCAGGGCGATCGGCTGCGCATCATCACGGTCCATTGACCGGTCGTCGGCGCGCGGCTCGGGATACTTCCGGGCCGCGTGCACGACGACCCACACCAGAGCCCAGGGCCGACGCCCGCACATCCTGCTCATCGGCAACGACGAGCTGACCGGCGTCACGCAGCGCGCGCTGCGCGACGCCGGCGCGATCGTCACGAACCTGCGCGACCCGACCGACGCCGCGATCCGCACGGCGCTGCGCCACGACGTCGAGACGGTCGTCGTCATCTCCAAGGACGACCACGTCTCGCTGCGCTCGGCGCTCGTCGCCGAAGGGGTGCGCCCCGGCGTGCCGCTCGTCGTGACGGTCTTCGACCACGACGTCGCGACGCGGCTCGAGAGCTCGGTGCGCAACGTGCACGTGATCTCGATGGCGGACGTCGTCGTGCCGTCGATCGCCGCGGCCTGCCTCGACCACAGCCCGCTGTCGCTGCACCGCACGCCGGCGGGCTTCAAGGCGGTGCGCAGCGGCACCGACGGCCCCGAGATCGTGCCGCTGGACCTGCCCCGGCGCGGGCGCGCTGGCTCGCCTGCGGCGCGATACTCGCCGCCGTCTTCCTGCCCTACGAGCTCAGCGCGAAGATCCTGCTCACGGGCTTCGTCGGCTTCTTCGCGATCCTCGCGATCGACGTGCTCATGACGATGGCGTTCCTGCACGAGCCGTTCTGGCCGACGCGATCTACACCGCCACGAAGACGATCGTGACGGTCGGGCCGAACCCGCACGTCGACGACGGCCCGACGTGGTTTCAGGTCTTCTCCTCGGCGATGATGGTCGCCGGGCCTGGCGTTCACGGCGCTGTTCACGGCGGGCCTCGTCAACCGCCTCATCGACCGGCGCCTGATCTCGCTCGTCGGCCGGCGCGTCGCGCCGCGCCGCGACCACGTGATCGTCGTCGGGCTCGGCCAGGTCGGGCTGCGGCTGTGCCTGCTGCTGCGCGAGCTCGGGACGCCGGTGCTCGCGATCGAGGTCCAACCGCGACGCCGACTACATCGCCCGCGCCAAGGAGTACGGCATCCCGGTCGTCATCGGGCGCGGCGGCAGCATGCAGCTGCTCAGGCGCCTGTCGACGCGGCGGGCGCGCGCGCTCGCCGCGGTGACCTCCGACGAGATCGAGAACATCGCGATCGTCGTGTCGGCGCTCGACCTGCCGCGACGACCTGCGCACGCTGCTGCGCGCCGGGCGCGGCGAGATGATGAGCGAGACGCGCGCGCTGCTGAAGCTCGGCGTCGTGCGCGACGTCTACCGCATCGGCGGCACGCTCATCGCCGCGATGGCGCTCGGCTCGCCGGCGCGCGAGGCGTTCCTGCACGACAAGGTCGTCTACCTCGTCTCCGACGACGGGCACATCGAGCCGTTCGTGCACGCCGCGCCGGCCGCGGCGTGAGGACGATCGACGACGCGCAGCGGCGCGCGCGCCTGGCGCTGCGCCACCGGCTGGCACCGGCGCATCGTGGCGACGACGTCGCGACCGTCGCGGGCGAGATCTGCGGGCTGCACGCGACCGACCCGGCGAGCGTCTTCCTCGCCGCCCGCGCGCGGCTGCGCCGAGCCGTCGGTCGAGCCGCGATCGAGCACGCGCTCTACGACGAGCGCTCGCTCGTGCGGATCCTCGGGATGCGGCGCACGATGTTCGTCGTGCCGGTGGAGCTCGCGGCGGTCGTGCAGGCGTCGTCGACGCGCGCGATCGTGCCGCGTTCAGCGCAAGCTGCTCGTCAAGCACGTCGAGGAGGCGGCGTGACCGCGGACGGCGAGGCTGGCTGCGGGCGGCGAGGAGGACACGCTGCGCGCGCTCGAGCGCGCGCGGCGAGGCGAAGGCGGCGGAGCTCTCGCAGGACGTGCCGGCGCTGCGCTCCAAGCTCGCGCTCGCGCAGGACAAGCCCTACGCGGCGACGCCCGCGGTCGGCTCGCGCGTGCTGTTCCTCCTGGCCGCCGAGGGGCGGATCGTGCGCGGGCGCCCGCTCGGGTCGTGGACGAGCACGCTCTATCGCTGGTCGCCGATGGCGTCGTGGCTCCCGGCGGCCTCGACGGGCTCGACACCGAAGAGGCTGCGGCTTCGCTGGTGAAACGCTGGCTGCGGACCTACGGGCCCGGCACCTACGCGGACCTGAAGTGGTGGACGGGCTGGCCGGCGGGCCTGCTCAAGCGCGCGCTGGCGCGGGTGGATCCCGTGGAGGTCGCGCTGGAGGGCGGGCTTGCGGGGCTCGTGCTGCCCGGCGACGACGAGCCGGTCGCCGCGCCCGCCGAGCCGTTCGCCGCGCTCCTGCCCGGGCTCGATCCGGCCCCGATGGGCTGGCAGACGCGCGACTGGTACCTCGGCGCGCACCGCGAGCGGCTGTTTGACTACAGCGGCAACATCGGCCCGACCGTCTGGTGGGACGGGCGGATCGTCGGCGGCTGGGCGCAGCGCAAGTCCGACGGCGAGATCGCGCTCGCGCTGCTCGAGGACGCCGGCGCCGACGCCGCGGCAGCGATCGCCGCCGAGGCGCAGCGCGTACGCGACTGGATCGCGCGACGTCCGCGTGACGCCGCGCTTTCGCACGCCGCTCGAGCGCGAGCTCGCGAGCGCTGACAGCCCGTAACGACGGTCGCACCGCATTGCGGTTCTGTGAAGACGATCACACTGGGGCTTGCCCGGGCGGCCCGATGCGCCATCATGCGCCGCCATGGCAACCGTCGAGGTACGCGACCTCTCAAAGCGATTCGGCTCCGTCCAGGCCGTCAAGAACCTCAGCTTCGACGTCGAAGCGGGCCGGGTCACCGGCTTTCTCGGCCCCAACGGCGCCGGCAAGAGCACGACGCTGCGCGCGCTGCTCGGCCTCATCCACCCGACCGCCGGGACGGCGACGTTCGAGCGGCAAGCGCTACGACGAGCTCGAGCATCCGAGCGCGAGCGTCGGCGCGGTGCTCGAGGACGCCTCGTTTCATCCCGGCCGCAGCGCGCGCAACCACCTGCGCGTGCTCGCGACGACCGGCCAGCACCCGCCCGAGCGCGTCGACCAGGTGCTCGCACGACGTCGGCCTGACCGAGGCCGCCGATCGCCGCGTGAAGGGCTACTCGATGGGCATGAAGCAGCGCCTCGGCATCGCCGCCGCGCTGCTCGGCGACCCCGAGGTCCTGCTGCTCGACGAGCCGACGAACGGCCTCGACCCACCCGGCATCGCCTGGATGCGCGGGATGGTGCGCGAGCAGGCCGGCCGCGGGCGCGCCGTGCTGGTCTCCAGCCACCTGCTCGCCGAGGTCGCGCAGTCGGTCGACGACGTCATCGTCATCGCCAACGGCGAGCTGCGCGCGCAGGGCACGCTCGAAGCCGGTGCTCGGCGGCGACGACGGCCCGGCGACCGAGGTCACCGCCGAGGACCCGGCGGCGATGTGGCGGCGCTCCAGGCCGCCGGCGCGACGTCCAGCGCGAGGGCGACAAGCTCATCGTGCTCGGGATGACGCCCGCGCAGGTCGGCCCGATCGCCGCCAAGGCGCAGCTCACGGTGCTCGGCCTCGCGCCGCGCGCCCGCTCGCTCGAGCAGGCCTTCATGGCGCTGACCGCGGAGCCAGAGGCTATGAGCGCGCTGCTGCAGGCCGAGCTGCTGAAGCTCCGCACGACGCGGACGTTCTTCGCGCTGATCGGCTCGGCGCTCGCGCTGTCGCTCGTGCTGCTCGTGCTCAACACGCTGCTGGCGGGCGACTTCACCGAGGAGGAGGTGCGCGCGGCCTTCGCGGGCGACTTCACCGGTCTCTTCATCCTGCTGCTCGGCGCCATGGGCATGGCGGGGGAGTGGCGCCACCGGACGATCACGAGCACGGTCCTCGCCGCGCCGGACCGGCTGAAGCTCATCGCGGCGAAGGCGATCTCCTACGCGGTCGCCGGCGTCGTCGTGTCGTTCGTCATCACCGCGAGCCTCATGCTCGTGGGGACGATCATCCTGTCGAGCCGCGGCCAGCCGACGCTCGACTTCGCGACGCTCGTCGACATCATGTGGCGCAACCTCGTCGTCGCCGCGTACCTGGGCGCGATCGGCGTCGCGATCGGCGCGATCGTGCGCAACCAGGTCGCCGCGATCATCGGGCTGCTGCTGTTCCCGTTCATGGTCGAGTTCCCGCTGTTCGGCTTCGTGCCCGACGTGGCGAAGTACTCGCCGATCAACGGTGCGCCGAGCGGCATCGTCGACGTGAGCTTCGACGAGGGCGACGACGACTTCCTCGATCCCGGTATCGCGGCGCTCGTGATGTTCGGTTGGGTGACGGTGCTGTTCGCCGCCGGTTCGCTGCTGCTGCGCCGCCGCGACCTGACCTGAGCTGTCGGCCTGCCCGCGCCAGGCCCGTTGTCACTTGGCGATCGCTCGCGGCTGGCGGTAAGGTCGCGCCCGGTATGCCCGTCAAGCTTCCCGGCCGCTACGAGCCCGGCTCCGACAAGGACCGCGCGCATCGGATGCTCAAGGAGGCGGAGGTCGAGGTCGACCACGTCTACGGCGTCGACGAGGCGCCCGGCGGCCAGACGGAGATCACGTTCACGTTCAACGGCAGCGCGCAGACGGCGTTCGCCGAGAACGGCGTCGATCGTCCACGTGACCGACGGCTGGGACGTGCTGCCGCCGAAGACCGGCGCCGGCCCCTGGCGCGGCGGCTACTGACGCCGCCACCTCCGCCGGCCTGCTGCTGTTCCGCGGCGCGACGGCGTGCTCGAGGTGCTGCTCGGCCACATGGGCGGCCCGTTCTGGGCGCGCAAGGACGAGGGCGCGTGGTCGATCCCCAAGGGCGAGCTCGCGGAAGGCGAGGACCCGCTGGCGGGCGCGCGCCGCGAGTTCGCGGAGGAGCTCGGCCACCCGCCGCCCGAGCGGCGAGGTGCTGTCGCTGGGCGAGATCCGCCAGCGCGCGGGCAAGCGCGTCATCGCGTTCGCGATCGAGGGCGACTTCGACCCCGACGCGCATCGTGCCGGGCACGTTCGAGCTGGAGTGGCCGCCGCGCTCGGGCGCACGCGGTCGTTCCCGGAGATCGACCGGGTCGCGTGGTTCGACCTCGAGACCGCGAAGGCGAAGCTCGTCAAGGGCCAGATCCCCCTGCTCGAGCGACTGCCGGACGCGCGCAAGCATCGGGGTCAACAGCCGTAGCTCCCGACGGCGGCTACCGCGCGCCGTGGCCGCGCCGTGGCCGTGAGAGTCCCGCAACGTTCGTGAACGAGCCGTCGTCGCCCATACCTTTGATTCCATTCCGGCCAGCCACCGAGGTGGAGCGGGTCATCAGGAACGTGCCCGAGCAAGTACAGCAGTGCGAAGCCCGTGGCGGCCGCGAGCGCGGCCTCTCGCCGGCTATGCGGCACTTGGGCGTGACCCGCGAGAATCAACCGGCGTGATGCCACATCGCGGCATTGTCCGACCGGCCTCGCCGGCGGCGCTGCCGAGCCCTGCCTTCCGCGCGGTCACGGCTGCTGGTCGATCCAGGCGAGGATTGTTCCGCGCCGCCGCGCGAGCTACGCTGGCGGGCGTCATGGCCGACGTCGAGGCGGGCTTCCTGGTCGCTCGCAACCCCGAGCCCGACAGCACGCTGCCGTTCTTGCTCAGCGTGCCGCTGGATGGCGGCATCCTGCTGAAGGCACGCGAGCGCTGGCCCTCGACGGCCCGCGTGTACTGCCACCCGCTCGACCACTGGCCGGCGGACGCCGAGATCCTCGAGCGCGTCGCCGTCCGGGAGTGCCGGCGCCGCGGGGTCGCGATCGATCTCGTCCTGGACCGCGCGCGCGAGAACCGCTCGCAGATCGTCTTCACGCAGCCCAACGCCGGTCGCAAGGGTGGGCGGCCGATGATCTTCTGGCAGACCGCGCGGACCGCACGCCGCGCGCGACCCGGCCAGCGCGTCCCGACCCGCCGCGCCTCGGACCTCAAGACGCTGACGATCGCGGTCGGCACCAGGGAGCGCTATCCCTACCGCTTCGCCGGACGTGCCGTCGAATGCGAGCGCCACGCGCTGCGCGTCGGGGACTACGCCGTCCGAGCCGGCGACGACATCATCGCCGCCGTCGAGCGCAAGACGCTCGAGGACTTCACCAAGGCGCTGATCGACGGCGCGCTGAACTACGCGCTCGCCGACCTCGCCACGCTGCCCGCCGCGGGAGTGGTCGTCGAGGAGCGCTACGGCGCGCTGCTCAACAACGATCGCGTCCAGCCCGGCTGGCTGCTCGAGCTCGTCGCGCGACTGCAGGTGCGCTACCCCTCGGTCCCGATCGTCTTCGCGGACTCGCGCAAGCTCGCCGAGGAATGGACCTACCGCTTCCTCGCCGCCGCGCTCGTGCATCACGCCCCGCCAGGGTGAAAGGCCGTGCGCTCGACGTATGACGCCGTGATCGTCGGAGGCGGTCACAACGGCCTCGTCGCGGCCGCGTATCTCGCGCGGGCGGGTCTGTCGTGCGTCGTGCTGGAACGTCGTCCGACGGTCGGCGGGGCGGCGGTGTCGGAGCGGATCTTTCCCGGCTTCGACGTGCGCGTCTCGCGCTACGCGAACCTCGTCAGCCTGCTGCCGCGGCGCATCGTCGACGAGCTGGGCTTGCGCGTGCGCCTCGTGCGCCGGACGGTGTCCTCGTACACGCCCGACCCGCGCGTCGCCGGCGCGCGCGGGCTGCTCGTCGACGCCGGCGACCCGCGGCGACGCGTGCGTCCTTTCAAGCGGTCACCGGCGATGGCGCGCAGTTCGACGCCTGGCAGCGCTTCATGCCACGGTGACCGCTTCGCGCAGCGCGTGTTCCCGACGCTGCTCGAGCCGCTGCGCTCGCGCGCCGATCTCCGCCGCGTCGTCGCCGACGACGCGGCCTGGGACGCGCTCGTCGAGACCCCGCTCGGCGCATCCGTGGACGCGGCGTTCTCCGACGATCTCGTGCGCGGCGTCGTGCTCACCGACGCGCTGATCGGCACGTTCGCCGACACCGACGACCCGCAGCTGCGACAGAACCGCTGCTTCCTGTACCACGTCATCGGCGGTGGGACGGGCGACTGGGACGTGCCGGTCGGAGGGATCGGCGCGCTGTCGGCGGCACTGCGCGACGCCGCGGTCGCGGCGGGCGCAGACGTGCGGACCGGCGTCGAGGTGACCGCGGTCGGCGACGGCGAGGTCCACGTGCAGACCGACGGACGGAGCCAGGCGTCGATCGGCGCGCGCTGGACGCTCGCGAACGTCGCGCCTGCCGAGCTGGACCGCCTGCGCGGGCGGACGCCGCAGCCGCCGGAGGGGTCGCAGCTGAAGGTCAACCTCCTGCTCTCGCGCCTGCCGCGCCTGCGCGACGCCGACACGACCGGCTCGCGCGCGTTCGCCGGCACCTTCCACGTCAACGAGACCGGCGAGCAGCTGCGGGCGGCGTACGCCGACGCCCGCGCCGGGCGGATCCCATCGCCGGCGCCCTGCGAGGCCTACTGCCACACGTTGAGCGACCCGAGCATCCTCGGCTCGACGCTGGCCGCCGCGGGCGCGCACACGATGACGCTCTTCGGGCTGCACATGCCGGCTCGGCTGTTCGAGAGCGACGGCGACACTGCCCGCGCAGCGGCGCTCGATGCCACGCTGCGATCGCTGGACGCGGTGCTGGCGGAGCCGATCGCGGGCTGCGTCATGCACGCCCCCGACGGCGAGCCGTGCATCGACGTGCTCACCCCGGCCGACCTCGAGCATGCGCTGCGCATGCCGCGCGGCCACATCTTCCACCGTGATCTCGCCTGGCCGTTCGCCGACGACCCCGATGACGTCGGCCGCTGGGGCGTCGAGACCGACGACCCGGCGATCCTCGTCTGCGGTGCCGGGGCGCGCCGAGGCGGTGGCGTCAGCGGGATCCCCGGACGCAACGCGGCGATGGCGGTCCTCGCCGGCCGCCGCTGACGACCTCGGCGGCGAACGCCGATCCGCGCGCGCGAAGGGCCTCTTTGGGGTGTCTGTTTGCGCGGGAGGGGGCCTGCGGCCGCAGGCGCCCTCGCTCGCGAAAGCGAGCGCGCCGCGTGCCGACGCGACCCGCGAGAGCTCCACTTGCGCGACAGACCACTTGGCCGAGATCGACCGATGAGTTTCGCCGGCTGGGCCGGTCTACGAGCGTGTATGCCATCGAGCAACCGACTGGAGACCCACCATGACCAATCCCGCGCACCCCGGCCGCATGCTGTTCGTGAACATCCCCGTCGCGGACCTCGAGCGCAGCAAGGCGTTCTTCGCGAAGCTCGGGTTCAGCTACAACCCGAAGTTCACCGACGAGACCGCCGCTTGCATGCTGGTGGGCGAGCACGCCTTCGTCATGCTGCTCAGCCGCGAGAAGTTCGCGGAGTTCGCGAAGCTGCCGATCGCCGATCCCACCACGCACACGCTGGCGCTGTACTGCTTCAGCGTGTCGTCGCGCGATGAGGTCGATACGGTCAGCGCCGCTGCGCTCGCGGCGGGCGGCTCCGAGGCGGATGACGCCGAGGACTACGGCTTCATGTACTCACGCAGCTTCTTCGACCTCGACGGCCACGGCTGGCAGGTCATGTGGATGGATCCGGCGGCGGTGGAGCAGGGCCCCGAGGCGTTCGCGGCGTCCATGCAGGACGCCGAGGCCCCGGCCTGACCCGCCACCACCTTCCGCGCGTTCGTCAGGCTCGAGACGCTGGGATCGATCCAGACGCGGACCAGATTCCGTCGCAGTTCGTGGACGGGTCGCAGCGGAGCCAGGAGTAGCCGACGCTCGCGGAAATCCGCGTGCGCCCCGGCTGCTGCGTCGCGACAAGCGGCACGGCTCCCTCTGCGGCTGCTGCTTCAGCCAGCGCACTCGCGGCATACCGTGGTAGGGAATACCGTGGTACGATCGCGCGATGAAGGTTGACAAACTGAGCGTCTCGTTTGAGGCGGAATTGGGAGACGCCGTCCGCGCGGCTGCAAAGCGAAGCGGCGCGGGCATCTCCGGCTGGCTGGCGCAAGCGGCCGCCGCCAGGCTTCGGGCCGACGCGCTGTCTGAGTTCCTCGACGCTTGGGAAGCGGAGCATGGACCGCTCGCCGACGAGGAGCTGGCGACGGCTGCCGCCGAGATGGCTTTGCCGCCGCCGACCGCCGCCGGGCGCGCAGCGTGACTGCGCTGGTGCTCGACGCCGGCGCACTGATCGCCGTCGACCGTGGGGACCGGGCGATGGTTGCCCGCCTGCGAGTGGCCGAGCGCGAAGGTCTCGGGTTACGCAGCACCGGCGTGGTTGTCACACAGGTCTGGCGGGACCCCGCCGGGCGGCAAGCAACCCTCGCACGGCTCCTCAAGGCTGTCGACATCAGGGCCGTTGACGACCGCTTGGGACGCCAAGGCGGAGTGCTGCTGGGGCGTGCCGGGACCGAAGACGCGGTCGATGCGAGCGTTGTGGCGGTGTCCGCGACCGGCGACCGGATCGCGACAAGCGATTCGGGGGATATTCGCCGGTTGGTCATCGCTTCGGAGCGCTCGATCGTCGTCGTCGCGTGTTGATCGTCCATCCGTAGGCAACGGGCCCGCCGTTTCCGGACAGCAATGCGACCTGAGATTTTCCGGCACGGGCCACGCGTCTGCACCCCGCTCGGACCCTGCCGAGAGCGTCAGAGCGCCACCATGCGCGAGAAGCAGCAGTCTCGCGGGGCGCCTCGTTGCCGGCCGAGGCGGGACGGACTGGACGCGGCGTCAGGCGGCGTGAGCGCCCCGGCGCAGCGCAGCAGCTGCGGCGGTGCTGAGGTCGGTGCCGTGCGTGACGGCTTGCTGCTCGAGCTCATGCAGCGTGTCTGCGTCGACCGCGACGTGGAGGCGCAACTCCGTCCCTTCGCTCGGGCGCGCCGCGCGTAACGTGTCTGCTTCGTCGAGCAGATCGTCAAGCTCGTCAGATGTGATCTCATCGCCGCGCATGGCTACATCATGCCGGCCTAGCGGTCGCGATGGTAGCGACTGACCCGGGCCGAGCTGGCCGGCCACCCCGTGCGGACATGCCACGCGCCATCGTCTAGCTCATCCGGGTTGAGCACGACGGTCAGGATTCGGCCACCGTGCGTCGGCCCGATCATCAACACAGATCCAGCAACGCGCGGCCGCGGATTGCGATCACGATTCGGTCGCCGTCGCTCACCTGGCGCACGTCATTCGGTGTGATCGCGTGGTCGGCGAGCTTGTCGACCGTCGTCTCGGAGAACACAAGACCGCGATCTGCACCGCGACACCGTAGCCCGTTGCCCCGTCACGACCGTAAGGTGAGCTCGAAACCCGTGGCCGCTTCGCGCGCGAAGCGGCCACGGTGTGAACGGAGGACCACGCGCCGTGCTGTGATTGCGCTCGGGCGGGATCGCTCACGCCGTGACGTCGAGTTTCGCGTCTCGACCGAGAAGCACGAGCCTGGGGATTATCTCCGTCTATGTCGCCAATGACCCTCTATGCGGACCTTATTTGACACGGACCTACGTCGCGGGGTCGTCTGCTTGTCGCGCTTTGGGGCGCTCTAATCACTGCTCTGGAGGTTGCGCTCCGGCCGGGTCTCGCTCGGAAGCACACCCGAGCCTGTCCGAGAGCGCCGGCCACGTCGAGCCTCCCGGTGAGAAACGCGCTGAAGCGGGTGATTCACAACGGATGCCGGCGCTGCGATTACACGGATCGCCGCGGCTGCTGCTATTCAATCTCCGCGGGGTGTGGCTGTAACAGGATGTCGTTCAGGTGCGGGTGTGCCAACGATCTGCGCTCAGTCCTCGCGTCCGTGGAAAGACACGTCCAGGACAGCGCGCGTTCCTACGGTTGCGCACGACGAAAACGTCGACACGTCCTCGTGCACGCCGCCTTCCCCCGAGGGGCGCCGCTATCCGCCGTTGTTGAATGCGGTTAATCCGGCCTCCGCCTTGGCGATCGCGAGTTCGACACGCAGCCGATCGAGTTCCTGTTGGCGCTCCGCGTCATGCCGTGATTGCTCGGAGGGGAGCTCCGGCGGGGCTGAGGCTTCGCCGATCGCCTTCTCGGTCTGGAGCCGTTCGAGCCGAGCCTTGAGCGCCTTCAAGGTGTCGCGATGAGTAGCGTCGGACTCGAGGTCCCGGCTAGCGACCACTGCCTCGAGTTGTTTCTTGCGGGCCTCCAGTGCCGCCGTTTCGCGATCGACACGCGACGTACTCAGCGCGTTCCACGCCTCCACGGCAGTCTTCGCCTGACCAAGACTCGCCGAGAGCTTCTCGGGTGCGCCGCCGAGCGCTTGGAGCACAGCGCTGAGTTGGCTCTTGCCGCTAACGACCGCCGACGCTGGTGCGCCAGCGCCGGAGAACACAACTGACGCGCTCACGTCGCCATCGCCGTCGAACGGCACCGAGCCGAGTCGAGAATAGCGGTCAAGCGTCCAGCAACGTTCGACACGGTCGAGGTGAAGCGTCTTAACCTTCCCGTCGTCGTCCCAAGCGGTGGCGGTGTAGATTGCGAACCTCGCTGCTCGAGGGACCCGGAAGAATATGCCGCGCGGCTGCTGCCCCCGAATCTATGTCGCCCTCGAGGAGCTCGAGGGCCGCTTCGTCCTCGGTCGTCCAGATATCCGCTTCGTCCTCCGGCGTGACCTCCACGATGGCGACTCCCAGCGAGTAGAGCATGTCGCCGGGCTCGGCAACGCCCTTAAGGAAGTTCGCCTCGATCGTCGATGGGGGCGAGGTGACGTTGTCTTCGAACGAGAAGGCCTCGTCGGTCGGCAACGTAAAGCTGTGGGTGCTGATCGTTTGGTAGTTCGTGTTGAGCCACGCCTCGCGACGCGCCTCGACCGATGCGACCTTCTCCTCGACGGCCGTGATCGCGGCTCGCAACCCGATGAGCTTGCGATAGGTAGCCGCTGGATCGGAGGTTGTTGCCATGACCGCGGATTCGGATATCACCGAGGCGTGCAACATCTTCAAAGCATCGTGGCCCTTTTCGAGGAGCGCAGCGTCGCCGGCCTTCTCGTCCTCCCAGCGCTCGCGCGGAGTCGGTGGGACCTCTTGGGGTTGCACAGCCCTGATCGTCGGGGCAGACATCATTGGAGGCGCGGCTACCGCCCGAACGACGCCCACAACGAATCCGACGACCGAAGCGGCTGCCGTGATGGCGTCCGCCAAGATCCCGGCTTCCGAGCCTGACGCCGAGGCGAGCCGACCATCGTCAAGCAGCTTGAATGAGAGGTTGTGGTTCGCTGAGCCTCGATGCTGAGGGAATCTGACGAGCGCCTTGCGCCGAGGGTCCGCCATGACCTTAGACGTGATCTCCGAAGTCGCGTCCGTGATCGGATGTCCGGTTTCGTAGTCCACGTTCGATTCGACGGACCCGCTGACGGTGAACTGGGAGCACGCGAAGCGGTAGTAGAGCTCGGTCGCTACGTGAGATGTCATGCTCGAAGCCTCCCTTCCAGTCACCCGTCAGTCAAGAGCGATCTCTCGCCCGACGTCGTGGCCGAGGACAGGTCGTTCGTCAATCTGGCCGTATCGCCTTCCAATGCATCTGAGTAAATCGACGACGCCGACGACAGAGTGCCGGATTCGCGTCGAAAGCAGCGCTGGTCCGCCGCATCACGAGCAGTCGATGTCGGCAGCGGCGATTTCCAGGATGCGCTGACGCACGGCCCGTCCGGCTGGTTCGATCAACAACTCGATCAGGGTCTCAAAGGGACGCGGGAAGGTTTGATCGTCGTCCATCCTGCTGCATCGACGGCCCTTGGGAGGTCGTTCTCCCTGGAGATCGGCATCGTCTCGTGTCCGATCGCGCGGCAGGACGAAATAGCGATGTTCAAACCGCCTTCCGAGATCC
This sequence comes from uncultured Actinomycetes bacterium, assembly GCA_963766525.1. Taxonomy (GTDB): domain Bacteria; phylum Actinomycetota; class Thermoleophilia; order Solirubrobacterales; family Solirubrobacteraceae; genus CADCVQ01. The sequence goes on from CAVYAX010000025.1 coordinate 87,670, forward strand.
CGCGCCGCGCATGTCAAGGCCGGTCGCCATGCGCACGAACCTCTTCCGCCGGGCAGCCGACGCACCGGGGAGCGACCAAGCGCAGATCGGCGACCTCCGCGATGCGCGGGGCCGTGCTCCTGCGGCAGCGTCCCTGGATCGGCTGTGGAGAGCCTTGCGCGGGACGGAGCAGTCTGATCATCGCGCCGGGATCGGAGGCGGTTCATCCGACGTGGAGAGCACCATCGAGTCCGTGCCTTCGCGCAAGCGCCCGATGCCAGACGCCGTCCACCGAGCCCGCGACGAGTGGCAGCGCGTTAACGCCGCGAACGAGAAATCCTCGAGGAACTGATCGAGCTGCACCTGAGGTGCTACGACGCGGCAATAACGGAGTTGGCCGACGCACGCCGCCAGATCAGCGACGAGACGGAGCTCGAAACTCGATGGCCGGTCACGTGAGAGGTTGTCCCGTAGCTCGTAGAACTTGAGGTGGCGGTCCTCCCGCCTCGTCCGGTCCCGCTGGGACCGTGACGAGTGCGACCAAGTCACGAGGACGAGGAGAACCGCCATGAGGAACCTAGACGAAGCTGCCGACGAGATCGGCGATCGGAAGTTCGACGCGCTGCCCGAACGCGTGCAGGTGGCGCTCGGCGAGCTTGCCGGCGCGGCGAAGGAAGGGCTGCTGGCGCTGAGCGTCGGCGTCGGGCTCGGGGTGCTGACGGAGTTGATGGCCGAGGAGGTCGACGACGTCGTCGGTCCGAAGGGCCGCCACGACGCCGAGCGCGTCGCGGTCCGTCACGGCCATGAGGACGGCAGCGTGACGCTCGGCGGCCGGCGCGTGCCCGTGCAGCGCCCGCGGGTGCGCGCGACGGATGGCAGCGGTGAGGTCGCGATGAGCACCTACGCGCACTTCGCCGACCGTGACCCGCTGACGAAGGTCGTGCTCGAGCAGATGCTCGCCGGCGTCAGCACGCGCCGCTTCGCCCGCACGCGTGAGCCCGTCGGCCAGGACGTCGATCGACGCGGAGCGCTCGACGAGCAAGAGCGCGGTCAGCCGCGAGTTCGTCGGCCGCACCGGCGAGCACCTGCGCGCGCTGATGGCGCGGTCGCTGGAGGACGTTCGCCTCGCGGCGTTGATGCTCGACGGCCTCGAGCTCAAGGGCCGCTGCTGCGTCGTCGCGCTCGGCGTCACGACCGATGGCGTCAAGGTCCCGCTTGGGCTGTGGGACGGCTCGACGGAGAACAAGCGCGTCTGCGTCGAGCTGCTCGCGAACCTCGTCGACCGCGGCCTGGACTGCGACCAGGGCGTGCTCGTCGTCCTGGACGGCGGCAAGGCGCTCAGAGCCGCCGTTGACGCCGTCTTCGGCCACGTCCCCGTTCAGCGCTGCATCCGTCACAAGGAACGCAACGTCCTCGATCACCTGCCCGAACGCGACCGGCCCGCCGTCAAGCGCCGGCTGCGCGCGGCCTGGAAGCTCACCGACCACCGCGCCGCGATCGAGCGCTTGGAGGCGCTCGCCGGCGAGCTCGCGCACTCGCACCCCGGCGCGGCCGCGTCGCTGCGCGAAGGCCTCGCCGAGACGGTCACGCTGCAGCGTCTCGGCGTCCATCCGCAGCTGTGGAAGACGCTGTCGTCGACGAACCCGATCGAGTCGATGATCGGCATCTGCCGCGCCACCAGCCGCAACGTCAAGCGCTGGCAGAACGGCGACATGTGCCTGCGCTGGACCGCCGCGGGGATGCTCGAAGCCGAGCGCCAGTTCCGCAAGATCATCGGCTACACCCACCTCGCCGCGCTCGCCCTCGCCGTCGAAGCGCGACGTCGCCGCCGCACGCGCGTGACGACCGATCGACCACCTCACCCACCGACCCGACCACCACGACCGAGCCGGCCGCTACGCTCGCAGCCGCTCACTGATCACCGGATCGCCACCGCGAAGTTCCACGGCGAACGGGACAACCTCTCACGTGATGCGGCGATGTGGCTTCTCGTCGGTCGATGCCTGGGGCTCGGCCGTGCCGCGCGTCGGCTGGCCGCGGACGGTTATTCACTGGAGGTTGTCCCGGTGCTGCGCTCCATGCACGAGCCGGCGAGGCTCCTCTCGGTCTTCGCCTTGGCGGGCGAGGCCGACCTAGAGGATCGCTGGTTGCGTGACAAGAACGTCCAGCGTGGCGACGTCATGGCGGCACAGAGGCGCCAGGAGTCAGCGATCCGCGTCGAGATGATCAAGGCGGGCGTGGCCCCGCCGGGCGGGACAACGAGCCAGTTCGAGAAGCAATTCGGGCGCTGGTCCGAGATGGTCCAACCTGGTAAACCAGGTGTCCGTGGCCAATCGGCAAATGCCGATCGGCTCGCCCCAGACTGGAGGGTGCGCGCCGTGACGGTCGACCACTTCGGCTGGTATGTGCTCGAACTCGCGATCCGGCTCTCCTGGACCCTCCGGTCACCTGTTGCGCTTGGCGCGACAAGCAGAACGACCCCGCGACGTAGGTCCGTGTCGAATGAGCCCCGCCCTGGAAGGGACGTTCGCGACGGAGACGGGAGATGATCCCCCGGCTCGTGCTTCTCGACGAAGGGAGTGCTCTGCTGCGCCTCGGACTTTGCCCGCGCGCTAACAGCTGGCGAGCAGCACGACGAGCAGGAAGAGCAGGACCAGCACGCCCCCGCCGATCGCCGGGACGTGCCACTGGGAGCGCCAGAAGTCCGGCTTCGCGCGGTCGCGTGAGTGATGGCCTTCGGGCGGCGTGCCGACCCAGTCGTCGTCGTCGTGCATGCCGGACTTCATACCCCATCGCGCGGTCGGCGACCGCCGCGAAGCCTGCGCGGGGCGTGGGCGAGGGCGCCGAGGCCGTGCGCGACTACAGGCTGCGCAGGTCCAGCGGTGACGGCGTGTCGGGCGGGAGCGCCGGCGGCGAGGCGCCCGCCTGGGCGACCGTGCGCGCGGCGACGACCGCGGCGAACCGCGCCGCTTCGATGACGAGGCCGTCGCGGACGAGGTCGTCGCGACCCAAGCCGTGCGAGCTCCACCAGGCGAGGAAGCCGCCGCTGAACGCGTCGCCGGCGCCGATCGTGTCGACGACGTCGACCGGCACGGCTGGGACCGCGTGTTGCCGCTCGCGGTCACGATCGTCGCGCCGGCGGGGCCGCGGGTGAGCAGCACGACCTTCGGCCCGTAGCTACAGCAGCGCGCGGGCGGCGTCGCAGCGCGGCGGCCCGGGATCGAGCCACGCGAGGTCCTCCTCGCTGACCTTCACGAGGTCGGACATCTGGAAGATGTGCTCCAGGCGCGCGCGGTAGACGTCGGGGGCGTCGATGACCAACGGCCGGCAGTTCGGATCGACGACGACCATCGTGCGCCCCGCGAGCCGCGCGACGACCGCCTCGAGCGCGGCGGCCAGCGGCTCGAGGACGAGCCCGAGCGTGCCGACGTGCAGCGCCGCGACCTCGAGCGGCAGCGCCGCCAGCGCCGCGGCGGGCGTCAGGCCGGGCGCCGCGGTCCCGGCCGCGTAGAAGCTGTAGGTCGCGGCGCCGGTGTCGTCGAGGCTGGCCAGCGCGAGCGTCGACGGGCTCGTCCGTGCGCTGCGTGGCGGACAGGTCGACGCCGTCCTCGGCGAGCATGCGCTCGTGGGTCATGCCAAGCCGATCCGTCGACAGGCGTCCGAGGTAGGCGACAGGCTGGCGCAGGCGACCGATCGTGCGCGCGGTGTTGAACGGGCCGCCGCCGGGGTGGCCGTCGACGCTGCCGTCGGCGCGGGCGACGAGGTCGTAGAGCGCCTCGCCGCCGACGAGGATCGGGGCTGCGGTCACGAGCATGGCGCCGGCAGCTCGCCGGAGCCGCGCGCGATGAGCCCGGGCCGATCAGACGACCTCCGCGAGGGCCCCTCGAAGCCGTCCAGGCGCGAGAACAGCAGCCCCGCCGCAGCGCGCCCGAGCCCGGCCGGGTCCTGCGCGAGCACCGTCAGCCCGGGTCGACGACATCGCCGAGCACGACGTCGTCGAAGCCGACGAGCGCGATCGAGTGCGCGAGGCCGAGGTCGTGGAGCGCGCGCAGCGCGTCGATCGTGATGAGGTTCTGGCTCGTGAACATGGCGGTCGGGGGATCGTCCCCGAGCAGCAGCTCGCGCGTCGTCGCGTAGGCGTCGGCCGCGCGCGTCATCGTGTGGCGGACGAGCGCGGGTCGACGGCAAGGCCGTGGCGCACCAACGCCGACTCGAAGCCGCGCAGGCGCTCGGCGGCCGTGTACAGGTCGGGCCGGTCGCCGAGGAAGCCGATCCGGCGATGGCCGGCGGCGACGAGGTGGTCGACCGCCGCCGCGGCGCCACCGGCGTTGTCGGTCAGCACGGCGTCGGCGTCGATGAAGCGGCCGGGGCGGTCGACGAAGACGAGCGCCATGCCGGCCTCGCGGTCGCGCAGCAGGAAGCTGTGGTCGCCGCCCGCGGGGGCGATGATCAGCCCGTCGACGCCGCGCGCGCCGAACGCCTCGGCCAGCAGCCGCTCGCGCCGGCGTGCTCGTCGGAGCTGCCGGCGAACGTCAGCACGCCGCGCTCGCGGGCGACCTCCTCGATGCCGCGCTGCACCGCCGAGAAGAACGGGTTGGCGACGTCCTCGACGATGAGGCCGATGCTCGCCGAGAGGCCGTCGTTGCGGCGCAGCGCGCTCGCCGTCGCGTTGTGGCGGTAGCCCAGCGCGCCGACGGCGCGGTGCACCTTCCGGCGAGGTCGGCGCGCACCGCCGGGTCGGCGTTGACGACCCGCGAGACGGTGCTGAGGCTCACGCCCGCGAGCGCCGCGACCTCCTTCATCGTCGCGCGCCGCTGTCGCGCGGGCGCTGGGCGGCGCCAATGAAGAAATCGTTTTCGCACTACCGTTCTCGGTGTGATCTGCCGTCGTCATTGGCTAAGGCAACCTTAGCGCCACCGTCATAGCCGTGTCAAGAAAACGTTCCCTCGTCCGCGCTCACGTCGGGTCCGGCTGTCACGGTCGAGCGTGCATGATCGTCCGATAGTGCGACACGTCGCGCGTGGTGGGGTTGAACGCCGACGATCCCACGGTTTCCGCGCTGCCGAACCCGCCGGCCTCGAACGCGTGCTCGAGCGCCAGCCGGTTGGGCACCCACCAGTTCCCCGGACCACCACCCAGGTGATCGACGCCGTGAAATCGCCAGAGCGCCAGATGCTCCTGCTCGGGGACGTGAATCGCCTCGGATTCCACGACGACGACGCCCCGGGTGATCCGCCGCAGCTGCTCCACCGCGAGGAACGGGTTCTCCAGGTGATAGATCACGCCAAGGCAGAGCACCACGTCGAACTCGCCGACAACCGCCGCGTCGAGGTCGAGCAGATCGCACGACAAGGCCTCCACACGACTGTCAAGCAGCTCGTGTGCGAGATCGAATCCGCGCTTGCCCGGGCAGCTCCTCGGGCCGCCACAGCTCCGGAAGGTCATGCGGCGGGCGCTGCACCACGCCTCGGTCCGCGCAGGCTTGGACGTACGCGTGGTAGGCGGGCAGGTCGACCGACCACGTGTAGTAGTCGAGCGCGACGACGCGTGAGGCGCCGGCTCGCTCAGCCAGGAACGAGTAGTAGCCATCCCACGCGCCGACGTCGAGGACGCTCTTGCCGCGCAGGTCCGGCAATCGCAGCGATGCGAGCTCTGCCTCCAGCATCGCCGGGGACTTGACGCCTCCGTGACGATGCCCGGCAACAGCTGGATCGAATGCCACCACGCAATGCGCGCAACCTCTGCTCGGACGTCGGGCTCGCATCGGTCGCCGACCCTATCCGGATCGCGTGCGCGTCGATGCGCGCGACTCGATGCCCGCCCGACTCAGCGCGCGTGTGGCACGAGCGTCACGCGCTTGGTCTTGCGTTGCGCGGGACGCGGCGCGTCGGACGGTCGCGATCAGCGTGGCGGCCGTTCGCTTGCGGATCGCGCGGCGCGCGGTCGGGATGAGCCGGACCGATAGGCGCTTGGCGGCCGTGCGCCGGAAGCCGAACGTCGCGCTGCCCACCGTCCGCACCCGACCTCCGACGCGCGCCGTCAGCCGGACCGTGCCACGGCACGTGCTCGGCGCAATGCCGGCACCGATAGCCCGGCAGCGGAGACCCGAAGGACACGCGGCCGGTTGTCGAGATTCGCAGGCGCGGGGCGACGTTGGCGAGGCGGGGCGCGAGCAGCGCCCGCGTCGGTCGTGGAGGCGGCGGTGGCGGAGGCGGAGGTGGTGGTGGTGGAGCAGGAGGCGCAGGTGGTGGTGGCGGTGGAGGTGGAGGCGACG
>CAVYAX010000026.1:0-154169 GCA_963766525.1 uncultured Actinomycetes bacterium
CGCCGTCCCATGCCACGGGCATGCGCTTCATCTCGCCGGCCGAGAGGATCGCCGCGCGGGGCGGGTTGAGGATCGAGCGATCTTCTTGAGCGTGTTGCGTAACGGAGATCGTCGCGCTGGCGATCGCCGACGCGCGGGCGTCCCTGGCGGGCATCGGCCGGAAGGTCTCGCTCTCGCCGCCGACGGTCAAGCGCCGCATCGACCGGCTCGAGACGCTCGGCGTGATCACCGGCTACACGACGCTCGTCAACCACGCCAACCTCGGTCGGCCGCTCATCACGTTCCGAGCTCGGCGCTCGCAGGCGGGAGATGCATTCGCCGCGCGTTGAAGCACGAGGCATCCACACCTCTCGACCAGGCCTCCTCGGTCCTCGCCAAGCGGCTTATCCAGCGACTGGCAGGTTGCAGAAGCTCACGCAAAATGCAGAACCTTGCGCAGACCGCTGGGCGAATACCGCACAAGGTCACGCAAAATGCGGTACCTTGTGCAGACCATGCCCGGGAAGGTGTTCACGCAGGTCCTTGAGCTGGCGCAGGAGCGACACGGCTATCTCGTACCGGACGACCTTCGGCAGATCGGGCTCAAGCCGGGTCGTCTGCACGAGTACTACAACCGTGGCCACGCCGAGAAGGCAGGCTACGGCATCTACCGCTTGAAACTCGTTCCCCACGACGACGCCGGCGAGTACATGCTGGCCGCCCTGTGGCCTGACGGGCGCGGGGTGCTGAGCCACGAGACCGCGCTGGACCTTCACGAACTGTGCGACGTCAACCCGACGCGGATCCACGTCACGGTGCCCAAGGGCTACCGGATGACCCGTGATGCGCCTGACCGCTACCGATTCATCCACCAGGACCTCCCCCGCGAGGACATCGAGCGCCTCGATGGTCTGCCGATCGTCACGCCCAAACGCGCCATCCAGCAAGCGATCGATGACCACTTGCGCGGCGGCTTGATCGAGCAGGCCATCGACACGGCCCGCAATCGTGGGCTGCTGCGACGCGCCGACGCCAACGCTCTCCGGCGCACGCTGGCCGAGGCGCTGTCGGCGTGAACCGCGAAAAGCGCTACGCGGGCGAACCGAACAGCGTCAAGACGCTGGAGGTCCGCCTGCGCAACATCGTCAAGGCCGATCCCGATCTCAGCGAGGACGTCTTCTCACGGCTGCGCCGCGAGATCGCCTCGATCATCCTCGGACAGGTCCTCGCCCGCGTCGTTGACGGCGAAGGCAAGCCCATCTTCCTGATCAAAGGCGGCGTGGCCATGAGCCTTCGACTCGGCCTTCGCGCGCGGGCGACCAAGGACTTCGACGTCGCCTGCCGGATCGACAAAGCGGAGGCCTTGGAGCGGCTGCGCGACGAGCTCGTCGACGGATGGGGCCCGTTTCGCCTGGCGTTCGCCCAGGAGCAGCCGAAGGAGATCCGCGACACGGGAGCGTGGCGGATCGACGTCAAGGAGGGCATGAACGGCGCGCCCTTCTCGACCGTGCAGTTGGAGATCGCCGAGGCTGAGGGCGAGGCCGGCCAGCAGTTCGACCTGGAGTCGAGCCGCTTGCTCGAACTTGACCGTCTCGGCTTCGAAGCGCCTGAGCGGGTACCGCTGGTCACCATCGCCTACCTGGTCGCCCAGAAGCTGCACGCCTGCACCGACCACTCCACACTCGACCGGGTCAACGACCGCTTCCGCGACCTCATCGACCTTCAACTCGTCGAGCACGCGCTCGACGATCCAGAGACGCTGCGCAGCACCGCCGCGGCGTGCCGCGAGATCTTCACGCTGCGAGGCAAGCACGACTGGCCGCCAAGTATCAAGGTCGTCGCCGGTTGGGAGGAGGGGTATCGCAAGATGGCCCAAGACATGAAGTTCGAGCCGGACGACGTAAACGAGGCTGCTCGCCGCGCCGAAGCCGTCATCTCTCGCATCGACGCTGCGGAGGATCAGCCGGGCGCGGCTGGCGCCAACAGCTGACCGACGCTGCCCGCGGCGCCACAGCCGTTGGCTGCGTAGCGATGGTCGAGAACGACGACGACCCGCTCGTGGCGGGCCGCGGTCGGACAAGCGCTGTCGACGCTAGGACATCCCGATGTCAATCCGGCCGGGCATCGGGACGTCAAGGACCATCAGCCGCAGCCGGTGTTGTTGCCGCAGCTCGAGCACGTGTAGCACGAGCCCGTGCGCTGCATCATGCCGCCGCACTGGCTGCATGCCGGGCCGAGGTCCAGGCCGCGCATGCGGACCGGGACGACGGGTGGGGTGTCGGTCATGGCCTCGGCTGCCGCGCGCGTCGTTGCCGGCTGCGTGCCGGCGACGCCGGCCTGCGGGTTGGCGGTCCGGCGGTGTGCTCCGCCGTTGCCGCCGCTGTCTCCGCTGCCGCCGTTGGACGGGCCCGAGGTGTCCGAGGAACGTGAGGTCCCGGACTCCTCGGCCATCTTCCGTGCGCGGACGGCCGGGGTCATGATCCCGAGCTCCTCCTGGATGTCGGTGTCCAGGAAGCGCGACGCCAGCCAGCGCATGATGTAGTCGGGCATCGACTTGGCGAACGGGATCTCCGGGTTCTGCGTGATCCCCTCCGGCTCGAAGCGCATGTACGAGAACTTCTCGACGAGCTTCTCGAGCGGCACGCCGTACTGCAGCGCGATCGAGATCGACGTCGCGAACGAGTTCAAGAGGCCGCGCAGCGTCGAGCCTTCCTTGCCGATGTCGGTCAGGAAGATCTCGCCGAGCGTGCCGTCCTCGTACATGCCCGCCGTGATGTAGCCCTCGTGGCCGGCGATCGAGAACTTGTGCGTGATCGACTGGCGCTCGCGCGGCATGCGGTTGCGCTTGGGCGCGACCTCCGCGAGCGTCTTCGTGCGCGCGGCCGCCACCGCCTCGGCGACGAGCTCGTCGACCTGCTCCTGCGAGTAGCCCTCCACCACGACGACCTCCGCGTCGACATCCTTGCCCTGGTGGGCATCGGTCCGCAGCGCCTGCGCGGTCTTCGAGCCGTCGCGGTAGATCGCGAGCGCCTTGACGCCGCAGTGCCACGCCTGCACGTAGGCGTCGGCGATGTCCTCGACCGTCGCCTCGTAGGGCAGGTTCACCGTCTTCGAGATCGCGCCCGAGATGAACGGCTGCACCGCGCCCATCATCTTGATGTGGCCCATGTGCGAGATCGCGCGCTCGCCGACCGCCACGTCGAAGATCGACAGGTGCTCGCCGGACAGGCCGGGCGCGCCCACGATCGTCGCGTGCTCGTCGATGTGCGCCTCGATCTGCTCGATCTCGGACTCCGAGTAGCCGAGCGTCCGCAGCGCCATCGGGATCGTCTGGTTGACGATCGTCATCTGGCCGCCGCCGACGAGCTCCTTGAACTTGACAAGTGAGAAGTCCGGTTCGACGCCGGTCGTATCGCAGTCCATGAGAAATGAGATGGTCCCCGTAGGCGCGAGCACCGTCGCCTGCGCGTTGCGGTAGCCGTGCTGCTCGCCGGCGCCACTGCCTCGTCCCATGCGGCGCGTGCCGCGGTCAGCAGCGCGGTGTCCGAGCACGCCGCGTCCGGGATCGCGCCCGACGCGTCGCGGTGCATCCGCATGACCGCGTTGTGGGCCTTGCGGTTCTCCTCGTAGCGCTCGTACGGCCCGATCGCCGCCGCGACGCGCGCCGACTCGAGGTACGCGCGGCCCGTCATCAGCGACGTGATCGCCGCCGCCGTGCCACGACCCGCGTCCGAGTCGTACGCCATGCCGTTGGACATCAGGTACGCGCCGAGGTTCGCGTAGCCGAGGCCGAGCTGGCGGAACGCCCGAGCGTTGACGCCGATCTCTTCGGTCGGGTAACTCGACGGACCCACGAGGATCTCCTGCGCGAGCAGCATGATGTCGACGGCGTGCTCGAAGGAGGGCACGTCGAACGAGCCGTCCGCGCGGCGGAACTTCATGAGGTTCAGCGATGCGAGGTTGCAGGCCGAGTTGTCGACGTGCATGTATTCGCTGCACGGGTTGGACGCGTTGATGCGACCGGACACCGGGCACGTGTGCCACTGGTTGATCGTCGTGTCGTACTGGACGCCCGGGTCCGCGCACTGCCACGCCGCCTCGGCGATGTCTTGCATGAGCTCGCGCGCTGGGATCGGGTCGCCGATCGGCTGGCCGGTGGTTCGCGCTATGAGGTGCCAGTCCTCGCCCTTCTCGACCGCGCGCATGAAGTCGTCGGTGAGCCGCACCGAGTTGTTGGCGTTCTGGTACTGGATCGAGCGGAAGCCCTCGCCGTCGATCGACATGTCGAAGCCGGCGTCGCGCAGCGCGTTGGCCTTCTTCTCCTCTTTGGCCTTGCACCAGATGAACTCGCGGATGTCCGGGTGATCGATGTCGAGGACGACCATCTTCGCCGCTCGCCTCGTCTTGCCGCCCGACTTGATCGTCCCGGCCCATGAATCGGCTCCGCGCATGAACGAGACAGGACCCGATGCGGTCCCACCCTTCGACAAGGGCTCCATCGAACCGCGGATGTTCGAGAGGTTGATCCCCGACCCGGAACCGCCGAGGAAGATGTTCCCTTCCTTCGTGTTCCAATCGAGGATTGACTCCATATCGTCCTCAACACTTAGGATAAAGCAAGCACTCGCCTGAGGGCTCTCCTCGAAGCCCACGTTGAACCAGACGGGCGAGTTGAACGCCGCCATCTGGTGGACGAGGATGTACGCGAGCTCGGACTCGAACGTGTCGCCGTCCTCGACCGTCGCGAAGTACCCGCGCGAGCGGCCCCAGTCGGCGATCGTGCCCGCGACCCGGCCGACCATCTGCTTGACCGAGTACTCGCGCGACGGCGAGCCGAGCTGGCCACGGAAGTACTTCTGGGCGACGATGTTCGTCGCGTTCTGCGACCAGGTCTTCGGGGAACTCGACGTCGCGCTGCTCGAAGGCGACGCGGTCGCCGTGCGCGATGCGCGCGTCGCGCGTCTCCCATTCCACGGTGTCGAACGCGTGCTGGCCGGGGGACGTGAAGAAGCGCTTGACGGAAAGGGCCTCGCCGGCCGTCACGTCATTGAAAAAAGGGGTCTGCGAGCTGCCTTCCATCGACCTGCTCCTCTCCTGATCACCGCTGGAATCCCGCTGTTTGCGGCAGTTTTGCTCGGCTTGCGAGCGGACGGATGAACCTATCGAGCCGGGTGGACGGCAAAGCGTCGACGCTGCGATCGGATGCCGAAACTGCGGAGATTCCTTCGGGAAATTGTACTCGGCGAGGGGCGCAAAGACGGGTCGTTTAGCACGATCGGCGACCCATCGAGGGAGCTCGTGGCATTTCGACACGATCGTCCGATCCGTCGAACATCCCGCCCAGATCGGTAACGATCGCGCGCGATGAAGTAGGTCTATGTGGAATGACCTCGTCCTACAACACCATCGCCCTGCTCTTTCCGGGCCAGGGGAGCCATGCCGTGGGCATGGAAGAGCCCCACCGCGACAACCCGCTGCTCAAGCGCGGGATCGAGCTGCTCGGCTTCGACCCCTTCGAGGACTTGCAGGACGGCGGCACGCGCTCGCACCAGCCCGCGCTGTTTCTCTGCTCGATGTGCCAGTGGGCCTCCGCCGGCTACGACCTCCCGCTCGCCGCCGCCGGCCACTCGCTCGGCGAGTACGCCGCGCTGACCGCCGCCGGCGCGATCGACTTCGACGACGCCGTCCTGCTCGTCAAGGAGCGCGCCGAGGCGATGTCCGACGCCGCCGAGGCCCGGCGCGGCGGCATGGTCGCGATGCTCAAGGGCGAGCGCGAGGACGTCTTCGAGCTCGCCGCCGAGCTCGGCCTGTCGCTCGCCAACGACAACGCCCCCGGCCAGATCGTCCTCTCCGGCGCGATGGAGCAGGTCGACGAGGCGGTCGAGAGGGCCGACAGCATCGGCTGCCGCGGCCGCAAGCTCGATGTCGGCGGCGCCTTCCACTCGCCGCTCATGGCGCCCGCCGCCGCAAGACTCCGGCAAGCGCTCGACGCCACGACGATCCACGAGACCGCGTTCCCCGTGCTGTCCAACGGCAGCACCAAGGAGTTCGTGGACGTCAGGCGAGAGCTCGCCGAGAACCTGCTGAAGCCCGTGCGCTGGCGCGAGATCCTGCTCGCCCTGCAGGCGATGGGCGTGACGGACTACGTCGAGTGCGGCCCCGGGGCCGTCCTGCGCGGCCTCGTCAAGCGCACCCTGCGGGCGGCCGCGTGAAGGCCGGCGTCATCGGCATCGGAGCCGCGCTGCCCGAGGAGATCGTCACGAACGCCGATCTCACGAAGAACCTCGACACGACGGATGAGTGGATCATCCGGCGCACCGGCATCCGCGAGCGCCGCCTGCTCAACGGCTCGCGCACGCTCGCCAACCTCGCCGCCGAGGCCTGCACGATGGCCCTCGAGGACGCCGGCCGCGAAGCGAAGGACGTCGACCGCGTCATGGTCTGCAGCCTCACCCCGGATCGCATGATGCCGGGCCTCGCGCCCGCGGTCGCCCAGGAGATCGGCTGCGACCTCGCCGGCGCGGTCGACCTCAACGCCGCGTGCGCGGGCTTCCTCTACGCGCTCGACCAAGCGGCGGCGCTCGTCGAGTCTCACCGCGCGAACCTCGTCGTCGTCTGCGGCGCCGAAGCGCTGAGCCGCATCACCGACCACGCCGACCGCGGCACCGCGATCCTCTTCGCCGACGGAGCCGGCGCGGTCGTCGTCGCGGCGGACGAGATCGAGCACGGGATCTCGACGTTCGAGCTGCGCTCCGACGGCCGCCACTCCGACCTGCTCTACGTCGACATGGAGGAGCGGCTGCTGCGGATGGAGGGCCGCGAGGTCTACCGCCACGCCGTCGCGCGGATGGTCGAGGCGACCGAGGTCGCGCTCGCAGCGCGCCGGCATCGGCATCGACGACATCGACGTCTTCGTCGCCCACCAGGCCAACGCGCGCATCATCGAGGCCGCCGCGCACCGCCTCGGCGTGCCCGAGGAGAAGGTCATCATGAACGTCGACCTCGTCGCCAACACCTCGAGCGCGTCGATCCCGATCGCGCTCTGCCAGGCCGAGCAGGAAGGCAAGCTCAAGCCCGGCCACGTCGTCGCGATGGCGACGTTCGGCGCCGGCTTCGCCTGGGGCGCCGGCGTCATGTCGTGGAAGGAGCGCGTCCATGCCACCGCCTGAGAACGCCGTCGCGCTCGTCACGGGCGGCTCGCGAGGCATCGGCGCCGCGATCGCAAGCAGGCTCACCGAAGACGGCTACAAGGTCGTCACGCTCGGCCGCACGAGCGGCGACGTCCAAGCCGACATCGGCGACGCCGACTCCGTGCAGCAAGCGTTCGATCGGGTTCGCAACGAGCACGGGCCGATCTGCGTGCTCGTCAACAACGCCGGCGAGCGCCGCGACGGCCTGACGATCCGCATGAGCGCCGAGGACTGGGAGGCCGTCGTCGACACGAACCTCAACGGCGCCTTCCACTGCACGCGCCGCGCGCTCGACGACATGCTCAAGGCGCGCTGGGGACGGATCGTGAACGTCTCGTCGGTCGTCGCCCTGCACGCGAACCCGGGGCAGTCGAACTACGGCGCCGCCAAGGCCGGGATGCTCTCCCTGACGCGCACGGTCGCGCGCGAGATGGCCCGCAAGGGCATCACCTGCAACGCGGTGACGCCGGGCGTCATCGAGACCGACATGACGACGGAGATCGTCGACAAGCTTGTGGCCGGCGTTCCCGCCGGCCGCGTCGGGCAGCCCGAAGAGGTCGCCCACGCCGTGTCCTTCCTCTGTTCCGAGGGCGCGGCATATGTCAACGGAGCCACGCTCGCCGTAGACGGCGCGATGGCCGCATGAGAAGGAGAACCCTATGGCTGTAACCGAAGCAGAAGTCCTCGATGAGATCCGCGAGCAGCTCGAAGCGATCAAGGTGCCCGGCGCGAAGGACGCCAAGCCCGACGACACGTGGAACGAGCTCGACGTCGACTCGCTCGATCTCGTCGAGCTCGTCAAGGCGCTCGAGGACAAGTTCGCGATCACGATCTCCGACGACGACCTCAAGCCGATCGAGTCCGTCGGCGCGGCCATCGAGCTCACGATGCGCCTGGCCGACGCCAAGGAGGAGGCGCCCGCGTGACCCCGCGCGCGTCCACACATCCCGGCGAGAACGTCGACATCGCCATCGTCGGACGCGGTGTCGTCTCCTCGATCGCCGAGGGGGCGGACGCGTTCTTCGATGCCTTGATCGATCGCCGGTCGGGCATTGTCGAGGAACTCGACTGCTCCGACCTGGCCGGCGCCCCGTGCTCGAGCTTCGATCCGACGGTCGCGATGACGCCGAAGGATGCGCGTCGCTCCGACCGCTACACGCAGCTCGCGGTTGCCGCCGCGGCACAGGCCACGGCAGAAGCCGACCTGCCCGGCGACGTCGACCCCGAGCGCGTGGCGGTCCTGATGGGCACGGGCGTCGGCGGCCTGCTGACGCTCGAGACCGAGTGCGTCAAGTTCCACGAGGCCGGCCGCAGCGTGCGCGCGGTGTCGCCCCTGTTCGTCCCGATGATGATGCCCAACGCCGCGGCCGGCATGATCGCGATCGCGCTCGGCGCGCACGGCCCCGGCTTCAGCGTGTCGTCGGCGTGCGCGACCGGCAGCCACGCGATCGGCGAGGCGAAGCGGATGATCGAGCGCGGCGAGGCGGACGTCGTCGTCGCGGGCGGCACCGAAGCGGGGATGACGCCGCTGTGCATGGCCGCCTTCGAGCGCATGGGCGCGCTCTCGCGCCGCGGCATCTCGAGCCCGTTCGACAAGCAGCGCGACGGCTTCGTCATGGGCGAGGGCGCGGGCTGCCTCGTGCTCGAGCGCGGCGATCTCGCACGTGCGCGCGGCGTGAAGATCTACGGCTACGTCGTGGGCTACGGCGCGTCCAACGACGCGTTCCACATGACCCAGCCGGACGAGACCGGGATGGGCGCGACGAAGGCGATGCTCGCGGCGCTCGCCGACGCCGGGGCCGACCCGAGCGACGTGGGCTACATCAACGCCCACGGCACGTCGACCCCGTTCAACGACAAGATCGAGACGAAGGCGATTCACAACGTGTTCAACGGTGGCGCGCCGCCGGTCTCGAGCACGAAGTCCGCGATCGGGCATCTGCTCGGCGCTGCCGGGGCGGTCGAAGCGGTGGCCGTACTGTGCGCGCTGAACCGAGGGATCCTGCCGCCGACCTTGAACTTCGAAGAGCCCGACCCCGAATGCGATCTGGACTACGTCCCCGACGGCCCGCGTGAGGCGCCGGGGCTCGAGCTGGCGCTGAGCAACTCGTTCGGCTTCGGAGGCCAGAACGCGTGCCTCGCTATCAGAAAGGCGTGACCGTCAGGTGCCCCGGCGAGCCGATGTGAAGTCCAACGGCAACGCCCCGCAGGCGAAGGACGCCGCGCCGGTGCCCGAGCCCGCCGCTACGGCGGCGGCTCCGGCTGCGGACGCCGCAGCCGCGGGCGCGGGCGGCGGCGCGCCCGACGCCGGCCGGGCCCGCGCTTCGCTGCCGCCCTCCGTAGTCGCGTCGGTCATCGCCGAGCCCGTCAAGCTCGCGCGCGCACGCGCCGAGCTGCTCTGCGACTCGGGCACCTTCCACGCGCACCGCTCGGCGGTTGGCGACGGCGTCATCGCCGGCGCGGGCAAGGTCGCCGGCCGCGCCGTCTACATCTGGGCGCAGGACGTCTCGTTCAAGGGCGGGTCGCTGGGCTCCAAGGGCGGCGAGACGATCGTGCGCACGATGGAGATGGCCGAGCGCGCGTGGGCGCCGGTCGTGGGCTTCCCGCACTCCGGCGGCGCGCGGCTGCAGGAGGGCGTCGCGGCGCTCGGGGCGTACGCGTCGATCTTCCGCGCGCAGTCACGCTCGAACGCGCTGCAGATCTCGGTCATCGGCGGGCCGTGCGCGGGCGGCGGGGCGTACTCGCCCGCCCTCGGCGACCTCGTGATGATGGCCGGGCCCGAGTCGCGGATGTTCCTCACCGGGCCGAAGATCATCGAGCGCGTGACGCGCGAGATCGTCACGGCGGAGGAGCTCGGGGGGCCGAAGGTCCACGCGAAGACCGGCGTATCGCACCTGGACGCCGTCGACGACACCGCGGCGAGCGACCTCGTGCGCAACGTCCTCGCGCACCTGCCCGGCAAGGCCGGCGGCGCGCTGCCGCTGACGCCGCCGCGCGAGCCGCCGGCGGGCGATCCGGCGCGCCACGTGCCCACGAACCAGCGCAAGGTCTATGACGTCCGGCTCGTCATCAAGCACCTCGTCGACAGTGGCGAGCTGCTCGAGCTCAGCCCGCGCTGGGCGCGCAACATGGTCGTCGGGCTCGCGCGCATCGACGGGCGCCCGATCGGCGTCGTCGCCAACCAGCCGCGCTACCTCGGCGGCACGCTGGACGCCGACGCCGCCGACAAAGGCGCGTGGTTCGTGGACTTCTGCAACAAGTTCGGGCTGCCGATCGTCGTGCTCGCCGACACGCCCGGGTTCCGCCCCGGCGTCAAGCAGGAGCGCGTGGCGGTGCTGCGGCGAGGCGCGAACCTGTTGCGCGCGTTTGCCGTCTCCCACGTCCCGCGCGTGACCGTTACCCTGAGGCAGGCGTATGGTGGTGCGCACATCGTCATGAACTGCCGCGACCTCGGACACGACCTCACCTTCGCCTGGCCTCGCGCCAGGATCGGGGTCATGGGAGCGACACAGGCGATCGAGATCACCGCACGCCGTGAGATCGCGGCCGGTGGAGACCCGGCCGTGCTCGCCGCGGCCTACGAGGCCGAGCACCTGCCGGTGGGCATCGCCGCCGCCGCAGGCTTCGTCGACGAGATCGTCGAGCCCACCCAGACGCGCGAGCGCATCGCCGCGCATTTCGGAGCCCATAGATGACACCGCCCCCCGCCGAGATCACGCTCGCGCCGCGCAACGCCACCGAGGACGCGATCCTTGCGGCGGCACGCGAGCTGCTGGGTGAGGGATCGCACGAGCAGGTCACGATCGACCGGATCGCGCGCCGCGCGTTCGTCAGCCGCACGACGGTCTACTTCTACTTCGCGAACAAGCGCGCGGTCATGGACCGGCTCATCCAGCAGGCGTTCACGGACATGTACGCGGCGGGCGCCGTCTACTTCGAGGGCGCTGGCGAGCCGCGGCTCGAGCTGCGCCTCGCGATCGGGCGGTTCGTCGCGGTCGTCAACCGCAACGGGCGCATCCTCATGCTCGCGGCGAGCCTGCACGGCGAGCACGAGCACCTGCCGTCGGAGTGGGAGCCGTACGTCTCGCGGTTCGTCGCTGGGGCGGAGTCGAGGATCAAGCGCGACCAGGAGCGGGGCATCGCGCCCGACGACATCTCCGCGCGGATCGCCGCCCAGGCGCTGTGCGCGATGGTCGAGCGCCACCTGACGGTCGAGGTGCTGCGCGGCGGGCGCGACATCAACGAGGCGATCCGCGTGCTCGCCGAGCTGTGGTGGCGGGCGGTCTACTCGCTCGGCGGGGGCACGTCTTCGGTGGGTGGCGCCAAGGGCGCCCCCAGCGCGTGATAGCCGCCGTCCACGTGCAGGATCTCGCCGGTCACGCCGCGCGCGAGGCCTGACAGCAAGAACAGGCAGGCGTCGGCGACGGGGCCGGCGTCCTTCGGGTCCCAGGCCAGCGGCGCCTGTGCGTCCCATGCGCCGGCGAGCATCTCGAAGCCGGGGATCGAACCGCTTGCGATCGTCTTGATCGGGCCGGCGGAGACGAGGTTCGAGCGCAGCCCGCGCGCGCCGAGGTCGCGGGCGAGGTAGCGGTTGACGGACTCGAGCGCGGCCTTCGCGACGCCCATCCAGTCGTACGCGGGCCAGGCGACCGTGGCGTCGAAGTCCAGGCCGACGATCGAGCCGTGCTCGCCCTTCTCCAGCAGGTCGGCGAACGGGGCGACGAGGGCCTTGAGGCTGTAGGCGCTCGTGAGGAAGGCGGTCTGCGCGCTCTCCGCGGGCGTGTCCATGAACGCGCCGCCGAGCGCGTCGGCCGGGGCGAAGGCGATCGCGTGGAGGATCCCGTCGAGTGCGCCCCAGCGCCCCTCGATGTCCTTGACGACCGCGGCGATGTGCTCGGGGTCGTTGACGTCGAGCTCGAGCACGTCGGGCGGGTCGGGCAGGCGGTTGGCGATGCGCGTCGTGATCCGCATCCCGCGGCCGAAGCCCGTGAGCACGATCTGCGCGCCCTCTTCCTGCGCGCGCTTGGCGACGGAGTAGGCGATCGAGCCCTCGGTGAGGACTCCTGTGATCAACAGGCGGCGACCTTCGAGCAGCGGCATGCGGTTAGCGTCCCAGACGGACGTAGTCGGTGAAGTCCGACCACGTGGAGGATGCGCGCCAGCCGGCCTCGCCGGCGGCGTGGCGGAAGCGCACGGCCCAGCGCGGCTCCCAGGCGAACCAGCGCACGACGCCGAACGCGATCGTGCAGAGGGCGAGCGCGGCGAGGAGGATCGCGAGCGCGAGCATCGGGAAGGGGGTCTCGGGCGCGATCTCGGTGATGTTCGAGGCGAGCGCGATCTCGTCGCCGGCGACGATCGCCGGGGCGGCGGTCGGCTCGCTCTTCGGGGTCGGCGGGGCCGCCGCCTGCCGCGGCTCGCCCCCGACCTGCGCCTGGGCTTGGGCTTGGGCCTGCGGCGTCGCGTTGGTGTCAGAGGCCGGCGGCGGTGGCGTCGTGCCGGACGTCGTGCCCGGGGTCTGCGACGCGGCGGCCGGCGGCGGCGTGGTCTGGTTCTTCTTGTTGCAGGCGCCCTGCGCGCGCGCGGCGATCGCGTCGTCGAACGCGGCGATCAGCGCGGCGTTGTACTGCTGCGCGTCGATCGGGACGTAGGCCTTGGCCTTCTTGAGCTGCTCGGTGGTGTAGTGGCAGGCGTCGAGGCGCTGGGTCTCGACGAGCTCGACGACCATCTTCTCGTAGACGTTGAGCTCGCGCGCGGAGGCCGGACCCGCCCAGGCGAGACAGAGCCCGAGAACGAGCAGGATCGGCAGAGTGCGGCGCGTCACTGGTCCTCACGCTAGCATCGACGGCCCTTACCCATGGCCGTTACGACCCCCGCCAGCGCACGGGTCGCCACGCGCGTGGGCGTCCAGGCCCGCAGCCGCAGACCGAAACCGGGCACCGCGCTCCTCGTCGCCCTGGTGGCCTCGTGCGCGTACGCCGTCTTCGCCCACGGGGGCGTCGGGCTGCCCGAGGAGCCGCGCCTGCAGATCGCGGTCGCGCTCGTCTCGATCGGCGCGGCGAGCGGCTGGCTGTTCTCGCGCACGCTGACGTTGCGCGCGTCCACCGAGGCGTGGATCGGCGTCGGCCTGCTGTTCGGCTTCGCCGCGTGGTGCGGTGTCACGCTGCTGTGGTCCGTCGCGCCGGACAACACGTGGATGCAGGTCAACCGCGGCATCGCGTACGGGCTCGTCGCGGTGCTCGCGATCGCGGTCGGGTGCAGCGCGCCGCGTGCGATCGAGCGCGTGGCGACGGGCTGGCTCGTCGTCGCGGTGCTGTGCGCGCTGTACGCGCTGGGCGGCAAGCTCATCCCGGGCGCGAACGTCCTCGGCGTGAGCTTCGACCACACGGCGTTCGCCTCGCGCCTGCGCGAGCCGCTGCAGTACTGGAACGCGCTGGGGCTCGTGTGCGTGCTGGCGGTGCCGATCGCCTTGCGGATGGCGACCGACGTCACGCGTAGACCGGTCGTGCGGTGCGCGGGGATCAGCGCGCTGTTCGTGCTCACTACGTGCCTCGGGATGACGTACTCGCGCGGCGGCCTCGTCGCGCTGATGGCCGCGGTCTTCGTCATGACGCTGCTCGGCGGGCAGCGGCTGCGCGGGCTGGCGGTGCTCGGGGCGACGATCGTCGCGCTGATCCCCGTGCTGTCGCTGGCGTTCACCCGGCCGGCGCTGAAGGGGATCAACATCCCGCTCGACGAGCGCACGCCGGACGGGATCATCCTGTGCCTCGTCATGGCGGGCAGCCTGCTCGGGCTGCTGATCGCCGCGTGGGGGATGCTGCGCCTGGAGGAGCGCGCGCGGTGGAGCGAGCAGAGCACGCAGCTCGTGTGGCGGGGCCTGAGCGCGATCGTGGCGGTGTTCGCGCTGATCGTCGTGCTGGGGATCGCGACGTCGAAGGGCGGCCCGGGGCAGTTCTTCGACGACGCGTGGCACGAGTTCACGAAGACGAGCCAGGACAAGGACTCCGACCCGACGCGGATCATCTCGTCGAACTCCGGCAACCGCTGGGTGTGGTGGAAGGAGGCCGCGGGCGCGTGGACCGACAAGCCCGTCGGCGGCTGGGGCGCGGGCTCGTTCCGGAGTGACGCACCTCATGTACCGCCAGGTCCCGCTCGACGTCCTGCAACCGCACAACGTGCCGTTGCAGTTCCTCGCGGAGACCGGGGTGATCGGCCTTGCGCTCGGCATGGGCGCGCTGGGGTTCTTGCTGTTCGCGGCGCTGGCGCGGGTGCGAGGGATGGCGGCGGGGCGCGAGCGCGACCTCGCCGTCGCGCTGTTCGCGGCGGCCTGCGCGTACCTCGTGCACTGGATCGTCGACTTCGACTGGGACATCCCGGGGGTGACGGTCCCGGCGCTCTTGTTCCTCGGGGTGCTGGCGGCGGTGCCCGTGCGCCGCGAGGAGCGCCCGCCCGTCGCGTTCCGCGCGCCCGACAGCGGGTCGCTGGCGCCGCGGGCGGCGGCGCTTGCCGTGGTCTGCGTCGTGCTCGGGCTCGTCATCGTGTCGTCGCTGCTGCCGGCGTGGGCGGACTCCAAGGCGACCGACTCGCTGGCGGTCACGACGCAGGCGGACGCCGCCGAGCTGCAGGACGCGGCCGCCCAAGCGGAGGCCGGCGCGCGCCTGGACCCGACCTCGGTGGCCTCGCTGCTCGCCGCCGCGAACCTCGCGCAGAACCGCGGGCGGCTGGTGGACGCGCGCCGCTACCTGCTGCAGGCCGTCGAGCGCCAGCCCTACGACGTGACGGCGTGGCGGCGGCTCATGGCCTTGGCGCTTCAGACCGCGGACCGCCGCGGCGCGAAGGCGGCGGCGAAGCGGCTGCTCGAGCTCGACCCGATCGGCGCCGGCACGCTCGCGCTCGTCGGCCGGCTCGTGCTCTTCAGCGTGCCGGCGAACGGCTCGGCGACGGCGACGGGCACGCCGCTCAGCCCGGCGTACACGGCTGCGCCGAACACCGTGACGCCGACGCCGCAGACCGCGGGGCCGGCCGCGGGCACGCCGCAGACCGCGGCGCCGGGGGCGACCGTGACGCCTCCGCCTGCGCAGCCGCCGGTCCCGGGCGCCGCGACGCCGGACTGACCGCGGCGCGAGCTACGTGACCGCGACGCGCAGGACGCCGAGGACGAGCAGCGTCGCCGCAGCGGCCGCGACAAGCACGAGCAGGATCCCGACGACGAGCTCTGATGGCAGCCAGCGCGACCTCGCCCGCATCCGCACGGGGCGCTCGCGCGGCAGCGTCGCGACGCGCGTCGACGCCGGCCGGGCCGGCGCGCGGCGATCGGCGGCGGGCTCGCGCCGGCGCTGCGGGGGTGCTGTCGACGGCCGCCTGCGCTCGGCCGCCGGGCTGCGCTCGGCCTGGGCGCTGCGCTCGAGCGCGGCGAGCCGCTTCTCCTTCTCGCGGCGGGCCTCGCGCTCCTTGCGCCGCTCCTCGGTGGCCGCGCGCATCGCGGCCTCCTCGGCGCGGCGCTCGGCCTCGGCCTCGGCGCGGCGCTGCTCCTCCTCGGCGCGCCGCCGCGCGACGCGGTCCTGCGCCTCGCGCGCCTCGCGCTCGCGGGTCGCCGCGCGCTCCTGATCCTCCGCGGCGCGCTGTGCGGCGCGCGCGTCGGCCTCCTCCTTGGCGCGCTCCTGCGCGGCCTCCGCGGCCTCGGCGGCCGCCGCGAGCGCGGCGTCGCGCGCGTCCTGGGCTTGCTGCCCGGCCTCCTCGCCGGCCTCCGACAGCTCGTCGATGCGCGCTTCGAGCGCCGCGCGCGCGGCCTCCTCGGCACGCGCCTGCTCCTCGGCGCGCGTCGCGGCCGCGATCGCGCTCTCCAGGCGGCGATGCAGCTCCGCGCGCTCGCGCTCGTCGCGAGCGATGCGCTCGTTGGCCCGGCTCACGTCCTCGACCGCGTCGTCGAGGTCGGCGCTGAGGGCGGCCTCGAGCGCCGCGAGCCGGTCGACCTCTGAGATCGTCTTGGCGAGCGCGTCCTCGAGCTCGCGCTGGACCTCCGCGTCCTCGTCGGCGCGCTGCGCGGCATCCGAGCGCAGGGCGCCGAGCTCGCCGGCGATCCGCTCGATCTCGGTGAGCGCGTCGTCGCGCTCGGCGAACAGCGACTTGCGCTCGCGGCGCAGGTCGTCCAGCGTCGACGACAGCTTGGCGACCTGCTCCTGCGCGGCGTCGCGCTCGGTGCCGACCGCGTCGACCTCCTCCTCGGCGCTCGCGCGCTGCGCGTCGAGCAAGTCGATCTGCGCGCGGGCGCGGTCGCGCTCGTCGGTCAGCGTCTCGATCTGGCCGCGCACGAGCGCGCCCTCCGCGTCGAGCTCCTCGATCCGCCCGCGCGCTTCGTCGCGCTGGCTCGTGACGGCCGCGATCTGCTCGCGGGCCGTGTCGAGCTGCGCCGACAACGCCTGGAC
Organism: uncultured Actinomycetes bacterium; assembly: GCA_963766525.1. GTDB lineage: Bacteria > Actinomycetota > Thermoleophilia > Solirubrobacterales > Solirubrobacteraceae > CADCVQ01. The sequence goes on from CAVYAX010000026.1 coordinate 16,592, forward strand.
GCGGGCTTGGGTGTCGCCGCCCTCCGCGGCGAGCTCCTCGATCCGCGCCGCTGCGGCGTCGCGCGCGGCTTCGAGCTCCTCGATGCGCGCCGCGGCGGCGTCACGCGCGGCTTCGAGCTCGGCGACCTGCGCGGTGGCGGCCTGCGCCTTCGCGGTGAGGGACTGGATGTCGGCCTGGGAGCGCTCGTGACGCGCGGTCAGCGCGTCGATCTCCTCCTGCGCCGCGGCGCGCTCGGCGGTCGCGGCCGCCAGCTCGGCGCGCGCGCCGCCGGCGTCCTCGCGAGCCGCCGCGAGCTCGTCGGTGAGGCGGTCGATCTGGGCGCCGGCGCTCGTGACCTCGGCGCGCAGCGCTGCCGCCTGCTCGCGCGACGCGGCGGTCTCGGCCTGGAGCTCCTGCAGCGCGGCGGCACTCTCGCCGCCCAGCTCGCGTAGCTGGGCGAGCTCGGCCGCGGTTTGCTCGCCGGCCACGATCGCCGCGTCGAGCTCGGCTTCGAGCTCCGTCCCGCGCGCCTCGGCGGCCTCGAGCTCGTCGCGCGCGAGCCGCAGTTCGGCGGTGAGCTCCGCGGTATGGCGGGCGGCCGCGTGGCGCTCCTCCTCGGCCGCCTGCGCGTCGGCGATCGCCTGCTGGAGCGACGCCTCGACGGTCGCGCGCTCGGCGATCGACGCGCCGAGCTCCGAGGCGGTGCGCCGCTCGCGCTCCTGCGACTCGCGCAGCTCGGCGGCGCGCGCCTGCTCGTGCTCGCTCGCGCGCTCGAGCTGGAGCTCGAGCTCGGCGCGCTGGTCGGCCTCGCCGGTGAGCTGCGACTTGAGCTCGAAGACCTCGGTGCGCGCGGCGGCGAGCTGGGCGGCGACCTCCGCGCTCTCCTCTTGCTGGCGCTGGAGCGCGGCGGCGCGTGCGGCGGCGTCGCCGCCGAGATCGGCCAGGCGCTTCTCGAGGGCCTGCCGGCTCGCGACTGCCGCGGCGAGCTGCTGCTTGCCGGCGGTGAGCTGCGCGTGCGTCGTCTGAAGCTGCTGCTCGAGCGCGACGACGGCCTGCTGGTCGCCGCGCGTCGCGGCGCGCAGCTCGTCGAGCTCGTTGTGCAGGACGCTGCTGTCGCGCTCGGCCCTGGCCAGCTCGCTGGCGAGCTCGGCGGCACGCGCCTCGGCGACCTGAAGGCGCCCTACGACGTCCGTGTGCTCCGTGGTCAGCGCTTGGAGCTGTGCGGCGAGCTCGCCGCGCTCGGTCCGCAGCGCGATGAGCGCGGTCGCGGCGGCGGCGACGGCGGAGCGCGCGGACTCGCCTTCGCTCGTGCGCTTGGAGGCTTCGCTGCGAGCGCGCTCGAGCTCGGCCTCGCGCTCGGCGAGGTCGGTGCGGGCGAGTCGTAGCTGCTCGGCGTGCTCGTCGGCGTCGCGGCGGATCGCGTCGCGCTCCTGCTCGGCGCGGAGCTTGCCCTGCTGGAGGTCGAGCGCGATCTCCCGCGCGGTCTCGACGTCGTTCTCCAAGCGCGTCTGAACTGCTTCGAGCTCTGCCGCCGCGCGCGCGCGCACGTCGTCGAGCTCCGCGGCCGAGCTCGTGCGCAGCGCCTCGAGCTGCTCGGCGACGTTCGTCCGAGCCGCGGCGAGCTCGGCGGCGGCCTGCGTGCGCGCCTGCTGAAGCTGGGCCTCGGCGCGCTCCCGCGCCGCCTCGAGCTCGGCGGCGCGCTCGGTCGCGCGCTTGAGTGCGGCGTCGCGGTCGCCGGCCTTGCCGCTGGCCTCCGCGCGCGCGGCGTCGAGTTGCGCGACGAGCGCCTGCTCCTGCTCGCTGGCGGCGGCGGCGAGCTCGGCCTCGCGCGCCTCGGCGGCGCTGCGCAGCTCGGCCTCGCGCGCTGCCGCGGCCTGCGTGAGCTCGGCTTCGCGCGCTTGAGCCGCTTGGAGGAGCTGCGCCTCGCGCGCCGCCGCGGCGGTCTTCAGCTCCTCCTCGCGGGCGGCGGCGGCCGCCTCGAGCTCTTGCTCGCGCGCCTTCGCGGCTTGCGCGATCTGCGCCTCGCGCTCGGCGGCGTCCTGCTCGAGCTCGGTCTCGCGGGCGGCGGCGCGCTCGCGGGCGGACTGCAGCTCGGAGTCGCGTGTCGCGGCCTGCTCGCGCGCGGTCTCGAGCTCGGCGCCGCGGGCGGCCGCCTGCTGGCGCGCGGCGTCGAGGTCGGCCTCGACGATGGCCGCCCGCTCGCGCGCGGTCTCCGCCTCGGCGGCCTGCGCGGCGGCTTCCTCGCGCGCGACCTCGAGCTCCTTGTTGCGCTTGGCGACCCTGAAGGCGGTCGCCTCGAGGCGGGATTCGAGCTCGGCGGCGGTCGCGGCGCGGGCGCTGAGCTCCGCGACCTGCTGCTCGAGCTCGGCCGCGCGCCGCGCCTGCTCGCGAGCGGTGTGCAGCTCGACCTCGAGCTTCGTCGCGCGGTGGGCCTGGGTGCGAAGCGTCGCGAGCTCGCCTTCGATCGCGGTCGCGCGTGCCTCGCTCGTCTCGCGCAGCCGCTCCTCGCTCGAACGCAGCGTCGCGAGCTCCGCCTCGAGCTCGGGGATGCGCGAGGCGGTCGCGAGCGTCGCGTCGAGTCGCTGTTGCAGCTCGGCGAGGTTGCGCTCGAGCGGCTCGAGCTCGGCGACGCGCCGTTCGAGCCGCGCGCGCAGCTCGCCGGCCTGCTCGGCCGAGGCGAGCGCCGCGACGCGCTGCTCGCGCTCGGCGCCGGCGGCCTGCTTCGCCGCCGCGAGGGCCTCGCGCAGCTCGGCGGCTTCGTCCTCGGCGGCGCGCGCGCGGGCGGCGACGGCTTCCTCGGTCTGCGTCGAGCTGCGCTTCGGCGGCGGCGGCGCGCTGCTCGGCCTGCGCGCGGGCGGCGGCGGCCTCCTCGCGCTGGGCTTCGGCCTCGGCGGCGCGCTGCTCGGCCTGCGCGCGCGCGGCGGCGACCTGCTTGCGCTGCGCGTCGGCTTCGGCCGCGCGCTGCTCGGCGGCGGCGCGCGCGGCGGTCGCCTGCGCGCCCGCGGCGGCGGCCTCCTCGAGCAGGGCCTCCGCCTCGGCGGCGCGGCGCTCGGCGGCTGCGCGCGCCGCGTCGGCCTGCGCGCCCGCGGCGACGGTCTCCTCGCGCTGCGCCTCGGCTTCGGCGGCGCGCTGCTCGGCGGCTGCGCGCGCGGCGTCTGCTTGCACGCCTGCGGCGGCGGCCTCCTCGCGCTGCGCCTCGGCTTCGGCGGCGCGCTGCTCGGCGGCGGCGCGCGCGGCCTCGGCCTCCTCGCGCTGCGCCTCGGCTTCGGCGGCGCGCTGCTCCGCCGCCTCGCGCGCGGCGTTGAGCTGCGCCTCGGCCTGCGCCGCGCGGCGCTCGGCTTGCTCGCGCGCGGCCGCGATCCGCTCGCGCGCGGCGGCGGATTGCTCGCCCTGCGCCTCTGCTTCGCTCGCGCGCAGCTCGGCCGCTTCGCGCTCCGCGGCGAGCCGCTCCTGCGCGGCCGCGGCCTGCTCGCGCTGCGCGTCGGCTTGCGCTGCGCGCCGTTCGGCGGCTTCGCGCGCCGCGGCGGCCTCCTTTGCGGCGGCGGCGGCCTGCGCGCGCCTGGCCTCGGCCTCGGCCGCGCGCTGCTCGGCCTCCTCGCGCGCGGCGGCGAGCAGCTCGCGCTGGGCCTCGGCCTCGGGCGGCGCGCTGCTCGGCCGCCTCGCGCTCGGCCGCGAGCTCCTCGCGTCGCGCCTCGGCTGCGGCCGCGCGCTGCTCGGCGTCCTCGCGCGCCGCCGTGAGCACCTCGCGCTCCGCGTCGGCCTCGGCGGCGCGACGGTCGGCCTCCTCGCGCGCGGTCGCCTCCTGCTCGTACAGCGTCTCGACGTCGCGCAGCTCCGCGCGCGCGGCGGTGAGCTGCTCGGCGGCGCTGCTCGCCTGCGCGCCGACCTCGCCGTGCTCGGACGCGAGCTGCTCGATCTCGGCCTCGAGCGCCGCCACGCGCGCCGTCGCCGCCTGCATGGCCGCAGCACGATCGCGCGTCTCGACCGCCCGCCGCTCGCGCGCCGCCGCCTCCGCCTCCTCGATCTCGGCGAGCCGCCGCTCGGCCTCCGCAGCGCGCGTCGCCAGCGCGCGCTCGCGCGAGGCGCGCTCCCGCGCGACGTCGCGCAGCTCCTCGGCGCTGGCGCCGATCTCGCGCTCGCGCTCCTCCTGCTCCCGCAACGCCGCGCGCAGCTCCTCGGCGACGCCTGCCAGCTCGCGCTCGCGCTCGGCGTGCTCCTCGGCGGCGCGCGTCGCGCTCGCCTCGAGCGCGGCGGCGCGCTGCGCCTCGGCCCGCAGCTGCTTCGTCGCCACCTCCAGCGCCTGCTCGGCGTGCGCGCGCTCGTCGCGCAGGGCGCGCTCGTGCGCCGCCGCGGCGTCCGACGCCGCGCGCTCGCGCGCCTGCGCGGCCTGCTCGAGCTCCGCCACACGGCCGACAAGCCGCTCGGCATCCGCCTGCGCCGCCTCGAGCGCGGCCGCCTGCGCCTGCGCGCGGTCGTACGCGCCGGCGGTCTCGCCGGCCTGCTCGCGCGTGAGCTTCAGCTCGCGCTCGAGCTTGCGGACGCGGTCCAGCGCGCGGTCGGCGCGGTCGGCGGCCTCGCGGCCCGCGACCACGGCGTCGTCGCGCTCGCGCTGGATGCGCCGCGCGGCCTGCAGGTCGCGGGCCGCCGCCGCGGCGGCCGCGCTCGCCTCCTCGCGCGCTGCATCGGCTTCCTCGGCGCGCGCCCGCGCCTCGGCCAGCTCCTCCGTGCGCTGCGCGGCAAGCGCCTCGGCGGACGCATGCGCGCCCTCGAGCGCCTTCGCCTGCGAGCGCGCCCGCTCGAGCTCGGCGGCGATCTCCGCGGACTGGGCCTGCGCGATCTCGAGGGCGGCGGCGTCGGCGTCGGCCCGCGCGCGCAGCGATGCGAGCTCGCCCTTCGCGCCCTTCGCATCGGCTGCCGCGCGCTCGGCTCGCACGCGCGCGGCGGCGGCCTCGCGCTCGCCCGCCTCGCGCGCGGCGGCGGCCGCGCGCTCGCGCTCGCGCGCGGCCTCCTCGCGGTCGCGCTCGAGCTGCTCGCGAAGGTCGGCCTGCTCGCGCTCGAGCGCCCGGCGGGCCTCGTCGCGCGCGGCCTGGATCGCGGCCTCCGCGCGCCGCGCGGCGACCTTCGCGTCCTGGGCGGCGGCCTGGCTCGCGGCCTCCGCGCGGACGGCGGCCTTATCGGCCTCGGCGCGCGCGGCCTTGGCCTCCGCGGCGGCGGCGTCGGCGGTGGCTTGCGCCTCGGCACGCGCCTGCTCGACCTCGAGCGCCGCGTCGCGCGCGATCCGCTCGGCCTCGGCGCGCAGCGCGCCGACATCGCGCTCGCGCGCGGCGACCGCGGCGTCGAGCTGCTGGCGCGCGGCCCGCTCGGCGGAGATGCGCTCGTCGAGGCGCTCGCGGGCGGATGCGATCTCCTCGCGCGCGAGCCGGGCGGTCTCCTCGGCCGCCGCCCGTGCCTGCTCCAGAAACGCGACGCGGTCGGTCAGCTCGCGGGTCTCGCGCTCGCCGCCGCGGACGGCCGCGTCGGCCTGCACGCGCAGGCGCGCCAGCTCGTCGCGGGCCTCGCGGGCGGCCGTCTCGGCGGCGCCGCGCGCCCTACGCTCGTTCTCGAGGCGCCCCTCGAGCGCCTTCATCGCCTGGCGGCGTTCCTCCGCCGCGCGCTCAGCGGTCTCGCGACGGCGGCGCTCCTCGCGCAGGGCGCCGGCGTCGACGGGCCGGTCGGGCGCGGCCGGGGCCTTCGGCGTGCGGGCCGCGGCCTCCTTCGGCCGCGGCAGGTCGATGATGCCGCGCCCCGTCTCGAGGGCGAACGCGAGCCGGCGGTCCTCGAGCTGCGAAGCCGGGACCGTGAACGCGGCCCGCCACGACGGCGGATCCGGGCCGGCGAGCGGCGCGGAGTCGTCGGGCCCGGGCAGGGGCGCGAGCCGGCGCGTGCGGCGGCCGTCGTCGAGCAGCAGCATCGGCGGCGCCAGCCGCTCGCGGCTCTCGGCCCGCCAGCGCCCGGAGATGCGCAGCAGGACCGTGCCGGAGCCGGCGACGACGCGCTCGAAGCGCTCGACCTCGAATTCGGGTGGGGCGCTCAAGACCGCTCGGAGTCTAGGTCTGCCAGCGCATCGAGGGCGAGCGACAGCACCTGGTCGGGCGGGGAGTCGGCGTCGAGGACGTGGATGCGCTCCGGGTTAGCCGCTGCGAGCGCGTCGTACGCGTCCGCGATCGTGGCGAAGAACGCCTCCGCCTCGAGCTCCAGGCGGTCGGGCGCCTCGTCGCGGCCCGCGAGGCGGGCGCGGCCCTTCGCGGGGGAGATGCGCAGCAGGAGCGTGCGGTCCGGGGCGATGCCGCCGGTCGCGAACGCGTTGAGCGTCGCGACCTCCTCGACGCCGAGCCCGCGCCCGGCGCCCTGGTAGGCCAGCGACGAGTCGACGAAGCGGTCGAGCAGGACCCACGTCCCCGCCGCCAGCAGCGGCTCGAGCTGCTCGTCGACGAGCTGCGCGCGCGCGGCCGCGTACAGCAGCGCCTCGGCGCGCGGGTCGCACCGCAGCTCGGGATCCTTGACGAGCTCGCGGATGCGCTCGGACAGCGCGACGCCGCCGGGCTCGCGCAGCAGCGTCACCGGCCGCCGGCGCTCGAGCTCGGCCTGCAGCGCCGTGGCGAGCGTCGACTTGCCGGCGCCGTCGAGCCCCTCGATCGTGATGAGCCGGCCGCGCACCCCCGCGACGGTACCGTTCGCGGCCATGCTGCCCGGCACCGAGCGCCACCCGCATGCCCGCGCCGTGCTCACCGCGGCGCTGCCGCCCGGCGGCGCGCCCAACCACGCCTATCTCTTCTGCGGGCCCGCGGGCAGCGGCAAGGCAGCGGTCGCGCGCGCGTTCGCCGCAGCGCTGCTGACCGAGGGCGTGCCCGACGCCGCCGGCGCCTCCGCGCGCATCGAGCACGGCGTGCATCCGGACTTCACGTGGGTCGCGCCGGGCAGCGCGGCGGGGATCCTCGTCGGCGACGTCGACGAGGCCGTCGTCGCGGGCGCGGCGCGCACGCCGTTCGAGGCGCCGCGGCGGGTGTTCGTCATCGAGGACGCCGACGAGCTCAACGACCAGGCCGCCAACCGGATGCTCAAGACGCTCGAGGAGCCGCCGTCGTTCGCGCACCTCATCCTGCTGACGAGCCGGCCGGGGGAGGTCCTGCCGACGATCGCCTCGCGCTGCCAGGTGGTGCGCTTCGACGCGCCGTCGGCGGCGCAGATCGCGGCGCGCCTGCGCGAGCGCGGCGTCGACCCGGCGCCGGCCGACGCGTGCGCGCGGCTGGGGCTCGGCGACGCGTCGCGGGCGCTGTCGCTGGCGCTGGGTGACGGGCCGGCGCTGCGGGCGGGAGCCGAGGCGGTCGCGCGCGGCGCGCTGCGCGGCGAGCTGGCGGCGCGGCCGTGGATGGCGTTGTTCGAGCGGGCGCGCGCGGCCGGCGCTTCGGCGGGGGCCTCGGTCGAGGAGGCGTTGGAGTCCGAGCTCGAGTACGCCATCCGCAAGGATCACGGGCGGCTGCGGCGCGAAGCGGGCGAGCGCGCGAAGCGGGCGGCGCGGCGCGCGCAGACCGTCGCGCTGCACCGCGGCCTGGCGCTGGTGGGGCTCTGGCTGCGCGACGTCGCGTGCGTCATCGACGGCGCGCCGGAGCTCATCCATCACACCGACCGCGTCGCCGAGCTGCGCGAGGACGCGGCGCTGGGCGTCAGCGCGAGCGCGTTGCGCGCCGCGCAGGGCCTCGTCGAGGACACGCGGGCGGCGTTCGAGCTCAACCCGAACGAGGAGCTCGCCTTGGACGCGCTCGGCTCGCGCCTGGCGCGGACGCTTTCGGGCTAGGGGTGGTGCCGGAAACCGTCGCCTATCGACGGTTTCCGGCACCACCCCCGCCTGCGAGGCGATCGGGCCGAGGTTCGGCTCGAGGCCGTGCAGGTCGAAGGCGCGGAAGCGGTTGAAGTGGCGGTGGGCCGGGCCGTGGAAGTCCGCCGAGCCGGTGGTCAGGAGGCCGAGGTCGGAGGCGAGGTGCGTCAGCAACTGCGTCTGCTCGCGGTCGTGCGTGGCGTAGAAGGCCTCCACGCCGTCGAGGCCGGCGTCCTTGAACCGGCTCAGCGCCTCGCGGACCTCGCTTGGCTGCCAGAGGTCGAAGAACGGGTGCGCCCAGACCGCGATGCCGCCCGCGGCGTGGATCGCGTCGATGGCCTCCGGGACCGTCGGCGTCGCGCGGCGGCAGTAGGCGGGGCGGCCCGGGACGAGATAGGCCTCGAGGAACGCCGACGGCTCGGCGAGGCCGGCCGCTTCCAATCGCTCGCCGTGCGCGGCGACCGCCGCCGCCGCGAGGTGCGGGCGCCCGAGCGGGCGGCCCGCGGCGAGGCGCGCGTCGAGCTCCGCCCGGTCGGGCTCGAGGCCCAGGTCGCACAGGAGCGCGGCCATGCGCTCGATCCGGTCGGCGCGGTCGGCGCGCCAGTGCGTCAGGCACTCGCCGAGCGCCTCGTCGTGGTGGTCGATGCCGTAGCCGAGGACGTGGAAGTCCTCCCCGAGATCGTCGACGGTCGACAGCTCGACCGCCGGCACGAGGTCGATCTGGCACGCGCGCGCGGCCGCGAGCGCCTCGTCGATGCCGTCGACCGTGTCGTGGTCCGTGAGCGCCAGCAGCTCGACCCCCGCGGCCGCCGCGGCGGCCACGACGGCGGCCGGCTCGAGCGCTCCGTCCGAGCACGTCGAGTGCGCCTGTAGGTCGAACGTCGGCGCGTCGGCAGGCGTGCTCACCGGCGGAGCTTCGCTGATGGCGCCCCGCGCTGCGTCGCGCCGCGGCGTGGCCGTCAGCGCGTGCTCAGCCGCTCCCTCGTAGACAGCGCGACGCTGAACGTGTCGGGACGGCGCGAGTCGAAGTCCGGGCTCGTGTCGAGGCGCAGGAAGTACGCCGTGCCGCCGCGCGGAGACCAGCGGAATCGCTCGCCCCCGCCGCGCGGCATCGGTCGCCGGCTGGCGGCGACCTCACCGTGGTCGTCGATGACGCTGACGCGCACGTGATCGCCGACGCCGGACACGTCGATGATCGCGCCGCGCCCGGTTTGCGAGAGCGGCGCGCAGATCAGCTGCGGGCAGGGTTCGATCGGGATGAGCGTGCTGCTGCGCGCAGTGGTCGCGACTTTCACCGTGCTCGTCCCGTTCGACGACAGCAGCGGCACCGGGGCAGGATTTGACGGGTCTGGCGTCACCACGATGATGCCCTTGCCGTATGGTCGGCTTCCCTCGCATCCGTTCGGAATGCCATCCCCGTCGGAGTCCTTCAGGAGCGCCTTGGGGGGCTTGAGCGACGTGTACCCGACGACAACATCCTTGCCATCCGGGCACGGGTCACACTGGTCGCCGAGCCCGTCTCCGTCCTTGTCGCCCTGTCCGCCGCCGGCTTTGAACTGACAGGGGTCGTCGTTGTCGTCGATGCCGTCACCGTCGTTGTCGTACTCACAGGCATCGCCGGTGCAGGTTGGAGGTGTGCTGGTTCACGCCGTGGGTGAACTCATGCACCAGAATGTCGGGACTGGGCCAGCCGGTGGCATGCTGCATCGCCTCACATTCGTCGCTCCACGAGGCGTTCGGGACGGACGCGTTGATGTACGCCTCGAGATACCCGTCGTCCCCGTCGAAGCCGTCACGTTTGACCGTGTCGGCGTAGAAGTCGTAGGCCCGATTGATCCACGCCCAGGTCTGCGTGACCTCCGGGTCTCCGGCTCGCGCCGGGTCGACTCCATCCTCGTCGGCGACCTGGTCGTCCTGCGTCGTCCACCAGTAGCAGTAGGTGGATGCCGCGTTCTGGCCGTTGGCGTCATCGAGGTCGAAGTCGACCTCTTCGGTGAGCGAGATGCTCTGCAGCACCTGGCCGTCGTCGGCGTCGATCATGAACTCGGTCTGACCGAGCCGGATGCGCCACGCGAGCTGCGGTCGCGATGGGCCTCTGGAGAGCAGGCCCGGATCGAAGACGACGAGCGACGCCTCACCTCGCCGGGATAGCGTCGAGCGCGACGCCTTGCGCGCGCGGGCCTCGGCTTGGCCCGAAGTCAACCTCGGGCTGGGATCGATCCGGATGTCCGGCGACATGCCCCCGTATGTCGCGCGAACGTCTGTGGTGTCCATCATCAGCGACAGCTCGCCGCCGTAGACGGGGATCCCCTGGTAGGTCTGGCGCAGGGTGACGGTGGTCAGCGGACCGCGGGAGAGCTGTCTCACGGTGATGAAGCCGGTGTCGGAGGGCCGGATCCGGTACATCGCCCGGTACCTTGAGAGAAAAGCGCGGGCACGGGCGTCCGGGTTGGAACCAGGCGTCGATATGGCGCCGAGCACCGTGCGGGGGAATGCCTTGTCGAAGCGAACCTCGAGCGGGACCTGTGACGCGGCGCGCATCGCAGAGAGGCTCGCGAGCTGGCTCTTCCCGGTTACGGGCGCGCGGCTGGTAAGACGTCCTGCCGCGCCCTCCGCCGGGACCGCTGCGATCAATGCGATGCACGTTATTGACACCAACAGGAGCGCGTGTGCTCTCATGAGATCCCCCAATATCTCCGGACTTGGAGGATCCTACGTGTCGGTAGGCCTCGCGCACAACCCATCTTCCATATCACTAAGAAGTGACTGCCCGTTGCGAAGATGGGCGTTGTAGCGTCCCATACGTGCGCGTGCTCGTCGCTCCAGACTCGTTCAAGGGCACGTTCGACGCCGCAGCCGTTGGCGACGCGCTCGCTCGAGGCTTCGCGGCGGCCGGCTGGGACGCCGACCGCTGCCCGGTCGCCGACGGCGGCGAGGGCACGATGGCGTTGCTGGCCGAGGGACTTGGCGGGCGTATCGTCGAGGTGGACGCGAGCGATCCCCTCGGGCGTCCCGTGCGTTCGAGCTTCGCGTTGGCGGGGGAGACGGCGATCGTTGAGATGGCGCAGGCGTCGGGCTTGGCGCTCGTCGCCGAGCACGAGCGCGACGCGTGGGCGGCGTCGACGCGCGGCACGGGCGAGCTGATCCTCGCGGCGGTGAGCGCCGGCGCGCGCGAGATCCTCGTCGCGGTCGGCGGCAGCGCGACGACCGACGGCGGCCTCGGCGCGATCGAGGCGATCCGCGCCGGCGGCGGCCTGGGCGGCGCGCGGCTCGCCGTGCTGTGCGACGTCGAGACGGCGTTCGAGGACGCCCCGCGCGTGTTCGGCCCGCAGAAGGGCGCCGACGAGGCGACCGTCGCGCGGCTGCAGTCGCGGCTGGCGGACCTCGCGCAGCAGCTTCCGCGCGACCCGCGCGGCGTGCCGCGGTCGGGCGCCGCCGGCGGGCTGTCGGGCGGGCTGTGGGCGGCGTTCGACGCCGAGCTTCTCCCCGGCGCGGCGGCGGTGCTCGACGCGCTGGGCGTCGACGAGCGCATGCGCGCGGCCCGGCTCGTCGTCGCCGGCGAGGGCTGCCTGGACGAGCAGAGCCTGCGCGGCAAGGTCGTCGGCGAGCTGGCGCGCCGCGCGGCGGCGGCGGGCGTGCCCATCCACGCGATCGTCGGCTGCAGCACGCTGCCGGCGGACGAGGCGGCCCGCGCGGGCCTTCACGGCGTGACGACGGCCACGACGCTCGACGAGATCGAGGTGGCGGCCCGCGCGCTGGGCGAAGCCACGGCCCAAACCACCTGACCGCGTCGGCCTCCCTACCGCGGAGACCGCGCACGCGCGCCTTCGCGCCTTGGTCGCGCCGGGCGCGCCGCTCGGCCGGCCTCCGCGCCTTCGCGCCGCGCGCCGCCGCGCCGCGCGCCGCGCCCGCCTTCGCGCCGACGGCGCAACCCTCTGTCCCTTTTGCGATGAGCAGCACCCGCTATCACCCGTGATAGCCGGTGCTGCTCATGCCGGGAAGGAGGGGTGCCCGTCGCTCTGCCTCGGATGGCTCGGCCGAAGCTGGCGACCACTGCTGCGGCCGAGCGCGCGACCGACGGCGCTAGCATGCGTCGGCGTTGCCGACGTAGCTCAGCTGGTAGAGCACTTCACTCGTAATGAAGGGGTCCGCGGTTCGAGTCCGCGCGTCGGCTCTATGACCGATCTCATCCGCGAATGCCTGCTCGACATGCCGTTGTCGAACATGGCCAACCGGCCGGAGGGCATGATCGCCATCCGCCGTCAGGACGTTCCCGAGGAGTACCGCCCGATGGTCGACTCGTGGGTGGACGCCCACGGGGGACGTATCGAGGAAGAGCCGCTGATCGTCGTCCACGGCGGCAAGACGCCCGCCGGCGGCGGTGGCGCGCAGTACTACGTGCTGCCGCCCGAGTCGCTCGCGCCGCCCGAAGACGACGAGGACGCCTAGGGAACGGCCGGCGCGCCGAGCTGGATCGCCGGCGCGTCGTCGCGGTCGAGCCCGAGCGCGCCGAGCAGCATCGGCGGCGGCGCCACGAGCGACGCGAACGGCCGCTCGCGCAACACCAGGTGCTCGATCGTCGCCGCGCTCTGCGGGCGCGAGAAGAGGTATCCCTGCGCGAACGGCACGCCGCACGCCCGCACGGCCTGCAGCTGCTCGCGCGTCTCGACGCCCTTGGCGACGCACGGCAGGCTCAGGCTCCGCGCGAGCTGCGCGGCCGAGCGCAGGATCGACGACGGCTCGTCCGCGTGGTCGTCCGTGACGAACGAGCGGTCGAACTTGATCATCGCGATCGGCAGCTGCTCGAGGGTCGCCGGCGACGGCGCGCTCGTCCCCGCGTGGTCCAGGATCAACGAGATCCGCGCGCTGACGAGCGCGGCCCGCAGGTCCTCGGGGACGGCGGCCAGCGCGTCCTCGGTGACCTCGAACGCGAGCTGGTGCGCGGTCGCGCCGCTGCGGGCGAGCGCCGACGCGAGATCCTCGACGAACGCCGCATCGGCGACCTGCGCCGCCGCGACGTTCACGCACGTGCGCATCGGCATGCCGTTGCGGGTCGCGCCCCAGCGGATCGTCTGCGCGCACGCCTTGTCGATCGTCCAGCGCCCGAGCGTCACCATCTGCCCGCGCCGCTCGGCCGACGCGAGGAACTCGCTCGGCGCGATCGTCCCGAGATCGGGATGGTCCCAGCGCAGGATCGCCTCGGCCGCCGCGATCGAGCCGTCGCGCACGTCGACGATCGGCTGGTAGTAGACGTCGAAGTCCTCCATCGTCGAGCGGTCGAACGCGGCCTCGACGAGCGCCGCGCGGTCGCGCGAGGGGACGAAGGCGCCCTCCCGAGCGTCGCGGCTCGCCTTGTTCTTCGCGGCGTAGAGCGAGGCGTCCGCGCGTGCGACGATGCTCGCGACGGACGCGTCCGGATCGCGCACGAGCGCGACGCCCGTCGTCGCCCGGTGCGCCGCGCCGTCGGCGGACGAGCCGATCGCGGCGACGAGCTGGGCCGCGAAGTCGTGCGCGGCGATGTCGTCGGCGACGTCCCGCGCCACCACGACGAGCACGTCGCCGCCGAAGCGCCCGACGAGATCGTCCTCGTGCAGCGCCTCCGAGATCCGCACGGCCAGCGCCGCCGCCGGCTGCTCGCCGGCCGCGTCGAGGCCGAAGACGTCGATCAGCAGCACCGCGGACGGCGGCCCGCCGGCGCGCAGTTGCTCGCGGGCACGCTCGATCGCGTGGCGCATGAGGCGTCGGTCCGGCAGCCCGACCAGCTCGTCGGTGTGGGATTCCGTCATCCGCCTCGTAGTCGGCAGCGCCCGCCGAATCTTGATGCGGCTTCGCTACTGCTTCGCAGCGGCGCGCAGAAGCTGCTCGGGATCGCGCAGCGGCGGGCCATGTCCGAACAGCGCGAGCGCCGGCCGCAGCTCGGCGAGCCGGCGCATCGACGCGCGATTGCGCTCCGGGTCGGCCGTCAGGAAGCCCGGCGGCGAGCCGAGCCGCGGGAGGTTGAAGAAGACGTCGCCGGCGATGAGCGTCCGGTCGTCCTCACGCCACAGCGCGATGTGCCCCGGCGTGTGGCCCGGCACGTCGAGCACGGTGAAGCCGGCGACCTCGTCGCCCTCGCGCAGCCGCCGCGCGACAGGATGCGCCGGCGGCGGCTTCCCCTTCGCGAGCAGCCGCCCGACCCGCGTGTCGGACGGGGGAACGCGCGCGGAGGTCTCGATCGCCGCGGCATCGTTCTCGCCGGTCCACAGCGGCAGGTCGAGCGCCTCGCAGACGGCGTGGCTCGAGCCGAAGTGGTCGGGGTGCGCGTGCGTCACGAGGTGCGTCGCCACGGCGGCGGCGTCGAGCTCGCGCAGGATCCGCTTGCGCGCCGCGGTCGTGCCGGCGTCGACCAGCACGTCGCCGACGAGGTAGACGTTGATCGCGTTCGGCGGAAAGCCGCCGAGCTGCCGGACTCCCGGCGCGAGCGCTCGCATGAGCGAGGAGGCTACCCGCGACCGCGCCCGCTCAGGGCGGCGCGCGTGGCGCCCTGAGCGGGCGCCGCGCTGGTCGGCCGCGCTCAGGCTGCGCTGGGCGCGTACCGCAGCGGCGCGACGCCGGTGGCGTGCACGAGCCGCGGGGAGGGGCGCCGCTCGTCCTCGATGACGGCCTGCACCTCGAGGCGCACGCGCCACTCGTCCTCGAAGTCGAAGACGTACGCAAGGCAGCGGCCCTCGGCGAGATCGAGGCTCTCGAGCCGGATCGCGGCGCTGCGCTCGGCGGGGCCGACCGGCTCCTCGCCTGCGCACGGATGGATGTAGTGCTCGTCCGCGTTGGTCCAGAACTGACCGCCCTGCCAGAAGGCGTAGAGGTGGTCGTCATCCCAGCCGAACGCCGACTGGAGGGCGTAGTGCAGGTCGACGAGCGTCAAGTCGCCGCGAACCGCGATGACACGGCGCACGTTCTCGAATCCCACCAGCTCGGCATCCAACACATACTCCTGTTGCGCCATCTCGCTCCTCTCGAAAACTGGCAAAGCACGACGCTACGCGGTCGGCCCGACGGAATAGGTGGCGTACCCCCGCCGGGGCCGCACGTTACTGCCGCACAACACGTCCGTGCGAGCTACCGTCGCCCGCTTCGCGAAATCGTCGTCATTTCAACGGGGAGCGGCCAAATGTCGAATTTCCTGCGCGTGGCGCTGCTCGCTGCCTGCATTTACACCTTCGCCGGAGCTTCGCAAGCCGCCGCGGCGCCCGGCGATCTCAGGCAGAAGCCCGGCACGGCCGGCTGCATCTCGGAGACCGGCACGGACGGCGACTGCGAGGACGGCACAGCGTGGGACACGCCGCGCGCGGTGACCGTCAGCCCCGATGGCACGAGCGTCTAGGCGAGGACAGCACCGACAGGCTCGGCGGCGCCGAGGCCCGCGAAGGCCGCGGCGGCGACCGCCTCGACGGCGGGCCCGGCGCCGACCGCCTGCGCGATCGCCGCGGCGACGCCGATTTCCGCGGCGGGAGCGGCAAGGACCGCATCGACGCGCGCGACGCCTCCGCCCGCGACCGCCGCATCCCCGACCGGATCGCGTGCGGCAGCGGCGTCGACACCGTGCTGGCCGACGTCTCCGACATCGTCCTCGGCGATTGCGAGCGCGTCGCGCGCCGCCGAGCCCCCTCCTGACGCGCGCCGCAGCGGCGCGGCCGCGGCGGCGGCGAGCCGGCGAGGTCTTTAGACAAGCGCGACGTTCGGGCACTACCCTGCTTCGGCCCGCGCCTGGCGACCGCCTGTCTGTCGCTTGAAACGAAGCGCCGGCCGTCGCCATGAACCCGCCGCAAGCCGCCACCACCAGCACCGCGCTGCCCGGCCACGCGCCCGTCACCCCGGCGCTGATCGACCGCCTGCGCAAGGCCTGCGGCCGCGAGCACGTCTACACCGACGCCGATCAGCTGCGCACGTACGAGTCCGACGGCCTGCTCCAGTACAAGTCGACGCCCGGCGTCGTCGTGCTGCCGGCCACCACCAAGGAGGTCCGCGCCGTCGTCAAGGCGTGCTCCGACGCGCGCGTGCCGTGGGTCGCGCGCGGGGCCGGCTCGGGTCTCTCGGGCGGGGCGCTGCCCGTCGAGCAGGGCGTGCTCATCGCGCTCACGCGCATGACGAAGGTCGTCGAGGTCGACCTGCCCAACCAGCGCATCGTCGTGCAGCCCGGCGTGACGAACGTCGAGGTCACGCTCGCGGTCGGGCCGACGCACTTCTATCCGCCCGACCCCTCGTCGCAGATCGTCTGCTCGATCGGCGGCAACGTCGCCGAGAACTCCGGCGGCGCGCACTGCTTCAAGTACGGCTTCACGACGAACTACGTCACGGGCCTCGAGGTCGTGCTCGCCGACGGCGAGGTCGTCCACCTCGGCGGCAAGGAGCTCGACCACCCCGGCTACGACCTGCTCGGCACGTTCGTCGGGTCGGAGGGCACGCTCGGCATCTGCACCGAGGTCACGCTCAGGGTGATCCCGGTGCCCGAGGCGATCAAGACGATGGTCGCGTTCTTCGACACGACCTCGCAGGCCGGCGAGGCGGTCTCGGAGATCGTCTCCGGCGGCGTCATCCCCGGCGCGATCGAGATGATGGACAACCTCACGATCCAGGCCGCCGAGAAGGCCGTCGGCGCCGGCTTCCCGACGGACGTCGGCGCGGCGCTCATCATCGAGCTCGACGGCTCGGCCGCCGAGTGCGACGCCTGCTTCGACGACGTCGTCGCGATCTGCGAGCGGCAGGGCTCGCTGAGCATCCGCATCGCGCAGGACGACGCCGACCGCGCGCAGATCTGGCGCACGCGCAAGGCCGCGTTCGCCGCGATGGGCCGGCTCGCGCCGAACTACTACGTCCAGGACGGCGTCATCCCGCGCACGAAGCTGCCCGAGGTGCTCACGCGCATCCAAGAGCTCGCCGACGAGCACGGCCTGCGGGTCGCGAACGTCTTCCACGCGGGCGACGGCAACCTGCACCCGCTCGTGCTCTACGACGGGGATGCCGAGGCCGAAGGCGCCGAGGAGCTCGCGGGGCGCATCGTCGAGGCGTGCGTCGACGCCGGCGGGTCGATCACCGGCGAGCACGGCGTCGGCGTCGACAAGAAGCGCTACATGCCGAAGATGTTCGACGAGCCCGACCTCGCGGCGTTTCAGATGCTGCGCTGCGCCTTCGACCCGCGCGGCCTCGCGAACCCTGGCAAGGTCATGCCGACGCCGCGCCTGTGCGGCGAGGTGCCCGGCCCCTACCGCCGCCACCCGCTCGAGCGCGACGGCGTCGCGGAGCGGTTCTGATGACGCGCGAGCCGGGAAACCCCCGATCGTGACCACGCGCTCGCACGCCGTCCGCAGCGAGACGCCGCAGTCGGCCGCCGACGCCGCCGAGCTGCTGCACGCCTGCGCGCGGGAGGGCACGGCGGTGCGGATCGCGGGCGGCGGCACGAAGCCCTGGGGCCACCCCGGCGCGAGCTGCGGCCTGACGCTCAACACCGCGGGCCTCGACGCGATCGTCGAGCACAACGAGGGCGACCTCACCGCGATCGTCCAGCCCGGCGTGACGCTGCGCGAGCTCGACGAGACGCTCGCCGTCGCGGGCCAGATGCTCGCCCTCGACCCGCCGCTCGGCGCCGGCGCGGCCGACGGCGCGACGGTCGGCGGCGCGATCGCCTCGGCCGACTCCGGCCCGCTGCGCCACCGCTACGGCGCGCCGCGCGACCTCGTCCTCGGCGTGACCGTGGCCCTGAGCGACGGGACGCTCGCACGCGCGGGCGGCAAGGTCATCAAGAACGTCGCCGGCTATGACCTCGCGAAGCTCTTCGCGGGCTCCTTCGGGACGCTCGGCGTGATCTGCGAGGTCGCGGTCCGGCTGCATCCCCGCCCGCGCGCGCAGGCGACGGCGACCGGCACGACGGAGGACCCGGCGCAGCTCGCCCGCGCCGCCGAGGCGCTCTCGCACAGCTCGCTCGAGCTGCAGTCGCTCGACGTCTGCTGGGACGACCTACGGGGGACCGTGCTCGCCCGCTTCGGGGGCGTTGCCGCGGCGGAGCAGGCGGTGGCGGCGCAGGCGCTGCTCGAGGCGGCGGGCATCGCGGCCGGCGTCGCCGAGGACGACGAGCCGCTGTGGGCGGCGCAGCGCGCCGCCCAGCGCAGCGCCGAGGGCGGCGCGGTCGTGCGCGTCTCCGGCCGCGCGTCGCAGCTCGCCGACGCGTGCGTCGCGGCGCAGGTCGCCGGCGCGACGCTCGTCGGGCGCGCCGCGCTCGGCGTCTCGTGGATCGCGCTGCCGCCCGCCGCGCCCGGCGAGCTCGTGCAGGCGATCGCCCGCATCCGCACGGTGCTCGCGCCGTCGCCCTGCGTCGTGCTCGACGCGCCCGCATACGTGCGCTCGCACCTCGACCCGTGGGATCACACCGATGATGGCGCGCTCGTGCTCATGCGCCGCGTCAAGGCGCGCTTCGATCCCACCGCGACCTGCAACCCCGCCATCTTCG
This sequence comes from uncultured Actinomycetes bacterium, assembly GCA_963766525.1. Taxonomy (GTDB): domain Bacteria; phylum Actinomycetota; class Thermoleophilia; order Solirubrobacterales; family Solirubrobacteraceae; genus CADCVQ01. The sequence continues at coordinate 34,910 of CAVYAX010000026.1, forward strand.
TCGGAGGCATCTAGATGACGCCGATCGACACCGCAGGTGAGGACACGACGGCCACGCCCGTCGACCGCGCCTTCGACGACCACAAGCCGCCGCAGCAGGAGCTCGTCGAGGACTGCGTGCACTGCGGCTTCTGCCTTCCGACCTGCCCCACGTACGTGCTCTGGAACGAGGAGATGGACTCCCCGCGCGGGCGGATCGTGCTCATGGGCCGCGGCTTGGAGGAGGGCAGCGAGCTCTCCGACTCGATGGTCGGGCATTTCGACAACTGCCTCGGCTGCATGGCGTGCGTCACGGCCTGCCCGTCGGGCGTGCGCTACGACCTGCTCATCGAGGACACGCGCCAGCAGGTCGAGCGCCGCCACGAGCGCAGCGGCAAGGAGAAGCTCCTGCGCAAGGCGCTGTTCGCGACGTTCCCGCACCCCGGCCGGCTGCGCGCCACGGTGCCGCTGATCGTCGCGGCGAGGACGCTCGGGCTGACCCGCGCGGCGCAGCGCTCGAGGCTGCTCGACCGCTTCCCGGTGCTGAAGTCGCTGTCCGAGCTCGCGCCGCCGGTGACGCTGCGCGACACGGTCAAGCGCCTGCCGGCCCGCACCCGCGCGGTCGGCGAGCAGCGCGGCACGGTCGGCTTCTTGCAGGGCTGCGTCCAGCGCGCGTACTTCGGCGACGTCAACGCGGCCACCGTGCGGGTGCTCGCCGCCGAGGGCTTCGAGGTCCACAGCCCGCGCGGACCGCGCTGCTGCGGCGCGCTCGGCCTGCATGCCGGCCAGGAGGAGGACTCGCTGCCGCTCGCGAAGGCCACGATCGAGGCCTTCGAGCAGTACGACCACGTCGTCGTCAACGCCGCCGGCTGCGGCTCGGCGATCAAGGACTACGGCCACCTTCTGCGCGACGACCCGGAGTGGAGCGAGCGCGCGCAGGTGCTCGCGTCACGGGCGCGCGACGTCCACGAGCTGCTCGCGAGCGTGGCTCCGCGCGCGCGGCGCGGCGAGGTCGCGATGAAGGTCGCCTACCACGACGCCTGCCACCTCGCGCACGCGCAGAGCGTGCGCTCGCAGCCGCGCCAGCTGTTGAGGACGATCCCCGGCCTCGAGCTCGTCGAGCCGAAGGAGTGGGAGCTGTGCTGCGGCTCGGCCGGGATCTACAACCTCACGCGCCCAGAGGCTGCCGCCGAGCTCGGCGCCCGCAAGGCCGACAACCTCATCGCGACCGGCGCCGAGGCGATCGCCGCCGCCAACCCCGGCTGCACGCTGCAGATCGCCGCGCACCTGCGCCGCAAGGGCGAGGAGCGTGCCGCTGCTGCACCCGATGCAGCTGCTCGCCCAATCGATCCAAGCTGGCTCGCGGGCGCCCGGTGGTCAGGGACGGCTGCGCGCGCGGTCGCGCGGTTGAGCCGGCGAACGTTCGCGCGCCGGGCTCGCCCCACATCGAAGATTAACCAGCGCCCGGTGCGCTCGGCGCCCGTATGTCCAGTATGTGAACGCCGACGAGATGGTGCGTGCGGCCCGCCGGCTCGCGTTCCTCGATCACAGCGAGCAGATCTCGGGAATGAGGATCGCCCGCTCGTGCAGGAGGCGATCGGCGCGATGGCCGCAGGCGGGCACGCCGACCCGGATCTCGAGTACCGGATCGTCGCCGCCGACGGCACGAACCGCACGCTGCGGGTGACGGTGGCCGAGATCGAGCCGCGCGGCGGCCTGCCACGTCGCATCGTGGGATCGGTGCAGGACGTCTCCTCGCTGCGGCGCCTTGATCGTCAGCTTGCCGCGCACGCGGCGGTTACGCGCGGCCTCGATCGCTGGACCTCGCTCGACCAGGGGGCGCCCGGCCTGCTCGAGCGTGTCGCGCACGCGATGGAGCTGCCGTTCGGCGCGTTCTGGGTGCCCGACGGCGCGACCCTCGTGGCCCGCGCGATCTGGCACGGTCCGTCGCCCCGCCTCGAGGCGGTGGCGGCGGCGACGCGCGAGTGGCGGCCCGGCGTCGGCGACGCGACGCTCGGACGGGCGTTCGCGGGCCTTCAGCCCGTCATCTCGGCGCAGGCGTCGGAGGGCGGGCGTGCCGACCGGCAGGTGGCGATCGAGCGTGCGGGACTCCGCGGGGCGCTGGCCGTGCCGGCCGTCTTCGTGGACGAGACGCTCGCGGTCCTCGAGTTCCTCTCCGACGAGCCGATCGAGCGCTCGGGGCGGATGGCCCGAGCGCTGAGCGGGATCGGCCACGAGATCGGGCACTTCCTCAGCCTCGCCTCGGCGAGCTCGAAGACCCGGTGCTGACCCCCCGCGGCCTCGAGTTGCTGCAGCTCGCCGCGCGGGGTTTCACGACGGCGGCTATCGCGCGGCGGCTGTACATCAGCCCGGCGACGGTCAAGCGCCATTTCGAGCGGGCGTACGACTCGCTGGGCGTCGGCGATCGCACGGCCGCGGTCGCTGAGGCGATGCGGCGCGGGATGATCACCTAAGCGGTCTGGGGTAACAACGGACTCCGCGAACATGAACCGATAAGCCCACCGCGTCGACGCGGTGAGGGACGACACTGACCGTGGGCTTCGCGTAACGACCGTCGCCGGAGAGCGTGACTCCATTGCACGCACATTCCGCCACACCGCGCCGGAGAACAAGCCGGCGGATGAGGCGCCAACTCCCTGAGTGGAATCGCTGCTCCGCTCGCTTCGATCACTGAGGTCACACCATGCTTTCCACGTCTCGCACCTTCCCGCGCCTCGCGCGGACGGCTTCGTTCGCCTACGCCCTGCTCATCCTCGCGCTCGTCCCGGCCGCGGCGCTCGCTGCGCAGCCACAGGTCGGGCTCGGAACCGCTTCACCCTTCGCGCTGCTCGCGGGGTCGACGTCGACGAACACCGGTCCCTCGACGCTCAACGGCGGCCTCGGCGTCTACCCCGGCGCGGCGAATCCGGGCTTCACGGCCGCGACGGTCAACGGCGAGACCCACCTCGCGAACGCCGCCGCCGGCAAGGCGCAAGCCGACCTCGTCACCGCCTACGACGACGCGGCAGGGCGGATCCCGGCGCTGCCTCGGTCGCCGGCGACCTCGGCGGGCTCACGCTGACCGGCGGGGTCTATCGCTCCGCGTCGTCGCTCGGGCTGACCGGGTCGCTGACGCTCGACGCGCAGGGCAACCCCGCCACGGTCTTCATCTTCCAGGCCGGCTCGTCGCTGACGACCGCCTCGGCCAGCCGGGTGAACCTCATCAACGGCGCCCAGCCGTGCAACGTCTTCTGGCAGGTCGGCAGCGACGCGACGCTCGGGTCGGCGTCGACCTTCGTCGGCACGATCCTCGCGCTGGGCTCGATCTCGATGAACGACGGCGTCATCACGGTGTACGGCCGCGCCCTCGCACGCAACGGGGCAGTCACGCTCATCAACGACACGATCACGCCGTCGAACTGCGCGACGGATGACGCCGGCGCCCCCGGCGACGGCGGGAGCACGGCGGACGGCGGCACGTCGCCCGGCGCCACGACCCCCGGCGGCTCCACGATCCCCGCGGTCGTCATCGCCGGCATCACCGTCATCCCCGCCGTCCCCATCGGCAGGCCCCCGGGCGGTCCCGGCTCCGCGGGCTCGTCTCCCGCCCCCGGCGCGTCGAGCGGCCCGGGCAACGGCACGGCGATGTTCACCACCAACCCGCGCAAGGTCGCCCGGGGGATCGCGGAGTTCGGCATCACCCGCTGCGTCGAGGACACGTTCAAGGCCGCCGTCACCGGGCTCTTCATCCGCAAGGTGGTGTTCAAGCAGGACCGCCGTGTCATCGCGACGCGCACCAAGACGCCGTGGCAGGCGCTCGTCGGCGCGGGAGCCGGCGTCCATTGGGTGACGGCTCGCGTCTCGTTTAGGGACGGGACGCGCCCCGTCACGCTGAAGATGCGCTTCAAGTCGTGCGGCGAGGCGACGCGCACGGCCAATGGCAAGGCCCCGAAGCTCGCGCTCAAGCCCGCCGGATTCACGGGCTGATGCTCGTCCGCGACGACCGGGGCGCGGACCGCCCGCCCCGCAGGGCGGCCGCATGCTGCGCAGCCGTCCGCCGCCGGCGGGCTGGATCGACGCCGCGTCGACGAAGCTGTCGAGCACCTCGTTGCACGTCGTCGTCGAGGTGCGCTCGCGGCGCGTGGTCGTCTACGACGCCGGCGTCAAGACGCGCAGCCTCCCGGCGATCGTCGGGCGGCCCTCGACGCCCACGCCGCGTGGCGACTACTTCGTCGAGGAGTCCATGCGCCTGCCGGCGAGCCACTCCGGCGCCCCGTTCGCGCTCGCGCTCAGCGCGCGCTCGAGCGTCCTGCAGGAGTTCGAGGGCGGGCCCGGCCAGATCGCGATCCACGGCGTGCAGAACATCGGCGGGACGCTCGGCAGCGCGGTGTCGCACGGGTGCGTGCGCCTGGCTACCGCGGACGTGACGTGGCTGGCGACGACGATCGACGCGGGGATCCCGGTCACGATCAGGTGACCGGGGCGCGAGCGCGCGGGCCGATCCGTCCGCAGGCTCTTACGCGAGGGCGCTCAAGAGCGGGCCCTCGCGGCCGATGACGCGGGGGATGAGCTGGCAGATCGTCGCAACCCTCAACGCCGTCATCGCGACGGCGTACCTCGTCATCTTCTGGCTGATCGTGCGCGGGCTGTGGCGCACGCAGCAGGTCAGCACGAACGTCCTCGGGTCTGCCACGGCGCTGATCTTCTTCACCTGCGGCGTGCACCACGGCAGCCACGCGCTGCACCTGCTCGCGCCGATCGTGGGACTCGACGAGGCGCGTGGCTTGGCGATGCGCCAGGCCTTCGGCTGGCAGATGGTCGTCTGGGACGGGGTCGGCGCCGCGGTCGCGCTGTTCTACCTCAGCCTGCGCCGCTCCTACGGGCGCCTGCTGCGCAGCCCGCAGATGTTCGAGGACGCCGACCGGCGCTCGTACGAGCAGCGCCTCGAGCGCGAGCGGGCCTCGCTCGCGGAGGCGCAGGCGATCACCCACCTCGGGAGCTGGGAGCGCGACCTCGCCACGGGCGAGCGCACGTGGTCCGAGGAGATGCACCGGATCATGGGCGTCGCTCCCGCCGGCGGTGCGGACGGGATGGCGCACGTGCTCGACCTGATCGTCGACGAGGACCGCCCCGCCGTCGCGGCGGCGCTCGACGCGACGCTCGCCGGTGGCCCCGACCTCGACCAGACGTTCCGGATCCGCCGCGAGGACGACGGCGAGCTGCGCTACCTGCACACCCGCGGCCGGATCGTGCACGACGAGCACGCCCAGCCGCTGCGCATCGCCGGAACGACGCAGGACATCACCGACCGCAACGTCGCCGAGGTCGCGCGGCGCGAGGCCGAGGCCCGCTTCCGGATCACCGTCGACCACGCCCCGATCGGCATGGCGCTCGCGGACCTCGGCGCGGGCACGCCCGGCAGGCTGCTGGGCGCCAACCGCGCGCTGTACGACCTGCTCGGCCACGCGGAAGGGACGCTCGAGGGGACGCTGCTCGGCTCGCTGCTGCACCCCGACGACGCGGCGACGCTGCGCAGCGACCTCGAGCTGCTGGCGATCGACCCGCGCGCGCGGACCGAGGCCCAGGTGCGCTGCCTGCACGCCGGGGGGCACATCGTGTGGGCGTCGCTCATCGGAGCGGCGGTGCCGGGCGACGAGAGCCCGCTCTACGCGGTCTTCCACCTCATGGACATCGGCGAGCGCAAGCGCTTCGAGGGCCAGCTTCAGCATCTCGCCGACCACGACTCGCTGACGGGCCTCTTCAACCGGCGCCGCTTCGACGAGGAGCTCACGCGGACGCTCGCGTACGCCGCGCGCTATCACGAGGGCGGCGCGATGCTCATGCTCGACCTCGACGGCTTCAAGTACGTCAACGACACGATGGGCCACTCCTACGGCGACGAGCTCGTCGGCCGCATCGCGGGGCTGCTGCGCGAGACCCTGCGCGAGACCGACCTGCTCGCGCGGCTTGGCGGCGACGAGTTCGGCATCGTTCTGGGCCACGTCGACGAGACGCAGGCGGTGGCCGTCGCGCACAAGGTGCTCGAAGCGCTGCGCGAGCGTGCGATCGTCCTCTCCGATCACCGTCACGCTCGCGTGACGGGGTCGATCGGCATCGCGACCTTCGACGGCACCGGCGGCGTGACGGGCGAGGAGCTCGTCGTGGAGGCGGACATCGCGATGTACGAGGCCAAGGAGCTCGGCAAGAACCGCGCGGCCGTGTATCGCCGCGAGCAGCACCTGCCCGACCGCATGGCGACGCAGGCGTCGTGGCTCACGCGCCTGCGGACCGCCGTCGACGAGCGGCGCTTCGAGCTCATGGCGCAGCCGATCGCGGGCATCTGCGCCACGGGCGGCGACCGCTGGGAGCTGCTGCTGCGCCTGCGCGGCGACGACGGCGAGCTCATCCCGCCGGCGGCGTTCCTGCCGGTCGCCGAGCGCTTCGACCTCATCCAAGACATCGACCGGTGGGTCTTCGAGGAGGCGGCGCGGATGGTGAGCGGCCACGCCGCCGCCGGCCGCGACGTGTGCCTCAGCGTGAACTTCTCCGGCAAGACGATGAGCGACCCGCGGATCCTCGAGGACATGTCCACGATCCTCGCTCGCCATCCGATCCCGGAGGGCGGGATCGTCGTCGAGGTGACCGAGACGGCGGCGATCGTGAACATCGACCGCGCGCGCGATGTCGCCCGCGGCCTGCGCGAGCTCGGCTGCGGCTTCGCGCTCGACGACTTCGGGGCCGGCTTCGCGTCGTTCTACTACCTCAAGCACCTCGCGTTCGACTACCTGAAGATCGACGGCGAGTTCATCAAGCACCTCGACGCCAACGCGACGGACCGGCTCGTCGTGCGCTCGCTCGTGCAGATCGCCGAGGGCCTGGGCGCGCAGACGATCGCCGAGTTCGTCGGCAGCGACGAGGTCGTCGACCGCCTGCGCGACCTGTCCGTCGACTACGGCCAGGGCTACCACCTCGGCATGCCGCGGCCGGTCGCGGAGGTGCTGCCGGCGCTGGTGGACCTCGGATGAGCGCTGCCGCGGTCTCTGTCTTGGCCCCGAGTCGGCCTGCCGTGGCGATGGCCGTCGGGCTTGCCGCGTTCGTCGCGGCGTCGCACCTCGAGGCGGCCGTCGCCGCGGTCGCGCTCAGCCCCGTCATCGCCGCGATCGCGGCGGCCGTCGCCCTCCTCGCGGGGGCCTGGACGGTGCGCGTCGCGCGCCGTCCCTCGCGCGCGCTGCTGCTCGCCGGCGCGGCCGGCGCCGCGTCGCTCGCCGCGCTGTGGGTCGCGACGCGCACGCTCGGCGTGCCGTTCGACGGCTCGCCCGCTCGCGCGCCCGTCGGCGTGCTCGACGCGATCACGGCCCTCGACGAGCTGCTGCTGGCGGGCTTCGCGCTCGCCGCCGCTCGCCCGCGCCGCCGCCCCGCCGGCGATCGCTTCCCGCCGCTCGGATGCGTCGCGATCAGCCTGTCGTTCATCGCGCTGGCGATGGGCTGTGGCCCCTCGCAGCCTTCGGCGGTGGCGTCCGCCGGCTCCGACGCGCCAGGCGCGTCGCTCATCTGCCACCTCTACTGACGCGCGCCGCCGGGCAGACTGCCCGTGCCATGCGGCGCGCGATCTTCCTCAAGGCCCACGGAACCGGGACCTCGCCGCTTCCGGATCGCTGGCTGCGCGCCGGCAGCTCGCTCGCCGACCCCGGCCGCACAGCCTTCCCGCGCCGTCCCCGGATGGCAGCCGGCGACCGGCTCGTCCTCTACGCGTCGGGCTGGCGCTGCGTGTTCGGCGTGGCTGAGGTGCTCGACGAGCCGAGCACGGACGTTCCCAACCCGGCCGACCCCGCCCGCTGGCCGTGGTCGGTGCCGGTCGAGCTGCTGATCGTCGTCCCGCTGCTGTCCAACGCGCCGCCCGTCGAAGCCATCGGCGTCTCGCCGCGCTCGATGAGCCAGCAGAGCCACATCCGCCTCGAGCCGCGCCATCTCGAGCTCGCCGTCGAGGCGCTCGCGGCCGTCGCGCGCTGAGCAGCGACGCCGGTCTCATCGGGCCCTCGTGGCCTTAGCCGGTGACGCCTCCCATCCGGTCGGTCTCATCGGGGACCGATCTTGTCAGCCCGTGACGCCGCCCCCACGGACTCCGGCCGCTCCGGCGCCGCGCACGCTGATCCTGTCGCTCGCCGTCTTCGACGAGATCCCGCGCCCGCTGAGCGTCGCGGTGTTGCGGCGGATGCCGCGCGTGCCGCGCAGGACGCTCGTCCGCAGGCGGATGGACTTTGCTGCCCCCGCCGCGATCGTCTGGAGGTCCCAGCAATAGCGCCCGCCGCTCCGCGTCGCCCGCGGCGTCGAGCTGACGAACGCCAGTCCGGACGGGATCGGGTCGCAGACGCGCACGCGCTGCACGGCGACCGGGCTCGGGTTGCTGACGCGCAGCGTGTAGCTCACGCGCCCGCCGGCGCGGACCGAGAACTTGTCGGCGAACTTCGACAGCCGCAATTCCGGGGTGGCGCGGACGGTCGTGCGCGCCGATGCGACGTTGTTGTTCGGCGTCGGGTCCGGCTGGTCGGAGTCGACCTTCACCGTGTTCGTCAGGGTGCCGGCGACACGCGGGCGCACGATCAGCGTGACGATCGCGGTCGCGCCGGCGGGGAGCGTCCCGAGCTCACACGTCACGGGCGCGCGCTGCGTGCACGTCCCGACGGAGGGCCTGACGAGCAGGAACTCGACCGGCAGGCTCGGCTCGTCGATCGCCGTGAGACCGCGCGCCGGCGACGGCCCGCGGTTTGCGATCGTGACCGTCCACGTCACCGGGTCGTTGCCGTCGACCACCGTCCGGTCCACCCGTTTGAGCACCTGGAGGTCGGCCGCGGGGCCCGGTGGTGGCGGCGGCGGGGGCGGGCACAGCGACGGGTCGTTGGCGACCTGGAACGTCACGACGCCCGACGCGTTGCCGGCGGGCGCGTCGGTCGTGCCGCCGCCTGGCACGGTCGTCACGACCGTCGCCTGGTTCGTGGCCGGCGGCGTCGCGCTGCACTGCGCCGGCGCGACGCGGGTCTTGAAGCACACCTGAACGGGGTCGCCCTCGAACGTCGCCGTGACCGTCGCGGTGCGCCCGGCCGCGAGGTCGTCGAAGCTCACGGTGATGCTCAGGCTCGCGGTGTTGTCGGACAGGTCGATCCCCGAGATGTCGATCAACCGATCGGCGGGGGCGGTTCCGAACACGCGGTTTTCCCAGCCGGGCACGATCGTGCCGTCGACCCCGCGCAGCGTCAGCGCCGCGCCGTTGTAGTCGCCCGCCCCGATGCCGGTGATCACGATGGTGCTCCAGCTCTTGGCATGGTTGGGGCTCCCGTCGCAGTAGCTCGCCGCCGGCGCGACGGCGACGGCCGAGTTCGTGCCCTCGCAGTCGGTCCCGCCGAACGTCGCGCTGAACACCTCGAAGATGCCCGCGTTGCCGACCTGCCAGATGCAGTCGGGTGCGAACGGGTCCTGGCGGATCGTGTAGGCCTCGACGGGGACGCCGGTCGTCGCCGGGGCGAAGCCGTCGCACGCGGCCCCGGTGCCGGCCGGGGCGAGCGCGAAGTCCCAGCACGTATAGGTCGCGTGCGCCGCCGCGTTCGTCTGGGCGAAGTAGAGCTTGGTTCCCACACGCTCGATGCTCCCGTAGCCGGCCCAGTTGGTGATGGTGTTGGGAAGCGTCGTCCAGGGCGGCGGCGTGACCACCGCGCCGGACGGCACGGCGCGGCAACTCCACGCCGACGCGTTCAGGCTCGTCGCGCTCTCGCCGCAGATGCCGGTGAGCGCGCCGGTCGGCGAGAGGATCGGCGCCATCGGGAGGTTGTAGGCGCCGCCGGCGCCGAAGATCCCGCCGTAGCCGATGATCGGGAAGTTGGGGCCACACGCGGTGTTGGTCAGCGTGTCGAGGCACAGCAGGTCGCGGTTGTTGTTGGCCTCGCGCAGGTTGCCGAAGACGTAGCGGTCGTCGAAGACCTCGAGCTGCGAGTGGAACGCGGAGGTCAAGTCCGGCCCGCTGGCAAGCGGCGGCCCGGGCAAGGGGAAGCCGGGGCAGGCCGTCTGGTTGGAGATGTCGAAGCAGTAGTAGCTGCCGTTCGCGTCCATGAGGTAGTAGTTCGAGCCGATCAGGCCGCCGCCGAAGATCTGCGAGAAGTTGTTGTTGGGAAACGGCGCGGTGCCGAGCTGCGTGTAGCCGCAGGACGCGAGCAGGACGACGTCGACGCAGATCACGCCGATGCTCGTGCCGTTGTTCACGCCCGCCGGCCCGTAGAGGCGGTTCGTTGCGATGTCGGCGACCCCGTTGTTCGCCGCGGCGGTGGTGAGCGTGTCGACGCCCTGGCCGAGCCCCGTCCCCGCGCCTTGCGCCGCGAACGTGCCGTTGGCGCCGAAGCCCGGGCAGCGCACGCCCGTGCGCTTGCTGTGGCAGTCGACCATGGTGTCGATGCCGGGCCTCGTGTGGTGATGGAAGTTGTAGATGTTGTCGCCGAGGAACAGCGGCTCCCAGCCGTCGCCGCCGACCGCGCCTGCCGCGAAGCCGCCCGACGGGTCGGGCTGGACGATGACCTGGCCGCCCGTCGAGCCGTTGATCGTCGAGCCGACGCTGCGTACCGCGTTCACGCCCAGCGCCTGCTCGGTGGCGGAGTACGTCCCACCGCCGTTCACCGACCAGCGCCCCGCGAGGCCGGGCGGCAGCTTGAGCGAGCCCGGGATGTAGGTCTGGTTCGTCGGGATGATGTCGCGCAGGTCCATGCCGGCGAGCGCGCCGGTGAGGTTCTGGTAGTTGACGGTCCAGTCGATCGTGCTGCCGCCGGTCGTCGTGCCGACGGCGCCGGCCGAGTTCGCCGCCGAGCCCGTCGCCGCGTCGCGGCCGGACATCGAGACGCTCGAGACGGCGGTCGTCGCGGCCTGCGCGCTGCTTGCGCCAGCGGCCAGTGTGAGGATCAGCGCAAGCGTGAGCGATCGGGCGGTCATCCGGTTACCCCTCCTCCTCGCGCGGCGGCGGCTAACACGTTCACGCGCTCGCTCGCCGTCCGCGTCGTGACGCCCGACGCCGTCAGCGACGCGCGGTTGGTGCGATTGCCGCTCGTGCCGCGCGTCGCGCGGGCCGTGATCCGTAGGGTTCGAGCCGAGTTGGCCGGCAGCGTCCCAAGGCTCCAGCAGTACTCGCCGCCGCTGCGGGTGGCCCGCGGCGCCGCGCTGACGAACGTGAGGCCCGCCGGCAGGCGATCGCACACGCGCGCGCCGGCGACCGGGCCGCTGCCGCGGTTTGCGACCCGCAGCGCGTAGCCGATCATGCGGCCTGCGTGCACGCGCGACTTGTTCGCCGTCTTGCTGAACGCGAGCGATCCGCCGCTCACGCGCGTCGTGACGGACGCGACGTCGTTGGCGGACTGCGGATCAGGCGTGGTCGACGACGCGCGCGCGATGTTGACGAGCGACCCGGAAGCGCGCGCGCGGCCGGTCATGCTCACCGTCACGGTGGCGCCGGCGGCGATGGTGCCGAGCTCGCAGCGGACCGGCGAGACCTTCGTGCACGTGCCCTGGGAAGGCGTGGCGGTGGAGAACGCGACCGCGAGCGACGGCTGGTCGACGAGCACGACGCCGGCCGCGGCGTCGGGTCCGCCGTTGGTCACCGCGATCGTCCACAGGATCTCGCTGGCCTGCGACGCCGTGGTGCGGTTGGCGAACTTCGCGACCTCGAGGTTCGCGGCGGCGGGGCGCGGCACGATGATCACCGCGATCGGCGTCGTCGACGTGGTCGAGTTGTTCGACGTGGCGGGATCCGGGGTCGCGCTCGTCACGCTCGCGCTGTTGACGAGCGAGCCGCTGGCCGTGCTCGCGAGCGCGGCGACGATCGTGAACGTCGCGGTCGCGCCGCTCGCGAGCGACGCCTGCGTGCACGTCACGGTGCCGGCGGCGTGCGTGCAGCCGGCGCTCGCCGAGACGAACGTCAGGCCGGCCGGGAAGGCGTCGGTCGCCGTGATCGCCGTTGCGTCGCTCGGGCCGTTGTTCTTCACGGCCAGCGTGTACGTGAGGTTCTGCCCCGGCACGGCGGGGGTCGGCGAGGCGGTCTTCGTGATCGCGATGTCCGCCGACGGCGCCGTCGGGACCGTCACCTGCGAGTCGTTGTCCGACAGGTCGGGATCGGTCGACGACGCGCTGACGGTCGCGGTGTTCGTCAGCGACCCGGTGACGGAGCTCGCGACGGACACGAGCACCTCGAAGGGCGCGACGCCGCCGTTGACGATCGTGGGGATCGTGCACGTCACGACCCCCGCGGCGTGGGTGCAGCCCGGGCTCGCCGAGACGAACGTCGTGTTGGGCGGCAGCGGGTCGGACACCGACACGTCGGTGGCGATCGTCGGCCCATTATTCGTCACCTCAAGGGTGTACGTGACCAGTTCGCCCGGGACCGCTGTCGTCGGGTCGGCGGTCTTCGCAAGCGAGAGATCGGCCTGGCCAAAGGTCCGCGTCGCGGCCGTGGCGCTGTCGTTGAGCGAGTTGTCGTCGAGGTCGTTTGCGGTGACGGTCGCGGTGTTCGGGATGTTCGTCGCGAACGTGTTCGGCGCGGCCGCGGTGACGGTGATGACGTCGTCGGCACCGACCGCGAGCGGGCCGTGCACGCAGCGCAGGACGGCGGGGATCCCCGTGATCGCGCACCCGGCCGTCGGGCTCGTCGCGTTCGCGACCTGAGAGGGAATCGGATCGGTCACGGTGAAGCCGGAGCTGATGCCCGGCCCGTTGTTGTGCACGGTGATCGTCCAGCTGATCGTGCCGCCGGGCGCCACGGTGGCGGCCTGCGCGGTCTTCGTGATGGCGAGGTCGACCGGGAGGCCGACGCACGACGTCGCGTCGTTCTGGCCGGTCGGCGGGGTTCCGGCGGCGTCCGAGATCAGCGTGAACGTCGGCGTCAGCGCTGTCGGGTTGTTGACACGCACCTGATACACCCGCCCGGTGCCGTTGTCGTTGAAGCCGAGGTTGCCGTTCGCGTAGGTCCACGACGCGCCGACGCTTGCCGCCGCGGGGACCGGGCTCCCGCCGAACACGTCGACTTGGCCGGTGGTCGGGTTGATGCGGGCGATCTGCGCCGCGCCCGGCACCGAGCCCCACAGGAAGCCGGCGAGTAGCGAGAAGTCCGACGTGGGACCCGCGACGGGAGTGAGCCCTTGCGTGGTTGACAACCCGGTGGCGATGTCGACCTTGTAGAGCGACGTCGTGCCGGTGAGCATTCCGTAGTAGATGCCGCCGCCGACCGTCCCGTTGTTGGTGTTCGCCGGAAACGGGATGAGCGTGTCGTTGATGGCGCCGGTTCCCTCGAGCTGCAGCAGGTTGTTCGTCACCGGCGCGCTGTTGTCGGCGTCGCCCTCGGCATAGATGTAGCCGTCGGCGTCGTTGAAGCCGATCGAGTTGTAGTTGCCCACCGCGGTGCCGATGTCCGTGAACGCGAACGAACCCGGGCCGTAGAGGCCGAACTTCAGCTGCGTCGGCGAGCCCTGCGCGAGGAACACCCTCGACTGCTGGCACGCGAACGTCTGACCTGTCCCGGTGTACGCCGTCGCCGGGGTCGCCGGGATGCACGCGACGACCAGGGCCGCGGCGCAGCCGATCGTCCGCGCGAGGGTTGTGAGTCTCATCCCGTCACTCCCGACCGGACCGCCGCTCTCGCTGACAGAAAGTCCCCCTCCGCGATGGTCCCGCGCAGCGCTCGGCCATGCACCGTGAGCCGCGGGCTGATGGCCCCCGTTCGTAACAACGCCGTAACAACTGCCGGCGCAAGATTAAGCGATCCCTTACCGGCGTCGCGCAGCCTACCGCCTCACCGCGCGGGTGTGTCACTTTTTTCCCTGGCCCGAAGGCCAGGATCTCGAGAGGGCGTTTGGACAGGAATGTGTTAAATTGCACGCCCGCTCGGGTCAGCCCGGCTGGGCGGCCGGCACGGCCGCTCGGCGCAGCAGGACCGCGGCGAGCGCCGCGACGAGCAGCGCGCCGAGACCGGACACCGCGAAGACGGCTCGCGGCCCGCCGAGCGACGCGATCACGCCGCCGCCGACGAACGCCAGGCAGAAAGCGAGCGAGTCGAGTGAGTCCTTGAGGCCGAACACGCGGCCCTGGATCGCGGCGGGCGCCATGCGGGTGACGAGCTGATGGTCGCTCGACATCACGGCTCCGGCGAACAGCCCGGTCGCGAGGAACGTGACCGCGGCAACCTCCAGCGTCGCCGCGATCGCCGACGCGCACAGCGACAGCCCACCGGCGGCCAAGCAGCCGACGAGGAAGAGCGCGTCGGCGCGGCCGCGCAGCGCGCCGACCGTCGATCCGATCCCGTACGCGCACACGAGCAGCGCGAAGCCGGCGCCGCCCGCGTCGAGCTCGTCGGTCGCCAGCAGCGGCTCGGCGACGTTCATGAGCGAGAAGGCGAGCGTCGCGGCGGCGCCGGCACCGATGATCGCGCCGAGCCCGGCCACCTCGCGGGCAGCTCGCACCCCGGCGCGCACGCCGTGCCCGATCGCCGCATCGGCGTCCTGCGCCGTGACGAGCTCGCCGGCGGCGATCGCGAGGTTGACGTTGTCGCTGGCGGCGACGGTGCTGGCCCCGTCCGTCGCACGATCCAGCGGCAGCCGGCTCAGCACGATCGCCGAGACGAGGAACGTCGCCGCGTCGAGGAGCAGCAGCTCGGACGTCGAGACCGCGAGCAGCAGCGCCGCGCCGAGCGCGGGCCCCGCGACGGTCGCCGCCGACCAGATCGTTACGAGCGCACCCATCGCCGTGTCCGCGCGCGGCCCCGCGAGGCCCGCGAGCGCCGCCTTCGACGCGGGGTGGTGCATCGCGGTCCCGATGCCCGCGGCGAGCGCGAGGGCGAGGATCAGCTCGAACGAGTCGGCGAACGCGAGCGCGGCGAAGGCGGCGCAGGAGAGCAGGTCGCCGCCGACCACGAGCGTCCGGCGCGAGTAGCGATCGGCGAGCGCGCCGAAGACCGGTGCGAGCAGGATCGCGGGCACGAAGTCGGCGAGCAGCACGAGGCTGACGGCCCACGGCGAGCGGAAGCGGTCGTACGCGAGCAGCAGCAGCGCGACGTACCCGACGGCGTTGCCGATCGACGACTGCAGCGCGGTGACCAGGAAGCGGCGAACCGGTCCGGGCGTGCGGACGAGCCCAAGCACGCGCCGACACTAATGCCAAACCATCGGCTCGCGCGAGCGGCGCGGCGTCCTTCTCGCGGCGCCCCGGGGGGAAGGACGTCGTCGGCGTCAGGCCGGTGGCGCGCCCGGCGGGTGCAGCGGGAGCGTCACGGTGAAGCGCGCTCCGCCGCCGGGCGCGTCCGCCGCTTCGGCGCGGCCGCCGTGCGCGGCGACGATCGCCGCGACGATCGACAGCCCGAGGCCGGCTCCCGCCCGGCCGCGGCCACGTCCGGGATCCGCGCGCCAGAAGCGCTCGAAGAGGTCGGCGGGATCGCCGCTCGGCAGGCCCGGCCCGTGGTCGCGCACCTCCAGGCGCGCCTCGCCGCCGGCGCGCGCGACGCTCACCTCGATCGGCGTGCCGGCCGGGGTGTGGGTGAGCGCGTTGCGCACGAGGTTCGCGAGCACCTGGCGTAGCTGGCTCGGATCGCCGTCGAGCACGACCGCGCCGTTGCCCCCGCCGAGCAGCTCGATCTCGCGGTCGGGCGCGACCGCGCGGGCGTCGTCGACGGCGTCTGCCGCGAGCGCCGCCATGTCGACGGGCTCGCGGTGCTGGTCGCGCACCTCGTCCAGGCGCGCGAGCGCGAGCAGGTCCTCGACGAGCACGCCCATCCGCGCGGACTCGTCCTCGATGCGGGTCATCGCCTTCTCGACGTCGGGCCCCTCGCGCGCGGCGCCGATCCGGAACAGCTCCGCGTAGCCGCGGATCGACGCCAGCGGCGTGCGCAGCTCGTGCGACGCGTCGGCGAGAAAGCGCCTCAGCCGCTCCTCGCTCGCGCGCCGCTCGGCGAAGGCTTCCTCCAGCCGGGCGAGCATCGCGTTCAGCGCCAGCCCGAGGCGCCCGACCTCCGTGCGCGGCTCGGCGGGCTCGACGCGCCGCGCGAGGTCGCCGGCGGCGATCGCCCCCGCGGTCTCGCCGATCCGATCGAGGGGCCGCAGGCCCAAGCGCACGATGAACCAGGCCGCCAGCGCGAGCGCGATCAGCACGCCGCCGATGACGAGCGCTTGCACGAGCAAGAGCTGGTCGAGCGTCGCGGTGGCCTGCGTGAACGGGATCGCGACGATCGTCATGCCGCCGCCCGCGCGCGGGCCCGCGTAGATCCGGTAGTGCTCGCCCGACGGCGTCGAGCCGACCGTGCGCCGCTCGCCGAGCGACAGGTCGTGGGGCAGGTCGGGCCGCGCGGGCGCGGCAGTCCGGTCGCCGAGCCCGAGGACGGTCGGTGAGCCGATCGTGTTCCCGCTCGCGTCGCGGTCGACGCCGTAGGTCCCGGCCGGCGCGAGATCGCGGCCGGGGTCGCCCGGGCCGTTGCGGCCGCGACCCGGCAGGCCAACCTGCCCGCCGGGGCCGCGGCCGCGGTCCTCCAGCGGGATCGGCGGGCGGTTCGGGCCGTCGAGCCGGCGGCGCACGTCGGGCACGGCGGCCGTCGCCTGGCGGTCGGCTTGCTCGTGCAGGAGGCTGCGCTGCTCGGCGTACGTGATCGACGCGGCGAGCACGAGCCCGAAGGCGGCGAGCGCGACGAGCCCGATGATGAGGCGCGCCCGCAGGGACATCGCGCGTCAGCCTCTCGGCAGTCGCAGCGCGTAGCCGACGCCGCGCACGGTCTGGATGAGCGACGGCCCGTGCGGGTCGAGCTTCTTGCGCAGGTAGCTGACGTAGGTCTCGAGGATCCGCGAGTCGCCGTCGAAGTCGTAGTCCCACACGTGGTCGAGGAGCTGCGCGCGCGTCAGCACGCGGCGCGGGTTGAGCAGGAGGTAGCGCAGCAGGCGGTACTCGGTGGCGGTGAGCTCGATCGGCTGGCCGGCGCGCGTGACCTCGCGCGTGTCCTCGTCGAGCTCGAGGTCCTCGAACGTCATCCGCGAGGACGACGGCGACGCCGCGCCCGTGCGCCGCAGGATCACGCGGATGCGGGCGACGAGCTCCTCGAGGCTGAACGGCTTCGTGACGTAGTCGTCGCCGCCGCTGGTCAGTCCGCGGATCTTGTCCTGCGTCGCGTCGCGCGCGGTGAGGAAGATGATCGGCAGCGTCGCGCGCTGGGCGCCGAGCCGCTCGGCGACCTCGAAGCCCTCCATGTCGGGCAGCATGATGTCGAGCACCATGAGGTGCGGGTCGAACGACCGGACCGCGGCTAGGGCGTCGCGCCCCGAGCCCGCGGACTCGACCTGAAAGCCCTGGAAGCGCAGCGCCATCGAGACGACGTCGACGATGTTCGGCTCGTCGTCGACGACGAGGACGCGGTGCTGCTCGGCTGTCGCGGCGGCGTTCATGCCGACATTGTCGTCACGAATGCTGAGAGGTTGCTGAGAGTCGCCCGCGGCGCTCTCGGGCCGCGCGCCGCGCTCAGCCGGGCGCGGTGAACGTCGGGCGGATCGCCCCGCGCGCGATCGCGTTCGCGGAGAGGTTGAAGCCGACGTACGCCGGCGACGCGCTCGAGTCGAGCTCGAGCGAGTCGGTGCCGAGCGCATGCACCGTGAAGACGTAGCGGTGCGTGCGGTCGCCGCCGGGAGGCGCCGCGCCGCCGTAGCCGAGCTCGCCGTAGTCGTTGCGCGCCTCGACCGCGCCCTCGGGCAGCCCGTCCGAGCTCGCGCCGCGCGCAAGCTCGGTGACCGACGCCGGGATGTTGAACAGCACCCAGTGCCAGAAGCCGCTGCCGGTCGGGGCGTCGGGATCGAAGCACGTCACGGCGAAGCTCTGCGTGTCGTCGGGAAAGCCCGACCAGCGCAGGTGCGGCGACGTGTTCTCGCCGTCGTAGCTCGAATGGACGAACGTCCCGTCGAGCTCCGCTCCGTCCTGCATGTCGTCGCTCTCCACGGTGAACGACGGAACCTCGGCCATCAGGTCATGGGGGTCAGGCGCTTCGCGACGATCGAGCCACATGCGCCTGATGGTAACCGCAGCCGCGCCCCGGAAAACCGGCGCCACGCAACGCCCCACGGCTCGTGTCACATCGGCGGCGTTCGCGAATCGCTCGGCTACCCCCTCGCCGACGCGTTCGGGACGATCCGCGCCTCGGGCTACTGATCTCTGCGGCCGGCTCGGCGCCCGCGACGGGCGCCGGGCCGCGGCCGGTCTCACGCAATTCTCACGATCTACAGGAATCCGGACGGCCTCCAGCGGGAAACAGGCAAGCGCTGAGAGTTGGCGCCCACGCCTCCCAAGCGGCCGGCACGAGCCGGCGACCACCCCTGGGCGTCAGGCCGCAGCTTCATCGGAAACCTTCGCGCCCAGGGGTCGATCATGCATCTACGTCGCACAGCCGCCGCTCTCGCGGTCTCTGGCTTGGCCGTTCTCGTCACCGCCGCGCCGGCGATGGCGGGAACGATCCGGTACGGGGTCACGGAATCGCCGCTCTTCACGATCAAGGACAACGGCAACGGCATCGTGAAGCTCACGTACAACGGCTGCGTCACCGCCGGCGCCCGCCAGACGCTGAGCTTCGTCATGACGACGACCGTCAACCGCTCCGCCTCCGCCGAGGCCAAGGTGCTCAAGGAGGAGGGCCAGGATCCGGTCACGACGATCACGCCGAACCCCATCAACCTCGTTGCCGGCCCGCCGCAGAATCACACGGTCACGCTCGCCTTCACGCTGCCGTCGGGCAACAACGGCGTGACGACGTTCCGCTTCAAGCTCGACCCCGCCAACGGCGAGGGCCTCGGCGAGGGGGCAGGGATCATGGTCCGGATCCCATGCGTGCTCGCGGCCGCGCCGTCGCCGATGGTCCTCGCCAGGGACGTCCCCGTCGCGAGCCCGGCCCCCGGCGCCGCTGCGCCCGCTCCAGCACCGGTCGCGGTGCCCACGCGCGGCGCCTTCCCGACGATCGGCTCGGCGCTCGCCGCGCCCGCGGCGGCGTGCGTCTCGGTGCCGCAGTCCCTGCGCGTCCGCGCGCGTCGCACCACGCGCCTGTCGATCCGCGTGCACGCCAACGGCCAGAACATCCGCAACGCGCTCGTGCGCGTGACGCTGCCGGGCGGCAAGCGCGTCTTCAAGCGCACGAACGCCGAGGGCGTCGCCCGCCTGTTCGTGCGGCCCAGCCGCAGCGGCACGCTCGTGATCCAGAGCGACGTCTGCTTCGGCGCGGCCCGTGTGACCGTGCGCCGGGCGCCCGCGCGTCGCAGCGCCCCCGCCCGCTACACGGGCTGAGGCGGTGCGCAAGGCGTTCGCTTTGCTCCTGACCGCGCTCCTGCTCGCCGCGGCGCCCGCACCGGCGCCCGCGGCGGGCACGGACCCGCGCTGGGGGGACGTCGAGAACCTCTACCGCCCGCAGGTCGTGTCGCGGTTTGCGTTCGTCAACGTCGCGGTCACCGCGCGCGACGTGCCGTACTGGGACGGCCGCCACGTCGGCCGGCTGACGACGAAGACCGAGGACGGCACGGACGAGCTCGTCCTGATCCTCGCGCGCACGCGCGACCGCGACGGCCGCCGCTGGTTTCAAGGTCAGCATGCCGATGCTGCCCAACAACACGAAGGGCTGGGTGCCCGCCTCGGCGCTGTCGGACGTCAACAAGGTCCGGACCTGGCTGAAGATCGACCGCCGCCGCTTGCGCCTGACGCTGCTGCGCTCGGGGAAGGTCGTCCTGCGCGCGCGGATCGGCGTCGGGCGCTCGATCTGGCCGACGCCGCGCGGGCACTTCTACGTCCGCAACCGGCTGTCGGGCCGCAGGCTGGGCCCGATCTACGGCCCGCTGGCGTTCGGCACGAGCGCGCACTCCGCGGTGCTCACGGACTGGCCGGGCGGCGGCGTGATCGGCATCCACGGCACGAACCAGCCGGGGCTGCTGCCGGGCCGCGTCTCGCACGGCTGCATCCGGCTGCGCAACCGCGACATCCTGCGCCTCGGGCGGCGGCTGAAGCTCGGCACGCCGATCACGATCAAGTGAGCCGGCGCGTGCGGCCGGAACCCGCCGGCCGCCCGCGTCAGACCTCCTTGGCCGCCTCCGGGTGCAGCTGCAGGATCTCCTCGCCGGACTCGCCCGTGCGCACGCGGTAGGCCTCCTCGACGGGCAGGACGAAGACCTTGCCGTCGCCGACCCCGCCGGTGCGCGCGTGCTTGAGGATCGTGTCGACTACCGTGCGCACGTCGCGGGTGGAGATGACGCACTCGACCTTGACCTTCGGCCGCAGGTAGTTCGTCAGCTCCGCGCCGCGGTAGCGCTCGGTGATGCCCCGCTGACGCCCCGAGCCCTTGACCTCGCTGACCGACAGCGAGGGAAATCCGAGCACGAGCAGATCCGTCCGGATCGGCTCGAAAGCCTCGTGGCGGATGTACGCGATCACCATCTTCATCGTGGTTCACCTCGGGTGGGGACGACGGGCCGGTTGCCCTGCTATCGCACCGTATCCGACCCATCCGGACCGCGAGAGAACTTGGCGATCAGCCCGGATCGCCGACCGGGACCTTCTTCTCCTCGTCCGCGCCGTCGAAGCGGATGAGCAGCGCGCCCTCGCCGGTCGCGTAGGCCTCCTCGCCGTGGTGGACGATGTCCATCCCGATGGCCTCTTCGTCGTCGGAGCCGCGCAGCGGCATGACCGCGCCGATGACCTTCAGCAGCGCGTAGGTCGCGACAAACGCGTACACGGGCGCCGCGGCCGCCGCGACGAGCTGCGAGCCGAGCTGCCCGGCGTCGCCGTAGAAGAGCCCGTCCGCGAGGCCGTTCCACTTCAGCTCCGCGAACAGGCCGATGAAGATGATGCCGGTGAAGCCCGCGATGCCGTGCGCCGCGAGGACGTCGAGGGTCTCGTCGACGCGCGTGCGCGTGCGCCACACGAGCACGGCGTAGCTCGGCACCGCGGCGATCGCGCCGAGCACCATCGCCCACGCGGGGCTGACGAACCCGCCCGCGGGCGTGATCGCCACGCAGCCGACGATGATCGCCGTGGCCGCGCCGATGGCCGTCACCGTGCGCCCGCGGATCGCGTCGAGCAAGAACCACACGACGAGCGTGCACGCCGGCGTCAGCAGCGTGTTCGTGAACGCGAGCACGCTGTTGTTGCCGGTCGTGAAGCCGCTGCCGCCGTTGAAGCCGAACCAGCCGAACCACAGCAGGCCGGCACCCAGCAGGCAGTACACGGCGTTGTGCGGCAGCAGCGCTTGGCGGCCGTAGTCCTTGCGCGCGCCGACCACGAGCGCCGCCGCGAGCGCCGAGAAGCCCGGAGCCCATCTCGACGGGCACGCCGCCCGCGAAGTCGAGCGTGCCCTGCGCGGCGAGCCAGCCGCCGCCGAACGCCCAGTGCGCGAGCACCGCGTAGACGAGCACGGACCACAGAGCCGAGAAGACGAGGAACGGCCCGAAGCGCATCCGCTCGACGACGGCGCCGGAGACGAGCGCGGTCGTGATGATGCAGAACGTCGCCTGGAAGGCGAAGAACACGAGGTGCGGGATCGTCGCCGCGCGCTCGCTGGGCTCGAACCCGACGCCGTTGA
Source organism: uncultured Actinomycetes bacterium (assembly GCA_963766525.1). Lineage (GTDB taxonomy): Bacteria > Actinomycetota > Thermoleophilia > Solirubrobacterales > Solirubrobacteraceae > CADCVQ01. The sequence continues at coordinate 56,483 of CAVYAX010000026.1, forward strand.
GCAGGACGTGGTCGAAGCCGCCGACGATCTTGGCGGTCCCGTCGAACGCGATCGAGTAGCCGACGAGCGCCCATGTCACGGTCGCGATCGCGATCGACGCGACGCACATCATGTAGGTGTTGAGCGTGTTCTTCGAGCGGACCAGGCCCGCATAGAACATGCCCAGGGCCGGCGTCATCATGAGCACGAGCGCGGTCGCGACGAGCATCCACGCCGTGTCGCCGGTGTCCACCCCTGCGGCTGCTCCGATGATGGCGCTCATGTGCTCGGGGTGACGGCCGCGACGTCGGTATCGCCGGTGCGGATGCGCACGACCCGCTCGAGCGGCACCACGAAGACCTTCCCATCGCCCAGCTCGCCCGTCCGGCCGCCTTCGCAGACGGCGTTGAGCGCCCGCTCGACGAACTCGTCGGACACAGCGATCTCGAAGCGGACCTTCTCCGACAGGCCCATCTGCACGCGCGTGCCGCGGTAGTTCTCGATGCGATCGAGCTCGCCGCCGTGGCCCTGCACGCGGCTCAGCGAGATCCCGCGGATCTCGGCGCGGTACAGCGCTTCGAGCACGTCGTTGACCTTGTCCGGCCGGACGATGCCGATCACGAGCTTCATGCGTTTCCCCTCGATGGCCAGTGCTCGAAGGAGGCTCGCCGCCGGGGGCGATCGGTTCCTTGTCCCGGTGGACAAAGTTCGGGCCGCGCCGGTGGCCCGGTTGTACAAGGATCAGCCGCCCGGGCTGGACCGAGTGTCGGGATACCGCGCCCACTCGGAGGCGAACTCGGCTCCGAACACGATGACGTTCGCCGCCGCGTAGACGAAGATCAGCAGCGCCATCGCGGCGCCGAGCGAGCCGTAGATCGCGCCGAAGTCGGCGAGCTGCTCGAAGTACAGCTCGAGGCCGTACTTCACGATCGTCAGGCCGATGGCTCCCACGGCGGCGCCGGGCCAGATCTCGCGCAGCGGCTCCTGGTGCATCGGCAGGACGCGGTAGAGGAACAGCAGCCCGAGCGTGACGAACGCGAACGGCAGGACGTCGCCGGCCAGCTCGATGAGCGCCGCGAGCAGCCAGCCGCCGTTGCCCTCGTCGTCGAGGATGCCGGCGAGCTTGCTCGTCGCGGTCAGCGAGATGCTCAGCGCGAGGATCGAGGTGCCGCCGAGGATGAGCGCGAAGTCCAGCGCCTTGCGCTGAAGCAGCGGCGGGCGCTCCTTGATGTCCCAGGCCTCGTTGATCGAGTGGCGCAGCGCGCCCATGACGCCGCTGGCCGCGACGAGCAGGAGGATCGTCGTGAAGATCCCGAGGTTGCCCGCCTGCTCGAGCGCGTCGCCGACCGAGCGCTCGAGCTTCGGCCGGTCGCTGCTCGCGGCGAGCGGGATGTTGTCGAAGACCGTCTGGATGATCCGCTCGCGGATCTCGGCGTCCTCGAAGAAGAGCCCGAACGCGGCGGCGAGCAGCAGCACGAGCGGGATGAACGAGAGGATCGCGAAGAAGCTGATCTGCGCGGCGGCGCGGTGGCCGCGGTCGTCGACGAACTCCAGGCACGCGCGCTTGCTCGTGCCGGCGATGCGCGCGCCGAGCTTGCGGAGGTCGGGGCGGCGCACGCGAGCACTATGCCCGGATCGCGGCCCGCACCCACGTCGCGCTCCCACGGCCCTTCGCCGCCGAGCCGCTCCGGGCGCGCGGCCGCTACGACATCGCGCCCGTGGCGCTCGTGCGCCCGCGGCGGCGCACCGCGCGCAGCGCGACCGCCAGGCGCCGCACCCCCTCGTCGATCAGCCCCGGCTCGACGAGCCCGAACGACAGCCGCATGCTCGTGCGCGAGGAGCGCTCGGCCTGGATCGCGCCGCCGGGCAGAAACGACACGCCCTCGCGCAGCGCCTCGACGTACAGCGCGCGCTCGTCGACGGGGTGAAGCAGCGTGACCCAGATGTTGTGACCACCTGGCGGGATCGTCCACGTCGCGTCGTCGCGCAGGTGCTTGTCGAGCGCGCGCAGCAGCGCATCGCGGCGGTCGCGGTAGACGGGGATCGCCTTGGCGAGCAGCCGGTCGTGGCGGTCGCCGCGCAGGTAGCGCGCGGCGAGGTGCTGCGGCAGCGCCGCGGTCTGCATGTCCGAGTCGAGCTTGAGCTGGACGAGGCGGTCGAAGACCGGGCCGCTCGCCGCGACCCAGCCGACGCGCAGGCCCCCGCCGATCGTCTTCGAGAGCGAGTCGACGTAGATGACGTGCGACGGCGCCTGCTCGCGCAGGCGCCTCAGCGGCGCGCCCTCGAAGCGGATGGTCGCGTAGACGCCGTCGTCGAGGACGAAGAAGCCGCGCGTGCGCGCGAGCTCGACGAGCTTGTCGCGGCGCGGCTGCGAGAGGCTCGCGCCGGTCGGGTTCGCGCACGACGCCTGCAGCACGACGAGCTTGATCTCGTGGCGGGCGAGGATCCGCTCGAGCGCGTCGATGTCCGGGCCGTCCTCGTCGACCGCGAGCGGGAGGACGCGGGCGCCGGTCGTCTGAACCGACGACAGCGCGCCGGCGAACGTCGGCGACTCGACGACGGCCACGTCGCCGGGGCCGAGCGTCGCGCGTGCGACGAGGTCGAGCGCCTGGCGCGCGCCCGAGGTGACGAGGATCTCGTCGGCGCCGGTCGCGTAGCCCGCGTCGCGACCCATCTCGGCGAGGCGCTCGCGCAGCTCGGGGAGGCCCTCGACCTGGAGGTAGTCCGTGACGTCGCGCGGTGACTCGCGGGCGATCGCGGCGGCGATGTCGGCGAGCTCCTGCGACGGGCACAGCGCGGGGTCGGGAAAGCCGGAGGCGAGCGGGATCGTGTCGCCCGTGAGCGGGGCGTGCAGCGAGTCGCGCATCATCTCGTCGGCGTAGGACAGCGGGCGCGGGACGAGCATCCCGAGCTGCCAGTCGCGGTCGGGGGGCCCGCTCGCCGGGGCCGGGACGTTGCGGCGCACGAACGTGCCGCGGCCGACGGCGGCGGTGACGTAGCCGAGCTCCGCGAGCCGGCGGTACACGCGCACCGCCGTCAGGTGGTTGATGCCGAACTGCCCCGCGAGGGCGCGGGTCGCGGGCAGCTTGGCTCCGGGCTCGAGCTTGCCGTCGTCGACGAGCTTGGCGACGTGGTCGACGAGCTGCTGCGTCATCGATGTCTCGCCGTCGCGCTTGAGGTCCAACACGGCGAGAGTGTGTGACATTGACATCGTGGTGTTGGATCGTACAGTTGTCCTACGAGTTCGTCAAAGGGGGTCATGATGTCGTACACACTGGAGAGATTGATCGATCGGTTCGCGCAGCGCGACGTCACGCGGACGACGTCGCCGAGCGCCGCGACGAGCCGTGCGGTCGTGATCCGGCCCGCCCGCGACGCCGACGTGCCGCTGCTGCACGACCTCGCCGAGCTCGACTCCTCCGCGCCGCTGCGCGGGCCGGCGCTCGTCGCCGTGGTGGACGGCACGATCTGGGCCGCACGTGGCCTCGACGACGGCCGCGCGATCGCCGACCCGTTTGCGCCGAGCGCCGAGGCGGCCGGCCTGCTCGCCCTGCGCGCGGAGCAGCTGCGCAGGGCGGACGCCGGCTCGCGGCCGCGGCGATCGGCGCTACGCCGCCGCCTCGCGAGCCGCGCCGGCGTGTCCTGAACGCCGCCGCCGGCACCCGCGCCGCTCGTCCGGGCGTGCCGGGGGGGTCTGGCGAATTTCGGCGGTGTGACCGCCGTTTTTCGCCAGACCCCTGCGCAACTCTGCCGGCGAATGTGTTTTCATAACCCCTGAGCCGAGTCTCGTGGCGCCATGCGTCGCGGGAGCGGGGGACCCAGGGTGATCGATCGTGATCACAGGGGCGAATTGCCGCTTCATGCGGCATAGCGCGGTCTTTGCGCGCGAGCCCGGCAGCTAACCCCGTAGGCGACACAAAGAGATCGCCGACCGGGAGGACCGCAGCGTGTTCGAGTCGTACCTCGCCCCAGCCGCACGGGTGGCCGCCATCGCCACGCTGCTCGTCTCGCCGCTGCTCGCCGCCTCCCCGGCCTCCGCCCGCAAGGCTCCGAAGACGTCGTCCTTCGACCGGTCGGTGCCGCGCGCACGCCACGCCGACGGCTCGATCGTCAGGCGCGGCGACACGGGCGGCACGGTCAAGAAGGTGCAGCGCCAGCTCGGGCTCGAGCCGGACGGGATCTACGGGATGCAGACCGCACGCGCGGTCGACGCCTTCCAGGCGTTCGCGAGGCTGCATCGCAGCGGCCGGGTCGACCGCAGCACGTGGCGCGCGCTCTTCCGCCTGCCGGTCGGGTCCGCCGGCAACGGCGCCGAGCCGGACGAGTCGGGCGGCACGCCGCCGGAGGACCCCGAGCCGGAGCCCGCTCCGCAGGCCCCGGCGCCGGGAACCGGTGCCTGCTCGACGACGCTCTCCGCCCCGCTGCGCGGCACGAAGTCCAGCGGCTTCGGCGACGGTCGCAACCACGCCGGGATCGACCTCACCGCACCCGTCGGCACGGCCGTCCGCTCGGTGGCGTGCGGCGTCGTCACGCGGTCGGGCTCCTACAGCGGCTACGGCAAGATGGTCTGCATCCGCCACACGACCGCGTTCGTCACGTGCTACGCGCACCTCTCCTCGATGGCGGTCGCGAAGGGCACGGTCGTCGGGCAGGGGCAGGTCATCGGCCGCGTGGGCATGACAGGCCGCACGTCGGGCCCGCACCTGCACTTCGAGACCCGCGTGACCGGCAAGGCCACGGATCCCGAGCCCTACCTCGCCGGAGCGCGCACGATCCCCGGCACCGTCGCGTAGGCGTGCGCGCCAGACCTTCGGGATCGCATGACGATCCCGAGGCAGAAACACCCGCCGGCGGCGTCGTGCGTCACGATGAACGGGTGCATGCCACCCCCGCATCGGCGGGCCCGCACTCGATCGCGGCGCTCGAGCTGCTGAGCGACGTCCTCGCGGGCGTCGACGAGGAGCACGGCTCCGACCAGTTCTACTCGCGCCTCGCGGAGGCGGTCTGCCGCCTCGCCGAGATGGACCGCGCCGTGATCTTCACGTATGACGACGCGCGCCGCCGGGTGCACGCGGCGGGCTCGCACGGGGTCGCGCTCGGCGGCTTCACGGACGGGCACGTCACGGTCGAATCGGCGCCGATCGCGCGCCTCGCGCTCACCGAGGATCGCGTCATCGAGGTCCTGGCGCACGACGGCCACGACATCTCCGAGGACTTCGCCGAGCTCGTCGGCGACCATCCGCTCGTCTACATCCCGATCGTGGCCGCCGGCCGCTGGATCGGCGTGATCCTCGCCGAGCCCGCGCCGGGCACGACGCCGATCGACGAGTCCAAGCGCGACCTGCTGTGGATGCTCGGCAAGACGCTCGCGCTCGCCTCCTCGTCGCGGATCGCGACGTACGAGACCGAGCGCGCCCGCGAGCTGGAGGAGCGCATCGACTTCGCGCGCGACATCCACGACGGCGTCGTGCAGCGGCTGTTCGGCGTGTCGCTGGCGCTGTCGTCCGAGCAGCCGCTCACCGCGGAGGCGCGGGCGCGCTGCGCGGCCGAGGTGCGCGCCGCGCTCGGGGACCTGCGCTCGGCCCTGCAGCGCCCGCTCGGCCGGTCGTCGCCGCCGACCGGCACGACGCTCGCCGACGAGCTCGAGCGTCTCAGCGCCGAGCATCCCGACCTGGGGCTGGCGATCGAAGGCGCGGTGAGCGGCGTCCCGGCGGCGCTCGAGCCGCTCGCCCAGTCCGTCCTGACGGAGGCCGTGCGCAACGCGCGCAAGCACGCCGACGCCAACCGCCTGCTCGTCCGCACCCACTGCGAAGGCGGCACGTTCGTGCTCGAGATCGAGAACGACGGCGTGCCGGCGCTGCGCGCCGCGAGCACGGGCGTCGGCCTGCGGCTCGCCGCGCTCGAGGCGCTCCAGGCAGGGGGCCTCGTCGAGTTCGGCGAGCGCGAGCCCGGCACCTGGCAGGTGCGCCTCGTCGTGCCGATCCCGACGCACGAGCCGGCATGAGCGCGCAGCCCGATCGCACGTCGCGCGATGGCGCGAGCGCACCGCGCAACGGCAACGGCGCCGAGCGCCTGCGCGTCCTCGTCGTCGACGATCACGACGTCGTGCAGTGGGGCTTCCGGCTCATGCTCGGCGAGCTTCCGTGGGTCGCGCGCTGCCTGTCGGCGCGGACGGGCGACGAGGCGCTCGACCTGACGCGCCGCTACGAGCCCGACGTCGCCCTGGTCGATCTCTTCCTGGGGGCCGAGTCGGGCCCGGACGTCTGCGAGCGGCTGCTGGCCGAGCGGCCCGAGCTGCGCGTGCTGCTGATCTCCGGCGCCGGGCGGATCTCCGCGGCGACCGCGGCCGCCTGCGGCGCGAGCGGCTTCGTCCCGAAGGACTGGCCGGCCGCCGACGTCGCGCGCGCCGTCCGGATGGTCGCGCTCGGGATCCCGCTGTTCGAGGAGGCGCTGCCGGACAGCGCCCCGATCCAGCTCACGGGTCGCGAGCGGGAGGTGCTCGCGCGCGTCGCCGGCGGAGCGACGAACCGCGAGATCGCCGCCGAGCTGCACCTCTCGCCGCACACGGTCAAGGAGCACACGAGCGCCCTGTATCGCAAGCTCGACGTTCGCAACCGGGCCGAGGCCGTGCAGCGCGCGCAGCGCCTCGGCCTGCTCGCCTGACGGCGACGTACCCGGCGGCGGCGCGAGCATCGCCGCGCGGTCTTGGCCTGCGGGGCCATTGAGGTTGGACATAGTGTCCACCCCCCCGGTCGGGGGGAATCGTTTGTGAAAGCTCGATGCAACCGCGACGGTGACGGTGTGCTCGAACCCACCCCCACCGCAGTCTTGTTCCCCGGACAGGGCAGCCAGCAGCCCGCGATGCGCGAGCTCGTGGCGGCCGTCCGGCCGGATCTCATCGCGCAGGTCACGCCGCTGGTGGGCGAGGACCCCTTCGCCAAGGTCGACGAGTCCACGCGCTTCGCGCAGCCCGCGATCTTCTGCGCCTCGCTCGCCGGCTGGGAGCGCGCTCGCGACCACGTCGACCCCGTCGTGCTCGCCGGCCACTCGCTCGGCGAGCTGACCGCGCTCGTCGCCGCCGGCGCGCTCGACGAGCGCGACGGCCTGCGGCTCGTCGTCCTGCGCGGCCTGCTGATGTCGATCTCCGGCGAGCAGGCCGGCGGCGGCACGATGCTCGTGCTGCTCGGCTCGACGCCCGCCCAAGCGGCGACCATCGCGGCCCGCCACGGCGTGAGCGTCGCGAACGACAACGCGCCCGGCCAGGTCGTGCTGTCCGGCTCGCCCGCGGCACTCGCCGCGGCCGGCGCCGACGCCGCCGGCGAGGGCCTGCGCACGATCGAGCTCGACGTCGCCGGCGCGTTTCACTCGCCGCAGATGCAGGACGCCGTGATCCCCTTCCGCGAGGCGCTCGCCGAGATCGAGTTCCGCGAGCCGGCCATCCCCGTCGTCTCGTGCGCGACCGCGCTGCCGTTCGTCGATCCGCGCGAGGAGCTCGCGGCCGCGCTCGTGCGGCCCGTGCGCTGGCGCGAGACGATGACCGCGCTCGCGTCCGACGGCGTGCAGACCTTCGTCGACGCCGGCCCCGGCCGCGTGCTCGCGAAGCTCGCGCCGCGCTGCGTGCCGGGCGTGGGCGCCGCCTCGCTGGACATGCTGATCGGAGACGAACGTGCCGCGGCTTAGCGCGCCCCTGACCACGGGTGCCGGCGCCGTGTCGCCGCCCGGTTCCGGCGCCCGTGTTGAGGGGCTCGCTTGACACCGCTCGCACTGGTTCCCCGCAGCGAGGAGAAGCTCCAGCCGCTCGAGCGCCTCGAGGCGCTCTGCGACCCCGACTCGCTGCAGCTCGTCCGCAGCGCCGTCGTGTCGCGCCGGATGGGCGCGAAGACCCGCGACGGCGACGGCGTCATCGGCGCGATGGGTCGCGTCGACGGCCGCCCCGTCGCATGCTTCGCGCAGGACCCTTCGTACCTCGGCGGCTCACTCGGCGAGGCGCAGGCCGACACGATCTGCCGCGTGCTCGAGCAGGCCGGCCGGGCGCGCGTGCCCGCCGTCGGCTTCATCGAGTCCGCCGGCGCGCGCCTCCAGGAGGGCGTCGCCGCGCTGAGCGGCTACGGCCGCATCTTCCGCGCGCACACCCGGCTCTCCGGCGTCGTCCCGCAGATCTCCGTCATCTGCGGCGCGTCGGCCGGCGGCGGCAGCTACGCCCCCGCGCTGACGGACATCGTCGTCATGACGAAGACGGCGTCGATGTTCCTCACCGGCCCCGGCGTCGTGCGCGAGGTCACCGGCGAGGAGGTCGACGGCACCGCGCTCGGCGGCCCGAAGGTGCACGAGCGAAACGGCGTCTGCCAGCTCGTCGCCGACTCCGACCTCGACGCGGCGTGGCTCGTGCGCGACCTGCTCGACTATCTCCCGCAGAACGCGACGACCCGGCCGCTGCGCTGGCCGACCGTCGAGCCGCCGGGCGCGCTGCCGCGCGTGCCCGACGAGGCGCGCAAGGTCTACGACGTGCGCGACGTCGTGCGCACGCTCGTCGACGGCGGCCGCGTGCTCGAGCTCAACGCGCGCTGGGCGCGCAACATCGTCACCGCGTACGCGCGCATCGACGGGCGCTCCGTCGGCGTCATCGCCAACCAGCCGAAGTTCCTCGGCGGCGCGCTGAGCTCCGAGGCCGCTTGCAAGGCCGCGCGCTTCGTGAACGCGTGCGATGCGTTCGGCCTGCCGCTCGTGGTCCTCGTCGACACGCCCGGCTTCTTGCCGGGCACCAAGCAGGAGGCCGGCGGGGTCATCCGCCACGGCTCCAAGCTCGTGCACGCGTTCGCCGCCGCTTCGGTGCCGCGCATGACGGTCGTGCTGCGCAAGGCCTACGGCGGCGCGTTCATCGCGATGAACAGCCGTGAGCTCGGCGCCGACCTCGTGCTCGCGTGGCCGCGCGCGCAGCTCGGCGTCATGGGGCCCAAGCAGGCCGTCGACCTCGTCCACCGGCGCGACATCGCCGCCTCCGACGACCCGCCGCGAGCGCGCGAGCGCTTCGCCGCGCGGTACGCCGCCGAGCACCTGACCGCGGCGTCCGCCGCCGCCGAGGGCGTGATCGACGAGATCGTCGCGCCGTCGGCGACCCGCGCGCGCCTGATGGCCGCGCTTCGCACCCTGTCGACCCCCGAAAGGCCCGTCCGGCCGGCAAGGAACATCCAGCTATGACGCTCACCATGACTCGAAGGTCGCACGAAGACGGCCCCGTGCTGCTCACCGGCGCCACCGGATTCGTCGGCATGGAGCTGCTCGTTCGCGTGCTCGAGCAGACCGATCGCGACGTCGTCGCGTTGGTGCGCGCCGCGGACGACGCCGCAGCCGCCGCACGGATCGACACGCTCCTGACGATGATCGTCGCGCCGGAGCAGCGCAGCGCGGCACGCCGCCGCGTCGAGGCGGTCGCGGCCGACCTCGAGTCGCCCGGGCTGGGCCTCAGCGACGCGACGCGCGACCGGCTGACCGCGAGCATCGGCGCCGTCGTGCACTGCGCGGCGTCGGTGAGCTTCACGCTCGAGCTCGAGGATGCGCGCCGCATCAACGTCGAGGGCACGCGCGAGATCATGCAGCTGGCCAAGGAGGCGCGCGACTACGGCCGCCTCGACCGCGTCGTGCACGTCTCGACCGCGTACGTCGCGGGCGAGCGCGGCGGGCGCGCGCGCGAGCGCCAGGGCGACGTCGGCCAGGACTTCCGCAACACGTACGAGCGCACGAAGCTCGAGGCCGAGCAGGTCGTGCACGACAGCGGCCTGCCCGCGGCGATCGTGCGCCCGAGCGTCATCGTCGGCGACAGCGTCACGGGCTGGACGCCGTGCTTCAACGTCATCTACTGGCCGCTGCAGGCGTTCTCGCGCGGGCTGTTCGACCCGATCCCCGGCGACCCGGAGGCGCCGATCGACATCGTCCCTGTCGACGTCGTGGCCGACGCGCTGCTCGAGCTCATCCGCGGGCCGGTGCGCTGCGGGCCCTTTCACGTCGTCGCGAGCGACGAGGCGTGCACGAACGACCGCCTCGCGACGATGGCCGCCGAGTTCTTCGACACCGCGCCGCCGAAGTTCGTCGGCCCCGGCGTCGACCCGTCGGCCGAGGTGCGCGCCGGCGTGTTCATGTCCTACTTCAAGGTGCGCTGCGTGTTCGACGCGGTGCGCGGCCGGCGGGCCCTCGGCGCGAAGCCGCCGCCGATCGAGGAGTACTTCCCGGCGCTGATGAGCTACGCCCGCGACGCGCGCTGGGGCAAGGAGCCCTCGCCGCGCTGGGCGGTCGGGCGCCAGCCGGTCAAGCGCGCGGCGTAGCCGCCGCGCACCACGAACGCTCACGGGACGGGGCTCGGTCCGTGCGGCTCAGCTTCCGCGCGCGAGACGTCGGACAGCGTCGCAGCGCCGCTGCTTGTCGGCGGGGTCCAGCAGCGCAAAGTCGCGGCCGGGGCCGCAGTCGACGGTGTCCTTCGTGTCTCCCGCGGTCCGGACGCGGTCGTCGCCCGCACCTCCGAGGAGCCAGTCGTTGCCGCGGCCGCTGAGGCGCATCTCGTCGAGCTGATCGTCGCCCGCGCCGCCGTCGACGCGGTCGCTGCCGTCGCCGCCGCCCGTGCGGTCGTTGCCGCTGCCGCCGCGGACGTCGTCGGTGCCGGGGCGGCCGAGGATGCGATCCGCGCCCGCCTGGCCGCTGAGGCGGTCGTCGCCGGCGCCGCCGCGGATCACGTCGTCGCCGGGCCCGCCGAGGACGCGGTCGTCGCCGCGGCCGGCGCAGACGATGTCGTCGCCGCCGCGGCCGTCGATCGTGTCGGCGCGGCTCGTCGCGATGATGACGTCGCGCCGGGCGGTGCCGACGATCCGCGTCTGCCCGGCGGTGGCGACGATCGTCGCGCGCCTGCCTTCGCACAGCGGGGCCGGAGCCGGGTTCGGGGGCGGCGGCGCTGCGGGCGGCACGCCGAACGGCGGCGGCGGAGGCGGAGCGACCGGCGGCGGCGGAGGCACGGGCGGCGGCGGTGGTGTCGCGATGACGGCGATCTCGGCGTCGACCTCGTTGTCGGCGAGAGCGGGGTCGCTCGCGTCGGAGCCGGCCACGGCGTGGACGACGGCGGCCGCCGGGCCGGTCGCTCGCACAGACAGCCGCAGGACCGCGGTCGCGCCCTTCGACATGCTGGCGACGAGCCAGCGCCCCGTGCTCGCGTCGAAGACCCCCTCGGTTGCCGTCGCCGACACGATCGATCCGCCGCTGACGGTGACGGGCGTCGTCGTGTTGTACGCCGTATCCGCGCCCGCGTGGGTCAGCGTGATCTCGACCGACGACGTCCCGCCGGGCGCCACGGCGGCGGGCGTCGCGGTGGCGGCGAGGCCGAGGTCGGCCAGCGGCCCCGCGTCGAGCGTGACGGATGCCTCGTCGTTGAGGGTGTTCGTATCCAGCGGCGCGCCCGCGGCGCGGCCCGCCGTCGCGACGATCGTGCCGCGCGTGGCGACGGCCACCGTGATGTGCAGCGTCGCGGACGCCGCGTTCGCGAGCGACCCGACGGACCACGTGCCGGCCGCGGCGACGTAGCTGCCGCCGCCGTCGTCGGAGACGTACGTCAGCCCGGGGGGCAGCGGCGCCGAGACGGTGAGCCCGGTTGCCGTGTTCGGGCCGCGGTTGGCCGCGCCGACGGTGAGCACGACGCTGTCGCCGTGGTCGGGCTCGAGATCCGAGGCCGACTCGGTCACGGCGATGTCGGCGGCTTGCGCCGTGTCCAGCACCACCGGCTGAGCGCGGCTGCCGGTGGTGTTGAACTCATGCAGGAGCAGGGCGCCCAGGCTGCCGTTCGTCGCCATGTTGGGCGTGTTCCAGGTCACCGGGATCGAGCTGCCGTTGAGGTCGCTTGCGTTCTGTCCGCCGGCGATGAGCCCCTGCGAGAACACGCTCCAGGTGTACGGCCCGGGCATCGTGTCGATCGCCGGGGCCCCTCCGATCCCCGCCCCGCAGAGCGGCGCCGACGCCGGGCAGGCCGCGACATGCCAGCGGAACGTGGCCCCCGCCACGATCCCGAGTTCGCTCTGCCCAGCGGGCAGGAACAGCACGCTGGATTGAAACAGCGCGGTGTCCAGCATCGACGGCTGCGCGAGGTCGATGAAGCTCTTGAGCGAGAACGCGTGTGACGAGATGTGGTACAGGCCGACAACGAAGCTGTCGTCCGGTGGCGTCTCGGGCGCGGCGAGGATGCCGGCGACCAGCGAGCCGAGGCCGCTCGCGACGAGCACGAGGTCATCGGTGCCGTCGGCGTCGTTGTCGATCACGACGTTGAACGCGACCTCGTTCGGCGTCTGCCACTCCTGCCAGGTCGATATCCCGAAGTAGACGCGGATGGCGTCGCCCGACACGCCCGCGTACTGCAGGTCGGCGGGGCCCAGGCTCGGAACGCGCGGGCTGACCGCCTGCAGCTCGAATGGCGTCACGAGCGAGCGGCGGGTCTCCGGGGTCGTCCCCACGCAGCTTGGCCCACCGCCCAGCGTGCCCGTGCACACCGCCGTGCCGCTCAGCGGCAGCGTCGTCGACCCGGTCGGGGCACCGCCGGTGACGATGCGCCCGACGGACGCCATGAGCGATCGCGGTCGCGGGATGCCTTCGAGCGCGATCCGCATCGGCGGCTCGCCGGCGGCGGTGAACGTGAGGTACGCCGCGGCCTCGGTCAAGCGCGCCCGTGCAGTGGTCCCGGCCGCGCCAAGCGCGGGCGGCAGGCTGAGCAGCGAGGTCGTGGTCGGGTCGTGGCTTTCGTCCAGGTTCGACGGGTCCGCGTGCAGCTGCACGTCGACCAGGACGGAGCGCCCGGCCGGCACCGTCACCGACGGGCCGCCGGGCAGCGAGTACGTCACGCCGGGCGCGGCGATCACCGTGTCGAGGGCCACCGCGTACGTCACGTCCGCCGTGCCCTTGTTGACCAGGCGCACCGCCTTGGTCACGGTGATCGGGCTGGTCACCTCGAGGTCGAACGTCAGCGCGACGGTGCCGTCGTCGTCGGCGTTGTAGGCGACGACGCGCGTGCCGGCCGCGCCGGGCGGGTCGATGCGCCCCGCGCCCACGCGCGCCGGCGAGTAGCGGTTCCCGGCTCCACCGGTGCCGGTGGTCACGTCGTGCGTCGCCGTGCCGACCGCCGCCGCCTTGAGCTCTTGCACCGTCCACGCCGGGTGTGCCTGGCGCAGCACGGCCATGGTGCCCGCCGCTGCTGCCGACGCCATGCTCGTGCCGCTGAGCGTGCTGCTCGCGCTGCCCGCCGTGACGCCCCCCGGCCCGATGCCGGAGAGCGCCGACACGATGCCGAATCCCGGCGCCGTCAGGTCGGGCTTGAGCACGGCGGGGCGGCCGCCGGCGAGGCCGCGGGAGGAGAAGCCCGCGAGCGTGTCCGCCGGGCTCGCCGGCGACAGCGTGACGTTCGCGCCGCCTGCCAGCACGGACGTGTGGCTGCCCGTCGCGACCTTCGCCGAGGGGATCGTGATCGCCGGGTCGGTGCCCGTCATGTCGCCTGCGGCGCCGTCTCGCTCGTCGACGACGATCGCTGCGAGCGCGCCCGCGTCTTGCGCGTTGCGGACCTTGACGGCGTCGGTGCAGACGCCGTCGCTGATGAGCGCGATGTTCCCTGCGACGGCCGCCGCGTTGGTGACCGCCGTGCAGGCGTCGCCCGACACCGCCCCTCCGTCCAGGGCAACGACGACGTTGCCGGTGACGGGGCCCGGTGCCGGGCCGAACGGCGCCGCGACGGCGAGGACGTCAAGGGCCGACGGCGCGTTGATGTGCAGCGCCACGCCGCGATCACCGCTGTCGAGGCTCGCCGCCACCGTTAGCGCCTTCGGTGCGGACCCCGACGCGACGAAGGTCGTGTCCCCGGAGTCTCCGGCAGCGGTCACGACCGCGACGCCGGCGTCGGTCGCGGCCGCCTCCGCCCGGGCGGTCGAGTCGTTGACCTTGCCGAACGGCGCCCCGAGCGCGACGTTCACGACGTCGAGGTGGTCGGCGGGGTTGCCGTCGCGGTCGGGGTCGACGGCCCAGTCGAGCGCCTGGACGGTGAGCGCCGTCGTGCCCGTGCAGCCGAGCACGCGCAGGGCGTAGAGGGTCGCCCGGGGTGCGACGCCGGGCGGGATGCGCAGCGCCGAGTAATCCGTGGCGGCGTCGTACGGACCGGTGTACGGCGTGCTCGTCGTGGTCACGCCGCCGCCGGCGGCGGTGCCGGCCACGTGGCTGCCGTGCCCATGCAGTCCATGGGATCGGGGTCGGGGCTCGGCGCGTTCGTGCCGTCGTAGCCGTCGCCCGCGAAGTCCGTGCCGCCGGCGACACACGCGGTCGGGAAGTACGCGTCGGGCGCGGCGGCCGGGTCGTTGGCGCTGTAGTCCGCCGAGAGGCCGTCGCCGCCGAAGTGCGCGTGCAGGTAGTCGATGCCGCTGTCGATGACGCCGACGCGCACGCCGGTCCCGGTGAGGCCGGTGCCCGAGCCCGTCCACAGCGACGGGATCTGCAGGAAGGAGACGGCGCTGGAGCTGAGCGCCGACTCCGGGGCGATCGCCGAGACGCTCGCGACGCCGGGCACGTCCTCGAGGCGGTCGATATCGGCCGGCCGGACCATGCGCGCGATGCCGTTCAGCACGGCCGACACGCGGTAGAGCTCGGTCGAGCCCGGCGCCGCTCGCTCCAGCTTGGGCGCGACGGAGCGCTGCTCGCGGGCAGCCCGAAGCGCGGCAGCCTTCGCGGCCCGTCCTGCGCGACCAGGGGACGGGCGACCTTCGCTGGGACGCGCGAAGACCGCGGCTGCCGACGGCTTGTCGAGCGTCACGAACACGGCGACCTTGTGAGCGGCCCCGGCGCGGACCTTCGCCGGGACGGTCACCGTGACCGCGCCCGCCCGCGGAGCACCCAGCGTCAGCGATAACGCCAGCGCCGCCAGCCACACGGCCCGCGCTGGCGCCGACCACCGGGCGCAGCGCGCCCGTACGGCCGCATCATGGACTGGCTCGTTGTTCGTGGCCTACCTCAAGGTTCGCTGCGTATTCGCCGCGCTGGGTGGCAGGCCGCGGCGCGATCGAACGCGCGGCCCGACGGCTGGCGCGTAGACCCCGGATATAGGGGTCAACGCGCCACGCGCACGGACCCACACGACCCGCGCGTACACACGCCGTGTAGTTCCGTGTACCCTCGCTGGACATGGAGCGGCTGAACATCACGTTGGACGACGAGCGTGCGGAGAAGCTGTCGCGTCTGGCGGAGCGCATGCACGTGCAACCGGGCACGGTTGCTCGCTCGCTCCTCGCGCACGCACTCGATGAAGCCGATCCGGATCCTGGCAACGTCGTAGAGCTGCTGGATGGCATCGATGGCGCGTACGAGCGGGCGCAGCTCGGGCTGCGCCAGGCGCACGGCGGCCAGACGGTGTCGCTCGACCGGCTGTAGGCCGTGGCGTCGGTCGAGGTGGCCGCGGCGGCGGTCGAGGATCTGGACACGATCATCGCCTCGCACAGCCTGCCGCCGGACACGTGGCCGCGCGTGGCGCGATCGCTGCGCGGGCTTGAGCGCTTCCCGCTCATGGGTCCGAAGCTGGGCGGCCGCTGGGACGGCTTTCGGTTCGTGCTCGGTCCGTGGCGCTGGTTGCTGCTGGTGTACGTCTACATCGAGCCCGAGAACCGCGTGGTTGTCGTCACCATCCAAGACGGTCGAGCATCATCGGCTGCGACGAGCGATCGAGGCTGAGGCGGGCTACGCGTGTGTCAGCGGCTCAGGTCCAGCGCGCCGAGCAGGTTGGAGTAGTCGTCGCTCCACGGGGCGGTGCCGGAGCGCCGGCAGTCGTGCCACTGGCGGTCGGGGGCGACGGCTCGCAGGTCGCGCGCGTGCCCCGCCATCACCACCCAGGTCGAGCTGTCCGTGGCAGGGTCCATGTCCTTTGAGCTCTTGGTGTCCGCCTGAGCGACGCAGGCCATCCGCGCGTCGTGCGCGAGGTTCCCGAGCACCGTCTCCAGGTCCAGGTAGATGTTGGAGATGTTGAAGGCGATGATCCCGTCCTCACGCAGCTTCGAGCGGTAGAGCTCGAGGGCCTCACGGGTGATGAGGTGGACGGGGACGGCGTCCGAGCTGAACGCATCGGCCATGATCAGCCCGTAGCCCCGATCGGCGGCGTCGGCCAGTCTGAGCCGGGCGTCGCCGAGGACCACGTCGAAGCGCCCCGCGCACACGCTCAGGTAGGTGAACAGGCGCGGGTCGCGGGCGATGCGCTCGATCGCCGGGTCGATCTCATAGAAGGTCCATCGCTCGCCAGGCTTGCTGTAGCAGGCGATGGATCCTGTGCCGAGGCCGATGATCGCGGCGCGCGCCGTCCTGCCCGGGGGCAAGGCGCCAAGCAGTTGGCCGATCGGGCTGCCGCGGTGGTAGTAGCTCAGCGGCGTGCGCTGCCGGGAGAAGTCCTGAGCACCGTGCGTCGTGGTGCCATGGATGAGCCGGTGCAGATCGCCGCCCTGCGACGCCGTGACGCGGTAGACGCCGAAGAAGCTGCGTTCGCGATGCAGTTCGCGCACGTCTGTGCCCGAGACGAGCGTCGCCGCCAGCACGATCGCTCCCAGCGACAGGCCGAATCGCAGCGGGCGACGGACGAGGTTGTACGCGATCCCCGCCGCGAGACCGACGACGAACATCCTGGCGTAGGGCTGCCCTTCGCCCTCCGCGAGCCCGATCAGCGCGATCGCCAGCGCGACGATCGCCCCGATGGCGAGGGGCAGCGCGAGGTCGAGCCGGCGCGTGTAGGGGCCCGGCGGAAAGCGCGGCGGGCGCTCCGGCAGGCACATGGCGGCGAGCACGAGCACGATCGGGTACTCGGCGAGCGAGTGAAACAGCGCGGGCGCCACGATCGCGTTGAACACGCCACCGAGCGCTCCCCCAAGCGAGATCAGCAAGTAGAACTCGGTCAGCCAGCGCGCCGGCGGGCGGTCGCGCGCC
Organism: uncultured Actinomycetes bacterium; assembly: GCA_963766525.1. Taxonomy (GTDB): domain Bacteria; phylum Actinomycetota; class Thermoleophilia; order Solirubrobacterales; family Solirubrobacteraceae; genus CADCVQ01. The sequence continues at coordinate 73,424 of CAVYAX010000026.1, forward strand.
AGCCGACCGTGGCACACCACCGCGATCACGAAGAAGCCCACCAGGTGGATCGGCGACAGCCACAGCGAACCGCCGACGTCCAGCAACAGGATCACGGAGATCACCAAGACGACCCCGGGGAGCGCGAACACCATCGCGCGCCACAGCCGCTCCGACCGCGCGCCCGGGGCGAAGACGAGGATGAACGAGACGAGGTAGAGCGAGAGGGGCAGCGCCCACAGCAGCGGGACCGGCGCGATGTCGGTCGTGATCGTGGTCGTGACGCCGAGCATCAGGCTCGAGGGGACGAAGGCCAAGCCGACCCAGCGCAAGCGCCTCGCGAGCGTTGGGGGCGCAGCGGCGGCCGGTGACGCTGCGAGGGAGGCACCGTCCGGGTCGATGGCCAGCGCGTTCTCGTCCCCGCCAGCCGCCTTGGACCCGGGCGTGCGCCAGACCACCACCGCGCACGCGAGCACCAGCACGACGAGCAGGGCGTAGCCACCCGACCACAGGCGTCCTTGCTCGGCAAGGCGCAGGGACGGCTCCACCGCCACCGGATAGGCGAGCAGGCCGAGCACGCTGCCGAGGTTGCTCGCGCGGTAGAGGAAGTAGGGATCCGCAGCCGCTGGATGATCGGTGGCGGCGAGCCAGCGCTGCAGGAGCGGCGCGGTCGTCGAGACCACGAAGAACGGCAGCCCGACCGCCACCGCCAGGAGGCCGAGCAGCCACGGCACAGGGTTGCTGTCGACGGGCGGGATCCAGCCGTCGGGAACAGCGAGCGGCAGCACCAGCAGCGGGACGAGCAGCACGCCGAGGTGCACGGCCGCTTGGCGGCGCACTCCGAGGCGGCGCGTGCTCGCGTGCGCATAGAGGTAGCCGGCAAGGAGCGTCGTCTGGAAGAACAGCATCGAGGTGTTCCAGACGGCGGGCGTGCTGCCGAACAGCGGCAAGATGAACTTCGCGAACATCGGCTGGACGAGGAACGTGAGTGCCGCGCTGAGAAACAGCGTGGCCGAGAAGAGCGCGATGACCCCGGCCCCGCGCCCCCGCTCGCTTCGGGCCGATGCGGGCGTCGTCACGGCGCGCGGAGCCATGTGGGCGGACTCTAGGGAGAGCTGCCGTCAGGCGGCCGGCCTGCTGCACGGCGGCGTCCGCCAGCACGGCCTGGCGCATGCCGAGGCGTCGGTGAGGAATCCCGCTCTCTCTGGACGGCGCGCTCCTGACCGGGGAAGGACACCCGGCGGCTCCGTCGACCGCAGAAGTCGCCCGGCGCAGCCTCGCAGGGCAGACGGCGATCACGGGGTCGGCGGCCCACGAAGTCGAGTCCGTCACGCTGCGCACGCCGCGCGATGCCTGCAATCTCACGCACGACGAGCTCGTGACCCGGTTTCGCGCGGGAGACACACACGAGGTGTCAATTATGGCCATTCAAGAGCAGATGGCGCCCGCCACCGTAAGCCAGCCGCCTCTCGCGGACTGGCACCCACTGACGGTGAACCGAGACCGCGCCCCCAAGGCCAACTTCTTCAAGCGCTGGAACGGGACAGCCTAATCGCGCTGACCGAGGACATCGACACGGCGATCGTCCCGCGGCTCGACGAGTGGGCGGCCAACCACGCGAACTACGCGAGGCTGTGGCTCCGGCCAAGCGACGAGCTGTACGCGTACGCGTATGACTACGAGCTCGGGCTGGTCGACGTGGATCAGTTCAACGAGGCGTTCTTCGACCGCCTGGACAGGATCCTCAGGCTCGCGGGTGAGCGCGGGATCGGCATCGAGACGCTGCTGTGGGATCGGACCACCGGTTGGCGGCCGAGTCCCGACGGCCGGCTGCCCGAGCCGCGAAACTGGAGCGTGTGGGCCGATGGCCCCAACGTTCACCACCCGCTCAACCACTACCGCGGCAGCGCGACGACAGCTCCGCCCAAGCCGTCCGACGGGCCGGGGCCCGACGACTCGCCAGTCAACCCTGCGGACGATCCGGAGCCGCTGCCCACCGGGGATCTCATCCCTCCCGACGGCTCCGGCGTCCCGCCGCGACCGCGGCCCATCTTGGGCCTCCCGCGCGAGCTTCCCGGCTTCGATGAGGAGAATATCGAGTTCGACGCGTGGTACGACACGACCAACGCGGAATGGATGCGCTACCAGAAGGCATACATGGATCGCGTCATGCAGGTCCTGCGCCGGCACGACAACGTGGCTGTGGGGCTCATCAACGAAGCGCCGAACCGGCCGTCGACGATCGCATGCGGCTGCACATGCACGACTACCTGCGCGGTGAGTACCCCGGGATCGTCATCCAGAGCGACGGGTTGCACGGCAGCGACGATGCCATGCGGCTCCGGGCCCGCGCGGGTACCGTCGACATGACGGCCACGCACCGGCGCTGGACCTACCGGCTCGCGCACGACGAATACCACCGCTATCCGGGGATCCTGCCGGCGTGCAACGAGGCGGGGCCGAAGGGTCTGACTACGTCGGACCCGGAGGACGTCCGCAGCACGATGTGGGGCCTCACGATGGGCGGCGGCGTCGCCTACATCGAGCAGGACGGGCAGGACTACGAGCACTTCAAGCCGATCCCGTACGAGCTGCACGGCTTCTTTCACCCGGCGAGCGACCAACCGAGGTTCTGGACGATGGAGCCCCGGATCGATCTCGTCGTCGACAACGCCGACGGGGGTCGCTACGTCCTCGCTGACGAAGCCGCACGGGAGATCCTCGTGTTCGTTCCGCGTGCCGCTGGCCGGAGCACCTTCCAGGTTCGCGGAGCGGGCAGCTACGAGTCTCGCTGGTTCACAGCGGATGGGGAGCGCTCGTCATGGGGTTCGTGGAGCACGGGCAACAGCTGGGCGTTCACCCCTCCGGTGCACAACGCCGGCCTGCAGATCCGCAAGCGGGACGGCGGCACGGAACCCGAGGCCGGCGTCGTCTGGGAGCGTGACTACTTCGACCGGCTGTCGCTCGGGCCGCTCGCCGGCCAGGGTAACTGGACGCGCGGCTCGGCGGGCGAGCCGAGTGCGGAAGTCGTGACGCGCGAGGAATGGGCGAAAATGCTCAAGGTCGACCTGCCGGAGGGCAGCGAGGCGGCGATCCTCATGGGCAAGCGGGTCGCCTCGCAGTCCGGCGGGCGCCACCGGCTCTCCTTCGAGGTGCGCAGCGACGGCGCGCACGAGGCCAGCCTCGCGAAGATCGAGGTCCAAGGCCCGAGCGGCGGGAGCTACCCCCGGCTGTTTCAGATCTACGTCGGGTCCTCGATCCGCGTCAACTACGGGCCCACGGCGGGGGAGACCGCGATGCTCGTCGAGCAGACGGTGTCCGGGCGCTGGTACCGCGTCGAGTGCGACATGGACCTGGGCGCGCGCCGGCTCGACGTGTCGATCGACGGCCGTCGCAGGGCCGACGCCTTGCCAATGCAGCCCGGGCCGATCGTGTCACTGGGGCTCGCCGGGTGGGGCCGCGCCGGCACCGTCCACTTCGACCGGTTCCTCGGCATGGCGCTGCCAACGGTCAACCCGCTGCCGGAGCCCAATCACCCGCTGGACTTCGGTTACTACCAGGTGACCTTCAAGGACCCGACGTACTTCCCCGTCAACCGCCGGGCGACCGATGACTACACGACGCTGTATCACGCCGACGTCTACTCGAGCTACTCGACGGACCTCACCGTGGACGAGTGGGCCGTGCAGTTCGATGCCGCGCTCGCGACAGCGGTCCGTGACCGTCGCCGCATCCACCTCAGCCTCGAGTTGCGCGACGACGGTGCGCTGGCTCGCATGGCCCGCGCGATCGAGATCGCGGCGCCGTACTGGGACAGCGTCGTCCGCATCGAGCTCGCCGACGAGAACAACGGCTGGGGCCAGCGGCAGCTGGACGCGCGGATCGCCAAGGTCAAGGGCGAGCTCGCCCGCCACGGGCTCGCGCCGCGCGGGCTGGGGATCGTGTGCCCGCACAACGAGCCGCTGCCCCCGACCGTCGGTACGCCTGCGGTGAGCTGGATCGGGATCGAGTGCTATCTGGATCCGCCCGAGGACACCGGCGATCCGGCTGCCAATCGCACGCTGCTGAACAGCCGCGTCGGGGCGTTCAAGCAGCAGGTGCCCGCCGGCAAGGACATCGTGCTGGTCGGGATGGCCTACGACCGCAACAACGGCTGGGCCAACATGGAGACGCTGCGCGCGCTGCAGGCAGATACCTACCTGCTCGCACATGACGACCCGCGGGTCGTCTCGCTGAACCTGTTCGCCTACGGGCGCCTCGGCGGCACCGCGATCGCCCGGAGCTCGAGGTGCTTCACCGCCAGATCGGCGCGCGGATCCTTCCGCGGACAGACGATCACCGTGCGGCGATCGCCGCATCGCCGCCGGAGGCGTGGAGGCCGGGACTGGTGCAGCGCTACGCCGTCACGGTGACGAACGAGGGCGGCGCCGTCTGGCTTGCGAGCGGCCGAACGCCATCCGGCTTGCGGTGCGGTTCACCGGAGCCGGAGACGAGCCGGCGACGAGCTTCGCACTTCCGCGCGACTTGGGTCCCGGAGCCTCGGAGACGCTCGCCATCGACGTCCAAGCGCCGCAGGCCCCGGCAAGCTACGTCTTGCGCCACGAGATGGTCTCCGGGGCCGGCGCGCCATTCGACGCGCCGCACGCCACGACCGTGACCGTATCGCCCCCGTCCGGGATCGTCAGGGAGCGCGACGACTTCGACGCGCTCGCGTTGGGCGCGCTGCGCGGGCAGTCGGGCTGGCGACAGGTGCGCAACGAAGATGACCCGAGCGCCGAGGTCGTCACCCGTGACCAGGGCGGCCAGATGCTGCGCATCGATCCGGTCGCGGGGAGCGGCGCGGCCGGCACGATCATCATGGCCAAGGACGTCCCCGACCAGGCGAGCGGCCGTCACGTCTTCTCGTTCGACGTGCGCGTCGACGGCGCCGCGCCGGACTCCGGAGCGCACGCGAAGATCGAGCTGAAGCGGCCGTTCGACCCGTCCTACGACAAGAAGTGCCAGCTGTACTTCGGATCCGAGCTGCGCGTGAACAACGCCGTCGACTCAGACGTGCGGCCGGTGCCGGCCATGGAGTCGGGACGCTGGTATCGCGTGGAGTGCGAGCTCGACCTGGACCGCGACCTGCTCGACGTGTGGGTCGACGGCGCCAGGAAGGTGACCGCGTTCCCGCTAGGCCCCGGGCCGTGCGTCGGGCTCAGCCTGTCGGGCTGGGACAACAGCGGCGTCGTCTACCTCGACAACGTGCTCGGGCGGACGGGCACGCGCGCCTGACCCGTGCGGAGGGTGGCCCCGGCGTCCGCGCCGGGGCCACCGGCTGGAGCCGGGACAGGTTCGCGTCAGGCGACGCTGGGCGCTCCAGCGGGCAGCGCCGCGACGGCGGCGTCCATGTCGTCCTGGGAGAACTCGGGGTCCTCGAGCGTGCCGGCGAGGTACGCGTCGTAGGCCGCGAGGTCGAAGTGGCCGTGGCCGCAGAGGCCGAAGAGGATGACGCGCTCCTCGCCGGCTTCCTTGGCCTCCAGCGCCTCGTCGATCGCCGCGCGGATCGCGTGCGCGGGCTCGGGCGCCGGGATGATCCCCTCGTGGCGCGCGAACTCGAGCGCCGCGGCGAACGTCTCGTTCTGGCGGAAGGCCTTCGCCTCGAGCATGCCGGCCTTCAGCAGCGCGCAGACCATCGGCGCGTCGCCGTGGTAGCGCAGGCCGCCGGCGTGGACGGGCGGCGGGACGAAGTCGTGGCCGAGCGTGTACATCGGCATCAGCGGTGTGAGGCCGACCGTGTCGCCGAAGTCGTACGCGTAGACGCCCTTGGTCAGCGTCGGGCACGCCGCGGGCTCCACGGCGAGAAAGCGCGGGCCCGACCCGCCCGCCGCGAGCTTGCGCCGGATCCACGGGAACGTCAGCCCGCCGAAGTTCGACCCGCCGCCGACGCAGCCGATGACGACGTCCGGCTCCTCGCCGGCCATCTCCATCTGGGCGATCGTCTCCTGGCCGATGACCGTCTGGTGCAGCAGCACGTGGTTGAGCACCGAGCCGAGCGCGTAGTTGGCGTCGGGGTCCTGGGCGGCGACCTCGACCGCTTCGGAGATCGCGATCCCCAGCGAGCCCGTCGGGTGCGCCGCGTTCGCGCGCCCCGACTCGGTCCGCTCCGACGGGGAGCGGTGGACCTTCGCGCCCCACGTCTGCATCATCGAGCGGCGGTAGGGCTTCTGGTCGTAGGACGAACCGACCATGAAGACCTCGCACTCCAGGCCGAACAGCGAGCACGCGAACGCCAGCGACGAGCCCCACTGGCCGGCGCCCGTCTCGGTCGTGAGCCGCTTGATCCCGGCCTGCGCGTTGGCGTAGGCCTGCGGCACGGCGGTGTTCGGCTTGTGCGACCCCGCGGGCGATCCGCCCTCGTACTTGTAGTAGATGTGCGCAGGCGTGCCGAGCGCCTGCTCCAGGCGACGCGCGCGGTACAGCGGCGTCGGCCGCCACAGCTTGTAGACCTCGCGCACCTGCTCGGGGATCTCGATCTCCGGCTCGCCCGAGACCTCCTGCATGATCAGCTCGACCGGGAAGATCGGCGTCAGGTCCGTCGGCCCCGCGGGGTCGAACGTGCGCGGGTTCAGCGGCGGCAGCGGCTCGCCGGGGAGGTCGGGGAGGAGGTTCACCCAATGGGTCGGGATCGCGTCCTCGGAGAGGAGGAACTTCGTCGTCTCGGCCATGGTGCTGAACCTAGCGGCTCGGCCTGCCCCGGGTGCCCGCCTGGCGGGTCGGCCCGCCTCAAGTCGTATCAGGCGACGCGCGGGCGGCTCCTCGATGTATGGACCTCGGGATTCGCATCCTCGGAGGTGGCGTGGCCGGGCTGGCCGCCGCCGTCGCGCTGCGCCGGCGCGGCATCGATGACGTGCGCGTGCTCGAGCGCGACTCGCCCGCCGAGCTCCGCGCACGCCCGGGCCACGGGATGCTCCTCATGCGAAACGGCGTCGACGCCCTGCGGACGCTCGGCGCCGGCGGCTGCCTGGACGGTCACCGCGCGCTTACCCGCGCCGTCTTCCAGGACGAGCGCGGCTCGGTGCAGCGCAGCGAGCCACTCGACGGCGCCTGGTGCGTCACCCGCAGCGCCCTCGTCGGCGCGCTGCGAGCCGAGCTGCCCGGCGACGCCGTCGAGCACGGCCGCCGCTGCGCGAACGTCCTGCTCGAATCGTCGCGCGACGACGAGCGGCGCGTGTGCTCCGTCGGCTTCGCGGACGGCTCGTCGCTGGATGCCGGCGGCGTCGACCTCTTCGTCGGCGCCGAGGGGGTGCGGTCCGGGCTCTGCGCGGCGCTGAACCCGGACCTCGCGCGGCCGCGCAGCCGGGTCTTCGAGATCGTGATGTCCGCGTGCGATCCCGAGCTTGCGTCGCATCTCGGCACGACCTTCCTCAAGACGGTGATCCCCCGCCGCGGCCTCGCGTTCGGGCTGCTCTCGCCGACCCCGGAGCGCGTCATCGGCTTCCTGCAGCTCGACGTCCGGCGCCACGGCGTCCCGCCGTCCGTCGCGGGGCCGGGCATCGTCGACGTTGCCGTCGACCTGCTCGGCGACGTGCCCTGGCAGGTCGCGCGCTTCCTGCGGGTCGCCGACCGCTCGACGGCCCACCTGTGGCGCCCCGTGGACGCGGCGCCCGCGGCGTGGCTGTGCGTGGACAACGCCGTGCTGGTCGGCGACGCGGCCCATCCGCTGCTGCCGTTCTGCAGCCAGGGCGTCGGCGCGGCGCTCGACGACGCCCTGCTGCTCGCCGACGCGCTCGCCGGCGCGCCGCGGGAAGCGCTGCCGCGGACGCTCGAGCGCTACAGCGAGGAGCGTCGCCGCGAGGTCGCGCCGTTCGTCGACGCCGGCCGGCGGATCCTGGCGAGCTTCGCCGGCGAGACGGCGGGGTTCGTCGCGCCCTACGTGCATGCCGCGACGCCCCGCGGGTTGGCGCTCGCCGAGGACCCGCTGTTCGCGGACGGCAAGGTCGACGTCGACATCCTGCGCCGGCGCGCCTACAACCACCGCTGGGCGGTGCAGCGCGCCGGCGTGATCCCGCTGACCGCCGCCGATCCGGACTTCCCGGTCTGTGCGGAGGTCATCGAAGCCGTCCAGCGCCATCTCGCCTGCGGCTACGTCCCGTACGGGCCGCCCGACGGCCTGCCCGAGCTTCTGCGCGTCGCGACCGACACGCTGCGCGCCCGGCACGGCCTGCCGTGCGACCCCGAGACGCTGCTCGCGACGGACGGCGCCGCGTCGGCGGTGTTCCTGGCCACGCGGCTCGCGCTGCCCGACGCCGGCGACGAGGCGATCGTGCCTGACCCGGCGGACTTCCTGCTCGAGCGGGCGGTGCGGGCGGCCGGCGGCACCGTGCGGCGATGGCCCGTGGGCGGCGGTCGCTTCGACGCGCAGGAGCTCGAAGCGCTCGTCACGCCCCGCACCCGGCTCATCTCGCTCTGCAACCCCCACAACCCGCTCGGCCGCGTCCTGTGGCGCGACGAGCTCGAGGCCATCGCGGACGTCGCGCTGCGCCACGACCTGCGCATCCTCTCCGACGAGGTGTGGTCGGACATCGTCTACGCCCCGCACGAGCACGTCTCGATGGCGTCGCTCGGCCCCGATGTCGCCGCCCGCACGTTCACGGTCTTCGGCTTCTCGAAGTCCTACGGGCTGGCCGGGATGCGCCTCGGCCTGCTCGCCGCGCCGGACGCGGGCCGGCGCCGCGAGGCCATGGCGGTCGCCCACGCGGACGCCACCGCCTCCGGCGCCAGCACGATCTCGCAGGTCGCGGGCGCCGCCGCATACGAGCTCGGCGGCGACTGGCTGAAGCGCTTCGTCGCGCACCTGCGCCGGCGGCGCGACCAGGCGGTGCACCGGCTCGACGCGCTGCCCGGCGTGCGCTGCGCGCTGCCCGAGGGCACGTTCGTCGCGTTTCCGGACGTGTCCGGGCTGGGCATCGGCCAGGACGAGCTGGCTCAGCGGCTCGCCGAGCGCCACGACATCGCGGTCGTGCCGGGCTCGAGCGCGTTCTTCGGCGATGGCGCGGCGGGCCACCTGCGGATCTCGTTCGCGACCTCGCGCGGGATCCTCGACGAGGGCCTCGACAGGATCGCCGCGGGCCTGGCGGCGGCCGGCGCAGAGCAGCGGGCCGCCGCGGCGTGAGCGGCGTCGCCGGTCGTCAGTTCACCGACGGGTCGATCGGCATCCGCGCGACGACCGCGTAGTGGCCGCCCTTGCGCGCGAGCACGCGCTGCCAGAGCTCCTCGGCGTCGGTGTCGAAGATGTCGTCGACGCCCGCCGGCGCGACGAACCAGTCGTCGCGGGCCAGCTCGGCGTCGAGCTGGCCGGGCCCCCAGCCGGCGTAGCCCGCGAAGACCCGTGCGCGCTTGGTCACCGCCGCGATGTCGTCGATCTCGTTGCCGTCGCCCATGAGCCCGACGGCGCCGAGCACCGGGATCGCGGCCTGCGAGACGTCATCGAACTCCGCGAGCACGAGCAGCGCGTCGGGCTGGACCGGCCCGCCCGCGTCGATGACGCCGTCGTCGCCGATGAGCTCGGAGAGCTCGGGCGCGGACTCCGCCACGAGCAGGTCGCCGGCGCGGTTGAGCACGAGGCCCAGCGCGCCCTCCTCGCTGTGCTCGCAGACGAGCACGACCGTCCGCGCGAAGTTCGGGTCCGGCAACGTCGCGCCAGCGATCAGGAGCTTGCCGCGCAGGGAGTCCATGCGCGCTTTCTACCGGATTGCGGCGGCTATAGCAGCAGGGCGATCGCGACCGCGACGCCGAACGCGATCACGGCGCCGCGCAGCACCCCCGGCGGCAGCCGCCGTGCGACGCCGACGCCCGCCACGCCGCCGAGCAGGCACGCGACGCCGACGACCAGCACGGCGTCCCAGGCGATCGGCCCGAAGAGCGCGAAGCCCACCGCGCTCACGACCGCGACGAGGAGCGACAGGAGGCCCTTCAGCGCGTTGAGGCGCTGCAGCTCGTCGGGCACGAGCGCGCCCAGCAGCGCGAGCAGCACGATCCCGAGCCCCGCGCCGAAGTAGCCGCCGTAGAGCGTCGCGACGAACAGCCCGCCGTGCAGGGCGAGCGACCCGCGGCCGTCCCCGTCGCGGTGGCGCCGTGCGAGCGCGGCGGCGCGCGGCTGCAGCGCGAGCAGCAGGCACGCGGCGAGGATGAGCCACGGGACGATCGCCTCGAACAGCGACGCCGGGCTGACGAGCAGCAGCGCCGCGCCCGCGGCGGCGCCGCCGCGGCGGTCGGCGCGAGCGCGCGGATGCGCTCGCGCTGGAGCGCGAGCTCCGGGCGGTAGGCGAGCGAGCCGCCGAGGTAGCCGGGCAGCAGCGCGATCGAGTTCGTGACGTTCGCGGCGATGCTCGGGTAGCCCGCCGCGAGCAGCGCCGGGAAGGTGATCAGCGAGCCGCCGCCGCCGACCGCGTTGACGGCACCGGCACCGAACCCCGCCGCGGCCAGCAGGAGCACCGTGCCCGCGTCCATTGTCAGGCCGGCGAGACAGGCTTCGCGGGCACGCCGCCGACGTGCGCGCCGGCCGGCACGTCGCGCGTCGCGACCGCGCGCGGGTCGACGATCGCTCGCGCGCCGACGTCGACCCCGCGCAGGACGCTCGCGCCCAGCCCGATCGTGGCGCCGGCGCCGATCGTCACCGGCGTCGACCGGAGCGCCTGCTCGCGGATCGGGCGCTCGACGTCGTCGAAGACGTGGTCGAAGTCGACGATCACCGCGCCGTGGCCGAGGGTCGCGCCGGCGCCGATGGTCACGCCGCTGTGGGCAACGATCGTGCAGCGCTCCCCGAGCACCGCGCCCGCGCCGAGCTCGACGCGACAGCCCGGCGCGGCGACGATCCGCGTGCCCTCGCCCACGAGGCAGCCGTCGCCGAGCACGACCAGCGCCCCCGGCGCGACCTGGAAGCGCACCCCGCGCGCAACGTGCACGTCGCTGCCGCGCAGCACGCCGGCGCGGCGATCGCGGCGGAGGGGATTGGTGGGCAGGCGCATGGCCCGATGCTACGGGCGAAGGGACCGCCCGCGCCGATCCTGGTCGGCCTTCAATGCGATCGGAATGTCGGGGGTGGAGGCGTTCGCTCCCCGCTGAGGGGCCTGGATGGATCCACCCCTCAGCGGCGGCGCCGCGGCGCGGCGCCGCGGCGCGAGCTCAGCCCGGCGGGCGCAGCCGCTCGCGCGCTCGGCGCGTGAGGTCGCGGGCGAGCGCTCGCGCGTGGGCCGGCGCGTAGCGCGCGTCCGGGCCCCGCCGCTCGCCCGCGAGCGCCGACGGCAGCAGCGGCGCGCCGAGCGCCCGCGCCGCGCGGTCGGCGATCTCGAGCTGGCCGAGCGCCGTCGGGTGGACGACGTCGGGCAGGACGAGCTTCCAGCCGCCGAAGTCCGACAGGTCGGCGACCGCCGCCCGCCGCCGCTCGGCGACGCGCCGGACCACCGAGCTGGCGTGCAGCGGCTTGGGCGCGGAGGTCGGGCGGCCGAGGTCGTGCGGCAGGGTCAGCATGAGCAGCCGCGACGCGCGCGCGGACAAGCCCGCAGCGACCGCGTCGAGGTCGCGCGCGTACGCCTCGAGATCGAAGTCCGGCGAGCGCACGTCGTTGACGCCCGCGTAGAGCACCGCCAGGTCGTAGTCCGCGCGCACCCGCGGCAGCTGCTCGCGCAGGACGTCGGCGGTCGTCGCGCCGTTGAACGCGTAGCACGTGTACGGCAGGTCGAGCGCGCGGGCGAGCCACTGCGCCCACGACAGCGGCGTGACGCCGAGCGCCATCGAGCCCTCGCCGTAGGTGATGCTGTCGCCGAGCGCGACGAGCCCCAGCCGCCGGACCGTGCTCGCGGTGGGGGTCCCCGCCACTGTCTCAGCCCCGCTTGCGGCCCGCGATCATGAGGTTGTAGAAGACCTTCGGCGGCAGCCGCCCCTCGAGCAGCGCGACGTCCAGGCGCTGGAGCAGCAGGTAGCCGCGGAACGCGTACTGGCGCCACAGCCACGGCACGTCCTCGGGCCGGGCGGTCGCCTCGAGCGTGCGGTTCATCCAGCCGAACCAGTTGGCCAGCAGCTCCTCGCCGCGCACCTCGACGTCATGAAAGCCCGCTCCGCGCGCCCATGCGCCGAGCTCGTCGGGCTCGAACGCATGCACGTCGACGAACGGCTCGAGCGACTCGCCGTCCAGGTCGCCGGGCGCGGACGGCCACTCGCCGTGGCCCCCCGGCGCGTCGTAGCCCTCGGCCGGCCGCGCGCGCAGGACCCGGCGCCACAGCGGCGCGAGCTTCAGCCCCGCCCTCTTCGGATACGCGGCGATGCGATCGCCCGTGCGCGACGGCTCGCCCGCGAAGAGAAAGCGCCCACCGGGCCTCAGGACGCGCTCGAACTCCGCGAACGCCCGGTCGAGATGGGGGAGGTGGTGCAGCACGGCGTGCCCGAGGACGAGGTCGAAGGACGCGTCGGCGAACGGCAGCCGCTCGGCGTCGCACGCGACGGTCTGCACGCGCACGCCGATGCGCTCCGCGTTGGCCTGCAGCGCGTCGAGCATCCCCGGCGAGATGTCGGTCGCGGTCGCCTCGCGCACGACCCCGTCCTGGAGCATGTTCAGCGTGAAGTAGCCGGTGCCCGCGCCGATCTCGAGCGAGCGCTCGAACACCGGCAGCGGCTTGCCGAGCAGCTTGTGGAGCTTGCCGCGGACCTGCGTGCGGCCGACGGTGCCGTAGTCCACGCCCCACTTCGTGTCGTAGTGCTCGGCGGCGGCGTCGTGGTAGCGCGTGTTGACGTCGCGAATCGCCTCCGCGGTAGCTGGTGCCGCCATGGCGACGGCAGTCTACGCCCGTCCGCGGGGCGGGACTCGCGCGGCCCCGCGGGTAAAAATTCACAGTTCCAGAGTGAAGAACATCGTGGTGTGAGCACCGGCGCGAAGGCAGGCTGGTGCCCATGAGCTACGACCTTGCAACCAGCAGCGTGGCCGCCGAGATGAGCGGCACGATCAGCGACTCGCAGGTCGCCGTCGGCAACGGCAACATGCAGGTCTCGACGGGTGGCGGCGACTGCGTCATCAACCAGTCCGTCCACCGCGCGCCCCGGCCGCGCGAGGAGATCTGCGTCCTGCCGCGCCCGCAGGAGCTGGTCGGCCGCGACGACGAGGTCGCGCTCGCGCTCGACGCGATCGCGCACCGGGAGCCCGTGCAGTTCCACGGCGATCGCGGCATCGGCAAGACCGCGCTGCTGCGCCACCTCGCGCACGAGACCGCCGGCGCCTGCCCGGAGGGCCGCGTCTACTTCCGCGCCGCCGACACGTCGCTCGACGACCTGCTTCAGACGCTCTTCGACTTCCTCTTCGAATGCGACGTCCCGACCAAGCGCACGCCGGGGCAGCTCGCCTCGGACCTCGCCGGCTGGGAGGTGCTCTTCCTGCTCGACGACGTAAGCCTCGACGAGGACGACCTGCAGACCTTGCTCGACACAGTGCCGACATCGACCTTCGTCGTGAGCTCGCCCGACCGCACGCTGTGGAGCGACGGCGAGGCGGCGGAGCTGCGCGGGCTCTCCGAGGACGCCGCGCTGGCGCTCTTCGAACGCCGGCTGCGGCGGCCGCTCGGCGACACCGCGCGGGCGGGCTTCCGCGCCCGGTGGCTCGAGATCGCGGGCCAGCCGCGCCAGCTCGTCAAGGACGCCGAGCGGCTGCGCGCGGCGACGCGCCCCGCCGCCGCGGCGGTCTCGCCCGGCGACCGCGAGCTGCTGACGCTCGCCGGCACCCTCGGCGGGGTGCCGCTGCACGTCGACCACCTCGCCGCGCTCACGGGCCAGGCCGGCGCCGCGGCGAGCCTCGCGCGGCTCGAGGATCGCGGCCTCGCGCAGTCGCACAGCCCGCGCTACAGCGCGACGGCGACGCCCGCTCGCCCGCTCGCCGACGACGAGACCACCCGCCTGCGCCGGATGCTGCTCGCGTACTTCATCGAGCGCGCCGAGCGCGGCGGCACCGACGCCGAGCGCCCGCGCGACGACCTCGACCCGATCCTCGCGCTGCTGCGCTGGGGCCGGACCGCCGCGCCGCACGCCGACGTGCTGCGCCTCGCGCGCGCCAGCGACACGATCGCCGCCCGTGCCGGCCTGTGGGACGCGTGGCGGACGATCCTCGACATCGGCCTCGCGTCCGCGCGTGCGATCGGCGACAGCGCCGGCGAGGCGTGGGCGCTGCACCAGCTCGGGACGCGCGCCCTGTGCCTCGAGCAGGGCCTCGACGCCCACCGCCTGCTGCACGACGCGCTGCGGCTGCGCCAGCAGATCGGCGACCGCGCCGGCGCCGCGAACACGCGCCACAACATGCGCTTCCTGCCCGGCGGGCCCGGCTCCCCGGACGGCTCGGGCCCGAGCTCGCCCCAAGGCCCGGGCTCGGGGCCCGGCGCGGCGGGCCCGGCACCCGGCGGCGGCCCGGGCGAGCTGCTCCGCGCGCCCGCGTCGTGGCCGCTGAAATGGCTGCTGCTCTCGATGCTCGCGCTCGTCGGCGGGCTCACCGGCGCCGCTCCCGTGATGGGCGGCGACGTCGAGCCGCAGGGCGTCCAGCTGGCCGCCAACGGCGACGGGCTGGGCACGCGACCGGTGCCCGTGCAGGCGCCGCGCCGCCCTCGACCCGCGCCCGACGCCGCCGCGTGCGACGCGTGCGAAGACCCCGCGCCCCGCGAGCCGGGCCACGACCAGCCTCTGCGTCCCGAGCCCACCGTCGAGCCGCCGGCCACGGACCAGCGCCCCGGCGCGCCGTCCGACGACGTCCAGCTCGCGGAGGACCAGACCGAGCACGGGCCTGTCGATCCGGACATGAAGACGATCGATGTCAGCTCGCTCTCCGAGAACCGCGGCGCGGAGCCCGCGTGCGACCACCTCGACGCGATCCGCGTCTTCGTCGAGCACGAGCTGAAGCTCCCCGCGACGGCGCTCCAAGCAGGCCTGGACGACCTCGTCCGCGAGCAGGTGCAGATCGTGCGCGAGCTGCTGGAAGGCCTGCACTGCGGCGCGTCCGCGACCTCGGCGCTGCTGGCGTGGCTCATGGCTCCGCCACAACCCTGAACCGACCACGACCAAGGAGACCATGACGATGAGACTGCGACGACACACCCCCGCCGAGGCCGGCGCCTGGCGGATCGATCAACGCGACGATCGGCGGCACGATCGCCAACAGCCAGGTGGCGGTCGGCAACGACAACGCCCAGACGCAGACCGTCACGACCACGACCGTGACCCAAGCCGAGCTCGCCGAGCTGCAGCGGCTGCTCGCGGCGCTCAAGGAGCAGGTCGTCGTCGCCGACGTCCCGGCCGCCGACCGCGTGGCGGCGCTCGCGCACGTCGCCGAGCTCGAGCAGGCGACGCTCGCTGACGAGCCCGACGTCGCGACGATCCAGCGCGTCGGGCGGTGGTTCGGCTCGAACCTGCCCGCGCTCGTGGGCTCGGTCGCCGGCCTCGTCATCCACCCGATCGTCGGCAAGCTCGTCGGCGCGGCCGGCGACGCCCTCGTCGCCGAGTTTCGCACCGCGGCGTAGCCCTTGCCGACCGGCTGAGTTTGGGCGCGCCAGGCCAGGGGTAGCGGGGTGGGCGCCCGGGGAGGGAGCGCTGTGCTCCGCGAGGAGAGCACGCGGGTTTCGCGGGCGCACCATAGAGGCGAAGGGGGAACCTGTGCCAGCGGAGCGACAGCCATCCATCAAGCGCGGTCCGCAGCAGCGGGCGCAAGCGCCGCCCGTGACGCAGCTCACGCGCGCCGAGGAGCGGGCGCTGCGCCGCAGCGAGCCGCTGACGTCCGCGCAGTTCCGGGAGCTGCGCCGGCTGGCCGAGCAAGGCGTCAGCCCGCTGCGCCACATCTGAGCGCCGCTTACGGCAGCCGGCCCGCTGCGCGCAGCGCCGCTACGCCAGCCGGCCTGCTTCTTCGGTCGCCGCGCGCAGGCGGCGCGCGTGCTCGTCCGTCAACGCGCCCGGGCTTCATCTGCCAGCGCCACGAGCCCGTCGCCCGACCGGGGATGTTCATCCGCGCCTCGCTGCCGAGGCCGAGGACGTCCTGCGCCTGGATCATCGCCAGCCGCGCCGGCGAGCTGAACGTCAGGCGGATGAGCGACCACCACGGCTCGTCTTCCACGAAGCCCAAGTCGGCGATCTGCGCGCGCGCCGCGTCGCGGACGTCGTCGGGCAGCGACGCCCACCAGCCGGGCAGCGTGTCGTTGTCGTGTGTGCCGGTGTAGACGACGCTGTCGGTCTCGTGGTGCTCGAGCCGGTGCGGCCCGTGCGGGTCGTCGGGATCGAAGCCGAACTGGATGATCACCATGCCCGGGAAGCCGAGCGTGCGGCGCAGCCGGGACACCGGCTCGGTGATGACGCCCAGGTCCTCCGCGATCACCGGCAGCGACCCGAGCTCGCGAGCGGCCGCGTCGAACACCGCCCGGCCAGGCCCGCGTCGCCAGACGCCGCCGCGCGCGTCCTTCGCGCTCGCCGACACCGCCCAGTACGCGACGAAGCCGCGGAAGTGGTCGATCCGCGTCACGTCGAACAGCGCGAACGTGCGCCGCAGGCGCTCGGTCCACCAGCGGTAGCGCGTGCGCTGCAGCGCCGGCCAGTCGTACAAGGGGTTGCCCCACAGCTGGCCGAGGTCCGTGAACGCGTCGGGCGGCACGCCCGCCACCTCGCCGGAGCGAAACAGCGACGGCCATGCCAGATGGTCCGCGCCGCCCGGCGCGACGTAGATCGGCACGTCGCCGATGAGCCCGACGCCGCGCTCGTTGGCATACGTGCGCAGCGCGCTCCACTCGCGCGCGAAGCGGACCTGGTCGGCGACCGCCCGGCGCCCGCCTGCGAAGCGCTCCCAGTCCCCGATCCAGAACGACTCGCGCTCGCGGAATTGCGCGATCTCGTCGTCGCTAACCTTCGCTGCGGGCTGCGCGAGCAAGCCCCGCCAGGCGGCGAACGCAGACGAGGACTTGTACGGAGAGCGTGCGCGGTCCGGCGGCCCCAGAGGCAGCATCTGCCACCACGACTGTCCGGCACGCTCGAGCCAGTCCACGAACCGATATGCGTCCGCGCCGAGCGTCCCCGACGCCAGCGACGTCGGATGCAGTTGCACCCCTGATGACCGGGTATTGGGACGGATCACGTTTCCAAGGCCCTCGAACGGAGAGAGTGTGTGGGGATGCCCGCGCCCAAGACCTCGAAACCACTGACCAAGAGCGCGCCCAAGAGCGCGCCGCCACGGATCCAGATCCTGGCTCCCGAGCCGATGATCGACTGCGGGCGCTTCGCCGCGAAGCGCACCGTGGGGGAGACCGTGCAGGTCTCCGCCGACATCTTCAGCGACGGCCACGACGTCGTGCGCGCGGTCGTGCGCTTCTGCGAGCCGGGCTCCAAGCGCTGGCGGGAGCGTCCCCTGCGGCGCGTCGACGCGCACATCGCCGGCGATCGCTGGGCGGGCGAGTTCGAGGTCACGCGGCTCGGACGCTACACGTGGACGGTCGAGGCCTGGATCGACCCCTTCGCCGGCTGGCGCGAGGAGATGCGCCGCAAGCTCGAGGTCGGCCAGGCCGACCTCTCCGGCGAGCTCTCCGAAGGCGCCGTGCTGCTCGATCAGGCCGCCAAGCGGGCGAAGGGCGGCGACGCCGCGCGCATCGCGACCGCGCTCGAGGCCGTGCGCTCCGGCAGCGCCGACGAGGCGCACCAGGCCGTGCTCGACCCTGACCTGCTCGAGGCCGTCCAGCGCCATCCCGACCGCAGCCGCGCGACGGCCATGGAGCGCAAGCTGCATGTCGACGTCGATCGCGAGCGCGCGCGCTTCGGCGCCTGGTATGAGCTCTTCCCGCGCTCGTGGGGCGGCTTGGCGGGCGTCGCCAAGATCGTCCCCGAGCTGGCCGAGCTCGGCTTCGACGTGCTCTACCTGCCGCCGATCCACCCGATCGGGCTCACGCACCGCAAGGGCGCGAACAACACGCTGACGCCCGGGCCGGACGACCCCGGCTCGCCATGGGCGATCGGCGACGCGTCGGGCGGGCACACGGCGCTGCACCCCGACCTCGGCACGATGGACGAGTTCGAAGCGCTCGTCGCCACCGCGCAGGAGCACCGCATGGACGTCGCGCTGGACTTCGCGATCAACGCTTCCGCCGACCACCCGTGGCTGACCGAGCACCCCGAGTGGTTCAACCGCCGCCCGGACGGCACGCTGAAGTACGCCGAGAACCCGCCCAAGAAGTACCAGGACATCTACAACGTCAACTTCGACTGCGAGGACTGGCTCGGGCTGTGGGAGGCGCTGCGCGACGTCGTGCGCTTCTGGGCCGAGCACGGCGTCAAGATCTTCCGCGTCGACAACCCGCACACGAAGCCGGTCGCCTTCTGGGAGTGGCTCATCGCCGAGCTGCGCGCCGAGCACCCGGACATCATCTTCCTGGCCGAGGCCTTCACGCGCGCGGCGATGATGAAGATGCTCGCGAAGGTCGGCTTCAACCAGTCCTACACGTACTTCACGTGGAAGAGCTCGAAGTGGGAGCTCACGGACTACGTGACCGAGCTCGCGTCCAGCGGCATGGAGGAGTACTACCGGCCGAACTTCTTCGTCAACACGCCCGACATCCTCACCGAGGAGCTGCAGGTCGGCGGGCCGCCGAAGTTCGCAAGCCGGCTCGTGCTCGGCGCCACGCTGAGCCCGAGCTACGGCGTCTACTCGGGCTTCGAGAGCTTCGAGCGCACGCCGGTCAAGCTCGGCTCCGAGGAGTACGACCACTCCGAGAAGTACGAGGTCAAGCAGCGCAAGCTCGACGGCCCGCTGCTGACGCTCATCTCGCGGATCAACGCCATCCGCCGCGAGAACCCCGCGCTCCAGCGCCTGGACAACGTCCAGTTCCTGACGACCGAGAACGACGCGCTCATCGCCTACGCGAAGCGCACCGAGGAGAACACGATCATCTGCGTCGTCACGCTGGACCCGGTCAACGCGCAGGAGGGCGTCGTCGTCGTGCCCTACGGCCTCGGCCTGCCGCCCGTCTTCACGGTCACCGACCTGCTGTCCGGCGAGAGCTTCGACTGGCGCATGGGGCGCAACTTCGTGCGGCTGGACCCGTATCGCGTCGCACATCTGCTCCGGGTCACGTGAGCACGCCCGTGAGCGTCTCTTCGAGCGATTTTTCCGGGGCCGGGCACTGGTTCGAGTCAAACCCGACATGGTTCAAGACCGCGATCTTCTACGAGATCCACCTGCGCGGGTTCTTCGACGGCACCGGCGACGGGCACGGCGACTTCCGCGGCCTGACCGAGAAGCTCGACTACCTCCAGTGGCTCGGCGTGACGTGCATCTGGCTGCTGCCGATGTACGAGTCGCCCGGCCGCGACGGCGGCTACGACATCGCCGACTTCTACAAGGTGCACTCCGACTACGGCACGATCGAGGACGTCAAGGCGTTCATCGACGCGGCGCACGAGCGCGGCATCCGCGTCATCGCCGACCTCGTCATGAACCACACGTCCTCCGACCACGCGTGGTTTCAGGAGGCGCGGTCATCGATCGACTCGCCCAAGCGAGAGTGGTACGTGTGGAGCGACGACCCCACGCGCTACAGCGAGGCGCGGATCATCTTCGTCGACACCGAGACGTCGAACTGGACGTGGGACGAGAAGGCCGGCGCCTACTACTGGCACCGCTTCTTCCACCACCAGCCCGACCTCAACTACGACAACGCCGAGATGCGCGAGGCGATGATCGACGTCCTGCGCTTCTGGCTGGACCTCGGCCTCGACGGCTTCCGCCTCGACGCCGTGCCCTACCTCTACGAGCGCGACGGCACGAACTGCGAGAACCTCGCGGAGACGCACGCGTTCCTGCGTGAGGTCCGCACGGTCGTGGACGCGGAGTACCCCGACAAGGTCCTGCTCGCCGAGGCGAACCAGTGGCCGGCCGACGTCGTCGACTACTTCGGCGACGGCGACGAGTGCCACATGGCCTTCCACTTCCCGGTGATGCCGCGGATGTTCATGGGCCTGCGCCGCGAGGAGGCCGCGCCGATCCTCGAGATCCTCGCCCAGACGCCGCACATCCCCGTCAACTGCCAGTGGGGCCTGTTTTTGCGCAACCACGACGAGCTGACGCTCGAGATGGTCACCGACGAGGAACGCGACTACATGTACAAGGAGTACGCCAAGGACCCGCGGATGAAGCTCAACGTCGGCATCCGCCGGCGGCTGGCCCCGCTCATGGACGGCGGCCGCGACGAGATCGAGCTGCTGCACGCGATGCTGTTCAGCCTGCCGGGCTCGCCGGTCCTCTACTACGGCGACGAGATCGCGATGGGCGACAACGTCTACCTCGGCGACCGCGACGGCGTCCGCACCCCGATGCAGTGGACGGGCGACCGCAACGGCGGCTTCAGCCGTGCCGACTTCGCCCAGCTCTACGCGCCGCCGCTGATGGACCCCGTCTACGGCTACCAGGCCGTCAACGTCGAGGCCCAGCTGCGCGCGCCCTCCTCGCTGCTGCGCTGGATGCGGCGCTTCATCGCGTTGCGCAAGGAGCACCCGGTCTTCGGCCTCGGCACGTTCGAGGCGCTGACGCCCGCCAACTCGAAGATCTTCGCGTGCATCAGGACCTACGAGGACGACGTCGTCCTGTGCGTGCACAACCTCGCGCGCTCGGCGCAGGCCGTCGAGCTCGACCTCTCCTGGTACAACGGCCGCCGGCCGGTCGAGATGTTCGGCCGCTCGCGCTTTCCGAAGATCGGCGAGCTGCCCTACCTGCTGACGCTCGCGCCACGCGGGTTCTTCTGGTTCTTGCTCGAGGAGGATTCGTAGTGAGCCTGCCCGACGCCGTCACCCCGCCGCTGGAGGAGTGGATCGTCCAGCAGCGCTGGTTCGCCTCCAAGGCGCGCGAAATCGCGGGCCTGAACGTCCTCGAGCGCGTCGAGCTGTCCGACTCGCCGAAGCTCGCGCTCGAGCTCATCGAAGCGCGCTTCCAGGCCGGCACGCACGAGCTCTACCAGCTGCTGCCCGGCGAGCCGGGGGGCGTCGAGGCGCTCGGCATGCTGCTCGGCGGCGAGGCGTCGATCGACGGCGTCGCGTTTCACGGCGGCGTCACACCGGCCGGCCACATGCGCCCGATGGGCGCCGAGCAGTCCAACTCGTCGGTCGTCTTCGGCGACGAGCTCGTGCTGAAGGTCTTCCGCCGCCTGGAGCCGGGCGTCAACCCCGAGCTTGAGATGCTGCGCTTCCTGTCGGCGCGCAAGTTCCCGAACATCGCGGCGCTGGCAGGCTGGTACGAGTACTCCGGCGAGCTCATGCACGCGACGCTCGGGATCCTGCAGGAGTTCGTCGGCGAGGCGCGCGACGGCTGGCAGCTCGCGCTCGACGACCCGAACGGGCTCCTGACCCGCGTCGGCGAGCTCGGGACCGCGACGGGAGAGATGCACAGCGTGCTGGCCTCCGACCTCGACGATCCCGCGTTCGCGCCCGAGGAGCCGAGCAACGAGGCCCTGTCCCTGCTGACAGCGACGATCGACGAGCAGATCGAGCGCGTGTTCCTCGACCTGCCGTCCGACAACCCGGCGGTCGCTCCGATCGTGGGCCGCGCCGAGGAGGTGCGCGAGCGCCTGCAGCTTCATGTCGCACGTCGGCGTGGGCGGGAGGCTCATCCGCCATCACGGCGACTACCACCTCGGCCAGACGCTGCTGTCGGACGACCGCTGGATCATCCTGGACTTCGAGGGCGAGCCCGCCCGCTCGCTGCTCGAGCGCCGCCGCAAGCGCTCACCGCTGCGCGACGTCGCGGGCATGCTGCGCTCGTTCGCCTATGCCGCGTCGGCATCGCAGCTGCTGCGCGGCGTGCCCGCGCCCGACGGCTGGGAGGACCAGGCGCGCGAGGCGTTCCTCGAGGCCTACCTCCACGCCGTCGAGCCGTCGCTGTTGCCCGCGGGGCGCCCGGCCACCGAGAAGCTGCTGCAGATCTTCGAGCTCGAGAAGGCGGTCTACGAACTGCGCTACGAGCTGAACAACCGCCCCGACTGGGTATCGATCCCGGTAGCCGGCATCGCCCGGCTGCTGGAGAGCGAGGTCACATCATGAGCGTCGCCACCGACATCGACCGGCTCGTCGCGCGCGAGCACCATGACCCGCACGCGCTGCTCGGCGCGCACCCCTCGCCGAGCGGCGGCGTGGTCGTGCGCGCGCTGCGCCCGGCGGCCGAGTCCGTCGTCTTGCAGCCCTTCGGCGTCGAGCTGTCTCAGGTGCACCCGGCCGGCCTGTTCGAGGGGGTCGTCGAGGACGCGACGCTGCCGCTGTCCTACCAGCTCGAGGTCGCGTATCCGGGCGCCAACACGTTCACCGTCGACGACCCGTACCGCTTCGGGCCGACGCTCACCGACCTCGACGAGCACCTCTTCCGCGAGGGCCGCCACGAGCAGCTGTGGACGAAGATGGGCGCGCACGTGCGCGAGCTCGACGGCGTGACCGGGACGTCGTTCGCCGTCTGGGCGCCGGCCGCCCGCTCGGTCTCGGTCGTCGGCGACTTCAACTACTGGGAGGGCCTGCTGCACCCGATGCGCGCGCTCGGCGGGTCCGGCATCTGGGAGCTCTTCATCCCCGGCGTCGTGGAGGGCGCGCACTACAAGTACGAGATCCGCCAGCAGAACGGCGAGCTGAAGCAGAAGGCCGACCCGTTCGCGTTCGAGACCGAGCTGCCGCCGCAGACCGCGTCGATCGTGACCCGCTCGACGTACGAGTGGACCGACGACGAGTACATGGCCGCGCGCAAGGAAGGGCCGCCGCTGGGCCGCCCGATGTCGGTCTACGAGGTGCACCTCGGCTCGTGGCGGCTGAACCCGCTGGAGGACAACCGCTCGCTGTCCTACGCCGAGCTCGCCGACGAGCTCTCCGCGTACGTGAGCGACCTCGGCTTCACGCACGTCGAGCTCATGCCGGTCATGGGCCACCCGTTCTCGGGATCGTGGGGCTACCAGGTGACGTCGTACTACGCGCCCACCCCGCGCTACGGCACGCCCGACGAGTTCCGCCTGTTCGTCGACCGCATGCACGCGCACGGCATCGGCGTGATCCTCGACTGGGTGCCCGCGCACTTCCCGCGCGACGACTGGGCGCTGGCGCGCTTCGACGGCACGGCGCTCTACGAGCACGAGGACCCGCAGCGCGGATCGCACCCGGAGTGGGGCACGCTGATCTTCAACTACGGGCGCAACGAGGTCCGCAACTTCCTCGTCGCCAACGCCCTGTACTGGGCGCGCGAGTTCCATGCCGACGGCATCCGCGTCGACGCGGTGGCGTCGATGCTCTACCTCGACTACTCGCGCGAGCACGGCGAGTGGACGCCCAACCAGTTCGGCGGGCGCGAGGACCTCGAGGCGGTCGCGTTCCTCAAGGAGCTCAACGAGGTCCTGCATCGCGACGAGCCCGGGGTGATCTCCGCGGCGGAGGAGTCGACGGCGTGGCCGGGAGTCTCGCGGCCGACGTACCTCGGCGGGCTGGGCTTCGGCTTCAAGTGGAACATGGGCTGGATGCACGACACGCTCGAGTACTTCGAGCAGGACCCGATCCATCGCCGCTATCACCACCACGAGCTGACGTTCTCGCTGGTCTACGCGTTCACCGAGAACTTCATCCTGCCGCTGTCACACGACGAGGTCGTGCACGGCAAGGGCTCGCTGATCGACAAGATGTCGGGCGATCGCTGGCAGAAGCTCGCGAACCTCCGCTCGCTGTACGCGTACATGTGGGCGCACCCCGGCAAGAAGCTGCTCTTCATGGGTCAGGAGTTCGCGCAAGGGCCCGAGTGGAAGTACGACGGCTCGCTGGAGTGGCACGTGCTCGAGTACCCCGAGCACGCGGGCATGCAGTCGCTGGTGCGCGACATCAACCACGTCTACAAGGACACGCCGGCGCTGTGGGAGGTCGACTTCGACGGTCGCGGCTTCTACTGGATCGAGCCCAACGACGCGGACGCCAACGTGGTCGCATTCGCCCGTGTCGGCGAGGACCCGGCCGAGGACGTGCTCGTGTGCATCTGCAACCTGTCGCCGGTACCCCGCCCGTCCTATCGCGTGGGCCTGCCGTCGGGCGGGCGCTGGGTCGAGCGCTTCAACTCCGACTCGTCGTACTACGGCGGGACGGACACCGGCAACCTCGGCGGCGTGGAGGCCGAGCCGATGGGCTGGCACGGTCAGCCGTGCTCGGCCGAGGTGACGCTGCCGCCGCTGGGCGTCGTCTGGCTCGTCCCGGACCGCACGCCCGTGGTGGACGAGATCGCGAAGGCGGCCGACGAGGTCGCGAAGGTCAACAAGATCGAGGCAATCAGTTAGTCAGAATGTGACTGTATGAAACGCCCTTGACGCGGAGGGGCGTATCGGAGACGCTCTCCCCACGGGGCCACGCCGGTGGGGAACGGAGCATTTTGATGACAGTCGCGCTCCAGGAGGCGTGGCGACCGACGATCGTCGACGCGGCGCAGCAGCCCGGGCAGTTGCACGAGCTTCGACGGGCGACGCGCTTCGTGTACGACACCTTCGAAGAGCAGCTGCGCGACCTCGCGTGCGCGCGATCGCCGCACGCCAAGCTGACGAGCGATGCCGTCGACGCCGAGGTCGCAGCGCTGCTCGGCGGGCGGCCCGCCGCCGAGTGCGGTCGGTGGGTGTACTACCCATGGTCGCGCCGGCTGGTCCATCTCCTCGGACCGTCCGAGTTCCGGGAGCTGCGGCTGGACCGCAACCGCCACAAGATCACCGCGGCCGAGCAAGCGCGTCTCGGTGCCGTGACCGTCGGCATCGTCGGGCTGTCGGTCGGCAACGCGATCGCGCTCACGCTTGCGCTCGAGGGCGTCGGCGGGCACCTGCGCCTCGCCGACTTCGACCGCCTCGAGCTGTCCAACATGAACCGGATCCGTGCCGGCGTCCATGAGATCGGGCTGCCGAAGGTCGTCCTCGCCGCGCGCCAGCTCGCTGAGATCGACCCCTACCTCGGGATCTCGGTCCTCGCGGACGGGGTGACGCCCGACAACGTGGAGAGCTTCCTGCTGGGAGGCGACGAGCTCGGCCCCGCGGTCGACGTCGTGGTTGACGAGTGCGACAGCGTCGCCGTGAAGGTCCTGCTGCGCGAGCGCGCGCGCGAGCTGCGCCTGCCCGTCCTCATGGAGACGAGCGACCGCGGCGTGCTCGACGTCGAGCGCTTCGACCTCGAGCCGGACCGCGCGCTGCTGCACGGGCGCATGGACGGCATGACGTCCAGACGACGTCGCCGCCCGCTTGGAAGGGCCGGCGGACACGGCCGCCGAGTACCGCACCGCGATCGTGTTGAAGCTCATCGACGCCGACCTGCTGTCGACCCGGATGGCGGCGAGCATGGTCGAGATGGACAGGACGCTGTCGTCCTGGCCGCAGCTCGCAAGCGACGTCGTCCTCGGGGGCGCGAGCGCGACGGTGGCCATCCGGACGCTTGCGCTCGGGCAGGCGCTGCCCTCGGGGCGCCGGTTCGTCGACCTGGACCGTGCTGCGACAGCTCTCGGCGACGGCCCGCAGCAGCGGGTGTCGCTGCCGTCCCAACCGGTCACGCACCCGGGGTTGGGACAGGCGCACCCGGATCGCGTCGACGACGTACCCGCCGAGATCCTGCGCGTCGTCGAGCACGCGGTGCTCGCCCCGTCGGGCGGCAACGTCCAACCGTGGCACTTCCACTGGGACGGCGAGCGGCTCTGGGTGTCGCGTGACGTCGTACGTGCGCGCAGCGTGCTCGACGGCCGCGGCAACGGTGCGCTGCTCGCGCTCGGCGCGGCGGTCGAGAACGCCGTGATCGCCGCCGCCTCCGAAGGCTATGCCGCCACCGTCGAGCCGTTCCCGCTCGGGGATGCGAGCGACGTGGTCGCCGCGATCCGCCTCGACGTGCGCGCTGCCGCCGAGCTCGAGTCGCTCGCCGCACTCGCGCCGCTCGTCCGCGACCGCGTGACGGACCGCCGTTCGGGACCGCGCCGCGTCGCCGACCCCGCCGACCTGGGCGCGATCGCGACGGCCGCGCGCGAGCATGGCGCGGGCGTTCAGCTATGCACCGACCCCGCGGCGCTGGCGGAGCTCGGCCGGCTCGTCGGTGCGGGCGACCGGATCCGCGTGCTGTGCCCCGCGACGAACGCGGAGCTTGCCGGCGAGCTGCGCTGGACGCCGGAGCAGGCAGCGCAGACCCGCGACGGGATCACGGTGTCGAGCGTGGCACGGTCGCCAGGTGCGCGGGCTGCCGTCGGGCTCGTGACGCGACCCGACGTGGCGGCGTTCCTGCGCGAGATCGGCGGCGGCAGCCGGCTTGAGGAGAACGCCACGACGTCGTTCGCGGCGGCGTCGGCCGCGGGACTTCTGACGCTGCCCTCCGCAGCCCCGCCGGCCTGGCTCGCGGGTGGGCGCGCGATGGAGCGCGCCTGGCTGGCGGCGACGGCTCGCGGTCTGGCCTTTCAGCCGACCACGGTGCTGCTCTACCTGCTCGAGGTGCTCGACGACCCGCGGTCGCCCGCGTACACCGCCGCCGAGACCACGACGCTGCGCTCGCTCGAGCAGCGCCTGTATCGGGTCTTCGATCGCCCGGCGGGCGCCGCCGCGCTGCTCCTCCGGATCGCGCGCGTGGACGGCGTCGCGGAGCGCTCGCTGCGCATGCCCGCAACCTGGACCCTCAGCGCCGGAAGGCCATCCGCGTGACCGTGCGCATCCGACTCGCGCGGACGACCGACGAGCTCGATCAGGTCTTCGCACTGCGACACCGGGTGATGGTGGACGAGGAGGGCTACATGCCCGCCCAGGCCGACTGCCGGCTCGTCGACCGCTTCGACGCGTACCCGACGACCGCGAACGTTATCGCCCTCGTCGAGGGCCGGATCGTCGGCTCCGTGCGCTTCATCGAGCGTACGCCGGCCGGCACCTCGGCGGACGAGTTCTTCGACTTCCGGCCCTTCCTGCCCCCGGCGGCACGCGACGTCACGGGTGGCATGCTCGTGCTCGAGCGGGCGCATCGCGCCACGCCGCGCCTGGTGTTCTCGATGCTTGGCATGGGCTACTACTGGGCGATCGGGCGTGGCGCGACCCACATCCTCGCGCCTACGAATCCCGAGCGCCGCGAGGCGTTGCTGCGCAGCGGCTACCGGATCGTGGCCGACGAGTTCCGCGACGAGCACAAGGCGCTGCCCGTGCTGCCGATGATCCTCGACCTCGCGGATCTCGAGGATCGCGCGCTCGCGTTCCTGCGCCGCCAGCGGATCGATCACTGGCTGCGGTCCTCCGAGCGCCAGTTCCACGCCGCAGGCGAGCATGTCGTGCGCCGTGGCGACGCCGGCGACGCCGCCTACGTGATCGTAGACGGCCACGCCTCCGTGCTCGGTTGCGGGGGCGAGTCACTCCGCGAGCTTGGCCCCGGCGACCTCTTCGGGGAGCTGGCGTTGCTCGCAACATGCCCGCGCACCGCCGACGTGGTGGCACGGACGGAGCTCGACCTGATGGTGCTCGACCGTGACACCTTCCGGTCGCAGCTTCGCACCGACCCGCAGGCCAGCGAGCGCATGGTCGAGCTCCTCGCCGGGCGGATGGCGGCGCTGATGAACGGTGACGACGCGGCTCGGAGGTGATCGTCAGCGCGGCAGGCGCAGGCGCAACGTCGCGGAGTGCGCGGTCGCGCCGTAGCCGCGCGATGCCAGTGAGCCGCGCAGCGACCCGTTCAGGGTCCGGCGCCCGCGCAGCCGCCTCGTCGCGGTGGCGCTCGTGCGCAGCGTCAGGCGCCGCTGCGTGCCCGCCGCGACGGACACCCTCAGCCGCGGCGTCAGGGCGATCGTGGCCAGCCGGCCGGTGCTCGCCGAGCGCAGCCGCGCGGTGAGCGTGATCGTCCCCGTGCACGACGAGCCGCTGGCGGGGCAGACCACCGCGTAGCCCGTGGCCACGCTGTAGCGGCTCCCGCTGCGCGTGACCCGCGGCGCGGCTCGGCGCACGAGCGACCACGGCTGCGCTTGGAGCTTGGGGTCCAGCGCGAAGGCGTCGCGCGCGTCGGGAACGCCGTCGCCGTCGTCGTCGGTGTCGGCGTTGTTGCCGATGCCGTCGCGGTCGGAGTCCAGCGCCTCGCTGCTGTTCAGCGGGAGGGCGTCGACGGCGTCCGGGAAGCCGTCGGCGTCGTCGTCGGTGTCGGCGTTGTTGCCGATGCCGTCGCGGTCGGTGTCGACGGACTCGGCGCGATTGAACGGGAACGCGTCCGCCGCGTCGGCCACGCCGTCGTTGTCGTCGTCGGGGTCGGCGTTGTTGCCGGCGCCGTCGCCGTCGAAGTCCCTGGACTCGCCGGGGTTCAGCGGGAAGGCGTCCTCGCCGTCGGCCACGCCGTCGCCGTCGTCGTCGGGGTCGGCCGCGTCCGCGACGCCGTCGCCGTCGGAGTCGACGGTGCTCGTGGCGCTGCCGCTGCCGCTCAGCGTGACGGTGACCTGCGCGGCGCTGGAGACGACCGTCAGCGCGGCGGTCTTGGCGCCGGGCGTCGCGGGGTCGAATCGGGCACGCAGGACGCACGCGGCGCCGGCGCTCAGCACGCTTCCGGGGGCGCAGTCGCTCGCCTGGCCGGTGACGAGCTCGAACTGGCTCGCGTCCGCGCCCGTGAGGGTCACGGAGCTCAGCGCGACGGGCTGCGTGCCGGAGTTCGTCACCGTCGACTGCTGGATCGGCGACGGGCCGTCGTCGACGCCGCGCGCGCCGAATCCGATGGTCGCCGCGGGCGGCGACAGCTCGGTCTGGATGCCGGTCCCGCTCAGCGCGACCGTGATCTGGGCGGCGTTCGAGGTCACGGTCAGCGTCGCGGTCTTCGCGCCGGTCGTCGCCGGGTCGAAGTGCGCCCGCAACGTGCACGTCTGCCCGGCGGTCAGCGTCGTCGTGCTCGTGCAGTCGCCGGGCTCGCCGGTGTCGCGCGCGAACTGGCTCGCGTCGGCGCCGCCGAGCGCGACGGCGGTGAGCGTCACGGGCTCGGTGCCGGCGTTCGTGACCGTGGACGTCTGCGCGGCGGTGGCGCCGTCGTCGATGTCGCGGGCGCCGAAGGCGAGCGCCGCCGGGGCGCGCGACAGCAGCGTCTGCGTGCCGCGACCGGTCAGGGCGACGGTGAGGTCGGGCACCGCGGCGGACGAGACGGTCACCGTGGCGGACTTGTCGCCCGTGGTCGCCGGGTCGAACTCGACGCGCAGCGTGCACGTCTCGCTCGCGCCGAGCGTCGTCGTCGCCGTGCAATCGCCGGCCTGGCTCGTGAGCCGGACGAACTCGCTCGTGCCGGTGAGCGTGACCGCGCTGAGCGAGACGGGCTCGGTACCGGAGTTCGTGACGGTCGACGTCCTGACGGCCGCCGGGCCGTCGTCGATGTCGCGGTCGCCGAACGCGAGCGTCTCCGGGCTGCGCGAGAGCTGCGTCTGCGTGCCGGTGCCCGTGAGCGCGACGGTGACCTCGGCGGCGTTGGAGGAGACCGTGAGCGTCGCGGTCTTGTCGCCGGTCGTAGACGGGTCGAAGTGCGCGCGCAGGGTGCAGGTCTCGCCGGCGTCGAGCGTCGTGCCCTCCGTGCAGTCACCCGCGGCGCCGGTGTCGCGGGCGAACTGCGTCGCGCCCGAGCCCGTCAGCGCGATCGCGGTGAGGGTGACCGGCTCGGTCCCGGTGTTGGAGAGCGTCGAGGTCTCGATGCCCGTCGCCGCGTCGTCGATGTCCTGCGGCCCGAAGGCGAGCGTCGCGGGCGCCGCGGTGAGCCGCGTCAGCGTGCCGGTGCCCGTGAGCGTGACGACGACGTCGGCGGCGTTCGAGGACACCGTGAGCGTCGCGGTCTTCTCGCCCGTGGCATCCGGGTCGAAGTGCGCCCGCAGGTCGCAGCTCTCGCTTGCCGCCAGGGTCGTCGTGGCGGTGCAGTCGTCGAGCCCGCCGGTGTCGCGCGCGAACTGGCCGGCGCCGCTGCCGCCGAGCGCGATCCCGGTGAGCGTGACGGGCTCGCTGCCGGTGTTGGTCAGCGTTGAGGTCTGCGGGTCCGTCGCGCCGTCGCCGATGTGCCGCGGGCCGAACTCGAGCGTGTCGGGTTGCACCGTGAGCTCCGTCTGGGTGCCGGTCCCGGTGAGGGTCACCACGATGTCCGGGACGCCGGGAGCGCTGAGCGTGACGGTGGCGGTCTTGGGGCCGGGCGAGGTGGGATTGAACGCGACGCGGATGTCGCAGCTTGCGCCGGGGAGAACCTGCACGCCGCCGTCGCAGCTGCCCGGCCCGCCGAGCCGGCGGAACTCGCCGGGCTGGTCTCCGGCGAGGATCACCGAGGTGATCGTCACGGGCTCGGTGCCGGTGTTCGTGACCGTCGACTCCTCGAGGCCGGATTCGCCGTCGTCGACGTCGCGCGGGCCGAACGCGAGCGTGGCGTGCTCGTTGGACAGCGCGGTCTGCGTGCCGGTGCCGGTGAGCGTGACCACGACATCGTCCGCGTTGGAGGAGACCGTGAGCGTCGCGGTCTTGTCGCCGGTCGTCGTCGGGTCGAAGCGCGCTCGCAGGTCGCAGCTCTCGCCCGCGGCCAGCGGCGTGCCGACGTCGCAGTCGCCGGGCTCGGCGGCGGCGCGCGCGAACTGGCTCGGGTCGGCGCCGGCCAGCGCGATGGCCGTGAGCGTGACCGGCTCGGTGCCGGTGTTGGTGATCGTCGACGCCTTCGCTGCGGTCGGGCCGTCGTCGATGTCGCGCGCGCCGAACGCGAGCGTGGCGAGCTCGGCCGTGAGCTCGGTCTGGGTGCCGGTGCCCGTGAGCGCGACGCTCACCGACCCGACGTCGGAGTTGACCGTCAGCGTCGCGCTCTTCGTGCCCGTCGACGTCGGGTGGAACTCCACGCGCAGCTCGCAGGCCTCCCCGCTGGCCAGCGTCGTGGCGGTGCAATCGTCCACGCCGCCGGTCAAGCGCGCGAACTCGCCCGCGCCGGTGCCGGTGAGCTCGAAGCCCGACAGGGTCGCCGGCTCGGTGCCGGCGTTGGTGACCGTCGCGACCTTCGCGACGACCGGGCCGTCCTCGAGGTCCTGTGAGCCGAAGTCGAGCGTGTCGGGGGTGCGCGCGAGCAGCGTCGCGGTGCCCGTGCCGCTCAGGGCGACCGTGACGTCGGGCACCTCGCTGGAGCTGACCGCGAGCGATGCGACCTTCGCGCCGGCCGTCTGGGGATCGAAGCGGACGCGCAGGTTGCACGTCGCCCCCGCCGGCAGCGTCGTCGACGCGGCGCAGTCGGTCGCCGGCTCGTCCGTCAAGCGCTCGAAGTCGGCCGCGTCCGCGCCGCCGAGCGAGACGCCGGTCAGCGTCACGGCCTCGGTCCCGGAGTTCGTCACCGTCGCGGTCTGCGCCGCCGACGGCCCCTCGTCAACGTCGCGGACGAACGTCAGCGAGACCGGGCTGCGCGACAGCTCCGTCTGGGTGCCCGTGCCCGACAGCGCGACGGTGACGTCAGCGGCGCTCGAGGTCACGGTCAGCACCGCGGACTTCGCGCCGGTCGTCGCCGGATCGAAGCGCAGGCGCACGGTGCAGGCGGCGCCGGCGGCGAGCGTCGTCGTGGTGCAGTCGCTGCCGGCCGGCGCCAGCAGCTCGAACTGGCCGGGATCGTCGCCCCCGAGGGTCAGGGCGGACAGGCTGACCGGCTCGGTGCCCGTGTTCGTGATGGTCGCCGTCTGCTCGGCGGTCGGGCCGGGGTCGATGTCCTGCGCGCCGAACGCGAGCGCGCCCGGGTCGCCACCGAGCGAGGTCTGGGGCACGTCGAAGACGCTGATCCGGTGGTTGCAGCGTTCGGCCACGTACAGCTCGGCGGTGCCGACCGCGATCCCGGCGGGGCTGCAGAGCTGACCCGCCGCGCCCCCCGAGGCAGCCGCCTGGCAGACGAGCGTGCAGACGTCACCCCCTGCCAAGCTCGCGTCGACGCCCTTGCCGAACGCGCGGAGGAACGCGCCGGCCGGCGTGAACAC
This sequence comes from uncultured Actinomycetes bacterium, assembly GCA_963766525.1. Lineage (GTDB taxonomy): Bacteria > Actinomycetota > Thermoleophilia > Solirubrobacterales > Solirubrobacteraceae > CADCVQ01. The sequence goes on from CAVYAX010000026.1 coordinate 105,348, forward strand.
GTCGATGCGCTGGTTGCCCGCGTCGGCGACGTACAGCTCGCCCTTGCTGACCGTCACGCCCTGCGGGAAGCTGAGCTGGCCCGCCGCGCCGCCCGGGATGCCGGGCTCGCAGGCCGTGGTGCAGATGTCGGCGTTGGCGCCGCCCTGCTCAACGCCCTTCCCGAACGCGCGCGAGAAGGCGCCCGCCGTGCTGAACACGCTGACGCGGTGGTTGAAGTCCGTGACGAACACCTCGCCGCCGCTCACCGCGACGCCGACCGGGAAGCTCAGCGCGCCCGCGCTGCCCGCGGCCGTCCCGGCGACGCAACCGCTCGTGCAGACGTCCGTGCCGGGCCCGCCGACGTCCTCGCCGAACGCGCGCTGAAAGTCGCCCGTGGGCACGCTGAACACGCTGATCCGGTTGTTGTTCTGATCGGCCACGTAGAGCTCTCCGCCGGAGATGGCGATGGCGGACGGCCCGCTGAGCTGCCCGCTCCCCGAGCCGCTCGCGCCCACCGTGCGCGACAGGGCGCCGGTCGTCGCGTCGAGGACCGTGACGCGATCGTTGGACTGGTCGGCGACGTACACGAGGCCGCCGCTGACGGCCACGCCGCTCGGGCTGTCGATCGCCTCGGGATCGACGCCGCTCGTGCCGGCGGCGCAGTCGCTGGAGCAGACGTTGACGTTCGCACCGCCGACGTCCATGCCGAGCGCGCGAGCGAACCCGCCGCCCGGCTGGAAGACGCTGATCCGGTGGTTGCCGCTGTCGGCCACGAAGACCTCGCCGCCGCTGACGTCGACCGCGGTGGGAGCGGTGAGCTGGCCCGACACGAAGCCGGGGGCGCCCGTGCGGCAGCCCGTCGCGGTCGTGCAGGTGAGCGCCGGCAGGCCGACGTCCTTCGCGAAGGCGCGGTCGAACGCCCCCGCCGACGTGGACACGCTCACGCGGTTGTTGGTCGCGTCGGCGATGTACACCTCGCCGCTGACCGCGAGCCCGGCCGGGGCGTCGAGCCGGCCACCCGCGCCGCCGCCGCTGCCGGCCTGGCACGTGACGGTGCAGACGTCCGGGCCGTCGACGCCCGGGTCGAGATCGGGGTCGACGCCGGCGCCGAACGCGCGCCGGAACTGGCCGAAGGTCGCGACGGCGGTCGAGAACACGCTGACGCGGCGATTGGCGCTCTCGCTGACGTAGAGCTCGCCCAAGCTCAGCGCGACGCCGGCGGGGCCGCCGAGCTGGCCGGCGCCGCTGCCGCTGCTTCCGATCTCGCTCTGGAAGGTCCCGTCCGTGGAGGAGAACACGCTGACGACGTTCGCGGTCCGCTCCGAGACGAAGACCCGCCCGCTGCCGATGGCCACGGCCGACGGGTCGGTGAGGCTGCCCGCGCCGAACGTGCGCACGAACGCGCCCGCCGCCGTGAACTGCACGATCTGGTCGCTGCCCTCGTCGGCGACGTACACCTGGCCGACGCTGACGGTCAGGCCGCGCATCTCGTCGAACGAGCCCGACCCGAACGACCGCTGGAACTCGCCCGCGCGGCTGAACACGCTGACGCGGTCGTTCCCGGAGTCGGACACGAAGACCTCGGTGGCGGTCACCGCCACGCCCGTGGGCGATGCGAGCTCGCCCGCCGCGGCGCCGGAGCTGCCGGCGGCGCAGACGGCCGTGCAGACGTCGGGGTTGGCGCCGGCGACAGGGTTGACGCCCTTCCCGAACGCGCGCGCGAAGCTGCCCGCGGCCGTGAACACGCTGATCCGGTTGTTGTCGCGATCGGCGACGAAGATCTCGCCGCTGCCGAGGGCCGTCGCCTGCGGGGCGCTGAGCTGGCCGGCGGCGGCACCGGGGCTCGCCACACCGCAGCTGAAGCTGCAGATGTTCGGCAGGCCGAATCCGAAGGCGCGATCGAACGAGGGGGTGTCGGCGGACGCGGGTGCCGCTGTCAGGAGGCCGAGCAACACGCACCACCTCGCGACTGCGGCGAAGCGAGACGTCGGCGTGACTCTCCGTGCGGCGAACAGGCTCGGCATCCTGGCCTTCCTCAGGGACCGGGTGCGAGCGTACACAGCCCCCGTGCCGTTGTGCACGATTCAGTCGCCGTTACGACCTTTCTCGACGCCCGGCTGGTCAGCCTTCGAGCAGCCTCACGTCGAGCGACTCGACGAGCTCGGCGATGCGCTCGAAGGAACGATCGCGAGTCCACAGCGTGGCCCGGCTCGCGGCTGCCGCGGCGATCAAGACGTCCGGCAGCGACACCTGCACGCCGCGCTCGCGAAGCGCGGCACGGAGGTGTCCGCGATGATCATCGGCGTTCACGGCGCACAGCCTCGAGCCGTTCTTGGCGCTCCGCGTCGAGTCGATCGAGCTCGCGTGTGGTGTCGACGAGCTCGGGAAACGCGCCACGCAGCGACCGAACCCGCTCATACGCGTCGGTCTTGACGAACTGGTCGATGGCTCGCTCGATCGCCTTCGTCTTCGAGAGGCCGGGACTGCGCGCCATCAGCGCGTCGAGCAGGCGGTCGTCGATGTCGAGCGTCGTGCGCATGGCAGATCGTCTGCCAGATCCTAGCGCGAGCCCTACGGCGTGCATCGTTCCGCCGAGTGGATGGCCGGGCGGCGACTCGGAAGATCGTGCGCGCCGTCAGGCGCTGACCAGCCGGTGCTCCATCGCGAACATCGCCGCTCCGGCCCGCGTGCGGCGGTCGATCTTGTCGTAGATGTGCGCGACGTGGTGCTGGACGGTCTTCGCCGACAGGAAGAGCTTGCCGGCGATCTCCTTGTTCGTCATCCCGTGCGCGAGCAGGCCGAGCACCTCGACCTCGCGCTCGCTCAGCCCGCACGGCGCAGCGGGCGCCGGCGCGCGCTCGAGCCCGGCAGCCTCGAGGACCGCGGACACCGCGTGGCCGCAGAGGTGCCCGGCGTCGACGGCGGCGCACAGCTCGGCGGCCGCGGCTTCGGCCGTGAGCGCCGCGCGATGCGGGCGGTCGTTGGTCATCGCGACGTACGCGTCGGCGACCGCGAGCAGGCGCATCGGCTCCGACAGCGAGTCCTCGCCCACGCCGCGGTGATAGCCCGTGCCGTCGAGTCGCTCGTGGTGCGCGCCGGCGATCCCCGCGAGCCCCGCGAAGACGGGCGTGCGCGAGAGGATGCGCTCCGTGTAGTACGTGTGCAGGCGCACCCGCTCCCACTGCGCGCCCACGAGCGCCTTCGGCTTGTCCCAGATGCCGTTGGGCACGGCGACCCGGCCGAGGTCGTGCAGCAGCCCGGCGAGCAGCAGCGTCTCGCGCTCGTCGTCGCGCGCGGCCGCGGCGGCGGCCAGCTCCGCGACCGCCGGCGAGTGGCCGAGCGTCCACGGCGATTTGAGGTCCGCGAAGTCCGCGATCGCCCGCGCCAGCCCGACGAGCTCCGAGCGCTCGCAGCGCGGCTGCGGGGTCGGCTCGGCGTCGAGCGCCGCGACCAGCATGTCGGCGTCGTCGAGGCCGGAGAGCAGCTCGTCCGCGCGGCGGTGAAACACGTTCGCGAGCTCCGGGTCGAAGTGGCTGCCCGTGCGCCGGCGGATGAGCTCGCGCGCCGCCGGCACCCCGCCGGCGCGGTCGGCGATCTCGACGACGTCGACGACGTGCGACACGCGCGCCGCGAGGCACAGCGCCTCGCCGCCGACCCCGCCCGGGCCGCGCCCGTCCCAGCGCTCGTAGACCTGATCGAGCCCGGCCTGCACCTCCGCGGGCAGGCCGAGCCGGCGCGCGAGCGTCGTCGAGACCTCGCACGCCGACGCGCCCGCGTTGCGCGCTTCGAGCGGCCCGGACGTGCGAAACCACCGCTCGTCGCGCGTGGCGGCCAGCGCCGGCGCCGTCGTCGCGACGTGCGTGGCCAGCCCCTGGACGAACTCGCGCGGGTCGCCGCCCGCCATCTCCTGGACGACGCCGAGGAAGCCGAGGTCGTCGCCGCCGAACAGCAGCGCAGCCTCGTGCGAGTTCCCCGTGCACCCCATCGAGCGCAGCAGCGCGACGTAGTAGACCGCCGACAGCTCGCGGCCGGCGAGCCCGAGCTCGTCGCCGAAGCGCACGGCGATCACGGCGTTGCGCAGCGACTTCTCCAGCGGCTGGTCGTGGCCGACGTCAGACGCGAGCGACACCGCGGCGAGCACCTCCGCGAGGCGGACCGTCGGGGGCGCGGCGACGCGAGGCGGCAGGCTCACGGACCGACGATAGCTCGCGCCGCCGCTGCGAGTGGGGCGAGAAAGGGATACTCCCGGCCGCCCCGGTCGATGCGCACCTCCCTGCTCCCACTCCTGCGCTGCCCGCGCTGCCGCGCCGACGGCAGCCTCGCGCTGGCGGCGCGCCGCAGCGACGAGCGCGAGGTCCGCGAGGGCGAGCTCGCGTGCGATCGCTGCGGCGCGACGTTCGCCGTCGAGGGCGGGATCGCGCACCTCATGCACGATCCGCCGGACTTCGTCGAGCGCGAGGCCGCCGGCCTCGAGCGCTTCGCCGAGGCCATGCGCAACGACGGCTGGGACCGCGAGCGGATCCTCGCGCTGCCGTGGGTCGAGCTCGGCTACTGGCAGGCGCAGGGCACGGCGATCGAGGACGTGCTCGGGCGGGTGCCGTTCGAGCCCGGTCAGCGCCTGCTCGACGTCGGCTCGAACACCTGCTGGGCGAGCAACATCTTCGCCCGTGAGGGCCTCGACGTCATCGCGCTGGACATCGCGACGACGCAGCTTCAGGGCCTGTCGACCGCCGACTGGTTCCTCGAGACCGGCGAGGTCTACTTCGAGCGGATCGTGTCGGTCATGTACGACCCGGCGATCGCGAGCGAGAGCCTGGACTACGTCTTCTGCTGCGAGGTCCTGCACCACAACGACCCGGCGAACCTGCGGCGCACGCTGCGCGAGTGCTACCGGGTGCTGCGCCCGGGCGGCCGGCTCATCGTCGTCAACGAGCCGCTGCGCTTCCTGCTGCACCCCAAGCTCGACCACGGCGAGGAGGTCGCCGAGTTCGAGGGCAACGAGCACGTGTACTTCGCGTCGAGCTACGTGCTCGCGGCGCGCGCGGCCGGCTTTCGCGTCGCCGCGCCGTGGATGCGCGGCGTGCCGCCCGGCCAGTGGCACCCCGCCCTGCGCCCGCTCGTCGCGTGCCGGCGCATCGGGCGGTGGGCCTGGCGCCACGTCATCTACGGCGACCGCTCGCTGTTCTTGGACTGCCGCAAGCCCGGCTGAGCGCTGAGCCGCCGAGGAATGATTGGTCGGGCGGTGGGTACCTTGGGGCGATGCCCGCGACCACCGAGCCACTGCCCTGGGAGCGTCGGCTCGGTGCCACGCCGGTCGACGACGAGCACGTCGAGTTCCGCGTCTGGGCCCTGAACAGCGACGAGGTCTGGGTGCGCGTCGCCGACCAGGAGCACGCGCTCACCGGCGTCGGCGGCGGCGTCTTCGAGGCGCGCGTGCCCGCGCGGGCCGGCGAGGACTACGTCTACGTGCTCGGCGGCGACGAGCTGCCCGACCCGTGCTCGCGCCACCAGCCCAAGGGCCTGCGCGGCCCGTCGCGCGTCGTCGACGCGCGCGCGTTCGCCTGGACCGACCAGGACTTCGTGCCGCGGCCGCTGCACGAGCAGGTCATCTACGAGCTGCACGTCGGGACGTTCACGCCCGCGGGCACGTTCGACGCGGCGATCGAGCACCTGCCCGAGCTCGCCCGGCTCGGCATCACGTCGATCGAGGTCATGCCCGTCGCGGAGTTCCCCGGCGACCACGGCTGGGGCTACGACGGCGTCTACCTGAGCGCCGCCCAGTCGACCTACGGCGGTCCCGACGGCTTCCAGCGCCTCGTCGACGCCGCGCACCGCAACGGCCTCGGCGTGATCCTCGACGTCGTCTACAACCACGTCGGCGCGTCGGGCAACACCGCGCTCGCGGCCTTCGGCCCGTACTTCACCGAGAAGTACTCGACGTTCTGGGGCTCGGCGATCAACTACGACGACGAGCACTGCGACCCCGTGCGCGAGTGGGTGCTGCAGTCCGCCGAAGGCTGGGTGCGCGACTTCCACGTCGACGGCCTGCGCCTCGACGCGATCCACGCGATCTTCGACACGAGCGCCAACCCGCTGCCGGCCGAGCTCGCCGACCGCGTCCATGCGGCCCGGGCGGGTGCCTTGGTGACCTCCGAGTCGGGCATGAACGACCCGAAGGTCATGCGCCCGCGCGAGCAGGGCGGCTTCGGGCACGACGCCACCTGGGCCGACGACTTCCACCACGCGCTGCGCGTCCTGATGACCGGCGAGACCGAAGGCTGGTACTCGGAGTTCGGGCGCGTCGCCGACCTCGCAAAGGCCTTCAAGCGCCCTTTTGTGCACGACGGCCAGTACTCGGAGTTCCGGCACAAGCGCTTCGGGGCGCCCGCAGACGACCGCCCGCCGGAGCAGTTCGTCGTCTTCGACCAGAACCACGACCAGGTCGGCAACCGCGCGTTCGGCGATCGGCTCGAGGGCGACGCGCGCGCGCTGGGGGCGTTCTGCACGCTGCTGTCGCCGTTCACGCCGATGATCTTCATGGGCGAGGAGTACGGCGAGCCCGCGCCGTTTCAGTTCTTCTGCGACCACATCGACGTCGAGATCGCGACCGCCACCCGTGACGGGCGCCGGCGCGAGTTCGCCGGCGCGTTCGCGGGATTCGCCGCCGAGGACGTCCCCGATCCGCAGGACCGCGCGACGTTCGAGCGCTCGAAGCTCACGCGCGAGCGCGACCCTCAGATCGCCGACCTCTACGCTTCACTGCTGCGCGCACGAGCCGACATGCCACGGACGGAGGTCGAGACGACGCACGACGAAGACGCGCGCTGGCTGGCCGTCGACCGGGGCCCGTATCGGTTGTGCGCGAACTTCGCCGATGAGCCGCGCGAGGTCCCGCTGGACGGTCATGCGGAGGTCGTGATCGCGACCGCCGGCGCCGAACTGCGCTCGGGACACGTGCTGCTCGCACCCATGACAGGAGCACTGCTGAGATGAGCGACCGCGAGGTCTGGCCCGGAAGCCCCTTCCCGCTCGGCCCGACATGGGACGGCCGGGGCACGAACTTCAGCCTGTTCTCCGAGAACGCAGAGCGCGTGCACCTGTGCCTGTTCGACGAGGACGACAAGGAGGAGTGCGTCGAGGTCGTCGAGCGCACGGCGTTCAACTGGCACTGCTACCTGCCGGGCGTCGGGCCCGGGCAGCGCTACGGCTACCGCGTCTTCGGGCCCTACGACCCCGAGTGCGGCCACCGCTTCAACCACCACAAGCTGCTCATCGACCCCTACGCGAAGGCGATCGACGGCGAGGTGCGCTACGAGCTCGGCAGCACGCTGCCCTACATCCCCGACGAGTCGGACACCGCCGACCTCGAGCCCGACGACGACGACGACGCGGACGCGATGCCCAAGGGCCTCGTCGTCGACCCCGGCTTCGACTGGGAGGGCGACGAGCCGCCGAACACGCCCTGGAACCAGACGGTCATCTACGAGGCGCACGTCAAGGGCTTCACGATGCTGCACCCCGAGGTGCGCGAGGACCTGCGCGGGACCTACGGCGGCCTCGCGTCGCCCCCGGCGCTGAAGTACCTCAAGGACCTCGGCGTCACCGCGGTCGAGCTGCTGCCCGTGCACCACATCGCCGACGAGCACTTCCTCATCGAGAGGGGGCTGTCGAACTACTGGGGCTACAGCTCGATCGGCTACCTCGCGCCGCACTCCGACTACGCCGCGACGGGCTCGACCGGCGCGCAGGTGCGGGAGTTCAAGGGGATGGTCAAGGCGCTGCACAAGGCCGGCCTCGAGGTCATCCTCGACGTCGTCTACAACCACACCGCGGAGGGCAACCACCTCGGGCCGATGCTCGCGTTCAAGGGCATCGACAACGCGACGTACTACCGGTTGATGCCCGACGACCCCCGCTTCTACATGGACTTCACGGGCACGGGCAACTCGCTGAACCCCGTCCACCCAAGCGTCCTGCGGCTCATCATGGACTCGCTGCGCTACTGGGTCATCGACTGCCACGTCGACGGCTTCCGCTTCGACCTCGCGTCGGCGCTCGCACGCGAGCTCTACGACGTCGACCGCCTGAGCGCGTTCTTCGACACGATCCACCAGGACCCCGTGCTGTCGCAGGTCAAGCTCATCGCCGAGCCGTGGGACGTCGGCCCCGGCGGCTACCAGGTGGGCAACTTCCCCGTGCTGTGGACGGAGTGGAACGGCATGTACCGCGACTCCATGCGCGACTTCTGGCGCGGGCACGCGAGCGTCGGCGACTTCGCGCAGCGCTTCACGGGCTCCAGCGACCTCTACGGCGAAGACGGGCGCCAGCCTGTCGCGTCGATCAACTTCATCACCGCGCACGACGGCTTCACGCTCGCCGACCTCGTCTCCTACAACGAGAAGCACAACGAGGCCAACCTCGAGGACAACCAGGACGGCACCGACGACAACCGCTCGTGGAACTGCGGCGTCGAAGGCCCGACGGACGACGCCGAGATCGTCGCGCTGCGCGAGCGCCAGGAGCGCAACATCCTGACGACGCTGCTGCTGTCCCAGGGCGTGCCGATGATGCTCGGCGGCGACGAGTTCCAGCGCAGCCAGGGCGGCAACAACAACGCGTGGTGCCAGGACAACGAGATCTCGTGGTTTCACTGGGAGCGCGACGAGCGCCAGCTCGCGATGCTCGACTTCTGCAAGCGCCTGATCGCGCTGCGCCAGAACCACCCGGTCTTCCGCCGCCGCCACTTCCTCAGCGGGGAGGCCAGCGGCGGCAACGGCTCGCTGCCCGACGCGTGGTGGTTTCGGCCCGACGGGCGCAAGATGACCCAGCGCGACTGGGGCGCCGGCGATCGCCACGTCGTCGGCCTCTTTCTCAACGGTCACGAGTTCCCGTACCGCGGCCGCCAGGGCGAGCAGATCATCGACGACTCGTTCCTGCTGCTCGTCAACGCCCACCACGAGGACGTGACGTTCACGCTGCCGGCGCGGCGCTGGGGTCAGAAGTGGGCGCTCGAGCTGTCGACCGCGGACCCGGCGGCCGAGGCGGGTTCGACGACCTACGGCGCGCGCTCGCGGATCGAGACCGTCGCGCGGTCGGTGACGGTCCTCAAGCGGATCGATCCCGCGACGTAGTGGCTGCGCTGCGTGCTACGTACCGGCTGCAGCTCGGGCCGCAGATGCGCTTCGACGACGTCCGCGCGCTGGTGCCCTACCTGCGCGACCTCGGCGTCTCGCACCTGTATCTGTCGCCGTCGCTGACGGCGCGGTCGGGCTCGACGCACGGCTACGACGTCGTGGATCCGACGACGGTGTCGGAGTCCTTGGGTGGCGAAGCGGGGTTGCGGTCGCTCGCGGCCGAGGGGCTCGGGATCGTCCTCGACATCGTCCCCAACCACATGGGGACGGGCGACGAGAACCGCTGGTGGTCGGATCCCGAGGAGCGCGTGCGGGTCTTCGACGTCGACCCGGAGACGGGCCACTACCGGCGCTTCTTCGACATCGACGACCTGGCGGGCGTGCGCGTCGAGGATCCCGAGGTGTTCGCGCTGACGCACGACAAGGTGCTGTCGCTCGTGGCGGACGGGGTGGTCGACGGCCTGCGCATCGACCATCCGGACGGCTTGGCGGACCCCGCGGGGTACTTCGAGCGGTTGCGCGACGCCGGCGCCTCGCGCGTGTGGATCGAGAAGATCCTGCATCCCGGCGAGAAGCTGCGCGACTGGCCCGTCGAGGGCACGGTCGGCTACGAGTTCCTCAACGACGTCCAGGGGCTGTTCATCGACCCCGCTGGCGAGGAGCCGCTCACGGCGCTGTACGCGTCGCTCGTCGGCGACGCGCGGTCCTTTCACGAGATCGCTTTGGAGGCGCAGCTCGAGCAGGCGCGCGGGACGTTCTCGCGCGAGGTGCAGCGGCTGCGCCGCCTGCACGACCCGGGGGAGCTGGAGGAGGCGCTGGCCCGCCTGCCGATCTACCGGACGTACGTGCGCGACGGCGAGTTTCATCCCGACGACCGTGCCGCGCTGGAGGCGGCGGGCCGGCCGGACCTCTTCGACGGCGCCCCCGAGGAGTTCGTCTCGCGCTTTCAGCAGACCTCGCCGCCGGTGACGGCGAAGGGCATCGAGGACACGGGCTTCTACCGCTACCTGCGGCTGCTCGCGCTCAACGACGTGGGCAACGACCCCGGCCGCTGGGGCGTGTCCGTCGACGAGTTCCACGCGGCGAGCGCCGAGCGCGCCGAGCGCTTCCCGCGCGGGCTGCTCATCACCCAGACCCACGACACCAAGCGCTCCGGCGACGCGCGCGCGCGGGTCGGCGCGCTGAGCGCGATGGCTGCGGAGTGGGAGGAGCACGTGCGCCGCTGGTACTCGGTCACGGAGTCGCTGGTCGACGACGGGGCGCCCGATGCCCACGAGCGCTACCTCATCTTCCAGACGCTGATCGCCGTCTGGCCGATCACGCCGCAGCGGCTGGAGGGCTACATCGAGAAGGCGCTGCGCGAGGCGAAGCGCAACACGAACTGGGTCGACCAGAACCACGCCTGGGAGGCGCGCGTGCAGGCGTTCGCTGTGGGGCTGCTCACGCACGAGCCGTTCCTCGAGGACTTCGAGCCGTTCGTCGAGGAGGTCGCGGTCGCCGGGGAGCGGTCGGCGCTCGGTCAGCTCCTCCTGAAGCTCACGGTCCCGGGCATCCCCGACATCTACAACGGCGACGAGCTGCTGGACCTCTCGCTCGTCGACCCCGACAACCGCCGCCCGGTCGACTGGGAGGCGCGGCGCAGCGCGTTGGCGGCGCTGCGCGGCGGCGCCGAGCCGGCGCGCGAGACGATGAAGCTGCACGTCATCGCGCGCGCTTTGGACCTCCGCGCCCGCCTCCCGGAGGCGTTCGCGGGCGCCTACACGCCGCTCGACGCCGGCCCCGACGCCGTCGCGTTCACGCGCGGCGAGGGCGAGGTGCTCGTCGTGGTCGCGCTGCGCGATCCCGAGCTCGGCGAGGTGCTCGACGTCCCCGAGGCCCGCTACCGCAACGTTCTGACGGGCGAGGAGCGCGACTTGGCCGGCCCGACGCCGGCGGCCTCGCTCGCCGAGCCCCACGGGCTCGGCCTCTACGAGCGCCTGCCGTAGCCCACGTCCGAGGGGTCTGGCGAAAAACGGCGACCAGACCGCCGTTATTCGCCACACCCCCTGCCGGCGGGTGAGGGACCTCCCCCCGCGGTGGGATGGCCGCGCGGCCGGCCGGCGGGGACGCTGAGCGGCACGACCCGGGCGCCTTCACGCTCGGCTGACCTGAAACGAGGAGCCCATGTCGGAAGCAACGCTGTTGGCCGTGAAGGCCACGATCGCCGTCGGAGACGGCCCGCACAGCATCGCGGTCACGAACAACGGGGATCGCGTGTACGTGACCAACTTCCATGGCGGCACGGTGTCGGTCATCGACCCGGAGCGCCAGCTCGAGCTCGCCCACGTGCCCGTCGGAAAGCACCTCTCCGGCATCGCGCTCGACCCCGCCAGCGAGGAGATGTACGTCGGCGAGCAGAGCCGGCCCGCGCTGCTGCGCATCGAGCGCGCGTCGTTCGACAAGACGATGGACTCGGGCATCAGCAACCGGCCGTACGGCCTCGCCGGCAGCCCGGACGGAGAGTGGAACTACATGGCGGCGCCATGGACAACGCCGTCGTCAAGTACGACCGCCTCAACAAGCCGCACTCCCAGATCTCGCACGTCGACTTCCCGGTAGCGGTGGCCGTGAGCCGGGACGGGTCGCGCATCTACGCGAGCAACTACTTCGCGGAGACCATCTCGGTGCTCGACGCCACCAAGGACCACCGCTTCGGGACCCCTCCGCTCGACGCGCTCATCGCGACGATCCCCGTGCCCACGGGGGCCGTATGGCCTGGCGCTCAGCCCCTTCGGCGATCGCCTCTACGTCGCGCACTTCCCGTTCGAGACGGTCTCCGTGATCGACACGGCCCGCGGCACGCTGGTCGACTGCGATCGCCGTACCGGACGGCCCGCGCGGTGTCGGGATCAGCCCGGACGGCGAGGAGCTGTACGTGACGAACTTCTTCGCGGACACGGTGACCGTGATCGCGCTGAGGTGACGGCGCGCCGCGGCTGCTCAGACGAGCTCTGAGTAGACCGCGGCGACCGCTTCTGCGATCGCGTCGCGCTGCGCGCGATTGTTGCGCACGCCGAACGGCTGCTCGATCTGGATGCCGTTGCCGCGCTCGGTGATGCGGTTGACGATGTTGCTCGTCTGCGTGCCGCCGAGGGGGCCTGCGGGCGCGACGACCACGGGCGGTCGCGGCACGTCGGCGACCTTCCCAAGCTCGCGCTCGATCCGCTCGCGCACGGCCTCCTTGAGCTCGCTGTTGCCCTCGACGACCCCGCCGCCCACGAGGATCTCGGTCCCGCCGTGGCCGTGGAAGGCGATCGCATGCGCGAAGGAGCGATCGGCCCCGAAGAGCGTGCCGAGCTTGGGAAACGACCGCTCGGAGATCTCCGCCGAGGTGATGTGCCAACACCGGCGCGCGCCCCCGGGGTGAAAGCCGCGCGCGATCCAGGCCTGCACGGGCTTGCCCTGCTGCGCGAGCGTCTCGTAGACGCGGTCGGCTTGCGGGCCCGTCCCGGTCTCGATGTCGCCGGCGTGCGGGGCGAGGATCGCAAGGCCGCGCACCTCGTCGCCGCGCAGCGTTTCGGTGAGACGGGCCCCCGTCGCGCCGCCGGTGAAGCACCTCTCGATCGTGGCGGCAGGCGTCGCGGGGGCCGGGTCGCCGAACCGCGTCAAGCCCTCGGCCCCGACCCGGGCCGCGGGGCTCGAGCTGTCGACGAGCTCGGTGACCGTGAAGAGCGCGACATGACCGGATGCGAGGCGGATCAAGAGCTGGTCGCGCAACCGAGCGCCGAGCGCGGCGAGCGACGCCGGATCGACGGCGCAGTGCTCCGGGTCCTTCAGGGAATCGCTGCCCACGTCCACGGCGAGCGTCGTGTCGACAGCCTTCGCATGCGGAGCATGTGCGATGCCCATCGCCGCAGGATCCCGCGAGTCGCGACGCGCTTGTGTGAGAGATCACACTGAGCTACCGTCGACGGACGTCATGAACCGCGTCCAACCGACCCCACACTCGTCGCCCCGCGGAGGGGCGCCGGTCGCGTTGCGCGCGGAGGCAGCAACTAGCGCGCGCACGGCCGGCAGCCGGAGGTCCGACTCCTCCAGGCGACCTGCCATGCCCACGCGCGTGCACAGCTCCCAGACGTCCCCGATCCCCGCCGCCCGCGAGGAGCGCTCGCTCCTGCGCGAGCTCGGCATGCCCGTGACCATCGGCGCGGGCGACGTCTCCGCCCATTGGGCGCACGACGGCTGCGCCGCGCTGTTCGCCGGCGGCATGCAGCGTCGCGGCCTGCGGTTCGTGGAGCGGCGCGAGGTGCCGCGGCGCAAGCCGCGCATCGCCGATCTCGACGAGCTCGGCCGGGTCGAGCTGTCGTGGGCGGTCCAGAAGGCGCACGACGCCGTGCTCACGCTGGCCGGCGGCGAGCTCGCGCTGCTCGTCAGCCACGGCGGCACGTGCGAGATCGTCGTCGCCGCGGGCTCCTCGGACGACGCGCGCCGAGCCGCGAAGGGGCTCGCGCGGAGGCTGCGCTCCGAGCCGCGTCGCGACCGCCGCGTGGCCGTGCGCTTCTGGACGAGCGGGAGCCATGGCACCGAGGTGCAGCGGCGCGCGATCGCCGCGCCGACCTGGAAGCGCGTCGCCGCCAACTACCCCGACCGCGTCCGCCGCGCGGTCGAGCCGCTCACGCGTGCCCGCGCGCCGGGGGCCGGCGCGCTGCTGCTGTGGCACGGGCCGCCCGGCACCGGCAAGACGCACGCGTTGCGGGCGCTCGTCCGGTCATGGCAGCGCTGGTGCTCGGCGCACTACGTCACCGATCCCGAGCGCTTCCTCTCAGGCACGGGCTACCTCATGGACGTCGCGACCTCGCGCCGCGGCGAGGGCGAGCCCGACTGGCGTCTGCTCGTGCTCGAGGATGCCGGCGAGCTCATGTCGGCGTCCGCGCGCTCGGAGACGGGCCAGGGGCTCTCGCGCGTCCTGAACCTGACGGACGGGATGCTCGGCCAGGGCGTCAGGTGCATCCTGCTCGTCACGACGAACGAGCCGCTCGGGCGGCTGCACCCGGCGGTGCGGCGGCCGGGTCGCTGCTGGGCGACGGTCGAGTTCGACGCGTTCTCCGCGGCGGAGGCCACGGCCTGGCTCGCGGCGCGCGGCGTGCAGCGCGACGTCGGCGCGCCGATGACGCTCGCCGAGCTCTACGAGGTCGCCGAGGGCCGCGAGCCGGAGACCGCGCAGCCCGCCGGGTTCGGCTTCGCACGCGCGAGGTGAGGGGGTGCGGCCGGGGCGGAGCCGCGCTGCGGGGGCGCGGCCGGCGGCGGCGCGCGAGGCCTCGGCCGGCGGCGGCGCGCGTGAGGCCTCGGCCGGCGGCGATGCGCGTGAGGCCTCGACCGGCGGCCGCGCTCAGCGCGCGGCTGCGGCGCCCGCCGCGACGTCGAGCAGCTCGTCGTGCGACGCGAGCTTCACCCGCGGGCGCCGTTCGCTGCGCCCCTGCTGGACCTCGTGGCGGTCGATGCCGCGCCAGCCCTCGGCGGTGACGAGGCTCGGCTTGCGCTCGTGCAGCAGCGCGTCGATCTGGTCGCGATCGGGCTTGGGCGGCGTGGGGAGGTCGGCGAGGTCCGCCGCGAGGCAGGTCACGGTCTCCTCGGCGTCGCGCTTGTTCGTGCCGAGGATCCCGGTCGGGCCGCGCTTGATCCAGCCAACGGCGTAGACGCCGGGCAGCGGGTCGCCGTCGGGCGTCAGCACGCGGCCGCGCTCGTTGGGCAGCACGAAGCTGCGCTCGTCGAACGGGACGCCGGGCAGCGGCACCGCGCGGTAGCCGACCGACCGCAGGACGAGCCCGCAGTCGATCGTCTCGAGGTCGCCGCTCAGCGGCCGGGCGCGCAGCGAGCCGTCGTCGCCGCGCACGATCTCGTTGCGGCGCACGTCGATCGCCTCGACCGCGCCGTCCGCGCCGCGAATCGCCACGGGGGAGACGAGGAAGCGCAGCGCGATCCGGCGCCGGCCCGCGCCGGCGGCGGGGGCGGGCCGCGCGGCGAACTCGCGCAGCAGCGCGACGTTCGTGCGCGCGGTGAACGTCCCGTTGTCGGCGAGCCACTGCTGGGAGACCGGGTCGAGCTCGAACTCGTCGACGTCGAGGTCGACGCCGTCGAGGTGCCCGAGCTCGCGCAGCTCGGCGCTCGTGAACGCGGCCTGGGCGGGGCCACGGCGGCCGAGCACGACGACCTCCTCGATCTCGCTCGCGCGCAGCGCGTCCAGCGCGTGGTCGGCGATGTCCGTGCGCTCGAGCTCGTCGACGCTGCGCGTCAGGATCCGCACGACGTCCGCCGCGACGTTGCCGTTGCCGATCACCACGGCCCGCCGCGACGACAGGTCGAACTCGAGGTCGCGGTAGTCCGGGTGGCCGTTGTACCAGGCGACGAACTCTGTGGCCGCACGGCTGCCGCGCAGCTCCTCTCCGGGGATCCCGAGCGACTTGTCGGTCTGCGCGCCCGTGGCGTAGATCACCGCGCTGTAGTGCTCCATCAGCTCGGCGTGCGAGACGTCGGTGCCGACCTCGACGTTCGCGTACAGGCGGCAGCCGCGCCCGAGCGTCTGGCGGTGGAAGGTGTCCTGGAGGCGCTTGATCTCCTGATGGTCGGGGGCGACCCCGCCGCGCAGCAGGCCCCACGGCGTGGGCAGGCGCTCGAGCAGGTCGACCTCGATGTCGCCGCCGTGGCGCAGCACGCTGGCGGCGGCGAACGCCCCCGCGGGCCCGGCGCCGATGACCGCGACGCGAGCCATCAGGCCGTGCGCTCGGCGGTGCTGAGCTCGCCGAAGAACAGGGCGTTGAGGCCGAGCGCGTAGTCGTACTTCTCGGGGATCTCGGCCTCCGCGTAGACCGCGTCGACCGGGCAGGCCTCCACGCAGGCGTCGCAGTCGATGCAGACCGCGGGATCGATGTAGAGCTGCTCCGCCGTCTCGAAGTCCGGGGCGCCAGGCTTGGGGTGGATGCAGTCGACCGGACAGACCTCGATGCACGAGTCGTCCTTGACGCAGCTTCCGACGATGACGTAGGTCATGGGCCGACAGGCTACAACTCCTGAATCTCGGGTGCCTATCAGGTGATTGAAGACCAGTCGGCGTAGCGTCCTCGCGGCGCGCTTCGAACTCGGCGGGGTCGTCGAGGCAGACGACGACGGCGGGGCGACGTCCGCGCAGCGGTGCGAGCGCGGCGATGTCGCGCAGGTGCGCGATGGTGGTGCTCATTCGGCAGAGCTTTCCACAATGCCGTGCCGCCTCACCGGCTCTTGCCCGTCCAGCGGCACGGTCGGCGTGTCGACCGGCGCCACGAGCTGCAGCTCGCGCGCGTAGAAGTCGTCGAGCGCCGCCTGCGTCACGAGACCGTGGCCGAACGGGATCGTGCCCGTAGCAAGCTGCACGTCGTCGGCATATGCAGCCGGGTCGGCGGCGCGCATCGCGTCCGCCAGCTCGGTGACCTGCGGGTTGGGGACGATCGGGTCGTCCGCCGAGATCCCCTGCAGCACCCGCGTGTGCTGGAGCAACGGCGCGACCCGCGCCACGGGGCTGTATGTGGGGAGGTTCTCCTCCCCGAACGCCGCGGCCGCGATGTTGTGCGCCCAGCGCCCGCCGAACGTCTGCGTGTGCTGGCCGGTGGTAGCGTCGTAGGCGGGCTGGCTCTGGATCGTGCTCAGGTTCGTCGGCCCCGCCTGGCTGACGGCGGCGTAGAGGTCCGGCCGCTGCGTGCCGATCATCAGCGCGAGGTGGGCGCCCGCCGACGTGCCGAGCGCGGCGAGCTTCGCGCCTGTCCCGAACCACGCTCGCGCCTTGTCGTAGAACCACAGGACGTCGGGAAGCGTCTGCGCGCAACCGCGGTAGGTGATGTTCACGGTCTCCCAGCCGCGGGCGCGCCAGCGGGCGGCGTCGGGGCGCATGCTCTGCACCGCCCCGATCGCCGTCTTCATCCAGGCCCCGCCGTGGATGACGAGCATGACGCCGAACGGCGCGGTGCCGGCATAGGCCCCGGTCGGCAACCCGACCTCGTAGTACGCCGGGGCTCCGGTGAACCCGGGATGGGTCGCGCTGACCCCGGTGGGCAGCGGCGATCCGTCGGACACGGTCGGGGTCGGCGTGCAGATGCTGTCCGGCTGGCCGCTGTTGACGGCGCCCGTGAACGGGCCGTCGAGGAGCACCGTGGCGTTCGCCGGAAGGGTCCCGGACGTCTGAGCCTGCGCGGCGATCGGGATGCCGGCACCCTGCAGGCCGTTGTCGGGCCAGCTGTGCGCGGCAACCGGCCACGGGCTGCCGTCGAGGTACATCGCCTCGGCGTAGCCCGTGAAGTACGCCCATGGCTGCGTGGTCGGCCGGGCCTTTCCGGAAAGCGTCACCGTCGGCGCGAAGGTGTAGACCGTGCCGGCGTTCGAGCGCGTGTCCACCGTGCGCTCGGCGCAGTTCGAGACGGGCGGCTTGGCGTTGAGGTGATAGGCGACGCAGGTGCGCAGGCGGAACAGAAAGCCGCGACCGAGGCCGATCGTGTTGCCGGTCGACGCCGTGGCCGACCCGGCCGTATTCGTGTAGCTCAGCTTGGTGGTCAGCGTGCCGTTGGCCGCGTTGCCAAGGGCCGGAACCCGCATGGTGTTGGTCTTCGTGACCGCCGGTGGCACGTTCGCCTTCGCGATCGCGCCGGGCGCACACACGACGAGCAACGTTGCCACTGTGGCGAGCCGAACTGCATAGTGGATGTGTCGCGTCACGATCGTGGTCTCGTTGATCGTCGCAGGTGGCCGGTCGCGGGGCGCGACGTCGGCATACTGCCGCGCGTGAGATGCAGGACGAAGCTCGGGCTCGCCGCGGTGCTGGCACTGACGGCTGCGCCGGCGGCGCGCTCCGAGGCGCCGACGTTCCAAGTCGTCGAGACGAGCATCAGCCCCGCCTCGGCGTACGTCGCCGGGCCGCCGGTGAAGGTCGGGTTCGCGATCGAGGCCGCGGCGCCGCTCGTGCTGCAGGCCGACATCGTGCGCGTCGCGACCCGCGCGCCGGTGCGGCGGCTCGCCCTGCCGGGGCCGGTGGCGTCGCGCGTCGCGCAGCGCGTCGAGTGGGACGGCGTCACGGGCGGCGGCGAGGGCGCGCCCAACGGGACCTACCGCCTGCGCTTGACCGCCCCGGACGGGACCGCCCGAAACGTCGGGCCGTTCGTCATGCACAGCCACATCTATCCGATCCGCGGCCGCCATGTCGATCGCGGGCCGATCGGCGCGTTCGGCGTCGGGCGCAGCGGCGGGCGCACGCACCAGGGCTTCGACGTCAACGCGGCCTGCGGCACGAAGCTCGTCGCCGCGCGCGGCGGCCGGGTCGTGCGCTCGGACTACGACCCGGTGCTCTACGGCAACCTCGTCATCGTCCGCGGCGACCACACGCAGCGCGACTACTGGTACGCGCACCTCGAGCGCCCGTCGGCGCTGCGCGCGGGCGACCGGATCCGCACCGGCCAGCGGATCGGGCGGATCGGCGCGACGGGCAACGCCCGCACGATCGGCTGCCACCTGCACTTCGAGATCCGCCGGCGCGGCGTCCCGATCGACCCGGCGCCCGAGCTGCACGCCTGGGACGCTTGGAGCTGACGATGGCCGCGAATCGCTTCCTCGAGCTGCACGTCCCGGGCGCGCCGCTGCTCATGCCCAACCCGTGGGACGCGGGCTCGGCGCGGCTGCTCGCGTCGCTCGGGTTCGAGGCGCTTGCGACGACGAGCAGCGGCTTCGCGGCGACGCTCGGGCGGCTCGACGGCTGCGTCACGCGCGACGAGGCGATCGCGCACGCGGCGGCGATCGTCGCGGCGACGGACCTGCCGGTCTCGGCCGATCTCGAGGACTGCTTCGCGTCGTCGCCGGGCGGGGTCGGCGAGACGGTCGGGCTCGCGCTCGAGGCCGGGCTGGCCGGCTGCTCGATCGAGGACTACGACGGCAGCGAGGTCCTCGACGTCGCTCTTGCGGCGGAGCGCGTCGCGCAGGCGGCGGAGGTCGCGCACGCCGGGCCGGGCACGTTCGTGCTCACAGCGCGTGCGGAGAACCACCTCTACGACGCGGGCGACCTCGCCGACACGATCGCGCGGCTGCGGGCCTACGAGGCGGCGGGCGCGGACGTCCTCTACGCGCCCGGGCTCGTCGAGATCGAGGACATCCGGGCGGTCGTCGCTGCGGTGGGCCGGCCCGTCAACGTGCTCGCGCTGCCGGGCGCGCCGCCGGTTGCGGAGCTCGCGCGGGCGGGCGTCGCGCGCATCTCGACGGGCGGAGCGTTCGCGATGGCCGCGCTGGGCGCGGTCGTCGAGGCCGCGAGCGAGCTGCGCGAGCAGGGGACCTACGGCTACTGGCCGCGAGCGCGGGAAGGCTCGAAGGCGGCGAAGCAGGCGTTCGGCTAGCCCGCGGCGGAGAGGAGGGCCACCCGCTACATTCAGTTGCATGAGCAACTACCTTCTCGTGGACGGTCCCTCCGGCGAGTTCGCGGTCGCGGGCGACCGGCCCAGCGACGGCGAGGCGCTGGACGCCTACTCGAGCGTCGTCACGACCGTCGCGCGCGACCTCGCGCCGTCGGTCGCCAACCTCCGCGTCTTCCGCCGCGTGCGCGGCGGGCGGCGCGCCGCCGGCGGCGGCTCGGCGTTCGTCCTCTCGAGCGACGGCTTCCTCGTCACCTCGGCGCACGTCGTCGAGGGCACTTCCGCCGCGGGTGGCGTCGCGTCGTTCGTCGACGGCCGCGAGCTGTCGTTCGATGTCGTCGGCGCCGACCCGCTGTCCGACCTCGCCGTCCTGCGCGCCGACGCGCGTGACCTCGTCCCCGCAATCCTCGGCGACGCCGCCGCGCTCCGCGTCGGCCAGCTCGTCGTGGCGATCGGCAACCCGCACGGCTTCGCGGGCTCCGTGACCGCGGGCGTCGTGTCGGCGCTCGGGCGCTCGCTGCCCGTCCGCTCGGGCACGGCGCGGCGCGTCGTCGACAACGTCATTCAGACCGACGCCGCGCTGAACCCCGGCAACTCCGGCGGCGCGCTCGTCGACGGGCGCGGGCGGGTCGTGGGCGTGAACACCGCGGTCGCGGGCATCGGGCTCGGCCTCGCCGTCCCGGTCAACGCGCACACGCGCTCGGTCATCTCGTCGCTGATCGCTCACGGGCGCGTGCGGCGCGCCTACCTCGGCGTGGCCGGCGGCCCGCGCCCGCTGCCACCGCGGATCGCGGCGCGCCTGGGCCGCGATCGCGGGATCGAGGTCGTCGAGGTCGTCGCCGACTCGCCCGCCGCCGCGGCGGGCCTGCAGCCCGAGGACCTCCTGCTCGAGGCCGCGGGCGTGCCGCTGCGCTCGGTCGAGGACCTTCAGCGGCTCATGACCGAGGCGATGATCGGCCGCGAGATCGACCTGGCCGTCCTGCGCCGCGGCGACGAGCGGCGCCTCACGATCACGCCGCGCGAGCTCGTCACGTAGAGGTGGTTCGTCCTACTCCCCCTATGACCGAGTAGGGCGAACCACCGGGTGTGACGGGCGACGGAGCTGGCCTCTGAGATCCCCTTCAGGGGACGAGCAAGGCGCGGCCGCGCAGCTCGCCGGACTCCATCGCGCGGTGCGCTGCCGCCGCGTCGGCCATCGCGAAGCGCTCGATCGCGGGTGCGCGCAGGCGGCCGTCGCGGACGTGCTCGACGATCTCCCCCATAGCCGCGCGAAGGCCGGATCCGTCGAGGTTCTCCGAGCTCCAGCCTGTGAGCTGCACGTCCTGGAGGAGGTCCCACGCAGAGAGGCCGAGGTCCGGGCCGGTGAGCGCGCCGACGAGGCACAGCCGCCCGCCGCGGCGCAGCACCGCGACGCTGTCGGCGAACGTCCGCTCGCCGGTCGTCTCGAGCACCGCGTCGGCCGAGCGCGCTCCGAGCGCGCCGAGCAGGCTCTGCTCGTCGAGCCGCACGACCGCGCCAGCGCCCAGCGAGCGCACGTAGTCGTCCTTGCCGCCGCGCGGGAGCACGGCGACGACCTCCGCGCCCGCCGCGGCGGCCATCGTCACGGCGGCCGAGCCGACGCCGCCGCTCGCGCCGTGCACGACCACGCGCGCGCCCGGCTCCAAGGCCAGCCGCTGCAGCCCCGCCGACGCGGTGACCGCGACCAGCCCGAGCGCCGCGATCTGCTCGAGGTCCACGTCCGGCGCAAGAGGCGCGACCACCTTGGCGGCAACCACGACGTACTCGCCGTAGCCGCCGGGCCGCTCGCCCCAGATCCCGCCGAGGTGCTGCATCATCGTGATGACGCGGTCGCCCACCGCCAACGACGCCACCTCGGCGCCCACCGACTCGACCTCGCCCACCACCTCGAGCCCCGGCGTGTAGGGAAACGGCGACTCCTGCATGACCGGCCACTCCCCGCGGCGGATCTCGACATCCGCGCGGTTGACCGCGGCATACGCGGTGCGGATCCGGACCTCATCCGAACGCAGGGCAGGCCGCGAGACCGGGCGCCAGACGAGCTCCTCCGGCCCGCCGTAGCGGTCGATCTCGACCGCGTGCTCGGAGGAGGTCACGACCGCGGCGCCGCGGCGACGAGCACCGTCTGCGCGGCGACGTCGAGCACCGAGCCAGCGTCGAACCCCGCCCCCAACTCCGGCCGACCGTCGTCGATGCCGGTATCGAGGAGCATCGAGAAGCGCTGCCCGGAGAGACCCGGCACCGCAAACGCCGCCGCGTCCAGCCCGGCATTCACGACGACCAGCACGTCGTCATCCGGCGAGTCCGCGCGATCGCCGGCCAGCAGGTACGCGATGAAGTGGTTGTCCGGATCGCTCCACGCGGAGTCGGTCATCGGCTGGCCGGCCGAGTCAAACCACGCGATGTCCGGCGGGTGCCCGCCGCCGTCGAAGAACGACGTGCGGCGCAGCACCGCATGCGCCGCCGAGATCCCGAGCACGTGCTTCGTGAACGCGGTCAGCGCATCGGCCGCCGCACTCGAGGACCAGTCGTAGAACGAGATCTCGTTCGCCTGGCAGTAGGCGTTGTTGTTGCCGCGCTGCGTGCGCCCGCGCTCGTCGCCGCCGAGCAGCATCGGGACGCCCTGCGAGAGCACGAGCGTCGCGAGGAAGTTGCGCTGCCGGCGCAAGCGCGCCGCCAGCACCCGCGGATCGTCGGTCTCGCCCTCGACGCCGAAGTTCTGCGCGCGGTCGTCGCCCGTGCCGTCGCGGTTGGACTCCCCGTTGGCCTCGTTGTGCTTGCGCTCGTACGTCACGAGGTCGCGCAGCGTCTTGCCGTCGTGCGCGGTGACGAAGTTCACCGACGCGTCGGGCCCGCGCCGGTCGGCGCCGTAGAGGTCGCTCGAGCCCGTCAAGCGGTAGCCCATCGCGCGCACCCCGCCGCGCCGGCGCCAGAAGTCGCGCGTGTCGTCGCGGTAGCGGTCGTTCCACTCCGCCCACCCGCGCGGGAAGCGCCCCACCTGGTAGTCGCCGATGTCCCACGGCTCGGCGATGAGCTTCACGGCGCCGACGACCGGGTCCTGGTAGACGAGGTCGAAGAACGACGCGAGCCGGTCGAACGAGCCGCGGTCGCGCGCCAGCGTGGCCGCGAGGTCGAAGCGAAAGCCGTCGACGTGCATCTCGGTCACCCAGTAGCGCAGCGAGTCCATGATCAGGCGCAGCACCTCGGGCCGGTCGACGTTCAGCGTGTTCGACGTGCCCGTCGTGTCGACGTAGCGCGACGGGTCGCCCGGCACGAGCCGGTAGTAGATCTCGTTCGCCAGGCCGCGGAAGCACAGCGTCGGCCCGCCCGGCCCGCCCTCGCACGTGTGGTTGTAGACGACGTCGAGGATGACCTCGAGGCCCGCCGCGTGCAGCGTCTTGACCAGCGTCTTGAACTCCGCGACCTGGCTGCCGGGCTGCAGCGACGAGCGGTAGGGCCCGTGCGGAGCGAGGAAGCCGAGCGTCGTGTAGCCCCAGTAGTTCTTCAGGCCCATGTCGAGCAGCCGCTGCTCGGAGACGAACGCGTGCACCGGCAGCAGCTCGACCGCGGTGACGCCGAGCGCGACGAGGTGGTCGACGACCGGCACGCTGCCCATCCCGGCGTACGTGCCGCGCAGCCCGTCGGGCACGTCGGGATGCGTCTGGCTGATGCCCTGGACGTGCGTCTCGTAGAGGACGGTCTTCGACCACGGCGTCGACGGCGGCGCGTCGTCGCCCCAGTGAAACGCCTCGTCGACGACGAGCGAGTGGCTCTCGCGCGGATGGCCGCCGTCGACGGGCTCCAGCGCGAGCGCATAGGGATCGGTCAGCAGCCGGCTGGCGTCGAAGCGCAGCCCGCGCTCGGGCGCGAACGGCCCGGAAGCCCGGTAGCCATAGCGCTGCCCCGGCCCTACGCCCGGCACGTAGACGCGCCAGATGTCCTGGTCGTCGTCCATCGCGACGCGCTCCTCCGCGCGGCCTCCGGCGCCCGTTACCAGGCAGAGCTCGACCCCGCCGCCGTACGCGCTCGCCGTCGAGAACACCGCGAAGTTCGTCCCGGCGCCGTCCCAGTGCGCGCCGAGCACGCGGCCGGAGCCACTCCGCGTCTCGACGTCGGCCACGAGTCAGTCGTACCCGCCGAACATGAACAGGCTGTTCGGCACGTCGGCGGGGTTCATCAGGCCGTGGAGGTTGCCACCTTTGAGCATCGCGAAGTGGCCGGGCGCAAGGCGGCGCACCTCGAACGAGCGCGTGCGCCGGCCGGAGTCGGCCCAGTCGCCGATGACCATGATCCCCTCGCCCTCGAGCATGAAGAAGATCTCCTGGTTGTCGCGGTGGCGGTGCAGGCCGATGCCGCACGCCGGCTCGAGCACGTGGAGGTCCATGTAGTCGACGGTCATGAAGTTCTCGCGGTCGCCGGACTGATGGCCCTTGTTGCCGTGCGCGTCGAAGTTCCACGGCTCGAGCTCGCGCGACAGCTCGCCGGAGCCCTGGTAGGCGCCGTAGTTCGACAGCAGCGTGCGGTACTCGAGCGTGCCCACGCCGCCGTGCGGGTTGCCCGAGAACCCGACCGACAGGTAGTTGTCCCAGCCGCGGATGAGCATCTCGAAGCCCAGGCGGTGCGGCCCGTCCTGCGCGCCGCTGCCGTCGGCGGCGGCCGTCCACGTCACGTCGAGGTACAGCGGCAGGATCGGGTGCATCGTGTGCTGCGTCGACACGTTGCGCATGTCCTTGCCGTCGACGGTCATGCGCTCGAACTCGGCGGCGCTGCCGGACACGAGGTCGGGGCGCCCGATCAGGCCGCCGAGGTCGACGGCGGCCTGGCCGCGGGCGCCGAGCGCGTCGCGCATCGAGCCCTGGTCGCGACCCCAGATCTCGACGACGTAGCGATCGGTCTCGGCGTCGTAGGGCGCGCGCAGCGTCGCTTGCGGCCGGCCCGCGATCGAGACGACGCAGCCGATCGCGTCGCCCAGCGCGCCGCCCGCCGCCTCTGACAGCGCGGAGTCCGGCCCGCCGCGGTAGGTCAGCGAGAGAAACGGCCCACGCCAGTCGCCGGCCGCCGCCCAGCCGCGCGCCGCCTGCGTGTCGGCGAGCATGAAGCGGCGGACGTTCTGCTTGTGGAAGTCCGTCTTGTTGTCCTGCGTCTTGGGGTCGAGGTTGTCGGTTTCCGGCGGCGACGGCCCCCACAGCTCGAGGAACGTGTGCGGCAGGAGATGCTGCAAGGAGCCGGCGTCGTAGCACTCGCGCTCGGCGGCGAGGCGGATCTTCTCGACGACCGCCAGCAGCGCCAGCAGCGCGTTGTCCTTGTCGTAGTCGCGCGGGGTGTTCGGATCGACGCGGAAGACGGCATCGCCGTGGACGAGCTCAGGCATTTAAGCCCCCTGGTAGAGGAAGGCGACGAACCGCAGCGGCTTGTCGGTCGGATTGCGGATGCCGTGGACCCCGCCGCTCTTCGTGTAGATCACGCTGCCGCCCTTGATCGGCAGCTCGCGGCACGGCGTCGGGTCGAGGCCGTACAGCGGCCGCGTGACGAGCGGATATTTGTCGTTGGCCGGGTCGTCGCCGTCGGCCATGTACGCGATCCCCTCGCCGTCGACGATGTAGTACAGCTCCTCCGAGCCGATGTGGCGGTGCGTGCCCTCGATCGTGTGCGGCGGGATCGTGACCTCGTGGAAGAAGACGACGTCCGAGCCGAACTCGCGCTGGCGCACCCAGCGCATCTCGATGACGTTGTCGTCCGAGCGATCGGGGTCGCCGTCGTTGAGCATCGCGTTGCGGTAGCGGACCGGGTCGATCGCGTGGGCGTCCTCGTGGAAGAAGCCGCGCTGGAAGTCCAGCAGGTAGTTCTTGACGTCGACGGTGTTCTGCGAGGAGCTCGGCTCTTGCGTGTTGGGGACCTGGATCGTGCGGGCGAAGTTATTGTCCCATTGCGGGTCGACCGTCGGCCTGCGAGTGGGGTGCTGCGTGTCGTCCTCGCGGACGGCGAACTCGATGCCGCGCAGGGCCTTGATGTCCTCGAGTTGCGGCACGAGCGCGGGGACGCGCGTGATCGCCGCGTCGCGGCCCATGAGCGGCAGCACGCGGTAGTCGTGCGCGCTGCCCGGCGGCGGCTCGAGCGTCTCCCACAGCTCGACGCAATACGCGCCCGCGATCGCGTCGAAGTGCAGGACGATGTTCGACTCGACGGCGCCCGCGCCCTCGAAGGTCCAGAGCTTGCACCAGGCGCGCAGCGTGGGACCGAGCGAGCGGCCGCGCTCGCGGGCGACCTCGAGCAGCCGCTGCGCGGAGTACTCCAGGCGCAGCATGTTGCACAGCGGCTCGCCGCCGAAGAACACCTGGCCCTTCATCGCGGTCAGCACGGCTCCGCTGCGCACCTCGCTCACCGCGTAGCGGTAGCGCGACGAGCGCGTCGCCGACAGGTAGCGCGCGTGGTAGATCCGGTCGGGGAAGAAGACGATCCGGAAGACCTCGTTCTCCGGCTGCTCGAAGAGCTCGTCGAAGCGAACGTCCATTGGGTTACAACCTCCCTTTCAGGATCTCTCCGACGCGCAGCGAGTTGGCCTGGATGGTCAGGGTCGGGTTCGCGCCGCCCGAGGTCGGCATGAAGGCGCCGTCGGTGACGTAAAGGTTCTCGAACTCCCACACGCGGTTGTCGGGGTCGAGCACGGAGTCGGATGGGTCCGTGCCGAAGCGCGCCCCGCCGAGGACGTGGTTGGCGATCCGCGAGACCTGCCCGCCGACCGAGCCCTCGCCGTCGAAGCGCACGCCGTCGCCGGCGTTGCGCAGGATCTCGCCGCACTGGTGCGCGAGCGTGTTCATGAGCTCCTGGTCGTGGGAGTGCCAGTCCTTGACGATGTACGCGACCGGGCGGCCCCACTTGTCGCGGACGGTCGGGTGCAGCTCGATGCGGTTGTCGCGCTGGGCGACCTGGTTGGCCATGAAGCTCACCGACACGCGCCGCCCGAAGTTGCCGTCGAGGTAGTTCTCGAAGCCGTCGCCGACCATGTCCGTCTGGCCGAGGTAGCCCTTCCAGATGTTGTCCATGTCCTGCGCCTGCCAGGTGCGCGCCAGCGAGATCGGCAGCGCCGCGTCGGACGTGTTGTTGTAGATCGCGCCGCCGGCCCAGAGGCCGTTGGCGCGGACGAAGTCCGCCGTCGCGCAGTGGTCGGTCGCCCAGTCGGAGTCGAGCGTCTTGGACTTGTCGGCGCGCTCGGGCAGCACCGCGGAGGCCCCGCCGAAGCAGTGGGTGATGAAGTAGTTGCCGAGCAGCCCGCTCGCGTTGACCCGCGTGCCGAACCCGGCGGGGTCGGCGATGCCGGAGAGCTGTAGCAGGCGGACGCTCTCGATCGCGCTGCACGCGACGACGACCGTTTTCGCCCTGACGCTTCGCTTGTTGCCGGCCGGGTCGCGGTAGTGCGCCGTCGTCACGCGGCTGCCCTCCGCTTCGAGGTGCGTCACGACGCAGTTGGCGCGCAGCTCGAAGTTCGGCTCGCCGGCGATCGGCGCGAGCAGCGTGACCCACGTGTTGGACTTCAAGCCGAGCGGGTCGCCGTAGCGGTTGACGAACGCGGTCTTGATCGTCTCGTGGTCGGCCGGGACCTTGCGCCCGCTCGGCTCGTGATCGCGGGTGATGACCGCGAGCGGCGTGCGGTAGCGCTTCATCCCGAGCTTGTCCATCCCGGCGGCGATGAAGCGGCTGACGGGGTTGGGCTCGAGCGGCGGCTGGTAGTGGTCGACGGATGCCGGCTTCTCCTGGTTCTCGCGCGTGCCGCACAGCCCGACGACGCGCTCGGCCTCGCTGTAGAACGGCTCGAGCTCGTCGTATGAGACAGGCCAGTCTCGTGCCTCGCGCTCGACCTCGCCGTCGGGGTCCGCGCGCAGGTCCGTGCGACCGGCGTTGAAGGACTGCAGCCTGAGGTCGTCGGGCGTGAACCTGAGCGACACGCCGCCATAGAGCTGCGTGCCGCCGCCGACGACCTGGGCCGTGTAGCCCTCGATCGTCGCGTAGTCCTTGCCGTCGGAGTTGCGGTAGACGTGCGGCTCGTCGTTGAGGTCGGGCTCGACGTGGCTCGAGTAGAACGACTGCCCGATGTTCGCCATCCCCGGCACCGTCAGCCGCTTCTCGGCGCCGGTCGCGAAGAGCTCGTCGCGCTTGAAGTCCGACAGGCCGTCGGGCGCCTGCTCCTGGGTGCGCAGCAGCGGGCCCTTCTCGAGCATGAGCACCTGGTGGCCCGCCTTCACGAGCGTGTTCGCCAGCGGCGACCCGCCGGCGCCGCTGCCGATGACGAGGACCTCGACCTCTTCGTCAGCCACGGTAGTCCTCGTTCCGGCCGAGCGGCGCTTCCATCGCCTGGCGCCAGTCGAAGAGCGTGTTGCCGTTCTCGTCGCGGAAGCGCGTCTCGAGGTACGCCCAGCCGGCCGTGCCCGAGTTGCCGCCGTGACGCGGGTGCACGAACGCGCCGGTCATCGCGTGGCGGCGCAGCATGAGCAGGAAGTAGCGCGGGCTGCCGTACCGCGACTTGTCCCAGCCGCCGACGTCGTCGTTGGCCATCTCGCCATAGAGGTCGGCGTAGGCCTCGGGCGGCAGCGTCACCGGGTCGCGGCCGGGATAGCGCGAGCGCAGCACCCCCTCGACGATGTTCAGGCAGTCCTTGTAGTCGTCGGCGTTGTGGCGCTCGGCGCGCGCGATGACCTTGTCGATGTAGTTCACGACGCCGACCTCCTCGTCGAGGCGGTAGGCGAGCGGGAACTGCCGCTCGCGGGTCGCGCGGTCCATCGACTCGTACAGCCCGCGTATGAACTTCGAGTTCTCGCCGCTTCTGAACGGGAGCAGGTGGGCGACGATCCGGCCGAGCAGCTCGCGCTCGCGGCGGTTGAGCGTCAGCGGGATCTGGCAGCCCTCGGTGAAGAACCGCGACCAGCCCTTGCCGTTGTCGAGCGTCACGACCTGCGGGTTGATCGGGTCCGTGCGCCACGCGCCGTCGACGCGCAGCTTGTACGTGTGGACCTGGCCCTTCGGCACGCGGACGGAGAGCGACCACAGCCCGCTCGGCTCGCCGAGAAACTCGACCGGCTTCAGCGCGACGGCGTCGTAGAGCTCGGTGAACGAGCCGGTGACCGCGACGTCGGTAGCCGGCGTCAGCCGCCCGTCGTAGACGAACGTCACGCAGTTGAAGCCGTAGGACGTCTCCATCGACTCCCCGTCGTAGTAGGAGTCGACGATCGGGTAGCGCCAGGCGTCGGCGATCTTCGCTCGCGGGTCGCCCGGCTCGTACTGGCCGAAGTCGTGACGCGGCTCGTCAGCGTCGCGAGCGAGGTAGCGCGTGCAGTGGTTCAGCACGTACTGAGCGTCCTTCTCGATGACTACTACAGGCAGGGGATCCCTCCCGAGCGGTGGCGTTGGCCGGATCGATTGGCGAGAATACCCACCGTCCGGAGGGCGAAACGAGACGTTCTCCAAGTGTGCACATCGCCGTAACGAGCATCGATCTGCGGAGGCGTCCCGCTTGATCAGCGTGATCCTGAACACGTACAACCGGGCCGCGGTGCTGCCGCGCGCCGTCGAGAGCGTCCTGGCTCAGACCCATGACGACTTCGAGCTCGTGGTTGCCGACGATGGCTCGAGCGATCGCACCCGCAGCGTCGTCGCGGCATTCGACGACCCTCGCGTGCGCTACGTGCGCCAGGACAACGCGGGCCTGTCGGCCGCTCGGAACCTCGGGGTCGCGAGCTCCTCGGGGCAGTACGTCGCCTTCCTCGACGACGACGACGAGGTCTTGCCCGGCTGGCTGGAGGCCTTCGACGCGAAGCTGTCGGCCCCGGGGTGCGGCGTGGCCTGCTGCGGCGCCGAGGCGGTCGATGCCAACGACGCCGTGACCGAGCGCTACAGCCCCTGCAACCTCGGGGCCCCGTTCGACGACTGCGTCGGCCTCTTCTACTCGGGCAGCTTCGCCGTGCGCCGGGACGTCTTCGACGCGATCGACGGCTACGCGCCCGAGCTGCCCTGCCACCACCAGACCGAGCTCGCCCTTCGTCTCGTGCCTTGGTGCACCGACCACGGGCTCTCGGTGGCGAGCGTTCCGCAGCCGCTGCTGCGCATCCACCGCGCCACGGACACCGCCCGGCGACGCAGCGACCCGGCGCGCTTCCTGGCCGGCACCCGGTACATCCTCGAGCAGCACGGGGAACGGCTGGGCCGGTCGCACGTGACCCTGTCGAACTACCTGGGGAGCGCCGGCGTCAGCTCCTCGCGCCTCGGCCGCTACGCGGACGCCCGCCGGTACTTCTACCGCGCCGCACGGGCCCACCCCCGGCGGGCCACCTGCTATCTGCTGCTCATGATCTCGATGATCCCACCGCTCGCCGACGAGGTCTGGAGGCGCAGAGCGTTCCAGCAGGAGAACCCCTGGAGCCGGCGGCCCGGGTGATCCGTTATGAAGCAGCGTCCTCTTGAAGGGAGGCGGTCTTGTCGCTCGGCTCGTGCCTGACTGATCCGAAGGCGTTCGTCGCGGAGCGTTGGTCGCAGCGTCCGCTGCTCGACCGGGGCGCCCCGCAGCGCTTCGCGGAGCTGCTCGACGAGGCCGGGGTCGAGGATCTGGTCGGCTCGCGCGGCCTGCGCTTGCCCGCGTTCCGGATGGTGCGCCGGGGGACGCTGATCGGGACGGAGCACTACACGACGAGCGCGCCGCTCGGACAGGGGAAGGTCGATGACTTGATCGACCCCGACGGCGTCGTTGCGCTGTTCGAGGAGGGGGCGACGTTGATCCTGCGGGGGCTTGAGCGCTACCACCCCGCGATCGCCGCGTTCTCCACGGCGCTTGCTGCCGACCTCGGCCACCCCGTCCGAGCCAACAGCTACGTGACGCCAGCGAACGCGCAGGGACACGCGATCCATTACGACCTGCATGACGTGTTCGTGCTGCAGTGCTCCGGGCGCAAGCACTGGAAGGTCTACGCCCGCCAGATCGTCGACCCGCTGCCGGGTGACGGCGTGGACCCGTTCGTCCGCCCCGAGGACCTCGGGGCCACGGTCGTCGACGACGTGCTCGGGCCGGGGGACACGCTCTACATCCCGCGCGGCTGGCCGCACGTCGCGTCGACGACGGGGGACGCGTCCATCCACCTCACGCTGGGCGTCGACGTTCTCACCTGGCTGGATGTCCTCGCCGTGGTGCTGGAACGCGCGCGCGAGTGCCCGGAGCTGCGCGCGGCCGTTCCCGTCGCAGACGCGGCGGCATTCGAGGAAGGCTTCGCCTCCGCCGCCGGGACGCTGGGCGCGCTGCTCGAGCGGACAGCGCCGGCGGACCTTCTCGAGCGGATGCGAGCCAGCGGCGAAGCCCGGCAAGGGCCGCCGGCTGCGGCGGAGTGGGTGCCTCGGGCGTGATCACCCGGCGAGCGTGTCTGCGTGGCAGACCGTGCAGCTCGCCCGGCGCCAGCGCGAGGCCCACGACTCGATTTCCGCGGCCCACTCGCTCTCGTGGTCCTTCTCGAGCGAGACGCGGCGAATCGCTCGCGGCGCGCAATCCCAGTGCGTCGCTACCGCTCGCTTCGTGGAGAAGGCGCGCGCGAACTCGAGCTCGGACACGTCGCTCGGCATCACGCCGTACGGAAACGCGAAGAGGTCATACGTGCGCTCGAGCTGCGCCGACAAGAGCCGCTGACTGTGGCGCAGCTCGTCGCGGGCGCTGTTCGTGAGGTCCCACATCGGCTCGTGATGGTGGCCGTGCGACGCGATCACGTGCCCGGCCGCGCACGCCGCTCGCAGCTCTGCCCACGACGCCCGGCGCAGCGACGCGTCCAGCGTCGTGTGGTCGAGCTCGAGGCCGATCTCACTCGTCACGACGAAGAACGCCGCGGTCAGCGTGCGCTCCGCCAGCAGCGGGAGCACCGTGCTGAACGTCTCCGCGTACCCGTCGTCGAAGGAGATGACGACCGCGGGACGATCCGTCGACGGTGGTCGCTCGTCGGCGAGCGCGCTGGCTGCGAGCACGACGCAGTGCTCGTCCAAGAGCTCGAGCACATACGCGAACTGCCCCTCGGACATCGACGTGAAGTGCGGCAGCTTGCGCCCGATGTGATGGAAGTACAGGACGATCGGCCACGGAGCTTGGGCGGGCGCCGGCACAGCTTGAGCCTCGTCGAGAGCGCTCATGCCCGGCGTCAGCCCGGCGGACGCTCGTAGGCCGAGACGTGCGATCGGCTCGAGCCGGTGAACGGCTCGCCACCCCACCCGGCGGTGCGCTCCTTGAGCCGCAGGCCCGCCATCCGCGCCATGAGGTCAAGCTCGCTCGGCCAGGCGAAGCGGAAGTGCACCTTCAGATGGTGCGCGCGCCCGTCCTCGACGACGAGGTAGGTCGACGTGTATCGCTGCGCGGCGAGGTCGAACGTGCGAAAGCGCACGATCATCCGGTCCTCGGGGGTGGGGATCAGGCGCATGTCCTCGCCGCCCGCGCTGCGGCTCGCGTCCGGGACGAGCCCGTCGAACGCGAACATCCCTCCCGGGCGCAACCGCCGCGCGACGTTCTGAAAGCAGCGCACCTGCGCCTCCTGCGACGGCAGCTCGAAGAAGCTGCCGGCGGCTACGAAGATCAGCGCGAACGGGCCCTCGACCGGCACATCGCTGAAGTCGCCCATCGTGACCGGGATCTCATCTCCTCCGGGCTTGGCACGCAGCTCCGCGACCATCGCCTGCGAGCCGTCGACACCATGCACCTCGACGCCGCGCTCGGCCAGCGGCAGCGCGACGCGCCCGGTCCCGATCCCGAGCTCGAGCACGGGTCCCGGCCCGCCGTCCGCGGCCAGCGCCACCAGGCGATCGACGATGGGCGCCGTCCCGAGGTACCCCCCGAACCAGGCGTCGTAGACGGCCGCCGTCTCGCCGCTGTAGGGGTCGGTGGGCTGCATCGAGCGGCGAGTGTACGTCTCACCACACGCCCAGCACAGGGTGCGCGGTCGCGAGTGAGAGCAGGCCGAGCGACGCGAACGTGAACGGAATCAGCCGCACGGGGCTCAGCAGCGTGAATCCCACGTGCATCGGGATCGCGATGGCGAACATGAGCCAGACCGGCGTCAGGCCGATCGCCGCGGCACCGACGGCAAGCTCGCCGGCGGCCGTCGCGAGCGCGCCGGCGCGGCACGCGCGCAGCAACGCGCCGCGCTCGAGTGCATCCGCGAGGCGCCGTGGGCTGACCAAGCGCAGGAACTCGCGATTGCCGGCGGCGGCTTGGCAGGCGCCATACACGACGTTGTCGAGCAGCACGCGGCCGGACATGAACGCATCGGAGCGCAGCTTGCGGATGCCGGCGACGAGGTACAGCTGGCTGGCCGCCACGCTGGCCAGCAGCCCGGCGCCGTCGACGGAGATGCTCGCGAGCGCGACGCTCGCGGCAAGCGTGGCGATGCACACCGACGTGTAGCGGCCGTGGTGCAAGCGAGCATCCCGTGCGACCCAGATGGCGATCGGGACGGCGCACAGCGCCCACAGGATCGCGCGGGCGCCGGGGACGGCCAGCGACGCGACGAGGCCGCCTGCGGCCACGGCGCCGACCAGCGCCCAGCGGCGGCGCAGCGCCAGCAGCGCGGCGTCCGTCCAGCCGAGCTCGGGCCGGTACGCGCGACCGCCGGCTCCCGCGCGATCCATGCGGCGGATGTCGGCTGAGACCATCCCCGCTCGCCAGCCGCCGGCGACGGCAAGGCAGGCGGCAGCGATCAGCGCTGCGGGCACGCGCGCAGCGCCGCGGCAAGCGCCGCCAGCTCGTCGTCGGGGTCGATGCGCTCCGTGCGCAGGCGACCGTTGCTGTCGCATGCCATCGTGCAGCTGCCGCGCGAGCCCACGATCGCGCCGTCGAGCGCGGGCAGTGCCCCGGCCTCCGCGAGACGCTCCAGGTCACGCTCCAGCAGGTAGTGCGAGTCGGGCGTCAGGCGCAGGTCGTCCGGCAACGCCGATCGCCCCGATGGACCCTCGCGAAGCCACAAGAACGCCTTCGAGGAACCACTGAACATCGTCCAGGTGAACGGGCGACCCGGTCTCGCCATGGCCCCTCGGGCGACGGCGATCGCGAGCACCACGATGGAGGCGACGGTCTCGATCACCCGCGATCCTTCGATCGAAGGATGGTGTTCACAGAAAGTGCACGAATGCTTTGCGCGCAGCCTAACGCAGCGCTAACCTCGTCGGCTCGTTCAGGTTGTCCATACCCAGTGGGAAGGGGACCGATGGAGCAGACGCCCGAAGTGGAAGTGGAAGAGGTCGAGGTCGAGGCCGTCGAGACCGAGGAGCTGCCGGAGTTCGCGCTGCTCATCGACATTCCCGACTGAAACGTCTACGTCCAGGCGGGGCCGCACCGCGCGGCCCTGCCAGGGCCGTCTCGATAGATTGCGGCGATGCGCATCCAGCCGGATGTGAGCGAGTCGCGGACGGCACGTGCCGACGTCGACAGGACGCTCCTCAGCTCGCTCGACGGCGTCGTGGCGCGTCTCGGCGAGGCGGCGCCGCACGTCGACATCTCGCCTGAGAGCCTGCGGTATCCCGGCATGTTCGCTGCCGCATATGAGGTGCAAGCGGCATGCCGCAACGGTCAGCCGGCGCCGCCGGAGTGCGAGCGGCTCGCCGCGCTGCTGCAGGATGCCGTCGCGCGAGCCGAAGCCAGCCGCGCGCGCGCCACGGCCAGCGGCTGCCCGGCATGGCCCGTGGACCTCGCTCCGCCCGAGGATCATCTCCGCGACAGCCTGGCCCGCGCCGTAGCGCAGGTGCCGCAGCGCCCGGACCGCGTCGAGGCGCTGGCCGCGCTGCGCATCGGCATCTGGACGGACGCCGATCGCGCCGCGTTCCGCGAAGCCAGCAGCTTGCTGGCCGAGGCGTGGCCCGAGATGCTCGACGAGCTCACGGAGGTCGTGCGACAGGTCGCGCTGCTCGACGGCTTCGGCATCGACGGCTTCACCGACGTCGCGACGCACGGCGCGATCTACGTCAACCGCGCCCGCCTGGGACCCAGCGATGCCGGCCTGCCCGGCCCGATCCGGATGGCGGAGGCGATCGTCCACGAGGGCGCGCACAACCGCTGCAACGCCGCCGCGTTCGCGAAGCCCTTCCTCGCCGACCCGAAGTCCGGAGGCTCCGAGCCCGTCGTCATGACCCCGCTTCGCCCGGACCCGCGGCCGCTCACCGGCCTGCTGCAGCAGCTCGTCGTGCTCGTCCGCAATGTGCTGCTGTACGACCGCCTGCTCGACGCGCCCGGCTCCCCCGCCGCGGTCGGCGCGCGGCGCGAGAAGCTGCACGGCCAGGCCGGCGAGGCGCTGCGGGTGATCGGCGGCCACACGAGCAAGCTGACCGAGCACGGTCGGGCCGTCGTGACCGACGCCCGGGAGCTACTCGCTCGCAGCTCGGTCCCCTCCACGAGCTGAACGCGACCATGGCGGCCGACTGGGGGCGCGTCGAGGTCTTCCGGCCGTTTCGGTCCTGCCCGGACATCGTGTTCGGCAGGGCCGCAGCGCGCTCGGACGCCTTCGGAGCGACCGAGGCCAGCGGTGGCAAGCCGATCGTCGTGGGCTCGTCGGCGGGCTGCGACGAGGCCGACGTCGCCACCCGGGCGCACAACGAGCTCGTCGAGCGCGTGAGCAACATCCTCGCGGGGCGGGCGGCCGAGCGCGCCGCCGAGGTCCTCGCGTCGTTCGCGCGGCTGCGCCGTGACCACAGAGCCGCACTCGACCCGGCGGCATGGGGACACGCGGACCTGCGCGAGGCGCCGATGCTCTGGGTGACGGGCCGCTCGCTTGTCGACGACCGCGACGTGCTCGTCCCCGCGGGCGCCGCGTTCCTGCGCCACCGCCCGCCGCTCGGCTCGCCCGACACGCTACGCGCGGGCTCCGCCGGGATCGCCGCGCACGCCACCGCGTCGCTGGCCACGGGACACGCGCTGCGCGAGGTGCTCGAACGCGACCTCGTGGCGCGCAGCTGGTTCGAAGCCGGCCGCTCGTGGGCCGACGCCCTCGATCGTCCATGGCCGGCGCCGCTGCCCGCGGCATTCGCGGCGCTCGGGCTCGACGCGACGACGCTCGTCCTCCCCGGCCCGCGGGGCTTCGGCTGTGTCGTGACCTGCCTGCACTCGGCCGGCCGTGCCGAGCAGTCGTTCGGCGCTCGCTGCGTCAGCGGCGCCGACGGCCTCGCGGCCGGCATCGAACGGGCCGCCTACGAGGCGCTGATGGTGCGCTGGAGCATGTCCACGCCCGTCGCGCGCCGCGCCTGGGACGCCATGCGCCTACGCCCCGAGCAACCGCCCTTGCCGACCGACGCGCTCGAGCACGCGCTGTGGACGTTTCACGAGCAGGACAGCCTCGGCCGCTGGCAAGCCGCGGCGACCGCAGCCTGCGACCTCGGCGCGCCGGATGAGCGTGAGCTCGCGGCCGCCGTCGCCGAGCACACCGGCGACGACGTCGTCGTCGTCGACTCCGCGGCCCGCGGGACGCCTGAGGGCCTCGCTGTCGTCCGCGTCGTCGCACCCGCCGCCAGACGCCTACCCGCCAGGGCTGCCGCCGGCACCACGCCGCACCCGTTCGGCTGAACTGCCCGTCGGTGGCGAGCCCCGTCCGCGGCGACTACCATCAGCGCTCCTGCCCGCGCGCGAACGTCGCCCGCGCGGCCCTGTCGAAACCAAACCTTTCGCGGAGGAACGCCCTATGGCATTCGAAGTCGGACAGCGCGTCATCGCTGAGAAGTCGGGCCGGCGCAAGCGCACGGCCCGCGCCCCCATGCGCCCGCCGCGTCACGGCGTCATCGAGCGGGTCCTGCGCGGCGACCCCAACCCGCGCTACGAGATCCGCTGGGACGAGGGCATCGTGACGATCTTCTCGCCGCAGAACGGCGGGCTCGCGCTGGACCCCGACCAGACCAATGCCGTCAAACCGGAGACCGCGGCCGCCGCCGAGTAGTCAGCCCGCGTCGAACGCGTTGCGCACGGCCGCGAGCGCGGGCTTGGGCTCGTTGTCGAAGTCGTAGAGGCCCTTCTCGTTGATGCCGGGCGCGAGGCGCAGGTCCGGCCGGCGCTCGGCGATCGACCCGCCGACGAAGTCCGGTCGCAGCGCGTAGTCGCGCAGCGACCAGACGAGCGTGCCGCTGAGGCCGGGCTCGTCCGCGAGCTGGCGGATGCGCCGGGCGAGCAGGCGGGCCTGGAACCCCAGGCCGCCGAAGGCATCGCGCGGCATGCGCGGGCTGCCGACCGCGCCGAGCTCGGTGACGACGAGCGGTTTGTCGGGAAACAGAGCGCGCAGCTTGGCGATGCGGTCGGCCGCGAGCGCCGCCTGGCCCTGCGCGGACGCCGGCCCTTCGTACCAGCCGATGTAGTCCGTGACGCCGATCGCGTCGAGCTCCTCGTAGAGCAGCCCATTCGAGCGCGGCAGCTGCGAGCCCCAGACGTCGGCCGCGACGGGACGGCCGCGGTCTTGCGCGTGCAGGCGCCGCGCCGTGCGCGCGACGTACTCCTGCTGGCCGGGGTGGCCCTGGCCCGGCGCCTCGTTCGTCAGCGTCCAGGCGAGGATCGAGGGGTGCGCCTGGCTCTCCTCGGCCGCGCGCAGCGCGCGGTCGCGGGCCTCGTCGATCTTCCGCGGGGTCGTCGCGCGCCACTTGCCGGCGGGCTCCCACGGGCCGATCTCCTGCCAGACGAAGATCCCCGCCGCGTCGAGGCGCGCGAGCATGCTCTGCGCGAGGGGCATCTGCGAGCGCGTCGCGTTCGCGCCGATCTCGCGCAGCCCGTCGACGAGGCTGCTCCTCGTCCTCGGCGGTCAGCGCGTCGCCGTGGCCGCGCGCGTCGGCGGGCAGCGCGGCGCCGCGGAGCACCAGCGGATCGCCGTTGACGTACAGGCCGCCCGCATCCCACGTGATCTCGCGCAGGCCGACCATCCGCTCGATCTTCGCCTCGCCGGGCGCGGTGACCGTGAGCTTGTAGCGGGCGGGGCTCTCGGGTGACCACAGGGCCGGGCCGTCGAGCAGGACTGAGGCGCGGGCCGTGCGCGAGCGCTCGGTGTCGACGGTCACGCGGAAGCGAAGCGGGTACGTCTGGGAGCCGCGGGTCAGCGCGCCGGTCAGCGCGAGCGGGCGCGTGCGGTCGCTGTTTCGCACGCGCACGCTGACGTCGACGCGCGCACGCGCACGGCTGCGCAAGCGCGTGCGCACGTGCAGCGCGCCGAGCTGGCTCGGCCCGAGGCGCGAGAGCGTCACCGGCCGGTGCAGGCCGCCGTAGTTGAACCACGCGCGCTGCCAGTCCTCGTCCGCCTGGCGCCGCGGATCGCGCCAGTCGACGCGCACGGCGATGGTGTGGGGCCCGGCGCGCAGGGGTGTGCGCGCCGAGAACGGCTCGTAGGCGCCGGTATGGGTGCGCAGCAGCTTGCCGTCCACGTACACCCGCGCGCGATAGTGGGCGGACTCGAAGCGCAGCGCGTACCGGCCGTCCGCCGGCGCGTCGACGCGTTTGGCGTACCAGCCGACGCTGCCGTCGTACGCGCGCCGGCCCGCCGCGCCGCTGTGCGCGCTGGCGTTGGGGGAGTGGGGGACCGTGACCTCCCGGCCCTTCCAGTCGCCGTCCTTCCAGCCGCGATCGAGGCCCACGTTGCGCGGGTCGGCGCGGTAGCGCCAGCGGGCGAGCATGACGACGGCGCTGCCGTCGGGCCCGCCGGCGCGCTCGAGCAGCGCCCGGTCGGCGGCGCTGGCGGAGATGCGTTCGCGTTGGTCGCCGTCGCCGCCGCCTCCTCCGCCTCCGCCGAGCACCAAGAACAGCCCGACGGCGCAGCCGATCAGGACCACGCAGGCAAGGGAGATGGAGAGCAGTCGTGACATGGCGGATCGCGGCTGCTTGAGGCCAGCCAGATCGCACAACGTACGCCGCCGTCGAGAAGTCGCGCACAGGTAGGATCGCGCGGCCCTGAGCTCGCGTGTCCTGATCCTGTCGTGGGAGTACCCGCCGATCGTCGCGGGTGGGCTCGCGCGGCACGTCAGCAAGCTCTCGGAGGCGCTGGTTCGCGCCGGCGTCGAGGTGCACGTGCTGACGCGCGGCGGCCGCGACGCGACGTCGTCCTCTGAGACCTGCGCGGGCGTCGTCGTGCATCGCGTGCCCGAGGACCCGATGCCGCGCGACCTCGACGAGTTCGTCGCGTGGGTCGAGGGGATGAACTCGCACATGCACGCTGCCGGCCGCCAGCTCGGAAAAGGCCTGCAATTCGACCTCGTCCACGGGCACGACTGGCTCGTGGCGGGCGCGGCGGCGGCGCTCGCGACCCGGCTGCGCTGCCCGTACCTCACGACGATCCACGCGACCGAGTACGGCCGCCATCAGGGCTGGGTCGACAAGCACCCGCAGTCCTACATCCACGGCATCGAGACGTGGATGGCGGGCCGCGCGGATCGCGTGATCACGTGCTCGCACTACATGCGCGGGCACGTCGCGGACGTGTTCTCGATCGCGGAGGAGCGGGTCACGGTGATCCCGAACGGCATCGACCGCGGCGACCTGCACCCGGTCGACGATCTTGACGCGCTGCGACTCGAGTTCGCCGCGCCGGACGAGCGGCTCGTGCTGCTCGTCGGGCGGCTCGTCTACGAGAAGGGCTTTCAGCTCGCCCTGGACGCGATGCCGCAGGTCATCCGCAGGTCGGGGCGCGTGCGCTTCCTCGTCGCGGGCTCGGGCACGCACGAGGCGGAGCTGCGCAAGCAGGCGCGGCGGCTGGGCCTGGACGAGCACGGCACGTTCATGGGCTGGATCGGCGACGACGTCCTGCACTCGCTCTACCGGATCGCCGACCTCTGCGTGGTGCCGAGCATCTACGAGCCGTTCGGCTTGGTCGCGCTGGAGGCGATGGCGAGCGGCTGCCCGTGCATCGTCGCCGACACGGGCGGCTTGCGCGAGGTCGTCCCGAACGCCGACGTCGGCCTGCGCTTCCGGTCGCGCAACCCGCGCGCGCTCGCGACGATGATGCAGCGCGTGCTCGACGATCGCGCGCTGCGCGAGCGGCTCGTGGCCGAGGCGAGCGTGCACGTGCTGCGGTTCGACTGGAACGACGTGGCGCGCCAGACGGCGCAGGTCTACGCGGAGCTCGGCGGCGGCGCCGGCGCGGCTCGCGCGAAGCTGCGCCCGGCCTGAGGCGGCGCTACTCGGCGTCCGAGCGGCGGGCCTTGCGGCCCCAGCGACCCGACAGCTTGCCGTCGGCGGCCTTCTCGCCGCGACCCGACACGATCGCCACGACGATGCAGACGGTCGCGATGGCCGGCATCAGCACGGCGAACGTGAAGAGCAAGCCGATGCTGTCGGTCCAGCCCTGGCTGAGGGCGAGTGGCGCGAGTTCCATGGGCTGGGAGAATACTTGCCTTGGCAGCACGCCTGCTCGGCGACCGGCTCGGAGGGAACGACCTTGCGCAGGACCATCTTCACCACCGCGGTGCTCGCACTCGCGCTGACGGGCTCCGCGCGAGCCCAGGACACCGTCATCTCGGGATCGCTGATCCCGAACACGCCGTCGGCCGGCTCGAAGCTGCACGTCTCGATCGGCGGTGCGGCGGCCGAGCTCGGCGGCGCGCTGCCGGAGTCGGTCACGCTCGGCCTCCAGCGCGGCTTCAAGCTCGACCTGGCCACGATCAGGACGCGTTGCGACGCGGTCCATGCGCCGATCGGCGACTGCCCGCCGGCGAGCCGCATCGGCAGCGGTGCCGCCGCGGCCCACACGAGCGGGCTGATCAGCGCCGACGTCGCGGCGACGATCGACATCTTCCTCGCCGACGCCGTGCAGGCGGGGGACCTGGCGAGCGTCGTGCTGCGGGTGAACGTCGGCAACCAGTCGCGCGCCGTGCAGGCGCGGCTGCGCTTGCTGCCGAGCGGACCGGTCGGCTACGAGCTGAGCGTCGCCGGCTTCTCCGGCGCGATCCCGTCGCTGCCCGGCCTCGTCGTCGAGCTGCGCGGTCTGACGCTCGACATCGGCGTGCGCCGCAACATCACGACGACCGTGATCAAGCGCGTGCGCGTCACCCGCAACGGCAAGCGCGTGACGGTGCGGCGCAGGGTCAAGCGCAAGGTCCGCCACGACCTCATCCGCAACCCGAGGACCTGCCCGGGCGCCTGGGGCGCGCGCGTGACGGTGCGCATTTCCGGCACCGACCGGGTCAAGGATCTGGCGGTGCCGTGCTCGAGGTGATCGCACGGGTCGTGCTGGGGTCGGCGCTCGCGAGCTTGGCGCTCGCGAGCCCGGCGTTCGCGGGGCCGCGGACGCTCGTGAGCTACGAGCAGTCGGGCGGGATCGCGGGGATCCAGACGTCGCTGTCGGTGACCGTGGGCGGCAGCGCGCGGCTGACGACGAGCCGGGTCCCGGGGATCACGCGCTTCAAGCTCACGCTGGCTCAGCTGCGCGCGCTGAAGCGCGACCTGCGCGACGCGCGCTTCTCGACGCTGCGCACGCTCTACGACAGCAAGGAGCCGATCGCCGACGGCATCGCGCAGACGGTGCGCTACGCCGGCTACCGGGTGACGGTGAGCACGGGCGGCCGGCCGCCCGACCGGCTGCGGCGGGTGCTCATGCGGTTGAGCCGGCTGGCGTCGCGCTCGGACTGAACGCGGCGGCTGCGGCGGCGCGTGCAGCTCGCCTTGACCGCGAAGGGCGGCCCGATTAGCGCAGCGCTTGGACGTCGACGAGGTCGTCGATGATCGCGAGGTCGGCCGTGTCGGCGGTGAGCACCGGCACGCCCTGGACGTTGGCGGTGGCGGCGATTACGAGATCTACGGTGCGCTTGCGCGGACGTCCACCGCGTTCTGCGACCGCAGCCGACAATCGGCCCCATTCGCGTGCCACCGCCGCATCGACGGGAAGGGGATCGAAGGTCGCCTCGATGACCCCGAGCCTCAGGGTCCGCCGCGCACGTTCCTCGGGGTCGGCGGCAACCAACGCCCCGAAGTGCAGTTCCGCGAGCGAGGCCGCGCTGATCGCGCCCTCCAGCGCACCGGGGTCGGCCGCGCCGATCAGCACCGACGTGTCGAGCAGGACACGGCTCACGCGAACGGGTCGGCGAGATCGGCGGGAAGCTGCTGTAGATCCTCCGCGAGGGTCCGCGGGGCAGGCGTTTCGAAGACGCGCCTGAGATCGGCGCCGCTCACCCACCGGCGCTTCGCGGCGGGGCCAAGCTGGGCTACGGGCCGGCCGGCGACGGTGATCGTGAACTCCTCGCCACGCTCAGCCCGCCGCAGGACGTCGGCGACGTTGTTGCGCAGCTCCTTCTGGGGGATCGTCGTCATCTGGCCAAGGTAGCAGTTCTGCTACTCGACGTCTTCGCCGGTCGCCTTCGGCACAGACCGCTCGGGGACAAGGCTTCGCGGCCCGCCGCCTGGCACCATGCCGCGCGATGACGGCGGGCGCAGAAGACATCGTCAGAGCCGCGAGCGCGCTGACCTCGCGGCTGCCATGGCCCCTGGGCGTGTTCGCGCGGCTGGCGTACAACTACCGTTGGACGTGGCTGCCCGACGGTCCCGACCTCTTTCGCGCGGTCGACCCCGACCGCTGGCGTGCGTGCGGCTGCAACCCGGTGCGCCTGCTCCAGGAGACCTCCGCGGAGGCGCTGCTGCGGGCGGCCGCGGACGGCTCGCTCGTCGCGCGCGCCGAGGAGCTCGAGCGGG
The DNA here is from genome assembly GCA_963766525.1 of uncultured Actinomycetes bacterium. GTDB lineage: Bacteria > Actinomycetota > Thermoleophilia > Solirubrobacterales > Solirubrobacteraceae > CADCVQ01. Next base: position 147,513 of record CAVYAX010000026.1, read on the forward strand.
CGATGCTCGAGGACCTCGCCCGTCCCGCCAGGACCGAGGTCGTCGAAGAGGAGCGCCCCGTCGCCTTCTTCTGCGCCGAGCACGGGGTGCACGTGTCGATGCCGATCTACGCGGGCGGCCTCGGCGCGCTGGCCGGCGACATCCTCAAGGAGGCCTCCGACCGCGCGCTGCCGTTCGTCGCGGTCGGGCTGATGTACCGCTTCGGCTACTTCCGCCAGCGTGTCGATCACACGGGCTGGCAGCAGGAGACCTGGATCCCCACCGATCCCGAGCGCTCGCCGGCGGTGCTCGTGACGGTCGGCGACGATCGCGCGCCGCTGCGCGTCAGCGTGCCCATCGGCCAGGATCTGGTGACCGCGCAGGTGTGGCGGGTCGACGTCGGCCGGGTGCCGCTCTACCTGCTGGACACCGACTTGCCGGAGAACGGCGCGGGTCGCGCGCTGGATCACCGCTCGGTTGTATGACAGCGACGCGAGCACGCGCCTGGCGCAGTACGTGCTGCTGGGCGTGGGCGGCGCCGCGGCGCTGCGCGCGCTGGGCATCCAGCCGGGCGTCGTGCACATGAACGAGGGACACGCCGCGTTCGCGGCGCTCGAGATGACGCGCGAGGGCGTCGCCGCGGGTCTGGACTTCCAGGCCGCGTTCGCGGAGGTGCGCCGGCGGACGGTGTTCACGACGCACACCCCGGTCCCGGCCGGCAACGACACGTACCCCGCCGATCAGGTGCGCGGTGCGCTCGAGCCGCTCGCGGCGTCGCTCGGGACCGGGGTCGACGAGCTGATCAGGCTCGGTCGCACGCGGCCCGACGACGAGGGCGAGCCGTTCGGGGTGACGCAGTTCGCGCTGCGCGCGAGCCGCAGCGCCAACGGGGTGAGCCTGCGCCACGGCGGGGTGTCGCGCGGGATGTGGCGCTCGCTCTGGCCCGACCGCGAGGTCGACGACGCGCCGATCGGCCACGTGACCAACGGCGTGCACGTCCCGTCGTGGGTGGGCGTGCCGATGCGGCGCCTGCTCGACCGCCACCTCGGCGAAGGATGGTCGCTGCGCGCCGGCGACCCGGCGACGCTGGCGGGGATCGACGCCGTGCCGGACGGCGAGCTGTGGGCGGTGCGCTGCGAGCAGCGTCGCCTGCTCGTCGAGTACGTGCGCGACCGCAGCCAGCTTCAGCGGATCGCACGCGGTGAGCCGCGCGAGCAGGTCGAGGCGGCGGCGAAGGCGTTCGATCCGGGGGTGCTGACGGTGGGCTTCGCGCGGCGGGTGGCGACCTACAAGCGCCTGAACGTGCTGCTTCACGACGTGCAGCGCAGCTTCGCGCTGCTGGGTGGGGACCGTCCGATCCAGCTCCTGCTCGCGGGCAAGGCGCACCCGCGCGACGACGACGGCAAGCGGCTCGTGCAGCAGCTGTTCGCGGTGCGATCGCAGCAGCGGGCGTTCCAGCGCGTCGTGTTCCTCGAGGACTACGACCTGAGCGTGGCGTCGCGGCTCGTGCGCGGCTGCGATTTGTGGATCAACGTGCCGCGGCCGCCGCTGGAGGCGAGCGGGACGAGCGGCATGAAGGTCGCCGTCAACGGCGGGCTGCAGCTGAGCGTGCTCGACGGCTGGTGGGCCGAGGGCTACGACGGTTCCAACGGCTGGGCGCTGGACGGCTCGATCGACGACGACCACGCGGCGCAGGACGCGCGCCACGCGGACGAGCTGTACCGGCTGCTCGAGGAGGAGATCGTGCCGGAGTTCTACGGTCGCGACCCCGCCGGGCTGCCGGTCGCGTGGATCGATCGGATCAAGCGGTCGATGAAGACGCTCATCCCCGAGTTCTCGGCGACGCGGATGGTGTCGGAGTACGAGCAGCGCATCTACCGCACCCCCCGCTGATCCGCGTTCGGGGAGTCAGCCCTGCTGCTCGGCCGCCGCTCGCCGGAGGCGTGCGAGGACGTCGTCGAGATCGTCCGTCACGTGCACGAGCGCGAGATCGGCCGGGCCGAGCTTGCCCTCGGCGACCGCCCGCTCGTTGAGCCACGCGACGAGCCCGGACCAGTAGTCGACGCCGATCAGGATCACCGGGAACGAGCGGATCTTCTGCGTCTGGATGAGGCACAGCGCCTCGAAGAGCTCGTCGAGCGTGCCGTAGCCGCCGGGCAGCGCGACGAACGCGCTGGCGTAGCGCACGAACATGACCTTGCGGCAGAAGAAGTAGTGAAAGTCCAGCGAGACATCCGCCCAGCGGTCGTCGACGCGCTCGCCGGGCAGGTCGATGGTCAGCGCGATCGTCTGCGCTCCGGCCTCGTGGCCTCCACGGTGCGCGGCCTCCATGGCGCCGGGCCCGCCACCGGTGATGACCGCGAACCCGGCCTCGCCCAGCCGCCGGCCGACCAACCGCGCCAGCTCGTACTCCGGCGAACCGGGTGAGATGCGCGCCGACCCGAAGACCGACACCGCGCGCTCTAGCCCGGCGAGCTCGCGAAAGCCCATCGCCAGCTCGGCCGACATCCGCTGCACGCGCACGTCGTCGGTGATCTCGCTGACGACATCCCCATGCTGAGCGCCGATGAGCTCCTCATCGGGAGTAGCGGGGCGTCGGCGCAAGTCAGCGAAGGTTAGAGCCAGCCTGCGGGCTCGCCGCGAGCGATGGCCGTCGCGACGAGCGGCGCGCCGGGCCCGTCTCCCATACGCCCCCGTGCGATGAGCAGCCGGCGCTAATCACTGGTGGTAGCGCGTGCTGCTCATGCAACACCGGGACACGGCCGCGCGCGCTATGCGTCGGGCTGCCGGTACACGTGGCCGGGCGATTCCGCCGTGGAGGCTGGGCCGCCGGCCGACAGAACGCGTTGCGCGCGAGAACCGCGATCTGCGCGGAGCGTTGCTCTCACGCGGGAGCGCAACTCTGCCGCGGCAGGAGCCGCGCAGCCGCGGAGTATGGAGCGCTGGAGTTCCCCCGGTTTCGTGGACCACCGCCAGCGTCGGCGTACGCCCGATTCGGTAGGCGTTACGCTGAGGACACATGAGGAGCCTCGCTCTTGGGCTGCTGCTCTGCCTCGCCATGTGCGCTGCAGTGGCGAACGCCGCAGATCCCGATCCCGACCAATTTACGCCTCCCGGCTACGAGTTCTGTGGCTGGCAGGATCTCGTGAATGGGGGGTGGGCGATGGAGTGGAGCGACGACCTCGCGGGCGTGTATCTCATCGCCTTTGCTGACGGCATGTCATGCACGGCCGCGCGACGAAACATCAGGAGGGTGCGCTACTCAAAGACGCCGCCCTATCGGCCCATCCGCGAGGGATATCGCTGTCGCACGCTCAAAAGCGCGCACGAGTACTCGGACGTGCGATGCGTGAGACTGGGTGGATCACGCAAGTTCCGCTTCCAGACCGGCGCGTAGGGCAATTGGTCGGCGCAACGTGCTCACGGCTGCCGCTTTGTCGCGAGCCGCACTCGACTGCCGCATAGCTGCGAGATATACCCAGATGTTGTGGATGGGCTTGAGAACGAAGGCGGCGTACCTTCCCGGTTGATGAAGACCGATGCCGGTGTTGGCCGGCAGGAAGGCACGCCATGCAGGATGTTCGCAGGCTCCCCATCGAGGGGAACGAAGAGGTCGCGGTCACGCTCGACGAGCTCGCCCGGGAGGGTGCTCGCCGGATGATTGCCGCGGCTCTGGAGGTCGAGGTCGAGCAGTACGTCGCGTCGTTCACCGAGGAGGTCGACGAGGCCGGCAAGCGGCTGGTCGGTGCGCAACGGCCGCGCGAAGGAGCGCGGGCTGACGGTCGGGTCAGGAACGATGCGCCTGCGCGCGCCACGCGTCAACGACAAGCGCGTGGACCCCGACAGCGGCGAGCGCAAGAAGTTCAGCTCCAGGATCTTGCCGGCCTACGCGCGCCGCTCGCCGAAGGTCACCGACGTGCTGCCGGTCTTGTATCTGCGCGGGTTGTCGACCGGGGACTTCGGCCCGGCGTTGCGCGACCTACTCGGCGAGGACGCGTCGGGGCTGTCGGCGAGCTCGGTTCAGCGCCTCACCGAGCAGTGGCAGGCCGATCACGCCGCATTTCGTCAGCGCAGCCTCAGGTTCCACAAGTACGCCTACTTGTTCGTCGACGGGATCCACATGAGCATCGCCTCGGTGAGGACGATCGCCTGTGCCTGCTCGTCGTCATCGGCGTCCGCGAGGACGGCGAGAAGGAACTGCTCGCCGTCGAGGACGGCTACCGCGAGAGCACCGACTCCTGGGCCGCCGTCCTGCGCGACCTCAAGACTCGTGGCTTGAACGTGCCCAAGCTCGTGACCGGCGACGGCGCGCTCGGCGCATGGGTCGCCCTCAGAGATGTCTTTCCCGACGCGACAGAGCAGCGTTGCTGGGTCCACAAGACGGCGAATGTCTTGGACGCGATGCCCAAGCGCCTGCAGCCACGGGCCAAGAGCTTGCTGCACGAGATGGCCGAAGCGCCGACCGAAGCCGACGCACGGGCCGCCCGTGAGCGCTTCCGCTCGGAGTTCGATGCCAAGTACCCCAAGGCGACCGCGAAGCTCGACCGCGACTGGGACGCGCTGACGGCGTTCTACGCGTTCCCCGCCGAGCACTGGCGCCATCTGCGCACGACCAACCCGATCGAGTCGAGCTTCGCAACCGTCCGGCTGCGCACCAAGGTCACCAAGGGCGCGGGATCCAAGAAGGCCGCGCTCGCGATGGCCTACAAGCTGCTGGATGCCGCCCAGGCACGCTGGCGCAGGTTCAACGGCCACGAGCTGATCGCCGACGTCCTCGACGGCGTGACGTTCAAGGACGGCGAGCGGGTCATCGAAGAGGACAACGACAACAGCATCGACGAGAAGGTCGCCGTCGAGCGTTCTCACGCCAACTCATCCAAACATTGACAAAACTCCATAGCTGCGCGAGGGGCCTTGTCGCGCTTCCGCTTCGCGCGAAATGCAGCAGACCGCTCCGCGGGGGGTCAATGTCGAATTTGACTCTCTATGCGGGGCAAATTCGACAACGATGCCCGACCACGCCCGCGTGTGGTGGCTACCGCTTGTCGGGGCATAAAACTGCTCCTCGGAGGCCGCGTCCGGGCCGGCGGCTACGGTCGGCGGACCTGGCACAGGGGCCTTCTGGGAGAACGCATGTTGGGCAGGCCGTTATTCGTCGATGGGCTGCGAGCCCGAGCTTTTCATTGGCCGCCCCTGCGACTTGCCCGGGTGCGCTGCGAGCGCGAATCCGTCGTTGTCGTTTGCCCACCGGTTCTCCTGACCGTCAATCGACGCGGAGGGAGCTGTGATGAGGTCGATCGGAATGGATGTGCATCGCGACTTCTGCGAGGTCGCGGTCTTCGACCATGTCAGCGGGCGCTGGACGCGGGGTCGCGTCGCGTGGAAGCTTGAGAACCTGCAGCTGTTCGCGCAGAGCCTGGCGCCCGATGATCGCGTGGCGCTGGAGGTCACCGGCAACGCGTGGGAGATCGCGCGGATCCTCGAGCCGCATGTCGCTCGCGTGATCGTCGTCAGTCCGAGCGACACCGGGATCCGTCAGGCGCGCGCGAAGACCGATCGCCTCGATGCTCGCGCGCTGGCCAAGCTGCTGGCGGCCGGGTCGCTGGACGCGGTCTGGGTGCCCGACGAGCGCATCCGCGTGATGCGTCGCCGGCTCGCTCGGCGCCGCCAGCTCGTCGCAGCGTGCACGCGCGCAAAGAACGAGATCCACGCCGTGCTGATGCGGCGGCTGAAGGGCCGCCCGCCGGCGAGTGATCTGTTCGGCATCAAGGGCCGCACATGGCTCGCCGAGCAACAGCTCCCAGTGGAGGAGCGCGAGACCGTCGACGCCGGGCTGCGCCACATCGCGTTCCTCGATGCCGAGATCGCCGAGGTCGAGCGCGTGATCGCTCTGGATGCGCTCGCGTGGCCCGACGTGCGCCGACTGATGACTGTGCCGGGCGTCAACGTGATCGTCGCCGCGACGTTCCTCGCGGCGGTCGGCGACATCCGCCGCTTCCCGGGATCCCGGCAGCTCGTCGGATATCTCGGCCTGGACCCGAAGGTCCGCCAATCCGGGACCGGTCCCGCGACGCACGGCCGGATCTCCAAGCAGGGCTCAAGCACCGCCCGTCACGCGCTCGTCGAAGCGTGCTGGAGCACCGTCCGCGCACCCGGCCCGATGCGCGCGTTCTACCAGCGCATCCGCGCACGCCGCGGCCACCAGGTCGCGATCGTCGCCGCCGCGCGCAAGCTGGCGTGCCTGTTCTGGTGCATGTTGACCCGCGGCGAGGACTACGCCTACGGCCAACCATCACTGACACGCCGCAAGCTGCGCAAGCTCGAGCTCGCCGCCGGCGCGCCGCGCCACAAGGGCACGACCGGACTCTGGGCCGCTAACAAGGCGATCGCACAGGCCGAACGCGAACTCGCCGCACAGGCCGAACTGGCCTACAAGAACACCGTCCGTGACTGGGTCGCCAGCGCACCGGCGAAAGCGGGCGCGAGCGCGACACCGGGGCACGCATCACAAGGGCCCTCAAAGGGCCACGTCGCGCGGCAGACCACAAGCCCCTGACGCCTGCACTTCGACTCGTCGGTCACCCGCGCCCACAGATAACTCTGCCACCACGGAGGCCCAACGGCAACACGACTTGACTTTCATCCGTCGACGATAGGAGCGCCGAGCGACCGGATGAC
>CAVYAX010000027.1:0-96627 GCA_963766525.1 uncultured Actinomycetes bacterium
AGTAGTCGAGGTCGGCGATGTCGGCGCGCAGCAGGACGGGGCCGCCGTCCTCGAGCGCGCGCCGCAAGCTCTCCCAGCCCGCGCTCGGGTCGTCGGTCGCGTGCCACTCGGCGTCGAGGCCGAGGTGCAGGCAGGCATCGAGCTCGAGCGACTGGGCGCGCCCGTCGAGGTCGATCGGGGGCACGGCGCCGCGGGCCATCCGCACGGTGAGGTCGAGCGCGCCCGCGAAGCCGAACGCGGCGCCCTCCGACAGCGACTCCGGGGCGTAGGAGGCGCGGTGGTGCTCGAGCAAGTCGCGCAGCGCGCCGCTGGCGGCGTGGTCGGCGACGCGATGATGAAACTCGCTCGCCGAAGCTCGGGTGCCTACCGCCGGTGCCATGCTCCGAAGGCGTGACTTCCAGCTGAACAGTGTTCAGCCCGGCGCCGGCTGCGCGACGAGCGATTCGAACAAGCGATCCAGCGTGGCGCGCGGGTCGGCGGTCATGCCGGTGTGCACCTCGGACGGCTGGATGATCGTCGAGGACGGCGCGGTGAGCCAGCCGAAGCGCTCGGACGGCTCGAGCGCGGCGAGCGCGCCGCCGGCGGGATCGCCGCAGACGACGAGCCGCAGCGCCTCCAGGCGCGACTGGACCGGGGCCGGGTCGAGGTCGGGCGCGAACGCCGCGAGGCGGTCGAGGTCGAGCTCCGTGCGCAGGTCGAGGAAGTCGCTGCGCCGGCAGAACAGCGCGACGCCGACGTTCAGCCGCTCGCCGCGCTCCACCCGCGGGACGACGCGCAGCACCGCGTAGGCGAACGGCTGCACCTCAGGGGCGGGCATGCTCGGCCTCCTCGACGAACGCGCGCGGCGGCCCGAGCCGGTTGACGAGAAACGCGGCGATGTCGTCGCGGCGGGCCTGCGGGTCGGCGCCCAGCCAGACCTCCGGCACGAGCTGCACCGCCGCGCCTACCGCCTCCAGCGCGCGCCCGGCGAGCCGCTCGTCGGCCTCGCGGATCGGCCCCGCCAGGCCGAGCAGCACGTGCTGGGCGAGCATCGGCACGGGCTCCTGCGCGGTCTGCGCGAGCGGGCGCTCGCCGTGCTGGCGAAAGAGCGCCGCGCCGTGGTCGATGAGCCACGTCTTCTTGCCCCACACGAGCAGGTTGGGATTGCGGTGCGTGCGGTCGACGTTCGTCACGAGCGTGTCGAGCCAGACGACGTCGGCGGCCAGCTCGGGGCCGACGGGCGGGTCGGCCGGCAACGTGAACGGCAGCGAGCCGGGGAGGAAGTCCATCCCGAGGTTCAGGCCGGGGCTCGCGGCGAGCAGCTCCTGGATCTCGGGGTCGGGCTCCGCGTGCCCGAGCTCGGGCGGGACGTCGACGACCACGAGCTCGGGGACGTCGAAGCCGAGCGCGCGCGCGAGCTCGCCCGCGACGACCTCCGCGACGAGCGCGCCCTCGCCCTGTCCGGCGCCGGTGAACTTCGTGACGTACATGCCGTCGTCGTCGGCCTCGAGCAGGCCGGGCAGCGAGCCGCCCTCGCGCAGCGGCGCGACGTAGCGCGTGGCGGTCACGCGGCGCAAGGGCACACGCCCAAGCTTCGCAGCCGCGGACGTCGTGTATCTGGACGGCCCGCCGGCGCTCTAAGGACCAACCACCCCGGGAGGACCGGATGTCGGTCGATCTCAACGAGCCGTCGGAGCATGGCGAGCAGGCGGCGCATCGAGTCTTCGTCAGCTACTCACGAGAGCACTTCTATCTCGCCGAGGACCTGGCGCTGGCGCTCGGCCAGTATGGGATCGACGTCTGGTTCGACGTCCACCGCCTGGGCCGGGCGACGACTGGGACGGCGCGATCGCGGCCGCGGTACACGCGTGCGACACGGTCGTGCTCGCGGCGAGTCGCGCCGCGCTGCGATCTGCGTATGTCCGCGCCGAGCTGGATCTCGCGGGTGAGCAGGGCAAGCGCATCGTCGTAGCGCTGGCCGAGCATGTGCGGCTGCCCGCTGCGCTGGGCGACGCGGCGCTCGTCGACGTGCGCAGGCGCTTCGACGTCAAGGTGGCCCGGCTGGCAGCGGCCTGCGCGGACCCGTCGGCGCCCTTGCCCCCGGCCCGCAACTCGGCGAGGTTTGTCATGCGCCCGACAGGGCGCGTGGCGGACGCGGTCGATCGAGCCTTGCAGGCGCGTGGCTACCGCCGCGCGCAAGGCGATCGCGCCGACCGCGAGCTCGTCGTGCTCAGCAATCTGACGCCCCTCGCCTGGCTACAGGAGGCGCTGGAGCGCGCCGGCGAGCGAGCGATCGTCGTCATCTGCACGCCCGTCGCTCTGGACGGGCTTGAGCGCTACGAGCGCTATCAGTGGGTCGACTTCCGTCGCCGCAGCCCCAGCACCCTCGACGGCTTCGCTGCCTCGCTCGCCAGTTCGTCGCGCTCGGCCGGTGCCGAGCGCGTACCTGAGCGCCTGAGCCGGCGCGTGCTGCCGTTCTCGATCATGCTGCTCGGAGGCTGGCTGCTCTTCTGCGCGGCCACGGCTGTCGCGATCGCGGCCACCAGCGCCGGCGGCCACTACGCCAGGACCTACGGTGGGTCGCACCCGCGGCTGGCGGCGCTCGTGATGCTGGTCTGGGCCGCGCTCTTCGTGTGGCTGGCGACCGTCCTGTTCGCCCGTCGCATCGCGTGGCGCGCGTTCGCGTGGCTCGCGCTCGCGGTGTTCGTCGCCGGCCCAGCGCTGCAGTTCGTCGTCGCCTATCCCGACGTGCCGGGTTGGATCCTCGTCCCCGCGTTCCTGATCGATCCGCTGCTGCTGGCGCTCTGCTCACGGACGCTCGCGGGCTGGCTGCCTCGCGCCGGTCCTGCGCGGACGGGGCCGACGCTGTCCGCGGCGGGGGCGCCGCTGTGGCGGCAGCCGGCGCTGGCAGTCGGGGATGCCGCTGCTCGCAGCCGGGCTGGCCGGGGTCTCGTTCGCGGATGGCAAGCACCCCGGCCTGGTGAACCTGGACCAGCCGCCATACGTGCCGACCCCACTCCCGAAGCCCCCACCGATCCCGCTCGAGCTGCCTCGGTTCGATCCCCCCGCCGTGACCATCCCGTCGCCGTCCGAGCTCGAGCCATAGATCCGTCCGCCGCGTGCGTGCGGCGGCCGCGCACCGGGTAATCCGCCCGTCATGGTTATCGCCGGCGTTATCGCCTTCTGCGTAGTGCTACTCGTTCTCGCGTTCGTGTTCCCGCGCCTGTCGCGGGGCCCGGAGCGCGCAGGTCAGACGACCGTTGGCTTGGGCCAGCGAGGGGCCGGCAAAGCGCCCGGCAAGCTCGGGCACTGGCTCGCCAAGCCGTTTCAGAGCGCGTCGAAGGCCATCGGCAAGAGCGGCAGCGCCGGTCGCCGCGGCCGCGGCAAGATGCCGCTCTAGATCCCGAACGGCGCGGGCACCTCGCCGGCGTCCCACGCGCTCGAGCGCTCCAGCGGCTCGAGCGCCCGCGTCTCGTCGATGTGGACGACCGCGTCGAACTGCTCCGCGATGCGCGCGTGCAGGTAGTGCGAGATGAGCTCGGCCTCGGGCCGGTAGACCGCGCCGATCGCGCGCTGCAGCCGCTCGCCCGACCACGCGCGCGGGTCGACGAGCAGGCGCCCCGCGCCCCGGTCGTGCAGGAGCTCCTCCAGCTGCCCGGCAGCGCGGGCCTCAGGAGCTTGCGCTCGGCGTCGCCGCCCCAGTCCGATGCCGCGGTGACGGCGCCGGTGTACGTGGTGAAGCCGATGCCGAACGCGTCATGGCCGGCGCGCTGGCGCACGAGCTGGCCGAGCGTGACCTCGCCGGTGCGCCCGGCGTCGGTCGCGCGGCCATCGCCGACGTGCGAGTTGTGCGCCCACACGACGACCTTCGCCGGCCCGCTCGCACCGCCGAGCTGCGACGCGAGCGCGTCGAGCGTCTCGGCCATGTGGCGGTCGCGCACGTTCCAGCTCTCGCTGCTGCCGCGGAACATCGCGCGGTAGTAGCGCTCGGCGTTGACGACGAGCCGGGCGTTCTGCTCGGCGAAGAACGGGTCGTCCGGCCCGCCGTCGCGCAGCGCGGTCGCCGCGGCCCGCCGGCGCAGCTCGATGAGCTGATCGACGACCTCGCGCTCGCAGGACTCGGCGCCCGCCAAGCCGGTCTCGTAGCCGTAGACCCTGGGGTCGCGGCCGAAGTGGTCGAAGCACGCGTAGTGCTCGCGGGCCCGTAGCGCGGCAGCCCGATCGCTCTCCTCGAGCCAAGCGATCACGGCCTCCATCGAGGCGCGCGGGCTGTAGAGGTCGAGGCCGTAGAAGCCGGCCTTCCGCGCGCCGGGCGCCACCGCGTCGTTGTGCTCGCGCAGCCACGTCACGAAGTCCACGACCGCGGTGTTGCGCCACATCCACGCCGGGAAGCGGCGGAAATCGCCGAGCGCCTGCTCGGCGGTCGGGTCGTCGCTGCGGCCGCGGACCCAGCGGTTGACGCGGTACGCGTCCGGCCAGTCCGCCTCGACGGCGACCGCGGTGACGCCGGCCTCCGCGATCAGCCGCATCGTGAGCTCCGCGCGCTCGCGGTAGAAGTCGTCGGTCCCGTGCGACGCCTCGCCGATCAGCACGGTGCGCGCCGCGGCCGCTCGCTCGACGAGCTCCTCGTCCTTCATCTCGTTGCGTGTAGCCCGAACCGGCGGTGGCGCAAACGCGAACGCGCCCGTTCGCTTGGCGCGCGCGCGGGGTAGGTGCCAATCGGCACAACCAAGCGAGAGGGGGAAAACATGGCGGAGCCTGATCCGAGGATCGACTGGGAGGCGGTCGAGGCGTCATCCGAGTTCCAGGAGCTGATCGCGGCCAAGCGGCGCTTCGTCCTGCCGGCCACGATCTTCTTTCTCGCCTGGTACATCGGCTTCATCCTGCTGGCGGGCTATGCGCCGGACTTCATGGCGCGCTCCGTGTACCAGGGGCTGACCGTCGGCTACTGCCTGGCGCTGACGCAGTTCGTCATGGTCTTCGCGCTCGGGCTCATGTACCTGCGGCGCGCCGAGCGCACGTACGACCCGCTCGCCGACGCGGTCGTGCGGCACGCGCTGGGCGGCGCGCCCGGCGAGAGCCCGAAGGAGGTGACGCCACGATGACGATCGCAGCCGCCAACGTCGAGGCGCTCGTGATCTTCGCGATCGTCCTCTCGATCACGCTGGTCGTCACGTACTGGGCGTCCAAGCGCATGACCGGCGCCGAGGTCTTCTGGGCCGCCGGCCGCTCGATCTCGGGCATCCAGAACGGCCTCGCGATCTCCGGCGACTACCTCTCCGCGGCGTCGTTTCTCGGCATCGCCGGCCTGATCTTCATCTTCGGCTTCGACGGCTTCCTGTACTCCGTCGGCTTCCTCGTCGCGTTCTTGACCGTGATGTTCCTGCTCGCCGAGCGGATGCGAAACGCCGGCAAGTACACGATCGCCGACGTGCTCGCCTTCCGCTTGCGCGAGCGGCCGGCGCGCACCGCCGCGGCGATGGGCACGCTGACCGTCGCGGCCTTCTACCTCATCGCGCAGATGGTCGGCGCGGGCGTGCTCGTGCAGGCGCTCGTCGGGATCGACTTCTCGATCGCCGTGCTCATCACCGGCGTGATGATGCTCTGCTACGTGATCTTCGGCGGGATGCTCGCGACGACCTGGGTGCAGATCATCAAGGCCGTCCTGCTCATGACCGCGATCTTCGTGATGTCGCTGTTCGTGCTCGAGCGGGTGGGCTTCAACCCGATCGAGCTGTTCAACCGCGCGGAGTCGAACACGACCGCCGAGTCGACGTTCTCGCTCGGGCCGGGCACGTTTTTGTCGAGCCCGATCGACACCGTCTCGCTCGGCATCGCGCTCGTGCTCGGAACCGCCGGCCTGCCGCACATCCTCATGCGCTTCTTCACGGTGCCGGACTCGAAGGCGGCGCGGTCGTCGGTCGTGTGGGCGATGTTCATCATCGGCTGCTTCTACGTGCTCACGACGTTCATCGGCTTCGGCGCGCGTGCGCTGCTCGGCGAGGAGGGCGTGGCCGCGGCCGGCACGGGCGGCAACCTCGCCGCGCCGAACCTCGCACAGTTCCTCGGCGGCGGCGACGGGACGTTCGGCGGCGACCTCTTCCTGGCGATCGTGGCGGCCGTCGCGTTCGCGACGATCCTCGCCGTCGTGGCGGGGCTCGTGCTGTCGGCGTCGGGCGCCGTGGCGCACGACCTGTGGTCCAACGTCATCCGCAAGGGGCACGAGTCCGAGCACGAGGAGGTGCTCGTGGCGCGGATCGCGGCGGCTTCGATCGGCGCGATCGCGATCGTCATCGCGATCGTCGGCGGCTCCGGGCTGAACGTCTCGTTCATGGTCGGGCTGGCGTTCGCCGTGGCGGCGAGCGCGAACTTCCCGGCGCTGCTGCTCGCGCTGACGTGGCGGCGCTTCAACACGGCCGGCGCCGTGACCGGCGTGCTGTTCGGGGTGCTGAGCTCGATCATCCTCGTGATCATCTCCCCGAAGGTCTGGCCGGGCCCGGACGGGGAGGGCGGCGCGCTGTCGTTCTACGACCTCGCCAACCCGGGGATCATCTCGATCCCGCTGGGCTTCATCGGCTGCTGGCTGGGGACCGTCCTGTCCAAGGAGCACGGCAACGAGCGCCAGTTCGCGGAGCTGCACGTGCGCTCGGAGACGGGGCTCGGCTCCGAGAAGGCGGGCGTCACGGTGTAGGGGCGGAGGAGGCGAGCGCTGCGCGAACGCGCCCGAGCGTCTGCTGCGGGCGCCGCACGGCCTGCTGGTAGTCGATCCGCAGCACGCGCCAGCCGTGCGCCTCGAGAATCGCCTGCTTGTCGGCGTCGCGCTGGCGGACGAGCTTGTGCTCGTGCCAGCGCTCGCCGTCGGCTTCGATCGCGAGCTTGCGGTCGCGCCACAGGTAGTCAGGGATGATCGCGTTGCCATCGAGGCGTAGCGGCGCGTTGATCTCTGGTCGCTCGATGCCGGCGCCGTCGAGCAGGTCGAGCAGGACGTCCTCGAGCTGGCTGCGCGTGGGTGCGGGCCCGTCCGCGATCACGGCGCGCAGCGCGCCGGTGCCGGGATGTCCGTTCGACCGGTCGATGCACTCGAGCAGCTGGCGGACGCTGACCTGCTGCGCGGCCTGCGCCCGTCGTGCGGCGGTGCGCAGCGCTTCGGGCGAGAGCACGGTCGCGAGATCGAGCAGCGTGCGCTCGGGAGCGGTCACGGGGATCCCGTCGTGGTGCTTGACGTCGCGCCAGTGCAGCGAGCGCGCGCGGTGGACCCGGATCCCGCGAACGGTCGGCGCCTTCGTGCCCACGACGGTGACGTCCGGGAGCCGCTCCTCCCATGGCAGGTACTCGCAGAGCATCCCCGCCGCGAACCAGCTCAGGTATGAGCGGTCGCCGCAGGCGAGCACGGCCGCCATGAAGCGGCCCTCACGCGTCACCCCGGGGTGCCCGACCGCGTACACGCCGAGGTAGATGCGGTGCAGCCACCCCTTTCGCACGCGCGCGGCAACGGCGTTGCGCCCGAGCCCGCAGGCTCGTAGCTGCGCGATCGTGATCTGCCCCTGCTGGTTGGCGGCCTTCGACGCGACCAGCATGTCGGGGGGTGGAGGCGTTCGCTCCCCACCGAGGGGACTGAATGGATCCACCCCCATGGCCATGGAGGGATCCTCGCGAGCTTCGTGTCACGGAACTACGCGCGTTTGTGACAAATGACGCGCGAAACTGTCACCAGTCGCGGCCGGTGTCCTCGACGAACCGTCCGCCCGGCGCCATCTCGCCGAACGCCGCCTTGCTCTCGAACTTGCTCGGGGGGTCGCACGAGTCGTGGCCGCATGCGCAGACGTGGCTCTCGCCGGCGGCCTCGGCGTCGTTGCCGGCGCAGTACGCCGAGCAGAACCCGTCGCCGCGTGCCGCGCACGTGCACCCTCGATGACGACACAACTCCTGAGCCATACGCACCTCCGTCGCTCGCTACACCCGGTCCGCCAGGAAATCTAGACCACGACGACGGAAGCCCCGCCGGGGCAGGCGGGGCTTCCGGTACGGCCAGGGGTGATACCCGGGGAGCTACTTGATGAACAGGATCTCCGAGTACTTCGGCAGCGGCCAGAGGTCGTCGGCGACGAGCTTCTCGAGCTTGTCGGCGATGTCGCGGACCTCGGTCATGGCCTTGACGACCGTGTCGCGCATGTAGTGCGCCAGCTCCATGCCCTCGAGTCCCGGATCCTCGTTCGCCTTCTCGAGCGCGACGATCGCCGCGTGGAACTCGCCGACGATCGGCGCGAACTCGTCGATCAGGCCCTGACGCTCGGAGGCCATCAGCATCGTCAGGTGGCGAATGGCGGCCGGGAGCAGCATCGTGCGCGCGATCGACGACGCGGTCTCGGACTCGATGTTGAGCTTGACGAAGTACTGCTCGACCGACACCTCGTAGCGCGAGTCGAGCTCGCGCTCGGAGAGCACGTTGTACTTGCCCATCACGTCGATGGTCTGCTCGTGGACGAACCACGGCAGCGCGTCCGGCGTCGAGACGAGGTTGTACAGGCCGCGAGCCTCGGCCTCGGTGTACCAGTCCTCGGCGTAGTTGTCGCCGCCGAAGACGATCGCCTTGTTGGCCTCGTAGGCGTCCTTGACGACGGCGATCACGGCCTCGGCGAGGCCTGCGCCGTCGCCCAGCTTGGCCTCCAGCTCGTCCGAGAGCTCGTCGATGGCCTCCGCGGCGATCGTGTTGAGCACCGTGTTCGGGAACCCCAGCGACGAGCTCGAGCCCAGCATGCGGAACTCGAACTTGTTGCCGGTGAAGGCGAACGGCGACGTCCGGTTGCGGTCGCCGCCGTGCAGCGGCAGCGGCGGCAGCACGGGCGTGCCGAGGCCGAGGAAGCCGTTGTCCGACGACACCGCCGCATCGCCGGCCGCGATCGCGTTGAAGACCTTCTCGAGCTCGCCGCCGAGGAAGATCGAGATGATCGCCGGCGGTGCCTCGTTGGCCCCCAGCCGGTGGTCCTGGCCGACGTTCGCGACGGACGCGCGCAGCAGCGCCTGGTGCTTGTTGACGGCCTTCACCACAGCCGTGCAGAAGAACAGGAACTGGATGTTGTCGTGCGGCGTGTCGCCGGGCTCGAGCAGGTTCGAGCCCGTGTCGGTGCCCATCGACCAGTTGTTGTGCTTGCCCGAGCCGTTGACGCCCGCGAACGGCTTCTCGTGCAGCAGGCACACGAGCCCGTAGCGGCGGGCGATGTTCTGCAGGAGCTGCATCGTGAGCTGCTGGTGGTCGCAGCTGACGTTCGAGTTCTCGAAGATCGGCGCGAGCTCGTACTGGTTCGGCGCGACCTCGTTGTGGCGGGTCTTGACCGGCACGCCGAGCTTCGCGAGCTCGCGCTCGGTCTCCATCATGCAGGCGAGGATCCGCTCGGGGATCGAGCCGAAGTAGTGCTCGTCGAGCTCGTGGCCCTTGGGCGGCTTGGCCCCGAAGAGCGTGCGGCCCGTGATCAGCAGGTCGGGGCGCTCGTAGTAGTACTGCTCGTCGATGAGGAAGTACTCCTGCTCCGGGCCGACGGTCGTGAAGACGCGCGAGGCCTCGTCGTCGCCCAGCAGCTTCAGCGCGCGGATCGCGGAGTTCGACAGCGCGTCCATCGAGCGCAGCAGCGGGATCTTCGAATCCAGCGCCTCGCCGGTCCACGACACGAACGCGGTCGGGATGCACAGCAGCGCGCCGTTGGGGTTCTCGAGGATGAACGCCGGCGAGGTCGGGTCCCACGCGGTGTAGCCGCGCGCCTCGAAGGTCGCGCGGATGCCCCCGGTCGGAAACGACGACGCGTCCGGCTCGCCCTGGATGAGCTCCTTGCCCGAGAAGTCGGCGATCGCCGAGCCCTCACCGGTCGGCCCGTAGAACGAGTCGTGCTTCTCCGCCGTCATGCCGGTCAGCGGCTGGAACCAGTGCGTGTAGTGCGTCGCGCCGCGCTCGAGCGCCCACTCCTTCATCGCCTGCGCGACCGAGTCGGCGAGCGAGGGGTCCAGGCTGTCACCGCGCGCGAGCGATCCCTGCAGGGCCTTGAAAACGTGCTTGGGCAGGCGCTGGCGCTGGACCTCGACGCTGAAGACGTTCGCACCGAAGACCTGGTTGGCGGGAAGCGTGAGATCGGGCGAGCCGAGCGCTCCGCCGTTGGCGCTCCATTGCGCGGCTGTGACGTTCTGCTGCCGGATTCTGGCCATGGTGCCGGTTGTGCCTCCTGAGTCTGGATTCCTGGTCGTGAGCCTAACCCCCGCGCGATCGGCGGGTCGTTGTCCACAGGGACAAACGCGAACGGGACCTGTTTGACACGGGGACGAAGACCCGCGGCAGGCCGCAGCGGACCATGACCCTCGATGCGAATCCAAATCGGGGAGGACAGATGAGACGGACGTTGGCGCTCAAGGTGCTGCCCGCGCTTTGCGCGGGGCTAACGGTCGCGCTGGTGGTGCCGGGGCTCGCTTCTGCCGACACCCTCGACGCCTACAACAACGGCGTGCTGCCCGACTCGGTGGGCTTCAACACGCTGTGGGTGATCGTCGCGGCCATGGTCGTGATGTTCATGCAGTGCGGCTTCATGTTCCTCGAGATCGGGTTCTCCCGGCAGAAGAACGCCGGCACGGTCGTCGCCAAGGTCCTCACGAACTTCTCGATCGCCGCGGTCATGTGGTACCTCTGCGGCTTCGCGTTCGCCTTCGGCTCCGAGCCGGGCGGCTTCGCCGGCCTCATCGGCGGCACGGGCTTCCTGCTGAAGGGCTACGGCGACCCGACGGCGGCGTTCCCCGTCATGGGCCTCTCGAACGCGATGGTCGAGGCGAAGTTCTTCTTCCAGTTCGTGTTCTGCGCGGTCTCGCTGGCGATCGTCTGGGGCTCGACGCTCGAGCGCATCAAGTTCGGCGTCTACGTCATCTACGCGATCGTCTTCGCGGGGCTCATCTACCCGATCGGCGCGCACTGGGTCTTCGGCGGCGGCTTCCTGCAGGTGCCGGTCGGCATCTGGAAGGACATCGGCTTCGTCGGCATGCAGGACTTCGCCGGCTCCACGGCCGTCCACCTCATCGGCGCGACCGGCGCCCTCGCCGTCCTGCTGCTGCTCGGCCCGAGGAAGGGCAAGTACGGCAAGGACGGCAAGCCGCGCGCCATCCCCGGTCACAACATGCCGCTGTTCGGCCTCGCGGTCATGATCCTGTGGCTCGGCTGGTTCGGGTTCAACCCCGGCTCCACGCTGAACATCCAGGACGGCCGCTTCGCGGAGATCGTCGTCGTGACGAACCTCGCCGCCGCGTGCGGCGTGCTCGGCGCGCTGCTGATGTCCAAGATCATGCAGAAGACGCTGGACATCGGCATGTGCGGCAACGGCGCCATCGGAGCGCTCGTGGCGATCACCGCCCCGTCGGGCTACGTGGAGCTGTGGGCCGCGATCCCGATCGGCCTCGTCGCGGGCCTGCTGATCCCGCCCTGCGTCCTGGCGATCGACAAGCGGCTCGACGATCCGGTCGGCGTGCTGACCGCGCACGGCATCTGCGGCATCTGGGGGACGCTGGCATGCGGCCTCTTCACGTCGCCGCGGTTCGCCCAGTACAACGCGTTCGGCGACCCGGCCGGAGGCCTCGTGTACTCCGGCTCGTTCAGCCAGCTGATCGCGCAGTTCTTCGGGTTCCTCGTCGCCTTCTCGTTCGTCTTCGGGATGAGCTACGTGACCTTCTACGTCATCTCCAAGACCTACGGCTTGCGGGTCTCCGAGGAGGAAGAGGACGCCGGTCTCGACATCAGCGAGCACGGCATGTATGGCTACCCTGAGGCGTTCATCCCGCCCGCGGAGCTCATCGGATACGGCGGCGGTCCCGCGGCGACGGTTCCGCCGGCACCGGTCACCGCGATGTCCACGAAGGAGATGCCCGCATGAAGATGGTGATCGCCTATGTCAGGCATGAGGCGTTCGAGCCGATCCGGACCGAGCTGCTGGCCCTCGGGTTCCCCTCGCTGTCGATCAGCGAGGTGAAGGGCTCGGGTCGCCAGAAGGGGATCACCGAGCGCTACCGCGGAGCGGAGCTGACGAACTACCTGCGCCCGAAGGTGAAGATCGAGTGCGTCGTCGCCACGAAGGACCTCATGACGATCGTCGACACGATCCTCAAGCACGGCCGCACCGGCGCCGTCGGCGACGGCAAGGTGTTCGTCCTGCCCGTCGAGGAGGCGTACCGGATCCGCACCGGCGAGTCCGGCGAGGACACGCTCCAGGCTCACCCGGACGCCGCGGCTGCCGCGGCGGCAGGGTAAGGGGGGTTGCGGGTGGCCGCCCCGACAGCGGCCACCCTCGTCGAGCGGCTTAGGGGGCTGCATCTGCGGATGGTCGACGCCGTTCTTGCCGGCGACGGCCTCGAACGTGTCGCAGAGCTCGCCGCCGACGCCGTCGGCGGGTCCGTGGCCATCATCATCCCGCGCCTCGGCGCGGCCGTCATGGCTCCCGTGGGCCAGCCCTCCGCTGAGCGCCTGCCCGAGCTGCGCCGCTACGTCGCGGACCTCGTGCAGGATCGCCCGGCGCACGCGCCGCGGGGCCTGGCCGCCGAGATCCCGATCGCGTCGGGCGACGAGTCCGTGGGCGCGGTGCTCATGCTCGAAGGCGCGACGACCTCGCCGGCCGAGGCGGCCGAGTACCTGCACCTCGCGGCGGTCGCGTCGCTGACCGAGGTCGCCGTCGAAGAGGCGCGCGACGAGGTCGAGCAGAACCTGCGCGGGTCGTTCCTCGAGGACCTGCGCACCGGCAAGGGCCTGCCGCCCGACGAGCTCGTGCGCCGCGGCGCGCGCCTGGGCTGCGACCTCAGCCGCGGCGCGATCGCGCTGTGCGCGGAGCTGCACACGGACCGGCCGCGCCACGTCGTCGCGACGATCGCCGAGGACGTGCCGGGCGCGCTCGCCCAGCACATGGAGGGCTCGCCGCACGGCGCCCAAGGCGGGCGCATCTACGCGCTGCTGCCGGCGCTCGCCGTCGACAACGCGCCCGAGGCCACGCTCGCCGCCGCCGCACGGCTGGCCGCGCGGCTACAACGCCATGGAACGGTCGGCCTGTCGTCGTTCTACGCCGATCCCGCGGAGCTCGCGCGCGCCGTCCAAGAGGCCGAGCTCGTGCTCGACGTCCTGACGGTGTCCGGCGAGCCGATCGCCGAGGACATCAACCAGGGCACGTACCGGCTGCTCTTCCGCGTGCTGGCGTCGCACCCCGAGGAGGTGCGGTCGTTCTACGAGGACACGGTCGCGCCGGTCGTCCGTTACGACGACCAGTACCGCACGGACCTCGTCGGCACGCTCGAGGCGTACCTCGCCGCCAACTGCCACATGAGCGCGACGGCGACGGCGATCCACGCGCACCGCCACACCGTGGCCTACCGGCTGGAGCGGGTGCGCGACCTGACCGGCCTGGACCCGATGCAGTCCGAGGATCGCGAGCGGCTCGGGCTCGGCCTGAAGGCCTACAGGATTATCGCCCCGCGCCTGCCCCGCTGAGCGGCTGGCCCAGCGGGACCTCGCGCGCGTTACGCGTTGACGGTGTGCGTCAGCGCCTGCGGCGCGATCGCGAGGCGCTGCTCCTCGATGCGTGCGCGCTGATCCTGCGCGCGGGCGATGAGGTCGTCGACGTCGAAGCTCGCAATCGTCGGGTCCTCGACCTTGGACAGCGCGGTCCACATGCAGGTCTTGCCCTCGACGCCGATCGACAGCGTCTCGAGCGTGATGAAGGCGTTCATCGCGTCGTCGTCGCCGCTCGTGAACTTCGGCGACATGACCTTCGTGCCGACTTCCGCGGCCGCGGTCTTGATCGCGCTCTTCTCGACGGCCAGGCCGTCCATTAGCTTCTCGAGGGTCTCATAGTCCTCGCGGATCTCGATCGCGAGCTGGCCGAAGAACTCGCCGTGCTCGTCGCCCTGGTGCTCCTTGGCCGCGAGCTGGACGAGGTTCAGCCCCGCGGTCGCGCCTGCGAGATGATCGGTGAGGTACGTGTCCAGCCCGTGATACGCCATCTAGAGGTCTCCTTCGGAATCGGTCGTCCCCTGCCGTGGGCGCTCGGGGCGTCTCCGCCGCGAACGTCTGCCTGGGTGTTGGGCTACCCGGAAGGGGCCGATTTCTCTCGGGCGCACGCCGCTGGCTTTGGCCGGGCCGTTGGCATACGCTGCGCCGACGGTGCCGGGGTCCGCGCCGGGGTCCGGGGAAGAGGGAGCCACACCTGATGGTCCGCAACGTCGCCGATCGAGCGTTTCTCCCCGCGCGGAGCGTGCTCGAGGAAGTCGGGGACATGATGATCCTGACGGGCCGGACGATCATGTCCGCGCTGCGTCCCCCGTACCCGTACGGGGGTGAGTTCGTCAACCAGTTCCTCTTCGCGCTGAAGCTCTGCTGGTTTCCGCTGCTCGTCTCGACGATCGCGTTCGGCTACGGGGCGCCGGGGCTCCAAGCCGCGAACTTCCTCGTCCTGTTCGGCGCGCTGGACCGCCTCGGCGGCTTCTTCGTCCTCGCCTCGATCCGCGAGTTCGCGCCGTTCGTCACGGCGATCGTGCTGGCCGGCGTGGCCGGGACGGCGATCACCGCAGACCTCGGCGCGCGCAAGATCCGCGAGGAGCTCGACGCGCTGCAGGTGCTCGGCGTCGACCCCGTCAAGAACCTCGTCGTCCCGCGCTTCCTCGCGCTGATGCTCGTGACGGGCCTGTTCAACATCTACGCGCTCGTCTTCGGCGTCTTCTCGGGCATCCTGGCGACGGTCGTCAACGGCGGCACGATCGGCGCGTTCCGCGCGCAGTTCTTCGCGGCGGCGTCGCTGACGGACCTGTGGGGATCGACGCTCAAGACGACGCTGTTCGGGGCGATCATCGCGATCGTCTGCTGTTACAAGGGCATGACCGCGTCGGGCGGGGCGGAGGGGGTGGGGCGCGCGGTCAACCAGGCTGTCGTCATCGCGTTCCTGGGCATCTTCGCGTTCAACTACGTCTTCACACAAACGTTGCTCGCGACCAACCCCGAGCTCGCGAACCTGCGCTGATGGGCGGCTGGCTGGCCATCCCGCGCGACTGGGTCGCAAGCTTCGGCGAGATCGCGAAGTTCTCCGGGCGGATCATGGGCCAGGTCTTCTCCGGGCGCGTGCTGCACTTCTTCGGCGAGGGGCTGCGCCAGGCCGGGATCCTCATCGTCTCCTCGACGCTCGTCATCTGGGGGCTCGTCTTCATCATCGGCCTGCAGTGCGGGATCGAGGGCGCGTACTTCAACCGGTCCGTCGGCAATCCCGCGTATGCGGGAGTGTTTGCGGCGTGGTGCGACCTGCGCGAGCTCATCCCCTACGCCTTCGGCTACATGATGGCGGCGAAGGTCGGGACGGGGATCGTCGCCGAGCTCGGCTCGATGCGGATCTCCGACGAGATCGACGCGCTCGAGGTCATGGGGATCAGCTCGGTGACGTTCCTGTGCGCGACGCGCCTGCTGGCGGCGTGGCTCGTGCTGCCGTTCGTCTACATCGCCTCGATCGGGGCGGGGTTCCTCGCCTCGTACATCGCGGTGGTGCAGCAGATCGGGGAGGTCTCGCGCGGCGGGTTCCTCGACATCTTCTGGATGTTCCAGAACCCCCAGGACCTGCTGTACAGCTTGTCCAAGGGGATGGTGATGGCGACCGCGATCGTGCTGGTGGGCTGCTACTACGGCTACCACGCACGTGGTGGGCCGGTCGGCGTGGGGACGGCGACGGCGAAGTCGATGGTGCTGAACATCGTGCTCGTGCACCTCATAGGGATGCTCGGCACGCAGCTGTTCTGGGGCGCAAATCCGCGGGCCCCAATCGGAGGATGAGCGGGTGATCTGAAGGAAGGTTCCGGCCGTGGGCGGTACTCGCGCGCGGTACACGAGGGTGGGAGCGGTGTCATGAGCGAAATTGAGCAGGATCCGGCGGCGGCGGTACGGGGTGCGGGTCACGGGACGATCCGCTTGCGCGGGCGCGACGAGGCACCCGCGGCGGAGGCTCCGGCGGCGGCGGAGGCGGAGCCCGTGGCGGAGGCTCCGGCTGCGGAGGCGGTGCCCGCGGAGGAGGCTCCGGCTGCGGAGGCGGCGCCCGCGGAGGAGGCTCCGGCTGCGGAGGCGGCGCCCGCGGAGGAGGCTTCGGCGCCCGCCGCGGCTGCGGAGGCGGTGTCGTACGCGGGGGTCGGGCACGGGACGATCAGGCTGCGGTCGGCGGTAGCGGAGGCGGAGGCGCCGGCCGAGGCGCCCGCGGAGGCAGCGGCCGAGGCCCCGGCGCAAGCGCCGGCCGAGGCGCCTGCGGAGCCAGCGGCGGAGGCCCCGGCGGCGGCCGAGGCGCCGGCGCCCGCGGAGCGCGCGGGCCACGGGAGGATTCGCCTGCGTCGTCCGGGGGCGGCGCCGGCCGAGGAGGCACCGGCACCGGCGGCCGAGCCGGCTGCGGAGGAGCCCGCGGCCGAGCCCGTGGCGGAGGCGCCCGCGCCGGCCGCGGAGGCGGCGGCCTCGTACAAGGGCGCGGGTCACGGGACGATCCGCCTGCGGACCGCGGCGCCGGCTCCGGAGGCGCCGGCCGAGGAGGCCCCGGCCGCGGAGGCGCCGGCCCCGGTCGAGGAGGCGCCGGCCCCGGCCGCGGAGGCCCCGGCCCCGGTCGAAGAGGCCCCGGCCGCGGCCGCGGAGGCGGCGGCTGCCTCGTACAAGGGCGCGGGTCACGGCACGATCCGCCTGCGGACCGCGGCGCCAGCGCCTCCGCCGCCGGCGGAGGAGGCTCCGGCGCCGGCCGAGGAGGCTCCGGTCGCGGAGGCGCCGGCTGCGCCCGAGCCGGGAGCGGCAGCGGCGCCCGCGCCGGACTCCTCCGGGCCGGCGGGCCACGGGACGATCCGCCTGCGGACGGCGTCAGCGCCACCACCCGCGGCGGCACCCGCTGCGGCGGAGGCCGCGCCGGCTGCGGCTCCCGCGGCGGCCGCACCGGCGCGCCCGGCGCCGGCGCGCGGAAGCCTGGCGGACCTCGAGGCCGAGGCGAAGGCGGCGTGGGCGGACTATCAGTCCTACAACCCGGGGCACGGCCGGCCGGCGCAGGACGCGGCGGCGCTGCTCGCTCGGGCGGCGAAATCGGCGCAGGCGCTGTCGGCGGCGAAGGCGAAGGTCCACGGCTGAAGCGCTGGCCGGGGCACCTCGATCCGCCGGCGTCGCGCCGGCGGATCGACGTGCGCGGCGGCGACGAGCTCGCCCAATCTGGCGCGCTCGCGTTCTGCTTGGCCCCCGCGGCGATACCGCTCGTCCTCCCGGCGTGCTACACATCGTCGGCGCCTCATCGGGATGCTCGGCGCACAAGCAACTTCCGGAGCGCGTTCGAGCGCGCGCCGGACGTGGCTGCGTGCGGGCTCATCCGGTCAGGTGCGACGAAGCACATTTGTCAGACGGGGGAGCGCGTGCCGTCGTGGCCGGACCGCGACGCTCGGATGCCCCTCGCTTTAGAAACGAATCGTTGGAGGAAAGACATGCCGCAGGGTCACGAGACGTTTTACGGTCAGAAGACTTCGCCGGAGCTCGCCGAGCTCGAGGCCGCCAAGGCGCAGACGTGGGCGTCCTACTCCGGCCTCCCGTGTGCTCCAGGCTGGGAGAACAGCTCGAAGGACCAGGCGGCTGCTGCCGCACGGGCGCAGTACCGGCTCGACAAGGCCAACGGCTACCGCGGGTAAGAACGCTCACCATGCGCGCCGACGGCCGGTGAGGTCGCGGTAGCATCGGCGCGTGGCCTTCTCGCCTGGGCAGAACCTCGGTCCGCCGGCCTCCGGGTCGGCGGACGACGAGTACCGCTGGCACACGGGCCACAGGGAGCCCAGCGGCGCTCGCGACGCCGTCGAGTTCGTCGACGTCCACAAGGCGTTCGGGCGAAACAAGATCCTGCGCGGCCTGAACCTCGGCCTGCCCGAGGGCAAGATCTCGATGATCCTCGGTCCTTCGGGCACGGGCAAGTCGGTCTGCATCAAGCACATGGTCGGGCTGCTGTATCCGGACCAGGGCGACGTCCTCGTGCACGGCGAGTCGGTCCCGAGCATGACCGACGACAAGCTCTTCGCGATGCGCCAGAAGTTCGGCGTGTTGTTTCAGGACGGCGCGCTGTTCGGGTCGATGAACGTCTTCGACAACGTCTGCTTCCCGCTGCGCCAGCACACCGAGCGCAGCGAGGAGGAGATCGGCGAGATCGTCAACCGCCGCCTCGCCGAGGTCGGGCTCAAGGACGCCCACGACAAGATGCCCAACGAGCTGTCGGGGGGCATGCGCAAGCGCGCCGGCTTCGCGCGCGCGCTCGTGCTCGACCCGGACATCGTCCTCTTCGACGAGCCCGACTCCGGCCTGGACCCGGTGCGCACCGCCCTGCTCGGCGAGCTCATCCAGGAGATCCACGCGGACATGCTGGGCGAGGCCGAAAAGCGCGGGACGCCGCCGCCGGCGTTCACGCTCATCACGCACGACATCATGACCGCGCGCCGCGTCGCCGAGCACATCTCCGTGCTGTGGAAGGGCCGCATCGTCGAGTCGGGCCCGGCGGAGCAGCTCTTTGACTCCGAGAACCAGTTCGTCCGCCAGTTCTTGACGGGGGAGTCCGCGGGCCCGCTGGGCATGGAATGACGCGGGCGGTCCGCGCCCGCCTCTAGCCTGACCGCGTGAAGGACTCACCACGCCCGCTGCATCGTGCGGCGGCGCTCGCCGCCCGGCGGCCGACGCTCGTGCTGGCGCTGACCGCCGTGCTCGCGGTCGCGGGGCTCGCCTTCGCGCTGCGCTTGGAGCCCGACGCCGGCGTCGACACGCTCGTCGGCACGAAGAGCCCCGCGCGCGCGGCCACGCAGACGCTGCGCGAGCGCTTCGGCGACGACGCGATCATCGTGCTCGTCCGCGGCGACCTGCAGAAGCTGCTGCTGAGCCAGGACGTCGAGCGGCTGCTCGCGCTCGAGGGCTGTATCGCGGGCAACGCGCCGGAGGGTGCGAAGCTGCCGGGCGGCACGGACGGACCGTGCGGGCGGCTGGCGCGGACCCGGCCCGTGAAGGTCGTGCTGGGGCCGGGGACGTTCGTCAACACCGCGGTGCGCGAGCTGCGCGCCGGCTACGACGAGCTCCTGCTGCGCACGCGCGTGGAGGCCGACGCCGCCGACGCGACGGCGCGCAACCGCGCCCGGCGCGACGGCCTCTCGCGGGCTGCGGCGCGGCGTCGCGGCGCGGCCGCGCGCGCGGCGGTCGAGTCGCGCGCGTCGGCGCAGCTCGTCGAGCTCGCGACGCGCTACGGCCTGACGTCGGTGCCGCAGCTCGACGACCCCGCGTTCGTCTCGACGGTCGTCTTCGACGCGTCCAAGCCGCCCGGGACGCCGAAGCGCAAGTTCGCCTATCTGTTCCCATCGAAGGGCGCGGGGCCGGGCCGCACGGCGCTCGTGCAGGTGCGCCTGAAGGCCGGCCTGAGCGACGCGCGGCGCGCCGACGCGATCGCGCTCGTCCGCGCGGCGGTCGCGCTGCGCGAGCTCAAGCCGCGCAACGGGGCGACGTACACGGTTACCGGCGCGCCGGTCGTCGTCTCGGACCTGTCGGCGTCGATCGGCTCGTCGATGCGCACGCTGCTGATCGTCGCGCTGCTCGTCATGGCGGCGACGCTCATGCTCGTCTTCCGCAGCCGTCCGCGGCTGCTGCCGCTTGGCGTCGCGCTCGTCGCGGTCGCGCTGACGTTCGGGGCGCTGTCGGTCGCCGGCGCGTCGCTGACGATCGCGTCGATCGCCGTGGCGCCCGTGCTGATCGGGTTGGCGGTCGACTACGCGATCCAGCTGCAGTCGCGGATCGACGAGGAGCGGGGGGTGTGGCGAAAAAACGACGTCCGGCGTCGTTCTTTCGCCACACCCCCGGGTGCGGAGGGTGCGGAGGGTGCGGAGGGGTCGGCGGGGGCGGAGGGGTCGGCGGGGGCGGAGGGGGCGGAGGGGGCGGAGGGGGCGGAGGGGTCGCTCGGGGTCGCGGCGGCCGCGCGGCGCGCGGCGCTGCTCGGCGCGCCGGCGATCGCGATCGCCGCCGCCGCGACGGCGGCCGGCTTCGCGGTGCTCGCACTCTCGCCGGTCCCGATGGTGCGCGGCTTCGGGGCCCTGCTCGTCGCGGGCATCGCGATCGCCTTCGCGGTCGCGCTGCTCGCGGGCACCGCGGCGCTCGTCCTCGCCGACCGCGTGGGGCCGAGCAGGCGCCGCCGCGGCGCAGCGGGCGTGGAGGGTGCCTCCGCGCGCGCCGGCGGCCGAGGCGCGGAGCGTGTCGCGGCGGCCCGCCGCGGGCTGCGCGGCGCGGCGGGCGGCGCGCTCGCCTTCGCGATCGCTCGGCCCGGGCGCGTGCTCGCGTTCGGCTTGGCCGTGGCCGCCGCGGGGTGGGCGCTCGATACGCAGACCCGCGTCGAGTCGGACATCCAGCGCCTCGTGCCGCAGGACATGCCGGCGCTGCGCGACCTCGACGCGCTACAGCGATCGACGGGCGTCGGCGGCGAGCTCGACGTCGTCGTCGAGGGCGCCGACCTCACCTCTCCGCAAGTCATCGCCTGGATGACCGCCTTCCAGGAGGCCGTCCTCGAGGAGCACGGCTTCAGCGCGACGCGCGGCTGCGGCGAAGCCCGCCTGTGCCCCGCCTTCTCGCTACCCGACCTCTTCGCGACGGACGCCTCGCGCACCGACGCCGCCGCGATCGACGACCTGCTCGACGCCGTCCCGCCGTACTTCTCGCGGTCGGTCATCACCGCCGATCGCCGCACGGCGACGCTCGCCTTCGGCATCCGGCTCATGCCGCTCGACGAGCAGAAGCGCGTCATCGACGCGATGCGCGCCCGCCTCGACGACGGCCGCCCGCCGGGCGTCACGGCCGCGCTCGCCGGCCTGCCGGTGCTGGCCGCCGACGCCAACGCCGGCGTCTCGTCGAGCCTGCGCCGGCTGCTCACCCTGCTCGCCGGCCTGACGGCCGTCGCGCTCGTCCTGCTCGCCGCGTTCCGGGGCGACGCCAGGAGGGCGCTCGTCCCGCTCGTGCCGATCGCGCTCGCGACGGGCTGGTCGGCGCTCGTCCTGTTCTGCCTGCGCATCCCGCTGAACCCGATGTCCGTGACGCTCGGCGCGCTCGTCGTCGCGATCTCGACGGAGTTCAGCGTGCTGCTGTCCGAGCGCTACCGCGAGGAGCGCCGGCGCGGCCATGCGCCACGGGAGGCGCTCCGCAGGACCTACAGCTCGACCGGCGCGGCGGTCCTCGCCTCCGGGACGACGGCCATCGCGGGCTTCGCGGTGCTCGTCGCCTCCGACATCCGCATGCTGCGCGACTTCGGCTTCGTCACCGTCGTCGACCTGACGGTCTCGCTGCTGGGGGTGCTGCTGGTCTTGCCGGCCGTCCTGCTGCTGGCCGAGCGCGGAGCTACAGGCGCGAGACGATCCGGATAGGGCCGCAGCCAGACAGCCCGCGGATAAGCCGACCCCGCCGCCGGCTCATACGGAGCCGCGGGGCCGTGGTGCTCGCGGTGCTCGTTCATGACGAACCCGGTGTAGCCCGGCGCGGGACCGTGAGCAGCCCGATCAGGAGCGCGAGCGCCGCCCTGTCGGTAAAGCCGGCCTTGCGATCGTTGAGCTTGCGCTCCGCGGCGAGCCCCTGCCCGAGGCTCGCGAGCATCTTGCCCTCGATGACCGTCGCGTCGGCGTCGATCCACGGCGGCTTCGCGAAGGCGACGATCTGGTCCGTGTCGACGAGCAGGCGTGGCTGCGTGCGCAGCACCCCGACGATCGCAAAGGGCACCGCCGCCGTGAGGCTGACGACGCTCGCGACGAACAGCACGCGGACGGCCGGGTCGCCCACGCTCCCGAGATCGACCTTGAAGATCTCGCGACCGAACGCTGCCACGACCGACAGGATCGTCCCGCCCCGCGAGCGTCGAGGCCTTCGTCGAGTGCGCCACCGCGGCTGCGCTCGTCGTCGAAGACGCGCTGCGCGATCGCGAGCAGGGCCGCGACGGACTCCGGGCGTCCCGCGCCTGCGTCCGGATCGTCGGACATCCGGGCACCGTAACAGCAGCTCGCCGGCACGCCCGGCGAAGCGGCGCGTGCGGCCGCGGGCGTCGGCCCGCGGCCGCAGCCGCCCCGTACCTAGATGATCGCGGCCAGCGCGCGGCGCTGGCGATCGGTCATCGAGCCGACGGTCTTGGTCTCCGTCATCCCGATGCCGGCGAGGAACTTGCTGCACCGCGTCGCCCCCCAGCGACGCTGGCTCAGCAGGAGCTCGGCGATCGTCATGCTCGCCGCTTCCCACGGACACGCGAGGATGACCGCGCCGACGGTCGTCGTTCCTACGGCGACGCTGCGCTTGAGCTCTGCGCGCGCGAGCCTGACCTCGTTCGCGCGCTGAAGTGCCTGCATATGCTGCGGCGCAGGGGCAATCGTCGCTGTTGCGTCGTGCATGTGTCCTCCCTGGCTGCCCCGTCCGTGGATAGGCAGCGTGTGATGATTTGTTGGCCTGTACGAACGCTCTCAGCAGACATTCCGAGGCTGCCGTCCACAACCGCCGAGCTACCCCTGGCGGGCCGCTGGACGTGTCCGATTGCCTTCCCCGACTACCTCTCGCTGAACGCTCCGCGAGGCTACGTCGAGCGCCATGCGCCGGTCAATGGACGTTCGGGCAACTCCCTCGCTCAGAGCGATGTTTTTCTTCGGTTGTCAGCTTGTGAAGATTTGGACAAGCCGTAGCAGGCGGTCAGGACGGAAGCGGGCCGTGCTCCGCCTCGAAGGCCGCCTTGACCGTCGCGAACGTCTCGAGTGCGCGGTCGAGCGTCGTGCGGTCGTGCGTCGCCATGACGCTCGTGCGCAGCAGCGCGCCGCCGGGCGGGACCGCCGGGTGGATCGCGACGTTCACGAACACGCCGGCGTCGTACAGCGCCTTCCAGAGCAGCACGGCCTTCCAGTCGTCACCGACGATCACCGGCACGATCGGGGTGATCGCGCCGCCCTCGTGCTCGACGACCCGAAAGCCGCGCTCGCGCAGCCCCGCGTGCAGGTACGCGGCGTTGTCGAGGACGCGCGCGAGCAGCGGCGGACCGTCTTCGGAGCGCACGATCCGCACCGCCGCCAGCGCGGCGCCCACCGCCGCGGGGACGCCGGCGGCCGTGAAGAGGAACGCCCGGCTCTGGACGCGCAGGAAGTCGATGACCTCGGTCGTGCCCGCGAGGAAGCCGCCGCAGCTCGCGAGGCTCTTCGAGAACGTGCCCATGCGCAGGTCGACGCGGTCCTCGACGTTGTGCAGCTCGGAAGCGCCCGCTCCGCGCGCCCCCAGGACGCCGGCGCCGTGCGCCTCGTCGACCATCAGCCGGGCGCCGAACTGCGCGCACAGGTCGGCGATCTCCGGCAGCGGGGCGACGTCGCCCTCCATCGAGAACACGCCGTCGACGACGACGAGGATGCCGCCGCCGTCCGCCGCCGCCTTGCCGAGCGTCTTCTCGAGCTTGTCGAGCTTGTTGTGGCGAAACGCGCGCAGCTTCGCGCGGCCGAGGATGCAGCCATCCATGATCGACGCGTGGTCGCCGGAGTCCACGACGACGGTGTCCCCGGGGCCGAGCAGCGTGCCGAGCGCGGTGAGGTTCGCCTGAGCGCCTGTCGAGCACACCAACGCGTCCTCGGTGCCCATCCACTCGGCGATCTCGCGCTCGAGCTCGAGGTGCAGCGAGATCGTGCCGTTGAGCAGCCGCGACCCGGTGAGGCCCGTTCCGAACGTGTGCAACGCGTCCTCCGCGCCCTTGATGACGCGCGCGTCGCCGGTCAGCCCGAGGTAGTTGTTCGAGCCGAGCATGATCCGCTCGGCGCCCTCCATCTCGACGACCGGGCCGGCCGGGCCTTCGAGCGTGCGGAAGTACGGGAGCAGGTCCGCCGCGCGTGCCGCGCGCAGCTGCTCGGCGCGCTCATGGCCGCGGGCCTTGGCAAAGACGTCTTCGGTCGTGGAGGCCATGTAGCGTAGGCGCCGTGAGCGTCGAGGTGGGGGCCGTGAAGTCGCGACGGGATCGCAGGGAGTTCATCGAGCTCCCCTACCGGCTGCATGCTACCTCCGAGCAGTGGATCCCCCCGATCCGCCTCGAGCGCATGGCCTTCCACAGCCGCAAGCTCAACGCGTACTTCAAGCACGCGACCGCGCAGGAGTTCCTCGCGCGCCGCGGCAAGCGCGTCGTCGGGCGCATCAGCGCCCAGATCGACGAGGCGTACGACGCCGAGCACGGGGCCGGCACCGGGATGTTCGGCTTCCTCGAGCTCGAGGACGATCCCGAGGTCGCGCGGGCGCTGCTCGACGCGGCGCAGGGCTGGCTCGCGACGCGCGGGCGCTCGCACATGATCGGCCCGATGGACTACACGATGAACGACGAGTGCGGCGTGCTCATCGAGGGCTTCGACCGCGAGCCGATGATCAAGCAGCCGTGGCATCCGCCCTACTACCAGCAGCGCATGGAGGAGGCGGGCCTGCAGAAGGCGATCGACCTCTACATGTGGGCGCTGGAGATCGACGACCGCGAGAAGATCCTGCCGGTCATCTTCGACCTCGCCGAGCAGGCGGTGCAGAAGCACGGCATCAAGCTGCGCCACCTGCGCCGGCGCGATCTGTCCAAGAACATCAAGGGCGTCTTCGGCGAGGTCTACAACGTCGCCTGGAAGCGCAACTGGGGCTTCGTCCCGTACTCCGACTCCGACCTCAAGCACTACGCCGAGGAGCTCCAGCTCGTCTATGACCGCAACTGGTTCATGGCCGCCGAGAAGGACGGCGAGACGATCGGCATCGCGATCACCGTCCCCGACGTCAACCAGCTGCTGAAGGTCATGAACGGGAGGGTGTTCCCGTTCGGGTGGTTTACCTTTCTCTTTCGGAGAAGCAAGTACATCGATCGGGTGCGCGTCGGCTTTCTTGGCGTGAAACCTGAGTACCAGCACACGGGGACGGCTGCTCTCTTCTACGTGGAACACTTCGACATGGCCACCGTCAGACCGCAGAAGTGGGGCGAGATGGGGTGGATACTCGAGACCAATCGAGCCATGAACCGCGGAATGGAGGCTATGGGCGGAAGCATCGTGAAGCGCTTCCGCGTCTACGAATCGAGGTTCTGATGCAGGTCGCCGTCCTTCCCCGACTGCGCTCGAGAGCCGTTTCCGAAGCACGGCCCGCCACCGGCGTCTGGCTGCGCTCGCCCCGCTGGGACCTGACGTTCCTCATCCTCTCCGCGGCGCTCGTCCCGATCCCGCTGCTGCTGCACCACGGCCTCGGCATCTCGCAGACGGCGGTCAACCTGCTCGTCGCCGGGCTCATCGGCGGGCCGCACCTGTACTCGACGTTCACCTACACGTTCATGGAGCCGAGCTACCGCCGCCGGCACCGCCGCTTCCTCGCCGCGTCGCTCGCGCTGCCGGTGATCGTCACGACGCTCGCGTTCGTGAGCCTCCAGCTCCTGCTGACGGTGTTCTTCATGTGGGCGTCGATCCACGTCCTGCACCAGATCACCTACATCAACGACTGCTACGCCGCCAAGGGGCCGGTGCCGCGGCCGCCGCGCGAGCGCGTCGTCGACTACGGCGTCGTCTTCCTGTGCCTGTATCCGATGGCCACGCCGCAGATCCTCGACGGCTCGTTTCAGCTCGGCGGCACGCAGCTCTACGTGCCCGACTGGGCGACGCGGGGCCTCGTGGCCGACGTGCAGATCGCCGCCGTCGCCGCGCTCTTCGCCGGGTTCTTCGTCCTCTGGATCGCCAAGACCATCCGCGACCTGCGGCGCGGCACGCTGCTCGTGCCGAGCGTCCTGCTCGTCGGCCTGACGGTCGCCGTCGGCTTCACGCTGCCGCTGTTCCCGAACATCGACGTCGCGTTCCAGGGCTTCAACGTCTGGCATTCGGTCCAGTACCTGGGGCTCGTCTGGTTCCTCATGGCGATGCGCAAGGAGCGCGGCGAGATCGACAACCGCTTCGTCGCGGAGTGCAGCGGGCCGGACCGGCCGTGGCAGTTCTACGGCTTGGCCGTTCTTCTGACCGCCATAGCGGGCATGCTGGTGCTCGTCCTGCACGGCGTCTTCGGCGTCGGCCTGCAGAAGGCGTACTACATCGTCATCCTCTCTACCTTGCTCCAGCACTACTACCTCGACCACCTGCAGTTCACGAAGCTCGGCGACATGCTGGGCACGGGAGACCGCCTGCTGGCGGGACGTTCGGCGTGAGCGACGAGGCGCACGAGGAGATCGTGGACGGCGTCGCGGTGCTCGACGAGCCGCGCGTCATGCAGCCGCGCGTCGCCGCGGGCGTGCTGACCCCGGCGGTCGTGCAGACGGCGGCCCTGGTCGGCGTCAGCATGATGGCGGGCGCGACCGCGGTCGCGGTCGTGCGCCGGCGCAAGGTGCGCCGGCTCGCGCGCAAGCGGCGGCGGGTGCTCGCGCCGGTGCTGGCGAGCCGCTCGTTCCTCGTCGACGTGCACGTGCTCGGCGAGCGCAAGTAGCGCAGGCGCCGGCAGGGCGGCCGCTCAGCGACGCTTCACGCGCTCGCAGTCGCGAGCGACCTTGTCCGCGCGATCGGCGAGCGCGACGTCGCGCTTGCCCTTGCCGCAGCTGACGCGGTCCAAGCCGCGACGACCGGAGGCGGTCGCGTCGCGGGAGTCGATGCGATCGTTGCCGGCGCCGCCGGCCAGGTCGTCGGTGCCGCGGGAGTCGGTGAGGCGATCGGCGCCGGCGCCGCCGGCGAGGCTGTCGTCGCCCGCGCCGCCGTTGAGCCGGTCGTCGCCGTCGTCGCCGTCGAGCGTGTCGCCGCCCGCTTCGCCGCGCAGGTCGTCCGCGCCGGCTCCGCCGTAGAGGCTGTCGGCGCCGGGCCCGCCGAAGAGGCGGTCGCCGCCGATCTGACCGAAGAGGCAGTCGGGTCCGGCGGCGCCGCGCAGCGTGTCGGCGCCGGCCAGCCCGAAGACGAGGTCCGTCGCGGCCGTGCCGACGCGGCTGTCGGCACCGTCGGTCGCCACGATCATCTTCCCCACGAGCGGGCAGCGCTTGGACTCGGTGGCGAGCGGCGACACCGTGGCCGCGGGCGGCGGAGGCGGAGCGAACGAACTTGGGGGCCGGCAAGACGACCGGCGGCGGGGGCGGGGGCGTCACCGCGGGCGGCGGCGGCGGCGGAACCGTTGCCGGAGGCGGCGGTGGAGGCGGCGGTGGGGGCGGAGGCGGTGGGGGAGGCGGCGGCGGGGGCGGCAGCGCCTGCGTCGTGAAGGTCCCGGTGGACTCGCTGATGCCGTGCGCGTTGGTCGCCGCGAGCTTGAAGTGGTAGGTCGTGGCGGGCTCGAGCGCGGTCAGCGCGGCCGTGACCGCGGTCGCGGCCGAGCCCTCGACCGTCTGGACGGGCGTGCTCGTGCCGTAGGCGTCGGTCTTGCCCCAGTGAGAAGCGCGCGCTCGTCGTGGCTTCGTTCGCGTTGACGGTCCCGTTGAGCGTCGCCGCGGTCGTGGAGATCGCGCTGGTCTCGCCGGCCGTGGCCAGCGGGCCCTCGAAGAGCGTGATGCGACCGACCCGCGGCCCGCCGGAGTCGGCGAACCACATGGTGTTGAACGGGCCCGCGGCGATCGCGAGCGGGGCCGCATCGGCGCTGAGCCCGTCCGAGAAGAGCGTCACGACCCCGGCCGGCGTGATCCGGGCGAGCTTGTGCGAGCGCGCCTCGGTGACCCAGACGTTGCCGTCGGCGCCGGCCGCGATCCCGGTGGGGCGCCCGTTCGGCGAGAAGCCGGTCGCGAACTCGGTGACCACGCCCTCCGCGGTGACGCGACCCACCTGCGCGTTCTCGGACTCGGTGAACCACATCGCGCCGTCGGGGCCCTTCGCGATGCCGAACGGGACGCCGTTGCCGGTGATGCCGTCCATGAACTCGGTGATCGCGCCGCTCGTCGTGATGCGCCCGACGCGGTCGTTGATATCGGTGAACCACAGCGTGTCGCCGGGCCCGGGTGCGATCGAGTAGGGCAGGCTGTCGTCGCTGAGGCCGGCGGTGTACGTCGTCACAGCGCCGGTCGTCGTCATGGCCGCGACCCCCGGGACGTAGATCGGGTCGCCCGGATCGCCGATATCGACGGTGCAGGTGATCCAGAGCCTGCCGTCGGAGCCGGCGGCGATCCCGCCCGCCACGAGCAAGCTGCCGCCGGGGAACGTCGTGATGGTGCCCTCGGGCGTGATCCGCGCGATCTCGTTCTGCGGGATGTCGACGAACCACATGTTGCCGTCGGGGCCCGCGGCGATGCCCGCCGGCGCGCTGTCCGGCGGGGTGCCGGTCGCGAACTCCGTGACGGCGCCCAGCGGGGTGACGCGCCCGACGCGCGCTCCCTCCTTGGCCGTGTACCAGATCGTGTTGTCGGGGCCGGCGGCGATCCGTGTCGGCTCGCTGTCGGCCGTGATGCCGCTGGAGAACTCGGTGATCGTGATCGCGGCGGCGCTGCCGGCGGCGCACAGGGAGGCCGTCGCGGCGGCGAGCGCGGCGACGGCGAGCGTGCGCAACGAGGTGCGCCGCGACGCCGGAGAACGGCGAGCGCGCGGTTGCTGGTCGCTGATCACACGGCCCGTATCGGCAGCGCGGCGCGGGCTCGCGGAACGACCGGACGAATGTCCGACTTGCCGCAACGAGCGGGGTCCGATGCGGCGAGCGTCCTGCGAGCGGCGTAGGCTCGGCCGCCGTGGTCGAGCTTCGCGTCGAGGTCATCCCGCGCTGGACGTTTCGCCTGCCGGCGCACGGCGGGCGCGACGGCGTGCTGCGCTGCCGCGGCGGCGTGCTCGAGCGGCTGCTGCACGTCGACGGGCGCCCGGCGATCGTGCGCGTCGCGCAGACCGGCCCGCGCCGCGTGCTGTTCGGCGCCCGCGCGCGCGACCGCCACGACGCCGAGGCGGCGATCGCTCGGATGCGGTTCGCGCTCGCCGTCGACGACGACCTCGGCGGCTTCTACGACCGCTTCCGCGACGACCCGCTCATCGGTCCTTCGGTCCGGCGCAAGCCGTGGCTGCGCATCTCGCGCCGGCCCGTCGCGTTCGAGGCGCTCGCGTGGGCGGTGTGCGAGCAGCTCATCGACTCGCCGCGGGCGGCGGCGATCCAGCGGCGGATCGTCTACGCGCTCGGGCCGCGGTGCGCGACGAGCGGCCTGCGCGACGTCCCGTCGGCGGCGGCGCTCGGCGGCTGCGCGCCCGCGAGGCTCGAGTCCTTCGACCTCGCCGGCCGCCGCGCCATCGCGCTCGTGCGGGTCGCGCGGGAGGTCGCCGCCGGCCGCATCGACCTCGAGCGGCCCCCGAGCGAGCACGAGCTTGTGTGGCGCGGGCTGCTGGCGGTGCCGACGATCGGCCGCTGGACGGTCGAGATGCTCGCCGCGCACGGCCAGGGCCGCTACGACGTCCTGCCGGCGGGCGACCTGGGCTACCTCAAGCTGCTCGGCCGCTGGCGCAGCGGCGGCGACCCGGCGGCCCGCGCCGAGGAGGCCGAGGTGCGCGCGCTGTTCGAGCGCTTCGGCGCGTGGCGCGGCCTCGCCGCGAAGCACGCGCTCGGCGTGCCGGCGCCCGCGCGCCACCTGCTCGCGGCCTGAGCGACCGCGAAGAGCCGTCGCGCTGCGGCGCCGCGCGGCGGCCTGAGCGACCGCGCGGAGCCTTCGCGCCGCGCCGCGCCACGTCCTCGCGGCTGAGCGACGGCGCGGAGCTTCGCGCCGGCGTTGCGAGCCGCTCAGGCGTCCTTCGCGACGACGACGCCCCCGGCTCCGCGCCACGCCGCCAGGCGCTCGAGCGCCCGCGCGACGGCGCGATCGAGCGCCGGCGAGCGCCGCACGCCGGGCTCGCGATGCAGGGCGTGCACGCGCAGCAGGCCGGCCGCCGCGTCGAGCGTCGCGTCCGCGCGCGCGACGATCCGCTCGCGATGCAGGATCGGCAGCACGTAGTAGCCCCAGCGCCGCTGCGCGGGCGGGACGTAGATCTCCAGGCGATGGTCGAAGCGAAACAGCTCGGCCGCACGGGCGCGGTCGCAGAGCAGGTTGTCGAACGGCGACAGGATCGTCGTGCGCGCGCCCGGCGCGAGCGCGCCGGCACGATCGAGGTCCGCCGGCGCGGCGTACCACGCATCGCCGAGGCCGGCGACGGCCACCCGCTCCAAGCGGCCCGCGTCGGCGAGCACGGCGAGCGTGTGCGGCAGCCGCCGGTAGCGCCGGCGCAGGAAGTGCGCGCGCACGTGCGCGGGCCGGGCCACGCCGAGCATCCGCACCGCGCGCAGCGCGGCCTCGCGCTCCGCGGCCTCGTCATCCAGATCGGCCGCGGGGGCGTCCGGCGGCAGGCAGCGCTCGAAGACGTCCCACAGGCGCTCGCTGCCGAGCCGCCCGCCGACGCCCACGCGGCCTTCGAGCCAGAGCAGGTGCAGCAGCCGCGCGATCGTCTGGCGGCCGGAGACCTCGTCGGTCCACCAGCCGTGGCGCCACGGCTCGGCCGAGCGGTCCTCCAGGTCGCGGGCGCGCAGCGGCCCACGCTCGCGCAGCTCGGCGACGAGCTCGTCGCAGAACGCGGCGTTGGCGTCAAGGAACGCGCGCGCGCGGACGGCGCGCGCGCCTGGCCTCGAGTGCACGGTGCGCATCGCCCAGCGGTGCAGCGGCAGGTCGGCGGTCGCGACGAGCGACGCCTCGTGCGCCCACGCGTCGAACAGCAGGCGCCGCCCGTACGCCGCCTCCTCGAGCGCCGCCTCGCGCACGGGCCCGAGGCGCGAGAACAGCACGAGCAGCGGGCTGCGCGCGACCGCGCTGACCGGGTCGAGCTGCAGGCAGCCGATCCGCTCCACGACCGCGGCGATCTCGCCGGGGCCCGGCCGGGCGCGCGGCGACGCGGCCGCGAGGCCCTGCGCGTGCAGTGCCATCCGGCGTGCCGAGCGCAGCGACAGCGTGCGCGTCGCGCTCAGATGCCCTCGCCCGGCAAGAACTCGTTCGTGAACGCGCGGTTGGCGCCGGCCGGGCTGTCGAGCAGGTCGTTGTCGAGCATCCACTGCGTGTAGGCCTTCCACGCGACGGGGTCCTGGTATCCGAACGGCTTGTCCTTGTCGCGCGGGAAGAACTCCGGCAGCGTGGCCTTGACCTGCGCGGCCTGGAGGCCGCGATCGAGGTCGGGGTTGGCGTCGACGAGCGCGCCGACGGCCTTGGCCGTGTCGTCGCGCAGCGCCGCGTGGCCGAGCGCCAGCGCGTGCATGAAGCGCCGCAGGACGTGGCCGCGCTTGCGCACGTCCTGCTCGCGCGCGACGATGACGAGCTCGTTGTACGTCGGCACCCCGATGTCCTGCATCCGCAGGATCCGCGGGTCCTTGTCGCGCCGCTTGAGCTCCACGCCCTCGACGTTCCAGAACGCGCCAAGCGTCGCGTCGACCTTCTTCGTCAACAGCGCCGGGACGAGGTTGAAGCCGACGTTGATCGTCTTCACGCGATCGGGGTCGATCCCCGCCTCGTCGATGATCGTCTCGAGGTACGCGTCCTGGTAGGGGATCCCCGCGGTGCCGACCTTCGCGCCCTCGAGCTGGCCGGGCTCGCGGATCGCCTTGTCGCCGATCGAGATGATCGACGTCAGCGGCGTCTGGACGAGCGCGCCGATCGCCACGAGCTTCGCGCCCTTGGCGCGCGCGAGCAGCAGCTCGGGCTCGTAGGAGATCGCGAGGTCCGCGCGTCCCGAGGCGAGGAGCTTCAGCGGCGCGGACGGGTCGGACGGCGTGCGCAGCTTGATCTCGAGCTTGGCCTGGTGAAACCGCTTGTCGGCGATCGCGCCGTAGATGCCCGCGTGGTCCGCGTTGGGGAAGTAGTCCAGGACGAGGACGACGCGCTCCGGCTTCGCGCTGCCGCCGGCGGTCGGCTCCTCGCGCTCGCCGCACGCGACGAGGCCGAGCGCGAGCACGGCGGCCAGCGCGGCGGGCAGGGCTCGGCGGATCGTCACGGGGTGGTTCCTCTCGGTCGGGTCATCGGGTCGTGTGCGCCCAGGGGACGAGGCGGCGCTCGGCGAGCGACAGCATCCCGAACATCGCCACGGAGAACGCGGCCAGGATCAGCACGCCCGCGTATGCGCGCGCGGTCTCGAACTGCGGCAGCGCTTGCAGGATGAGGTGGCCGAGCCCGTTCTCCGAGCCCGCCCACTCCGCGAGGATCGCCGCGATCCCCGCGAATGCGAGGCTGAGCTTCGCGCCGGTGATGAGGCCCGGCAGCGCGGCTGGCGCCTCGACGAGCCGGAACGTCTGCCAGCGCGAGGCGCCGAAGGAGCGCATGAGCTTGCGCAGGCCGGCGTCGCTGCGGCCGAGCGCGTCGAGCGTCGACACGACGATCGGAAACAGGCAGACGAGCGCCACGATCGCGATCTTCGGGCGCAGGTCGTAGCCGAACCAGACGACGAGCAGCGGCGCGATGACGGGGATCGGGATCGTCTGGCTCGTCACGAGCAGCGGGTACAGCGAGCGCCGCACGGGCCGGCAGAGATGGATCGCGACGGCGGTCGCCAGGCCGAGCACGAGCGCCGCGGCGATCCCGAGCGCGATCTCCCGCGCGGTCACCGTGAAGTTCGACCACAGCAGCGCGCGGTCGTCGACGAGCGCCTGCGCGATCGCGCTCGGAGCCGGCAGCAGCAGCTCGTCGACCCCGCCGAAGCCGACGTAGGCCTCCCAGCCGCCGACGACGGCGAGCAGCACGAGCACGGCCCTCACGCGCCGAGCTCCTCGAGCGCCCGCGCGCGCAAGGCGACCAGCTCGGGATCGTCGCGCCGGCGCGGGCGCTCGACGCCGACCTCGAGCGTCGCGAGGACGCGGCCGGGGCGCCCGGACAGCACGACGACGCGGTCGGCGAGCATCACCGCCTCCTCGACGTCGTGCGTCACGAAGACGACGGTGCGCGGGTCGGCGCGCAGCGTCTCGGCGAGCCAGTCCTGCATCTGCAGGCGCGTCAGCGCGTCGAGCGCGGCGAACGGCTCGTCGAGGCACAGCACGGGCCGCCCCGCGAGCAGCGTGCGGGCGAACGCGACGCGCTGGCGCATCCCGCCCGACAGCTCGTGCGGGCGCGCGCGCTCGAAGCCGGCGAGGCCGAAGTCGTGCAGCAGCGCCGCCGCCCGCTCGCGCGCCGCGGCGCGATCGAGGCCGGCGACGCGCAGCGCGAGCGCTGCGTTGTCGGCGGCGCCGGCCCACGGCAGCAGCAGGTCGCGCTGGGCCATGAGCGCGGCCGCCTGCGACTCGACCGTGCCCGCGTCGGGCGCGATCAGCCCGCAGACGAGCTCGAGCAGCGTCGTCTTGCCGCAACCGCTGGGCCCGACCACCGCGACGATCTCACCGGTCCCGACGCGGAGCGAGACACGGTCGAGCGCGGTCACCGCCGGGGCACCGCGACGCGACGGCGCAAAGGTCTTCGACACGCGATCGAGGCGCACGGCATCGACGTCGATTCCCGTCGCCGGCGCCTCCGAGGGCGCTTGAGTCCGCGTCTGCATCGCTCCCTCCGCGGGCATTACCCCACAGGTTCAAAGGGTCTTGTGGCAGCGGCCACTCATCTCAGCCGGGCGAACACCCCAGCACCCCTGGTTATCAGCAGGATCACCGTACCAGAGCCGATTTTCGCCGCCGCGGGGGACCCGAGCATGCTGCGACCCGGGGCGGGGTAACCGGGGCTGCGTGCTCGTCCTTCCCGAACCTCGCGGCGAGATCTCCGAGCACCTGCTCGCGGAGCTGACGCAGCCCGTCCATCCGCTGAGCGCGCCGCTCGTCGTGCCACTGGCCGACCCGCTCGCCGA
Organism: uncultured Actinomycetes bacterium; assembly: GCA_963766525.1. Lineage (GTDB taxonomy): Bacteria > Actinomycetota > Thermoleophilia > Solirubrobacterales > Solirubrobacteraceae > CADCVQ01. Next base: position 33,739 of record CAVYAX010000027.1, read on the forward strand.
CGAGGATCTGCAGCTCGCGCTGTACCTCTGCTACGAGCTGCACTACCGCGGGCTGCCGGGCGTCTCGGACGCGTGGGAGTGGGAGCCGAGCCTGCTCGGGCTGCGGCGCGACCTCGAAGAGTGCTTCACGACGGCACTCGAGGTGGCGGTGCCGCGCCCGCCGGCGCCGTCCTCGCCCGAGGCGATGGACCTCGCGCTGCGCGAGGTCGCCGACGCCAGCGACGCGCCGTCGCTGTCGCGCCACATCGAGCGCCACGCGAGCCTCGACCAGGTCCTGGAGTTCGTCGCCCATCGCTCCGCCTACCAGCTCAAAGAGGCCGACCCGCACTCATGGGCGCTGCCGCGCCTGTACGGCCCGCCGAAGGCGGCGATGGTGCAGATCCAAGCCGACGAGTACGGCGGTGGCGTCGCCGAGCGCATCCACGCCAAGCTCTTCGCCGACACCATGGAGGAGCTCGGCCTCGATGCCCGCTACGGCGCGTACGTCGACCGCCTTCCCGCCGTGACGCTCGCGACCGTGAATCTCATGTCGCTGTTCGGGCTGCACCGGCGCTGGCGCGGCGCGATCGTCGGGCACCTGGCGCTGTTCGAGATGGAGTCCTCGGTGCCCAACCGGCGCTATGCGAGCGGCCTGCGGCGGCTCGGCTGCGGGGAGCGCGCGACGGCGTTCTTCGACGAGCACGTCATGGCCGACGCGATCCACGAGTCGGTCGCGGCCGTCGACCTCGCCGGCGGCCTGGCGCGCCAGCAGCCCGAGCTCGCGCGCGACATCCTGTGGGGCGCCGCGACCCTCGTCGAGCTCGACGACCGCTTCGCGAGGCACACGCTCGCCGCGTGGGAGCACGGCGTCAGCTCACTGCGCGCCGAGCTGTCCGAAGCGCTGGCCGCCTAGCCGAGACCCGCTACGCCGCCGCGCCGGCCTCGCGGCCGGACTCCGCCGAGCTCGGCGCGCGGAAGCGCACGAGCCGGTGGGTGCCGTCGCAGAACGGCCGCATCCGGGACTTGCCGCAGCGGCACAGCGCGATCGTCTCGCGCCCGGCGTCGATCGGCTTGCCGTCCTGGTCCTCGAGGACGAACGGGCCGCGGACGATGAGCGGGCCATCGCGATAGGGCGTGATGCGGGTGTCAGGCATGCCGGGCATCATGCCCCGGCCGCGGGATTCCCATGCGTGTGCGGCGACCGTCTACCCTGGAGGGAGCAGCATCGCTGGCTCTGGGCCTCCATCGCCTCCTCTCACTCCGAGTCGCGCCACACGCCGAGGGAGGGCGAGAGGGAGTTGACCGTCCATGGTCGACGCACCTGTCCCACCCATGATCGCCGTCGACGGACCATTGACCGCTGCCATATCCAACGCGGTCGTCGGGCTGCTTCGCGACTTCACGGGCCGCGGGCCGACGCAGGCGCGCACGACGATCGGCTCCGACACGGTCGTGGTGACGCTGCGCGACAGCCTCACCAAGGCAGAGCGCACGCTCGCGTCGCGCGGCCAAGCGCTGGAGGTGCTCGCGATGCGCCGCGCCTTCCAGGACACGATGCGCGAGGACCTCATCGCGGCCGTGGAGCGCCTGACGATGCGCAAGGTCGAGGCCTTCCTCAGCGACAACCTCCACGAGCCGGACGTCGCGGTCGAGATCTTCCTGCTCGTGCCGCTGGACTGAACGTCGCTCAGGCCGCTTGGACTGGGCGCGTCAGTGCCTTGACGAAGGCCTCGAGGTGGGTCGTCGTCCAGCATTCGAACGCCTGGCAGTGCTGCTCGTACGTCGCGATGACCGAGTCGCCGTAGTTCCAGTACAGCCGCGGCTCGGGATTCAGCCAGAACGTGCGCCCCGCGCGGGCGGCGACCTCGGCGAAGATGTCCGCGCGCGGGTCGCGCCCGTTCGTCCGCGCGTCCCCGAGCACGATGACCGTCGCACGCGGGTGCAGGTCGTCCTCGACCAGCGCGCGGAACTCCGTCCACACGCGCCCGTAGTCCGTGTAGCCGCTGACGTCGGCGACGCCGGCGTCGCGCGCGATCGCCTCCGACACGGCGCGGAAGTCGCGCTCGCGGTCGAACACGTCGGTGACCTCCGAGATCCGCTCGATGAAGACGAACGAGCGCATCTTGCGAAACGAGTCGTGCAGGGCGTGCAGCACCGAGAGGAAGAAGACCGACGCGCTCGTGACGCTCGTCGAGACGTCGCAGAGGACGTAGATCTCCGGCCGGCGCGGGCGCACGGGCTTGAAGCGCAGATCGACGGGCACGCCGCCGGTCTGCAACGAGGCGCGCATCGTGCGGCGCACGTCGACGTGGGCGTGGCGGCGATGCCCGCGGCTCTCCTGGCCCCGGGTCTTCAGCCGGCGCTTGAGCTGCGCGACGACGCGGTGCACGGCGGCGAGGTCCTGCAGCGGGCCGGACGGCAGCGCGCGATCGAGCTCGTTGAGCGGGCGCGCGGGCGGCAGCGTCGCGGTGCGCTCGATCTGGCCGCGCTCGAGCTCGCGCCGCAGCAGCGCCTCGAAGCGCCGCAGCTGCTCGCGCGGGACGCCGTTGCGCCGCGGGTCGTCGGCGGGCAGCTCGTGCTGGGGCTCGGAGCGCAGGCCGAGGGCGCGCCGGATGCGCTGGACGTCGACGCCGATGACGCCCGAGCCGTTGCCCGCCCGCCCGAACGCCGCGATCGCGAGGCGCGCGAGGTCGCGCATGAGGCTCTCCGAGCCGTCGCGCAGCGCCGCGGCGATCTGCTTGCGCAGCGTCTCGAGGTCGACGTCGCCGCCCTCGCCGCCGTCGGCTCCGCCCGCCTGGCCTTCGCGGACGCCCTCGACGATCGCCGCGGCCTCGGCGGCGCGAAAGAAGAAGCGCTCGAAGACGAGCTCGAACACGCGGCGGTCCTCCTGGGACTTCGCGAGCGTTGCGGCGAGCGCCTCGCGGAAGTCCGCCGGGTTGGTCCACGCGATCTGCTCGAGCACCGCGACGGCGTCCAGCAGCTCCGCCGTCCCGCTGCTCACGCCCTCTGAGCGGAGCTCGGCGGCGAACTCGACGAGCCGCGCGGCGATGCCGGCGGGCGGTGTCGCGGGGGAGGCCATGGCCGATGAGGATATGGCTCGGCGGGCCGTAGACGAACTGCTACGCTCGCCACGCCATGACCACGATCCCTCAGCGGGAGCTGCGCAACAACGTCTCCGAGATCCTGCGGCGCGCCGAGCAGGGCGAGCGGTTCACGATCACGGTCGCCGGTCGGCCGGTGGCGGAGCTGGGTCCGCCGCCGCGCACGGGCCGCGGCACGAGCGTCGCCGAGTTCTGGCGCCTGCTCCAGGAGAATCCCGTCGACCCCGAGTGGGCCGAAGAGCTCAAGCGCATGCGCGAGGAGGAGCGTGCGAACTCGGTCGACATATGGGCGGACTGACGAGGCTCTTCGACACGAGCGTGCTGGCCGGCCCAACCGACGGCCCGAGCCCGGAGCTCGACGGCGACTGTGCGGTCAGTGTCGTGGCCGTAGGTGAGCTCTACGCCGGCGTGCTGCTTGGCACCGACGCCAGCCAGCCGGGGCGGTTGCGGCGTCTCGCGCTCGTGCTCTCGGAGGCGACGGTGCTCGACATCGACCGCGCGGTGACCACCGCGTACGGCGACCTTCGGGCGGTCGCGGGTCGCGTCCCGTCGAACGACCTCTGGATCGCAGCGACCGCGCTGGCACACGACCTCACGCTGCTCACGCGCGACAGGCGCCAAGCAGCGCTGCCGCTCGTGCGGACGAAGCTGATCTGATCGACCGTCCCGGGTCTCGGCCGGCGAGCCCGGGCCGCTGTAGCCCCGGGAGCGCTCAGGGCGTCGCGGCGCGCTGCTCCAGCTTGACCCCGACGCGCTCGGCGACGAGGTCGAGGTCCGTGCGGTGCTTGACGATCACCGACAGGGTCTCCTCGAAGACCCCGCGGTCGATGTCCTGCGCGCCGAGCAGCAGCAGCGCGCGCGCCCAGTCGATCGACTCCGCGATCGACGGCGGCTTCTTGAGGTCGAGGTCGCGGACCATCCCGACGATCTCGACGAGCCGCCGGGCGATCGTCTCCTGCAGCTCCGGTGCGTGCAGGCGCACGATCGCAAGCTCGTGCTCGAGCTCGGGGTAGTCCAGCCACAGATACAGGCAGCGGCGCTTGAGCGCCTCCGTCAACTCGCGCGAGTTGTTGGACGTCAGCAGCACGACCGGGTGCGAGCGCGCCTCGATGCGCCCCAGCTCGGGGATCGAGATCTGAAAGTCCGACAGGAGCTCGAGCAGCATCGCCTCGAACTCCTGGTCGGTCTTGTCGATCTCGTCGATGAGCAGCACGATCGGCAGCTCGGAGGTGATCGCGTCCATGAGCGGGCGCGAGAGCAGGAACTCCTCGCCGAAGATGTCGTCCTGGACCTCGCTCCAGCCCGTGCCGGTCGCCTCGGCCTGGATGCGCAGCAGCTGCTTGCGGTAGTTCCACTCGTAGAGCGCCTTGGCCTCGTCGAGGCCCTCGTAGCACTGCAGCCGCACGAGCCGGCGGTCGAGGACCTTGGCGAGGGCCTTCGCCAGCTCGGTCTTGCCGACGCCCGCGGGCCCTTCGACGAGGATCGGCTTGCCGAGCTTCACCGCCAAGTACGACACGAGCGCCGTCGACGACGCGGGCAGGTAGCCGACCTCGCGCAGGCCGTCGGCGACGGCGGCGACGGAGTCGGGAGCGTCGGCCATGGTCGACGGATCATAGGAACTCAGGGGTGCAGACCGGGACGTGCGCGCCCCGACGTGCGCGCGGTTGCGCTCCCGGCTGCGATGCTCGGCGCCATGAGCACCTCATCTCGCATCGCGCGCAACCTGCGTCGTGGCGCGGTCGCCGCTGCGCTCGCGAGCACCGCCGTGCTGTGCGCGCCGCCGGTCGCCGGCGCGAGCTACGGCTCGGCGCTCGCCGGCCAGGCCGCGACGTTTACCGGCGACGGCGCGTCCGACACGCTGACGTTCGCGGAATCGGGCGGTCTGCTGAACCACAACCAGACCGGCGGCGGGCTCACCTCGACGCGTAGCACGGCGATCCGCCTGCGGCTTCCGCGCTGATGCCGGCGGGCGTCGTGGCGGCGGTCATCGCGGTCGGGGTGCTCGTCGCGCTCGGCGGCCATCTTGCCGGCTCGCGCCGGACCGTCGGGACGGGCATCGCGATCCTGTTCGCGGGCAGCGTCCTGATGATCGCCGGCGCGTATCTCGCCTACCGCGACGACCCGACCGATCCGCGCCCGTGTCCGCCCGAGGCGACCTGCTAGGCGTCGCCGCCGGGGCTGCGACACTCCAGGAGGGCATCGAGCGAGGGAGGCACCATGGGCAAGATCAAGATCGTTCTCGGCGTGATCGTCGTGGTGGTGCTGGCCGTCGTCGCGGTCTCGCTGCTGACGGGCGGCGACGACGACGACAAGTCGGCGGGCGACAAGTCGGCGAAGTCCGCGGACAAGAAGGTCCCTGCGGGCGACGAGAAGGCGGCGGGCGACGAGCCCGCGCTGAAGACCGTCGCCGTCAAGCGGTCGACGGGCAAGGACGCGGCCGTGAACGTCGGCGGCATCATGAGCAAGCCGAAGGCCGTCTACCTGCGCGTCAGCTCGGCGCCCAAGCAGAAGGTCACGGTGAACTGGACGCTCGCCTGCGGCGTCGGAGCCACGGCGCAGGGCGACTACGACGTCACGCCCCCCGACACGCGCGAGCTCAAGCTGCCCAAGAAGAGCCCGAAGACCTGCGTGGCCTCGGCGTCGAGCCAGATCGACGGCAACGGCCGCCTGAAGCTCGCCGTCATGCGCGACCGCTAACGCCCGCCCCCTACGCCTTCGGATCGAGCGGCCGCCCCGTCAGTTGCCGACGGTGGCGGCCGTCGTCGAAGCGCTGACGGCGACCATGACGGCCACCATCGTCGCGTCGACCGTCGCCTGCACGGCCGAGCCGATGTGCGCCGAGTCGTCCGCGATCGCCTTCGCGCGCCGGTTGGCGGCCTTGCGCTCGTCCTTGGCGACCACCTTGTTGACGAGGTCCAGCGCGCGCAGCAGCGGAGCGAGCAGCGCGGTGCGCTCGGAGAGCTCCGCGGCACCCGTGAGCTCGGCGCGCAGGCGCTCGCGCAGCATCTGCTCCGGCACGGGGTCGGCCTCGGGCCAGCGGTCGACGCCGAAGAGCCCGAGCACCTTGTGGCGGTGCTCGGACAGCACGCCGAGCTCCACGAGCCGCTCCGCCACCCGGCCCTTGAGCGGCTTGAGCTCGCTCGGCAGCTTGCTGACCCAATGACCCGCCATGCGCGGCTTGTCCTCGGCCTCGATGACCGCGAGCGCGTCGGCCAGCACCCCCGCCGGCGGCGCTCCGGCGGGCCGGGTCGCCGCCGCGACGAGCTTGCCGTCGACGTCGTCGAGCCAGCCGCCGGCGGCGAGCTCGAGCAGCAGTGCGCCGGCGAGCCCCGTGTCGGCGGACATCGTCTTGTCGTTGCCCTTCTCGTCGTCGAGGGCGAGCAAGAGGAGCTCCTCGGCGAGCAGCAGGTCGGTGGCAGACAATCGCGTCTCCTTTCGCAGCGGCTCTCATGGAGGGTTTGCCCCGCTTCGCGCCCGCGGAACGTCAGGCGATCGCGCGCAGCTGGCCGGCGACGTCGCCGGTCAGCGGCCCGTAGTGCCCCGGCCAGCACGTCCGCGGCTCGAGCGCCGCGAGCTTCTCGATCGACGCGGGCACGCGCTCGGTCGACCAGTTGAACGCCGGGTGGGGGATGCGCGGCTTGCCGGGACGCGGCAGCGCCGGATCGAACAAGGCGAAGGCGTCGTTGCTGAGGGCGAGCCGGTCGGACTCGCGCCACAGGCCGATGCAGCCGGGGCCGTGGCCGGGGAGGTGGACGACCTCGAAGTCGCCGACGCGGTCGCCCTCCTCGAGCGTCTTGGCGACGTGCAGCGCCCCGTCGTCGAAGGACCGCATGAGCCGCTTCGTCAGCCCGCGGGCGAACCACGGCAGCGCCTGGAAGTCGAAGTAGTGCCAGCCGCCGTCGGACTCCATGTCGGCGCGCTCGTCGACGTGGCATTGCACCGGCGCGCCGATCGAGCGCGCGCCGCCGCGATGGTCGGGGTGGGCGTTGCCGACGATCACGCGCGTCGCGCCGCCCAGCGCGTCGGCGGCCCGCCGGATCTGGGGCCCGAGCTGCTTCGTCGCCGAGTCGAAGACCGCGACGCCGTCGTCCTCGCGGATGAGGAAGACGTTGATCTTCAGCGGCATGCCGAGCGTCAGCCGCCAGATGCCGTCGGCGACCGCGATCGGAGCGCTGCGCGCACGTGCTGTCACGGACGGGTGCTTATCAGGTTGGCCGCGATCGCAGGGGACATGGCGCCGTCGCGTCCCCTCGATCCTGCATTCTTGTCGGCATGCGCCGTCGCGCCACGCCGATCGTCACGGCGCTCTTCGCCCTGTGCGCCCTCGCGGCGGCGAACCCGGCGCAGGCGATCGTCGTCGGGATCGCCGACCAGCAGGCGGCGTCGTTCTCGGACACCCGCCTGACCGCGCTGCCGGTCCGCCACGCGCGGCTGTCGGTCGCCTGGGACGCGCTGGACTACGGCTGGCAGCGGCGCGAGCTCGACGCTTGGATGCGCGCGACGACCGCCGCGAAGATGGACGTCGTCGTGACGTTCGGCCGTAGCCGGACGCGCCAGTTCAGCCTGCCGCCGGTGGGCGACTACCGCACGCAGGCCCGCAAGTTCATGCGTCGCTACCGGCAGGTGCGCGAGTTCAGCCCGTGGAACGAGCCGAACCTCGCGATCCACCCGCAGAACTACAACCCGCGCCGGATCGCGAGCTACTACCGCACGCTGCGGTCGCTCTGCCCGAACTGCAAGGTGCTCGGCGCGGACGTCGTCGACAACTCGCGGCTGGGCAGCTGGATGCGCTCGTACCTCAAGACGTTCGCGGTTGGCAGGGCGCCGAAGCTCTGGGGCCTGCACAACTACGTCGACGTGAACTCGACCTCGCGCTGGGGCACCGAGACGATGCTGCGCCTCGCGCCGGGCATCGTCTGGTTCACCGAGACCGGCGCGATCGTCAACCGCGCGAAGCCGACGAAGACCGAGGACGGCGACCGGCGCCTGCTCATCCGGACGGGCCCGCGCCGCGCGGTCGCGGCGACCAAGCGGGTGTTCGAGCTGGCGCGCACGAGCCCGCGGGTCACGCGCGTCTACATCTACCACTGGCGCGCGAGCCGCGGCTCGAGCTGGGACTCGGCGCTCGTCACGGCGAAGGGCACGCTGCGGCCGTCGTTCGACGTCTTCGCAAGCCAGGCCCGCCTCGCGCAGCAGCGGGTGGCAGGGCCGAGCTAGTCGCGGCCGCGGGCGCGGCGGCCACGGCCGGGGCCGAGCGTCGCGTCGGGCGGGTCGTCGACGGTCACGCGGGCGTCCTCGCGCCGCACCGCCCGGTCTTTCGGGCGCGGCTCGCCCGCGGCGCCGTCGAGGCGCGCCGTCGGCGCCGGCTCGACGACCTCGGCATCCGCGGGCTCCGCCGAGCGCGGCGGGCGCGGCTCGGCGCGGACGACCTCCGTCGGCCCGTCCGACCAGGACACGAGCTCGGTGCTGTCCTCGCCGCCGTCCGCGGCCGCGCGACGCGACGGGCGCGGCTCGCGCACCGGCGTCTCGGGCCGCGCGGCCGCGCGCATGCGCTGGCCGGCGTACGCGAGCGCCCCGGCGGCGACGAACGCGACGAAGAAGCCCCACTGGATCCCGACCGTGCCCGCGTCCCCGCTGACGTCGGGGCGGTCGAACACGCGGTAGAAGATCAGCGCGCTGGCCCACAGCCCGGCGGCCATGATGACCGTCCCGTCGCCGCCGGGCAGGTGGAACTTCCCGCCCTCCGCGCGCGCGAGCACCAGCACGAGCACGCCCGCGGACACGAGGAAGATCGCCGCCTCGACGAACGACACGGCGCCGAACGCGCTGATCGTGTCCTTCGCGAACTCCTTGCTGCCCGCCACGACGACGGACTTCTCGTACCACGGCAGGAGCATCGCGGCGAGCAGCGCCACAGCCGCGCCGGCGACGAAGCGCTGGTCGCGATCCAGCGCGCCGCCCGCGTCCTTCAGACGGGTTGCTCCGGCCCTCACGCCGGGACGCCGGCGGCCGCGTGCAAGCGATCCATGAGCAGCGCGGCGTCCGCCTCGGAGACCGTGCGCAGCTGTCCCTGGAACGCGAGCTTCCAGTGCTCGGGCGGCCACTTGCGGATGTGCTCGAGGTCGTCCTTGACGGACTCGGCGGCCAGCCAGCTCGGCTCGGCCAGCACGAGCTCCGGCTCGGTGGCGAAGCGCCACGGGTAGGCGTCGGCCTTACCGGGCTTCCCCGGCCAGATCTTCGTGCGGTCCTCGTAGAGCTCGCCGGTGACGCGGATCGCCGCGGCGAAGCGCATGACCTTCGTGAGGTAGAGGACGATCCGGTCGCCCGGCTCCATCTGCAGCGCGCGGGCGCGGTTTCGCTCCTTGATCCCGATGACGCTGAAGTCGCGCTCGGCGGTTGCGACGTGGTTGTCGGGCGAGGACGTGAGGATCCACGTGCGCGGGGCGGCGGCGGCCATCGGGCGATTCTAGACTCCTCGCCGGGCGGCTCAGCGCCGCTTCTTCAGAACCTCCAGCTCGCCCTTCGTTGTCGCGACGTTGCCCGCGAGGTCGGTCGCGCGTACCTGCACCTCGAAGCCCTTGCCGGCGCGCGGGCGCGCCCAGACGAGCGCGCGACGCCCGCTGCCGAGACGGGCGGCGAGCACGGCGAACGTCCGCCCGCCGCGCACGACGGCGAGCTTGACGTAGGAGGGCTTGGAGAGCTCGAGGCGCAGCGACGCCCGCTTGCCGGCGCGCGCGCGGCGCGTGACGAGCTTCACGACGGGTGGCTGGCTGAGATAGCTCGTCCAGCGCTGGGCCGCGCCGCAGTAGACCGCGGGGTCCGGGACCGGCGCGGCGGGCGAGCCCGGCGGGGCGATCGGCAGCGCGCCGCCGGTCTGGGGCGCGCCCGCGGCCCCGCTCGCCGGCCGCGCGACGTCCTCCCGCAGCCGCGAGCAGAGGTTGTCGAGGAAGTCGCGCGCGAGCTTGTGGTAGCTGAGGTCGGCCTCGGTGTTCAGCGAGTAGCGCGACCACGCGCCCGTGTCGTAGGCCGGCAGCTCGGCGCGCAACTGCGCCTCGCCTGCGGCGAACAGCGCCTTGCCCTCGGCGTCGTTGGCGAGCAGCGCGAAGTCGTGCAGGCCGTTGACCGCCTGCGTGAAGCCGTTGAGCACGCGCATCCCGGGAGCGAAGGAGTAGATGAGGTAGTGCGCGCCACGGTCGGTCGCGATCCGGACGCCGCTCGGCGGCGCGGTGCGGAAGATCCCCAGCGCGGCGCGGGCTGCGTCGAAGTAGCGGCCCTCGCCGAGCCGGATCGCGCCCCGCGAGAGCGCCTGGATCCCCGTGCTCTGCGCCATCCCGCTCGCCCACGGCGGCCGGCCGCCGTCGAAGTCGAAGAGGTACTCGAACGCGATGCCGCCGGCGCGCTGGGCGGACAGGGCGAGCGCGTCGTCGAGCAGCTTGCGCAGGTCGGCGTCGTGCGTGCGCGACTTCCACAGCGCGTTGGCCTTGCCGAACGTCCCGAGCCACTGGATCTGCAGGCCCTCGCCGGTGTAGTACTGCCACACGAGCGGGCTGCCCTGGAAGCTCACGCGCTGGCCGTAGCTCAGCAGCCGCCCGCTCGCCCACCACTGGCGATTGCGCGCGACGGTCTCAAACAGGGCCGGCAGCCGCGAGACGTTGAGGTCGCCGCGGGCGGCGATCGCGTCGAGGTTGCCCAGGACCGCGCCGAGCTCGGCGCGGCGCGTGCCCGTGAGCTTGCGCTGAAGCTTGCTGGCGTCGAGGAGCGTGGCGAGGCGGGCGTCATACGTCGCGCGGTCGATCGCGCCGGCGGCGAGCATCCGCGCGAGCTCGCCGCGGACCGTGCGCTTGGCTGCCGCCGCCCGCACGCCACCGCTCGAAGTCCGATCCTTCCGGGGAGCAGGCGGCAGGGGAGCGGGGGCGGGCAGGTAGGGGTCTTCGCGCGCGACGGTGGAGCCGTCATGGCGAAGTGTCAGCACGGGCGAGGCGGAGGCGGTGGCGGGCGGTGCGAGCGCCAGCGTCCACACGACCCACACAACTGAGGTGCGGCGCACCTCCCCGATGCTAGGTTGCGGATGTCCCCGTCGCTGCAGTTGTCGTTGCAGGAAAGGCCTTCACCGTGAACCGCCCGACCCTCCGTGCCGCGCTCGTCCTCGCCTGCGTCGCCCTCTCGATCGGGCTGCTCGCCGCCTGCGGCGAGGCCGACGACGAGCCCGACGCGGCCGCCGCGAGCACGCTCGCGCAGAGCATCGGCGCCACGTCCGAGCTCGACAGCGCGCAGCTCACCGCGCACTTCAAGCTCGAGCCCGAGGGCCTGCTCGCCCTCGGCGGGCCGATCGCGTTCCGCGGCTCGGGCCCGTTCGCCGCGGGCGCGAAGGGCGAGCTGCCGCGCTTCGACCTCGCGATCGCGGGCTCGCTCGCCCGCCACCCCTTGCGCGCTCGCGCGATCTCGACGGGCAAGAACGGCTTCCTGACGATCGACGGCCGCAGCTACAAGCTCGACCGCAAGACGCTCGGCGCGCTGCGCTCGGCGCTGGGCGCGGGCACCGCGTGCGGGCGGCGGCGGCCTGGCCACGCTCGGGCTGAGCCCGCAGGCCTGGGTGAAGGACGCCGCGGGCCAACGGCAGCGCGACGATCGGCGGCGTCGAGACCGACCGCGTCTCCGGCACGATCGACGTGGCCGCGCTGCTCGCGGACGTCGACAAGCTGCTTGGGGCCGGCGGCCTGCGCGGGCTGCTGACGCCGAACCTGCGCAAGCAGATCGAGGCCGCGGTCAAGCAGACGAAGGTCGACGTCTGGTCGGGCGCGCAGGACAAGATCGTGCGCCAGCTCGCCGTGGTCGTCGACTTCGCGTTCAAGCAGGGCACAGCGCCGATCACCGGCCTGGACGGCGGCAGGATCAGCCTGCGCGTGCGCCTGGATCGCGTCAACGCGACGACGGTCCAGCCCGTCGCGCCGAAGCGCGCGCGCCCGCTGTCGGAGCTCTTCGAGAACGGCGGCCTGCTCTCGGGCGCCGGTCCCGCGATCCCCGGCGCGGCGGGCGCCGGCGACGGGGGCGACGCGTTCCTGAAGTGCCTGAGCGGCGGCTCCACCGCCGCCGACATCGCCGCGTGCACGAAGAAGCTCGCGCCCGGGCAAGCCACGCCATAGCGGCAAAGGTCACAACCGCCCGCGGCGATTACCCTTCGGCGATGCGCCAGCCCTCACATGCCGCGATCGGGACGTGGAGCGGCGGGCGCTACCTGCACTTCGGGGTGCCCGTCTCCGAGCACGAGCTCGAGACGCTGCTGTCGCCCGGCGACGGGCTCGACACGCTGCTGACCGCCGACGCGTACGGCTCCGGCGAAGCCGACACGCTGCTCGGGCGCGCGCTTGCCGGCGCCGATCGCGCGGACTACAGCGTCGTCGGGGCGATCGGGCACGACTTCTACACCGCCGAGCGCGACGGCGCGAAGGGCTTCCCGCGCTTCACGGACCCGGCCCTGCGCGGGGCAGACGAGTACGCCGGCTACGTCCGGATGGCGACCGAGCGCAGCCTCGAGCGCCTCGGCATCGACGCCTTCGACGTGCTGCTGCTGCACAACCCGGATCGGACGGGCTACACCAGCGACGCCGTCTGGGACGCACTGCGCGCGGTCCGCGACGGGGGTCTCGCGCACAGCCTCGGCGTCGCGCCCGGGCCGGCGAACGGCTTCACGCTCGACGTCATCGACTGCCTCGAGCGCTTCGGCGAGCTCATCGACTGGGCGATGGTCATCCTCAACCCGCTCGAGCCGTGGCCCGGCGAGCTGTGCCTCGCCGCCGCCGCGCGCCACGACGTCAAGGTCATCACGCGGGTCGTCGACTACGGCGGCATGTTCTGGGACGACGTGCGCCCGGGCCATGAGTTCGCGGCACGCGACCACCGCCTCTACCGCCCGAAGGGCTGGGTCGAGGCCGGCATGGAGAAGCTCGACCGCCTGCGCCCGATCGCCGAGCGCCACGGCCTCACGCCGATCCAGCTCGCCGCGCAGTGGTGCCTCGCGCACGAGCCCGTCGCGTGCGTCGTGCCGACGCTCATCCAGGAGCCCGGCGGGCGCTCGATCCTCGACAAGCGCGCGGAGCTGCTTGCCACGCCGGCCGGCGTCGTGCTCGACGAGGCCGAGGTCGCCGAGATCCGCGCGATCGGCGACAACGCCGGCAGCATGGCGCTCAAGGGCGCCGGGCCCGACCACGAGGGCGACGCGCGCCCCGACCGCTGGCCGATGAGCGCGCACCTCGACGAGGTCGCGCGCCGCTGGGGCATCGAGCCCGAGCGCGACCTGCGCCAGCTGACGGCCGCCCGTGGCTGACCCGCCCCCCAAGAAGGCCGGCGGGGTCGGCGGCCTGCGCCGCTTCCTGCTCTCCGGCTCCGGCTGGCCGTACCTGCTCGTCCCCTTCATCCCGATCGCGATCGCGCTCGAGTTCGCGCACGCCGACGCGGTGCTGATCTTCGCCGCGGCCGCGGCCGGCGTGATCCCGACCGCCGCCCTCATGGGCCGTGCGACGGAGGAGCTCGCACACCGCGCGGGACCCGGCATCGGCGGCTTCTTGAACGTCACCTTCGGCAACGCGCCGGAGCTCATCATCGCCTTCTTCGCGCTCAACGAGGGCCTTCAAGAGGTCGTCAAGGCGTCGCTCATCGGCTCGATCCTCGGCAACATCCTGCTCGTCATGGGCGCGGCGATGCTCGTCGGCGGGCTGAAGCGCGAGCGCCAGACGTTCAACCCCACGGCCGCGTCGGTGCAGTCCTCGATGCTGCTGCTCGCCGCGGCAGCACTCGTCATGCCGACGATCTTCCAGCTCGTCTCGGGCGGCGGCCTGCCGGGGGTCGGCGAGGAGCGCGTGGACTTCGGCAAGGACCTCGAGTCGATGTCGCTCATCGTCGCGTTCATCCTGCTCGCGTCCTACGCCGGCGGGCTGTTGTTCTCGCTGCGCTCGCACCGTGCGCTGTTCAACCCGACCTCGGAGGCCGAGGAGCACGTGGACGAGCCGTGGACCGTCAGGAAGGCGGCGCTCACGCTGGCCGGCGCCGGCGTCGCGGTCGGCGTCATGTCGGAGATCCTCGTCGGCTCGATCTCCGAGGCGTCGCACACGATCGGCCTGAGCGAGTTCTTCGTCGGCTTGATCGTCGTGGCGATCGTCGGCAACGCCGCCGAGCACTGGGTGGCGATCTACTTCGCGTCGAAGGACAAGATGGACCTCGCCGTCAACATCGCGATCGGGTCGGCGGCGCAGATCGCGCTGTTCGCGGCGCCCGTCCTCGTGCTGATCTCGTTCGTCGTCGGGCCGAACCCGATGGCGCTCGTCTTCAACGGATTCGAGCTCGGCGCGGTCTTCTTAGCCATCCTCATCGCGAACCACGTGACCCAAGACGGCGAGTCGACGTGGTACGAGGGCGTGCAACTGCTAGCGGTCTACGCCGTGCTCGGCGTCGCCTTCTTCTACGCGTAGATGGAGCTCGTCGAGCTCGGAGGGCTCGTTGTCGTGCTTGTCGTGCTGCTCGGGCTCGACTCGCACTTCTTCGCGCGCGGCCGCGAGGCGACGTTTCGCGAGAGCGTCGTCTGGTCGATCGGCTGGCTCGTGCTCGGGCTCTCGGTCACGGGCGTCGTGTGGCTGCTCAACGGCTCCGGCGACGGCGTCAGCTACCTCACCGTCTACCTCATCGAGCGCTCGCTGTCGCTCGACAACCTCTTCGTCTTCATCCTGCTGTTCGCGTACTTCGGCGTGCCGCACGCCTACCGCGCGCGCCTGTTGTTCTGGGGCATCATCGCGGCGCTCGTGCTGCGCGGGCTGGCGATCCTCGGCGGCACCACCCTGATCGAGCAGTTCCACTTCGTGCTGTACGCGCTCGGCGTGCTGCTGCTCATCCTCGCCTACCGGATCTACAAGGGCGTCGACGAGGACGTCGACCCCGACAAGAACCTCGTCGTGCGCGCCGTGCGCCGCGTCTTCCCGGTGACGGACGGCTTCCGCGAGGGGCACTGGTTCTCGCGCGAGGACGGCAAGCGCCACGTCACGCCGATCTTCCTCTGCCTGGCGGCGATCGTCGCCGCCGACATCGCCTTCGCCGTCGACTCGATCCCGGCGGCGTTCGCGATCACGACCGATCCGCTCATCATCTGGGCCGGCAACGTCTTCGCGCTGCTCGGCCTGCGCGCGCTGTTCGTGCTCGTCGAAGGTCTCATCAAGCGCTTTCGCTACCTCGACGAGACGATCGCCGGCGTGCTCGGCCTCGTCGCCGTGAAGATCCTCGTCGAGCCGCTCGTCAAGATCGGGCCGGGGACGAGCCTCGCCATGGTCGCGGTCGCGTTCGCCATCGGCATCGGGCTGTCGCTGATGGCCGACCGCCGC
This sequence comes from uncultured Actinomycetes bacterium, assembly GCA_963766525.1. Lineage (GTDB taxonomy): Bacteria > Actinomycetota > Thermoleophilia > Solirubrobacterales > Solirubrobacteraceae > CADCVQ01. The sequence goes on from CAVYAX010000027.1 coordinate 49,184, forward strand.
GATCCCGAGGGCGCCGCCAGGCGGCGCGAGGAAGAGGAGAGCCGGCCCGACGAGGGCAGCCGGATGTAGCTCGGCGGCGAGCAGCACGCGCCGGGGCTCAGTCTCCTCCGGCCCTGCGCCGCAGCGCGACCGCGGCCAGCGCGGCGAGCAACGACACGAGGGCCAAGCCGCGAGCGAGCCAGTCCGGACCGCCGTCCGCCGAGCTGCCGATGCTCGCGCTCGGCGCTGCGGCCGGGACGGTCGCGCCACCGCTCTCGCCGCCGGCGTTCTCGCGCGGCACCGAGCGCGAGATCGTCGTGACGGACGCTGGCGTCTCGCTGGCGGGCGAGCCGATCCAGCGCACGACATCGCCGTCGCGGTAGGTCTGGATCGCTTTCCAGGCGATCTTGCCATCCCGCTCGGGCGTCGAGGCGAGGAAGCGGAACGTCGCGAGGCCGTCGCCGGGCGTGCGTCCGCGCCAGACGATCGAGCGCACCGACCCGTCGGGATTCGGTCGTATCGTGCGCTGCCAGCCGGCCTGGTCCTCGTAGGAGAACGGCAGGACGTCCTTCGGCACGGCGAGTTCGACCTGTGCCGTGCCGGCCTCCTCCTCTGAAGGGATCAGCACGGTCCACAGCACCGGATCTCCCGGCGCCGCCGCGGTTGGCCGGACCTGGATGTGCGCCGCGGCCGTTCCCGGGGGCACGGTGGCGAAGGCGGCCAGGACTGCGATCCCGGCGCGCCTCATCGCTTGAGCCTGAAGGTGAACGAGCCCTTCTGATCGTGGCCGTCGGCTGCGACGATCGTCCAGCTCGCCTTGTAGGAGCCGGCCTTCAGCGAGTCCTTCAGCGGCACGAGCAGACGCTTGATGTTGCGCGGGTCGCGCCCGCCCTTGCCAACCGAGACGACCTTCGATCCCGGCCCGACGACACGGACCGTGCCGCGGCGCAGCGGCCCGCTGAACGTGACCGTCACGCGGTCGATGCTCGTCTTCGCCGTCTTGCCCTTGGCCGGGCTCGTCGAGGTGACCTTCGTGTGGGCGAGCGCGGTCCCCGCGGCGACGGCGAGAGCCGCCGCCGCGAGGACCGAGACCCACAGGGATCGAGCAGCGCGCACCGCTATCAGCCGCTCAGGACTGCGGACGCCAGCGAGCGGCGGTCACCTGTCGTGGCCTCGCCCAGCACCGAGAGCTTGCCGGTGTGCTTCTTCAGCGCCGAGGCCGCGGTCGCGGTGGTCTTCAGCGTGAGGCTCGCGGTGCCGTCGGCAGCGATCACGACCTTCTGCGTCCCGATGATCCTCGACTTCAGCCCCAGCTTCTTCAGCTTGTCGGCCGGCACCAGCAGCCGGACGTTGGCCGTCTGGCTGGCCGGTCCGACGAGCTTGAGGGCGAGCCCGTTCGCTGCCAGCGCGTCCAGCGACGGGCTGGCTCCGAACGTCAGCTTCAGGCGGGTCAGCGCCGCTTTCAGCGAGGCGATCTCCGTCGTGGCGTTGCTCAGCGCGCCCTTGACGGTCGAGAGCTCGGTGGCCTTGGCGGCCAGATCGGTCGTGAGGCTCGTGACGTGCTCCTCGAGCGGCTTGACCGCCGCCTCGACGGGACCCAGCGCCCAAGCGGCCTTCGTCGACTGGGTGGCGTCCGCCGGCACGTACGAGCTCGCGCTCGCTCCCGGCAGCGCCTCGCAGGCGGCCTCGCGTGCAGCGTCGGTGTCGTCGAGCACCTGGAGATCCACGCCGGTCGCCGTCGTGACGATGCCAAGCCAGGTGCTGGCCTTGTCGTCGAAGCCGGCGGCCGTCCGCTGGAAGGGGACGTAGGCGTAGAACGGATCGGTGCCCTGCCAGCTGCGGATGACCGTAGGGGTCGTCAGGGCGGGCACGTCGCACGTCGCGTGCACCTGCGCGCCCGTGGCGGGGCCCTGCGGAGGGTTCGAGAAGACGTCGTAGTCCGTCGCGGCGGCAAGCCCCGCTGGCCGGTGCGCGTAGCTGATCGCTCCACCGGTGGTCTTGCCGTTGGACTCGCGCAGAAGGTACGTGTTGCCGTGGTTCGTGAACACGTAGCGCGTCTGGGTCACGCACGTCGCGAGGAACGCGGCGGCGGTGTAGGGCGGGGTCGCGCCCGTGGCGCTGCAGAGCCCGGCGGGCGCCAGGATCGGCGCGGACGTCACATAGACCGACGGGTGCGCCGACACGGCTGCCGGGATGGCAAGTGCCGCCGCGGCGACGGTCGCGCCTGCGAGAGCGGATGTGCGGAGATGCTTCATCGAACGACTCCTGACTTGGATGTGGATCGCTCGGCGCGCGCGCCGGACGGGATGAACACGACCTGGTAGCGGCCGCGCGTAAGGCGTCGGGCCTTGAACGTAAAGCGGCCCTTGGCGACCGTCGTGGTGGCGGTCGAAGCGAAGGCGTTGGCGCGCAGCAGCAGCACGCGCCCGGGGATGCGAGGTCCGACCTTGCCGCTGACCACCGTCTTGCCGTTGCGCAGCCGCCGCAGCTTCATGGACACGGTCGACTGCACGGCCACCGTCTTCGTCTGCGCGTTGATGCCCTCGGCGACCGCGTTGACGAGCGAGGTCTCGACGGCCTGGAAGTCGTACGCGTACGTGCCGTCGACCTGCGTCGCGACGGTGCGCACGACCGCCGGTGTGTTCTTGCGGCGGGGCTTGAGCGTCAGCCGCACGGTCACTCCTGCGCGCGCCGGCACCACACGCCCGCTCGCACGCAGCTTGCCCCCGCCGACGAGCCGTTTGGGCGCCTCGAGGATGACGGCGGTCGTGGTGACCGTCTGACCGGGAAGGCCCGGGGTGCCACCCCCACCCGGACCGGGGCCGCCCGCCGGCTGGCAGGACCCGACGACGTAGTCGGCGCCGAACGCGGTCTCGGTCGGGGCCGCGTCTCCGGCGCCGCCGGGTGCGCGATCGACCCAGTGCGGAGCGAGCAGCGTGCCGCCGTCGTAGGTCAGGACGAACGGTTGTGCGAGCCGGGCTCCGACGCCGGCGCCGGTCGCCTCCGGGACGTCGATCGTGGCCGTGCCCGCCACGCCCGGTACGACCTCGCCCGTCGTGGCGCCGGCGCTGACGAACCCGGTCGCCGCCGTCCACGTCCCGTAGTCATAGCTCAGCGGGCCTGCACCGGCACGCGGCGTCACGACGCGCACGTAGCGCGTCTGGCCCGCCGCCGTGAACAGCATCGCGAAGCCCGCCGTCTCCGAGTCTTCGTGGGCTGGTGCCCAGTCGCCGAAGGTCGTCTGGATCACGGCTTGCACGCGCCCGCCAGCCTCGGAGAACCAGCCCGCCAGGACGTCGGAGTTCGGATGGTGGCCGTCGCCGTTGTCGTCGGCGATCTGGGCGACGCCGTTGCACGGCGCGGGCGCCGCGGCGCTCGCGGCGGGGCACGCGATCAGCGCCAGCGCGCAGATCGCGACGGCGATCGCGGTAGCTCGCGAGGGTCGCCGGGTGGTGAGACCGACTGCCGCGCCGGCGCCATGGGCGCGGGTCGCGACGACGTACGTCGGGCGCATGTGCGCCCACCTCCTCCTGGGATCGACAGTAGGACCGGGCGCGAAGCCGGGACCTGTGGTCGGCCCGGGCGCCCTAGCGGGTCGCGGCGGAGAGGGCCGGTGGCGGGCGCATCGCGAGCGGCGACGCGGTCAGCCAGGAGGTGCGGGGTGCGGTGACGAAGCGGTGGCGGGCCGTGACGGTGCGCGGCGCGCGGTGCTCGCGAGGGCGCCGGCGGCGGTCGCGCAGGCGCTCGATCAACTGCTCGCCGGGCCGCAGCCCGAGCATGAGCAGGCAGAAGAAGAGGACGGCCGGCGCGAGCAGCAGCGCGACGCCGGTCCCGAGGGTGGCACCGAGCATCAGCGCGACGAGCGTTCCAAGAGCGGCGCAGCGGCAGCGGCGGGGGTCGAGGCCTCGCATTCGGCAGGAGGTATACCACGGCCGGGCCCGACTGCGCTGCGTGTGTTGCGAGCCGCGGCGCGGCCGCCCACGGCTGCCGGTTGTCGCCGCCGCTCCGCGCCTGTCACCATGCAACACGCATGACGCGGCGCGATCGCCATCTCCTCTTCGGCCTCGCCGGCCTCACGCTGGCCCTGGCCGCGCTGACGCTCGTCGGCGTCCACAGCGACGTCCTGCTGGCCGTCCCGGTGCTGCTCTTCGCGCTCCCGCTGGTGGCCGGCCGCTACGTCGGGGAGGAGCACCTCGCCCGCCTCGCCGCCGCCTTCGTCGTCGCGCGGCGCCGTCCCGCCGACGCCCGTGCCGACGGCGGTTCGCCGCGCCCCGCTCGCCGTGCCCCGCGGCGGCCGGCTCATCGCCGCCTCGCTCGCCGTGCGACCGCCCCCGGCGGCGCCGCGCCTCACCGCCTAGCTCGCTCCGGCGCCTTCGCGGACCGGAGCCTTCCTCCGTCCCGAACCCGAAGGAGGGCCTGCACGTGGCCCGTCGCACCATTCTGGCGTCCGCGCTCGCTGCGCTCGTGTCGGCGTTGCTCGCGACGCCGGCGCTCGCCCACAACGGCAACCCGAACTACGAGTCGCTCGTCGGCGGCGTGACGCCGAATATCCCCGGCTTCAGCGTCGTCGTGCTCAACGGCGACGACCGCCTCGAGGCCGTCAACCACAGCTCGCAGACGATCACGATCGACGGCTACCAGAAGGAGCCGTACGTGCGGATGGCGTCCGACGGCACGGTCTCGGTGAACCTCCGCTCGCCGGCGTACTACCTCAACAACGACCGCGACGGCAGCGCGCCGGTCCCGGACTCCGCCGACCCGAAGGCGGAGCCGCAATGGAAGGTCGTGACGCGCGACGGGCGCTACCAGTTCCACGACCACCGCATGCACTGGATGGGGGCGAAGAACCCGCCGCAGGTCACGGACACGTCGGTGCGCACGAAGATCGTCGACTGGAAGGTCCCGCTACAGGCCGGCAGCACCGACGGCGCCATCTCCGGGACGCTCTTCTGGCGCGGCTCGAGCGGCGGCCCGCCCACCGGCGCCTTCGTCGGCCTCGGGCTGTTCCTGCTCGCCGCCGTCGCGCTCGTCGTGGTCGTGCGGCGCCGGCGGCGTGAAGGCGGTGCCGATGGCGGGGAGCGGCGGGCGGAGGCCTGGTAGATGCGGCCGCGGCACGCTCACCGCGCCCCGAGGCTCGCCTCGCTTGCGGTCGCCGCCACCGTGCTCGCCTTGCTGGGGGCGCCGGCCGGCGCCTCGGCGCACGCGATCCTCGAGTCGACCGCGCCGCAGCGCGGCGCGACGCTGCAAGAGCAGCCGCGGCAGGTCGTGCTGCGCTTCAGCGAGTCCGTCGAGGCCAACTTCGGCGCGCTGCGCGTCTTCGACGCGGCCGCCAAGCGCGTCGACGACGGCCGCACCGAGCACCCCGGCGGGAGCGGCTCTGAGCTTGCGGTCGGCCTGAAGCCGGGCCTGCCCGACGGCACGTACGTCGCGACGTACCGCGTCATCTCCGCCGACAGCCACCCCGTCTCCGGCGGCCTCGTCTTCTCGATCGGCGCACCGGGCGCGGCCGCGACCCCCACGGTCGGCGACCTCATCGGCGACACCGACGCCGGCCCGGTCACGGAGATCGCCTTCGGCGTCGCGCGCGGCCTGACGTACCTCGCCACGGCCCTCGTGATCGGCGGCCTCGGGTTCCTGCTCGCCGTCTGGCTGCCGGCGGTGCGCTCGGCCGCGGGCGCAGGGGAGGAGTGGGTCGCCGCGTGCGCCGGCTTCCGCGGCCGCGCGCGCAAGCTGCTTCTCGGTGGCGCGCTGCTCGGCGTCGTCGCCGGGGCCGCCGGGATCGTGCTCCAGGGCGCGACCGCCGGCGCCACGACCGCGTGGGCGGCGCTGAAGCCGAGCGTCGTCGGCGACGTCCTGGGCACGCGCTTCGGCGAGGTGTGGTCCGTGCGGGTGCTCGCCTTCGTCGTGCTCGGCGGCGCCACGGCCTGGCTCCTGCGCGGTACCCGCGACGCCACGTCGCCGATGAGCCTGCGCCGCGTCGCGCTGGGCGCGGACGGCCTCGCCGCGCCGGGCCCGGGCTGGCCGGTCGAGCCGGGGGCCGCCACCGGCCCATCGCCGGCCGGGCCGGGCCGCGGTCGAGCCGGGGGCCGCCACGGGGCCATCGCCGTCGCGCATGGCGCTGGCGCTCGCCGCGATCCCCGCCGCCTTCGTCGCGATCGCGCCCGCGCTCGGCGGTCACGCGAGCGTCCAGCAGCCGGTCGCGCTGCTCGTCCCGCTCGACGTCGCGCACGTCCTGGCGATGAGCGCGTGGATCGGCGGGCTCGTGCTGCTCCTCCTCGCCCTGCCCGCCGCCACCCGCCGCTTGGAGGCGCCCGACCGCACCCGCCTGCTCGCGGCCAGCCTCATCCGCTTCTCGCCGATCGCGCTCGCCTGCGTCACCGTGCTGCTCGTCACCGGCACGATCCAGGCGATCGAGCACATCGCGGCGTTCAGCCAGCTGCTGGACACCGGCTTCGGCCGCGCGGTGCTCGTCAAGGCCGGGCTCGATCCTGCTGCTCATCGCGGCCGGCGCGATCAACCGCCGCCGCGTCATTCCGAAGCTCCACGCGCTCGTCGAGTCCGCCGCGGCGCCCGGGGCCGCGGGCCGTCTGCTGCGGCGCACGCTGCGCGCGGAGGTCGCGCTCGTGGTCGTCGTGCTCGGCGTGACCGCCGCGCTCGTGAGCTACCCGCCGCCGGACTCGCTCGCGGGCGGCCCGTTCGCCGGCTCCGCCACGCTCGGGCCGCTGCGCCTCGAGGCGACGGTGGATCCCGCGCGCGTCGGGCCCAACGAGCTGCACCTGTACCTCCTGCGCGCCTCCGACGGCACGCCGTTTGGAGCCACGAAGGAGCTCACGGTGACGCTCTCGCTGCCCGGCAAGGACATCGGCCCGCTCGCCGCCACGGCGCGCGTGGCCGGGCCCGGCCACTACGTCGTCGACACGGTCCAGCTCGTGCCCGGCGGCGACTGGCGGCTGCACGTGACGAGCCGCGTCTCCGAATTCGACCAGTACGACACGACGCTCGACGTGCCCGTGCGCTGATGCGCCCATCCCTCCCACAAGGAGCCCGACCATGACTCGCAAGACCATCGCCGCGGCGGCCGTCGCGGCCACGCTCGCACTGCCCGCCGCCGCTGCGGCCCACGTCACGCTGCAGCCGAACGAGGCTCCGGCGGGCGGCTTCGCGCGCCTCGACGTTCGCGTTCCCAACGAGGAGGACGCCAAGGACACCGTCAAGGTCGAGGTGCAGATGCCGCCCGGGTTCGCAGACGCCTCCTACGAGCCGGTGCCCGGCTGGACGGTGAAGGAGACGCGCAAGAAGCTCGCCACGCCGGTCAAGACCGACGATGGCGACACGCTCACCGACGAGCTCTCGACGATCACCTTCACGGCGGCGAAGGGCAAGGGCATCGAGCCCGGCCAGTTCCAGGACTTCGGCCTGTCGCTCGGCCTGCCCGACAAGCCCGCAGGGACGAAGCTGACGTTCAAGGCGCTGCAGACCTACACGGGCGGCGAGGTCGTGCGCTGGATCGGCGCGGAGGGCAGCGACAAGCCTGCGCCGGTCGTGACGCTCGCCGCGGAGACCGACCATACGGGCGGCGCGGCCGCTCCGGCGTCCGCTGCGCCGGCCGCGGATGACGACGACGCAGACGACGACGACGGCGGCAACGGCCTCGCGATCGTCGCGCTGATCCTCGGCGCGCTGGGCCTGCTCGCCGGCGGCGCGGCGCTCGCGACGGCGCGGCGCTCCTCGGCCGCGTAGGTCCCGAGGCGCTGGCGGGACGCGCTCGCGTCCCGCCGGCTACAGCTCCTCGACCTCGTCGGCCTCGGGCTCGGCGTTCTCGTCGTCGTCGACGATCTCGTCGTCGCTCGAGAGGCCGGCGCTCAGTGCGGATCCGTGACGGACCTGGAAGGCCTGCATCAGCTCGTCGCGAACCGACTCGTCGATCGGCGACTCGTCGGAGATGAGGACCCAGTCGGCGCCCTCGAAGTCCTCCATGTTGAAGACCTCGGTGTCGACGTCGGGCGAGTCGTCGACGACGATCAGCACCTCGGTCTGCGGGTTGAAGTACGTGCCGGGACGGTTGACGATGTCCTCGAGGTCGAACTGTCGGGGATTGGCCATGGCCTATCTCTATCAGTTCAGCTCGCGCAGGCGGCGCGCGATCTCGGTGTCGACGTCGAGCGGCGCGAGCCCCGCGCGCTGGCGGCGGCGGTTGCGCGCCTCGACGAGCGCGCGCACCTCGTCGTGCAGCTCGCCGGCCCCGGCCCCGGCCGCGAGCAGCCCGCCGCCGCCGCCGCTCGCCAGCGCGGCGATCTGCGCCTCGACGTCCAGCGGCGGCTCGCCCCGGCGCGCACGGCGGGCGTTGCGCGCTTCGAGCAGCTCGCGGATCTCCTCGTCGCGGTCGTCGGGGACCGCGGGCTCCGGCGGGCGGGTCGTCCGCCACCGGGACGTCGATCCCGCCCTTGCCGATCTCGCGGTAGGCGCTGGCGCTCGTCGCCACCGTGTAGAGCGCGACGACGCCTCCCAGCACGACGACGGCGATGACGAGCGTCACGAGAGCCTGCTCCATCCGGGCGATGATCGCACCGTGTGGCGAGCGCTTCAGAAATCACCGTGGAAGTCCGATACTCTGCGGGTATCAGAAAGTTGACTGACCAGTCAATCGGACAAGACTTCCAGGAGCCACCATGGTCGATTTCACGCTGACGGACGAGCAGAAGGACCTCCGCGAGCTCGCACACGACTTCGCGGAGAAGGAGATCCGTCCAGTCGCGTGGGAGCTCGACCGCGACGGTGGATGGCCGCAGGCGATCCTCGACAAGGCGCACGAGGTCGGCCTGATGAACACCCATATCCCCGAGGAGTACGGGGGACCGGGCCTGAGCACGCTCGACGGCTGCGTCATCGAGGAGGAGATGTCCTGGGGCTGCTCGGGCGTCCAGACCTCGCTGGGCGCCAACGGCCTCGCGGCCGCGCCCGTGCTGCTCGGCGGCTCGGAGGACGTCAAGCGCGAGTTCTGCGAGGCGCTCGTCGACGACGTCAAGCTCGCCTCCTTCTGCCTCACCGAGCCCGACGCCGGCTCGGACGTCAGCGGCATGCGCACCCGCGCCGTCCGTAACGGCGACAAGTACGTCATCAACGGCTCGAAGTGCTTCATCACGAACGGCAGCTACGCCGACTACTTCGTCGTCTACGCGAAGACCGACCCCGACGCCGGGCACCGCGGCATCTCCGCCTTCCTCGTCGCCAAGGACGAGACGGTGATCGTCGACAAGAAGGAAGACAAGATGGGCCAGCGGGCGTCGAACACCGCGACCATCACGTTCAACGACACCGAGATCGACGCGCGCTACCTGCTCGGCGAGGAGAACAAGGGCTTCAAGCTCGCGATGATGGTGCTCGATCGCACGCGACCCGGCGTCGCCGCGATGGCGACCGGCATCTCGCGCGCGGCGTTCGAGATGGCCGTCGCGTACTCCAAGGAGCGCGTCCAGTTCGGCGTGCCGATCGCGATGCACCAGGCGATCCAGTTCATGATCGCCGACATGGCGACGAAGGTGCACCTGTCGCGCCTCGCCACGTGGAACAGCGCCGTGCTGCTCGACCAGGGCAAGCGCAACACGCTCGAGTCCTCGCATGCCAAGCGCTTCGCCGCGGACACCGCGATGGAGGTCACGACCGACGCGGTCCAGATCTTCGGCGGCTACGGCTTCATCAAGGAGTACAAGATCGAGAAGCTCATGCGCGACGCGAAGATCATGCAGCTCTACGAGGGCACGTCGCAGATCCAGCGCCTCGTCATCGCTCGCGAGACGCTGCTGCCGCGGCGCATCGAGGAGCCCGCGACCGCCACTGCGTAGCTGCGTTGCGCGGTTGCCAGCCATACTGGGCCGATGGCCCCACGCCGTCGGATGACGGAGGCGGCCGTCGCCGAGACGGCCGCGCACAACGACGTCCGCGCGGCGGCGGGCGCGCAGCCCGCGGGCGGGGGGCCGGGCTCGGCCGACCCGCTCGTCGCCGGCCTGCGCAAGGCCGGGCTGCTGCGGCTGCTCGTCTTGCACCTGCTCGGCCTCGGACCGTCGTATGGCAACCAGCTCGATGGAGCGCGTCGGCGAGCTGACGGGCGGCCTGGTCGGCGTGAACCCCAACACGATGTACCCGCTGCTGCGCGCGCTCGAGGCCGAGGGCCTCGTGGCCGGCGAGTGGGAGCATCCCGAGCGCCGGTCGCGGCGCTTCTACAGGCTCACGGAGGACGGCGCGGCGCAGCGCGACGCGCTGATCTCCGAGTTCGGCCCGCGCTTGGACGAGCTGGCCGTCGCGGTGGACATGCTGCGCCGCGAGCTGCTCGGCAGCTGAGCGCAGCTTCCTAGACTTCCCGCGGCCGAGAGGCCGCGCCCCCAACCACAAGGAGTTCCCACAAGGTGTTCGTGTTCAAGGCCGCGGTCGTCGGCGCAGGGACGATGGGCGGCGAGATCGCCCAGGTCATCGCCTCCGCCGGCATTCCGGTGGTGCTGAAGGACGTCAAGCAGGAGTTCGTCGACCTCGGCCTGAGGAAGGCCGAGGAGGTCACGAAGGCGCAGCTCGGGCAACCTCGTCCGCAAGCAGAAGATCAGCGAGGAGCAGGCGGACGAGCAGACGACCGCGATCCTCGGCCGCATCACGGGGACGACGGCCTACGAGGGCTTCGGAGACGTCGACTTCGTCATCGAGGCCGTGCCGGAGCGCATGCAGATCAAGCAAACGGTGCTCGCCGAGCTCGACGCCTGCACGCCCGGCCACGCGATCCTCGCGTCGAACACGTCGGCGCTCGCGATCAGCGAGATGGCGCTCGCGACGAGCCGCCCCGACAAGGTCGTCGGCTTTCACTTCTTCTATCCCGCGTCGATGATGCGCCTCGTCGAGATCGTCGAGGGCGAGGACACGTCCGCCGAGACGATGCAGGTCGCGACGACGTTCGCCCAGGCCATCCGCAAGATGCCGATCGCCTGCGGCGAGGAGCCCGGCTTCGTCGTCAACAGGATCCTCAACTCCGCGATCTCCGAGGTCTGGCGGATGCAGGAGGAGGGCGGGCTGTCGATCAAGGCGATCGACGATGCCGTCGCCGCCGCGCGCATCGCGCCGATGGGGCCGTTCTTCCTCACGGACCTGCTCGGCCTCGACACGGTCCTGCACGTCGCCGAGCACCTGCACGACTCCTACGGCGACAGCTTCTACGTCCACGAGGGCATGGCCGCTCTGGTGCAGGCGGGGGAGCTCGGCGCGAAGGCCGGCAAGGGCTTCTACGAGAACGGCGAGCCGCGCTCGGACGGAGCGACGGAGTTCGACGCCGACGAGCTCGCCCAGCGCTTCGTGCTCAAGGCGTTCGTCGAGGCGTGCCTCGTGCTCGAGGACGGCATGGCGACCGTGCGCGACATCGACCTCGGCATGATGGCCGGCGCCGGACTCATCCCGCCGCCGTTCGCGCGCGCCGACCAGACGGGCCTCGACGTCGTCCTCGAGCAGCTCGAGACCGCGACCGCCGACTGGGGCGAGCGCTTCGCGCCGCCGCTGATCCTCCGCCGGCTCGTCGCGCAGGGGCGGCTCGGCGCGAAGGCCGGCCAGGGCTTCTTCGCCTACGCGCGGCCCGACGAAGGCGGCTTCGAGCAGGGCGAGGCCGTCAAGCTCGAGACGCGGGGCGACGTCGCGGTGGCGTGGATGGACCGGCCGCCGGCGAACTCGCTGTCGCCGCAGGTCATCGCGGAGCTCACCCGGCTGTGGGACCACGTCGACGCCGATCCCGAAGCTGCGCGCGCTCGTGATCTGCTCGGCGAACCCGATGCTGTGGTGCGCGGGTGCCGACATCAAGGCGTTCACGACGCTCGACGCCGAGTCCGGCGCGGCGATGCTGTCCGACGCGCACGCGCTGCTGCGGCGGATGGAGCGGTCGTCGACGCTGACGATCGCCGCGGTCAACGCCGTCGCGTACGGCGGCGGCTGCGAGCTCGCGATGGGCTGCGACGTGCGGATCGCGGCGCAGTCGGCGAGCTTCGGCCAGCCCGAGATCAACCTCGGCATCATCCCCGGCTTCGGCGGGACGCAGCGCCTGCCGCGGCTCGTCGGCACCGCGCGGGCGCTGGAGCTCAACCTCACGGGCGATCCGATCTCCGCGGCCGAGGCGTTCGAGATCGGCCTCGTGACGCGCGTCGTGGCCGACCACGAGCTGCACGACGTCGCGATGGCGTGGGCGCGCAAGCTCGCGGGCCAGGCGCCGCTCGCGGTGCAGGCCATCAAGCGCACGACCGCGGGCGACGCCGACCTCGACGAAGGCATCGAGGCCGAGAAGGCGGCGTTCAGCGAGGTCTTCGCGACGGCGGACGCGCGCGAGGGCATCGGCGCGTTCCTCGGCAAGCGCAAGGCGGCGTGGACGGGCGAGTAGGAGTCCGCGCGTCCGCGCCCGCCGGTTGCGCTGCGGCCGCCGCCGGCCCCGGCGCGCGGCGATGAGCGCGGCGGGCGAGGACGTCGCTCGGCTTGCGGCGCTCGTCCGCGCGGCGGGCTCCGTCGTCGCGCTCACGGGCGCCGGGATCTCGGTTCCCTCCGGGATCCCGGACTTCCGCACGCCCGGCACGGGCATCTGGGAGCACGTCGACCCGATGGAGGTCGCGCACATCGACGCCTGGCGGCGCGATCCCGAGCGCTTCTGGAGCTTCTACGGGCAGCGCTTCCAGACGCTCGGCGACAAGCGGCCCAACGGGGCGCACGACGCGCTCGTCGCGCTCGAGGATCGCGGCCTGCTGGACGCGGTGATCACGCAGAACATCGACATGCTCCACCGCAAGGCGGGCACGCGCGACCTCGTCGAGGTCCACGGCTCGATCGCGACCTCGTCGTGCCTGGCGTGCGGCGCGAGCTACGGCCTGGAGGACGTCCTCGGCCGGCTCGCGGGCGCGACGATGCCGGCCTGCGACTGCGGGCGCCCGCTGAAGCCCGACGTCGTCCTCTTCGGGGAGTACCTGTCCGCGGACGCGCTTGACCGCGCCGCCGAGCTCTGCGCGCAAGCGGACCTCCTGCTCTGCATCGGCTCGTCGCTCGAGGTCTATCCGGTCGCCCAGCTCCCGCAGCTCACGCTCGCGGCCGGCGGCGACGTCGCGATCGTCACCCAAGGCCCGACGCCGCTGGACGCCCGCGCCGCCGTCAAGCTCGACGGCGACGTCGAGGACGAGCTGCGCGCGCTCGTCGCCGCGCTGTAGCGAGTCGCGCGGCCTTCGCCGCGCCGCGGGCAGGCCGGAGGGTCGCGGAAGCCCTCAGCCGAAGATGAACCGATGAGTTTCGCCGGCTGGGCCCGTCTAGCGGACCTCGAGCGCAGCAAGGGGTTCTTCGCGAAGCTCGGCTTCAGCTACAACCCGAAGTTCACCGACGAGACCGCCGCTTGCATGCTGGTCGGCGAGCAGGCGTTCGTCATGCTGCTCGGCCGCGAGAAGTTCGCGGAGTTCGCGAAGCTGCCGATCGCCGATCCCACCACGCACACGCTGGCGCTGTACTGCTTCAGCGTGTCATCCCGCGACGAGGTCGATGCGGTGAGCGCCGCTGCGCTCGCGGCGGGCGGCTCCGAGACGGATGACGCCGAGGACTACGGCTTCATGTACTCACGCAGCTTCTTCGACCTCGACGGCCACGGCTGGCAAGTCATGTGGATGGATCCGGCGGCGGCGGAGCAGGGCCCCGAGGCGTTCGCGGCCTCGATGCAGGACGCTGAGGCCCCGGCCTCACCGGCCACCACGTTCCGCGCGTGTGCCGTCGTCGGGCGCCCGGGTTGCTGCTTCGCGCGAAGCGAGCGCTGCCGGCCGGTGCAAGTCGCCGCTGGGCAGGGAACCACGACCGCCGGGTCTCGGCACAGTCGGGCCTACCGGCCGACCACCGCGTGGAGCGGCACCGCCGGCCGGCGGCTTAGCCTTGTTCGTGTGGCGCATCCTGCACTCGCCGAGGCCTCCGGGCGTGCGGCTCCTGCCCTCCTTCTGGATGCCCTCCCCGTCGCCGTCCGCAGAGCGGCTACCCCAGACACCCGTGACCCTGATCCTTCAGTTCAAGCGCCCCGAGTATCTCTACGGCACCGCTGCGGCGCAGTGGCGCTTCTGGCAGCAGCCGTACTTTAGGTTCAGCCGCGAGCCCCAACAACAGCGCGTGCTCTCGAGGCTGGAAAGCAACGCAGGCAGTGATGCGCTGATCCGCTACGCGGCCCCCGCGTTCTGGCAGCGCGCGCAACTCGAGGCTGCGCATCTGCGGGGCGAAGTAGTCCAAGGATCTGGCTTTGTGAGCCCCAGCCGCCTCGTACGCCACCGGGTTTGGACCTATCTGGCGCCTGGTATCGATGGGCGCGCAAACCCGGCGGGAACCCCGGCGCGATTCGAGGCGCGAGAGGATCTTTTCCGCGCCCTGTTCGACCGCCCGACCGCATCAACAGACTTGGTCCCGAGCGAGGCTTTCGGCGAACACGTCACGCGCGTCGGAGTGGCTGCGGGACGAGCCGCTCCCGCTACGCTCCGACGGAACGTCGAAGCCTGGCAAAGTGAGTTGCGCGCACGAGAGCCAGAGCTGAGCGCGACGACGATCCGTCGCGTTGGGGCGATGACGATGCTGAGCTCTGTGATCGCTGCCATCGGCTCAACTTGGCTCGTGGTCGCGGCACAGTAGTCGCAGGTCGGCGGCTCCGCACGCCGTCAATGTCGACTTTGACTCTCTATGCGGGGCAAAGTCGACAACGATGCCCGACCAAGCCCGCGTGTGGTGGCGACCGCTTCTCGCACGGCGGTCAGACCCCGCCGGCCGTGCGGGAGCGCAGCGCGGCCTCGACGCGGCCGAGCACCGCGCGCACGGTCTCGATCCGCTGCGCGTCGAGGCCCCCCTGAAGCGCGCTTGCCGCCACCGCTTGCACCTCGTTGCGCCGCAGCGCCAGCTCGTCGAGCCGCGCGCCGATCCCGGCCTGCTCGCGCCACGGCTCGAGCTCGGCGAGCGCCGCGTCGAGCGCGACGCCGAGCTGTAGCGCCGCCTCCCGCCAGCGCTCGGCGTCGAGGTCGCCGCGCGCGCGCAGCACGAGCTCCTCGCACGCGAGCACGGGGTCGCGGCCTGCGAGCACCGCCGCGAGGCGCTCCTGGGGGCGCAGCGACACGCGGCTCAGCGCGGATCGCCCGCGCCCCGAATGCAGCTCGAGCGCGCTCTGCCAGCGGCCGTCGGCGACGTGCTCGCCGTCGCCGTAGCCGACCCGCACCACCAGCGCCCGCGACAGCGCGACCTCGCGCATGAAGGGGTCGGCCGTCGCGACGCGCTGCGCGTGCAGGACGCGGTTCAGGCGCGCGACCGCGTCGGCGGCGAGCGCCTCGAGATCCGCCCCGCGCAGCCAGCGCTCAGCGGCCTGGCGGCCCTCGAGCGCCAGCGTGTCGATGAGCGTCACCCGGGAGGTCGCCACCGGCGAGGGTGGAGGCCCGGCGGGGGCGTCGCGCGCGCGGTGGCGGCGCGGCAGCAGCCGCCGCTCCGGCGCCCCGAGCACGCGCAGCACGAGGATCCAGCGGATGCCCTCGCCGAGGTGCTCGCGGATCGAGTAGCGGCCGGGGTCCGGGCCCAGCGGCCAGGGGAACTCGAACTGGACAAAGCGAAACCGCCGTGAGGAGCTCACGGCGGTTTCGGTACTGCCTGGACCGGAAGCCCGGTCACCGATGTTCGCTATTCGGTTTCGTGAGCCTCGCTCGCGCGACCCGTGGCTGCCTTGATCGCGTACTTCGACGGGGCGACTGCCACCGTCGGGTTGTCGATCTGGCCGAGCCGGTCGATGAGCTTGATCCACTGCGACGGCTTCAGGACGGACTCGGCGAGCCGGCCTGCCTTCGTCGTCGCGTCGAACTGCGGACGGAAGCCGACGTGGATGTGGTCGGCGTGGTCGCCCATCGCGAGCGTGTTCGCCGCCCCGTCATAGCTCATCAGCGTGATGATCTGCGCGGGCTTCATCGTGCCCTGCAGCGTCAGCAGCCTGCGGACCGCGATGTCCGTGATCGAGCCCGCGCCCTGGTTGCCCAGGATCGAGATGCCGTTGATCTTCGCGATGTCGATGGCGTTGCCCGACGAGTGCGCCGAGACGTTGCCACCTGCGGTGTAGAAGCCGTGGCCGCAACGCAGCGACGTGACGGTGGGCTTCAGCCCGCTGGACGCGAGGAACTCGAGCACGGCGAGTGCGCGGCGGTCGACGATCCCGGCCGCGATGTCGCGACGGCCACACGAGTAGACCTCGATCCGCGGGTTCGCGAGGACGCGCTGCTGCAGCGTCTCCTTGCTCATCAGCAGGATCTGGCCGACGGTCGCGCCC
Source organism: uncultured Actinomycetes bacterium (assembly GCA_963766525.1). Taxonomy (GTDB): domain Bacteria; phylum Actinomycetota; class Thermoleophilia; order Solirubrobacterales; family Solirubrobacteraceae; genus CADCVQ01. Next base: position 65,475 of record CAVYAX010000027.1, read on the forward strand.
TTGGCGTCCTCCCCGAAGAACGGGTTCTTGCCTTGTGCGCGATAGATGGCCGTGGCCTCGAGGACCTTCCAGCCGTCGAGGATCGGCTTGGGGTCGATCCGCGGCGCGCCGCGGCCGGCCGGCCGGATCTCGAACAGCAGGTGCGGTGCGAGCACCTCGGAGGTCTTGCCGATGCGGCCGAGGACCGTGCCGGCGATGACCCGGCGGCCCTTGACCAGCGGCTTGAGCACGACGTCGTCCTTGTTGAGGCCGTAGACCCCGGAGAAGTAGGACGAGCTGCTCGCGCCGTCGGCCAGCGACGACTCGGACTCCATGAGCTGGCGCTTGCCGCCGGCCCGCAGCGCCTTCGGGCGCGTCGGGTTGGCGAACAGCCGCTCCTTGGCAACCGCGGCAGCGGCGTCCTCGGAGACGGTGGCTGCGGTGTCGGCGACCTTCTTGACGGCCTTGCCGGCGTTGCGGCCCGCGCTGGCGGCCTTCGACGGAGCCTTGTCCTTCGGAAGCGACAGCTCCTTGGCGACGGACGCCTTGCTCTGCGTCTTCGCCTTGGGCACGAGCACCTTCGTGGCGACCTTCTTCAGGCCGGCGTAGGTGTACGAGTTGCCGTAGACGTCGCGCAGCACCACGAAGTTGCCGAGGCGCGTGCTGTTGCCGACCTCGACGATCGTGCCGTCCTGGACGGCGATGACCCGCGAGCCCGCCTTCGCGAAGATGTTCAGCCCGCGACGGGACGTGCTCTCGATCGGCAGCGCTGCGTTCTTGCCGCGAGCGACGCGGCGCGTGGCCGCCCGCTCGGAGATGTCGTCCGCGTACTTGGCCTCTGCGTGCACCGGGAAGCGGCCCTGGGTCAGACCGCTGAGCGACCCGACGAGGTCGGCCGGCATCCCGCCGATGAAGCGTGCACGCATGAGCACCGAGTTGACGTACCAGTCGGCGTGGTTGTAGGCGAAGATCGCCTTGCGCAGGTCGTCGGACGCGCCGGCGGCCTTGAGGTAGCGCGCGGCGGCGAAGATCGCGTCAACCGGGTTGTACGGGTCCTTCTTGCCGTCGCCGTTGGCGTCGACGCCGTACATCTTCCAGCTCGACGGCATGAACTGCATCCAGCCGAGCGCGCCGGCGCTGGACACGTTGAGGTTGCGGCCGTAGTTCGTCTCGATCTCGTTGATCGCGGCGAGGACCTCCCACTGGACGCCGTACTGGATGCCGGCGGCCTGGTAGATCGGGAGCAGGAACACGGGGATGCGGAACTTGTCGATGAAGAAGTTCGGAACGCCAACCGCCACCGGGCCCGGGAGTGCCAGGGACATAGTCGGGTTCTGCAGCGTCGGAACGCCGTTCGGGAAGCGCAGCTGCGTCTTCTCGGGGCGGGCGCGCTGCACCTTCGTGACCGCTCCGCTGATGACGTTTCCGGCCGAGTCGAGCGCACGCTCGCCGGCACGGGGGACGCGCTTCTTGTTGCCGGTGGTGCGCTGGGCCTGTGTGGCTCCGGCGCCGGCGATCTGCTCGCCCGCTTGGGCGGCTGGATCGGCGGTCACGCCGGGGACCGTCACCGCAGGAGCAGCCGGAGCGGCAGGTGCCGCGGGCGTGATCTCCTGGATGTTCAAGATCGGCAGGCCGAGGATCGACGGCAGCTGAATCTGATCGATCGGCGTCGATGCTGGGACGTCGAGCGTGATGGTCTTCTTGATGTTTCCGACGACGGTGACGACGAACGTCCGCGGGGCCGCATTCGCGGTAGCCGCGAACGACGTCAACCCGACAGAGATCCCACCTGTCGCCATTAGAGCGATGAGCAGCCTGCGCTTGTGGTGCATGTGTTCCTGCATCTCCCCCCTGGAGGTGTTCCAAGTACGCGACTCCCGATGCGCGTGCGCGGCAGCCTACCGGGAAATGGCGCGAAGCGTTAGCCCCGTTGAACGACCGCTTGCGAACGGGCATTCCACTGCGCGCGGCGGACGGAACCCCTCGCACGCGCGCGCGGCACGCATAGGGCGTACGGCGCGGCGGTCCGCGGGCGTTCGGCGCGGCGGCATGCGGGCCGCGCGGAGCGAGCGGGCACCCCCGCTGCGCTAGCCTCAGATCGCCCCCTACCGGCTGGAGGATCGCAGCCAGATGAGCGACGAGACCGAGTCCGAAGGGCTGCGCGAGCGGCTCACCAAGCAGAGCGAGGACACCTTCGGCCGGCTGGCCGAGGACCTGCTTGCCAACCCGCTCGTGAGCGGCGCGATCGCTCGCGCGTTCGAGGCGCGCGAGAAGGCGACCTCCGCGCAGGAGGCGACGTTCGCGGCCCTCAACATCCCGACCGCGGCCGACATCGAGCGGCTGACGCGGCGCGTGCGCTCGGTCTCGCAGCGCCTCGAGGGCATCGAGGACGGCATCGACCGCCTCGACGAGCGGTTCACGGCGCTCGCCGCCGGCGCTGGGATCGACCAGCGCCTCGAGGCGATCGAGAGTCAGCTCGCGTCGCTGACGGGCGAGCTCACGCGGCTGCGCGAGGCGCTGCCGGGCCCGCCGGAGCAGGTCCCGACCCGCCAGGAGCGGATGAAAGTCTCAGGCTGAGCCTGACGGATCGAGTTTCGCGGCGGTGAGCGCCGCGAGCGCGGCGGCGCCGATCTGCCCGAGGCGCTCGCCGGCGGCGACGATCCCGTCGGCGTCCAGGCGGTGGCGCGTGCCGTCGGCGTCGAAGGTGTCGGTGACCGCGAGCAGGCAGCCGACAGCGACGCCGCGCAGCTCGCCGACGCGCAGCAGCGCTGCCGCTTCCATCTCGACCGCGACCGCGCCCTCGCGTACCCACGCGCGAGCGCGCGCGGGATCGCGGTCGTAGAAGAGGTCGCTGGTCGCGACGGTGCCGGCCCGCCCGCCGAAGCCCGCGCCCGCGCCGTCCGCGGTCCGCGCCGGCCGCGGCGCCCGCGCGGGCCGCGACGGTCGCGCTGGCCTCGGCGCCCGCGCCCGCGGCCTCTCGCAGCGCCTCGAGCAGCGCGCCGTCGCAGGCGACCCGCTCGCCGGCGCCCAGCGCGCGGCTCGTGCCGTCCGCGCTGAGCGCCGCCTCGACGACGACGAGCTCGCCGAGCGCGAGGTCGCTCGTGAGCGCGCCGCACGTCCCGACGCGGATCGCATGGCGAAGGCCGAGGTCGCAGAGCTCCTCGAGCACGATCGCCGCGCTCGGCCCGCCCATGCCGGTGCTCTGGATCGTCAGCGGCTCCCCGTCGGCGGCGATGCCGGTGTAGCCCCACAGCCCGCGGTTGTGGTTGAACATCTTCGGCGCGGTCGTCAGCAGCTGGGCGAGCAGCAGCGCGCGGCCGGGGTCGCCCGGCAGCAGCGCGCGGGGAGCGAGCTCGGCGGTTGGGTGAAGGTGTACCGGCATGTCGACCGGGGCATATGATCGGGCCATGGCCAAGAAGAAGCCCACCTCACGCACCGACGCCGTTCGCCAAGCCGTCGATCAGGCCTTCCAGTCGCAGATCCCGCGCGAGCGGATCTCCGAGTTGCTCGACGAGCTGGGCAACACCGCCGGGCGCCTGCGCGGCGCCGTCGACGATCTGCGCCCGGCGTCCGCGGAGGACGTCAAGGCGCTGCGCGCCGACGTGACGGCGCTCGCCGCCCGCATCGACGCCCTCGAGGCCGCGGCGGCGAAGCCCAAGCCCAAGCCCGCGGCCCGCCGGTCGACCGCCAAGGCCAAGCCCGCGGCGAGCGGCGCCAGCGGGACCGCGAAGCCGCGCAAGCGCGCTCCCGCGAAGCCCAAGCCGTCCGCAGACGCGTCCTGATGGGCGTCGAGTTCGAGAGCCCGCGCGAGTTCCGCCAGGCCATGGACCGGGTCTTCTCGCTCATGAGCGAGGACCCCGACATGGGCCCGAAGCTCCGCGACGCCGACGTGCCGCAGCGCTTCGAGTTCGAGGACCTCGACCTCATCGTCAACATCCGCGCGGCGCGCGACGGCGAGGACGGCTGCCTGCACTGGGAGTGGAGCGACGACGTCGACTGGAAGTCCAAGGTCCAGATGAAGATGTCCTCGGAGACGGCCAACAAGTACTTCCAGGGCAAGGAGAACGTGCCCGTCGCGATCGCCCGGCGCCGCATCAAGACCGGCGGCGACATCAAGGCCGCGCTGGCGCTGATCCCGATCACGAAGCCCGTCTACGCCCAGTACCGCGCGTACATCGAGGCCGAGCACCCGCACTTGCTCGCCTGAGCGCGCTCCCTGCGCACATTAAGACCGATTGACAGCGCGCGCCGCGAGGCGTATCCATACAGCCACCAGGTCGAGCAGTGGGTGGCTGTCCATCCGCAAGGCGCCGCCGGCACGAAGACGAGCGCCGTCGACCGAGGCAGCGGGCCGCATCGCCCGCAGACGGCGGAGCCAAGGCTCCGCCGTCGTCACGAGAACGATCGGGCGCCGGCTCGACTCCGCGCGGGCACCGGCGGCGAGGCGCCGCCGCGCGAGCTGCCGGTCTTCGAGGTGCGAGGCTCGGGCGACGCCTGACCTAGTCGTCGAGCATGCGGCGCTCGGCGGCCCAGCGCGACAGCTCGTGGCGGCTGGAGAGCTGCAGCTTGCGCAGGACGGCGGACACGTGTGCCTCCACGGTCTTCGCGGAGATCCCGAGGCGCAGCGCGATCTCCTTGTACATGTAGCCGCGCGCGATGTGCTGCAGGACCTCGCGCTCGCGCGGCGTGAGCTGGTCGAGGTCGGCGTCGTGGTCGGGCGCGGTCGCCTCGCGGCGCGGGCCGCTCGCAGCGCCGCCCGCGAACGCGTCGAGCACGAAGCCCGCCAAGCGCGGCGAGAACACGGCGTCGCCGCCATGGACGCGGTGCACGGCGTCGGCGAGGTCGGCGCCTGAGATCGTCTTCGTCACGTACCCGCGCGCGCCGGCGCGGATGACCGCGATGACGTCCTCCGCGGCGTCGGACACCGACAGCGCGAGGAACTGCACGCCGGGCGGCGCAGGCGCCAAGCGGCGGATGACCTCCAGGCCGCCGCCGTCGGGCATGTGCACGTCGAGCAGCACGACGTCGGGCCGCTCGGCGGCGATGAGCTCCACGGCCTCCGCGACGGTCGCCGCGTCGCCGACGACGTCCACGAGCCCGTCGAGCTCCGAGCGCACGCCGGCGCGAAAGAGCGCGTGGTCGTCGACGAGGACGACGCGCACGTCAGGGGCGCCTGAGGCCCCGGAGGCTCCGGAGGCTCCGGAGGCCCGGGAGCCCGAGGCCTCCGGGGGGCCGGACGCGCTCATGGCGCGCTCCGCTCGAGCACGAGCTCGACCTCGGTCCCGCCGCCCGGCGACGCGTGGATCTCCGCGCGGCCGCCGTGGCGCTCCATGCGGCCGACGATCGACTCGCGCACGCCGCGGCGGTCGGCGGGCAGGGCCAGCGGGTCGAAGCCCGGCCCGCGGTCGCGGACGAAGACCTGCAGGCGCTCGTCGCCCGCCTCCGCGTACACCGCGACGGGCGCGCCCGAGCCGCCGGCGAACTTGGCCGCGTTGAGCATCGCCTCACGCGCGGCCGCGACGAGCGCCTCGCCGTCGCGATCCAGCCGGGCGTCGCCGACCGCGACGACGTCGATCGGCACGCCGTGCGCCTCCTCGACCTCCTGCGCCGCGGACTCGAGCTCCGCCGCCAGCCAGCGCTCGCCGGCGTCGCGCGCCGGCGCGCCCGCCAGCCACGTGCGCAGCTCGCGCTCCTGGCGGCGCGCGAGCGCGGCGACCTCGCGCGGGTTGCCCGCGCGCTTCTGCACGAGCGCGAGCGTCTGCAGCACCGAGTCGTGGAGGTGCGCCGCGACCTCGGCGCGCTCCTGCGAGCGGATGCGCTCCGCGCGCTCGGCCGTCAGCGACCGCGCGAGGCGCACGATCCACGGCGCGAAGATCACGCCGAAGGCGATCGCGACGACGAGCGCCGCGAGCGCGACATCCGTCGCCGCGGCGAGCGCGCCCGTGATCTGCAGGAAGACGATCGCCGCCGCGATGACGAGCGTGACGCCGATCCCGATGCGCGAGATCACCGCCGGGCGCGACTCGCCCGTGGCCGCCGGCGTGCCGGTCGCCACGCCGGACGCCGTGACGGGCGCGGTCAGCGCGGCGCGCGGCGCAGCCGCCACGTCCGGCGTGGAGGGCGGCCCGACCGTCGAGCGGTGCCAGATCAGCGTTCCGCCGGCCGCCACGAGCGTCAGCGGCCAGATCAGCACGTCGGAGAACGGCAGCCCGAGGCCGCGCAACGCCAGCAGCACCGCGAGCAGCAGGAGGCCCGCCCCGAGCGCCACCTCGACCGTGCCGCGGCGGCCGTGCGCCTGGAGCTTGGCCCGCGTCGTGCCGTCCGCGGCCTCCTCGGCCGGCATGAGGATCCACGCCAGGACGTAGAGCACGAGCCCGACGCCGCTGGCGATCGTCGTCGCGACGAACACGAGCCGCACGAGCAGCGGGTCGATCTGCAACCCCTTGGCGAGCCCCGCGCAGACGCCGGCGACGTGCCCGTTCTCCGGGTCGCGCCGCAGGTCGCGCATGGCCGCCGCCCGGCGGCGCTGAGGTGTCATGGCCACGCCGGACATCATCCTCACCCGTCGCGCGACAGACCGCTCGCAAGCAGGATGGCTCCCACCGCGCCGAACGCGATGGGAGCCATGGAGGCGAACGTCAGCTGCAGCGTGTCCGTGCGGTCGAGCAGGAGCACCACGCCGAGCACGACGAGCACGAGCCCCGCGACCAGCGAGACGCGATCGGGATTACCCGTAGGCCGGGATCCGCCGGAGATCGTGGATGACTCGACTCCGTGAGTCGAGTCAGCGTGGATCGGCCGCGAATCCTCCGGGCGGGTCCTTTGGAGAGCGGCCGATCCGCGCTGGCGAAGGCTCACGGCGTCGAGGCGCCGCGAGATTTGGTGGATCCCGGCCCTGACGCACCGCTGCTCGCGGTCCGCGTGACGCACGCGTCGTTGTGCTCGTCGAGCTCGTCCGGGTCGAAGCCGCGGCGGGGGCCGTGGATCGTGCTGTCGCTGTGGCGCACCTCGAGGAAGCCGAGCCCGACGTCGCCGTCGACGATGAGCCGCGGCGTGCCGGCGGGCGCGCGCCGGGAGTCGCTCCAATCGAAGTCGATCCCGCCGTTCTCGCGCTCGAAGATCGACACCGCGCCCATGCCGACCGTGGCCTCGCTGGCGACGCAGACGTCGTCGGGCACGAGCACGAGCGCGTGGCCGGCGCCCATGCCGATCTTCAGGCGGCGATCGCCCGCCGGCAGCTTGACGTCGCGCAGGTCGACGATGAGCTCGCCGGCGCCGAGCCGGTAGCCGGGCTTGACCTCGGCCAGCGTGCCGGGGCGCACGTGGCGCTCGCCCATGCCGCCGTTGAGGTCGATGTCGGCCGCCGACACGAACGCCAGCGGGATCGCGATCGCGAGCGCCGGCAGCACGAGCCAGCGTGCACCGCCGACGAACGCCGCGGCGACGAGCGCCACGCCGGCCGCGATGACGAGCGCGGCCATGACGACGCCGCCGCCGAAGCCGCTGGCGAAGAAGCTGCCGACGGCCAGCGCGAAGCAGCCGAAGATCAGCGCGACGCCGAGCGCCGCGCGCCGCGCGACGTCGCCGGCGCTGCCGGACGGGCGCTCGCCGGAGACGAGCCACCAGACGGCGAGCCCGGCGACGGCCAGGAAGGCGAGCGGGAAGATGGCGCCGCCGATGCCCAGCCCGAAGGTGCCGAACGACAAGCCGACGATCGTGAGGAAGATCGCGAGACCGATGGCGATGGCGCGGTCGCGCGTGTCGTTCGGGCCGGGTGCGACCTCGCCGTCGGACGGGACGAGGACGAGCGCGGCGGCGTAGACGAGCAGGCCGGTGCCGCCGAGCATGGCGAGCGCGACCATGCCGATGCGCACGAGCGTCGTGTCGATGTTGAAGTAGCGGCCGAGGCCGCCGCAGACGCCGCCGATGAGGCGGTCGGTGCTCGAGCGCTCGAAGCGCTTGGGCCCGGAGGGGGCCGGATCGGACGGCGGCGGGGGACCGGGGTCCGAGGGCGGCGGGGGCGGAGGTGAGACCGGGGTGTCGGGTGTCGAGTTCATGCTTCGCAGTGTCTGCTCGCAGGCGGCCCCTGCCTATTGGGAATGATCCCTAGGGGACGGGCCGGGATCCGCTGCAAGGATCGCGCCCCGACCGACCGTAGACTCGCCTGTGTGACGGACGACCTGCTCGAGCGCGTGCGCGCGACCGGCCTGCTGCCGGCCGGAGCGCCGGTCGTGGTGCTGCTCTCCGGCGGCCGCGACTCGGTCTGCCTGCTCGACGTGGCGGTGCGGCTCGCGGGTCCCGAGGCGGTGAGCGCGCTGCACGTCAACTACGGCCTGCGCGCCGGGGCCAGCGGCGACGAGGGGCTCTGCCGCGCGCTGTGCGCGGAGCGCGACGTGGAGCTTGAGGTCCTCACCGCCCGCCGGCCCGAGGACGCCGGCAACCTCCAAGCCTGGGCCCGCGACGTCCGCCTCGGGACCGGCGCCCGTCTCGCCACCGCGCGCGGCGCTCGCCTCGCGACCGGCCACACCGCCACCGACCAGGCCGAGACGATCCTCTACCGGCTCGCCGCGTCGCCGGGCCGCCGCGCCCTGCTCGGCATGGCGGCGCGCGACGGGCTGCTCGTGCGACCGCTGCTCGGCGCGACCAGATCGCAGACCGCGGCGCACTGCACGGCGCGCGGCCTGCCCTGGCGCGAGGACGGATCGAACGACGATCCGGCCTACGCCCGCAACCGCGCGCGCGCCGGCCTCGTCCCGGCGCTGCGGGACCTGCACCCGGCGGCGGAGGCGAACGTCGTGCGCACGGCGGAGCTGCTGCGCGAGGAGGCCGCGGTGCTCGACGAGGTCGTCGACACCGCGCTCGCCGGTCGCGACCGGATCGAGATCGGCCACCTCGCCGCGCTGCCGCCGGCGCTCGCTCGGCTCGTCGTGCGACGCCTCGCCGAGGACGCCGCCGGCCGGCTGTGCGCCAGGGCCGCGACCCGCCTGCCGGACATCCTGGCGCTCGGCGACGGGGCGCTCGACCTCGGCGACGGCGCCCGCGCGGTCGTGGCGGGCGGCGTCCTGCGCGTCGAGCCGACGCCGCCGGGGCGGTCGGCTCCGGCACCTGCGCCGGCGGGCCAGTCGCGCCCTCGGTAGCACCTACACTCCCGCCCTCATGCGCGACGAAGCCGTCGGCGAGATCCTCGTCCAGCCCGATGACCTCTCGCGGCGCGTCAAGGAGCTGGGCCGCCAGATCACCGAGGACTACCAGGGCCGCGACCTGCTGCTCGTCGGGGTCCTCAAGGGCGCCGTGTTCTTCCTGTCGGACCTCATGCGCGAGATCGAGGTGCCGTGCGAGGTCGACTTCATGGCGGTCGCGAGCTACGGCTCGTCGACGGACTCCTCCGGCGTCGTGCGGATCCTCAAGGACCTCGACGAACCGATCGAGGGGCGCCACGTGCTCATCGTCGAGGACATCGTCGACTCCGGCCTGACCTTGCAGTACCTGCTGCGCAACCTCGCCGCGCGCGACCCCCAGTCGATCGAGGTCTGCGCGCTGCTGACGAAGCCGGATCGTCGCAAGGTGCAGGTCGAGCCGCGCTACGTCGGCTTCGAGATCCCCAACCGGTTCGTCGTCGGCTACGGGCTCGATCACGGCGAGCGCTACCGCAACCTGCCCTACGTCGCGGTGCTCGCCGAACCTGCCGGATAAGGGTTGGCACGTCCCGACCATCGGTCAGGACCGCCACCCGTAGTTGCTAGTCTCACCTTCGTGTCCGACCGGGAATTCTCAGCGTGAGCAAGTTCTCCAAGAGCGCGGCATTCCCGATCCTGATCGTCGTGATCCTCGCGTTCTTCGCGTCTCAGCTCATCAGCGGGCCGAACCAGAAGAAGGACCCCGGCTTCGGCGCCTTCAAGAAGCAGCTCGCGGCCGGCCAGATCAAGACCGTCGAGATGCGCAACCGCTCGAACGAGCTGCAGGTCACGCGCGACGACAAGACGCAGTACCGCGTCGGCTTCGCGACGAACTACGGCGGCACGCTGACCGAGGATCTGCTCAAGGCCGAGAACGAGGGCCTGATCTCGAAGTTCGACGTCAAGGGCACGCGCACCAACGGCTGGCTGACGATGCTCACCTATCTGCTGCCGTTCCTGCTCTTCATCGGCTTCTGGATCTTCCTCATGAACCAGATGCAGGGCGGCGGATCGAAGGTCATGTCGTTCGGCAAGTCGCGCGCGAAGCGGATGTCGGTCGACTCGCCGAAGATCACGTTCCGTGACGTCGCGGGCGCCGACGAGGCGGTCGAGGAGCTGCACGAGATCAAGGAGTTCCTCGAGAACCCGAAGAAGTTCCAGGCGCTGGGCGCGCGGATCCCGAAGGGCGTGCTGCTCTTCGGGCCCCCCGGCACCGGCAAGACGCTGCTCGCCCGCGCCGTCGCCGGCGAGGCCGGCGTGCCGTTCTTCTCGATCTCCGGCTCGGACTTCGTCGAGATGTTCGTCGGCGTCGGCGCCTCGCGCGTCCGCGACCTCTTCGAGCAGGCCAAGCAGAACAGCCCCTGCATCATCTTCATGGACGAGATCGACGCCGTCGGCCGCCATCGCGGCGCCGGCATGGGCGGCGGCCACGACGAGCGCGAGCAGACGCTCAACCAGCTCCTCGTCGAGATGGACGGCTTCACGATGACCGACAACATCATCTTGATCGCCGCCACGAACCGTCCCGACATCCTCGATCCCGCGCTCCTGCGCCCGGGCCGCTTCGATCGCCAGATCGTCGTCGACCGCCCCGACCGCAAGGGCCGCGCCAAGATCCTCGACGTCCACACGCGCGGCAAGCCGCTGGCGAAGGAGATCAACACCGACGCCCTCGCCGGCCAGACGCCCGGCTTCACGGGCGCCGACCTCGCGAACCTCGTCAACGAGGCCGCGCTGCTGTCCGCCCGCACGGGCAAGCGCGAGATCGGCCAGCACGAGCTCGAAGAGGGGATCATGCGCGTGATCGCCGGCCCGGAGAAGAAGACCCGGGTCATGAGCGAGAAGGAGCGGCGGATCACCGCGTACCACGAGATGGGCCACGCGATCGTCGGCCACTACCTCGAGCACTCCGACCCGGTGCACAAGATCTCCGTCATCGGCCGTGGCCAGGCCCTCGGCTACACGATCTCGATGCCGACGGAGGACCGCTTCCTCACGACGCGCGCGGAGCTCACCGACTCGATGGCGATGACGCTCGGCGGCCGCGCCGCCGAGGAGATCGTCTTCGGCGAGATCACGACCGGCGCGTCGAACGACATCGAGAAGGTCACGGCGACCGCGAAGAACATGGTCATGCGCTACGGCATGAGCGAGCGCCTCGGCCCGCGGGTCTTCGGCCACGACCACTCGCAGCCGTTCCTCGGGCGCGAGTTCTCCTCCGAGCCGGACTACTCCGACGAGATCGCGCGCGAGATCGACGACGAGATCCGCCGCGTCGTGGAGTCCGCGCACCAGCGTGCGAAGGACATCCTCACGGAGCATCGCGAGACGCTGAACACGGTGTCCGAGATCCTCGTCCGCCGCGAGACGATCGAGAAGGCCGAGTTCGAGGCGCTCATCGACGGCCAGGCCGAGGAGGACGTCTTCCCCGAGGAAGTCGCCGCCCCGCAGATCCCACCGCCCGCGGCCCCGGCAGCCGACTCGCCCGGTCGCGACGCCCCGCGCACGCTGCCCCGCCCCGGCCTCGCCGGCGGCCTCGAGGCGCGCGCGGACGAGCCGCGCAAGCCCGAGCTCTAGCGCGCCCTCCGGGAGAAGTCGCGTGACGGCGCGCGCGATCCCTCACCCGATCGTGATAGGCGTCGTGAACGTCACGCCGGACTCGTTCTCGGATGGCGGCGAGTGGCTGGACGCGCGCGCGGCGATCGCGCATGGGCGCGAGCTGATCGCGCAGGGCGCCGCGATCCTCGACGTCGGCGGGGAGTCGACGCGGCCGGGCGCCGAGCCGGTGGCCGAGGCCGAGGAGCTGCGGCGCGTCCTCCCGGTGCTCAAAGGCCTTGCGGGGGCCGGTGCGCGGCTGTCGATCGACACGTCGAAGGCCGCGGTCGCGGCTGCCGCGATCGACGCCGGCGCGACGATCGTCAACGACGTCACGGCGCTGCGCGGCGACCCCGCGATGGCCGCGCTCGTCGCCGGCCGCGGCTGCGACGTCTGCCTCATGCACATGCTCGGCGAGCCGCGCACGATGCAACGGCACCCGGTCTACGACGACGTCGTCGCCGACGTCAAGGCGTTCCTCGCGGCGCGCCTGGAGTTCGCGGTCGCGCAGGGGATCGCGGAGCACCGCGTCTGGCTGGACCCGGGGATCGGCTTCGGCAAGACCGTCGACCACAACCTCGAGCTCCTGCGTCGGCTCGGCGAGCTCGCCGAGCTCGGTCGCCCGCTCGTCGTCGGGACGTCGCGCAAGTCGTTTCTCGGCACGATCACCGGGCGCGGCCCGCAGGAGCGCGTCGCCGGCACGATCGCCACGAACGTCCTCGCACTCGCCGCCGGCGCGAGCATCTTCCGCGTCCACGACGTGGCCGAGGCGCGCGATGCGCTCGCGGTCGCGGCTGCTACGTTGGCCGGGCGATGGGATCCGGAGACGACGCCGACGACGAGGCGCTAGACGGCGACGAGTTCGACGAAGACGAGGACCGCATCCAGACGGTCGTCACCGTCGAGGTGAACGGCCTCTCGCTCTACACGCACCACGGCGTCACGGCCGCGGAGCGCGAGGTCGGCCAGCGGCTCATCCTCGACATCCGCCTCGAGCTCGGCGAGGCCGACGCGACGGTCACCGACCGCGTCGAGGACACGGTCGACTACGGGCGCGTCTGCGAGGTCGCGGCGCTCGTCGCGACGCAGCGCTCCGACAAGACGCTCGAGCGCCTCTGCGCCGCGATCGCCGACCGCCTCCTGAAGGACTTCGACGCCCAGGCCGTCTCGGTCAAGGCGGCCAAGCCCGAGCCGCCGATCCCGCTCGTCGTCGACGACGTGTCGGTCGAGGTCTGGCGCGAGCTCGGCGAGCTCGACGACTGATCCCGTCACCTACTGGTCCCTCCGGCAAGTCTCGCACTATGCGAAGGTCCAGAGACTGACCCGGGGGCGCCGATCTACGGTGCTCGGATGAGGACTCGACTCGCTGCGATGACGCTGCTCGTCGCGCTGCTCGCGACGACTTCCGCGGCGCAGGCCGCGCCGCCGGCCAACGACAACTTCGCCGACGCCACCCCGATCCCGGCGAGCGAGCTGTTCGTCGACCTCGACGCCGCGACGGCCGAGGCCGGCGAGCCCGGTCACGAGTTCTTCGTCCCGATCCGCTCGGTCTGGTACTCGCTCGCGCCGGCAGGCCCGCAGACATCGCGCGTGAGCGTGAATCGCGCGGACGGCGGCAGCGCATCCAGCCCGATCTACGGCGCCGCGATCTACACCGGCTCGATCCTCACAGCCCTGAGCCAGCGGGCGACCACGTCGTCGGCGGGTGGCGCGGTCCGCGCCTCGTTCGACGGCGGCGAGGCCGTGCGCATCGCGCTGGACGGCAACATCCCGGTCGGCATGACGTCCGAGGTGCGGCCCGATCCGCGCTCGGTCGCCCAGGCGGCGACCGACCTCACGAACACGACCGCGACGCTCCACGGGACCGTCGACGCGAACGGCGCGGCGAACGCGACCTACCAGTTCCGGCTCGTCCGGGCCAACGGCGGCGGCCCGGACATCCTCGTCCCGGCGGCGCCGAGCGCGATCGCAGCCGACGACGCCGTCCACGACGTCGCGGAGACCGCTACGGGCCTGGCGCCCGGCGCTCGCTACCTCGTGTTCCTCGACGTGCGGGCCGACGCCGGCGACTCCGCGTGGTCGCGCAGCTACACCCCGCAGGCGACCGAGTTCACGACGACGAGCGACGCCCCGGCGATCGCGCCGGCCGGCGAGCGGGTCGGTCACGCGCACGCGACGATCTCCGCGACCGTGAACCACAACGCCGCCGACGGCTTCTCGCAGTTCGCGATCGAGTACGGGCCAACGACGGCCTACGGGACGACGAAGTCGCCGGCGTCCGCGACCGGGACGACCCCGGCGACGGTCGACGCGTTCCTCGACGACCTGATGCCCGGCGCGACGTACCACTACCGCCTCTCGCTGACCCGCGGGGCGACCACGGTGCAGACCGCCGACGACACGTTCACCACCGATCCGACCGCGACGGACGTCTACTACGACATCTTCGACAACAAGCTCCACGTGGTGGCCGGCGCCGGGGTGGACAACGACATCACGGTGGCGGAAGCCTCGAGCATCGGGACCGTCGGCATCGAAGACGCGGCGGCGCCCGTCTACGCCGGCAGCGATCGGTGCGAGCCGGCGGGCGCCCACACCGCCGACTGCTCGTTCGTCGGCGGCCGGGTCGTGGTGCTGAGCGCCGACGGCGACGACAGCGTCGACGCACCGCCGTCCCCGTACCTGGACACCATCGGCGTCGAGGCGCACGGCGGCCCCGGAGCCGACGACCTGCGGGTCCACGGGTCGCAGGACGGCCAGGCGCAGGCGATCATCTGCAGCGACCCCGGTGACCCGAACACCTGCGTCAACGTCCTGTACTCGTGGACCGGCAGCGACGGGCTGCTGTCCGGCGGACCTGGCGGCGACGCGCTCGAGGGCGACGCGCTGACCCGGCTGGACTACGCCGACCACGCGCAGTCCGTGACCGTGACGCTGGGCGGCACGGGGCCGACGCAGGGGGGCTCGGAGGACGGGGCGCCCGGCGCACGCGACACGCTCTCGGGACCGATCGCGGACCTCACCGGCGGCGACGGCGACGACCACCTCACGGGCGACGGCGCCGCGAACGACATCAGCGGCGGCGCGGGAGCCGACACGATCGACGGGGCCGGGGGCGCCGACACGCTGCACGGCGACGGCGGCGCCGACGAGGTCACCGGCGGCGCCGGCCAGGACAGCCTGTTCGGCGACGCGGGCGCCGACGTCCTGTGGTCGCGCGATCACTTCGTCGACAGCGTCACGTGCGACCCCGACGGTGGCAGCGTGTTCGCGGACGCGACCGACACCGTCGCCAACACCTGCGACCCGATCGATCGCGGTGCGCCGGCCGTCGGTGGCGCCGGCGCGATCGAGGTCACGACCGCGCGCGCGACGCTTCTCGCGACGATCGACCCGCGCTCGCAGGCCACGACGTATCGCTTCGAGTACGGCCCGACGACCGCCTACGGCGAGAGCGTCCCGACGCCCGACGCGGCGCTGGGCGACGACGGCGAGGGCGGTGTCGCGGTCGCGGTCGTCGTGTCGGGGCTCGAGCCCGCGACGACCTACCACTTCCGCGTCGTGGCGCACAACGCCGGCGGCACGAGCTACGGCTCTGACCAGACGTTCACCACCCGCGTGCCATCGCTCCTGCCGGCCGTCCACACGGACGCCGCGACGACCGTCACGGCCACCGGCGCGACGCTCAACGGCTCGCTCAACCCCAACGGGGAGGAGACGACCTACCGCTTCCAGCTCGGCACCTCGACCGCGTACGGCACGACGCTGCCGGCGGGCGGCGCGAGCGCGGGCGCGGGCCGCGACGAGCTCTACCTCAGCGTGCCGTCGGGGACGCTCGTCGCCGGTCAGACCTACCACTTCCGGCTGACGGCGACGAACCGGCTCGGCACGACCAACGGCGCCGACCGCAGCTTCGTCGCGGCGGACCCGCCGAGCGCGACAGGCCCCACCGGCGCGACCGGCGCGACCGGGCCGACGGGTCCGGCCGGGGCGGCCGGCCCGGCAGGTCCCGCCGGGACCGGCACCTCGGGACCGCCCGGCCCCGCCGGCCCCGCCGGCACGGGCTCGGCCGGCCCCGCCGGCCCCGCCGGCCCGAAGGGCGACCGGGGGCCGCGCGGGCCCGCGGGCACCGTGACCTGCAAGGCGGCCAAGAAGGCCGCGAAGGGCAAGCTCACGGTCACCTGCAAGGTCGTGACGACGAGGACCACCAGCGCGCGGCTCGTCCTCAACGGCAGGCCCGTCGCACGCGGGACCCTGCGCAGGGGAACGCTGCGCCTGCGGTCCGCGCGCCGCCTGCGCTCCGGGCGCTACGAGCTCGTGCTCGGCCGCGGCAGGTCGGCGACGAGCACGAGCGTCACGCTGCGGATCGGCTGAGCGGCCGGCGCACCGGGTGCGCAGCCGCACACGGGCTGCTTCGCGTACCCGCCCAGATCGGTCAACGGCGCACCCGATAGCGCAGGTGGAGCACCCGGTTGCCCTGCATCACCACGTCAGGATCCTCCAACAGGTGCTGCCCGTCGACAGACCCGAAGTAGCGCTTGCCGGACCCGAACACGACGGGTACGACGTCCATGCGCACCTCGTCGACCAGGCCCGCGGCAAGCATCTGGCCACCGACGTCACCAGCGGCGACCTCGACGGTGCGGTCACCCGCAAGCTCTTGCGCCTTGGCCATGGCTGCTTCGACGCCGTCGACGAAGTGAAACGGCGCCTCGGGGTCCCAGCCCTCGGGCTGCGGCCGGTGCGTCACGACGACGACGTGGTCGATCCCGCTCGGAGGCTTCCCGTCCCAGCCGTCCGTCATGTCGAAGACGTGGCGGCCGGCGATCGTCACCCCGATCTGGTCCCAGTACGCCCGCGTGTAGTCGTAGGACGTCTGCGACACCTTCAACGCGCCGCTCTCGTCCAACGGGACGTCACCGCTGAGCAACCAGTCAAACAGGGGTCCGGGCTGGTCGTTCTCGTCCGCGATGAAGCCGTCCACCGACACCGAGCTGTACATGACCACCTTGCCCACGAGGCTCTCCTTTGCTTTGGGGTGCCGCGCTACGTCGGCCGGGGGATCCGCGTGAGCTGCGTGCGGTAGGCCCTGTAGCCCGACCCCGAGACGTAGGTCCACGTCGTCACGCGGCGCCAGGACGGGCAGCAGCCGGGATCCGTCGGCCGTGAGTACGTCTCGTCCGTGCGCAGCTCAAGGCCCTTGCGGGTCTTGTCGAAGTTGCGCAGCGAGATGAACCCGCTCCGGAACGCCGACCCCTTCGGGCGCCGGCCGATCGTCTCTGGCCGCGGGTAGGAGAACAGCGTCTTCTGGACGGCGATGCAGCCGGCGGCGTTGCTCCGGAACCGGATGACCTTCGCCTGCACGCCGCGGGCGGTCGCGCCTGCGCGCAGCTCGAAGGCCAGCTCGTGCCTCTGGCCGTCGCCGTCCGCGTCGACGATCTCCGCGAGGCTCGCGAAGTCCATCTCGCGCGACACCTTGAGGGTGCGGCCACAGGTGTCGGCAACCTCCACGTAGATCGACCGCAGGCTCTGCGGCTCGCACGGCGGCGGCTTCGGGCCGTCCTCGGTGAAGCACTGGACCTCGTGCGCGCGCACGGTCTCGGCGTCGCCGTCGTCGTCGAGATCGGCGGTGAGCGGGGTGTCCAGCGGCAGCGGCTCGCTCTCGGCGGCGGCGATCGCCCATGCACCGGTCGCGGCGAGGGCCAGCGCGAGGATCAGGCTCTGGACGATGCGCGGCATCGGCGAGGATCATGCTCGCCCGCCGCGGGCGCGTCAAACTGCGCGCGGATGAGCATCGGCTACCTCGGCCTCGGATCGAACGTCGGCGACCGCCGCTCGCACCTCCAGGCGGCGGTCGCGGCGCTGCCCGCGCACGGCGTGCGGGTGCTCGCCAGCTCGTCGACCTACGACACCGACCCCGTCGGCGAGATCCTCGACCAGCCGCAGTTCCTCAACGCCTGCCTGCGGATCGAGACCGGCCTCGAGCCCGAGGCGCTGCTGGACGCGTGCAAGGCCGTCGAGCGCGAGCTCGGCCGGGCGGCCGCCGGCCCGCGCCACGGCCCGCGCCCGATCGACGTCGACGTCCTGCTGCTCGGCGACGTCGAGCTCGTCACCGACCGCCTCGCGCTGCCGCACCGGCAGGTGCTCGCGCGGCGCTTCGTCCTCATCCCGCTGCTCGAGCTCGACTTCGACCTGCGCACGCCGGCGAGGCGAGCGCCTCTCGGACGCGCTTGCGGCCTTGCCGGTGACCGAGGGGGTGCGCCGCGCCGGGCCGCCGCTTCCGATCACGTAGCCTCCGCCTCGTGAGCGCACATGGCAGCGAATCGACGGAAACCGGCATCGAGAGCCCGCGCCGGCGCGATCCGGCCGAGGAGGCGCGCACGCTCGTCTCGCAGATGAGCGTCGGCTACCTGGCGACGGTCGGCGAGGACGGCGATCCCTGGTGCTCGCTGGTCGTCTACGGGCCGACCGGAGACGGCGATCCCGTCCTGCTCGTCTCGTCGATGGCCGAGCACGGGCGCAACCTCCTGCACGACCCGCGCGCGAGCCTCGCGATCAACGACCCGTCGCTGCCCGGCGACCCGCTCGACCGGCCGCGCATCACGCTCGCCGGCCGCGCCGTGCGGCCCGAGGGCGAGCGCGCGGACGCGGCGCTCGACGCGCACGCCGCGGCCGTCCCGGGCGCGATGCTCTACGCGGGCTGGGACGACTTCACGCTGTGGGTGCTCGAGGTCGACCGCATCCGCTGGGTCGGCGGCTTCGCGAGCATGGCCACGGTCAGCCACGACGAGTACCGCGCCGCCGAGCCCGACCCGACGGCGCCGATCGCCGCGAAGTCCGTCGCGCACCTCAACAAAGACCACGCGGACGGGCTGTTGCTCATCGCGCGCGAGATCGCCGGCGCGCGCGGCGCGGTGTCCGCGGTCTGCACGGGCATCGACCGCTACGGCATCGACCTGAGCTGCACGGGCGCAGGCCAGTCCGCCGCGGCGCGCGCGCTCTTCGACGAGCCGCTGCAGACGGCCAAGGACGTGCGGCCGGCGACCGTCGCGCTCGTGCAGCGCGCGCGAGCCTCGGCGCAGGCGCACAGCTGATCCGCGGCGCGTCGCGGTTCGCCTTGGTCGGTCCATGACCGAGTAGGACGAACCACGCGCGGGGGCATAGAGTCGAGCCGATGCTGCTCGCGGTCGACGTCGGCAACACCCAGACGCACTTCGGGACCTTCCGCGACGGCAGGCTCGTCGAGCACTGGCGCTTCGCCACCGTGCCCGAGTCGACCGCCGACGAGATCGGCGCCGCGCTGCGCAACCTGCTCGAGCTGCGCGGGGTCGGGCTCGCGGACATCGGCTCGTCGATCGTCTCCTCGACGGTGCCGCGCCTGGAGCCCGAGTGGCTGGCGATGGGGGAGCGCTACCTCGGCCACAAGATGCTCGCCGTCGGGCCCGGCCTGAAGACGGGGATGATGCTGCGCTACGACAACCCGCGCGAGATCGGCGCCGACCGGCTCGCGAACGCGGTCGCGATCCGCGACCGCTTCGGCGGGCCGGCGGTCTGCGTGGACTTCGGCACGTCGGTGAACTTCGACGTCATCGGCGGCGAAGGCGACTTCCTCGGGGGCGTGCTCGTGCCCGGCGTGGAGATCTCGCTCGCCGCCCTCACGTCGCGCGGCGCGAAGCTGCCGACGATCGACCTGCTGCCGCCCAAGGCCGTCATCGGCAAGAGCACGGTCGACGCGATCCGCTCGGGCGTCGTCTACGGATTCGCGGGCGCGATCGACGGGATCCTGCGGCGGCTGCTCGACGAGCTGGGGGAGGACACGGACGTCATCGCGACGGGCGGGCTCGCGAGCGCGATCGTCCCGTTCACGGAGCTCATCGACGAGGTCGACGACCTGCTGACGCTCACGGGGCTGCGGCTGCTGCACGAGCGAAACAGCTGACCTGTTACAGCTGTTACGAACGTCGGTCCATTCTGTTTGGGTCGCTTGCTATCCTCTCGCGTCGCCAGCAGCCGAACTCGCTTCGAACGGGGTCGGGAATTCGTCGGTTTCTATCCCCCGGGAGCACATGCCCAAGGACGTCATCCTCACCGCCGACGGACTCGAGAAGCTCAAGGTCGAGCTTGCTCATCTTCAGGGCGACAAGCGCCGCGAGGTCGCGCAGCGCATCAAGGAGGCTCGCGAGTTCGGCGACATCACGGAGAACTCCGAGTACGACGACGCCAAGAACGAGCAGGCGATGCTCGAGGCGCGGATCGCCCAGGTCGAGGATCGGCTGCGCTCGGCGACCGTGATCGCGGCCGAGGACGTCAAGACGGACGTCGTCCAAGTCGGCTCGATCGTCAGCGTCAAGGACGAGGACACGGGCAAGGCGCAGAAGTTCACGATCGTCGGCTCGCCCGAGGCCAAGCCGCCGGAGCGGCTGTCCTACGAGTCGCCCGTCGGCAAGGCGCTGCTGGGCAGCAAGCGCAACGACGTCGTCGAGGTCGCGCTGCCAAACGGCCGCAAGATCCAGCTGAAGGTCACGAAGATCGACGTCGGGCTCTGATCGGTTCGCGCCTGTGTGCGCGAACGCAACGTTTGCCCTTCACCTGCGTTGGTAGACTGGCCAAGCCCGCCAACTGCACCCGAGCACTCATCTTTTTCGACGGCGGCGCCGAAGGGATGGACAGTCGGGTAGTCCGCTGCCCACAGGCCCCACCATCCGGACCACGCATGAACCGAGGCTAGAGGCCCCGCCCAAGCAGGAAGGATCAGCAGCATGTTCGAGCGATTCACAGAGCGAGCCCGTCAGGTGGTCGTTCTCGCGCAAGAAGAGGCGCGCACGCTCAAGCACAACTACATCGGGACCGAGCACATCCTGCTCGGCCTTCTCCGCGAGGAAGAAGGTCTCGCTGCGCGGGTCCTCGAGAGCCTCGACATCACTGTCGAGCGCGTTCGTGCGCAGGTTGTACGGATCGTCGGATCGGGCGAAGAGGTCACTTCCGGTCAGATCCCGTTTACGCCGCGTGCCAAGAAGGTGCTCGAGCTTGCGCTGCGCGAGGCGCTGAGCCTGGGCCACAACTACATCGGCACCGAGCACATCCTGCTCGGCCTCGTTCGCGAGAACGAGGGCGTCGCTGCGCGCATCCTGCTGGACTTCGACGCGGACTCCGAGAAGATCCGCAACGAGGTCATCCGGATGCTGTCCGGTCCCGGCGGTCGCCGTCAGGGCGCCGGCGCGGGCGCGGCTTCGGGCGCCGGCACGTCCGGCAGCTCGTCGGGCGAGGGCAAGAAGTCCTCGAAGCTGCTCGACCAGTTCGGGCGCAACCTCACGAAGCTCGCCGAGGAGGGCAAGCTGGATCCGGTCGTCGGTCGCGAGACCGAGATCGAGCGGATCATGCAGATCCTCTCGCGGCGCACGAAGAACAACCCCGTGCTCGTGGGCGAGCCCGGCGTCGGCAAGACCGCCGTCGTCGAGGGCCTCGCTCAGCGGATCACGACCTCGGACGTGCCGGAGCTGCTGAAGGGCAAGCAGATCTACACGCTCGACCTCGCGGCGCTGGTAGCCGGGTCGAAGTACCGCGGCGAGTTCGAGGAGCGCCTGAAGAAGGTGATGAAGGAGATCACCCAGCGCGGCGACATCATCCTGTTCATCGACGAGCTCCACAACCTCGTGGGTGCCGGCGCGGCCGAGGGCGCGATCGACGCGGCCTCGATCCTCAAGCCGGCGCTGGCGCGCGGCGAGCTGCAGACGATCGGCGCGACCACGCTCGAGGAGTACCGCAAGTACCTCGAGCGCGACTCCGCGCTGGAGCGTCGCTTCCAGCAGATCCGCGTCGAGCAGCCCACGACCGAGGAGACCGTGCAGATCCTCAAGGGCCTGCGCGATCGCTACGAGCAGCACCACAAGGTGCAGATCACCGACGAGGCCCTCGAGGCTGCGGCGGAGCTGGCCGACCGCTACATCTCCGACCGCTTCCTGCCGGACAAGGCGATCGACCTCATCGACGAGGCCGCTTCGCGCATGCGCATCAAGTCGATGACCTCCCCGCCCGTGTATCGCGAGCTCGAAGAGGAGATCGAGACGACGCGGCGCGAGAAGGAGTCGGCGATCGAGGCGCAGGAGTTCGAGAAGGCCGCGAACCTCCGCGACGCCGAGCGCCGGCTGACTCAGCGCAAGCGTGAGCTCGAAGAGCAGTGGGAGGCCGGCGAGGCCGAGACCGAGCGCCCGTCGATCGGCGAGGAGGAGATCGCCGACATCGTCTCGATGTGGACCGGCATCCCGGTCTTCAAGCTCACCGAGGCGGAGACCGCGAAGCTCATGCGGATGGAGGACGAGCTCCACAAGCGCGTCATCGGGCAGCAGGCCGCCGTCGAGGTCATCTCGAAGGCGATCCGCCGCTCGCGTGCGGGCCTGAAGGACCCGAAGCGGCCGACCGGCTCCTTCGTGTTCCTCGGACCGTCGGGCGTCGGCAAGACCGAGCTCGGGCGCACGCTCGCCGAGTTCCTCTTCGGCGACGAGGACGCGATGATCCGCGTCGACATGTCCGAGTACATGGAGAAGCACTCCGTGTCGCGGCTCGTCGGCTCGCCGCCGGGCTACATCGGCTTCGACGAGGGCGGCCAGCTCACGGAAGCGGTTCGCCGCAAGCCGTACTGCGTGCTGCTGCTCGACGAGATCGAGAAGGCTCACCCGGACGTCTTCAACATCCTCCTGCAGATCCTCGAGGATGGGCGCCTGACCGACTCGCAGGGCCGGACGGTCGACTTCCGTCACGCGATCGTGATCATGACGTCGAACATCGGCGCCTCCGAGATCGCTCGCAACACGCCGCTGGGCTTCGCCGTCTCCGACGACGAGACCGGCATCACGTACGACGACATGAAGAACCGGATCATGGGCGAGCTGAAGAAGGTCTTCCGTCCCGAGTTCCTCAACCGGATCGACGACGTGATCGTCTTCCACAAGCTCCAGAAGGACGAGATCAAGCAGATCGTCGACCTGCTGCTACGGAGGATCCGGGAGTCGATGGCCGATCGCGGGCTGCAGCTCGAGCTCACTGAGGAAGCCAAGGACCTGCTCGTCGAGAAGGGCTGGGACCCGTCGATGGGCGCCCGCCCGCTGCGTCGCGCGATCCAGCGCTACATCGAGGATCCGCTCGCGGACTTCGTGCTGCGCTCCGAGCTGACGCCGGGCGCGACGATCATGGTCGAGAAGGCGCCGCCGGAGGACGACCGCGAGGTCACCCTGACGGTCGTCGAGCCGAAGAAGGTGCCGGCCTCGGTCGGCGGCGGCAGCGCCGAGGCCGAAGACGGCCCGGCCGAGCCGAGTGGCGCGCTCGACCAGCCGTCCGTCGAGGAGCCTCCGACGACCTGACGCACGGCTTCATCTGAAGGCTTGAACGAGGGCGGCCCCGCGAGGCCGCCCTCGGTCGTTGGGGGGCGAAGTTCGGCTGCTCGCGCCTATGACAGGTATGAGACCTGTTGGAACGCGAGGAGGGCCGAGCTACGATGAACGCCATGGCAGTTGGCGCCCTGATGACGGCCGACGAGTACCTCGCGGGGCCGGAAGCTCCGCCCAGGACCTCGCTCATCGAAGGTGAGGTCGTCTTGCACGCGCCGAAGCTTCCGCACGAGCTGGCATGCTCCGAGCTGCACTTCGCACTCCAGGTCTGGAGGCGAGCCAAGTGCGGCCGCGGTCTCGCGATCCGCCCGATCGACGTCAAGCTCGACGAGCGCAACGTCTACAACCCGGACATCCTCTGGTATGCGGAGGATCGCGTTCCGGGCCGCAATGACCAGCCGCCGTACCCGATGCCGAACCTCGCGATCGAGGTGCGCTCGGAGTCGACGTGGCGCTACGACGTCGGCGTCAAGAAGCGGATCTACGAGGAGCGAGGGTTGCCAGAGCTCTGGCTCGTCGACACGCGCGCACTGGCCGTTCGCGTGTTTCGCAGGTCGGGACCGGAGGCAGCGGTCTTCGACGTCGTGCTCGAGCTCGAGCGAGACGAGCAGCTGACGTCGCCGCAGCTGCCGGGGTTCTCGCTGGATCTGGGCGAGCTGTTTCGCGAGGACTGACGCGGCCTACGCGTCGAGCGTGCGGCGCGCGGCGGCGAGGTCGAGGTGCGGCTCCCAGCCGGCGATGCGGCCCTCGCGCAGGGTCCAGAGGTGCGCTGCCGCCCAGCTCAGCGGGGTCGCGGCGCCGGTCGGCGTCGCGCTGATCGAGACGAATGCCAGCACGTGCTCTGCGTCCATCGGGACGAGGCCATCCACGGTGACGTGGACGTTCACGTAGTGGTGCTCCCAGCGGCTGACCCACTCCTGCCAGCCGGACACCCCGCGCAGCGCGGTCTCCACGGGCCGCAAGGGATCGCAGATGAGCTCGATCGCCGGGTCGACGCTGTCTGAGAGCACGGAGAGGCCCGCGTCGTTCCAGCGCTCGTACAAGCGGTCGGCGGCCTCGACGGCAGGCGTCATGAGGCCAGGATAGGGAGGCGCCGGGGAGCCCTGGCCGCATGTTCGAGCGCGGATCGTGCAGGGCCAGCGAACGATGTTCGGTCGTAAGTCACGCCGCAGGGTCATGGAGACGCTACGGCTGGCTGCCCTGACGCACCTGCATTCGCTGAGCTTCGACGAGCTCCGTCAGCTCGCTCCCCTCGCCGAGGACGTGTGGGTCCCGGCCGGGCGCCGGGTCCTGCTCGGCGGGTCGCTGCACCACGCGCTCGTGCTGATCGGCGAGGGACGCGGCCTCGTGCGCTGCGCGGGCGAGACCGTCGACGAGCTCGGCCCCGGCGACGTGTTCGGCGACCTGTCGACGCGTCGAGCCGCATACCCGACGGCCGCTGTGGTGGCCGCGACGCCGCTGCGCCTCATCGTCTTCAGCACGCGCGCGGTACGCGTGGCGCGGGCGCAAGCGCCCGACGCCGTCGACGCGCTCCTCGCCGCCTGCTCGCTCGACGCGGCCGAGCGGGCCACCGCGCTCGCCGGCCCGCGCCCGACGCCGGCGCTGAAGCTCGTCTCCGCCGCGGCGTAGCGTCCGTGCCACCCCGCGGGCGCGCCCGGCGCCTCCCGCGCGCGCCTCCACCGCCGGCGCGCTCGGGCGCCGTCGCTCGCGCGCCTCCGCGGCGGCGCGCTCGGCGCGCGTAGCATGCCGTCGATGAGCGACTGGCCTCCGCGCGCCGCCGGGGAAGCGCCGCCGGCGGCCGAGGGCCGCCCCGCGACCCGGGTGGTGCACGCCGGGCTCCCGCATGCCGAGCAGGGCGAGCCGTTCTTGCCCGGCCCTGTGCTCGCCGCGCCGTACCACCTTGCGGGGCCGAGCGACGCGTCGCGCTACGGCTACGCCCGCTACGCGAACCCGACGTGGTCGGCGTACGAGGGCGCGCTCGGGGAGCTCGAGGGCGGCGAGGTCGTGCTGTTCTCGTCCGGCATGGCGGCGGTGGCGGCGGTGCTCATGGACGGCCTTCATGAAGGTGACGTGGTCGTCGTGCCCGGCGACTGCTACCCCGGCGTGCGCACGATCGCCGCCGAGCAGCTGCGCCCGCGCGGGATCGAGGTGCGCATCGTGACGTCCGACGAGGACGCGGTCCGCGCGGCGCTGCCCGGCGCGACGCTCGTGTGGGTGGAGACGCCGTCGAACCCCGGCCTCCTCGTCCTTGACGTCGCCGCGCTCGCCGCGGACGCGCACGCGGCCGGTGCCCAGCTCGTGGTCGACAACACGCTCGCGACGCCACTGACGCAGCGCCCGCTCGAGCTCGGCGCCGACGTCTCGATGTCCAGCGCCTCGAAGCTGCTCACTGGCCACTCTGACCTCGTGCTCGGCTACGTCGCGGTGCGCGACCCGGCCCGGGCGGTGGCGCTGCGCACCTGGCGCGGCCTCACCGGCGCGATCGCCGGCCCGCTCGAGACGTGGCTCGCGCACCGCTCGCTGGCGACGCTCGACGTCCGCCACGAGCGCCAGTGCGCAACCGCGCTCGTGCTCGCGACCGCCCTGCAGGCCCGCGACGACGTCGCCGCCGTCGTCTATCCCGGTCTCGACAGCCACCCCGCGCACGCGCTCGCCGCCCGGAGCTTCGGCGGGCGCTTCGGCTGCGTCGTGTGCTTCGACCTCGAGACCGAGGAGCGCGCGCAGGCGTTCCTGGGGGCGTGCCGCCTGGTTGCCGAGGCGACGAGCTTCGGCGGCGTGCACAGCTCGGCGGAGCGCCGGCTGCGCTGGGGCATCGACGAGGTCTCGCCCGGCTTCGTCCGCCTGAGCTGTGGCGTCGAGGACGCCGGCGACCTCGTCGCGGACGTCCTCGGCGCGCTCGACGCGGCATAGGCCGCGCGGCGCGGAGGCGCAGGAAGGCGCGCGGAGGCGGAGGGGCCACGGAGGCGCGGGAAGGGCGCGCGGAGGCGGAGGGGGCGCGGAGGCGCGGAGCGGCTACGCCGGCGCGGGCGCGTCGTCGCGCATCGGCAGGCGCGTCCGCGCGCCGGCCTCGAGCACGAGCCCGAACCCGTGGCTCGCGCAGATCTCGCGGATCGGCTCGACGTCGAGCGACCCGTGGCGCTCGAGCACGATCGCCGGCTCGCCGTCCTCGTCGACGCCGAGCTTGTGAAACGCGACGATCGAGGTCGACATCGGCAGGTGCCGGGGGTACGTCGCTCGCACCTTCGCCTCCGCGCGGTGGCCGATGAGCACGACGCCGTCCTGGTGGCCGAAGTCCTCCCGGATGCCGCGCAGGTCGTAGTGCGCGGGCTCGACGCGGCCCGTGACCCCGCTCGAGACGTTCGCCGACGTGATGAACAAGAAGTCGTCCTCGACGAGGCCGAGGATCTCGTCGAGCAGCAGGTTCGACTCGCACCGATAGCCGGGCGCGATGACCTGCGTCGTGCGCGTCTCGGCGTCCAGCGACGAGCAATGGCCGGGGATGATCGCGGCCGCCGGGCCGCGGAAGCCCATCGGGCCGAGCTCGAAGAACGCGTCCATGAGCGCCATCACGCGGGCCTGCGTCAAGCCCGCCGGGAGCGCGCGCCAGTCGAACAGCAGGCCGTAGCGATCGCGCGTCGTCGTCACGCTGCCGACCTGGTTCTCCGGCCGGCCCTTGAGGAAGTTCACGCGCCGCACGGACTCCCAGCGCGGATGCGCCGCGACCGCGCAGAAGTTGCCGAACGAGTAGAAGACCGCCGCGCCGAGCGCCGTCGCGCACGCCGCGAGCGTGCGATCGGCGGCGTCGGAGATGTCCAGCGCGGTCGTGGTCCAGTCCGTGGCCACGACCGCGTCGAGGACCTCCACGTCGGCGGGCGTCAGCTCGCCGACGAGCACGACAGCCAGGTCGCGCAACGCGATGCGCTCCGTGGCCGGGCGCAGCTCGGCCGCGACGCTCGCGCTGACGCCGGCGCGCGTGAGCACCGCGTACTCGAGGTTCTCGGTGAGCGCGAGCCAGCTCGCGTGCAGCAGGTCGCCCGAGCTCGCGATCGTCGTCCACGGCGCCGCCCCCGGCACGCTGCCGGTGATCCGCACCGTGACCGACCCGCGCTCCCCGGCCAGCGGCCGCGCGATGTGCGAGCGGAAGTCCGTCGGGCCGACCTGCGTGAGGTTCGGGTAGGCGGGCGTCAGCGCGCGCCGCACGGCCTTCTCGAGTGCGTCGACCGGCCCGTTGCCCGTCGCCTCGCCGCGCAGGACCTCGCCGCCGACGGCGACCTCTGCCGACGCGAACGACACCGTCCCGCCGTCCTCGGACCCCTTGCGCGAGTCCACCGCGTATGCGAGCGGCGCGAACGGAGGGTCGTAGCCGGTGTCGCAGCGGCGCACGAGCAGCTCGAACGACGCGGCGGCGTCCTCGAACTGAAAGCCCTGGCTCTCCAGCTGCTTGACCTTGCCGAGCGCGACCCGCTCGGCGTCGCCGCCCGGCTCCAGGTGCACGCCGAACTCCTCCGCGAGCTTCGAGATCGTCGCGCGGCCGCTGAGCTCGGACACCATGATGCGGCGCTCGTTGCCGACGAGCGCGGGGTCGAGGTGCTCGTAGTTGGACGGGTCGCGCGCCACCGCGTGGACGTGGATGCCGCCCTTGTGCGCGAACGCCACCCGGCCGACGAATGGCTGGCGCGGGTTCGGCGCGACGTTCGCGATGTCGTCGACCGCCCGCGACAGCGCCGTCAGGCCGTCGAGCTGGCCGGCGGCCGCGCATTCGCGCTCCAGCCGCAGGACGAGGTTGGGCAGCAGCGTGCAGAGGTTCGCGTTGCCGACGCGCTCGCCGTAGCCGTTGATCGTCCCCTGGACGTGGCTGGCCCCGGCCCGCACGGCCGCGAGCGAGTTGGCGATCGCGAGGCCGCTGTCGTCGTGCGCGTGCACGCCGACGATCGGCCCGAACGCCGCGACGGCGTCCGCCACTGCCGCGCCGATGGCGTCGGGCAGCGAGCCGCCGTTCGTGTCGCAGAGGACGAGCCAGTCGGCGCCCGCGCCGGCCGCGGCCTCGAGCACCGCGAAGGCATGCTCGCGATCGGAGCGGGCACCGTCGAAGAAGTGCTCGGCGTCGAGGACGACCTCGCGCCCCGCTGCCTTCAGGTAGCGCACGGAGTCGGCCACCATCGCGAGGTTCTCCTCGAGCGTCGTGCGCAGCACGCCGCGCACCTGGACGTCCGAGGCCTTCGCGACGATCGCGACCGTCGGCGTCTCTGCCTCCAGCAGCACGCGCAGGTTCATGTCGTCCTCGGGCTTGGATCCGGCGCGGCGGGTGCTGCCGAAGGCGCTCGCGCGCGCATGGCGCAGCGGCTCCTCGCGAAGGGCCTCGAAGAACTGCGCGTCCTTCGGGTTGGAGGCCGGCCAGCCGCCCTCGATCCAGTCGACGCCGAAGTCGTCGAGCAGGCGGGCGACCTTGAGCTTGTCGGCGAGCGACAGCGAGAGCCCGGCGGCCTGGCAGCCGTCGCGCAAGGTGGTGTCGTAGATGCGAACCTCGGCGCCCAATGGGCCTCCCCGGTCGTGGTCGCCCGACGATACGTGCTCGGCGTCCGCCGCGCGTGAGTTCGATCGCGCTGTGCGATCCTGGTCGGCATGAGACGGCGAGGCGGATGGGTCGACCCGAGCTGGCGCGTGAAACGCGACATCTCGCTGGCCGATCGCCACCTCGTCGAGTGGGTGGCGAACGCGAAGATCGGCGACCAGTTCCCCGAGCCGTGGAAGTGGGCCTCGGACCCGATCGAGTCGATCATCCGCACGCTCGTCGGGCTCGGCGTCATCGAGAAGCCCGCGCCGGACGCCGATCTTGCCGTCGTCGCGAAGGAGGCGGGCGCGTCCGCCCGCGCGTGGCTCGAGGCGAACCCGAAGCTGCCGCCGCCCACCCCGCAGGGGCCGGCGACGGGCTCCGGGATCCAGTAGCCCGCGGCTCAGCCCACCCGCAGGGCGATCCCCCAGATCAGGCACGCCGCGTTGGCCGTGCGGTTGGCGTCGCTGCGCGCCGAGCCGCTGAGGAACACGGTCTTGGGGCCCGCTTGGAGGATGAGCTGGAACATCGTGTCGGCGATGCTGATCACCGGCACCGCTTGGGTGGGCAGCGCGGTGAAGACGATGCCGTCGCGCGCGGCCTCGATGTCGCGCCCGGTCAGGCGCGAGACGTTGACGCCGCCGGGCTCGGATGCGGTGAACGTGACGATCGTCTGCGTCGACTCGACGCCCGGCGCGGGGTCCTGGTCGCGGCACTGCGCCTCGAACTTCCCGATGCCGGGGATCGTCGCGATCGCCACCATCGGGCCGGGCTGGTTGTCGACCGCGCGCAGGTACTTGGAGATCGAGGTCGCGCCGCCGCGCATGACGTCCGAGACGAACCGGCCGGGGAGGCGCCCGCGTGCGCTGCCGGTGCTCGACGTCGCGACGAGCTTGCCCTTCGCCTGGCTCAGCGTGGCGCTCGACGCGACCGCGCTCCTGCCGTCCACGGCGCCGGCGTTGCGGGCGAAGTCGACGGCCGCCACCGCCGTCCCGCACAGCGCGACGACGAGCGCGATCAGCGCGACGACCATCGCGGGCGACGGCATTCTCCCCCTCATGTGACACCTCCTCCTGCGACCGCGCGCCTGGCTGCGCCGCGGTCTGTCAAGCGCAAACTACTCCGGACGGCGCGGGATGCCGCGTCAAGCACACCTATACGGTTGGCAATGGTGCCGGGCGCGCAGCCGTTCTAGCGTCGATTGCTGCGAAGCACCCACTCCGGGAGGGCACCGTCATGACAAGGACCATCATCGTTGGCGCGATCTGCGCGCTCGTCGGCGCGGTCGCGACCGCGGGCGCCGCGAGCTTGATCACCTCCGCGCAGATCCAGAACGGCACGATCCAGAATCGCGACATCAAGCGCGGATCGATCGGGCTCAACAGGCTGTCGAAGGGGACGCAGGCGCGGATCAATCGCGGGCTGACGCAGCCCAGGCCGCTCGTGCCCGCCCCCGGCCCGGCCGGGCAGAGCGGCGCGACGGGCGCGACGGGTGCGACCGGCGCCACGGGCGCCACCGGCGCGACGGGTGCGCACAGGCGCCCAGGGCGCGCAGGGGGATGCGGGCGCGCCGGGCGAGCCGGCCGCGACTTCGACCGTCGTCCTCGCCGGGTCGCTGACCGCGCCGTTCTCGGTGACCAACCCATCGGCAGAGCTCACGGAGCAGGGCATCGAGTTCGGCCCGTACCCCGACGGCGGCGCTGCCGGCGGATCGCTGTACTACGCCGGCCTTGACGGGCTGACGCTGGGTTCGATCGCGCATCTCGCCTACCGGGCGCGCTACTCGACGGACAACGACACGACCGTCGGCGTGCCCTACCTGCGCATCTTTACGGAGGACGCCGGGGGCACCGAGCACGACGTCATCTTCTCGCCGAACACGCAGCCGGACCCGGCGCTGTCGGAGACCGCGTTCCACGACTGGGTCGTGACGAGCGGAACGGTCCGCTACGACGACGACCCGGGCAACGGGCCCGATCAGCCATGGGCCAACGTGCAGGCCGCGCACGCCAGCGACGTCATCACCGGCGTCTACGTCACGGCCGGCTTCTCGGCCGGCACGAACCTGGAGGCGATCCTGCGCAAGCTCGACGTGCAGACCGTCGGGACCGACCCGGTGCATTTCCAGTTCGGCTCGTAGAGGCTGGCTCCGCGGCCCCGGCCGCGGAATCGGCCAACTGGAGGGCGTAGGGGGGCGAAGACGTCGGGGCTGCGCCCTAATGTCAGTGAGATGGCACGCTCCGCCACGGTTCACGTCTGCTCGGCCTGCGGTCACTCGTCCGCGCGCTGGCACGGCCAGTGCCCCGGCTGCGACGCGTGGAACACGCTCGTCGAGGAGCGCGTCGCCGCGCCGAGCGCGGGGCGCGGTCGCGGCGCCGGCGCAGGCGCTGGCGGTCGAGCGGGTGTCGCGCCGGGCCGGCCGGTGCGCCTCGTCGACGTCAGCACCGAGCGAGTCCCCCGGCTGAAGA